>NZ_CAXBOU010000034.1:0-4694 GCF_963977385.1 uncultured Maribacter sp. | reverse complement strand
CAAAAAAACCCGGAAACTACCCCGGGTTTAACGCACTAATACTACTAAGATGTTAGGCTTAACGCAAGCGATCAACAGATTTTACAAGATCTTCATCCTTTTTTATAGCTCTATTTGCAAGAACCAAAAAAATGACAGAAAATACTGGAATCAACATCCCAATACCCTTCTCAGAGACAGAAGTCTCTCCGGATAAGTTTAGCGATCGATAAACGAAAAATCCTAGTAAAAAAACATTCAATATCATATTCAGTCTATTAATAACAAACTGAGTTTTTCTATTTTTAAACTGTACTATAGACCATATAGCTAATACAGCACTACTATAAAAGGTAATAGAAATGAGCATTTCATTATCGGCAAAAACCTCTATACCATCAATATCAATCCATAGATTGAAGAAGAACGGAAGTACGCCGGTAAGAATTGCCACGATGAGTAAATAAAAGCTCTGTATTCTTTGAATCATATATTAATTACCACTTTACAAAGCAAAAATACAGGTCTTTTCAAAAATTATAGCCCTTTTATTCAAAATAATTTGTAATATTGCTACGTTATCATGTCATAACGCCTACCAATTAAGGAAAACATTCCTTGAGAATATCCAAAATAAAATTTACTTCTTACAATACAAATCACATATAATTTATTCGACTACTTAATGTTTGAGATTTCAGATTTAAAATCAAAAAAGCTTCCTGAGCTTCAGGAAATAGCTAAAGGACTTAAGGTTCCTAAATTCAAGACCTTAAAAAAATTGGATTTAGTCTATCAGATATTAGACTTACAAGCAGCAAACCCTAAAGTTGCCGCTGCTATTGCTCCAACTAAAACGGAAACCGAAGAAGTTAGCAAACCGGCTGAGGTAACACCGAAGCCAAAACCAAGGCCTAGACAACGTGTTGCACCAAATGCAACTAAAGAGCCTAAAGCTACTATTAAAGAAGTGTCTCCAGAAAAAGAAGCCACTCCAGAAAAGGATTCAAAGGAAACCATAGAAACCCCTAAGCCGAGACCAAGGCCTAGACCAAAAACTCCAAATCCATCAAATAATAAAAAGGAGTTTCAAAAGAATTCCCCTCAGGTTAACAAAAAGCCAAACCCGAGAGCTCCCCATGACAAAAGCAATTTTGACAAGGACCTAAAAAATAGGTACAAAGAGCCAGAATATGAGTTTGACTCTATTATTGCCAGTGAAGGTGTTCTGGATATCATGCAAGATGGTTACGGTTTTTTACGTTCTTCTGATTACAACTACCTATCGTCACCTGATGATATTTATGTTTCACAGTCTCAGATTCGTCTTTTCGGATTAAAAACAGGTGATACCGTATTAGGTAATGTTAGACCACCCAAAGAAGGAGAAAAGTATTTCCCTTTAATTAAGGTGAATAAAATTAACGGTATTGACCCACAGATTGTTCGTGACCGAGTGTCTTTTGAGCATTTGACTCCGTTATTCCCACAAGAAAAATTTAATTTGGCAGAACGCCAAAGTACCATATCAACCCGAATCATTGACTTGTTCTCTCCTATCGGAAAAGGGCAAAGGGGTATGATCGTGTCTCAACCAAAGTCTGGTAAAACCATGCTTTTGAAAGATATTGCAAATGGTATCGCAGCAAATCACCCTGAAGTTTATCAAATTATATTATTAATTGATGAACGACCAGAAGAGGTTACTGATATGCAACGTAATGTTAGAGGTGAAGTTGTCGCTTCTACATTCGACAAAGAGCCTACTGAACATGTTCGTGTTGCCAATATCGTTTTAGAAAAAGCAAAGCGATTGGTAGAATGTGGTCATGATGTAGTTATTCTACTTGATTCTATTACACGTTTAGCTAGAGCTTACAATACAGTACAACCAGCATCTGGTAAAGTATTAAGTGGTGGTGTTGATGCTAATGCCCTTCATAAACCAAAAAGATTCTTTGGTGCAGCACGTAACATCGAAGGTGGCGGATCTCTTACTATTATTGCTACGGCATTAACTGAGACCGGTTCTAAAATGGATGAAGTTATCTTTGAAGAATTTAAAGGTACCGGTAACATGGAACTTCAACTAGATCGTAAAATTGCGAATAGAAGGATTTTCCCTGCTATTGACCTGACTTCTTCAAGCACACGAAGAGATGACATGTTATTAGACGAAAGTACCTTACAACGCATGTGGATCATGCGCAAGTATCTGGCGGATATGAATCCTGTAGAAGCTATGGAATTCATTGAACAACGTTTTAAACAAACGAAAAACAATGAAGAGTTCTTGATGACCATGAACAATTAAAATAAATAACTCTTATATAAAAATCCCGATTTCAAATTGAAATCGGGATTTTTTTGTTTGAATAATTTCTTAAATGACCAACTGCATTAAAACCATAGACAAACTTTTAAGACTCCTTTATTTTTTTAATATCTTTAATGAATAAGAAAAGATTCTCCCCCAGTCTTTTTTCAGTTTTCTTAATAATAACCTTAATTCACTGAAAATGAAAAGACCAACTACAATGACCTGTAAAATCTTATGTGTTTTTGCGCTAGCGAGTATTTTTAGTTGTAATCAACAACCTAAAAAAAATGAAGTCCCTGATAATAAAATTGAGGTATTACCACCAAATCAAATTGTAGCCATTCCTCAGGCAAAAAATATGTATGATTCATATAGCAAGCGAAGAGTACCACTAATTCAACATTATGAAGATTCTATAAACAGACAGAATAAAGACGATACAGAATTTGATGTAGGACGTTTTGTCTACTATGATTATAAAACTATCAAACAGTATTTAGAATATATAGAACAAGAGGCAGATGATGCTGGTGTAGAAATTTCTACATTAAGATTTTACTATTCCAATTATCCAGATGAAGTAGTTTTTCCAAATTCTAAAGACTCTATTAAACATCCTAGACAAAACTCTATTATGCTTTCGCCAACTTATAACGATGGAAAAAGAGACTATTTATTTTATATTGGCGATGGAGCACAGGGTAGACAAGCAATACCCCTAAATGATAGCTTTGAAAATGTAAAAGGGTATAGCACAAATACCTCTGAAAAAAGTAAAGCCTACGCATCATTTGCACCAAGTTTAAATTCAACCATCACTAAACCTACAAGCTTTCAAGGTCAACAAAGTTTAACACTAAACCGTGGTACGGGAGTCCCACCCCCAAAGAATCAGTAATCACATAAATCGATGATTTAACTGACCAATAAATATGTTTGAATATTTTCTAAATAATTATTTTTTACTTCTCTATTTATTGGCCTTTATTTCATCATTGGCAAAATATAGGCTGTATTATGACACCATTTTAAAATATCTCCCAATAGTCATAGCGTACACACTATTATCTGAGACCCTTGGACTTATGGTAAGAGACATAGACGAAATTCAAATTATTTATAAGCAAGAGTATTATAATTATAACACTGTTATTTTCAATATTTTTGATATCATATTTTTTCTGTATTTCTTTTATGTTTATTATCATATTATTGACAAATCAATCAGCAAAAAAGTAATTAAATATGGTAGCTGGATGTTTTTGGTGACTTGCATAATGAATATATTTATCCAAGATTTTTACTTAGAACCTCAAAATTATGCAATTATAATCGGTTCCATAATTTTACTTTATGCTGTTCTAACATACTTATCTAAAATATTCAAAGAAGAACAAAAACTACCACTGTACACAAATCTTCTTTTTTGGATTAGCTTGGGTATTTTAGTTTTTTATACATGCTACCCAGTCACTATGTATATTCTAACTTTTTATTATGAAATATATTCTGAATTCAATTTATCAATATTCCATTATGCAACAATTGGAGTATTATACTCTTGTATTATAATTGGCTTTATATTGATGAAAAGACTTCGAATAGCTAATGAAAAAACAGAATAACAATTACCTATAAGAGTAAGTATTCACAATCAAAAGAATGTAGGACAAACAAAAATGATTATCAAGATACTAAACCTAATCAATAAAAAAACTCAACAAAAAAAGCCCTTCTATTTAAAGAAAGACTTTTAGAATTTTATCTTAAAGTAATATTATAAAGCAGCTACGTGCTTAGCTAATTTACTCTTTAAGTTGGCAGCTTTATTATCATGTATAATATTACGTTTTGCTAAACGATCAATCATACTAACAACACTTGGAAAAAGAGCCTCAGCATCTTTCTTAGTTTCTTCTGCACGTAATCTTTTAATAGCATTACGCGTAGTTTTATGCTGGTATCTGTTACGTAAACGAACTGCTTCGTTTCTTCTGATTCTCTTTAATGCCGACTTGTGATTTGCCATTTTATAATTTATTATAATTTCTTCGGATTCTCATCCATTCAATTTTTGTAGTCCGTAGGGGAATCGAACCCCTGTTACCAGGATGAAAACCTGGCGTCCTAACCCCTAGACGAACGGACCATACTTTGCGCAATTGCGGATGCAAAAATACAAATATTTTTTACTATCACAACACCTGATTATAATTTTTTGAAAAAATTAATACGCTTTAGCAAATAGCACCCTTTTATTAGATGGTTTTCCAGTAACCATACAAACACCTTTTTCTTCCTTCGCATCAATAGGAATACACCTTATCGTAGCTTTTGTCTCATCTTTTACACGTTCTTCAGTTTCTTTACTACCATCCCAATGAGCTGAAATAAA
>NZ_CAXBOU010000033.1:0-7707 GCF_963977385.1 uncultured Maribacter sp. | reverse complement strand
TAAAAGAAAGTGGAATGACAGACTTAAAAAAACGAATATACGAGGCAACGCACGAACGCTTACGTCCAATTTTGCTTACGGCAACGGCGGCCATTATGGGCTTTATTCCAATGGCGATTTCTACCTCTGGAGGTGCAGAAGTGCAACGACCATTGGCAACGGTGGTTATTGGTGGATTGATAACAGCAACATTTTTAACGCTTGTTGTACTTCCTGTATTATATTATTGGCTCGAATCGAGAAAGGAAATAAACAATACTGATGGAGGTGTAACTTATGTCAACAAATCAACCAATATTGTCACCGTATTATTGATGGTTGGCGGTTTGATGGCTTCTGGAAATGCTTTTGCCCAACACACCAATCCAGATGCAACAATGTCAAAAGTCTTAACAGTAAATGAGGCTGTTGCTTTGGCAAAACAGAATTATCCCTCGCTTAAGGAAAGTCAGGCGTTTATTGAACGGGAAAAGGCACTAAAAGGAACAAGTTTTGACCTTGGTAGTACCCAAGTATTCACGAGCAAAGAAGAATATGGTAATAATCTTCCTGGAGTACAGACAACAGTTGGTATGCAACAGGGCAATATCGATTTGCTTTCCGGATTTTCTAAATCCAAATTTTACAAAGAGCGTATTATTTTGGGAGAAAAATTTTATGTAGTCAATGAGCAACAGCTCGTGCGTAATGTAATGCAAGCGTATGACCAAATAAATTACTACAAGGCACAATTACTCTTTGCGGAACAGTTGGATAGTATTTACGCAAACTTTAAAACCGCTGCTCAACTTCGTTATGATACTGGAGAAACTGGCAAGTTGGAATTTATGGCAGCCTCTTCCGAATTTCAACAGATTCAGGTTTTAAAACAACAGGCCTATGATAATATTGAAATTGCCAAGCGTGCTTTAAAACAATATTTGGGAACCGATGAAACCATCGAAACGGTAGATGATTTTTATAAGCCATTGGATTTTATGGCGACAATGGATTCAACTTCGGTGGCAAACAACCCAATGTTGCAATATGCCTTGCAAAATGCAGAAGTGAGTAAAGCAAATGTTGGCGTTGAAAAATCGCAATTCCTACCTAAATTCAGTTTATCGTATGGCAGACAAATTGTCGATGATGTTTCAGGGTTTAATACCTATCAGGCTGGTATTAATGTTCCATTATGGTTTTTTCCACAAAAATCGAGGGTCAAAGCGGCCAAAGCAGATGCAATGGTAGCGGAGAATCAATATTTGGAGCAAAAAGCGGTTACAGAAAGTCGTGTTTCACAATTGACCAAATCACTCGAAAAAACAAAGAAGATTTTGCAATATTACGAAGAAGGCGCACTATTGTTGGCAGAAGAACAAATTACCACAGCGCAGTTGGCTTCTAAAGAAGGCGAAATAGATTACGTCAATTACATCACGATTCTCAACAGTGCCATCAAAATAAAACAGAACCATTTACAATATATCAGTCAATATAACCAACAAGCCATTGAGGTACAATACCAGTTGGGCAATCTATAATATTAAAGGAAAGAGAAATGAAACATATATCTATTATCAGTATAGCATTAGCAACCTTTTTATTGATAGGTTGCAACAATAAAGCAGATTCAGGTTCAGGTCACAATGACGATAATGCATCTGCAGAAAAAATGGAACAAGGCGAAGAAGGCCATAATGAAGAAAAGGGAGTTGTAGAACTTACAAACCAACAAGTCGAAACCATTGGTCTTGAAATGAAACCCTTGGAGAAAAGGAGTTTGGGGAACACAATAAAAGTTACAGGTCAACTTGAACTTTTTCCACAGGATAGAGCAAACATCAGTCCTTTTGTGGGTGGCAATGTTCGTTCTATCAACGTTATCGAAGGCGATAAAGTGAACAAGGGTCAAGTATTGGCATACTTGGAACATCCAGACATTATTTCGATGCAACAGGAATTTCAAGAAAAGAATGATGAGCTCTTATTCTTAAAACAGGATTATGAACGTAAACAAACCCTATATGATAAAGGAGTATCCTCTGGCAGGGAATTTCAAATGGCACAATCAAAATTTCGTTCCACTACATCGAGCGTCAATGGTTTGCGCTCAAAGTTGAGACTCTTGGGCATCAATACAGATAAGGTCATTCAAGGACAAATATTCTCGTCGGTTCCAATTACAACGCCCATTACTGGTTATGTTGATGAAGTTATGGTAAGTCTTGGTGATTTCGTAGCACCACAAACCAAAATGTTCACTGTTAGTGATAATTCAGAAATTCATGCCGATTTTAAGGTGTATGAAAAAGACATAAGAAAAGTAAAGGTAGGACAGGAAATTTACTTTACGGTAGCTGCCAAACCAGAGCAATTGCTAAAGGCGGAAATTCACGCTATTGGTAAAACTTTTGAAAGCGACGCAAAAGCATTACACGTGCATGCCGACGTTCATAATGAAGATAAAGAGTTACTTCCAGGAATGTATGTAGAAGGAAGGATTGTGCAGGATGAAAAAATGGCATTTGCAGTCCCTGAAGAGGCAATTGTCAGAGAAGGTGAACAATCATATGTATTTATTTTGGATCAAGACGAGAAAAAGGAAGAAAACAAATTGAAGTTTAAAATGATTCCCGTTAACGTTGGAATTACAGATTTAGGATATGTTGAAATCAATCTTCCTGCAGAAATTGCCCAAGAGGTAAAAGTGGTCACTAAAGGAGCATACACGTTATCATCAGAAATGATAAAAAGCGAATTGGGCCACGATGACTAAATTCATTAAATTATAATATAAGTATAAAAGAAATAAAAGCATTTATAAAACCGAACCGTATCCAAAGAGTCATTGAAGCACTAAGTGAGAATGGGTTTAAAAGTATGACACTTTCACAAGCCGAAGGAACTGGCGCATTCAAGACTAAAGGTGCGAGACCTTCCTTGGATTTTCATATTACCGATAGTCCAGTGGTTAAGTTAGAACTGGTCTGCAAAAATGAAGAAGCTCAAGCAGCCATTGCACTAATTTTAAAAAATGGCAAAACCGAAGAACCTGGGGATGGCATTATTTATATAGCCGATATAGAGGATGCCTTTCAAATTAAAACAGGAGATTCTTTAATGCGCTATAATTTATAGTAGGATGGAAAATTTAGAACAAATATTGGAGAACAATTACGTAAAACCAACGGCTATGCGCCTGTTGGTTTTACAATTTCTCATAGGTAAAAAAGTAGCTGTTAGTTTATCCAATATTGAAGCATATTTTGATAATTCTGATAGGACCACCTTATACCGCACATTAAAAACCTTTGTTGAAAGTAATATTGCTCATCAAATTGATGATGGTACAGGAATTACAAAATATGCCATGTGTGAAGCGAATTGCCTTTGTGAAATGGAAAACGATTTACACCTGCATTTCCATTGTAACAATTGTAATGAAACTGTTTGTTTAACAGAACACAAAATACCGCACATTAATTTACCGAATGGTTTTAATGCGGAGAACGTGAATTTAGTTGTAAAAGGTGTTTGCGATAAATGCGGCAGACAATAGAGCACTTAGGACAAACCCTTTTAAAGAATTATTGCAATTTAAAAAAAATAATGAGGTTAAAGTTTAAATTAAAAAAAACCTAAAATATGCTTATTATAAAGAAATTAGTAGGTATAAAGAATTACTAGCTAAAGAGGATTACCCAAATGCATGGCATCATTTAGAAAGAATTCACATTATAGGTCAATCTTATCCGATTGAACACACCTATTCACATTGGTTAATGCTAAAGTTTGGATTAATGCAAAAAAACAGCAAGGAAGTATTTGGTCAAATTATAAGATTGCTTGTTGGTGGTTGGAAATCATTTATTAATCATGTACCTATTGGCAATACAGGAGGCGCCAATGTGCCACCATTAAAAAGAATGATCATTCCTGAGAATATAAACGCACTATTTCATACAAAGTAATAAATAAGAAAGCATGAAAAAAATAACTACAGAAACAGCTAAGGAGCATAATCACGATGATGATGATGACAATCATAATCACGACGGAATTTTCGGAAAGAACACCGAACTTTATTTCGCAGTATTAAGTGGGGTAACTTTAATTACGGGATTTCTCATAGAAAAGTTTACTGAGGTTTCAGAAAGCATTCCATTCGTACTCTATATTTTGTCTTACATTTTTGGAGGATATTTTACCCTAAAAGAGGCTATTACAAAAATTGCTAAGGGCGAATTTGAAATTGATTTCTTGATGCTAGTGGCTGCTGCGGGTGCTGCTTATTTGGGTGAATGGGCGGAAGGAGCTTTGTTACTATTTCTTTTTAGCCTGGGTCACGCTTTGGAAAACTATGCCATGGGAAAGGCAAAAAAGTCCATTGCGGCATTGACCGATCTCGCGCCTAAAACCGCATTATTAAAGAAAGATGGCGATACTGTTGAAGTGGGTGTTGAAGAGCTAAAGGTTGGCGATATTATCGTGGTACGCCCCAACATCAAAATATCTGCCGATGGCGTTATTGTAAAAGGAAATAGTAGTGTAGACCAGTCTCCCATTACAGGGGAAAGTGTCCCAGTAGATAAATTACCGATTGAAAATCCTGAAAAAGAGTACACCTCAAAAAGTGATATACCTGCTGAGAACCGTGTATTTTCAGGAACTATCAATGGTAACAATACCCTTGAAATAAAAGTTATTAAAGCGGCAAAAGATTCTACATTAAATCGTTTAGTTACAATGGTTCAAGAGGCTCAGAATCAAAAATCGCCCACACAATTATTGACTGATAAGTTTGAGAGGTATTATGTACCGGCAGTAATCATACTAGTAATAGCACTGAATTTTGCTTTTTTGGTTATTGACGAAACTTGGAGTGAAAGTCTTTACCGTTCTTTAGCAGTACTAGTAGCGGCAAGCCCTTGCGCTCTCGCAATTTCTACACCTTCTGCTGTATTAAGTGGAGTGGCCAGGGCTGCACGTGGCGGAGTTTTGATAAAGGGTGGTCGACCATTAGAAGATTTGGGAGAACTTACCGCTTTAGCCTTTGATAAAACTGGAACCCTAACGGAAGGAAAACCAAAGCTTACTGACGTTCAAAGTTTTGGGGATATTGAAGAAAAAGAACTGTTGAGAATTGCTGTTGCCGTTGAGGAATTAAGTGATCATCCTTTGGCGAAGGCTGTTGTAAGGGATGGGATGAAAAAACTAGGTAAAGACCTTAAGATTCCAGATGCAGATGATTTGGAAGCCGTTCAGGGAAAGGGTATAAAAGCTAACTATCAAGGAAATATCATCTACATAGGTAATTTAGAACTTTTTGAAGATATTGATAAAGGCGTTCCTAGCGAAGTATCGGAAAAGGTAAGAGGACTTGAAGGGGAAGGAAAGACCACAATGCTAATAAAAAGGGGCGATGAATTTATAGGTATGCTCGGACTAATGGATACTCCTCGGAAAAAAGCCAAGGAAACCCTTGCCCAATTAAAGAAACTAGGCATCAAAAAAATGATAATGCTAACTGGTGATAATCAGAAAGTGGCAGATGCCGTAGCTAGGGAAATTGGATTGACAGAAGCTCTTGGAAGTCTGCTTCCAGAAGAAAAGGTAGAGGCCATCAAAAATCTTGCACGACAGGAAAATAAACTGGCAATGATAGGCGATGGTGTTAATGACGCTCCAGCAATGGCAAACAGCACTGTAGGTATTGCAATGGGTGCAGCCGGTAGCGATGTGGCGTTAGAAACGGCAGATATAGCCCTAATGGCGGATAAATTAGAAACGCTTCCATTTGCAATTGGCTTGAGTAGAAAAGCGAAGTCAGTTATTAAGCAAAATTTATGGGTTAGTTTGGGGGTAGTAGCGCTGTTAATCCCTGCGACGATAATGAGTTGGGCTAGTATTGGTGTAGCCGTGGCTATTCATGAAGGTTCAACATTAATAGTTGTTATCAATGCGCTAAGGTTGTTGGGCTATAAAAAATAAATGCAAGTTTAAATAGGTAAGTGCATTGCTTTTTGTCGATAACAGTTTGAAACGTAGTATGATATTTGAAGTGAGAAAATATTATAGAAATATTTATGTGACTTATGAAGGCACTTTCTCACCAATCCTCGTAGCCGTAGCCTTCCAAACCCCATCCACCTTCACAAGCTTAAAAATGCCAGGAGTCTTGTCAGAAGAAGTAGCGTATTTTATCCAAACAACATTACCTTTTAAAATGCTACAAGCTTTATTCAATCAACAGCAATTGCTGTCGATTGAAATTTCTGCTGCCTATTTGTTGCCAGTTCAAATCAATTCAAATGAGATGTTTAAAACCAAAAAGCCCTGCAAATCATAAAATTTGCAGGGCTTTGTTATTAGTTACCTCGACTGGATTCAAAACTTTTATTAGAAATGCCTGAATACAACGGGTTCTGCGAAATTTTATTTTTTCTGTTGTCGATTTGTTATCGACATTATTTTTAAAAAGTGGCGAATGAATAATCTCTTAAGTCAAATATAGAAAATTAAAGCGAAATACGGGGTGGCATTCCAATAGTAGAAAATAAACTTAATTTTTTAAATACTAATAGATTAGAACTGTACATACAAAGAAGAGAACATATATATATCTGCTATTCAAGTTGACAATTTGTGAATTTATAATGTTATAAATATATCAAAATAACTAATGGGTTATTGAAAAATTAGGTCTATAATTGAGAGTGATATATCTTAATTGTTTTATTCTACGATTTCAACTAAGCAAATTATTATTTCTGATATCATTCAATATCTTCCATATTTATAATGATAAGTTCCTCTTTAAACGGATTACTATTTTTAGCATCCCTTTTTTTGGATAGAATCTTAATGTTTCCTATGTAATTCTAATGGTAGAAACTTCAAGAATATCATTATTTAGGTTATATTTTTGTAAAATTTCTGGTTCTACTTTTATAAACATTATTGGCCTGTGGTTGGATACCTATTAAAAAATAAGTATCCAATCAGATTAAGGAATTTCGCCTACGGTCCAAAATTTAATCATGGGAAAAGATAGTCAATTAGATTACGTTATTAATAAAATTGATAATAAATGAAAACGTGTAGTAACAAGGCATATAACAAATAGGGCGTTCGGTGGTTTACGAAAGTACAATGCTTTTATGAACATCGCCAAAATCTTAGATTACCCCCATAGGGAAATATTTAAAATTTGACTTTTAAGAAAAAATAAGTAAAACAAAATACAAAAGGTTTTGCTTGTGGCTAGACCGTAAATAATCGTTTGTTTTCTGTTTACTTGCCATATATTTACTTTAGCAACAAATAAAAAACCGCCAGAAGGTAATTTGGCCACATTATTTTTTTGTCGACAAAGGACGTAGGACCTCTTTTTTTTGAGATTTTCGCGAAAAACAAAGTTTAGTGCTGCAAGTCCCGAATCCTTAACAGACTAATCTGATTGCCAGGTATAAGATTTAAATTTCTGCTTAGTTTTTTTTGTAAATGTTACTACCTTAACAGTAGTATCGATTTTTCAGTATTGTTTAGCAAACACGGGCCCTACAAATTCTTTTGTTGAATTGATCCATACGGTTTTTTTCTTCTTCTAATCTTATATAATTTGCACATCGACTTGTCACAATAATTCTATGCTATTCGAAAGAGTTAAATAGGTACGATATACAAACATCCTTTACAAAGTTATAGAAACATCGTTTACACTTT
>NZ_CAXBOU010000032.1:0-24248 GCF_963977385.1 uncultured Maribacter sp. | reverse complement strand
TTTCAAGAATAGCAAAAGGGTACAATGGGCATCATCAAGAAATCACACCCATTAAATACAATAATAAAACTTGGGCGCCTTTCTTTAAAAATTTAATGTTGGCTTTTATACCTCAAAAGTTAAGTACAACTTAAAATAGATTGGAAAGGGTAAAGGAAACTATATTTTCAGTTTTCAATTATTAGTAAAACAAAAAAGGATAAGATTAAAAAAATCTTATCCTTCACTATTTATAAATAGTAATCTTTCAAACTTAATCTCTTAGAATAATTTCTTCTTCAACACCACTAGGGTAAGTTAATATAGCAACATCGTTACACGTTCCATCTCCAAAGTCCACATTAACAGAAAGTCCATTTTTAGATACATTCATATCACCAGTTGAAATATAAGCACAGCCAATTTCACTTGATAATGCGGAATTAACAGTTACGTTATATGTATTTCCTTCATAAACCACTGTCCAACTGCCTTCAATACTATAGGTTGTAGATTCACCGAAGGATATAGTAAATGATTTTGTTCCATTATCAGAAATCAATGAACCATCTTCCATTTCTACAGTCAAATCGCTGGTTACCTGAAATGTTACTGAGGTCTCGTTAGAATTAGTGCCGAAGACGTATGATCTAGAACCATTAATTTTTAACTCACCAACGTAAAAGTCAACATAGCTAGCTGTAAAAGTACCTTCCACACCTTGAGTATCATAAGTGACTATTAAAGTGCCATTAACATTTTCAGTTCCATTTAAAACACAATTATTAAATGTAGCCGTGTAACCGTTATTGGAATATACAGCGCTATAGCACTCATTATTTGTAGATTTACCTGAAGCACCTGCACTTTCATACATGTCAAAAAGGGCTACATCTACACCACCCGTAATATTATCTGTTTCTAAAACTGCTTTTAACTCAGATTGGGTTAAAACAACTTCTTCATCCGTATTTGAATCATCACTACAGCTATATCCTATAAAAATTACCGTAAATATTAAGCTCAATTTTCTAATTGAAGATTTTATATTTTTCATATTTAATTATTTGTGGGGTTGACGATATAAACGCCAAATAGCTAGATAAAGTATTGAAAAAGTTAGAATTAACAGTTACTGTCAATAGTCTCTAGAGAAATTTTACAATAAAGAGTATAGAATAATAGTTAATATCGTATACGATATATTATATTAGAGGTATGTTAGTAAAGATTAATTTAAGAGATCAGGTACGTGATTATCTGTTATCTGAAATGGTAACGGGAAACCTTCGAACAGGCAAAACCATTAATTTAGCTGCACTTTCACGAGATTTAAACATCAGTGTTACCCCTATTCGGGAAGCACTAACACAATTGCAGCAAGCACATATTATAAAGGCTGTACCTAACAGAGGCTTTATCATTGCAGAATTAGATGTTAAAGAAGCTGAGGATTTATACGGGTTGGTAGCCAATCTTGAAGTAATGGCTATTGAAAATTCAGAATTTAACGAAGACGACATCTCTAATCTCAGAAAACAACAAGAAGTCTTTGAAAATGCCCAAGATGCTATTTCTAGAATTCAAGCAGATTTAGAGTTTCATAGATTGCTTACTAAAGGGTATGCAAATGAATTGGCATTGCAAATATTGAATGATTTAAAAACACGGATATTCTTTTACGAACATGCCTTTACAAATGATGATTCATTCTACAACAAATCTGACAATCAACATGAGTCAATTATTGCAGCCATAGCAGATGATAATGTTCCTACAGCTTCCCTCCTATTAAAAATGAACTGGATGTTAATATTGAATTATATTCAGAAGAAACTCACAGAGTAAGTTTCTTACTCTAAATCTTTAATTATTACTTCTGCAGATTGAGTAATTTTCTGATATCCATTATAAGCCCACCTACAGAAGAAAGCCAATACAACTAGCGTAATTCCAAAAACTATAAACTGTTCTGTTTTCAAACTAGTCAAAAACACATCTTTATTCGATATTATTTTTGAGGTTACAGGAACAATGAAAAACAACCCAATAAAACCAACACCAATACCTATTTGCTGTAGTCGCATAAGTCTATTCTTCGTTTTTAAGTAAACCCCTAAATTCTCTTTATAAGAACCATTCGATATATCAATATTTTTTATCTTTTTCAATGTTTTTAATACCATAATAGGTAGTACTATAAGATAAACTAGTGTGAAAACTCCGCAAATTTGTAAATACCATGTATCTAGTTTACCTAGGTTAAGAATTACCATTAATGCAATACAGAAGCAAATAAAAGCACCTATAGTTTCATAGGTTGTCACAGTTTTAAATTTGTTCCTATACTTTTCTTTGGTCATGTTCAATATTATGTCGTTCGTTAATTTTTTCTGTTGTTCTAATTCAGTACTCATTTGTAACCAAGCCGTTTGTAATTCTTCTATTTCCATGATTTAATTTTTAGTCATGTTTGTTTTTAGTTTTTTCTTTATCCGTGAAATTCGCGTTCCTACATTACTAGGTTGTAGTCCAGTAATTTGGGCAATTTCGTTATAACTTTTCCCTTCTAGCAATAGAAAAATAAGACCTTTATCTAAGGTATTTAGATGTTGTAAATGCTGATAAAGCAACCGCAGACGCTCTTCAAATACTTCATCTTTCGAATCTGTTTGTTTTATTAATACGTCTACGATATTAAGTGCTTCCGGTCTTTTCTTTTTTCTTTTTAATTGCGTTATTGCTGTATTCATGGCCACGCGATACATCCAAGTTGTTATTTTCGATTCTTCTCTAAAAGAATCAAAATATTTCCAGAGTTGGTATACCACTTCTTGAAATAAATCTTCTTGATCTTGTTTGTTATCGGTATAGACAGAAGTAACTTTGTACAGCAGAGCCTGATGTTTACGAATTAAATCGGTAAAGACTGTTTCTTTTGACATTTTCAAATAACTCGTTTATCCATTAGTATGTCGCTCTTCAAATTTGTCACACATTAAGCAAATTCATTTTTAACTTTAGGTAAATACATTATTAATGGAACAACATGAGGCGTATATATACGTTCGATTTAAAAAATATTCTGACATGCAATTTTTAAACAAGGAAATTGAGACATTGACAAAAAGAAAAAATACCACAGCACTAGCTAAAAAGCAAGTATCATGCGGTATTTTTCAAGATGTAAAAGACACTCCGGTCTTTGAAGAAAACGTTGTACTAAGAAAAGTATAATTCTAGTTTTTAAAAAGCGAAGAATCTAAGCCAGGTATTATATTCAATGCATTTTGATAATATAATTTTCTCAATACATCGTCAGGCAAGTTTAGTCCGTACATGGCCCAAAACGCATGATATTTCTTATAATATGGAAAGTACTCATCATTACTCTCTAAGACCCTAAAATAGGTAGGGAATTCTTCTGGTTTCCAGCTATCCTTTCCAAAAAGTACCCGATCTTGATATTTGATAAAGAAGGCCCTAGCATTCTGAGGTTGTCTACCCAATTCTGCAATAACAGCAGAAATACCAACATTCATATTTGGCATTTCATCTAACAGTTCTCCTAATTTTTCAAGGTTATTGGCATTCCATCCCATATGGGCATTAATAAATTTTGTATTCTGATGTTTCTTAAAAACATTATGTTGTTCCTGTATTATTTGCTCAAATGGTGCAGGATCTGTAGCGGTACGTTTTCTTCTTGGATGCGTCTTTAGCTCTAACCAGCGCTCGTTTTCAGAGTCCATTTTATCCCAAAAAGATTTTGGATCTGCGGCATGTATCAGTACCGGTACGCCCATTTCACCACACTTGGCCCAAATTGGGTCTAACCGTGGGTCATCGATTGCTAAACGATTACCATCCGCATCCTTATTTCTAAGTCCGAGACTTTTAAAAATTTTTAAACCTTTAGCTCCGTTTTTAATATCTTGTTCTAATTGTTTAGCCGCTTTTTTACCCCATTCCATATCCTTAGCTCCTTCAAAATCTACATTGGCAAATACCGCAAATCTATTAGGGTAGCTTTTATTGATATTGTCAACTTTCTCTTTGAGGCTTTCTCCCGAACCCCCACTTAGGTTAACCATAATGGCTTCATTCATTACATCCATATCAGCAACTAAACCATTTAAAGCTTCAACCGACATATCTCTTTGATGACTATGAACATCTATAAAAGGAAATTTAGCCTTTGTAATTTCATTACCGGGTACCACCAGTGTAGAAGTAGGGTTGTATTCTTCAAAACCCATGTCTTGCGCTATAACGGATAGTGTCGTTAAGAATAGTATAACGCTTAAGATTATTGATTTAATTTTGCTCAGACTTTTTTTCATTATTGATATTGGTTTGTGTAATTAACTTATGGTATTCTTCTTTGGTATCGATATCTATAAGTTGATTTTGTGTATCTAAGGAAACTATATTAATGGATTTAGCTTTCAGTAAATCTCTTGCTCCTTGATCGCCTTTTAGATGCACTAAATCATCATAAAGCAATTTAGGAAACAATGCAGGTACTCCTACCCTTTTCCCATAGTTTGTTGCAATTATTTTCGAGGTCTCTTTTTCAAATTGATTAATGATGGAATCAAAATAACTTGAGGTTAAAAGAGGTTGGTCTGCAAGGCAGATGAGAATACCATCGGGTTGAGGAATTTTTTGAAGTAATTCTTGTACGCCAAAAGCTATACTACTTCCTAACCCATAATACCAATGAGGATTGATAATCACTTCTACCCCATTTTCTATTATATTACAATCTTTCTGTATTTTTTCAGCATTTGCGCCTAAAACAACAAAAGTCGTGGTTGCCTTACTTTTTTGAACCGTTTTAATTGTTTCCAATAAGAAATTAGAATTTTTCCAAGGCAATAATTGTTTAATGCCATTCATGCGTTTAGAACCGCCTGCTGCCATTATCAAGATGGCTATTTGTACTTCTATTTCTTTCAATGGTGTATTTTTTGCTTCTTGTCTCTCAACATAATTGGCTCCGTTTTACGTATAACGGCTAATATTTCAGCAAGAATTGAAATAGCAATTTCTTGAGGCGTTTCTGCACCAATATTTAACCCGGCCGGACCATGAATATTTTCTAGAAAATCTAGGTCAATATCCATATCTTCTTCCAATAGAGAAGCTAATAATTTTTCTCTTCTTTTAGCAGGTCCTAAGAGTCCTAAATACATTGGTTCAGTATTCTTTAGAACCATTAAGTATTTTAAATCTTTTACAAAACTATGCGTCATTAAAAGAACAGCGGTGTTAGCATCTATATTCTCTGCTAGGAAATTTTCAGGTTCATAATTTAGTAAAGCATCTATTCCAGGGAAATCATTGATTGTTTTATCTTCTCTTGGTGTTACGGCAACAGTAACCTCCCACCCCATAGTTAATCCGAAATGCGATAATTGTACAGCATCATGTTCACCACCTAGTATTAAAAGCCGTTTACAAGGCTTCATGGGCTGTTCAAAATGAAGAGCTTTAGACTGCTCTTTAGTAGTAGAATTAAAAGCAAAACTTTGATTATTTAAGGATATAAACGTACCATATCCATCAAGGTCACCATACTCTTTCTGATAAGAAGTACTTAAGATAAAAGGTTTACGGTTATGAATTATGGAATTGAATTCAGTAATAACCGATTCATTTGGTTTAAATGTTTCTAATAAGAGATATAAAATACCTTCACAACCTAATCGATATCTTCCGTCATACGTCATTAGTTTGGCAATATTTTTCTTAAAAACGGATTGAGCTTGAAATAACACTTCTTTTTCAACACAGCCTCCACTAACTGCACCTATCATTATATTATCTTCCCGAATGAGCATACGAACACCAGGTCTACGATAAGAAGAGCCATCTAAATCTACTACAGTAGCCAAAACACATTTTATGTTAGTTTTTTCAGCGATTTGGTATTCTTTTATAATCCTCTTGAATTCGTGAGTCATTAAATACTGCTTTTATCTTATCTAAGTTAGCTGTTTAATAATTAAAATCAATCCTAAAATTAGACCGTCAACCAATGGAAATATAGCATATTTCAACATTTTAATACGTCTGAAATATTTGCTTTAACAATCTTTAACATTTATTTTATTATTCCCCATAATTTAAATAAACTTTGTCCGTTCTGCTACATGAACCTATAATTAATGAATATGAAAAATTTTTTAAAAACCTTCAGTGTGTTTTTTGTACTGACGCTACTTGTTTCTTGTGGTAATGCCGATGATGATGTAAACTTGGATTTGAACATTGGGGACGGATTAGGAAAAGGTACAGAAGTAGATGATTGTTTAGGATTAGAAGAAGGTGAATTGGTTTTATCAATACAAGAACAGTATACTACCTTACCTGGTAAAGTATCTGTTTTCTTTAGAGTTTCGGATACTAGCGGAAACCCAGTGCCAGGCTTAACAGCAGATCAGTTTACTATTTATGAACAAGGTAGAAATGATGATTGTTTTAAAACAATTTCAACGTCAGAATCTTCTGCTCGAATTTCACCCAACTCACAGATCTTTTCTAATAATACCTTATTGGTATTAGATTTAAGTAACAGTGTATTGAGTAGCAGTTTAGAAGAGTTAAAATTGGCATCTACCAGTTTTATTAATGCTGTTATGCCAAGCACTACGCAAGAATCTGTAAAAATGGCCATTTACTGGTTCGATGGTGAAGATGAATTACATCTATTAAATGAACTAACTTCATCAAGGGTAGAATTGACAACTGCAATTGATGGTATTACCGACGATATTAGTAATGACCCCTCTACCGATTTATACGGTGCAGTTATAAAATCAACTGATATCGCTTCAGACTTGGTTCAGACGTCAACTGCTGGCGGAAAAATTGGAGCTGCTTCTGTAGTAATATTTACAGATGGTACTGACCAAGCATCTCGTTATACTGAAGATGCCGCCTTAAAGAAGGTAAAAGAAGCAAATGCCAACATATCTTTCTTTAGTATTGGACTAGGTGCAGAAATAGATACAGAAGTATTGACTGCAATAGGTAAAACAGCAAGTGTATTTGCCCAAAATAAAGATGAATTAGAAAGAACCTTTAGAGATATTTCTGAGAAGGTTTCTGAAAGAGCAAACAGTTATTACTTATTTGAATACTGTAGTCCTAAACGTGATGGTAGTGGTGAAAACAACTTAGCTATTGAAGTGAATACCGGTTCTAGACAAGGTGCAGTACAAACCAAATTTAGTGCAAACGGATTTACAGGTGGTTGTGAATAACTAATTCACACTCAAAATATAAAAAGAAGCGTTAAACGCTTCTTTTTTTTTGTTTAAAAATTGAGCAAATAACGTATTGATTTTCATTTCGTTGAGGGCTTCAATCCTAATTCTAATCATTGCTCCTTAGGTATTGAAACGTCCGTTTATCGAATTGCCCCGTATATAAAACCGATTACACTATTATTAATTTAAAAAGTATAAAATGAAAAGATTATCCTTAGTTACTTTATTATCAGTAGCACTTCTTACATCATGTGTTTCTAAAAAGAAATATGTAGCCTTAGAAGATAACCTCTCTCAAACACAGAGTTCACTTCAAAAGACACAAGTTGAAAAAGAAGAATTAGAATCTCAAATGACGAAAATTGAAGCTCGTGTTGAAGAATACAATTCTAAAATCAATTCATTAAAAGAGATGAACGATAGTCAGTTCACTAGCGTTGATGATGTTGCAGTAATGAGCAACAACACGAAAGCTAAAATGAGAAATACATTGAAGAATGTTGATCCAGCTAAATTAGCCGGTGCTAAGACATTACAAGATTCAATGAACTTGGCTGTATCTTATAAATTGAAACAATCTATATCTGATGAAGGTGAAGATATCGATGTAAGTATAGATAAGACTGTAGTAATGATTAATATTTCTGATGAATTGTTGTTCAACACTGCAAGCTATAATGTAAGTAGTAAAGCGAATAAAATTTTATCCAAATTGGCTGAAGTTATTAAGTCTGAGCCAAGTATGGAAGTTATGGTTGAAGGTCATACTGACTCTAGAACTATCAATACACCAATGGTTAGCGACAACTGGGATTTAAGCGTAAAACGTGCAACTTCAATTGTACGTAAATTACAAAAAGAATACGGCGTTGATCCTTCTCAATTAATCGCTTCTGGTAGAAGTAGCTATTTACCTTTGGTAGAGAATGACTCTAAAGAGAACATGGCAATGAATAGAAGAACGAAAATTATTATCCTACCTAATTTGGATAAATTCTTTGCACTCTTAGATGCTGAAGATAATTTATAAGAATCTCGATTCTAAAATTAAAAAGGGGAAGCAAATGCTTCCCCTTTTTTTATGTTGATAATCTAAAACTAGATATGATTATTTATAAATCATTCCGTTTGGAACTTGAATTATTTCTGATTTCAAATTAACCAAAAAACCATTGATTACTGCATATTCAACCTTGCCATGCTTTTCTAAAAAGAAAGTAGGATTGATACCTGGTTGTAATAAAAGTTCTGGCACTTTATATTTTGGTCCGATTAAATGAAATGGGAAGGGTGAGTTAATCTCCTTAACCGGTATGGAGGCCATCCTAACAAAGCCATAACCTTGTTTTAATAGGTCTTTATAGTTTAAAGCTTTTACTTCTGCTATTGTGTTTAAAGTCTTCGGATATGCTTTCGCCTGTTTAATCGTATAAGCAGAAGCATCTAAAGTTTCATAACCATAATATGTAGATAGATCACCTTGATCTAAAATACGACTGCTGTACCAAAATGAATTATGTTCAGGATAGTCAACTTCAATCTGATTTATCCCTAAATCAAGCGTGTAATTTTCACCCATTAAATTGTAATTGACATCTGTAATTTTAAGGTCGAATAACTTTCTGTCGTTCTCAGGAATTTTTTCATATTCCTCAATAGAAATAGCTTCGTAAGATTTTTTGGCGATCGTGTAGATAGCCGATAATATGGATGTATAATTTAACTTTCGAATCTGCTGTTTTTCGATATCCTCTGGGTATCCACCAGACTCAATAAGGATTGTACTGGTTCCCCATTTTTGAATATTATCACCGAAAGCTCTTGGTTCAAAGTCATCATTATATCTACCCACTTGTCCTGGTGCATATTTTTGAAGAATATCGTTCATAAAAACGATAATTTTCATGGCATTACCACGAGTTTCATTAATATCCTTTTCATAATTATAGGCTGGCGCCAAATACGATATTGTAGCTGGTTTCTCGGTGCGCTCAGCATTATAATAAGTACTTTGATCATGAAGGTTAAATCCGAAATCAGCATCAAGACTATCACGCACTCTTTTTAAGGTTTTAGACTCTGGGGATTGCAATCGTAAAGCATCTCTATTGATGTCAATTCCTAATAAGTTTCTACGTTGATATAGCTCTGCCCCATCAGGATTTAGCATAGGTAAAAAGTGAACAGTCAAATTAGATAGTATTGCTTCTTTTTCAACTTTAAAATTGGGACTATCGAAGAAATTTAAAATATCAAAAATTGCTTGTGTAGCTGTCGGTTCATCTCCATGCATTTGTGACCAAAGAAAAACATTTGTAGTACCGGTACCAATACTAACAAGGCTCAAATCTTTACCGCCGATAGATTTACCAACAGTGTTTACTTTGAACTTTTCGTTAGAAGCATATTTATCAATTAAGGGTTGTATATCCGTTCTTTTAATACGTCTTTTTCCTATTGTAGTTTCTTTATAATTGTCGTAGGAATCATATAACTGCGTCGTTAAATTTGTTGATTGGCTCAATCCTATCATTGAGAATGAACATACTATGGCAAGCACTATTTGCTTCATGAATTATTCTTTTTAAATTATAATTTAATTTTCTGATGGATTTTTAGGTAATTCTTTAAAATCTAAATCCCTTACCGCCTTTCGTACATTTAGCATGAAATCAGGTCCTGGATCTGTCTTTTTGGTTCGGTAACCAGCATCTTTCTCTAACCCCAAAGGATGATTCTCAAAAAGGGTATACTCGTAATGGCCAATTAAGTAATCAATATTATACTTTTTTTTAAGAAATCGAATCAGCCAAATATTAGATTTCAATTGTGCCTTTGTCAGCGGTAAATCATCTGTTCCTCCTACGTTTTCAACACCAATAGCGCAGTGATTAAGTCCAATAACATGCCGTGCCATTGTTGTTTCTGGCAAAAGTTGATAAATGGTACCATCTCGGTCAACCATAAATTGAGAGGATACATTTAAACCACTCACATCTTTAATATCTGGGCGCCAATTGGGTAGTGCCACAGGGTCAAAAGCTTCAAATGATTTTTCAAAAGTAGGAATGACCGTCCAATGTAAAACAATCATTTTAGGAACAATCTGAGGAGTATCTTGCTCTAAGCCATATCTATTTTCAAGATATTCTAATGTTAGTATTTTACGTTCATCATTAAAAGTAATAGGGTGTTCTATAATCGTTTTTGTAGTAGTACATGATACGAATAGTAAGATTAGCAAAAGATAATATAATATAATTCTCATTTATTAATTTTTATAAACTATCCTTTAAAACAGCGTATTCAATAGTCACTTTTCTTCTGCCCCATTCTTTTGCCTTTTTTACATCTTCTCCCATATAGACGTCGATTCTGTTCTTCCATCTAGAATGCATTTTATCCTTTACAATAAATATACCTTCGAAAGTATCAATCTTGACCATTGTATTATAAATAAGTCCTTTATTTAATAAATCTCGAGATACGGCGATCCATTTTAAGCCTGGCCTTATGGAATCTCCCCATGCTGTTATTGCCGGATGTTCATATGACGTTTGATAAGGAAGTGAATTATAAGCTGTAGCGGTTACTTGTAAAGGAACCCAATCATATTTTTCATCCAAGCTTTTATCTACACAGCAAATTACTGTAAAGCTTATGAATACTATGATTATCCTTTTTATCATAACTACTAATGTAATTTATTTTCTAAAATTAAAAGGTCTGTATAACTTTCACTCCATGCCTCTTCTAATTCTTTGGGTACAGGCGTAAATGAATATGTTAGTGCACTTAAGACAATATCCTCATCACCATCGCCATCAATATCTGCAGAATCTATCAAAAACCATCTTGCCATTTTTGTATCTGCTAAAAGTTCTTGTTTAAAAGTATAATTACTACTGTTCACATTATTCAAATAAACAAAATTATATTCAGGGTGTTTCTCATAATCAGGAAAGGTTGCCAATAGCGCAAAATCTATATCTCCATCCTGGTCGAAATCTTTAGCGATAAGTCTAGTAGCACCATTCAAAGGGTAAAAATAAGTTTCCTTAAAATTATTTTCGCCGTCATTTAAATGAATTCGCATACCATGGTAAGGCTTATGTACAAATGATTTATCAGCATTATCCCCATTTACGGTAATTATATCATCAAACCCATCACCATTATAATCAACTAGTTCAAACCAACTTGATCCATATACCGGACTAAATCGAATTACTTTTTCAACCGAAAATTCTAAATTATCTTTCTGATATAAAATATAGACGGCTTCATCACCTTGGGCGGCCATAACTACCAAATCATCTTTACCATCATTATTCATATCTTTTGGTATCACTCTAATCGCACCTGGTAGATTCAATAAAGTTCTATTTTTATAAAAACCGTAAGAATCTTTTTCAAGTAAGGTCAATTTACCTCTAAGGTTTCCAAATTCACTTATGATAATTTCTTCAGAGCCATTTTTATCCAGGTCAATATATAAAGTATGTACAGGTCTATGCAATGAATCTTGCAAAACGGCCGTACTATTTCCATTTCTAAGAATAGATCTTCCTCGAGGAATTTCATTCGGATCCATGATACCCATATTGGTTACATAAACACTGTCACCAACTATTCTTGCATCTGTGATTGCAAGATCAAAATAACCAATGAATTTATTCTCTTTGGTCGCTAAGTTATATGAGGATAATTCTCCCTTTCGGTTACCAGTTAGTATTTGGTTATTTATGGAGTCTATTTTCAAAAAGGTAAATAAACTACCTTCAACACTATCTAACATAACTGGTGTAGCATTAAATTGATTTAAGACTGAGCCACTGGTTTCATTTGCATTATTGACCAAGCTATCAGGAGCCATTTCAATTATATAATTTTTTAAAAGTTCCCAATCTTTTTCATTGATAATAGGTTTACTAGGATAAACGCCTGATTTTATAACGGCCATTTGTTCACGAAAGGATAACTTATAATAAGGATGATTCTCTGAAGTTATAATCCCCATTCTAGCAGCCATATCAGGCAATACAAAATTTTCCCAAATGTCTTTGGGTAAATCTTGTATATCGGGTGCTATATGACAACTAGCACAATAATTCTCATATAAAACAACCTCTTTAGGTCGATTTTCTGAAGAACATGAAATAAAAAGAAATATAAAAGAAATATAAAAAACAGTTTTAAAACCCATCGGAATTATAATGATTGTATTTATTGCGTAAATAAGTATGGAAGATACCTATACCCTTAAAATCTCGCAAATGATAAATGAAGGCTTTTCTTTAAATTTGTAATGCTATGAAAAAAGACAAAAAACCAGATAATATTGTATTTAATGAAGAAACCCAAGAATACCATGGGAAACTATCACCTTTTGCAACAGGTGTCTCTGTCCCTAAAATAACTCCGCCAGATGTTACTTCATGGAAAAATACGCACATTATTAGTGCCAATAACCAGTTTAAGGCCGAATATGAAGCACTTCAAAAATCGTATAACGAGATGATGAATAATTTTGAGTACAATAATCTCGTGTACAGTGCTAAATTCAATTTTGAACCCATTGTAGGAAAAGAATATCATCTATATAAATCAAAAGATGAAAGCACCTTTTTATCACTTATATCGCCTTTAGAATGTACATTTAAACACTTAGGTAGTTTTAGGTTAACTTCTGATAAAACTTGGGAGAAATTATAAAATAGATTAAAATCACCAACTGATAAATAAAACATATAAATTAAAAAATGAGAAAATTTAAATTGCTCCTAGGTATTGTATTCATTGGAGTTATCCTATTTGGATATTTCAACTATCCTAAGCTAAATCTCATTTCTGGGTTTGCCTCTAAAAATATGGCTTCTAATGTTTTTATAGCCCATAGAGATCCTGTAGATGTTACCTTAAATGATCATGAAATGACGCTTATTAATTTGTCGGATTGTGAGGTCTCAGAGAATGACAAATCTGCTACTGCAACAGTATATGGCCTAATGCCTAGAAAAGCGGTTTATAAAGAAGGTATAGGTGCTGTATTAACCAACAAAGAGTTTTCAAAACATAATTTCGATATAGTTCCTAATCGAAGCATTAATAAAGACAGCCTACATTTTCCTTACGGCAATAATGGAATTATTGTTACACTGTTAGAAAATGTGGATTACGACAAGTTAGAAGTAGCATTCTCAAATGCATTTAAAGATCCACAAGAAAAAATAAGATCGTTATTAGTAGTTCATAAAAACCAAATAATTGGGGAACGTTATATACGTGGTTATTCTGAAGACACACCTATTTTGGGTTGGTCTATGACCAAAAGTATTTTAGCTACATTATATGGAATACTAGAATATCAAGGAAAACTAGATATAAATTCCGAACCCTTTTCAGAAGAAATAGGGACGAACAGTCAAAAGTCTAATATTACACTTAATCATTTGCTACGTATGCAAAGTGGTTTGGCTTGGGATGAAAATTATTTTAAAATATCCGATGTTACACGAATGCTATTCTTAGCCTCAGATATGACCTTGGCACAGCGAAATAATGAAGTTATTGCTCCACCAACAGAAGTTTGGAATTATTCATCGGGCACAACTAATTTGCTTTCTGGTATTCTGCGTGAGCAGTTCAAAACCCATCAAGAATATCTTGATTTTCCATATAAATCATTATTTGATAAACTAGGAATGAACTCCGCGCTTTTAGAAACTGATTTAGCAGGAAATTATGTATTATCTTCTTACGGATGGGCTACTACGCGTGATTGGGCTAAATTCGGACTTTTGTATTTAAATAAAGGAGATTGGAACGGAGAACGTATATTTTCTGAATCTTGGGCAGATTATGTTTCAAAACCTACAAAAGACTCTAATGGAACCTACGGTGCTCATTTCTGGTTGAATGCTGAAGGTAAATACCCAGATATTTCACATAAGTTATACTCGGCAAATGGTTTTCAAGGGCAACGTGTGTTTATTATACCTTCTAAAGATTTGGTTGTAGTACGTATGGGGTTAAAAGAGCAGACCGACGAACAATTTAATACGCTACTAAAAGAAATAATCGCATCTATTCGATAACAGGGTTAAAATTTTACCCTTTTTAATTCAATACCACACTTTAGCACAATTTCACAACACATTTCTCTTAGGTAGCAACATAAGTTTCTAAAAACTAAGGATCATATATACATTTACAGTGTTATAAAAAACGAATTAAATTTTTTCATTTTCATATAGTGTTCTCGTAAAAGAGTCTGACCTTCAACGGTTAGACTCTTTTTAGTTTCGGGAAATCCCAGTTTAAGTTTAAGTATTCTATAATAAAAAAAGCCAACAGCCAAAAGCTATCGGCCAAATACTAAATGAAGGTCACTGAGTGGAGCCGAAGTGATAACCAAATTATGGTAACCAATTATCCTTACCGAATTTTGGCTTCCGCTTTTCAAGAAAAGCATTTCTACCTTCTTTTGCTTCATCGGTCATATATGCCAATCGAGTAGCTTCACCAGCAAAAACCTGTTGCCCAACCATACCATCGTCGGTTAGGTTCATAGAGAACTTCAACATTTTAATTGAAATAGGAGATTTTTCTAAAACCTCTTGTGCCCACTGAAAAGCGGTATCTTCTAATTCATCATGTGGTACTACGGCATTCACCATTCCCATATCAAAAGCATCTTGTGCAGAGTAGTTTCTTCCTAAAAAGAATATTTCACGCGCTTTTTTCTGCCCTACCATTTTTGCTAAATACGCAGAACCATAACCACCGTCAAAACTAGTAACGTCAGCGTCGGTTTGTTTAAAAATAGCATGTTCTTTACTTGCTAAAGTCATATCACAAACTACATGAAGACTGTGTCCACCGCCTACTGCCCAACCTGGTACAACTGCAATAACCACTTTTGGCATAAAACGAATCATTCGTTGAACCTCTAGAATATTAAGTCTATGCTGCCCATCTTGACCAACATATC
The DNA here is from genome assembly GCF_963977385.1 of uncultured Maribacter sp. Taxonomy (GTDB): domain Bacteria; phylum Bacteroidota; class Bacteroidia; order Flavobacteriales; family Flavobacteriaceae; genus Maribacter. The sequence goes on along the minus strand of NZ_CAXBOU010000032.1, from coordinate 8,999 downwards.
CCTTTTCCCCTCTAGCCTTTTGGTCACCTCCTGAGCAAAAAGACCAAATTCCATCTTTAGTTGAAGGGCCTTCTGCAGAAAGCAACACAACTCCAATAGAAGTATCTTCTTGTGCATCATAAAAAGCTTTAATTAATTCGCTTGTAGTATGAGGTCTAAAAGCGTTACGAACGTTCGGTCTATTAAATGCGATACGCGCTACACCATCACATTTTTTATAAGTAATATCTTCAAATTCAATGGCCGTTTGCCAACTAGGTGATTTCATAATTTCTAACGATTCTATTGTGGTATAAAGATAAGGGTTCAAAACCCAGCTTACCAAATGTGTAGACCAATCTAGTAGGTAGTAAACCTTAAGTAATTAACGCAAACAAGTTATTTATCTATTCAAATGAAATAGTACTTTCTTACAATTTCAGCTATGTTTACACTATAAACCAGTCGGCTTAGCATGAGACAAATTCTTTCTTCATTTATTAAATCTGTTCGTAAATTTTTAGCGGATAAATTAAATCAATATAACACTACATTACCTTATTTAATAACCGTTATTATTGCGTTGATTGTAGTTGTTGGAGGAATAAATGCATTTATAGAACTTACTGAAACCTTAAAAACAGAAGTTCTTGCTAACTATGATTCAGCCATTACAGACTACGTAATTTCATACCGCTCACCTACACTAACTTCTTACTTTAAGTTTGTTACTAATGTGGGCGATACCTATGGTTATTTGATTGTGTTAGGAGTTTTTCTGGTAGTTTCTTTATTCGTTTTTAAACGATGGAAATATGTAGCACAGGCAACTTTGGTGCTCGCTCTGGCCACAGTTTCCAATATGATATTAAAACGATTTATAGACCGTGCACGACCAGGTATTGAACACTTAGTATCTGTAGAGACTCTTAGTTACCCAAGCGGACATGCTATGAGTGCCATGGCTTTTTATGGATTCTTGATTTTTCTTGTAACAAAATTTAAGATTCAAAAGGTAATTAAATACGTATTGATAATCGTTTTGGTTTTACTGATATTAAGCATCGGAATAAGCCGAATCTATTTAGGAGTACATTTTCCATCAGATGTTGCTGGCGGATTTATTGCCGGGTTTATTTGGGTAGTTTTCTGTGTGTTGATTTTCGACTTAATAGAACTATTTAGACGTGACCCGCAAACATAAAACGTCACATAATTTTAATAAAATAATAACGTAGTCTAAGAGATAGAACTTTACGATTTTGATACTTTAGTACTTCGTAAGTTTTATCTAAAATACTCTTCCATATAAAAACAAATATGTCAACAAATAAAATTGCTTTAATCACTGGTGGTAGCCGCGGATTAGGAAAAAATATGGCATTGCGAATTGCTGAAAAAGGATTGGATGTAGTATTAACCTATCACTCCAATAAAGAAGCCGCTGATACTGTAGTAGCAGAAATTGAAAAGCTAGGTCAAAAAGCTGTAGCATTTCAATTAGATACGAGTGACAGTTCAACTTTTAAAGCATTTTTTGATAAAGTGTCAAACTATCTTTCTGAAACGTACAATTCAAAATCTTTTGATTATTTGGTTAATAATGCTGGAACCGGTATTTATAAACCATTTCTAGAAACAACAGAAGATGATTTTGACGAAATGATGAACATTCACATTAAAGGAGTCTATTTTTTAAGTCAACAGGCAGCTCCTTTATTATCAGATGGTGGCGGAATTATTAATATTTCTTCTGGTTTAGCTCGGTTCTCTTTACCTGGTTCATCGGCATATGCCAGTATGAAAGGGGCTGTAGAAGTATTTACTAAATATTTAGCTAAAGAATTAAGTGGTAGAAAAATTAGAGCAAATGTTGTTGCTCCTGGTGCTGTTGCTACCGATTTTGGTGGTGGTGAGAATAAGGAAAATGATAAGAAACGTGCTTTAATAAGTCAGAATACTGCTTTAGGTCGTGTTATTGAACCGGAAGATATCGGTGGTATCGTCGCTTTTTTGTGCACTGAAGATGCCCGTTGGATTAATGGCCAGCGTATTGAAGCTTCTGGTGGAATTATGCTTTAATATTTGACACTAACATAACCTAGACTCATATTAAGCAATAAGAGTTACAAATTCAGACTAGAGTGAACCTTACTTTTATAAAACTTGCCAATCGGAACTTTATGACTATTGATTAACATTCTATTACCTTCAATAGTATCGATATGTACTTTGGAGACTATAAAAGATTTGTGAACTTGAATAAACGTATTCGGTGAAAGCATTTCTAAAACATCGGATAGCTTTTCTCGTATCACCAAATTACCTTCCTTCAAAACAATTTTAGCATAATTGCCTGCAGCTTCGATATAGAGTATATCTGAAATTAAGACTTGAATATGTTTTTTATCGCTGTAAAAAAAGATACGTTCATCACCAGATTGTTTGGGATGTACACTAGTGTTATCTCGTTTAAAAATAATTGATTTATTGACTGCTTTTAAAAACCGTTCAAAGCTGAAAGGTTTCAAAAGATAATCTACAATATTCAATTCATAACCTTCAAGCGCATGTTCTTGATAGGCTGTAGTCACTATTACTTTTGGCGGATTCGTTAGTGTTTTTAAAAATTCAAAACCTCTTAGCTTTGGCATATTTAAATCTAAAAAAATCAAATCAACCGTGTTCTCTCTTAAGTATTCCAAAGCGTCTAAAGCATCATAGCAATGCTTCATTAATTTCATGTTGGGCAGCAAGTCACAATATTCTTTTATGATATCATGAGCTATGGGTTCATCATCTATAATTAAATATCGCGTCATAATTGCAATTCAAGTTGTGCCTTATAAATACCATTATTTGATGAGCTATTAAGTGTATATTTTTTGGGGTATACCAAATGTAGTCGTCGTTTTAAATTTTTGAGACCTATCCCCTCTTCTTCTGGAAGTTCTTTTTCGTCAAAGTTATTTTCAATCTCGAAAACCAACTTGTGACTATCAGCCTTTAAATTGATATGAACATAAGCATTTTCTCTTAAATTTTCTACCCCATGTTTAAATGCATTTTCTACTAGAATAATCAGTAATAAGGGCATTATAGTGCTATTCTCTTCAACTTGCGTATTAAATTGAATATCTATAGCCTTATGATACCTAATTTTATGTAACGCTATATAGTTCTGAATATACGCAACTTCATCTGCTAAGGTAACTGTAGTTTTTTCTCCTTCATAAATACTATAGCGCATCAGCTCAGACAATTTTAAAATAAGTTTTTTGGTCTTTTCTGTATCCTTATCTACTAATCCATAGATATTGTTGAGCATATTAAAGAAGAAATGGGGATTTACCTGACTCTGTAAATGCTGAATTTCATTCTTTCTCGTTTCATTTCTTAATGTCAATAAAGAAGATAGTTGAGAAAGTATCCAAAGTATACCAATCACCAAAAGAATAGTGTAGTAGATTATGATGATTACACCGACGGCTACAGGATAATCTTCTAAAAACACCACAGATTCATTACCTAAAACGATAAACTCATAGGCCATTATACCTAACGGAATCAGTATACTGATTAGAGCTAAAATTTTAACGATTAGCCAATTGTTCTTCTTAAGTATTGAAATCATACTACAAAAGTAGTAGAATCTAAATGGCAATAGAATTATAGTGATAAACGGTTCTGTTTCAGGTTTATAAAACGGTAAGGGCTTGACAACAATGCTTCGCACCGAGTTATATGTTTTATACCCCGAAAAATAGAGTCCTTATCACAAAAATTATAAAACCTATGTGTTTCTCTAGACTTTCGCCATCATCAAAAAACGAACAGTATAAATAAAATCACAATAAAAAAACAAATCATTCGCTATTTCAAACACATTTTCGCAACCATTATTTCCATATTACTTATCGGTACAATCGTTGTAGTATCATTACATGGTAGTATAGGGTATAGTACAAACCCAATAAGCACAAATCTTGATAATGAAGGACCATATGTATTCTATGAAAATGATAGTACGTTAGCCGTCAATTATATTAAAGGGAATAAAACCGATGGTTTTTATTTGGATGAAAAAAAGTATGACTCCGCTAAAGAAATTAAAGCGAGTTGCTTTTTTCCATTAGATTCCACAACGTTTCATTTCTCACTGACTTCAAAGTTTGAAATACCAAAAAGTACCTATGATGATAACGAACCGATATTGGCGGTCTCTGATATTGAAAGTGGGTACAAAACGTTTCGCGATTTTCTAATTCAAAATAAGGTCATTAATAAAAACTTAGATTGGACATTCGGGAAAGGTCATTTAGTACTTGTGGGTGATTTTGTCGATCGCGGTTATTCAACTACCCATGTACTTTGGTTTATTTATAAGCTAGAACAAGAAGCTAAGAAACATGGCGGTCATGTACATTTTATCTTAGGAAATCACGAACTTTATAACATGCAAGGGAAGTATAATTCAGCTTCGCACAAATATTATGGTGTTGCTTCCATTTTAGGTAAACAACATCACAATCTATACGACCAACAATCATTTATTGGGCGATGGATGGCCAGTAAAAATACCTTAGAGCGTATCAACGGAAATTTGTTTGCCCACGGTGGTATACATCCAGATATTGCAGATTATGACATTACAATTGACCAAGTCAATCAAATTAATCGTGCTAATTATTACAATTCTTACTTTCCAAAACCCGAAGAAAGTATAGAACAATTAATTATCTCTAATAAGAAAGGAATCTGTTGGTATCGGGGATATTTTAAAGATGATTTGTCTCAAGAAGAAGTAGAAAAAGGCATTCGTAAATTTAATGCCAAATCCATTATTGTCGGCCACACCATACAATGGATGCCAAAAACATATTTTGAAGGAAAAGTCATTGCCATAGATGTAAAACATCCGAAGGATTATAATAAAAATTGGCCTTCTAAAAGTTCAGAAGGACTATATATAAAAAATGATAAATACTATAGGGCTCAGGCAGACGGAGCTTTAAAAGAACTCTAAATCGTAATATATGTGGGTCATTGTAATCATAATATTGAGTCTATTAATCGTATAATACGTTTATAACTCCTAAATTTAAATACTAGATTTAACTTCAATAAATAATAGCATGAAACAAATTATCGCAGTATTTGCACTATTTAGCTTAATCTCTATTAATGCCGTAGCGCAAGAATTTCGTGGACTTGATAAAAGTCCGTTAGACAGGGTCTATTTACCAGATCATTTTGCTCACGACAGAAAATTTGCTCCTGAAAGAAATCTTGGAGAGTCTCCAATACTCAAAGTTGATTACAGCAGGCCTCAAAAGAATAACCGAGAGGTTTTTGGTGGCATGGTTAAGTACAACGAAATATGGCGTCTTGGTGCAAATGAAGCTACAGAGATAAAGGTTTATAAAGACATAAAAATTGAAGGTAAAATACTTAAAAAGGGAACCTATTCTATGTTTGCTATTCCTACCCAAGATCAATGGACAATAATATTTAGTTCTGACTTAGATTATTGGGGCCACTATAGTTACAATAAAGATCATGATGTTTTAAGAGTTGAAACTCCAGTGATACATAGTAAAGAATTAGTTGAGGAATTCTCTATACAATTTGAAGATTTAGAAGAAGGAAAAGCTATCATGTACATTGCGTGGGATATGATAAGAGTTGAACTACCAGTTAGCTACTAAAAGTTTTCAGTAACCAGCATACAAGAGTATTTGACTTTATATTTTAAAACGCCATACACCATTATCATTTAATAAATAGAATTATAAGGTAAGAGAAATAGCTACTTTTTTATCTCACTTATATCAATTCTTATTACAAAACATGAAACTAAAAGTCTGCTTAATTCAAGATAGTCCCGTTTTCTTTGATAAGGAGAAAACAATTCAAAAAATAGAAGACCTAGTTAGAACCTACTCGAAACAAGGTTGTGAATTAATTGTATTTCCTGAGTCATTTATTCCTGGTTATCCTAGAGGTTTTTCTTTTGGCGCAGTAGTAGGCAGAAGAACAGATGAAGGTAGAAACCTATATTCTGAGTATTATAAAAACAGTTTAGATTTAGAAAGTACGGCGCTGAAAAGACTTGAAAAGCTAGCTAAAGCTGAGAATGTTTACTTGGTCATAGGGATAACTGAAAAACAATCGAATAGCGGTAGCCTGTTTTGTTCCATGCTCTATATTTCCCCTACCGATGGCCTATTGGGTGTTCATAGAAAAATAAAACCTACAGGTAGTGAACGTATTATTTGGAGCGAAGATAATGGCGAATCTTTGGTGACCTTCAATACCAAAATAGGAAAACTAGGCGGACTCATTTGCTGGGAAAATTATATGCCTTTGGCGAGAATGGCCATGTACAAGCAAGGTGTAGAGATTTACATTGCGCCTACTGCAGATTCAAGAGAAGAATGGACCTCTACCATGAAACACATTGCTTTAGAAGGCAGATGCTTTGTTTTAGGTTGCAATCAGTTCTACACCAAGTCAATGTACCCAGATAAATACCAGCATCTTGTGCAAGATGAACCAGAGAATTTATGTCGTGGTGGCAGCGTAATCGTTTCACCGTTGGGTAAAGTAATTGCCGGACCTTTATTTGATAAAGCCGGTGCTTTAATTGCTGAGTTAGATTTAGATGAAATAGTTTCTGCCAAATTAGATTTTGACGTAATCGGTCATTATTCAAGAGATGATATTTTTCAATTTAATGTCGTAAACCAACCTGACATTAAAATTGAGGAAGGGTTTGATACTTCAAGAAATTTATAAATTTGGCGCACTAGTTGTAAAAAGAGAATTATCGACTTGTGACCTAGATACGTTAAAGGGAATGGAAGATGATTTCACAGATACACTCTTTACTACTGACTTGGTATTCTAAGTGAGCTTACAGTTAATAACTTCTTATAAAACACAGTAACAAGTACTTGACTCCAAAATGTGAAACAGCGAACTTCGTTATCATCCGCTAAAAGGAATTGAAACTCCTCTTAGCTCGCCGTTAGGCAACATTAGAAAAAAACTATGGAAATAAAAGAAAAGACACAGATTAAAAATGCATTTGACTCAATTTTGAGAGCTGATTATCTTTCTTTAGATGATTTTGTAGAGTTGGAAAATTTGAGCAATTATTTCGTGGACTTCTTTAATTCTATCGGCAGTATTTTACAAAAACAGGATAATTATATTTCAGGAAGAAGAGGTACTGGAAAAACAACGGCTTTACTAAAAGGATATTTTGAATGTTTAAAAACAATAGGAGGTAAAGAAAAATCTGAATATTTAGATAGAAAAGTACTTCCAATTTATATTGATTTAAGTAATTGTGGTGATATTTTTGATAAAGATAATTTTGAATTATTTGAAATACATTTCGTTCGCCAAATTATTGATTCTCTAGGCAGACAATTAGAATCCATATATGACGCTAAATCCTATGGCCTTTTTCGAAAAAATAATCCAGCAATTGAAGATTTAGAATATATTGAAAAAATATTGATTGAAGGAAAAACAGTTTTTCAATCTAAATCGACTGACATTACTGATAAAAACGCTTCTATATTAACTGATGAGGCAGGATTAAGTATTTCTCCAGAATCATTAGGACTTTCGATGAAGATTAAAGACGAAGTATCTTCTGAAAAATCCAAAACATACTCTCAAACTAAAGGTTTGAATGTTCAAGAGTTTTTAAATAAAATCAATGAGATTTTAAAAAAGGCCAAAATCGATTCTGTATATCTTTTCCTTGATGAATATTCTGATTTAAATCAAGATTATCAAGCAAAATTTTCAAAATTATTGAAAAGCTTTTTAGGTTCGAAAACTAATCTGTTTGTTAAAGTTGGCGTTATTACGGATAGATTTGATTTTGGAGATAAAATAATAATTGGACGAGATATATTTCCGATTCCATTAGATTTAAATGAACACGTAGAACGTCTTGGTGGTTTATCACCAACATTGAAAAAATTAGAAAATGCAATTCCTGACCTAATACAAAAGAGGCTAAATATTTATGCGGATGAAGTTTCTTTAGATAGTTTGTTAAAAGGAAATAAAACTGAAATCTTCGCTAGAATAGCTAGAGAATCAATTGGAGTAACAAGGACTATAGGTTTAATTCTTCAAAACACATGGAAACAAGCTGAAGTAAATGATTTCAAGTTTGGTTTATCAGAATTAAATTATGGTATAAGGTCTGCTCGTAAGACTTACCAGAAGCAATATTCTGGAGCTTTAAAACGAAAATTAATTCCAGGTTTTTATAATGATATTTGGAATGCCATAATGGCTAAAGCTGTTGCAGAAAAAAATAAACATCCAGACCGACCTGCCAGTCACATACTAATCGACCCTAATCGTAGTAAATATTTTAATGTTTTTAAAGAAAACTTTTTGGTTCACCTTTTAGAAGAAGGACGTGCTTCAAAATATGGTGGCCATTATGATTTGTATTCTATTGATTATGACATTTGTTTAGACCTAAATATCAAATACGCTGAAAATAAAGATGAATATACGGCAGTTCGTTTCGTGTATGATTCTGTTTTATCGGACTTCGATAGTTATTTTACCGATACAAAACTAAAAAGCTACAAATGTCTTGAATGTAATAGAATATATCAAGAAGAGGAACTTCCACCAGCCAAAGTGAAACGTTGTTTTGAAGATGACAGTAAATTAGAAGAAATCATACATCAAGAATTTGAAGTATATGGAGGAAATCTTGCGGAAGTAGAAGTGAAAATTTTAGGTTTAATTGCAACCTTACAAAAAGACGAAGCTATGTCAGCTGTTGAAGTTGCAAATGCAGTTGGCTGTAATAGACAAAAAGTTTCAGCTTGGTGTTCTAGAGTTCTTGAACCCAAAGGCGAAATAGAAATTGACAAAAGAGATAATCGAAATTACTATTACGGTGAAAATAACGTTGCCTAACAAAGAACTGAGGTAAAAAACAAACAAATTCTTCTTTAATCTGAGGCAATATT
>NZ_CAXBOU010000031.1:0-33130 GCF_963977385.1 uncultured Maribacter sp. | reverse complement strand
TGATCATTAGGCTCTATAGCGAAAACATCATCAGAAAGGTTTGCCTTTCTACCTGTGTCTTTTCCTTTAATATCTAAAACTGCTATTTTCATTACATCCACCTTTGTATAGTTACATAAGCATTCTTATGGCCCGGAACACAACCTTTTACTACTAAAAGATTTTTTTCTGGAACTACTTTTAAAACTTTCAGGTTCTGAACCGTAACACGATCCGACCCCATTCTACCAGCCATTTTCATACCTTTAAAAACTCTTGCAGGATATGAAGCAGCACCTATAGAACCAGGAGCTCTAAGTCTGTTATGCTGACCATGAGTCGCTTGACCAACCCCGGCAAAACCGTGACGCTTTACAACACCTTGAAAACCTTTACCCTTAGATGTACCAATTACATCTACGAATTCACCTTCAACAAAAACGTCAACACCAACGGTGTCACCTAATTTAAATTCACCTTCAAAATCTTGAAATTCAACGACTTTTTTCTTAGGAGAAGCACCTGCTTTTTTAAAATGGCCTAATTCAGCCTTATTAGCACGACTTTCTGCCTTGTCATCGAAACCAAGTTGAAGGGCACTGTACCCGTCGACCTCTTCGGTTCTGACTTGGGTAACTACACATGGTCCAGCCTGTATAACGGTACATGGAATATTCTTTCCATTCTCGTCAAAAATACTGGTCATGCCTACTTTCTTTCCTATTAACCCAGACATATTTAATTATATTAATTATTACTTATTAAATTCTTTTCAAAAAAATAGGGTCAAAATAATTTAACCCTAAATTATTTTTTCCATTTTTCCCTCGCACGCAGCTTAGGACATGTAGCCTATTCCAAAAAGGAACAGACCATAAATTATACCTTAATCTCTACTTCTACACCACTTGGAAGTTCTAACTTCATAAGTGCATCAATAGTTTTAGAAGAAGAACTATATATATCCAACAATCTCTTATACGAACTTAATTGGAATTGTTCTCTAGATTTTTTATTCACGTGAGGTGAACGCAAAACCGTAAATATCTTTTTATGTGTTGGCAAAGGAATTGGTCCTGTAACTACAGCACCGGTTGTCTTTACCGTTTTTACAATCTTTTCAGCAGATTTGTCTACCAAATTATGATCGTAGGATTTTAGTTTTATTCTGATTTTTTGACTCATGTCCTAAATTTATGCTGTTATTCCTTTTGCTGCTTTAATAACTTCTTCTGAAATATTAGAAGGAGTTTCTGCATAATGTGAAAATTCCATTGTTGAAGTTGCACGACCCGAAGACAAAGTTCTAAGGGAAGTAACATAACCGAACATTTCTGATAACGGAACAGTACCTTTTACAACTTTAGCACCTGCTCTATCACTCATATCGCCTATAGTACCTCTTCTTCTGTTTAAATCTCCAACGATATCTCCCATGTTTTCTTCTGGGGTAATAACTTCTAACTTCATTATTGGCTCCATTATTACAGCACCAGCAGCTTTACCTGCAGCTTTGTAACCCATTTTGGCTGCCAATTCAAAAGAAATTGCATCAGAATCCACTGCGTGAAAAGAACCATCCTTAAGAACAACTTTCATTGTATCCATTTCATAACCAGCCAAAGGTCCATTTTGCATAGCAGCATTAAAACCTTTTTCAATCGACGGTATAAATTCTTTAGGAATACGACCACCTTTAATTTGATCTACGAACTGAAGTCCTTCTCCTTCAAAATCTTCATCAGCAGGACCCATTTCAAATACAATATCACCAAATTTACCACGACCACCAGATTGCTTTTTATAAGTCTCTCTATGTGCAGCAGTTTTCGTTAATGCTTCTTTGTACTCTACTTGAGGTTCACCTTGGTTTACTTCAACCTTAAATTCTCTTCTTAAACGATCTACAATAATATCTAAGTGCAGCTCACCCATTCCAGAAATAATAGTCTGTCCTGAAGCTTCATCAGTTTTTACTTGAAAAGTTGGATCTTCTTCAGCTAATTTAGATAAAGCCATACCCAATTTATCAACATCTGCTTTAGTTTTTGGCTCAACAGCAATACCAATTACAGGTTCAGGAAAGTTCATGCTTTCCAAAACAATAGGATGCTTTTCATCAGACATAGTATCACCAGTCTTGATATCCTTAAACCCAACAGCAGCTCCAATATCACCTGCCTCGATATAATCGATGGCATTTTGCTTATTAGAATGCATTTGATAAATACGTGAAATACGTTCTTTCTTACCTGAACGGTTATTCAATATATATGAACCCGCATCTAAACGACCAGAATAGGTTCTGAAAAATGCTAATCTACCTACAAATGGATCAGTTGCAATTTTAAAAGCTAATGCTGAAAAAGGCTCTTTTACACTAGGCTTACGTCTTTCGATCGCACCTGTATCAGGGTTCGTACCTTCAATCGCTTCCTTATCCATTGGAGAAGGCAAATATCTACAAACAGCATCCAATAAAAACTGAACACCTTTATTCTTAAACGAAGAACCACAAATCATAGGAATGATTGCACGATCCATAACAGCAGCTCTTAAAGCAGCATGCACTTCATCTTCAGTAATAGAGTCTTCATCTTCGAAGAATTTCTCCATTAATTCCTCATCATACTCAGCAACCGCTTCTATTAAGGCAGCTCTATACTCCCTTACTTCAGCCTTCATTTCCTCAGGTATATCAATAACATCAAAAGTAGCACCAAAGCCCTCTTCATGCCATACAATAGCTCTGTTCTTTGCTAAATCAACAATTCCTCTAAAGTCAGATTCATCACCAATTGGCAAAACAATAGGCACCGCATTTGAACCAAGCATCTCTTTAACTTGCTTACAAACCATAAGAAAGTTAGAACCTTGACGATCCATCTTGTTTACAAATCCAATTCTTGGTACTTTATAATTATCAGCTAATCTCCAGTTAGTTTCCGATTGCGGCTCAACACCATCAACAGCACTAAACAAAAAGACCAAACCATCTAAAACACGTAAAGAACGATTTACCTCTACGGTAAAATCAACGTGTCCTGGGGTATCAATAATGTTAAAATGATAATCCATTGCCTCAGCAGTTGGCTCACTATTTTCTTTAGGAAACTTCCATTCACATGTAGTAGCAGCAGAAGTAATTGTAATACCTCTTTCCTGCTCCTGCTCCATCCAGTCCATAGTGGCAGCACCATCATGAACTTCACCTATTTTATGACTAACTCCCGTATAAAAAAGAATACGCTCAGTAGTTGTGGTTTTACCAGCATCGATATGAGCTGCAATCCCTATATTTCTTGTATATCTTAAATCTCTTGCCATTTCCGATTAGAATCTAAAGTGAGAGAATGCTTTGTTTGCTTCAGCCATTTTGTGCGTATCAGTTCTTTTCTTAACTGCTGCACCTTCTTCTTTAGCCGCTGCTAAAATCTCCCCTGCTAGTTTTTGAGACATACCTTTTTCATTACGCTTTCTAGCATAACTAATCAACCACTTCATAGCAGTAGATATTTTTCTGTCTGGTCTAATTTGCATTGGAATCTGGAACGTAGCTCCACCAACTCTTCTACTTCTAACTTCTACGTGAGGCATAACATTACTTAATGCATCCTTCCATAGCTCTAAAGCCGTTTTCTCATCATCAGTTTTTTTAGCATCTACGATATCTATTGCATCATAAAATACACTAAAAGCAACTGATTTCTTACCATCCCACATCATCATATTAACGAAACGCGTCACTAATTGATCATGAAACCTTGGATCTGGTAAAAGTGGTCTTTTCTTTGCCTGTCTTTTTCTCATTACTTCCTTTTAAACAAGTTTAATTACTTCTTAGGTCTTTTTGCACCATATTTTGATCTACGTTGTGTTCTACCGGCCACACCTGCTGTGTCCAATGCACCACGTACAATATGATACCTAACCCCTGGTAAATCTTTAACTCTTCCGCCTCTTACTAATACTATCGAGTGCTCTTGTAGATTGTGACCTTCTCCTGGAATGTAAGCGTTAACTTCCTTACCATTTGTCAACCTAACCCTTGCTACTTTTCTCATAGCTGAGTTTGGTTTCTTTGGCGTTGTAGTATAAACACGTGTACAAACACCCCTTCTTTGAGGACACGAATCCAAAGCAGCCGATTTACTCTTCTTAGTAATCGTCTCTCTTCCTATTCGTACTAATTGTGATATTGTTGGCATACTATAATAATATATAAAAATTACCCCTACTTTAAGGGTCGGCAAATGTAGTGATATTTCAGTATAAATCAAATCTTGTTCGATTTATTTTCATTTTTTTTAATTACACCTCTCTTTCACTTATAAGAAGGTAATACCACGTCTACTACATTTACTACGATATTCAAAGCATATTTGAATAATTTTAATATTAAAGTAAACGCAATTTTTTTACAATTTTTTTGCAAAATTATGAATGTGACAAAAAAACACCTGTTATATTATTTACCTTTAAATACACATGGTGTTTAATCTGTAACTTCCAATTTTATAACACCTTCTTAAAGTTTTATTAAAATTCCCTTGCATTATTAACAGTTTATTATGAAGTTTGTCGTTAGCTAATTCAAATAATTTAAAAATGAGAACAAAACTAAATGGATTGTTAACGCTACTTTTAGCGTTAGTTGTGCATATTTCTTTTGCACAACAAAAAACAGTATCCGGTACGGTTACTGATCAAGGAGGGCTTCCTTTGCCCGGGGTTAACATTGTAGTTGAAGGTACCACTACAGGTACTCAAACAGATTTTGATGGTAACTATTCCATTATGGCCGCACAAGGCGAAACATTATTATTTACTTACATCGGTCAGAAAGCCGTAAGAAAATCGGTAGGTGCCGGTAGTACAGTAAGTGTGCAAATGGAAGAAGATGCACAAGCGCTGGAAGAAGTGGTTGTAACCGCTCAAGGTATTAAGCGTGAGAAGAAAGCTTTAGGTTATGCAGTATCATCTGTAGACGAAAAAGATTTAGAATCTCGTTCAGAGGGTGACGTTGCCCGTGTATTATCAGGCAAAGCATCTGGTGTACAGATTACTGCCGCTGGTGGTATGTCTGGATCTGCAACTAACGTTGTAGTTAGGGGCTTAAGTTCCTTTAGTGGAAGTAACCAAGCTCTTTTCGTTGTTGATGGTGTTCCTTTTAGTAGTGATACTAATGCACAAGATACAAATGGTGGAGGTTCTAACTTCTTAACAGGTAACACTGGTTCTTCTAGATTTTTAGATTTAGATCCAAACAACATCGCAAAAATTGAAGTATTAAAAGGTCTTGCAGCAGCAACTCTTTATGGTTCTCAAGGTAAAAACGGTGTTATTCTTATTACTACTAAAGCAGGTTCTGCTGTAGGTGGAAAAAAGAAAACAGAAATTACTGTTAATCAATCTTACTTCGTTAATGAATTTGCTTCATTACCTGATTATCAAGATGAATACGGTAATGGTTTTGACCAAGCTTTCGGTTGGTTCTTTAGTAACTGGGGTCCTAGCTTTGAAGAAAGCGGTCTTTCTGGTTGGGGAAGACAATCTTCTATTGATGCTAATGGCACATTAGAACACCCTTACAGTACTACTGCAATAGCAGCTACAAGAGAAGCATTTCCTGAGTTTCAGGGTGCTAGATATGACTGGAAACCTTACAATTCTGTAGAAGAATACTTTAAGCCTGGTTCAGTAAGTTCAACTTCTGTAAACATTAACGGAGCTTCTGAAGATGGTAATACAACTTTCAATGCTAACTTCGGTTATTTAGATGATGAGTCTTTTATTCCTGGTAACGGATTAACAAGAGCTAACGTATCTATCGGTGGTAGATCTAAATTATCTAACAGATTTACAGTTGCTGGAGCAATGAACTACTCTAGAACTGATTATAGCTCACCTCCAATTGCAGCGAGTGAAGGTAACGGTACTACTGGTCTTTCAATTTTTGGTAACATTTACTTTACACCAAGAAGTGTTGACTTATTAGGTTTACCTTACCAAAACCCAATTGACGGTTCTAGTGTTTACTATAGAAATGGTAACGATATCATTAATCCACGTTGGACTGCTAATAATGCACAGTACTCTCAGTTAACTACTCGTGTTTTTTGGAATGCATCGATGCAATATGACATTAATGATAATCTTAACATGACTTATAGAGCTGGTTTAGATTATTATAATGAAAGAAACGAACAATATTCTAACAAGGGTGGTGTTCAATTTACAAGTGCCATATTTGGTTTCTTAAATACTTATGATAACAATAATACTATTTGGGATCACTATTTAGCCTTAAATGGTAATTATGATTTATCAGAAAAATTAGGAATGACATTTAACGTAGGTGCTACTTCTAGGTCTACTACATTTGATCAACAAGGTGTTGCTAGTACAGGTCAGATTGTATTTGATATACAAAGACACTTTAATTATGCTAACCAATCTCCTATTCAGTATAGTGAGAGAAGAAACATTGCTGGTATATTAGGTCAAGTTACCTTAGATTATGACAACATGTTATTCTTAACAGGATCTACTAGAACGGATTGGGTTTCTAATCTTATTACAGAGAACAATAGCCAAACATACCCAAGTATAAGTGGATCTTTCTTACCAACTGCTGCTTGGCCTGGTATAAAATCTCAAAATGGACTTAACTTTTTAAAGTTAAGAGCTGGTTTAGGACAGTCTGCAACATTCCCAACAGCTTACCCAACAGTAAGTGTTGTTGAGCAGAATACACAAGTTTACGGTGATGATGGTGGTGTAACAACAAACCAAGTTGCCGGGTTTAAAGCAAATCCAGATTTGAAGCCAGAAGTACTTTCTGAATTTGAAGTTGGTTTTGAATCTAAATTCATAGACAATAGAGTTTCATTAGATTTCACTTATTTCGATAGAACAACTAAAGATCTTATCGTAAGAGAACCTCTTTCTCCTTCAACTGGTTTTACTTTCACACAAAGTAATGTTGGTAAAATAGAAGGTGATGGTATTGAAATTGATTTAGGTGTAGATTGGTTTAGAAGTGATGACAGAAGTGGATTTAACTGGAACACAAGAGCAAATTTTACTAAAAACCAATTTACTGTAACAGAACAAGAGCAAGACATCATTATTTATGCTGGTAGTTCAACATTGTCTGTTGGTGGTAACGCTGCAATAAAAGGTGAGCAATTAGGTGTAATTGTAGGTGATGCAATTGCAAGAGATGCTGAGGGTAATTTCTTAATTGATGATGGTGGTGATTATGTTACTACAGAAGTTGATGCTAATGGAAATGTACCAATTATTGGTAATCCCAACCCTGACTTTATAATGAACGTAATTAACTCTTTTTCTTATAAAAATTGGAATTTAGGTTTTCAGATTAGTCATATTAAAGGTGGTGATATTGTTTCTAACACTATTGGTACTTTATTAGGTAGAGGTTTAATTACTGAAACTTTAGATAGAGAGAACACATATATTCTTCCAGGAGTTTCTCAAAGTACTGGTGAAGTAAACAATAAGCAGATCAACAACTCTACTTACTACTTCAACAATATTTTATTCGGACCAACAGAATTAAAAGTTTATGATGCTTCTGTAGTTCGTTTACAAGAACTTTCTTTAGGCTATACTTTCCCTGCTAAATCATTAGAAAGAACTCCTTTTGGATCATTGACAATTACTGCTCAAGGTTTCAACTTATGGTATGATGCTTACAATACGCCAAAAGGTGCAAACTTTGACCCAAACATTCAAGGTGCCGGTGTTGGTAACTCTCAAGGTTTTGACTTTATTAACGGTCCTAGTTCTAGAAGATATGGAATTAGTATTAAAGCAACCTTTTAAAAATTGCTAATCTTAATTAATAGAAATATTATGAAAAAAATAATTAAATATATAACCGTTGTTTTTACCGCAGGAGTGCTATTAAACTCTTGTGAGACAACAGACCTAGATCTTAGGACAAGCCCTAACGATTTGGCAGCTGATCAAGCAGACCCGAATTTGCTATTGAATTCAATTCAATTGGCCTATGTAGCCAACATGTACGAGTTAAATGATGTAGGTTCTGAGTTAACCAGAATTGATTACATGCTTGGACGTAACTATTTTAACACATATCCTGGTAACACATTTGATGATGTTTGGGAGCGTCTTTATAGTAGTACTGATGGTAATAATGATGTCTTCACATCGACTGTTGATTTGGGAATGTTTCCAAACGTAGCAAACCTTCAAGTTATTGACGAAGGAACAGACACTGATTTTTCTTTCCATGTTGCAGTTGGTCAAACTTTAAAAGCTCATATGCTTTTATTATTTACTGACTACCTTGGAAAAGCAACTCTTAGTGAAGCTGGTAACCCTGTAGATTTTCCTGCTCCATTATTAGATGATGGTCAAGCAATTTACACAGGTGCATTAGCATTATTAGATGAAGCAGAAGCTTTATTTGCAGCAGGTCCTGCTGCACAAGGTGCAACAGATTTTTTCTATGGTGGAGATACTGATCAATGGATTAAATTAATTAATACCATTAAATTAAAAGCCGCTGTAACTACTGGTGATGTTAGCACATTTAATTCTATCATTGCTGCTGATAATTACATTTCTGATTCTGGTGATGATTTCCAATTTCAATATGGATCAAGAGATTTACAACCAGACACACGTCATCCTGATTATCAAGATGATTACACTCCAAGTGGTGCCAACATTTACCAATCTAACTGGTTAATGAATAATATGTTAGTAAAAAATGACCCTAGAATTAGATATTATTTCTATCGTCAAGTTGACGCTACACCAGGTGCTGCAGGAGAGCCAGCAAGTGAAGAAGACTTAGCGTGTTCTTTAGCAATAGCTCCAGCACACTATGATGGATTTGTTTATTGCTCTGTACCTAATGGATATTGGGGAAGATCTCATGGAAACAATGAAGGTACTCCTCCCGATGGTTTCCTTAGAACAGCTGTAGGTGTTTATCCTGCTGCAGGTCGTTTTGATGACAATAGTTTTGACGGAGTTGGTCTTGGTCTTGGTGGCGGAGGTGCAGGTATAGAGCCTATCATCTTAGCTTCATATGTTGATTTCTGGCAAGCTGAATTAGCTAGCTCTCCTGCTGCTAAAGCTGCATTTTTAAAATCAGCAATGACAAAATCAATAGAAAAAGTACAAGGTTTTGGATCATTGGATGCTTCTGCTAATACTTCTTTCGCTCCTTCTGAGACAGAGATAACAACATACATCGATGGTATCGTTGCTGATTTTGAAGCTGCTTCTGGTGATGATCAAACAAATATTTTGTCTGAACAATATTGGATCGCACTTTACGGTGGTGGTGTTGAAGCTTTTAACTATTATAGAAGAACAGGCTTCCCTACAACTTTAGCTCCTAACTGGGAACTAAACCCAGGGTCTTTTCCAAGATCATTCTTGTACCCTCAAACAGAGGTTATTACAAACTCGAATGTTTCTCAGAAATCTGATTTATCAACTCAAGTATTTTGGGATACTAATCCAGCCGGACCAGCTTTCCCATCTGCTAACTAAAAATTAAGAAAATGAAAATAAACAATAAAATACTAGGCGCTATTATAGGTGTTTCTTCACTACTAATAACATCATGTGATGATGATGGAGGTAAAGTAATTGATCAAGTATTTGCTGAAACTACCAGAGGTGCCGTTTTAAGAACAATTGAATCAGGCGGTGTATTTGACCGTTTTGATACCACTACTTCTTTTGGCTTCACTTTTGAAGAGCAAGATTATGAAGATGGAGGTTTATTAGAGAAAGTAGATTTATACATTAGCTTTGAAGACAATTCAGCAGGCAATGGTGATTCTACTGTAGATGAGATCTTGATTGAGACTTTTCTCCCATCTGACTTTACAGATGGTGAATTTGGATTACCAAGAGCAAGTTATGACACTACTTTAGCAAATGCTTTGTCTTTATTAGGCTTGGTTGAAGGCGAATTCGACGGTGGTGATGAAATTCAATATCGTTTAATCTTGACATTAACCGACGGAAGAACCTTTACTAATGATGATAGTACAGGTACTATTACAGGTTCATTCTTTAATGCTCCGTATTTCTACAATCCAGTTATTAAATGTATTCCACCTGTACCAGTTGCAGGTGATTATACTATCGAATTAGTAGATAGTTATGGTGACGGATGGAATGGAGCTTCTATTGATGTTGTTATTGATGGTGAAGCATCTTCATATACAATTGAAGACGGTAGCGCAGGTACAGCAACATTCACTGTGCCAGAAGGAACTGCAGAATTTACATTAGAATTTGTTTCTGGTGCTTTTGATTCTGAGGTAACTTATGAAATTACTGCTCCAACAGGTGAGACTGCAATTTCTGATGGACCTAGTCCTGCAGTAGGACCTATCACTTTGAATATCTGCAATGGATAGTCTTAGTAATATTTAAATTATTCAATAGCTGCCCTCTTAATTTAGGGCAGCTATTTTGTTTATACTAATTTTTAATACCCCCCTATATGCTAAATCTTTTCCACATAAATAGAGATTCAAGATTGATAACAGGTTTTATACTTGTATCAATTACTCTATCATGTTCAAATCAAAAAAAAGATTCTTCAGAACAAATAGCATATAATCAAACTACAAATACTAAAATCTTCGAAAGTATTTCAAGTGAAACAAGTAACATCGTATTTAGCAATGACCTTAAAGAAAATGTAGAAACCTATGATAATGTATTTAATTTCGACTACTTCTACAATGGTGCAGGTGTAGCCGTAGAAGACATTAACAACGATGGACTACTGGATATTATCTTTTCAGGAAACCAAGTTGAAAACAAGCTCTATCTCAACAAAGGTGATTTCAAATTTGAAGATATTTCCAAATCGTCAGGTATTAATACTGGGAAAAAATGGAGTAATGGTGTAACCTTCGTTGACATTAACAATGATGGTTGGCAAGACATCTATATCTCTCAAGGTGGACCAAACAATAGAAGTAACAGAAACAATCTTCTATTCATAAACAATCATGACTTGACTTTTACCGAAAAAGCACAGGAACTAGGATTAGATGATCCAGGCATTTCCACTCAATCAGCATTTTTTGATTATGACAAAGACGGTGATCTTGATTGCATAGTCATGAATGAGAACGAGTTGTATGGCTTAGACCCAATTTCACTACTTAAAACGGTAAACACATCAGATGAAACCAGATACTTTAATAGTAGTCATTTCTATAAAAACGTTAATGGCAAATTTATAGATGCTACAAAAGAAGTAGGTATAGAAAATCCAATTTTCGGTTTAGGTTTATGCGTCTCTGACATCAATGAAGATGGCTACCTAGATATCTATATTTCCAGTGATTATTATTTACCCGACGCTATTTATTTAAATAACCAGAACGGCAGTTTTAAAAACTCCGTAAAAGATTTAACACAGCATATTTCATTTTATGGTATGGGCTTAGATATTGCCGATATCAATAATGACAAACTACAAGATATATTCGTCTTAGATATGGCCTCTAATGACCATTATAGAGCAAAGACACTAATGGCATCTATGAGTACCGCTAAGTTTGATTACTTAACAAAGACTGCAGGTTTCCAATACCAGTATATGTTTAACTCACTTCAACTTAATCTAGGAAAGGACCACTACTCTAATATTGCCCAATTAACTACAATGTCAAGCTCAGATTGGAGCTGGTCTGTATTACTGTCCGATTATAATAATGATGGACTAAAGGATGTTTTCATTACCAATGGTTATCGTAAATATGCTTTAGACAATGATTTTCAAAATAAAGTATATAAAACTAAAGTAAAATATAAAGGCAATATACCTAACAACATAAAACAGCAACTATATGATGAAATGCCTTCTGAAAGTCTTAGTAACCTCATGTACAAAAATGAAGGAAATCTAAACTTTAAAGAAATAGGAAATGATTGGGGACTAGAAGAGTTGACATTTAGCAATGGTGCCGCTCAGGGAGATTTTGACAATGACGGAGATTTAGATTTGATAATTAACAATATAGATCAAAAAGCCATTTTATATAGAAACAAAACAGTAGAAAACAATTTAGGTCATTTTCTAAAAGTAAATGCAAAAGGAAATACTTCAGAATCTTACGCAAAAGTCACTATCTCACACGATAATAATAAACAATACCAAGAAATTAAGAGAGTAAGAGGTTATATGTCATCTCAAGAAAATTCTGCCCATTTTGGCATAGGAGCTTCTACCGTTATAGATACTGTAAAAATTCAATGGCCGAGTGGAAAGGTATCCTACAAATACAATGTAAAAGCCAACACTTCTTTAACCTTTATAGAGAAGGAAGCTACTTTATCAGAACATTCTTCCTTGATAGCTAACAATTCTTATTTTGAGACTAAAGAACAACAGGTGTTCAACATTAACTATACGCATAAAGAAACTATGTATGACGATTTTGAACAAGAGATTCTCCTGCCATACAAACAATCTAATACAGGTCCATTCATGGCTAAAGGAGATATTAATGGTGACGGAAAAGAAGATTTATATATTGGAGGAGGTTCAGGACAATCAGGAACTTTATACATACAAACAGAAACTGGTTTTGCTAACCACACACCCAAATCTTTTGAAATGGATAAAGGCAAAGAAGATGCTGAATCTGTATTCTTTGATTTTGACAATGATAATGACCTAGATCTTTATGTAGTAAGTGGTGGAAACGAATATGGTGAAAGTTCATCGTATTATGTGGATAGATTATACATAAACGATGGTAACGGGGAGTTTACAAAATTAGATACTCCCGTTTTACAATCATTTCCTAAAAGTGGCAAATCTGTAACGATAATTGATTTTGATAAAGATGGTGACAATGATGTATTGGTAGGAAACAGAATTATACCACATAATTACCCAAAATTCAGTGCTTCAATTCTATATGAAAACGATAATGGTATATTAAAGAATGTCACTGGAAGCATAGTGCCAGAACTTGAAACTTTTGGATTGATAAACAGCATAATCACTACAGATTTCAACAATGACGGATGGCAAGATTTCATTGCTGTTGGTGAATGGACTCCAATAGGTATGTTCCAAAACAAAAATGGAAAATTTCAACGTATCAATATTGATGACAATGCTTTGAACAGCAAAGGTTGGTGGTTTAAAGTAAAAGAAACAGATGTGAACAATGACGGCAACAAGGATTATTTGGTAGGTAATGTCGGTAGAAATATAAAGTTTACAGCTACCGAGGATAAACCGTTTAAAATATTTGCAAATGATTTTGATAACAACGGAATTAATGATGTTGTTCTAAGTAAGAAATACCATGAAACATATGTGCCGGTAAGAGGCAGAGAATGTTCATCTCAACAAATGCCTTTTATCAAAGATAAATTTTCTTCTTATAACGATTTTGCCCATGCTAGTATGGAAGATATATATGGAGAAAAGTTAAAAGATTCATATACTAGAGAGGTTACAGAATTTAATTCAATACTTCTTTTAAATAAAGGAAATAACAATTTCAAAAAAATTGTTTTGCCAAATGATTGTCAACTATTTCCAACGTTGGCAATAACGCTTTTAGATTTAAATAATGATGGATTTGAAGATTGTGTAATTTCTGGTAACATTTATGAAACCGAAGTAGAAACACCCAGACTAGATGCTATTTCTGGTCTTGCATTAATTTCTAATGGAATAGATGGATATAACGCCGCAACGATCGAAAAAACAGGACTCTATCTAAAAGGAAATGTAAAAAGTACGGAATCCATAAAATTCAATGATCAAACATTACTTGTTGCTGGTTTTAACAATAATAAACTAAAAACTTTCGAATTAACAAAAAATTAAACATACTGAAGATAAGAGGTTTGAAATAATTATTTAAATTATACCTCTTAAACAACCACACGATGAAAAAAATACTAATGTTCGCTATTACAGCTATCGCAAGCACAACGCTACAAGCTCAATATTCTGGACAAATACCAACAAATTTAGGTGGCGCAAGCCAAAATGCAGCAGCCGGGGCCGTAATTTCAAACTTCTTAGGTCCAGTTAATGAAGCTTACCAAAAAAGACGAGAAATTGATTTAGATAAATTTCAAGGTTCGCCTTATACTTCAAATATTTTTATACCAACAATGCTTAAGTATAATGACGAAGTAGTTGGATCTATTTATTATAGATATAATGCATTAAACGAAGAAGTTGAAATCAAAAAAACTTCTTCTGAAGAAGAAGTGTACCAAGCACTGGTAAAAGACAAAGAAATAAGTTTAATAGTTAATGGTAAACCTTTAAGTTTTAAAACCTTTATTACGGAAAAAAAAGCCACTACAAATGGCTATTTAACGCTAATACAAAAAGGGGAACAATATGATTTGTATGAAAGAACTCATGTAAAATTTACTGAAGGTCAACCAGCACAGAATTCTTTTATTGCAGCAGTACCGAGTAGGTTCTCTAAATTTACTGAATATTACTTTCAAAAAGACGGAGTAAATAGAATTGACCAAATTCCACAAAAAAACAAAAAACTAATAAAACTAGTAGATGATTCTGAAAAAGAAGCATTGAAAATTTTTCTAAAAGAAAACAATTTAAATATTAAGTCTGAAACAGATTTAATGCAAGTTTTTGACTATTTAAATAGCTAAGAATTAAAAATTAAGAATGTGAACCGCCCAACAATAGTTGGGCGGTTTTTATTTACCTTTGCCCCATGGAAAAAACCACTCAGATTTACGGCTTAAGAGCCATTATAGAAGCTGTTAATTCAAATGAAGAGATAGATAAGGTATTTCTGCAAAAAGGTCTTAAGGGTGACCTCATGAAAGAATTAGAAGGTTTATTGCGTCGCAACGAAATCAACTTGGTCTATGTACCAATTGAAAAGTTGAATAGATTAACAAAAAGTAATCACCAAGGAGCGGTTGCAAACATCTCTCCTATTGCATTTCATTCTCTTGAAGATTTAGTGGAGAAGGCTAACGAAAAAGAAGGACCAGCTTTATTTCTGTTGTTAGACCAACTATCAGATGTACGTAATTTCGGTGCAATTATTAGAACTGCGGAATGCACGGGTGTAGACGGGATTATTGTTCAAAAGAAGGGAGCTGCCCCTGTAACTGCAGACACTATAAAAACTTCAGCTGGCGCCGCATATAAAGTACCAATTGCAAAAGTGGATCATTTAAAAGATGCCGTATTCTACCTGCAGGCCTCAGGAATTAAAATAGTATCTGCGACGGAAAAAACTAATGATTCGGTGTATGATGTATCCTTTACAGATTCTATTGCTATAGTTATGGGTGCTGAAGATCGTGGTATAACTCCGTCCATTTTAAAGGCTTCAGATTACCGAGCTAAATTACCTTTACTTGGTGAAATTGAATCACTTAACGTATCTGTAGCATGTGCAGTCTTTTTATACGAAGCAGTTCGTCAACGTATGTAAAACGTTATTCTTTGTCATTATTTTGATTTGTAGACTTGTAGATATAGTTCACTCTTAATTCATCATTTTCATTCATTTCATCATCTGTGGTTAATTCTCTGAAATTTCCCTCCTCATCAAAATGTCTTAAAAATAAATCGTCTTCCTCTTTAAAATCATCCTTTTCCCAATCATACTTTTTTGGTTTAGGAATACTGGCTTTTATAAACCTTGCAAGAAACAATCCAGCTAAAAAACCAGCTAAATGACCTTCCCAAGAAATTCCTTCTTCAACAGGAAAAATATACCAAAGCAAGCTTCCATAAATAAAAACCACAATTAAAGAAAGTGCTATTAACCTATAGTAGGAACTAAAAACCCCTTTGAAAAATATAAAACTCGCTAGTACATAAATAAGTCCGCTTGCCCCTATATGATAAGAAGTACGGCCAATCACCCATGTTAAAAACCCTGATATTAAAATACCATACAGCACTACTTTCCAAGCGACATCTCTATAAAAATACCATAATGCCATAAGTAGAATACCTAAGGGAATTGTATTATTATATAAATGTTCTAAAGACCCATGAATAAATGGGCTTAAAAGAACGCCCTTTATGCCTGAGACTGTTCTAGGCATTACACCCATTTCATTGAAATTTACACCCAAAGCGAGTTCTACCCAATACACTAGCCAAATAATAATCATCGCCAATAGCGGAATTACTACTACTTTATTCGAAAACTTAAAATGTCCCATTTCTGACATGAGCTTCTTTTAGAATTGAATTTTACAATTATGTGACCAAAATATTCAAATTGGTCATATTGTCACACTATCTCTTGTTAAGTTATAGATTGACGCACTTAGAATTACCTTCTCTTTTGAGATTATCATACTTTTGTATTATGAATGAACCTTTAGCCGAACGCGTACGGCCTAAAACATTAGATGAGTATATTAGTCAACATCACTTAGTAGGTGAGAAAGGCTCTTTAACACATCAAATTAAGAAAGGTATAATTCCTTCTCTTATTCTTTGGGGACCTCCAGGTACGGGCAAAACTACTTTAGCCAACATTATAGCTCAAGAGAGTAAACGCCCGTTTTACGTACTTAGTGCTATTAACAGCGGTGTTAAAGATATTCGTGAAGTAATAGACAAGGCGAAACAGTCTGGAGGATTATTTACTTCGAAAAATCCTATTTTATTTATTGATGAGATACACAGATTCAGTAAATCTCAACAAGATTCGTTATTAGGTGCAGTAGAAAAAGGATGGGTAACTTTAATTGGTGCAACAACCGAAAACCCCAGTTTTGAAGTAATACCGGCATTATTATCTCGTTGCCAAGTATATGTATTGAATGCCTTTGGGAAAGAAGATTTAGAAAATCTGATTACCAGAGCGATGGATAAGGATCGTTTTCTGAAATCTAAAAACATCGAACTCAAAGAAACCGAAGCCTTACTTCGTTTATCTGGGGGAGATGGAAGGAAATTATTGAATATATTCGAACTGGTCGTTAACTCTGAAGAAAGTGATAAGGTCATTATCACCAATGAATTAGTACTTTCTAAAGTTCAGAAAAATACAGTTTTGTATGACAAAACCGGTGAACAGCATTATGATATAATATCTGCTTTTATAAAATCTATACGTGGTAGTGACCCTAATGGTGCTGTTTATTGGCTAGCTAGAATGATAGAAGGCGGTGAAGATGTAAAATTTATTGCAAGGAGAATGCTTATTTCGGCCTCTGAAGATATAGGATTAGCAAACCCTACGGCATTAGTCATGGCAAATACAACTTTTCAGGCGGTAACTACTATCGGTTATCCTGAAGCGCGTCTTGTTCTTAGCCAATGTGCTATTTATTTAGCGACTTCTGCAAAAAGTAATGCCAGTTATATGGCGATAGGCAAAGCACAACAAGCAGTAAAACAGACCGGAAATTTACCAGTACCATTGGCTTTAAGAAATGCACCAACTAAGTTAATGAAAGAGTTAGGATACGGACAAGAATATAAATACGCACATAATTACCAAAACAATTTTGTGGATGCAGAATTTCTGCCCGATGAACTCACAGGTACTTCTTTTTATAAACCCGGTAATAATGCACGTGAAAAAGCCCTGAGTGAATTCTTAAAGAATAGATGGAAAGAAAAATATGATTTTTAGAATTTTATATTCAATTCTTCCTGAACTAAATTATCATTTTCATAGTATTCGAAAATCCAGCTACCGTCTTTCTTATATACCATTCCGTTCTTTGTATCGGTCTTGGCCATAAAGACATTATCGGCAGAACTCTTTAATAAATTCATTCTAACTTTAGGAGTACTATCTACCAATTGAAAACCATTATCAGTTGCCTGTGCATACCAAATATCTTTGGCTATCGACTTCTTAATCTCTAATTTCTTAAAAGCTGGGACTTCCTTTTCAGCTTTTTTAATTTTTGAATCAACGGGAGTATTATCTTTATAGTATTGCTTTGTTTCTGTAGCTACTTCAGTAACTATTTCTGAATCTTTAGACTTTACTTCTTCTTTAGCTGATTCTATGCTAGCCATTTTATCCGCTTTTTCACCTTCCAGTTCTTTAACATCGTTTTTAAAACTTACCGTAATAGGTTCGTTCTTTTTACTCTTACCATTATAAGCATAGTTAGTACCATTAAAAGAACGCATCGCTTCTCTTATTGCCTCACTATACGCTTCTTTATATTGTTTCTCTTTACTGATACCCTGCATTGAAGTGAATACAGTTTTATCATTACAATCTTTTAATACTATGGTAGTCTTTGTAGTAAACAAACTACTATCATCTTGCAATTCAGCCAAAAGACCCAAACATCGATTTGAATTCAATTCGTTAGGTAAGGCATCGTCATAAATGGCATTAAATCCTTTTCCATTAAAAAGATGTTTAATTAAAGTACTTGATTGGTGTTCGTTCGTATTCTTAAAAGATTCAAACTTTTTTGGAATGATAATATATTCATAATCATTCAAAACGGTTTGAGAATATACCGTATAACCTATACATATGAACAGTATTGCAATTACATTTTTCAAAGCTCCTTAAATTTTAAATTCATGGTAATATATGAAAAAAGCATGCCAAAAAAATAAAATCGTATAAAGAAGGTAGACTACTTCTTTCGTCCCCAAGATATAATATTCATTCCTAGCTGAAATGAAGCATAGTTTGTTGCAGCTATATTCTTATATGAAAGCAAATTATCAGCCATTACGTAAAAGTTTACAGGCCCTGCTTGTAGGTTCATACCTAGACCTACATTAGAATAGCTAAATTTATCTACCGTATATGTTCCTTTTAGTGCTAGAAAATTGCCTAACCTACGAGTATAAAAACCGGTAAGTGCAATTTGCGGACCTCTAGGCCTATTAATC
This sequence comes from uncultured Maribacter sp., assembly GCF_963977385.1. Classification (GTDB taxonomy): domain Bacteria; phylum Bacteroidota; class Bacteroidia; order Flavobacteriales; family Flavobacteriaceae; genus Maribacter. Next base: position 14,244 of record NZ_CAXBOU010000031.1, on the reverse strand, counting down.
ATATATAACTGACCGCCTATTGAATTTCTATATTTTGTACGAAGTTCACTACCACCAGAAGACCCTGCTGTACAATCACAATCTAATTGTCCACCTCCATTATCTACAGGCTCGCCAAAATCATTTCTAATAGATGCATATAGTTTTGTTGGCCTAAAAGTGACATAACTATTCGTGTCAGTTTCAAAGGGTACTAAACTTTCGACCTCATCTACTAAATCTTGCCAAAAATCTCTGTTCAAACTTGCAAAATTTTCTAAAATATCAATCTCTATTCCCTCAACGGTTGCTTTTCCGTTTAAGCTATAACTTTTAGCATCGTTACTATGATATATAAAACCTAAATCTAGAACACTACCCGTTATTGTTGTTCTTTCGTTTAAATGGTATGTAAAACCAACATCAATACCCAAACCTAAATCACCACCAAAAAAAGCTCTTTTTACAAATTGGCCTGCAGCCGTATCTGAATCACTTGCTTCATCTAAAGCTTGAAAACCAGAAGTGCGCAACATTAAATCAGCATCTAACGTTGTTGCTATTCTATTATTTTGACCTTCCGTATTTACCAAATAACCCTTATTCGACGTTGAGCTATAATCTACAATACCAGAATAAATTTTTCCTCTAGCGCCTACCGTTAAATTTCTGTCTACCTTTTTATTAATTCCGAAATGAAACACATTTACCATCGAACCTCTTGACTTTAAGTCACCTAGGTCAAATTCTCTATTTAATTGGTCTGCATTACCATCAAAAACTAAATAAGCATAATCTTGTGGCCAAAAGGTGATATTGTCTATTTCCAAATAACCTCCGAACGAATAAAATACACTAGGGTCATTACTTCTAAATCCTCCATTAAAATATTCTAATTGCACGGTAGAACTAAATTCGTCACTTGGTTTTAAAACATCTAAAGCTCTCTCTCTAACTTTTATATTAATATCAATACCATCATTTGCGAAAATATCATTTATAGCTATTCCATTAGAACCAACATAGCCAGAAACACCTGATAATAATGGTACACCAACGAACCATTTAAAATCTGTTTCCATCCCAGGATTTAATAAAAGGGATTGAGGAATCTCATTAAAATCATAGAGTATTTGCTTATTCTGGGAAAAAACACCCATGGTTAGCATTAAACTACCAAGTAGTAAGCAGTAGCTTGACCTCATTTTAAATCTAGTGTAAATTTAGCACTAGAACGTAGCACAATTGCAGGATCCGAAAGAGTTGAGGTGCTAAAACCATCTCCTAAATTAGTGGCAATTAATCTTATATTTGAAGTGTTTTTAATGATATCGAGACTTTTGCCAGTTGGCCCATAAGAAACATCTCTTATTAGAATAGAAGTAGGTTCTGCGTCCATTCTAAATTCTTCTGTATCTAAAATGTTTTCATCCACATCAAGAAACTCAAGACTTATTTCTATCGGCTTGCTTGTCGTATTTTCAAGTTCATAACTTAGCACACCTGAAAGCACCCGATCTGCAAAAAAAGGTTCTTCAAAGGCATCAAAATTAAATTCTTGAGTAAAAAAACTGAGTCCCGAAACCCTATTTATCAGGCTTTCTTGAGCTTTAACATAGAAAACACTTGTCTCATAAGTAGGTGTAATCTCTAAATCATCTAACTGATCAAAATCTTGTTGTTCAGAACAAGATAATATCATTAGAAGGCCAAAAATTACCGTCACTAAATTACGAAAGCCTTTCATTTCTATTTATAGATTATACTTAACAGGGCTGAACCCTGTAGTAGTACTAACTCTATAAAAACGATTTTATTTCTTGTAAATCGTAAATAATGGGAGCTTCATTATGACTTTCTTCCCTATGGGCGTTAAAATGAATTGTATGAAGACCAACAGCTTTTGCGCCAAGAATATCTGCTTCTAAACTATCACCTATCATTAAAGAAGTCTGAGGTTTAGCATCAGCTCGGTTCAAGGCAAGATTAAATATTATCGGATTGGGTTTTTTCACTCCTGCCATTTCAGAATCAATAATGTGATTAAAATAGTTGTGAATACCTGAATTTCTTAATTTCTTCTCTTGAATTTCTTGAAAACCATTAGTAATAATGTGCAGTTTATAATTTGGCTGTAAATAGTCTAGAACCTCAATTGTATTGGGGAAAAGATTATTAAATGTAGAAAGGTTGTTGATATATTCTTCGGATAGAATATCGATTAGCTGGTCTGAAACAGGATAGCCTATAGTATCAAAAACCGATTTCAACCTTTGATATCGCAATTCTGCTTTCGTTATTTTTTCCTCACGATACATTTTCCAAAATCTTAGATTCGCGGGAACATAGACTTCTAAGAAATCTTCAATTTCTAAACCTATCTGTTGTTCACTAAATATTTTTTGAAAGGTAAATGCTGAATTCTTATCAAAATCCCAAAGGGTATGATCTAAATCGAAAAAAACATCTGTTATCTTATTTTTAAACATGGTGCTCTTTTAGTATTTCACCATACAAGGACATCCAATCACGTTCGTCCTTATTCCCTAAAAGTTCATTAGAGAACATCACTATCAACGTTCCATTAACTTGCTTCACTTCTTTAACCAATTTTCTAACTTGTTGCAACACCACCTCATCTTTCTTAATTTTTGACAATGCATAATCATGTATAGAAAATGGGTGTACTTTAATCGGTTGCTTTACTTCTAACGGAATATCATAAAATTGAAATGTGGTACATGTACCAGCTCTAAAACCTAATTCATAGGTGTACCCCATAGTATAGTCATCGGTAAATTCTGCTGCTATCAAATTTCGATAGGTTTCTGGCACATCAACTCTATTATAGCGCATTTTAGAACTATTTACAGGCCTATTGATAATCTCTTCTAAGTTCCCTTTTTCCTTTTTTAATAATTCCAAATCTGTAAATGAGCTATATGAGGCAGCTAAAGATACCGGTGCATAATCGGCAACATATTTTATAAGCGATTTAAACCTTATACTATTCGTAGAAACGTTTTTATCATATTTCGAATAATCTGCAAATTGAAAAAAGAAGTTACATTTTACGTTATATTTCTTATGTAAAGAAATCAATTCTTCATAATTATCATAAGGATCCTTCTTCCTATTTAACCCAACGGCGATACGATCTACGACCCTCTTTAATTTAAAAGTACCAAGATCCATTAACAAACCTACTAAACCTCGTACAATTCCTCTATTCGCATAGCAGTGTGAAGTGGCCACATCTAATACCGAAATAAAATCAAAACCTTTAATTTTATATGAAAGGTCATCAAAACGTTCTTTCAACGCTTCTAATAATTTATACGCCCAAATATCAACAACAGGCTTTTGAAGAAACCCATTTTGATAAGCAATGCTATCTTTTGGCGAGAATCTACCATGTATATCTTTTACATGGGGCAAATACTCCTCGTATCTAGCAATTAGAAAAAAACTAGCAGCAAAAATATCATAGGGTAGATTGCTACGTTCCCCTGTTGAGAAAAAGCAAGGTGTACCCTCCCAGTCTGCAATACTTAATTGAATATCATTTATACCTTGTTCGAACAACAGCTCATTACTTCGTATAAAAAACTCATTTTGTAAAGGCTGCTTGGTATAGGTTATTTTTGGCCCGGTATGTTTTATAAATTCTTCTACCTTGGTGGTAAAATCTAACTCCATACCCAAAATATTCACAAAGATATGCCTCATGATATAGGTAAGACGTGGTGTTATCTTATGTGTATAAATCAGTAACATTTATAGAATTTTTTCATCGGCAAAGCTATAATAACTTTTTTGAGTAATTATCAAATGATCTAATACCTTAACATCTAAAGTTTCGCTGGCTGTTTTTATCTTTTGGGTAATCTGTTTATCTGCAGCACTTGGTCGTAGCGTACCTGATGGGTGATTATGCGCCAAAATAATTGCCACAGCACCAAGCTCTAACGTTTGTTTCATAACTAAACGAACATCGACAAGAGTGCCGGTAATACCACCTTTACTTAACTGTGCCTTATGTAATACTTTGTTGGAATTATTTAAAAAGAGAATCCAAAATTCTTCATGCTCTAAATCACCCAGTATTGGTTGTAAAAGGTGATACACATCTTGACTGCTTCCTATTTTATCGATTTTCAAGGAGTCCTCTCCCCTTCTCCTTCTTCCAACTTCTAAAGCTGCAGCTATACTTACAGCTTTTGCTTCTCCGATTCCTTTGAAGGTCATTAGCTGTTTAATTGAAAGTCTACCCAGCTCATTCAGATTATTATCAACGGAAGCCAAAATACGCTTAGAAAGCTCAACAGCACTTTCAGCCCTACTTCCTGAGCCTATTAAAATGGCAATCAATTCTGCATCAGATAAAATCGAACGCCCTTTCTGAACCAATTTTTCTCTTGGTTTGTCGTCATCTGACCAATTTTTGATGGAGAACGATGTTGGTTTATCCTGCATTGGCTAAAGATACAGAACTAATTATTTTATGGTAAATTTAAACATCAATTAAAAAACCAATATGAAATCATTGCTAATTGAAGACGGATATCAAGATATTAAAGACAGAATTGAACAGCTTTCTGAAAACTCCGAAAAAGGATGGGGTAAAATGTCTGTCGGGCAAATGTGCTGGCACTGCCAATATCCACTGAAATTAGCTATCACCAATAAACCAAATTCATCTAAAGGCAATTGGTTCGTAAAAACATTTTTTAAGAAATCGCTCTATAATGACAAATCTTGGCGTAAAAACTTACCTACAGCACCGCAACTAAAAACGAAAGAAAGTAAAGATTTCACTACTGAACATGAGGTTCTAAAATCTTTAGTAAACGAATTATATGCTTTACGTGAAAGGCAAGAATGGTACCCACACCCTGCTTTCGGTACATTTACAAAAGAACAATGGGGCCAAATGCAGTATAAACATTTAGACCATCATTTAAAGCAGTTCGGAGTATAACTTGGTTGTTGGTTGTTGGTTGTTGGTTGTTGGTTGTTGGTTGGAAAAAAACAAATTCAAGTTCAAGTTCAAAAATCAAGTTCAAAAAGACTTAGTATTTTTTACTTAATACTTTGTACTCTTTACTTAGTACTCTTTCCTCTATTTTCTCTAATCCAACTTTGTACCTCGTACTTTGTACTTGATACTGTACTTCCACCTTAACTCATCAACTCTTGAAATTTCTTCAAATCGAATCCGCCATAATTACCTGAACTCATCAGTAATAATGTGGCGTTCTTATATTGGTGATTTTCTAAAAATTCATGAAACGATTTTGCATCGGTAAAAATGGTTAAATCGTCTCTTTCGAATGCTTCTGAAATTTGTGTTGGAGTAACGGCATCCAATTTTTTAATGGCTACCGATTCTGGTAAAAAGAAAATAACCGCTTCATCGGCAGCATCTAAAGCTCCTTTATACTCTTTTAAAAATTCCGGATTAAAACTACTGTACGTATGCAGTTCTAAACAAGCAATCAATTTTCTATCAGGATACTGCTCTTTTACGGCCTTCGTCGTTGCCGCCACTTTACTTGGCGAATGAGCAAAATCTTTATATGCTATACTCGATGGACCTTCAGCTATCTTTTCTAATCGTTTCGATGCTCCTTTAAATGTGGCAATCGCCTCATAGAAATCATCTTCATCGACACCCATATTCTGACAGATCCATTTTGCGCCAGCTAAATTGCTTAGATTATGTTTTCCAAATACTTCAATAGGCATTGGGCCTTCAGAAGTTTCTAAAAGTGTCTCACCATTTTCAACAGTATATTCAGGAGTTTTATAGGGTAATTTACGAATGGCATTTTCCGATGCCTCAACTACTTCCTTTACAGTTTCGTCTTCTTCGTTATAAGTAATAGAACCTCCTTTAATAATACTATCTACGAAAATTTTGAATTGCTCTACATAGTTCTCAAAAGTTGGAAATACATTAATATGGTCCCAAGCGATACCGCTCAATAAGGCTATGTTTGGCTGATATAAGTGAAATTTTGGTCGTCTGTCTATTGGTGATGATAAGTATTCATCCCCTTCCAGGACAATGAAATCATTATCCTCGGTCAAATGAACCATTCTTTCAAAACCTTCTAACTGTGCCCCAACCATGTAATCAACATCAATTTCATGAAAATTAAGTACATGCAAAATCATAGAGGTAATGGTGGTTTTACCATGACTACCACCAATAACTACTCTCGTTTTATTTTTAGATTGCTCGTATAAAAATTCTGGATAAGAATAAATGGTCAACCCTAATTCTTGTGCTTTTAGTAATTCAGGATTATCTGCTTTTGCATGCATACCTAATACAATGGCATCTAAATTAGAATTTATCTTTTCAGGAAACCAACCGAATTCATCTGGCAACAATCCTTGTGCAAGCAACCTCGATTTCGAAGGCTCAAATATAACATCATCACTACCTGTAATCTTATATCCCTTGTGTTCTAAAGCCAATGCTAAATTGTGCATGGCGCTTCCTCCTATAGCAATAAAATGTATTTGCATTCCCAAATTTTAGTCTTCAAAGATACGTATTGTGCATTTATTATAGTCGAATTAAGGCTTCACGAACGACATTGTTAACTCATTATAAAGCACTGTTTTATCGATGAAATACATTTTTCGTTAACACTACGTATCAACTTTAGTAGTATTCACCCTACAATTCGATTGTCTGACAACATATTCTTTCCAAGAAGTTAATTCTAAAATACCTTTAAAATCGAATAATTGCATTCGCCAACCAACCCCCGTTAAATGAACATTTTAAAATTAAAATTCTTCATCATACTTTTTTTAGTGCTAAGTTCCTCAAACTTCGTACAAGGGCAATGTGCCGGTACCGATTCAACCATCGAAGTTTGTACAAAAGATGCAGATGACGCAAATCGAAACTATAATTTATTCTCACAATTAAGTGGCGCACCTACCGCTGGTGGTACGTGGTCTACCACCAATCCTGAAAACTTCTATGCCCTAAATCAAAGTACCGGCGTAGTAGATTTATGGCGTATTAATAATTATGGAATTCATGTTTTTAGATATATCAATACCTCATGTAACCAAACGGCAACGGTAACCATAAACCTTGGGGGCTACCCAGGGGAAGATAATATTGACGGTAGTGCAAATGCTTGTGGAGATGACAATAATGTAAACCTACACGGATTTCTAGGCAGTAATATTGACGGAAAAGTACAAGATTTTAATGGTCTATGGGAAGAAGACCCAGGCACGATTACCAACCAATTAGAAGACAATATATTTAATGCACAAGCTGCTGGCCCTGGTATCTATATATTCACTTATACCGTAGATGCTGTCAATAGTTGTACAAGTAGAACAGCCACGGTTGTTTTGGAAGTGCATCCTCCAGCAAATGCCGGTATCGCGACGAGTGTTACCTTTTGTACTAATGATAATTTTTCTGGCTATACCAATTTTGACCTCAACGGACAATTATCAGGTGAAGACCCCAACGGAACATGGTCTGAAGTGGGAACTAACCAGTTAAGCGATTTAAATGATTCGATTATCAACATAGAAGAATTGAATAACAATTTTGGATATGGCACCTATTCTTTTACTTATACCGTTTTCCCCACTCACCCTGTTTGTGAAGAAAAAGAAGTAACAGTCAATATAGACATCCTACCTGTTCTAGATGGAGAAATTACTGTCACTAATTATTGTTTTGGCTCAGATTATATTGTCAACCTAGTATATGACGAGACTATTTTGCACAACGGAAGTTTCCTGATTCAATATATCGTGAATAGTTCGGTGGGTGTAGCAAGCGCATCGTTGTCGAATGGAAATGGAAGTTTTATTATTGACCCAGATTTAGTACCTCTTAACCAAACAGTAACTCTTGAAATAACAGGTATTGATGGTGTTTCACCAATGCGCGATGTTTGCCCAAGGGTCATCGTACCAACTACCACTTTTTTGGTAGCAAGTTCAAAAGCCGATGTACAAGATATTTGTGTAGAGAATGACGCAACGGTAACCATAACAGATATTCTTGATTCAAGTGGTAATTCTGCCAATGGGTTATTTAATGTTGAATATACTTTATCTACACCTGATGGTGGCACATCAGATTTCAGTTCTTTTGAAGTTCTGTTTACAGATGGTGATGCTACTTTTAATATAGACAGCACTAATCTTATAGCAGATGGAGATTATGAGATAGAACTTTTCATTGCTAATACTTTTGCTCTTAATTGCCCAATTGCAGACCTATTCTCCGCTACTCCCATACCAAGTGAGATTCAACTAGATTTATTAGTAGACAATAACTGCGATGCCACACAAATAGACGTGCTTATCGATGCGCCGATTTTAGCTGACGGCACTTATACTATTACATACGATGTTACCGAATTAGACTCAAATACAGTATTAACAACAAACACCATTAATTTTACGGGTGGTACGGCAAATTATCAAATAGACGTAGATGCCTTACCTATTGGCAATTATACTGCAAGTGTTCGAAGTATTCAAGATGATACTACACGATGTCGTCTTGTTTTTGAATTTGAAGAAAATGAAAACTTTTCAAGAGGTGGTGTACCAGACGCACCACAAGCAGCGGCAAATCAATCATTTTGTTTAAGTGACTTTCCTGGCGGACCAACCTTAATGGATATCGAGGTTACCTCAAGTGGCGACCTATTATTTTATGCAACAGAAACCGATACAGCTATTCTACCAATTTCAACACAACTCATTGATGGTGAAGATTACTTTATATCGAACACTGACCCCATTAATAATTGTGAAGGCATAGTACGTATACCGGTTACGGTAAGTTTTAGTAATCCAAATGTACCAACAAGTACGAATTTGAATCCGTTGTTCTGCGCAGAAAATAATCCGACATTATCAATTATTGCTATTGATGTTACCGCAGGTAGCACGGTAGTATGGTTTGATGCCAGTACAAGCGGAAATGTGTTAGATGCTACAACAATTCTCGAAGATGGCCAATCCTATTTTGTAGCAACCAATAGTTATGGGAGTTGTACAAGCACCGAACGTTTAGAAATAATACCAACAGTAGTTACGGTAGTACCTACTTCTTTATCAGGTGATGCCTTAGTAGTGTGCGGACTCGATAATCCTACAGTTTTAGAACTAAGAACTCTTGAAGAAGAAATTGATAATGAAGTATTTTGGTATACGACCGAAACTGGCGGCACTGCACTTACGGATGATATCGCGTTAGTAACAGATACTATTTATTATGCAGAAAATTACAACGCAATTACTGGATGTTCTTCAGCTAGTCGTGTACCTGTAACTGTAGATTTGAGTAATTGCGATCCTGATAATTATGACTTTTTCATTCCTGACGGATTTTCACCTAATGCCGATGGTAGAAATGACACCTTCTTTATTCCGAATATTGAAACCATATTTCCCAATTTCACTTTAGAAATTTTGAACAGATATGGCACGACCCTATTTAAGGGCGACATGTCTAAACCTGCCTGGAACGGCAGTAATGGTTCTTCAACTGCGCCTAACGGAGTCTATTTTTACATCATAAATTATAACAAAGGCAATTCAGAACCAATTCAAGGCCGACTTTATTTAAACAGATAGCCAATTCAAATGAGACTTATAAAAAACCGTTGGGGTATCTGCATAGTTCTGCTTTTATTCCTATTTAAACTACAAGCGCAGCAAGACCCACAATATACCCAGTACATGTACAACATGAATGTGGTAAATCCTGCCTATACTACCAATCAACTAGGCATGCTGAATTTTGGCACACTGTACAGAACCCAATGGGAAAATGCAGTTGGCGCACCAAAGACATTAACCTTTTTCGCACATACGGCACTATCAGAAAAAATAGAAATGGGCACCTCTATCATTGCCGATGATATTGGAGATGGTTCATTGAAAGAAAATAATATTTATGTAGACTTCGCTTACATTCTTAAACTCGACGAGCAAAGTAATTTAAGTTTAGGGCTAAAAGGAGGCATCACTACGTTTGAAACTAATTTTAATGGATTTCGGTTTCCTGAAATTCAAGATGACCCTGCCTTTAATGAGAACCTAAATAACACTTTTCCAAATATTGGTGTAGGCGCTTTTTATAATAGAGATAAATTTTATGCAGGCTTATCTATACCAAACCTATTAACCTCTAAGCATTTAGAAAATAGAGATGGTATTACCCGTATAGGTGCAGAGGCTATTCATCTCTTTGGTATGGCTGGCTATGTTTTTGATGTGAATTCCGATTTAAAATTAAAGCCATCCATCTTAACAAAAATGGTAACGGGTGCGCCAATCACGGCAGATTTTTCATTTAATGCATTATTCAACAATCGATTTGAAGCTGGTGTTTCTTATCGCTTAGAAGATTCGGTTAGTGCTATGTTCAATATATCAATAGTACCGGCATTGCGTATAGGTTATGCATATGATTATACGCTATCCAATTTAGGGGCATTCAATAATGGCTCACACGAAATATTTGTATTGTTCGACCTAGACCTTTGGGGGCTTAAAAAGGGTTATGATAAATCTCCTAGATTCTACTAAAATGAAAAAGATACTTACATACCTCATCATATTTATCGGTGTTTTTCAGACCGCCTGGGCACAACAAGATTTAGACCGTGCCAATGATCTCTTTGAAAAAGCGTACTATGCAGATGCTATTGCATTATACGAAGCGGCACTAGCAAAAAACAAAAGTAGCCATCTTATCAAAAATTTGGCAGACAGTTACTACCATACCTTCGATTTAAACGCAGCAGCAAGGTGGTACCGCTATCTAATATTGAATTACGGCGATTCGGTAGATGAAGCCTATTATTTTAAGCTAAGTCAGTCCTTAAAGGCCATTGACCAATATGAAGAAGCAGAAACTGTTTTGTTTGACTTTTATACCAAAGAAGGCGATACGGCCAAACTACAACAATTAAAAGAAGACACTAAATATCTAGAAAATGTTAAAGCTATTGGTAACCGTTTCGATATAGAAAATAGCTCTTTCAATACGGCATCTTCAGAATTTGGAGCAATGAAAATCGGTGATGAAATTTGGTTCACCGCAACCCATAAAAAAACGGGTTCTAAAACCTATCGTTGGAACAATGAGCATTACTTGGATATTTACAAACATCCGGCAGATAAAGAATTTTTAGGAGATAGCCTAAGTACAGCGCTATCTGATAAGATAAACACCAAGTTACACGAAGGTGCATTTGCGCTTTCACTCGATGGAAATACCCTATACTTTACCCGGAACAATTTTAAGAACGGAAAGCGTAAGACAGACGATAAAAAAATATCGAACTTAAAAATATATAGCGCGAATTTGGTAGATGGTGATTGGAAAAACATAACAGAATTACCTTTTAATAGTGATGATTTTTCTAACGAGCACCCAACTTTAAATGCAGATGGCACAAAATTGTATTTCGCTTCAGATAGACCTGGCGGATTTGGCTCTTTTGACATTTATGTTGTCAGCCTGCAATCAGACAATATCTTTAGCGCTCCTGTAAATTTAGGCAGTGTAATTAATACGGATAAGAAGGAACAATTCCCGTTTATAGCATCAGATAATTCCTTTTACTTCTCATCAAATGGTCACCCAGGTTTTGGATTATTAGATGTTTTTGTATCCGAAAATAGAGGCGGAATTTTTCAACAACCTAATAATCTAGGTTTACCAGTTAATAGTGGTTATGATGATTTCTCCTATATTCTAAATAAAGAAATAAAAACCGGCTACTTTGCTTCTAACCGTCTTTCGGGCAAAGGAAGTGATGATATCTATAGTTTTACGGTCACTAAAGACTTAGCGATAGAAGATTGCCAGCAATTCATAACAGGTATTATAACAGACCGTACCACTACTCTACCACTAGCGGGAGCATCAGTTACATTAGTAGATAGCGAAAACAAAATTGTTGCATCATCCCTATCTAAAGAAAATGGTGCTTTTGAATTTGATGTATTTTGTGAAACATCATACTCCATAAAAGCTAACAAAGAAGGGTATGAAGGTAATTCTAGGACAATCATAACCAGTAATGAGCGCAATGCCACTAAAGATGCCTCTTTGGATCTATACTCCATTGTAGAAAAGGAAAAGGCGATTGCTCTCATAGAACAAACGAAATTGGAACAAGAAAAGCTAAGAGCCGAAGCATTAGCGATTAAAAAACTGGAAGATGAGAAGATAGCCAAAATACAATTGGCACATCAAAAGTCTCAAGAAAATGAACGTGTTGAAAAAGAGCGCTTAGTAGAAAAAGTAAAAAGCAAGAAAGCTTTGGTTAAAAGAATAACCGATGCCCTAGCCACAGAAACAGCTTTAGTAAACGAAAATGACCGTACCGTTATACAGACCGAAGAAATTCATTTCGATTATAGCCTTTGGTATTTAAGAAGGGAATCTCGTGAACGATTAAAAACGGTAATCGATGTAATGAAAAATAATCCGGGAATTATTATAGAAATCGGAACCCACACCGATATTCGCGGTAATGGCGGCTACAACAAAGATTTGTCTCAAAAGAGAGCGGACTCCGCCAAAGAATTCCTAGTAAAGAATGGCATCGATACAGATAGAATAGTCTCAAAAGGGTATGGAGAATCGAAACCTATTGTAGAATGCCCCACAGAAGATGCTTGCTCTGAAGAAGACCATGAATGGAATCGTCGATGCGAATTCGTAGTGGTAGGTTGGGATTATGAAAATCAGAAACCATAAACACATCATTCAATTTAAAAAATCAAAAGCCTCATTGGAATAAACCAATGAGGCTTTCTTTTTGGAGCCGATTCCTGTACCTTAGTGTTCCTATAATAAAGCTATGACAATGAACCTTTCTAACATTCCATCAAAAGAAATTATCCCAGGCTATCATGGTAAACTGGTGCACTCTGAACACATGAGTATTGCGTTCTGGGAAGTGAATAAAGATGCAGAAGTTCCCGAACATTCACATGTGAATGAACAGATAATGCATGTTATGGAGGGTAATTTTGAATTTACGTTAGATGGTAAAACCAAAGTCTATCACCCAGGTGATATTGTAATCATCGAACCTCATAAGAAACATAGTGGCAAGGCATTGACCCCATGTAAATTGATGGACGTTTTTAGTCCGACAAGGGAAGAGTATCGTTAATTGGTTGGTTGTTAAAATATAAGAAATGAAAATATCCCTTAAGAATAAGAAAGCATTGGTAGGTGGCAGTAGTGGTGGTATTGGTAAGGCAATTGCACAGCAATTAGCAGAAAGCGGAGCCAGTGTTACCCTTATGTCGCATAGCAAAGAAAAGTTAGAGCGTATAGTTGCCGATCTACCAAACGACCAAGGGCAGCAACATCAATATCTTGTGGTAGATTTCAATGATTTTCACGGATATCGCCAAATCATAAACGATTATTTCGACAATAACTCGGTTGATATATTGGTGAATAATACACAAGGTCCGGCTGCGGGTAGTGCGCTTGAAAAAAAAGTAGGTGATTACCAAGAGGCCTTCGACCTATTATTTAAGACCGTAGTATTTACAACGGAATTGGCGTTAAAGTCAATGATTGAAAATAAATGGGGCCGTGTCATTAACGTCGCTTCGGTCTCGGTTAAAGAACCGCTCTCTTATTTAGCGCTTTCAAACTCCATACGAGCCGCCGTGGTAACATGGGCTAAATCTTTGGCAACAGATGTAGGTACATATAATATCACCGTAAATAATGTACTTACGGGTTATTTTGATACCGACCGTATTGCACAATTAAATGCAAAAAAAGCAGAGCAACTGGGTATTGAACAAACCGAAGTGCGAAAAGAAATGGAATCTAAGGTTGCTGTAAAACGAATTGGAGACCCAAAAGAATATGGCTATTTAGCTGCTTTTCTAGCTTCTGATAATGCTGCCTATATTACAGGAACAAATATCCCCATCGATGGTGGGCTTTTGAAATCACTATAGTTCACCTAGAACATTATAAGATGTTGTCAATTTCAGATAGTAAGCACTTTTAGTTTATTGAACTTAGGCGTTTACAAACGCATATTATACACATAATACACCTCTATGTACCAGTAAGCATTGACCGTACACCTGTTTTGATTAAATTACGGGTAAAATAGAAATATGAGTACTAGTACTCTTAGCCAATTGTTAGCAAAAATTAAAACCAACTGACAGATGAAAAGAAATATAATAAGATTAATT
>NZ_CAXBOU010000030.1:0-35665 GCF_963977385.1 uncultured Maribacter sp. | reverse complement strand
AAATTTCCGATAAAATCTCATTTTTTTAATTCCGTCAAATTTGCATTTGAGTGAGTTTTTTAATGCAAGCTAACAATTGGCTAAACACACCAAGGTACGTTTATTTCTTTTTTAGCATGACTTCTATAATTCTTCTCAAGGAAAGTACATTTTACATTACCGAACCTCCTTCATTAACACTTCAATAGACTTTTCTAATTGTTCGTCAGTACCTTTTGCGATTAGCTCAGGTTGATTTTTAATCAAAATTTCTGGGTTCGTTTCATTATTTTCCATCCATTCCCCTGCTTTGTTCTTTGAACTTACAGGTACCACGCCCCAACGGCCACCATTCGGTAAACTTTCCCAACCAGCCCAACTGCAAGTGCCTGGTACGGGCATACCTACTGTTTTACCAATTTTAAGGTCTACATAACCGCTGGCAAAACATGAACCATCACTGTACATCGATTCGTTGAACATGGCCAAGGTCGGCTTTGTCCATCGAGAGGTTGGTTCGCCACCTACTACCCTTGCCTCGGTTTCATACGAAAGAAAAGGCACTCCTGTAAAGAACATTGCCAAATCTGCTACCAAGTCACCACCGCCATTAAAACGGGTATCTACGATAACTCCTTTCTTATCATTGAACTTGCCCAACATTTCTTCGTAAATAGTACGATAGGGTCCATCACTCATACCAGGTATATGTACATACCCTAAAGTTCCATTACTCTTTGCCAAAACCTCTTTTTCATTATTTTTCACCCAGCGGTCATACAACAAACTACCTTCATCGCTTAAAGAAATAGGCTTTACAGTAATTTGCTTTCTTTTGCCTTTCTCATCTAAAATATCTAACAAGGTAAAATCACCTTCAATACGGTTTAAATAGAAAGCAGCATCCGTAGCACTACCAATCGTAACTCCGTTAATTTTTTCAATAACCGCTCCGGGTTTTAAATTGAATCCGGACTTATCTAACGGTCCGCCTTTAATGACTTCTGTAATTTTTAATCCGTCGCCTTTATGTGCGTAATCAAAGAACACGCCTAATGAAGCTGTTTTATCGCCATTGTCGATATTGTCTGAAAACCGCCCAGCAGCATGACTCACATTCAGTTCGCCCAACATTTCAGATATCATTTCAGCAAATTCGTAGTCGTTACCAATATGCGGTAAATACTTTTCATACTCGGTTCGCATGGCTTTCCAATCGATACCATGAAAAGTAGAGGTGTAAAAAATACCGTTGGTTCGTAACCAAATATGGTCGAACATATAGTTACGCTCCGCATCGGCATCTAATACCATTTCTGAATTTAATTTTACAGGCTCTGTTTTAGCAGCTTTTATATCAACCTTTGCAATTTTTCCATCCGCCAAAAGAAAGAGATTTTCCTTTTTAGCATCCCACTGTAAACTACCCGATTTAGCATCAAGTGAAATCAACATTTTAGTACTCTTGGTACGTATTTCGGTTTCCCATAAATTAAGGTCCTTCTCAAAACGTGTTAAGTAGTATAATTTTTCACCGTCTTTCGAGAGTACAGCATCGGCAAGTAATGAGGAATGAATGGTTAAACGAGATTTTCTACGTTCTACATCTTCCAAATCAAACTTCAAAGTTTTTACTTCGGTCTCTTTCTTTTTATCGTCTTTCTTCTTTTTATCCTCAGATTTAGCTTCATCCTTTTTTTCTTTTGCAGCCTCCTCTATCATTTTCAATAAATCATATTCTGCTTTCGAGTTATTGAATTTATCCCAAGAATCTTGATTCAAGAACATACTATACACATCTAATTCTGACTGTCCGCTAGTAGCATAGCTTTTTAATCCGTCTCGATTTGAAAAGTATAGAATTTGATTGCCCTCATTTACCCATTTTGGAGAACCGTCATAATAGCCGCTTTGCGTAAGGTTTTTACGTTGTTTACCATCTTTCGAAATCAATAACACCTCAGAATTACTTAACGATACGCCCCAATCGACAAGTAACCAGTTACTATCTGGGCTCCATTGAAAATACTTGTCACCATCTTGCATATGAAAAAGCTCATTTGGCGTCAATAAGGTGGTAATATTATTGGTTTTAAGATTCTTTACTTTTAGCGTTCTTCTGCCTTCTATGTAAGCAATATACGTGCTATCTGGTGAGAATTCTGGCAGGTATATATCTTCTTTAGAGGTTACTAAGGTATCTTCTTTAAACACCGTTGCCGCAAAGAAATACGGTTCTTGTGATCGTACTTTCGAGGACTTAAAAATAGACCATTTACCATTTCGCTCACTAGCATACGCAACCCCTTTACCGTCGGGCATGAATTTCACAAAACGTTCTTGCTCTGGTGTATTTGTAATACGTTTCGTTAATGAACCATCTACCGATGTAACGAAAACTTCTCCTCTACTAATGAAAGCAATTTCTTTACCATTAGGGGCTATATCCATTTCTTGAACGCCACCGTTTACAGATACATATTTTATAGGATTGCTATCTTCTTGTGTTCTGATAATAATATCTACTTTCTTAGCTTCTTCACCAACTTTAAGTGTGTAAATTTCACCGTCATAACCAAAAGACAACTTGTCATTTCCGATACTTAACGAACGTACCGGATGTGTTTTAAAATTAGTATGAGTCTTAATTTGGGACTCGCCTGTTAAAGACATAGAAAAGACATTAAAAGAACCTTCTTGCTCGCTTAAATAATAAATGGAATTACCATCTTTAGAAAATACCGGATTACGGTCTTCACCTTTAAAATCAGTTAATTTAATATGTTTACCCGTTGCAGGTACATAGGTCCAAATATCTCTTGTAATGGCTGAAACATGATGCTTTCTAAATGCATCTTCATATCCTTTTTTATCGTGATAGACCATTTTAGAACCATCGCTATTCACTTGCACATCTTCTGCGGGCACCGTCAATACTTGATCAACCCGACCACCTTGTACTGGAACACTATATAATTCTGGTTGCGTATCCGTAGGATATTGCCTATGAGCAACGGCGTCTAAACGAGTGGCTCCGAAAAGTACGGTTGCATCATCTGCAGAAAAACTAAAAGGAATTTCATCAGTACTATGATAGGTTAATCGTGTAGCCGGTCCGCCTTGAGCATCCATCACATAGACATCAAAATTTCCATATCTGTTAGAAGTAAACGCTAATTGCTTTCCATTTTTGCTCCAAACAGGTGCATAATCATGCGCAGAATGAAACGTTAATTGTTTTGCCATACCACCTTCTGCCAAAACAGAAAATAGGTTTCCTTTATAAGTGAAGGCAATAGTTTGGCCATCTGGAGAAATTGATGGGTATCGTGCCCATTTCGGATTGGTTTGTGCGGTACTGATAAAAGTTAGGCATACCGTTAAAACGGTGAAAATAGAAAATCTCATAAGCTTATTTAGTTGGTGTTTAGTCGATACGAAAGATAATGATTTGATTTGTCTGCTACAATCAATGTATGACCATTGGTCTCCATTTCTATATACTTTACAAAAACTCACTAAATCTGTTTAATTTTACTAGTGTACAAAACACCAATTTATCTTGAAAGAAGAAGAAGAAAATTATTGGACAGAACGCTATACAGAACAGCAAACGGGTTGGGATATTGGGTACCCTTCAACACCTATTAAAGAATATGTTGACCAATTGACAGACAAAACCATTGAAATTCTGATTCCCGGAGCAGGTAATGCCTATGAAGCGGAATACCTTTGGAAGAAGGGATTTAAAAATGTACACATTCTAGATATTTCTGATGTTCCATTGGAACAGTTTAAAAAACGGAATCCAGATTTTCCTGTTTCGCAAATGCACCAAGCTGATTTTTTTGAATTTCAAGGCCAGTACGACCTTATTATCGAGCAGACCTTTTTCTGTTCTTTTGTCCCATCCGATGAAAACAGAAATGCCTATGCAGAACACATGGCAGGGCTTTTAAAACCAAACGGTAAATTAGTGGGCGTTTGGTTCGATATTCCATTATCTGGCGATATGGAAAAACGCCCTTTTGGAGGAAATAAAGAACTATATATCAGCTATTTATCTATATTTTTAAAAACGATCACTTTCGATCCCTGCTATAATTCTATTGCACCAAGACAAGGGAGTGAATTGTTCGGAATTTTTGGGAAGATTTAGTTGTTAGTTGTTAGTTGTTAGTTGAAAAAAAAACTTTTTGTCTTGGAGAGCGCAACGTGGCTATCTATTTGTTTGAAATACGAATCAACAGATTTATTGTAGCGAAATGCTCCTCACAATGACGTTTCCGTAAACTGATACTGCCTACTGAAACTACTCATCTATAATTACCAACTGTTAACATCTTTTTAAGAATCCCTCCCCTTCTTTTCCATTATATTTAGACACCTAATTAACAAACCAAGAAATGACAAGAAGTTTACTCTCCCTGTTGATGCTTTTTGCATCTTTTTTCGCTACAGCTCAAGAATTTAAAATGGACCTAGTACAGGACCTAAAACCCCGTAACATTGGCCCTGGCGGTATGAGTGGCCGTGTTACTTCCATCGATGTTGTAAATGACAATCCTGATATTATGTATGTTGGTACCGCTTCTGGCGGGTTGTGGAAATCTACATCTGGTGGTATCAAATGGGACCCTATTTTCGATAAGGAAGTTACTGCTTCCATCGGTGCAGTGGCTATTCAACAGAATAATCCTTCTGTAATTTGGGTAGGAACAGGAGAAGGTAATCCTAGAAATAGTTTAAATGGCGGTTATGGCGTATTTAAATCTCTTGATGGAGGAAAGACCTGGAAATCTATGGGTCTCGAAAATACGAGACATATTCATAGAATAAAAATAGACCCCATGAATCCGAATACGGTTTATGTGGGCGCAATTGGCTCTCCTTGGGGCGAGCACCCAGAACGCGGAGTTTTTAAAACTACTGACGGTGGTGAAACTTGGGAGAAAGTACTTTTTGTAAATAATAAAACTGGGGTAGCCGATTTAATCATGGACCCTACCAACCCAAACAAATTAATTGCCGCAATGTGGGAGCATAAGCGTGAGCCGTGGTTTTTTAACTCTGGTGGTTCAGGTAGTGGTTTATACATGACCCATGATGGTGGTAAGAATTGGAAAAAACTTACTGAAGAAGACGGTTTACCAAAAGGAGATTTAGGTAGAATAGGTGTTGCTATTGCTCCTGGAAAACCTAATGTTGTTTATGCTTTAGTTGAGGCAAAAAAGAATGCACTATACAAATCTGAAGATGGTGGTTTTAAATGGAAAAAAATTAATGACAAAGGTGATATTGGAAACAGACCTTTTTACTATTCTGAAATCTACGTAGATCCTGAAAATGAAAATAGGGTCTTCTCTGTATTTACCTACGTGAATGTTTCACAAGATGGAGGTAAGAACTTTGAGGAACTTATGCCTGCCTATGGTGTTGACAACGGAGTACACCCAGATCACCATGCATTTTGGATACACCCAGACAATGGTCAATTTATGATGGATGGTAATGATGGCGGACTTAACATATCTAAAGACGGTGGTAAAACTTGGAGATTTGTCGGCAATTTGCCCGTTGCACAATTCTATCATATTGCTACGGATAACGAATATCCATATAATGTGTATGGTGGTATGCAAGACAATGGTTCGTGGAGAGGTCCGGCTTATGTTTGGAAAGCACAAGGTATTCGTAATAGCTATTGGCAAGAAATAAGTTTCGGTGACGGATTTGATGTTGTACCCGATCCTGTAGATTCTAGATATGGCTACACGATGAGCCAGCAAGGATACGTACAGCGTTTCGACCATATTACAGGAGATAATTATATCGTTCGCCCTACTCCGCCAGATGCAACAACAGAACTACGTTTTAACTGGAACTCAGCAATCAGTCAAGACCCTTTCGATAATAGTACTATCTATTTCGGTAGTCAGTTCGTTCATAAAAGTTCGGACAAAGGTTTAACATGGAAGGTTATTTCTCCTGATTTAACCACTAACGACCCAGAAAAGCAAAAACAAAGTGAAAGTGGCGGATTATCAATGGATGCTACTGGTGCAGAAAATCATACCACTATATTGGTCATTGAGCCATCTACGGTTGAAAAAGATATGCTTTGGACGGGTTCTGATGACGGGCGTGTTCACTACACTCAAAATGGAGGTCAAACTTGGACAGAAGTAACTGGCAATATAAAAGGATTACCAAAAGGAAGCTGGATTCCGCAAATAAAAGCATCTACACGTAATAAAGGTGAAGCGCTATTAATTGCCAATGATTACAGAAGATTCAATTACACTCCGTATGCATACCGCACGAAAGATTATGGCAAATCTTGGACAAGAATTGTTGACGCTACTGATGTAGAAAGCTATGCGCTATCTATTATCGAAGATCCAGAGAATCCTAACTTGGTGTTTTTAGGTACCGATGATGGTTTGTATGTTTCATTTAATGCTGGTGACAAATGGCAAAAATGGACAGAAGGTTTCCCTACGGTTTCTACTAAAGATTTAGCTATTCACACAAGAGAGCATGATTTAGTAATTGGTACATTCGGTAGAGCTGCTTGGGTATTAGATGATATTCGTCCGCTACGGGCACTTGCTGCAGATAAAACTATTTTGAATAAAGAAATAGAATTGTTTACTCCGCCTACAGCATATCAAGCATTTTACCAACAACCGACCGGTAGTCGTTTTGGTGGTGATGGTTTATACCAAGGTGAAAACAAAAAGCCAGGTGCTATGATTACGTATTACCTAAAAGAAGGTAAAAAGGAGTCAAAAAAAGCAGAAGTTTTAGATGATAAAAAAGAGGATGACTCAGAAGAGAATTCTGAAGAAAAAACAGAAGCGTTAGAATTAACCGGGGTACAGAAAAAAGATTCTGTTCAATTTGATTTTTATGATGGTCAACGATTGATACGTACACTAAAATTTAAGACGCCAGAAAAGGCTGGTTTCCATAGAATTTTCTGGGGAATGGATGAAAAAGGTGCTGATAGACCTTCAAGAAAAGTTCAGACCAAAAAGAAAGAATCTAGCGGACTAGAAGTTAAGCCTGGTACCTACACCATTAAAATGCTTTACGGTGATTTGGTAGAGGAAGCTCAAATTATAGTGAAATCTGACCCACGATTAGAAATATCTACATCGGGTATAAATGAAGCGTATACTAATGGTAAGGTATTAGAATCGTACATGCAGAAAGCTGCGGATGCAGTTAAACAATTGGCACAGAGCAAAGAGACGGCAGAACAATTTCAAAAAGAAATGAAAAAGATGGATGAGAAGAAGTTTAAAGACCAAATTGAGGCATCAAAAAATATTGTGAAGCAAATAGATTCTGTTACTGCCTTATATTTAGGTAAGGTTGACAAACGCCAAGGTATTACCCGTAATAAAGAAATGACCGTTATGCAACGTTTGCAAATTGCTCGTGGCTACGTAGGTTCACGTAAGACTGGTATGACAGTTACAGAAAAGCAATTAATGCAGTTTGCTAAAGATGAATTAGAATCGGCTTTGAAGAAAACCAATACTTTTTTCTCTACCGAATGGAGTGATTATAAAGATAAAATGGAAAGCTTAGAACTTTCACCTTTTAAAAAAGTAGGATCATTTAGTTTGGATTAATTCACATTCGATTATGCATGCTCAATTAAAACAAAAATTATGAAAAAACTGTTCGCTTGTTTAGCCATTGCTCTTATTTGGAGTTGTGTAGAAAAAAAGGATGACAAAAAGGAAATGGAAGTTACCAAGATTCCTGACCAATATACCATCAAACAAATGATGGACAATGAAGCCATTTCAGGTGGCAGTTTTTATCATGATAATTCTAAATTATTAGTATCAAGCAATAGGTCTGGTATTTACAACATGTATACTGTTCCCACAGGTGGTGGTGAGTTTACACCAATAACGCAATCAGATAGCGCTTCGGTGTTTGCAATTTCTTATTTCCCGAAAGATGAGCGAATGCTATTTAGCATGGATGGTAACGGCGATGAAATCTACCACATCTACCTTCGTAATTTAGATGGTAGCCATACTGACCTTACTCCCGAAAAAGGTGCTAGGGCTGGTTTTCATAGTTGGGCCGAAGATGACAAAAGTTTCTTTTTCACATCCAATAAAAGAGATTCAAAATACATGGACCTCTATCAGATGGATTTTCTCAATTATTCACCAAAATTGATTTATAAGAATGATGATGGGTATGATATTGGAAATCTTAGTAAAGATGAAAAACACCTAACTCTAAATAAGCCTTTAAACACCAACGATTCAGATTTATACCTCTATAACATTGCAACAAAGAAAAAAGTCAAGATTAATAAAGTGCAAAGCGCCAATAGTAGTCAAGATTTTTCTCCTTCTGGTGATGTGTTATATTATACTACCGACGTCGGTAATGAATTTTCCTATCTCATGAAATACACTATTGCAACTGGCACCAGCAATAAGGTGATAGAGCGTGATTGGGATATTTTGGGTAGTTACTTTACCGAAAATGGCACCTACCTAGTTACCTATATCAATGAAGATGCAAAAAATACCATTGAAGTGATGGATGTAGCAACGATGGAAAATATTGATTTACCGTCATTTGAATCTATGGCGATAACAAACGTAGATTTCTCAAATGACGAAAAGTGGATGCGCTTTTACGCTGGAGGTTCTCAAACTCCAAGTAATTTGTATATCTACAATCTAGAAACGAAAGAACAAAAACAATTGACAGATGTTTTGAATCCTGAAATTAAAACGGAAGATCTTGTTTCTGCAGAAGTAATTCGTTACAAATCTTTTGATGGTGTCGAAATTCCTGCTATTTATTATAAACCACATCAAGCTAGTGCTACCAATAAAGTACCGGCATTGGTTTGGGTACATGGTGGACCTGGGGGGCAGAGTCGTCAAAATTTCAGTTCTTTTATTCAGTATTTAACCAACCATGGATATGCCGTACTTGCCGTAAACAATAGAGGCAGCAGTGGTTATGGTAAAACCTTTTATCAGATGGATGATTTAAACCACGGTGATAAGGATTTAAAGGATTGTGTAGAAGGAAAAAATTGGTTAGCGTCACAACCGGAAATCACTGCCGATAAAATCGGAATTATAGGTGGGTCTTATGGTGGCTATATGACCATGGCTGCACTAACCTATACTCCCGAAGAATTTGCTGTTGGTGTCAATCTATTTGGTGTTACTAACTGGTTGCGAACCTTAAAAAGTATACCACCATGGTGGGAATCTTTTAAAGATGCCCTATACCTAGAATTAGGTGATCCATATAGTGCAGATTCTGTACGTTTAAAAGAAATTTCACCACTGTTCCATACTGATAGGGTTACTAAACCATTAATCGTTTTACAAGGTTCTCAAGACCCAAGAGTGTTACAGGTCGAATCTGATGAAATTGTCGCTGGTGTTAAAAAGAATGGTGTACCGGTAGAATATGTTTTGTTCGAGGATGAAGGCCATGGCTTCATGAAAAAAGAAAATCAGATTGAAGCTTATAGCAGGGTATTAGAATTTTTAGATGCTTATTTAAAAAAAGAACCTGTAACTACAATAAAAGACGGTAACGAGATTAACTCTCAACAATAAATATTAAATATCAAGAAGACGACGAATGAGGAAAGTTATTAGCCTAGTAGTACTATTAACAACAATTTTAAATTCAAACGCCCAAAATGGCTCAAATAAATTCACAGGAGAAGATGATTTAGGAAGTTGGTTTATGTATTTCGGTACCAACAAAGTAGCTGAAAAATGGAGTATACATACTGAAGCACAGTTTAGATATTACGAAACTGCATCTAATTTTAATCAGCTGTTATTGAGAACAGGAATGAACTATCACATCAACCCTGATGCTATTGCAACTTTAGGGTATGGTTATATAGAAACAGATCCAACTTTTATAGGCAGCTTAAACGAAGCTAACTTAACTGAGCATCGAATTTTTGAACAGTTTATTCTAAAAAATAAAGTTTGGGAATTCAACTTTGAACATCGGTATCGTTTAGAACAACGATTTATTTCTCAAACTGATATTTTGAGTGACCCAGAGCAAGATTTGAGTAGAACCGAGCATCGTGCTCGATATAGGTTACAAGTTACTTTACCATTAACAGATATCTTCTTTTTAAACTTTTACGATGAAATTTTCATCAATCTGCAAAACGAGGCTTTTGGTCAAAATCGTTTATATGCCGCTGTCGGTATTAATGTAACCAATAATTTAAGTATGCAATTCGGGTATTTAAAAAATCATTTTAGAAATACTGATTTTGACCGTTTGCAATTAGGTTTCGTTTATAATACAGATTTGAGAGGTATTTTCAATAAGAAGAGTAAATAATTTTAGTCAAATATTTAAACAACGGAATTTTTTTGTCGTACTATTTAATCAGTAACTTTATCAATGAATATAAAATTCATGATAATGAGAAAATTAGCGTTCACCTTCCTTACCACTCTAGTAGTACTATTCACTAGTTGTAAGGATACCAAAAAAAATCAGGAGAATAAAGACGTCGACGTTGCGGCGAAATCTTCTGAAATTTTCAGTTTAATTCAAGATTCAACTAAGGTAAGTTTCACGGCCTATAAAACAACCGACAAACTGCCGGTCGGTGGAACATTTAATACTATAAACATTACGAACTCCCATGAAGGAAATACTGTTTTAGAAGCCTTAAACGGTACAAAGTTCAGTATTCCTGTAAGTAGCTTATTCACTAATGACCCTACCGGCACAAGAGACCCAAAACTTCTTGAGTTTTTCTTTGGCGTTATGAATAACCCAGAATTAATTTCTGGTACTTTTAAAGTTGAAAATGAAAAATGTTCTATTGATGTTACTTTAAATGGTGAAACCCAAAGTATTCCACTTACTTATGAGACTGTTGATGATAATAAACTGATCTTTAAAGGCATAATGGATTTAGAAAATTGGAATGCAATGGATGCTGTAGCTTCTATAAATAAAGCCTGTGAAGCTTTACATACCGGTAAAGATGGTATAAGTAAAACTTGGAGCGAAGTAGCATTACAAGCAGAAGTTATGCTTCAAAAAAACAATTAACTTAATAAACAAAGTTTTTAAAAAGAGCAATAAGCTTGATTTACAGGTCCTTTTTAACGTTAACCATTTAAAGGATAACGTATATCATTAAATCGTTTGAAATTAGCTATTTAAATGGTTAATTTGAGTGATAATTAAAAAATAAATACACAATGAAAAATATTAAAATATTAGTTCTTGCCTTAACGGTGGTAGGTTTTTACAATTGTAAAGATGCTAAGAAAGAGGCCGACAAAGTAAATACTGAAATGGATAGTGAAATGGATAAAGTAGCGGAAGAAGTTACTACTGACCGTATTTCAATGATGATGGAACCAAAAAGTGATAGTGGTGTATCTGGAGAAGTTAGTTTCGTGGAAAAAGATGGTGAAGTTACCATGACCGCTACCTTTTCTGGACTAACCGAAGGTGAACATGCGATACACATACACCAAACGGCAGATTGTTCTGCAGCTGATGGTTCTTCAACTGGTGGGCATTGGAACCCAACTAATGAACCACATGGTAAATGGGATGATGCAAAAGGATATCACAAAGGTGATATAGGTAATTTTACAGCAGAATCTAATGGCCAAGGAACGGTTGAATTTTCTACGGATCAATGGTGTATTGGTTGTGATGATGAAAACAAAAATATAGTTGGTAAAGGTCTTATTGTACATCAAGGTACTGATGATTTCACTTCTCAACCAAGCGGAGCAGCCGGTGCACGTATTAGTTGTGCAGGTTTGATTCAATAGGATTAAAAATATAGTTTATAAAAGCTGTTCTAAGAACAGCTTTTTTTATTTTTATCTGACTATAAAATTCCCATATGCAATTAGACCAATTGGTTGAACAATTCAAAAAGAAAGACCCTTCAGCTTTCGAGAAGTTATACGGTATGTACGCCGTTAACATCTGTGGTGTAATTAATACCATCGTAAAAAATGACGGTATTGCTCAAGAAATCTGTCAAGATGTATTTATAAAAATCTGGAATAATTCTGAGAGCTATAACTCATCAAAAGGAAGATTTTTTACATGGATTCTGAATATCGCCAGAAATGCTGCTATCGACGAAATACGCAGTAGGTCGTATAAAAATGAAAGAAAGAACCTTTCCGCAGATTACTTCGTAGGTATTTTACAGAACAAGGAAGATGAAGATTCAGTTGTAGATACCAAAGGTTTGAGGAATCTTGTTAAGAATTTAAAAGAAAAATGTGTTCAAATTATAGAACTATTATATTTTAGAGGATATACTCAGAAAGACGCTGCAGAAGAATTGGATATTCCGATAGGAACGGTGAAAACACGTAACAGAAGTTGCATTTCCCAATTAAGGGAGAATATGGAAATTAAGTAGCATGGATGTACAAAAATACATAGCATCAGGAATTTTAGAGCTCTATATAGCTGGTATACTTTCAGAAAAAGAAAATTTGGAAATAGCCAACTATGCAAAAGAGTATCCAGAAATTCAAAAAGAAATTGAAGCTATTGAAGCATCTATTTTGGAGTTATCTAAGAAAGCTTCGCCAGGTTTAAAGCAAACCTTTACATCTATCATGGATAGAATTAACAGTGACGTAAAAGTTATTTCTATTGATGATAAACGAGGTACACCAATATCAAGGTATGTTGGCTTGGCAGCTTCGGTTTTACTGGCAATAGGTATATTTTGGATGTATCAACAGAATCAGGAACTAAAATCTGATATTAAAGTTGTAGAACAACAAAATAATAATTTAGAACAGCAAATAGCGGACAGCGATTCTTCTTTAGAAGAAACAAAAGAACTATTAAATACTCTTAGGGATAAGAATATAAGCGTTATTCCATTAGATGGGCAAGACATATCACCTTCATCCTACGCTAAAGCCTATTGGAACAAAGAAAACAAAAAGGTATTTATAGATGCTAAAGGATTACCAGAACCACCAGATGGTTTTGTTTATCAGGTTTGGTCTTTAAAACTGTCACCGCTTACCCCTACTAGTATGGGTCTACTTGATAATTTCAAAATGGACGAGAACAAGATATTTGCACTTAGCAACCCTAATGAATCTGAAGCTTTCGGTATTACATTAGAGCCTGCAGGTGGTAGTGAATCCCCTACTCTCGAGCAATTATATACTCTTGGTGTAGTTTCGGCTTCATAGAAAATTAAAACTTTATAGGTTTAAATGGACAGTTTAAATAAGCTGTCCATTTTTTTATTTCTAGTATATTGATTTTAATTGAAATTTTTGGAATCGTTTCGACCTTTCTAGAATTAGTTTGATTTGATTGTACTACAATACTATTTGGAAATAATATGGAACCACAAAACGACAAGTAATTTACAATTTTAGTAATGCTGTATTTTTTAGAATTTACCTTATCAGAACCACTAATAAAATTTCGCAAATACTTAATCAATTACTATAGGTCCTTTCTTACTTTATGAAGAGCAAGGCTTTTTACCAACCATTTTGGTAATGTCTTTCTGGGATTTCTGTTTTTAAGATTTAGAAATAAACCCAAAGATTTTAGTATAGGTACTTTATGTGTTTCTACTAATTCTATTAATGTACCATCAGGATCTTCAACATAGCTAAAATGACCTGCTGTATCTCCCATATCAAAACTATCAGAACTATCTACGGTAAATGGATAATTTAGCTGGTTTGCTTTTGCCCTAATACCAGCCATACCATAAACATCAAAGCATAGATGAATATATCCTAAATCGCCCCAAAGTCTGTCTTTAAATATTTTTACAGGAATTCTATCCAAAACCTGAATTAACTCTAATTGAGTAGGTCCAAGTAAATCTCCGAATCCGCCAACCGCTTTGCGTTCTTGAGACAAGATTACTCTTCTAAATTTACCGCTCAAATTTTTGTTAGATGTTTCTATCGCATCATAAAGTATTACTGAGTAATCTAACAATTCTTTATAAAAATTTAATGAGCTTTCCATATCACTAACACCAATAACCGCTCCCATTACTCCGCCATTTTTAGAAGATTGGGCACAAAATATATAATTATCTTCTACCATTTGCACCTTATTACCAAAGGGGTCATTAAAGTAAAAATTTGAACTATAAGTATCAGATATTTCAATATTAGATAAACATTTTACTTTCAATTGCTTTAAATATGCATGCTTTTCCAAAAGATTTTCACATCTAATTTTCATAGCATAAATACCAAGGTCGCCGAACTTGATCGGTACTTTAGGCGCAGAGGGAATTCGGTCTTTAAATTGCCAAATTTCTAGTCCTCCACCGCCTACCAGATTCAAGGATAAATAAGCGTCACGTCTTTCAGCATTTCCATTAGTGTATTTGGTCATTAAACTCGCAACAGCCTCGTCTTTAAATAGTAATACATCAAAACCTAAATGCTTTCTATACCAATTAAAAACTATTTTAGTATCAAGAACGCCTATACCTATTTGCTGAATTCCATTAATAATTTCATCCATTGTAAGGGGTTCTTATCAATTTATTATGTAAAGTTTTTAGCTTATCGCCAGGATAACCCAGTTTAAAAAGTATGACCAAAAGAAAGTTGGAAAGATTAACCCTTAGGTATGAATTGCATTCATATTTACGAGCAGAAACAATTAAATCATTATTCACAATGGTATAAGGTACTTTTAGCTTCTTCATTTTCGAAAAGAATTCGAAATCTTCCATTAGTGCTTGCTGTTCATTAAAAGCGCCCAGTTCTCTAAAAACATCTTTTTTAATAAAAAGACATTGGTCACCTCCTCCCGTAAAAAAACCATCTTTTGCCGTAAAAGATGAATTCATGCGTAAATACCAATAATCTTTATCGAACCGATAAGAGAAAAAACCAGCGTCAAAGCCATTTTTTAGACTTTGTTGAATATTATCAATAAAACCTTTTGGCGGTACTACATCTGCATGTAAAAAAACCAGAATATCTCCCAATGCGACGGCGGCGGCTTCGTTCATTTGAACTGCTCTACCTTTTTTTTTACATTGGAGTGTTTGAACTTTACTACTACAATCAAGTGATTCAATTTTATCTGAGCTATCAGGGGATACGGCAATAATTATTTCTAAGAGTCTATTATGGTCTAGAAAACTTGCCACTTTAAAAAGCCGTTGCAGGTTATCAAATTCATTATGGGCTGGAATTATAATACTTATCATAGCAATAGCTAGGGCATAATTATTAAAAAGTTAAAACAACACTTTAATAGTATCTAATTTTATGCCTTACTTACGCAAATTGAGGAAAATAGTTTTAAAACTATAGTAAATTTTTAAAATTAATTACTGTAATCAATGAATTAAAAGTTCGACAAAGGTTTACAGAACCTTTAAACAATAATTACGTAAATAGAGTAACTTAATAAAATTACTATGAAACTTAAATTATATTTTATTGCTACATTATTTGCTTTATCCTGCACAGCAAAAACTAATCTTCAGGCACAAGCAGAAACTACAACCAAAACAGATTTCAATGAGTTATCGGAATCGTTTTTACAACGGATTAAAGATAAAAAAGACACACAAGAAATACAGGATATTTTAGCGAACACATCTATTGAAGAACTAGATAACGCGTTAGATACTAATGATAAGAGATTAGCTTTTTGGTTAAATATTTACAATGGTTATATACAGGTGATTTTGCAAAAAAATCCGGAGTTGTATGATAATCGTGGTAATTTTTTCAAATTAGAACAAATAAAAATTGCCGGGGAAATAGTATCATTTGCTAAAATAGAACATGGGATAATCAGAAAATCGCAATGGGAATATGGTTTAGGCTATATACGCAAATGGTTCCCAGGTAAATTTGAACGGAAACTACGCGTAAACAAACCCGTATTCAACGTACACTTTGCTTTAAACTGCGGTGCCAAAGATTGTCCTCCAGTAGCAATATACGAATGGGAGCGTTTACCTGAACAATTAAAAATAGGTACAAAAAGACTTTTAGAAAACACCAGTGAATACAATAGCGAAACTAACGTAGTTAAGATTACTTCACTGTTTAGTTGGTTTAGAGGTGATTTTGGAGGAAAGAGCGGTATCAAGAAAATATTGAAAGAAAACGAGATAATACCTTCAACAAAAGGTGTAAATATTGAATACACTAATTACGACTGGACATTATATCTAGATAATTTTATTGAACTATAAATAGATTAACCTTATGCATTTACTACCCTTAATAGTAAATGCATGAGGTTAATTCAATCTTTGATTCTCATATTTAGTTGTTTTTACCACGATTACAATGTAGAATGGTAAATTTGCACCCGAAATAGATTTATTCTTTTCTATGAAGGCTAACTTGGGTTCCCTCAAAAAAATATGCATTGTTGTATTCATTCTTTTAGGCCTGTTTTCGGCTTCTAAATTGGATGAATTGAAATTTTCATTTGATTTCAGTCAGTTTTTTCCAGAGGAAGACCCAGACTTAGCATTTTATGATTCGTTTGTTGAAGAGTTTGGAACCGATGATAATTTTTTACTCATCGCAGTAGAGAATAAACCGGATGTTTTTCAGCAAGATTTTCTAAATAAATTTCAAGCATTTTCACTAGAAAGCAAGGGTTTTGAGTATGTTTTAGAAAGTAATTCTTTAACTACACTCTCCTATCCTTTAAAAACTTCTTTTGGCTACACTACGTTGCCAATTGTTCACATAAATGATTCCCTTCAATACCAAAAAGATTGGCATAAAATTCAAGAAGATTCCCTATTCATCAATGTCCTTATAGACGAAAAGAAAGAATCTTTAGTCTTAGCGTTACAGACCGAAGATAACTTAGATTACAAGCAATCTGAAGTTTTACTGAATACCATACGAACTTCACTTAAGCGTCAAGATATAACCGACTATCATATTTTAGGAAGAGCTTTTTTCTATGAAGCCATTGTTGAAATGCAACGTAGTGAGGTTCTTACTACAACCATAGTAGCTTCGATATTAGTTTTCATCATTCTATTATTAGTTTATAGAAGTATGCCCGTAGTTTTGATTTCAGTTTTTTCGATAGCTATGTCGTTATTACTTTTTATGGGGTTATTAGCTGCCCTGGGTAAAGAACTGAATGCCATGGCCGCATTTTACCCAGTGTTAATGCTTATTGTAGGTACTTCAGATGTTATTCATCTCACTGATAGTTATATTAGAAAATTGCAAAGTGGTATTTCTAGATATGCCGCAATTATTTCTTCACTTAAAGAGGTTGGTATGACTACCCTACTTACCTCTATTACCACTGCCGTTGGTTTTGTAACTCTTCTTTCTTCTAGACTAGTAAGTATTCAGGAATTCGGAATAAACGCGGCAATTGGGGTTCTAGTAGCCTATACCACCGTTATTTTATTGACTGGTTCTCTTTTAATAAGTCTTCCAGAAAAAAAATTAATTGGACGTAAGAGTATTTCTGAAAATTGGGTCAACTATCTTTTAAAAGTAAACACGTTTACTAAAAACTATCCAAATCACATAATTTGGGGTACTGTGGTTTTTACTTTTTTCTGTTTTCTTGGAATTTATCTTATAAAAACCAACCACGAATTTAAACAGACACTACCAGCAAAGAGTGAAATTGCTATCGATTTCGAATATTTTCAAAATAACTACGCTGGCTTCAGACCATTAGAAATAGCCGTAATGAGCACTGATGGCCATAAGGTTACTGATTTCGAGATTGCTCAGGAAATTGAAAAACTCCTTACCTATTTAAAAACATTTAAAATTATTGGGAATATACAATCAGCCAATTTACCGTACAAAATAATCAACAAAGCAAATAATCTAAATAGTGCTGCATT
Source organism: uncultured Maribacter sp. (assembly GCF_963977385.1). GTDB lineage: Bacteria > Bacteroidota > Bacteroidia > Flavobacteriales > Flavobacteriaceae > Maribacter. The sequence continues at coordinate 17,775 of NZ_CAXBOU010000030.1, read as the reverse complement.
TTTCACTTTGCCAGATGACAAAGCAACATTTATAAAATATCAAAAAGATACACGTAAACTAGCTCGAAAACAATTGGCTCGATTTATCAATGGCGACGAAACAATTGCACGTATCAATGGAAAATTACAAGATGTAGGTACTGATAGTTTAAAAATTATCTATAACAGTATTGACAGATTTGCAAAAAGTAAACTAGATACTACTCTCGTTACGATTAAAGTGACCGGTAAAAGTATATTGCTAGACAAAAACTCAGAATATATTAGAAGTAGTTTGTTAGAAGGTCTTGTGTATGGTCTATTATTGATTGGGGTTATAATGGCTTTTGTTTTTAGGGATATTAAAATCTTTCTAATCTCTCTTATACCTAATGTTCTACCTATTCTATTTGCAGGTGGAATTTTAGGCTTTTTGGGTATACCCTTAGAAGCCTCGTTATCTGTTGTATTCGCTATTGTTTTCGGTATCGCTGTTGACGACACTATACATTTTTTAGGAAAGTATAAATTAGGAATTACTCAAGGCTTAGATAAGGAGGCTGCGCTTGAAAAAACTTTCGCCCAAACCGGTAGAGCATTGGTCATCACCACTATTATCCTATTTTTCGGATTTATGGTCATGTTATTTTCTATTCACCAACCTAGTATAACAATAGGGTTGATTATAAGTGTAACCTTGGTAACAGCTTTAATACTTGATTTGCTATTACTACCAGTACTGCTAAGAAAATTGATTTAAATAGAACTGTTTGTTCTGTGGAGTGTTCTTTGTAATGATCTATATGCAAAAATTGTTTTGCCAACTAATAAAATCATTAAGCTAATCCATAATGTAAAGAGTAGGTATTCCATAACACTAATTAGTTTACTTGGTTACTTTTGGTTCAATTATTTAAGATGCTGGGGCATTTTAAATGTATTTGGTCGATAAATATATGTATTTCATCTAAACAAATCTTAAAAAACGTTAAATTTTCGATGAAATACCTAAAAATAACAGCGCCAAGATTAAAACCATGGCGCTGAAAAAAAACAATCCAACCTAAAACAAACCAGAAATGAATATAATTGGGCAATCAATTACAAATCATGGACTTGCTTTTCCATATTGGGCCCTAACTCATAAAGGGCACCCATTAATTCTATTTTTAACTCTTTAACTTTTTCTTCTTCACCATTTGTCTTATACACCTCAGCTGCTTGGAACATTAATGCTGGTTCAAATGTTTTACCATAAACATAGGTATCCATAATTTCAAGAGCTTTACTTATTTCTCCATTTTTCAGATAGCTATATGCTAACCAGCTATATGATTCTGGCGTTGGTCTATTATCAACCTCTATTTGAGCCAGTAATAACGCCTTATCATACTGCTTAGTTTCATCTATATATAGTCCTAAATTGTACGCATTATACATATCACCATACATTTCGTTTTTTACCCTTGTAAAATATTGGTCTAAATTTTTTGTGCGAATTAAGTCATCACCCATAAAATCTGCTATTTCAGCTTTAAGTAAAAAGTAATCTGGTGCATTATATGTTTTGGTTACTGAATCTAATATTCGAATAGCTTCAACCGCATTCTTATCATTTGAGAATACAATCCACGCAATACCTTTTTTGGCATATGCATTATTAGAATCAATTTCTAAAGCCTTTAAATATTGATTGTATGAATCTTTTATTCTACCTGCATGACCATAATAATCGCCTAAATTGGTATAGCTCCATAACATCAATTCTTTATTTTTAGCTGATTCAGCCTTCGCCTTGGCCATTTCCATAAAATTGATAGTTGTGTCTAAATCTCCTTTATAATCGTTCCATTTTGCTAAACGTATCATATAACCGAAATCGGACATGTTTTTTAAACTATCTAAATATTTTTCGGCAAGTTGATAGTTACCCAACTCCATATGCACATCAAAATACAAGCTTTGTGCTTCACTCTTATCTCCACCAATTGTAGCAGCAGAATCTGCTAATGTCAACGCTTCTCTAAAACGATGCTGAGAAATATAATTTCTTGCCAATGCTCTATAATAACCAGGTCTACCTACATTGGCTATATCGACTGCTTTCTTAAGACTCTTTTCAGCTTTCTTTAAAAATTCAATATTCCCGGTTTGTTGAAAATATCGATTGTATTCACCTCCTACAATGCCAAAACTAGTAAGCTGCATGCTATCGGGTCTAATTTTAGAATTCCACAGGTCAAAATACTTTGATGATGTTTCTACTTCTTTAGAAACTAAATACTTTTCGTAATCATTTTTTTGAGCAACTGCATCCTGATTTTTAGTACCACAAGAGGATACCAGTATCAATACTATGAATAGCTTTATTAATTTCATTAGGTTGTGTTTTATTCGGATTGTTAAAAAAAGGGGAGCTTTTCAACTCCCCTAACCCTTCTCTTTCATAAGCAATTAGGGTGTGCCAGTCTTACCGATTAATTAATATCTATAAGGTGAAGGCAACTTCTTATTCTGGTGAACCCAAGTATGGGAATGTAGTACCTACAGTAGCGGTTAGCCCAACGCCATCTGAAGTTAATCTTGGTAAATCTGCCATACCATCGTTATCGGTATCTTGACCGCTGAATCTTGCACCATCGCCACCACCAAATAATAATATCAATGAAACATCAATAACATCGTCTTGAGGAGTTCTTCCTGTTAAACCGACTGCACCTTCATAATTTGGAGCTCCACTACCACCATTGAAATACGTAGTTGGTAAGTTTGGAGCAACCTCTAATACGTCATTAGATAAAACTGTAGTTAAAACGGTTGCTGTTACAGGGTTGTTCGTATAACCATCATCAGAAGGACCATTCAATATATCGCCCAAAATATTTGGCTCAAAGTTTACCGCAGCAGGATCAGCTCCTAAAATAGTTGCGTAAACATCATGATATGCTTCTAATCTAGCTTCAAAAGCTGCTTGAAAAGTTGCTTGCATTTCTGAAGGAATTGACATGTTATGAGAATTTTTAATTTCTCCGTCTGCACTCAATACCGTATTAATTCCTGGTCTACCCATAAAATCTACTTGAGCGTATATACCTGTAAAATCTAGTTCCATAGCCTCTTCGCATGGCGTACAAGTACCACCACAATCAACGCCTGTTTCATCACCGTTCATAATGCCATCATCACATGTCGGAGTCACTACTATTGGTGTATTATCATCATCATTGTTACAAGAAGCTAATCCAGCTACTGCACATACTGATAAAAATGTATATTTTATATTTTTAAATTTCATCTTAATTTTATTTATAAGGTTATTATTGTTTAACATTTGTAGTTACCCATGTTTTATAAACTGGTAATTGTAAAACATTAACGGCAGTTGTTTCTCCTAATAGGCTGTTTGGAATTTCAATAACAATAGACATGGTGTTGGCACCATCGAAAGTATCAACAGCAGTCGTATCATCATCGTCAGTAGTAGCAGGGTCACCAGCTGGTTTAAAACCTAATGGAGCTTCACCACCTATTACAGCGTTAAATTGAAAGAAGTCAAAGAAAAAAGCATCTTGTCGTGGTCCTGCAAAAAGAGACACTCCAGTACTCGTTGTTTCAACGATGGCCGTTTCGGCAGAAATAGCTACCGAACCTAAAGGCGAGTCCATCATAACTGTACCGTTCAAACCTGTTTCACTTGGTGCAACCGGACCGAAGAAATACATTTTACCATCTCTTGGTATTGCTTGTATTACTAAATCTTCAACCAAATCACCATCTTTATCGATATTGATTTCCAATAATACATTCTCGTCAAATGTACCGTAAGCCAGATCTGGCAATACATTAGATTGAAGGTCTACCGCAAATACGGTGTTATCTGAACCAAGTGATGGTTCAAAGGCATAAAAATCGGCAATGTCTGCCGAGGTCCCCATAGAACCAGGCGCATCAATATGATCAGCCGCAACTAAAAGAACTCCTACTAGAGCTAATGCCCCAAGTCCCATAAATAATTTTGATTTTTTCATTATTCTTTTTTTTTAGATTAGAATCACCCCTACTTACGCAGCAAAAAAAGAAAGGTTCATTTTTATAAAAAAAATATTGAAATTTATTTTTATCGTTTTCATTTTCAAATAGTCGCTGATTAAAAACGATATTAAATAGAAGAGCTAACCTTTTATAAATATGATTACGTTAAGCGTAAAACAATAATTAGCTAACTTTGCAGCGATAAACTATTTAGATATGAACCCGTCTGCCTCTGGTTGGATAGAAAAATATGGCTCGGTCGTTCAAAAACACCAAAATGCTTTCCCCAATTTCGACGCCTTATATGATACTCTGAAAAAGAGTGGCTTCGTATATGGATTAAATTCAGGAATACCCGATTTTATTCATCCTGAGCATATCATGTCTGAAGATGAAAAAGCTAAAATCAATTTACTTAATGCCCTTTATTTTACCTATATCATAAAAGGCGGTGACGATTTTACCGACTTTGTAGAACAGGTCTATAAATTTTATGAGGTATTAAAAATCAATACATCGGGTTTCTTCGGTAAGCTATTTACGGGTAACAAAACTTCTGCAAAGCTCGAAAAGTTAATGGCTTCACGAATTTATATAGAAGACAACATTTTTAGCAAGACCTTTAATAGTCTAATTACGAACTCCTTATTATTTATAGATGTTTTGCTATTTAAACACTATTTAAATGGTATCGAAGATTTGAAAACAAAGGCAGAAAAAATAGAATATCTAGCCATTAATATTACCTATCACGCACTTAGTTCCAAAGAAAAAAACAGAAAAGACAATAAACTTTCTCAACTATTGGCATCGTCTTTAACTTATATAAATTGCGCTGAAAATAAATTTGATGGTTCTTATCGTGACAGGTTGTTAGCAAATAAAGAAATTTGGGAAAATCGTTATCTACTAGATATGGCTTGTCTAACGGTTTGGGAAGATCACTCATTAGATTATACCGAATCTGAATTTATATTCGGAATTGGAAAGGACTTAGGGATTGAAAATCAACTCATAGCCAATTCTATAATGCATGTTACAGAGTTTTTCAAGCTAAACCTTGATACCATACCCTACTTAAAGGAAAAGAACCTTGCGCATCAATTTTACGATAGTATGGGTAAGATTGTAAAGAAACTTATTCTACGAAATAGCAAGCGATTGCATAAAGAACTATCACAAAGTGCCGAATTAGTTGCTTTACTAACAAAATCTACAGTTAGAGATCTAAACCGAGAAGAAAAGAAAAAGGTTCAAAATCAACTAATAGATATTTTTAAAAGTATACCTTCTTTAGCTATTTTTATTCTGCCCGGGGGCGCTATATTACTCCCTATTTTCATTAAACTTATTCCTAAATTATTACCCTCTGCTTTTGATGAAAACAGAATTGATGTAGAAGAAAAATCAAAAGATGATTAAATTAACTTATTGATTTACAGTAATTTAAATAAACTACTCTAACCAAAGCTTAAAGTCTTTCACCTTTTCCCGACTTACAATTATCTCAAGCTGTGGGTTATTATTCAATTTAATTTGAAGTCTTGAATTTGTATATGAAATAATGTCTTTAATATAATTTATATTAACAAAGAACTTTCTACTTACCCTAAAAAATACCTGTGGTTTTAACTCATCTTCTAGTTGTTCTAAGGTAGTATCTAACAAATAATTTCGTCCGTCTTTAGTTGCGGCATAGGTTCCTTTATTCTCACTGTAGAAACACTCTACATCTTCAGAATTAATTATTTTTATATGCTGACCGACTTTAGCCGTAAAACGTTTTTTGTATTCACGCTCTAAAGGGTTTACCAATAATTTTTTAATATCCTCAAAATCTAAAGCTATCTTATTGGGTGCTGTTACCGATTTAAATCGTGTTTGATATTTATGTACCGCATGCTCTAAATCTTCATCATCTATAGGTTTTAATAGATAATCAATACTATTTAATTTAAAGGCCTGTAAGGCGTATTCATCAAAAGCAGTGGTAAATATAATGGCACTATGCACTTCAATAATATCGAATATTTCGAAAGAGAGTCCGTCAGACAATTGAATATCTAAAAAGATAAGATCAGGATGCTCATTATTCTGAAACCAATTTATCGCCTCTTCTACTGAATGTAGCATTGTAGATACCTTTAAATCTAAACTCTCTAACATTCTACTTAATCTGCGAGCAGCAGGTTTTTCATCTTCAATTATTATAGTTTTCATGGTTTGGTTTTATACTTTCAGTACGTTATTAATATCTAGTTGCTATTCGAATTCATATACTTTTGAATTTAGCGTTCTTCCCAAATTCTTACGTATAAAGAAAACTCGCCAAGTACTTTAATTCCATGTATAGCAAGTATTACTCCCCAAACTATGGTGGTACCAAATACATTCCAATCAATCCACTCTAAAAATTCAGGATTACCGAGTGCATTTTTATTAATCAGAATAAAAGTGAATTTATGTCTTAATACATATAGCATGAGGTTTATAATAACAAAAACTATGGCGTGATAGTAAAAACCCCTAATGGAAGCCACCTTTATTTTTGCTCGTTCATATTTAGACAATACACTATTTTTCATCTCTTTGCGGTCTTCAAACTCTAGATTCTTTTCCATATTATCTATACTTATCTGCTTCTTTCTTTTCCTGCTCAACGTATTTCTTTATTTGTCTTTCTTCCCAATCTTTTGAAAAAAACGGACTATAATTAAACACTTTTGCCGCGTGAAAAGCCAACCCTATTCCCCAGAAAAAAGGAGTTGACAGCGTTCCTAAGTTAAAAAATGCCTCGCTAAAAGATTCCCCGCTACTCATTCTTGCCATAGTGGTAATCGTGCATATGAAAGCATTCACCAAGATATAGACTAAAAGGTGAATATAGAATCCCTTTAATTCCTTTACTTGCTTTTCTGCTCTAGCTAATTTATCTGATTGTTCAAATTCGTTTAACTCCATCGTTTTGTATTTTCTTCTTGTTTCATAAATTCTTGAATCTTTCGCTCTTCCCAATCTCGGTTAATAAACGGATTCAAGTTAAAGATTTTATTTGCTTTTATAAATAAGCTGATTCCTAATCCGAATACAACCCACAGAAACCAAGGATGCTGCCATTCATTTAAATAATAGTTTATGGAGGCAACAATTACAATGGTGAATAATGCTGATGATACCTTTCCATAAAACATCTTTATTTCGTTTACTCGCTCTTGTGCTTTTAAGTATTTTGTGCTATCCATGACTTCTTGTTTTATAAATTATGATTCTTTCATGAATTCCTTGATCTTTCTTTCTTCCCAATTTTTTCCGAATAGCGGATTGTAACCATATGCACAAAGACCGTTCATCAGCAAACCAAATCCCCATCCTAATGCAGGAAATATTGCCCAAGGAAAACTAGTTGTTCTATAATTGATATACGCTAAAACTGGTATTACAATGCAATACGCCAATAAATTACCATAGAAACCTTTAATAGCTCCTACCTTTTTTTTTGCTTTTTGATATTTATAATTTTGGTCGTTTGTAAAATTTGATTCCATCTTTAAGATATTTTAAGTTACTACTATTTGATTTCTATACCTCAAATTTCGGTAGATACTCTTGGTTTTAAAAAATTGAACTACCCAGTTGTAACTTTTAATGACTGAATTGTAGGTTTAACTACTTCTCTTATAAATTATGTGAGTATAATTGACTTTACGTATTCCGAATAGCTCATAATACCAGCCTTTCGACAGTCGCGCTTTACTGTTGTTTCACTTTGGATTACAATCACTCGAAGAAATTTTTTTTACGCGTTAAATACCATACGCCTTCTTCGCACTTTCAATTTGCTCCACTTCTGTTGTATCAGGATACAGCATGTATTTAGGCGCAATAATAGGCTTAGCAGCGCTAACGTTAATTTTTGTGATGGTAGCAAACGGAAATTTACCATCGGTCAGCAATGTCAAAATGTTTTCCATTATAGAAAATTCTGAAGATGATTTCTCAATTATTTTAGCCGTTCCTTTCAATTGAAAGCCTTTTTGTTTTAAAATGTCAATAAAGCTAATACAGACATTCTCGTTCTGTTTTATATTCCGAACAGTTTGTGGTGATGCAATATTTACTATTATAATACACTCCTCTCCGAAATAGCTAAAAATCTCTTTAGGAGAAACATTTGGTATGTTTTCAGCAGATGATGTTGCGAGCCAACACAGCACGCTTGTGTTTATTGAATCTTTAATCTCCGCTGTTAGGTTCATTACTTTTCAGCTTTAAATATCAATTAGAAGTTATCCTTTTCCATGAACTCCCTAATTTTCTTTTCTTCCCAATTCTTACCGAAAAGTGGGTTGTACCCATATGCTTTTAGGCCATGGCCCAACAAACCAAAACCCCAACCTAAAGCTGGAAAAATCACCCATGTAAAACTAGTTGTTCTATAATTTATATAGGCCAAAACAGGAATTACGATACAATACGCCACAAGATTACCATAGAAACCTTTAATGGCCTCTACCCTCTCCTTTGCTTTCTCATACCGTTTCGCACTAATATGAGTCTCCTGAGTCTCCCTAAAAGCAATAACATTGGTCAACATCGGTAAACGTACTTTAAACTCTTTCGCAGTTTTAAAAATTTGCATTTCTTTCTTAGTTAGAATTGCATAGCGCTGGCGTATATTCTGTAAGCCTACACCACTACTTTTCTTTACAACTTGCTTCTCTTGTAAATTATTGGTTACATATAAATAATCATCCTCTTCATAAATCTTTATATGTAATGGTTTAGAGGATGTTACCACATTATGCTTAACGGCATTCTCTAATAATAACTGAAGAGATAATGGTACTATTTTAGCCTCAGGATTTAACGCCTCATCAGGAATTTCAAATATTATACTGTCCTCGAAGCGCATTTTCAATAGGCGTACATAAGTCCTCGCAAACTGTAGTTCTTCATCTACAGAAATTAGATTTTTACTTTTCTGTTCTAACACATATCGATATACTTTAGATAGCGAGGTTGTAAATTTTTGTGCCTGAATAGGGTCTTCCTCAATTAAACTGGTCAACACATTTAAGCTATTGAATAAAAAATGAGGATCTAGCTGATTTTTTAAAGCATCGAATTTAGCAGAAGCTGAACCAGCAATTATTTTTTGCTCTTTAACCTTGGTGTCTTGTAACGCTTTGTAGAAGTAGAATGCGTGTAGAAATAGCGAAACTATTAAAGTGATTGCCAATGCGATTACGTAATACTCCGCTTTTTCTGTGGCGATAAATTTATTAAAATCCATTCCAAAAAGTACCACCTCTGTAAACCACCGAACTACTGCAAATGCAAATACGGTTAAGACAATAGATCCCAAAGCACCATACCATAATCGCTTTTTGGTCTGCTTGTCCCAACTATAAATCTTTGATATATATTGGTTGAAATAGGCATTTACACAAGTAAGTACAAAGGCATAAATAAAGCTAACCCCTGTAAATTGGAGTTCTCTATAAAGGGTTATGGTATTCCAATCTGCAAATAACAATCGAAATATCACCATAATTAAAGTGATGATGATACTCGCTCTTAAAACCTTTAAAAAACTACCCATTCATTATACCCTTTTGTTCGAATTGCTAAATACTACCTTCTGGTGCTTAAAATTAGGGATTTCCTTTAACAACTGTGAAATCAATAATCGAAGGACGCCTTAATAGCGAATTTGAGCTATTCGCTTCGGTATAAAAAAAATTACAGTCCGAAATGTCAATTAAGACATCCGAACTGTAATTCACAGTATATATAAAGGTTGGTTGGTTTCTATTTTGAAAAAGTAAACTCTGGTAATTTTATAATTTCTCCTCCTTTTTCTGCCGATTCATGTGATAATATACCCACACATGTAATGTTTGCAGATTGCTTTGCATTCGGGTATGGTGATGTACCCTTGACCAAACTGTCAACAAAGGCATGCACCAAATGTGGATGAGACCCTCCATGACCAGCTCCTTGGGTAAATGACAAATGCTGATTGTCGCCTTCATCGTAAACACCATGGGTCGTAAAAGATTGAATCTCCTTTGGTAATAACTTTGCGAAATCTGGACTCTCTACTTCCTCCGGTATTTCTGATTCAGGTTTCTTAGCCGTATGCACTACCAATGGCTTGCCTTCAATTAAAGGCCATTCTACAGATTTTTTAGAACCATACACTTCAAAACTTTCTCTATACTGGCGCGCCACATCAAACAAAGAACGATACACTTGGGCACTTAAATCTGAATTTCTGAATTTAATATGGGTTGTTTCAACGGCATATGGGGAGTTGTATTCTTTTATCAGTTCTTCTCGAATAGTACCCGAACCAAAACACGAAACATACTCCGCCTCATCTCTGGTCAAACCAAGTACAGGCCCAACACAATGGGTCGCGTAATGCATTGGTGGTAGCCCTGGCCAGTAATTAGGCCATCCGTCCATATCTTGTTGATTACTGGATTTTAAAAATTGAACCTTACCCAATTCACCATTATCATATAACTCTTTCATAAATAGAAACTCCCTAGCATATACTACTGTTTCCATCATCATATAGGTAAGTCCGGTTTTCTCGGTAAGTGCTACAATCTGTCTGCATTCATCAACTGTGGTGGCCATAGGAACGGTACATGCAACATGCTTACCTGCTTTAAGTGCTTGAATAGATTGTTTGCCATGATTGGGAATCGGTGTATTAATATGCACCGCATCTATCTCATCATCTTTCAACAATTCCTCATAAGAAGTATATCTTTTTGCGATGTCAAAAACATCTGCAATCTCATTTAACTTTTCTTTGTTTCTTTGACAAACAGCAACCAATTCTGCATTAGGGTGCTTTTTATATATGGGTATAAACTCCGCCCCAAAACCAAGTCCTACTATAGCTATTCTTATTTTCTTCTCGCTCATTCTATATCTCTTAATCGTTAAACGTTTGTTTTAAAAATGCTAATCCTTTTTGGGCAAATTCATATTGACTTTTGGCCATAGTTTTCCAAATACAAACTGCCGCGGCCAATTCTTTTATATCTGGGGTAAAGCTTTCAATAACCAAGCCTCCGCTATAATTTATATCATCAAGACCTAGCTTAAAATCCTTCCAAGGTGTAAGTCCTGTACCAGGCACACCCCTATGGTTTTCAGAAACCTGCACATGAATTAATTTATCGCCAACAGTATTTATGGCTTCTCTAATATTCTTTTCTTCGATGGTCATATGAAAACCATCTAATAATACACGTGCAGAAGCATGATTGATGTCGTTTACTAGGCGCATAACATCATCAGCTGTATTAACCATATCAGACTCAAATCTGTTTAATGGTTCTAGTGCAATTGAAAGGTCATGGGCATAGGCCATAATACATACTTTATGTAGGTTCGTCACCGCCAAATCCCATTCAACCTTACGCTTATCTATTGAAACCATACGCGCCTTACCTACTGCTGAATACATGGGGCCGGCCAAAAAATCTACACCCCAAATATTACATAATTCAAAACATTGTTCTAAATAATCAAAACATTGTCTATGTATTTTTGAGTCGTTATGCGTAAGGTCTTTACCAGGGCCAAAAGCACCACACACAGAAACCTTTAAATCATTATCTATAAGGGCTTTTTTAATTTCTATTGCATCTATTAAAAGTGGATCCTCTACAGGTATCTCTACAAGGTCATACCCCAATTCTTTAATTTTCGGAAAAAGGTCGATACTATTAGTTGTGAATGGAGATTGCCACAACCATGTACTTACCCCAAAATCTATTTTATTGCTCATTTAATCTCGTGCTAACTCGTTTGAATTTACTTGACAATCATTACCCCTTGCATAATGCGCCAATGCCCTGGAAACGTACATATAAACGGATACTCGCCCGGAGTTGTTGGAGCCTTGAATTTCAATGTATACGTATCATCAGGATTTAGTAATGCTGTAGCAAACAACACATCACTAGTTTGTGGCACATAATTAAGGTCTGCCTCATTTGGATCCGCTGCCATTTTATCGGCTGCTGTACCTACTGCTTCTTTCTTACCTGGTTTGGTAATGACCAAATTATGCTGCATAAAATCTGGATTCTCTAAAACCAATTCTACTTGCTCACCAGCTTTAACTTCAAACTTGGTGACATCATATTTCATTTCATTGGTGATTGTTTTAATCGTAATAACTTTTGCGTTCGAAACTTCTTCTGTTTTTAACTCTGAAGATTCATCAGCGTCTGCACCATAATATTTCATTAAAAGTGTTGCTATATCAGAATTTGAGTAGGTTTTCTTTACTTGATTCGTATAATCTTTTTCTACTTTATATTTCCAAATGCCATGTATTCTAATCATTTCTTCTCCAGATTGTACATACAGCTGCCAAAAATTTCCATAAATACCACCTTCACCACCAGTATCTTCTACCCTTACAGCAATCGTATTTTTACCTTCCTTTAATACCCCAACAGGAATATCATAGTTTCTGTTAGAACTAAAACTGGAAGCCATACTACCTACTTCTACTCCGTTGACATAGGTTATATCAGAATCGTCAATAGGGCCTAGTGCTAACAAATTTGCTTTATTTGCCATTCTTGCTGGCACAATCACTTCTTTTCTAAACCAAACTACCCCATCAATCTCTAAACCGGCATCTTCCATGTATTGAGGAATTTCCATTGTTTCCCAATTTGTGTCATCATACGTATTAGAACTCATATCGCTAACCTCGTCAGATGGTTTTTTGTAATCAGGATTCGCTGCAGTAAATGCATTTAAGTATCCATCTACATGCTTAGCCGATGCCGCATACAAAGCCTTAAATAACCACAAATCACTTAACACTGCTTCGTTCTTACCAAGGTCATATAAAAGTGCGCCTACTTTTTGAGAAGAAGGTCGTTCTGAAAAATATATGAGGGCAGACAATTGCACATTTGGGTCGCGATCGTTTAAGGTATTCGCTTTAAACAAGGCATCATCTGTATCCTCATTTCTTGGCAACATTTGTATAGCTGCTTTACGTACTGCGGATGCCTTATGAAACAAAGCTCCTTTCACCACCCCAAATGCATTACTGTCGGTTTTTAAAGCATCTAGCCCTTCAATGGTCCACAGCGCATGCATTGCTGCATTGTTCAAGCCATTACTATCGACGTCTTTTTTATTCACTAATTTGTACAAATCGTTCAGCACATCGGTATCGCCTCTTTCGACCAATAATCTTTGGGCCGTAAGTCTCCAAAACTGATTATCGCTGCTTAACGCTTCAACCAATGCTTCTGGGTCTTCTTTTGTTAATTGTTGTGCTTCATAGGTGTAATCATATTTCGGCACTACACGCCATATTCTACCGTGACCTTTATCACGCAATGGATTCACATAGGCATTACCTTCTCCGTTTTCAGCATCGTAGCCACCTCGCCCTGCATTAGGGGTCGGATTATGCTGTACTATGAAATTGTACCAATCTGCTACCCAAACCACACCATCTGGCCCTGTTTTAGCTTCTACTGGTGAAGCCCATTCATCTGAAGAGGCAAATAAATTACCTGCATCCTCTTCTACATAACCGGCTCCGTCTTTTACAATTCGTGCTTGGTGCACCAACCCACCGGTTGGCTCACAGACAAATGCAATGGAGTTCCAATATGAACTTGGGTATGCTCTTGCGGTGTAAAAATGGTGACCTGCTGCTGCAGTAAATCCTCCAAAGACATCTACCTGTCTAACATTCGGAGTAATAGGTTGCATAAAATAATGTCCATCAATTTTTGCACTACCATCGGTACCGATTCCCTTTACATTTTCAAAATTGGCATTCGGTATACCTACAAATACACTATGGGTATTATTAGCAGTGGAAGCAAAAATGGAATTATCCTCTGTTAATCCTAATCCCCATGTATTGTTACTGGTATTCGTCAACACTTCAAATGTTTTACGCTTCGGATCAAATCGATATGCATTCTGATTGAATTTAAATCCTTGACCAAATATGTCTCCTTCAAAGCCAGAATATCCTACAACGCCGTACAAATTATTATCGATACCATATTGAAGATTAGATGGCCCTGCATGGGTATCAAACGTACCCCAGCCATCGATAAGAATCTCTTTTACATCTGCTTTATCATCGCCATTGGTATCCTTTAGAAAAATAAAATGTGGCGCTTGAGAAACCACGATACCACCGTCATAGAAAACAAAACTTGTAGGTATGTTCAATTTATCCGCGAAGACGGTAACCTTATCAGCCTTACCATCACCATCGGTATCTTCTAGAATCTTTATCTTATCATCACCAATACTATTATCGTTACGAACGGTATTAGGGTAATCGACAGTTTCAATAACCCAAAGCCTACCTTTTTCATCCCAATTCATAGCAATGGGATTTATAATATCTGGCTCAGAAGCAAACAATTCTACATCAAAACCCGCAGGTACTTGTATCAGTTTCTTAGATTCTGAAGGCGATAATGGCAATTGATATTTTGGGGCAGGATCACGCTTTTCATAGTTCGGTATATTCGCGCGCTCTTCATATTTTAGGGTAGGCATATCGACCATAAACGCTTCCCAATTCTTTTTAACCTGGTCGTCTACTGCCCAAAGAATACCTTCTTTCACTAACTCTTGAAATCCTTTATTCTCCCACGTACGCTCATCATGGCCATAGGCTGTATAAAAAACTTTTCCTTCGCCTACTTCTTTAACCCAACTCCAAGGTTCTCTATGGTCACCTTCTACACGTTCCATCAATACAGTAATATCATCAGCTATTTTATCATGTACATAGGTTTCGTCCCACGTTTCAAAAGGTTTTAAATTTTTGGTAATAGGATGTTCTTTGTTTGTGATTTCTGCAGTGAAGGTTCCGGTTTCGTGACTCATAAATTGCGCCCCCACCAAATCTATATACTCGGGTGAATTCTTAAAACAGAAACTTGCGGAGTGAAGGGGAATAAATGCTTTTCCTTCCTTTACAAAATCCAATAACGCTTTTTCCTCGTCCTTACTAATTTCTTCATGATTAGCGTATATAATAAGTCCGTCATACAACTCTAGATTCTCAGCGTTTAAATCAGATGGTTTTTCGGTGTATGTTATATTGATGCCGTCTTTGGTTAACGCCGATGCTAAAATGGGAAAATATGCTCTTGAATTATGATGCTCAATTTCGTGACCTAAGAACAAAAGTTCAATTCTGCGAGGCGCATCATCAACACGTTCTTTTTTGGTTGGCGAGCATGCAACAAGAAGGAACAGTAGAAACACTATTTTAAAAGGTGAGCATTTGGTTTTCATAATGAGTGTAGTTTTCTTCTATCAATATTACAGAAAATAGCATCTTAAAATTTACTCTTACATATCACATACCGACTGTATTTTATCATACTATTTCATATTATTGAAAATAACTGATAAATTAGCATGTAAATCAATGAATAGTATAACCAGAAACCCTCTTAAGATTTTATGAAATCTGCCTTGCAAAAATCTCCCATACCTGAAACCCGTGCTTATTTAGCACGGTCTTTAAGCGAGCCTATTTTTGACCCACATTGGCATTTTCACTCAGAACATCAATTATTTTTAGTACAAAAAGGAAGCGGTACACGCTTTATTGGTGATAGCGTAAAACCATACAAAGCAGGAGATATCACTTTTACAGGACCAAACCTACCTCATCTGTGGCGTAGTGAAAATGAACAAGAACAAGAGAAGAACATTGCATGGTCTGAAGGTGTCGTCATCTATTTTCATGAAGATTTTTTAGGAGAAAACTTTTTGCAAAAAGATGAAGCTATTCGATTGCGACAAGTGTTTCATAAAAGTTTAAGGGGAATGGAATTTACTGATCAAACCGCCTTAACATTAAAAGAACTAATGTTGGCACTGATTCATATGGATGGGTTTGAAGGTATTCTTCAACTTTTGAAAATATTAGATTTCATCAGTCAGACCAAAGAATATAATTTATTAGCAAGCCCTGGGTACACGAATACCCTTCGAGAGGCAGATACCGAACGTATGTTCAGCGTCTACGCCTATGTCATGAAGAATTTCAAAAAAAAAAATGCCACTGACCGACTTAGCGCAGTTAACCAATATGACGCCGTCTTCTTTTAGTAGGTATTTTAAACTGCATGCGAATAAATCCTTTTCTGAATTTGTTAGCGAAATACGCATTGGTCATGCCTGTAAATTACTCATAGAGCAAAAAACGAATGTTTCACAAGCTTGCTATGAAAGCGGATTTCAAACCCTTTCTAACTTCAATAAACAGTTTAAGACCATTACCAAGCGTACTCCCCTAACCTATAAAAAAGAGTACGAGGTGTATTAATCTACTCCAACAAATGTGTTGCATAACTATGGCGTAAACCATGTATTCCTATATTTTTTTATTCATGATTTATTCATGATTTCTCCAATAGACCTTTTCCAGAAAGAATACTTAAATTCGAATATGGGAGCAATGTGAAAATAATGAAGATTTGCCAAAACGGGTCTGTCAGATGGAAATCATATTATTGGGTATATCTAACTGCAGCAATCAAAGGTAAATATGTAGCTATAGAGGATATGGGAATGGGCATTTGGAAGGTGTTTTTTAGAAACGTATTTTTAGGTTTCTTTAATAAAAATAATATCAAAAATAAACAAGTATCAATAAGGTTAAGTCAAAATATGGTGTAAACTATGCCCCTTTAACTTGGTAAATTATCTGCCTTAACGAACATTTACAAACATATATGAGAACAATAAAAGCTCTAATTATATTATCAATTTTAATCATTTTTTCATCTTGTAAAAAGAATGACAAAACAAAAGCAAAAGATGCCATTTCAATTGAAATAAATTCATCCGAAAATATTGACAAGCTAATTTTAACGGAAAATACATTAGGTGATTTAAAATTAGAAAAAGGAATGATTCTCAATAAACTAAAGATAGAAAAGCTTTTTAAAAATCTTCAGATATCAAAAAATGTTGGAGAACAAGATGGACCAAATTATTTTTATTACAGAATTGGAACAGAAGCAATATTAACAACGCCAAATACTGAAAATGAGACATTATCTAAATTATTGATAAATGAAAAATCTAATGTATCTGATGAGTATGGAATTAAAATTGGAACGAAGTATTCTGATATTGAAAAAAGACGTCCCAACATGTATATTTATACAGAGCATTATCATATTTATTTACACAAAGAAGGTTCTAATATAATATACGAAATGTCTCTAGGGAATTATAATGGTCCAGATAAAGAGAAATATTCATTGGAGGATATTAAAAATAGTGACTCTAAAGTTGTTTCAATTATCTGGAAATAAAAACTACCTACAACTAAGAACTGAGGTAAAAAACAAACAAATTCTTCTTTAATCTGAGACATTATTATTCTAGGCTCATAGATTCAAAAATTAGATTCTTTGAGCTTTTTTCATTGTATTTATCTTCTGTTTATCTAGGTAATCTTGAAACTTAAGTTTCATTATATGGCCTTCCTAATTTTGCAATAGCAAAAAACTGCTTAAGCCGTATATAATTTATTCCTAGTTCTAACCTTCTTATGAAAATCTTTTTGAATTTTATAGTGGGTTTGTATATGCTAAATTAGGCGTGTTAAAATACGCAACAAACCATATATAAAAACGTTCATATACTAGCCGTCAGACTGCGCAACAACCTACACTTTATTAATAACTTTGTTAATTTCCTTTA
>NZ_CAXBOU010000029.1:0-36476 GCF_963977385.1 uncultured Maribacter sp. | reverse complement strand
ACTAAAGTTAAGCAAAAACAGTATTTTTATCAAGGACTTGTGCAACAGGCACAACATATAAATATAATTTTGCTAAGCAAAAGAACTTATAAATTTCGATTATGAATGAAATGCTCGAATTTTTTCAAAATTTATTTGAAACATCAGATTGGCCTCCTCGTTGGGTATGTGGCAAGTGGAGTGATTTTCATGGTTGGTTATATATCGGTAGTGATATAGCGATATGGTTGGCTTATTTTATTATTCCAGTTGTAATAGTATGGTTTGTTCAAAAAAGACCGAAGGTGCCATTTTTACCTGTGTTTTGGCTTTTTGCAGCTTTTATTATCTTTTGTGGAGCGACACATATTTTAGATGCAATTATTTTTTGGTGGCCTGCATATAGGTTAAGTGCATTGATTAAATTTTTAACGGCCATTATTAGCTTTGCTACCGTTTTTGCCTTAATACGTGATTTACCGAAATTGTTAGATGCAAAGGCGCCAGCCGTATCATCAGATAATGAGATATCTCGATTAATGGTAGAATTAGAAGAAAAAAACAATGAAATTTTAAGATTAAAAAGACAGCTGTCGCAATAGTTTTGATGGTTAGACAACAATCAACTCCAACATATATAAAAAACACTATTCTTTATGCAATAGCAATATTCATTGCGGTAATTATTTACTACATAGAGATACAAGTACCACCAAGTATTGCTTTAGGAGGGGTTTATTGTTTAGTGATACTTTACAGTTGGATATTGCCTGGTAAAAATATTTCAATTTATACTGGTTTTTTCTGTACCGTTTTAATCATTTTAGCGATGATTAATAAATCGGAATCAATCCCACAAGGTGGTTTGGTTGGCCTAAATACATTCATATCCATAATAGTAGTTTGGATATGTGTTACATTGGTGTCAGCTGCAAAAAGTGGCTATGCTGGTATGGAGAGAGTGATGTTGTCACTTGAAGATAAAGTTTGGGAACGCACAAATGCATTGAATAAAAGCCGTAAAGGGCTAGAGATAAGTGAGAAGGCATATAAATATCTTTATGAGAATTCGAATGAAATGCATGCTAGTGTAGATTTTGATGATAACCATATATTACGATGTAATGATACCTTATGTAAAAAATTAGGTTACTCAAAAGAAGAACTTTTAGATCAGCCTGTAGAATTGTTATATCATTCGAGTTGTATTGAAGTTTTCGAAAAGTCATTATTGAATTTCAAAACAGAGGGCCATATAAAAAATGTTGAACTTCAATTACGGACGAAGACCGGTGATAAAATTGAAGTTATTTTAAATGTGACATCAGTCAAGAGTAAAGAAGGTAAGATTACCAATTGTAGATTTAGTTGGACGGACATAACGGAACTAAAAAGATTAAATATTGAACGAATAGCCTATGCCCAAAGATTAGAAATTAAGAATAAAGAGCTCGAGCAATTTACTTTTATTGCTTCACATGATTTACAAGAACCTTTGCGTACGGTAACCAGTTTTTCAGAAATACTTTCAAATGAATATTTTGACAAGTTTGACCAAACAGGAAAAGACAGCATTAATTTTATATTAGAGGCTACTGGTAGAATGCAGAACTTGGTTAAAGGATTATTGGATTATAGTAGACTAGGGAAGGATGCTAATAAAGAAAAAATTGATTTTAATGAAATACTGTCTAACTTAAAAAAAGATTTAAGCTTAAAAATAATAGAGACCGATACCGAATTTGAGTATAAAAAGCTTCCAGAAAATTTTATGGGTTATAAGAGTGAGTTAATTCAGTTATTTCTGAATTTAATAATCAATTCAATGAAATTTAGAGTTAAAGACAGAGTTGCAAAAATTAAGATATCCTCGACGGTGAACGATGCAGAATTATTATTTTGTGTAGAAGATAATGGAATAGGTATTTCAAAAAATCATCAAGATAAAATCTTTAAAATTTTTAAAAGGATTTATAGTAGAAAAAAATATGAAGGTACAGGTATTGGTCTAGCCCATTGTCAAAAAATTGTAGATTTGCATGGAGGTAAAATTTGGGTAGAATCAGAATTAGGAATGGGAAGTAAATTTTACTTCACACTTAAAAATTAAGTTATATGATTGCTTTAAAAAAAAAATTGAAATGTATTTTATTGATAGATGATGATTATGCTACAAATTATATTCATAAAAGGGTAATTGACAAAGCGGAGATTACAGAAAATGTCGTCGTCGTAGAAAGTGGTTATGATGCTTTAGAATATTTAAGAGAAACCAACATTGAAGAATACCCAAGACCAGATATTATATTTTTGGACATTAATATGCCAGGAATGGATGGTTTTGAGTTTTTAGAGGAGTACGAAAAGCTGAAAGAGTTACAAAAGGGTAATATTATTTTAGTAATGCTGACTACATCCTTAAATCCTGAAGACAAAAATAAGTCTGATTCCATTTCAACAATTAATGGTTTTAGAAATAAACCTTTAACGGCAGAAATTTTGCAAGGTGTCATAGATGATTATTTTCCAGATTATAAATAGGATATCACCTTTTAATAAGCACTTTATGGCTTTCTTTTTTTATGGTTAAACCTCCTATCTTTACATAAAATACTTAATATGGATTTAAATTTAGCAGTACTGATTGATGGCGATAATATACCATCTGCCTACGTAAAGGAAATGATGGAGGAAATTGCTAAATATGGTAACCCTACAATTAAGCGTATTTATGGTGATTGGACGAATCCCCGTTTAGGAAAATGGAAAAATGTATTGCTTGAAAATGCCATTACACCTATTCAACAATATGGTTATACCCAAGGTAAAAATGCTACCGATTCAGCCATGATAATTGATGCAATGGATATTCTATATACCGGTAAGGTAAACGGATTCTGCATTGTAAGTAGTGATAGTGATTTTACACGTTTAGCTACAAGATTACGAGAAGCAGGTATGCAAGTATTCGGTATTGGTGAGCGTAAAACGCCCAACCCATTTATAGTTGCTTGCGACAAATTTATATATATCGAAATTCTTAAAAGTAGAACGGAAGAGGAAACATCTGATTCTATTAGTAAAACCCCAACTGAAAAGAATACCGTTGATAAGATTACGCCAAAAGCCCTACGTTTTATAGCCACAACTATTGATGATGTTGCCGATGATGATGGTTGGGCATTTTTAGGTGATGTAGGTAGCTTGTTGCAAAAGAAACAGCCAAATTTTGACTCTCGAAACTATGGGTTTCAAAAATTGACACCATTAATTAATTCGATTCCCCATTTTGAAATTGAGCGACGAGAAGATTCTAAAGGACGTAAGAAGCTTATTTACGTAAAAATTAAAGAGAAGAATACTTCTAAGGGTAAAAAGTAACAACTCCATTTTAAAAATTATTTAGGTAGGTTTCTAACTTTCAGTTTGTCTGAAATTTGACATAATCCATTGTATTAGTTTTTGTATTTTTCAATTCAAATTCTGAGACCATGAAACATACCCTGTTTTTATTATTATTTGTTCTAATTTTTAATTCGTGTAAAGAAACTTCGAAGAAAGACTTGTCTACTGAAGATAGGCCTATTGCTGAGGTATTTACTGAATTTTACGAGTTTAAAAAGAGCATCAACCCTATAGAAGCAACAAAAGCAGGTTATTCCGAATACAACGATACCATAGCCGATTATATCTCAGATGATTATATTCTTCATTTAAAAGACCGTTATACCTACTTTTTAGATGAATTGAATAAGTACGATGCTACTAAAGTGAGTGAGGCTGATTGGATGAGCTTACGCGTTATGAAGTGGGATTGTTCAGTAAAACTAGAAGGTGTTATGAACCCGATAGTTACAGTAGCGTCACCAATTTATGACCTTCCTAGTTTTGAATTAATGTCTCTTTTTCAAATACAATCACTGCATTTGTATGTTGCCCAGTTGGCAGGTGGTACAAGTGTACAGCCATTTAAAACCATAGAAGATTATAATAATTGGTTAAGTAGATTAGAAGATTATATCACTTTTTTAGATACTTCTATCATTAAAATGAAATTGGGGGTTAGTAAGGGCGTTGTATTGCCGAAGGTTCTGACTTTAAAAATATTGCCACAAGTAAGATCGTTTATTGATATTCCGCTAGAAGAACATCTCTTCTATCAGCCAATATTGAATTTTCCTGATGGAATATCAGATGTTGATATGGAGATATTAAAAAGTAATTATACGCTCTTTATTCGAGATAAATTGACGCCTAAATATGTAGAGTTGAATCAATTTTTAACTGAAGAATATTTACCTGAATGTAGAGAAACAAGCGGATTATTAGATTTGCCTAATGGAAAAGAAACGTATCAGTATTTAATAAAATTACATACGACGACAACTATGAATGCTGATGAGATTCATGCTTTAGGTTTGTCTGAAGTGGCGCGTATTTCTGGTGAAATGGAAATCGTCAAAAATCAAATTGGCTTTAAGGGTAATTTAAAATCCTTTTTTAATTCTCTTAGGTCTAAGAAAGAATTAATGCCTTTTACCAAACCAGATGAGGTAATTGCTAATTTCAATTCTATTAATGACCGCATTGCATTACGTATTGATTCTTTATTTGCATTAACACCAAAAGCCGGATTCAATGTACGCCGAACAGAAGCTTTTAGAGAAGCATCTGCAAGTGCCGAATATGTGCCAGGATCAAAAGATGGTTCAAGAGCTGGTATTTTCTATGTTCCTATTCCCGATGTAAAATCATATAATGTAATACATGATGAAGCTTTGTTTTTACATGAAGCCATACCAGGGCATCATTTTCAATTATCATTACAACAAGAAAACAAAAATCTACCAGAATTTCTTCACCCAGAAAGTATGGGTGTTTTTGTTGAAGGTTGGGCGCTTTATGCAGAATCGTTAGGTAAAGAATTAGGAGTGTATACCGACCCTTATCAATATTTCGGAATGTTGAGTATGGAGATGCACCGAGCTATTCGCTTAGTGGTTGACACAGGTTTGCACGCTAAAGGGTGGTCTAGAGAAGAGGCAATACAGTATTCTTTAGATAATGAAGCTGAGTCAGAAGAAAGTATCATAGCAGAGATAGAACGTTATATGGCCACTCCGGGTCAGGCGCTATCCTATAAACTAGGTCAATTAAAGATTAGGGAATTGCGCACGAAAGCAGAAAAAATGCTTGGAGCTAATTTTGATATTCGTGAATTTCATAGTCAAATTTTGAATTCGGGGAGTTTGCCATTGGTATTGCTAGAGGAGAAAATAGACAGGTGGATCACTAGTCAAAATAAATAATGTAGTAAAATGCTGACAATTCAATAAAATATTAAAAGATTATGCACGTTTACGATTTATAGTTTAATGCTGCTACGAATGAACATAACTCAGATTTTAGTAAAAGGTATTTTTTTGATTCAATTATTGTATTTGGTTTCGCCAATTAATATAGAGAAATCTATTAGTGCCATTGATACTTTTCAAGAGAAGATGATTTCTAAAGAAGCCGTCTTAGGAGTTTGGAAATATACCATGTCTAATGTTGATTCTCCTTATGAGAAAGGTGTTTTGTTCATCTCTAAAAATGATACTACGTTTGATGTAACCATTACATACCCTACCGGAGTACTTACAGGTCAAGATGTTATAGTTCAGAATGGACGTATCAATTTTAATATGAATATTGCAGGTCTAGAACGTGTTTCATTTGTCTTGATGGCAGAAGGAGACCGAATCATGGGAGAGAGCTATTCTAATAATGGATCTAATCAAATTTTAGGCGTACGCCAACTACCTGGGCGTTAAAGATTTAAATCTTACCAAAAAAATACTTAGTTTTCAATATAATTTAAAGTGAGCGTGTTGCTAATGCTTTAATGATTGTTGTTAAACTAATTTTTTGTGTTTTGAAAAAACTACTACCCATTCTACTCGTTTAATTATCAGGTTGCGAACTTATGAAAGAGAAGGTCGACCTAGTTATTGTCAATGCCAACATTTATACTGTAAATGGTGAGTTTTCAAAGGCTGAAGCTTTTGCTGTACAAGATGGAAGGTTTATCGCCGTTGGTACAACCGATGAAATTCGTGATGTCTATACTTCCGATCAACTTATTGATGCAGATGGTAGAGCTATAACCCCTGGCTTAATTGATGCTCATTGTCATTTTTATGGATTAGGATTAACTCAGCAATTGGTGAATTTAGTAGGAACTACTAGTTTCGAAGAAGTATTAGAGAAGGTAAAGGAGTTTCATGCTGCAAATCCGAAAACATTTTTAAGGGGTCGAGGTTGGGACCAAAATGATTGGGAAATTAAAGAATATCCTACTAAAAAAGAACTAGATGTCCTTTTTCCAGATATACCTGTTGCTTTAGAGCGTGTTGATGGTCATGCCTATTTGGTAAATCAGAAAGCGTTAGATATGGCCGGTATAGACTGGAGTACCAAAGTAGAAAGGGGTGAAATTGAAAAAAAATGGAAAGACGGTTTTTCTGGTATTACCGGGATTTTAATAGATAATCCTATGCAGCTTATTGATAATATAATGCCTGCGCCAACAGTAGAAGATAAGATAAAGGCCTTAAAAGATGCTGAGCGTATTTGTTTAAATCATGGGCTAACAACTGTGAATGATGCAGGTATAGATAGAAATACCATTGAACTTATCGACAGTTTACAACAGGCTGGTGAGTTATCAATAAGGGTTTATGCTATGGTGAGTAATAACAAAGAAGATGTTGATCACTTCATAAACAAAGGTCCTGTTAAAACAGACCAGCTTAATGTTCGTTCGGTAAAAGTATATGGAGATGGGGCTTTAGGTTCTAGAGGTGCGGCATTAAAAGAACCTTATAGTGATTTACCTGGTCATTTTGGGGCGATGGTAACACCAGTGGCAGAAATTGAGAATCTCGCTAACCGTTTGGCTCTTTCAGAATATCAAATGAATACACATGTCATTGGTGATTCTGCAAATATTGCAGTATTGAGAGCTTATAAAAAAGCATTAGATGGACTCGAAGATAGACGTTGGAAAATTGAACATGCACAAATATTAACAGAAGGTGATTTTGATTATTTTGAAGATGGTATTATTCCTTCAGTTCAGCCAACACATGCTACCAGCGATATGTATTGGGCCGAGGATTGTTTAGGAGAAAGAGTAAAAGGGGCCTATGCCTATAAAACTTTATTGAATAAGGCGGGTATGGTTGCTTTAGGTACTGATTTTCCTGTAGAAGATGTTAGTCCGTTTTTAACTTTTTATGCGGCAGTATCGCGCAAAGATACTAGTGGATTTCCTAAAAGTGGTTTTCAAATAGAAGAAGCTTTAACTAGGGAAGAAACGCTTAAGGGAATGACAATATGGGCTGCCTACTCGAATTTTGAAGAAGATGAAAAGGGAAGTATAGAGCCTGGTAAATTTGCAGATTTTGTAATCTACGATAAAGATATGATGACTGTTCCATTAGAGGAAATACCAGATATACGTGCAGAGCAAACATTTGTGAATGGCGTAGTTCGTTAAAAAAGAAAAACCTCGGTCCATAGACCGAGGTTTTTAATATGTGTTCTTTTATAAAATTACATTGTAATTGGAACGGCAACTCTTGTTTTGTCCCAACCCATTACTAATTGTGCTACACCATCAACATCTTTGAATGCAATAGAGAATTCTTCAAGTGATGAGGCATCAGAACCATTAGGGACTGTTACACGAGCAACATCAGAAGCTTCATCATAAAAGTAAGAACCCCATTGGTTTAAATTTTTATTTAAAATAACAGTCCATACTTCTTCACCAGGTATGGTAAATAAAGAATAGGTACCCGCTTTAACATCTTTTCCGCCAAATTTCACATCTTTATAAAATGTAATTTCAGGAGCTTCATTTGCTCCTGTTCTCCAAACTTTACCCGTCGGAGCCAATTCATCCATAGAACGTCCCTTCAATTGTGGTCTACCATATATGATACGAACTGATTTTTCAGAAACTTTGTAATCGGTTGGGTAGGCAGCCATATCCATAGGACTTTTGTCGATACCTGAAAATTCTTGAGCTGATATCCCAGTTGTTAAAACTAAGGCCACCATTAATGTAGCACGTGTAATAATTTTTTTCATAATAATTGTTTTGGTTAACTAGGTCATAAAATTAAGCAGTTCCTTACAGTCTAATTAATAAAAAGAAGTTAAATTTTGGTTGGTTACATTTTTCTAAGTTCTTTGGATATTTTCATCAAAATTCATTTTAAATTTAATTAAAAATGAGTATTATAGTTATAATATGTAATCATATTTGATATAAGTGTTTTCTAATTGAAAGTAAAAATAGATATTTGTATATCGAATTGATATAATAATTAGATTATGTGTGGAATAGTATGTGCATTTGATGTTAAGGAAAGTACTGAAGTACTTAGGCCTCAACTTTTAGAAATGTCAAAGAAAATAAGACATAGAGGTCCAGATTGGAGCGGTATCTATGCAAATGATAAAGCCATTTTAGCGCATGAGCGTTTGGCAATTGTAGATCCAGCTTCTGGTAAACAACCATTATTAAGTCCGAATGGTAAATTGGTATTGGCTGCCAATGGAGAAATATATAATCATAGAGAGTTGCGTAAGCAATTTGAAGGTAAATACGATTTTCAGACAGAGTCTGATTGTGAAGTTATTTTGGCTTTATACCAAGAAAAAGGAGTTGATTTTTTAGATGAAATGAACGGTATTTTTGGCTTCACTATTTATGACGCTGAGAAAGATGAATATTTTGTTGCTCGTGACCATATGGGAATTATTCCATTATATATGGGTTGGGATAAAAACGGTACATTCTATGTAGCTTCAGAGCTAAAAGCTTTAGAAGGTATATGTACTAAAATTGAGTTATTTCCTCCAGGTCATTACTTGCATAGTTCTGACGGAGAGTTGAAGAGATGGTATTCTAGAGATTGGATGGAGTATGATGCCGTAAAAGATAATGCGACAAGTATTCAAGAAATTAAAGAAGCTTTAGAAGCTGCAGTGCACCGCCAATTAATGTCTGATGTACCTTACGGTGTATTATTGTCAGGTGGATTAGATTCTTCGGTAACTTCTGCAATTGCTAAAAAATATGCACAAAAGCGTATTGAAAGTGGTGATACTACAGATGCTTGGTATCCACAGTTGCATTCATTTTCTGTAGGACTAGAAGGTTCACCAGATTTGGCTGCGGCAGAAAAAGTAGCTAAACATATAGGGACTGTTCATCATGAAATAAAGTTCACTATTCAAGAAGGTTTAGATGCTATTAAAGATGTAGTATACAATTTAGAAACGTATGATATCACAACTATTCGTGCGTCTACACCAATGTATTTAATGGCTCGTGTTATTAAGTCGATGGGTATTAAAATGGTATTGTCTGGTGAAGGTGCAGATGAGTTGTTCGGTGGGTATTTATATTTCCATAAGGCTCCTAATGCTAAAGAATTTCATGAAGAGACGGTTCGTAAATTAAGCAAGCTTCATATGTATGATTGTTTGCGAGCAAACAAATCCTTGGCTTCTTGGGGTATAGAAGGTAGAGTGCCATTCTTAGATAAAGAGTTTATAGATGTAGCTATGCGTATCAACCCGCAAGATAAGATGATCAATGGTGAGCGTATGGAGAAATGGGTTGTTAGAAAAGCCTTTGAAGAAATGTTGCCAGAAAGTGTAGCATGGAGACAAAAAGAACAATTCTCTGATGGGGTGGGTTATAGTTGGATCGATACATTAAAGGTGGTTGTAAACGAAGAAGTAAGTGACGAACAATTGGCCAATGCTAAATTTAGATTCCCACTACAAACTCCGACATCAAAAGAGGAATTTTACTATCGTTCCATATTTGAAGAACATTTTCCATCAGATGCAGCTGCTTTGTGTGTACCGCAAGAAGCTTCTGTAGCGTGTAGTACTCAGATAGCTTTAGAATGGGATGCGGCGTTTAAAAACATGAACGATCCTTCTGGTAGAGCAGTTGCTAACGTACATAGTGACGCATACGTAAAACAATAGGGTTTGAATTAGTCATTTTTTCTATTGTAAAAACCCCGTCTATTTAATAGACGGGGTTACTTTTTTTATTAGATAGACTACAAATCGTTTATCATTTTCTTTAATTTCTCTTTAGACTCTCCTGTCTTCTCTTGTATTCTACCTAATAGTTCATCAGATTTACCTTCAGCATACTTAAGGTCGTCATCTGTAAGGTCAGCATATTTTTGTTTAAGCTTACCTTTTGCTATGTTCCATTTTCCTTTAAACTGTTCTTCGTTCATGATAACTTATTTTAAGATTATAAAGCTAAGTTAGTATCGATATGTAAAAGAAATCTTAATATTAAATCCATATTATGGATAGCGTTCACAATCCTTTTAATGCAGTTAATTCTCAGTGTTTATTGTTAAAATAATTTTAAAATTTAAGTGTGTTTAACGCTTTGAAATCTTTGTAATCAAGCTCACTCAACAGTCGATTTTAAAATTCTACTCATTTTAATAAAAGTAATTGTCGTCAAGAATCTAGATTTGACAATAGAATTGAATGAAACATTTTCAATAAATAGAATTCAAGGTCTAATTTTCCACAATCATTGTTGATAACTTGCTATACCCCAATTACTAGAAACGCCATATTTCATGGGGTATTCCGTATATTTGTAAGATTGCAAAATTTGAAGTAAAACAACCTTAATTTTATGAGCGAAGAAGCAAATAAGAAAAATTATTCAGCAGATAGTATTCAGGCCCTAGAGGGTATGGAGCATGTACGTATGCGTCCATCCATGTATATAGGTGATGTTGGGGTGCGTGGTTTGCACCATTTGGTATATGAAGTAGTAGATAACTCTATAGATGAAGCAATGGGCGGCCATTGTGATACAATCAGTGTTGTTATTAATGAAGATAACTCTATAACCACAAAAGATAACGGTAGGGGTATTCCGGTAGACCTGCATAAAAAAGAAGGTGTCTCCGCATTACAGGTGGTAATGACCAAAATTGGAGCAGGTGGTAAGTTCGATAAAGATTCTTATAAAGTTTCTGGTGGTCTACACGGAGTAGGGGTATCTTGTGTTAATGCATTGTCGGATCATTTAACGGCTACGGTTTATAGAGAAGGTGTTGTTTGGCAACAAGAATATTCAAGGGGAAAGGCTCTTTACCCGGTAAAACGAGTAGGAGAAACTACGGAGAGAGGTACAATGGTAACCTTTCATCCAGATGAAACTATTTTCACCCAAACTATTGAGTATAGTTATGAGACTTTAGCAAATAGAATGCGTGAGCTTTCTTTTTTAAATAAAGGTGTGACAATTACTATTACCGATATGCGTCAAAAAGACGATAAAGGTGAATATGTAAATGAAACTTTTTACTCTGATGAAGGACTTAAGGAATTTGTTAAGTTTTTAGACAGTAATCGTGAGTCTTTGATAAAAGATGTCATTTCCATGGAAGGGGAGAAGAACGATATTCCTGTGGAAGTAGCGATGATTTATAATACAAGTTACACTGAGAATTTACATTCTTATGTGAACAATATTAATACCCATGAAGGTGGTACGCATTTATCAGGATTTAGAAGAGGTCTTACCTCTACTCTAAAAAAATATGCCGATGCTTCTGGTATGTTAGATAAATTGAAGTTTGAAATACAAGGGGATGATTTCCGTGAGGGATTAACTGCTATTGTTTCGGTAAAAGTTCAAGAACCTCAGTTCGAAGGTCAGACTAAGACGAAATTAGGTAACCGTGAGGTTTCTGCGGCAGTGAGTCAGGCGGTTTCTGAAATGTTAACCAATTATTTGGAAGAACATCCAGACGATGCCAAGATAATAGTTCAAAAAGTAATCCTTGCAGCGCAAGCAAGACATGCGGCTTCTAAAGCCCGTGAAATGGTGCAACGTAAGAATGTAATGAGCGGTGGTGGTTTACCAGGTAAACTATCAGATTGTTCAGAGCAAGATCCTGAGAAATGCGAAATTTTTCTAGTTGAGGGAGATTCGGCGGGTGGTACGGCCAAAATGGGTCGTGACCGTAATTTTCAGGCTATTTTACCATTAAGAGGTAAAATTCTGAATGTTGAAAAAGCCATGCAGCACAAGGTTTTTGAAAATGAAGAAATAAAAAATATGTACACCGCTTTAGGTGTAACTATAGGTACTGAAGAAGATAGTAAGGCTTTGAATCTTTCTAAATTGAGATATCACAAGGTAGTCATCATGTGTGATGCCGATGTCGATGGTAGTCATATTGAAACTCTTATTTTGACATTTTTCTTCCGCTACATGAGAGAGCTTGTAGAAAGCGGTCATGTTTATATTGCGACTCCGCCATTATACTTGGTGAAAAAGGGTCAGAAAAAGCAATACGCTTGGAGTGATAAAGAGCGAGATGAAATTGCCGATACTTATAGCGGTGGAGTTAGTATTCAGCGGTATAAAGGTCTTGGGGAAATGAATGCTTCGCAATTGTGGGATACTACAATGAATCCTGAATTCCGAACTTTGAGGCAAATTGTTATTGATAACGCTACAGAAACAGATCGTGTTTTCTCTATGCTTATGGGTGATGAGGTTCCGCCAAGACGAGAATTTATTGAGAAGAATGCTGTTTATGCAAACATTGACACATAGAAATTGCTACTTACACAACAAAAACCTGCGCCTACAGCGCAGGTTTTTTAGTTTTAGGTAAAATTTTAAAAATGAAAAATTTACTTACTTGTATTTTTCTTGTTAGTTCTATAGTAGCAACAGCTCAAGCAGATTTTAATAATGTGCTTGCGGCAGGTGTTGACGACGCTGAGCGATTTACCACTTCTTATATGGAGCCACTCTCAGAAAGTGTGGTTTACAGTATTTCAACGGGATGGTATAATACTGCGGATGCAAAACCTTTAGGAGGGTTTGAAATTTCAATTATTGGTAACATAACTGGTTTTAAAAATAAATCAAATAAAAAAACATTTATCCTAGACCCTAATGATTATCAAAATCTTGATTTTGTAGAAAATCCTGGTGTGGCAAGAGAGGTTTCAACTGCTTTAGGAGATATAGAAGGTACGGAAGTGTTTGTAGAAAGTCAAGTTGCTGGTTTAACGGTTAGAGAAACGTTTGATTTGCCATCTGGATTGTCAGGAGAGGGTGTAGATTTTGTTCCTTCAGGTTATGTTCAGGGGAGTGTTGGTCTTATAAAAGGAACAGAAATTAAAGCAAGGTTTCTTCCTAAAATGAAGTATGAAGATGCTTCTATTGGTTTAATTGGTTTCGGTTTACAACACGACTTTACTAAATTATTGCCTGCAGATAAAATTTTACCGGTAGCCATTTCTGCTATAATAGGGTATACTAGTATTTCTGGAGATTATGATTTAAGCAATGCTAAGTTAATAGAAGGTGAAAATCAACGAATTGAAGCCAAGATAAATAGTTGGGCATTTGGTGGAGTAGTGTCTACTAAACTACCAATTATAAATTTTTATGGAGGTGTAAATTATATCTCTGGTAAATCTGTGACCGATGTTTTAGGAACATATCGAGTAACTAGTGGTCCTTTTGCTTCAGAAACATATACGGATCCATTTACTATTACTAAAAAGGTAAGTGGTGTTACGGGAACAATAGGGACCAAACTTAAATTAGGGTTCTTTAGATTAAATGCAGAATATAGTTTAGGTGAATTTAATACGGCCACGGTTGGTGTTAATTTCGGATTTAGGTAAATGAAGCTAACTTATAATAGGTTATTCTTTAGAGGATAGAATAAGAATAAAGAAAGTCTGATAAGCTTGTAAACAAGCTTATCAGACTTTTATTTTGTTAGGGTGGTGGTGTTATGCTTTTTTAATTATACGTAAAGATTATGAACACCGCATTACATGAAGAGAATAAGTGTAGCCGAATCAATTTAAATCAAATTGGTGTAAATAAAAAAGACTGCCCAGATTACTCCGGACAGACTTTTTCCCATGGCCCTGTTAAAATCGTTTATTCCCTGAATGCCATTGTGGCACCATCTTTTTTCTTAAGGAATGAAGCATCCTCTAAGTTTTGAATGGTTATATAATTGCTGGGTTTGCCGTCAAGACCTCTATACTCTATAGTATATATGTCGCCTTGTTTGGACCAATTGAAATCTGTTTTTAAAGTAATAGTAGTACCGTCAATTTCGTGATACCTTCCCAGGTATACATCATTGAATATCCATTCGCTACGAACGGTTTGCTTAGATGAATTTTCTGTAGTAATGATTTTTGATTGTGACCATATCCCAATAATGGGATCATTGTTCTGTTCTACCCTAGAACAATTGGCTAGGAAAACTATGGCACATATGGCCACCAAAGAGAGGAACTTCTTAGTCATAAGTAGGTTAATTTATTTTTGGATTTGGGATCCACAGTAATTAACGTGACGAACTTCTGGTTATTATTAATATTCGATGTATGGTAACTAATTTTCGATATCTTCGTTGAAGCGCATTTATTTTTAACACCTCATGCATTTTATCGATATTTTTAAGGGCGTGAGGTAATAATTAAATGAGTTGCTGTAGACGGGTTTTTATCAATAAATACCTATTTTTGGATTAGAAATTCAATAAACATAAGGTGGGTAACCCATTTTATAAATAATAATTCATAAAATACATATACATGAAAGTTACAGTAGTTGGTGCAGGCGCAGTAGGTGCTAGTTGTGCAGAATACATTGCCATTAAAGATTTCGCATCTGAGGTAGTTATTTTGGACATTAAGGAAGGTTATGCTGAAGGAAAAGCGATGGACTTGATGCAAACAGCATCTTTGAATGGTTTTGATACTAAGATAACAGGTAGTACAAATGATTACTCTAAAACTGCCAATAGTCACGTTGCTGTTATTACTTCTG
Organism: uncultured Maribacter sp.; assembly: GCF_963977385.1. Classification (GTDB taxonomy): domain Bacteria; phylum Bacteroidota; class Bacteroidia; order Flavobacteriales; family Flavobacteriaceae; genus Maribacter. The sequence continues at coordinate 21,559 of NZ_CAXBOU010000029.1, read as the reverse complement.
GTATTCCAAGAAAACCGGGTATGACAAGAGAAGAATTGATTGGTATTAATGCAGGTATTGTAAAAACGGTTTCAAGCAATCTTTTAGAGCATTCACCAAATGTTATTATTATAGTAGTTAGTAATCCTATGGATACTATGACGTATTTAGTGCATAAAACTACTGGTATACCTAAAAATAGAATTATAGGTATGGGTGGTGCTTTAGATAGCGCAAGATTTAAATACCGTTTAGCAGAAGCTATGGAAGCTCCAATTTCAGATATCGATGGTATGGTGATAGGTGGTCATAGTGATACAGGTATGGTTCCATTAACTTCTCATGCTACAAGAAATAGTATACGTGTTTCTGAATTTTTATCAGAAGATAGATTACAACAAGTTGCAGACGATACCAAAGTTGGTGGTGCAACTTTAACGAAATTGTTAGGTACAAGTGCATGGTACGCTCCTGGTGCTGCAGTGTCTTCCATGGTTCAGGCAATAGCATGTGATCAGAAAAAGATGTTTCCATGTTCTACCATGTTAGATGGTGAATACGGTTTAAAAGATATTTGTATCGGTGTTCCTGTTATTTTAGGAAAAGATGGAATCGAGCGAATTATCGATATACCATTAAGTAATGCTGAAAAAGCTAAAATGAAAGAGAGTGCTGAGGGTGTTACTAAAACCAACGGACTTTTAGAGTTGTAATTTAAATACTCATAAGCATAAAAGAAAACCTTTATAGTTCAACTATAAAGGTTTTCTTTTTATAAGAAGATAGGCTTCAGGAATATATATTGTAAAAAATAGACTACCTAGTATAATCTTTCTTTTTATATTTGCCGCATGAGTGCAAAATGGTGCGTAAGTACTTTAATTATTATTCTAGCCTTATTTGGGCTAAGTCAAGAGCAAACAAAAGCTTCTAATCAGCAAATTTTATTAAAATTTACAGATGTAGAATTAGCTTCGGAAAGCGCTCATGATGAAATTTTGACAGCAATTACCAAAAGACTAAAAGTCTTAGGAGTTGATGCTATTGAAATCATAGAAAATGACGGGAGACAAGTAAGTATACGTTATTATAGTGAAGTTGATGCAAGTAGCGTTAAAGAATTTCTTTCTCAAGAAAATCAATTGTCATTAACTTATAAAGATGATATTCCTTTTGATTTCCCAAAAGAACAGCTTCCTGAAAAGTATAATCTAACAGTATCGGACCTGCATCAGCAATCTGATAATGGATTGAATTTAAATGGAAATCTTGTTTTAATTCAAAAGCAAGATTATAAAAGATTTTCTAATCCAATAATTCTACAGTTTACTAGTGCAATAGTTTTTAAACAGGATGCTATTGTAAATTTAGCCTTTAAAATCAATAGAAATATTGCGATTGCAATAGATAACTCTTCACGAACAATTCCAGAAGTTAGGGCAGGACCTTCTGCTTTTGGGAATAGCTAATTTCAATTAAAAATATCAATAAGTAACGTAATTACTTTGCATAAAAGTAGATTGCTTTAGATGTTTAAATTTTACAGAATCTTAATCAACATAAACTAAATATATTATTAAAATGCAAAACAAAGGACTTATAAAGCTTTTTGCTTTATTATTTGGGTTAGTTAGTATCTACCAGCTATCCTATACTTTCATAACAAGTAAAGTAGAAAAAGAGGCGAATGTCTTTGCTGCAAGCCGTATATCGGAAGATGAAGATGGCTATGTAGCACAAAGAGAAATTGTAGCTGCAAACTACTTAGACTCTATTGGTGCCAACACTATTTTGGGTTACACCAATTATCATGAAGCCAAAAATAAAGAACTAAATAAAGGTTTAGACCTTAAAGGTGGTATCAACGTTACGTTACAGATATCTATTAAGGATATCCTTAAAGGTTTGGCTAACAATACAAAAAGCCCAGTTTTTAATAAAGCCTTGGCTGACGCAGATGTTGCTTCTAAAAGTAGTGATGACACGTATATCGATTTGTTTTTTGAAGCTTTCGATAATATTAAAGGAGAGGCTAAATTAGCTTCACCAGATATTTTCGCTAATAAAGGTCTTAGTGATGAAATCAATTTTCAAATGTCAGATGATGAGGTTAAGCCTATCATCAGAAGAAAAATTGATGAATCTATCGTTTCTGCTTTTGAAGTATTAAGAGAGCGTATAGATGGTTTTGGTGTAACACAACCAAACATTCAAAGAGAGGGAAATTCTGGACGTATCTTGGTTGAATTACCAGGAGCTAGAGATATTGCTCGTGCACAAGATTTATTATCAAGTACTGCTCAATTAGAGTTTTGGGAAACATATAAGCAAAGCAATACAAGCTTTAGTACATTCCTAATTCAAGCAAATGAAAAATTAAAGGATATTGTTGAGGTTGAAAGACCTGAGCAAATTAAAGAAGAATCGGAATTAGATTCTTTATTATCTGATGTATCTGCAGATTCTTTGGATTTAGCTACTCAAGTAAATCCATTATACGAATTATTGATTCCTGCTAACCCAGGAAGTAACGCAATGTTTCGTGCTGCAATTAAGGATACGGCAACTATTGGTTCTTACTTAAGAATGCCAGAAATTAGAAGGTTATTACCAGCTGATATTCAATTCACGAAATTTGTATGGGAGAGACCTTCTTCTGAAGATGTTGAAGTAATCGATTTATATGCATTAAAATCTAACCGTGATGGTACGCCAAGAATTAGTGGTGATGTGGTTAGTGATGCTCGTGCTGATTTTGATCAGTTCAGTAAGCCTGCTGTTTCTATGACCATGAATACTAAAGGTGCTAAAGAATGGGAGAAATTAACGGGTGATGCTTATACGAATCAAACAGGTATTGCAATTGTTTTAGATAATAAGGTATATACAGCTCCAGGTGTTTCTTCTGGTCCAATTTCAGGTGGTCGTTCAGAAATCACAGGTAATTTTACGGTAAACGAAACAAAAGATATTTCGAATGTTCTTAGAGCTGGTAAACTTCCTGCTTCTGCAGAAATTATTCAATCAGAAATTGTTGGTCCTTCATTAGGTCAAGAAGCTATTGATAGTGGTTTTATGTCATTCTTAATTGCTTTTGTAATTGTTCTTTTATGGATGATTGCTTATTATGGTAAAGCAGGTGTATTTGCTGATATTGCTTTAATGTTGAACATCTTATTGATATTTGGTGTCTTAACTAGTTTAAATGCGGTGTTAACATTACCTGGTATTGCTGGTATCGTTTTAACTCTTGGTATGTCGGTTGATGCCAACGTACTGATCTTTGAGCGTATTAAAGAAGAATTAGCAAAAGGTAAAGGAAAAAGTCAAGCTGTAGCTGACGGTTTTGGTAATGCACTATCTTCTATTTTAGACGCGAACATTACTACTGGTTTAACTGCAATTATCTTGTTCATTTTTGGTTCAGGACCAATAAAAGGTTTCGCAACTACATTATTAATAGGTATTATAACATCTCTATTTACCGCAATATTCATCACTCGTTTATTAATTGACTGGTATATTGGAGGAAAAGGTAAAAGTTTAGATTTCTCTACGGGTATTACTAAAAACCTTTTTAAAGGAATCAATGTCGACTTCTTAAAGAAAAGAAAGATAGCTTATGTAATATCTGGAATTTTAATAGCAGTTGGTTTATTCTCATTATTGGCGGGCCCAGGTTTACAAAAAGGTGTAGATTTCATAGGTGGACGTTCGTATACTGTACGTTTTGAACATCCTGTTAATCCTTCTGAAATAACATCAGAATTGAATACTGTATTTGGTAGTGGAACAAATGTGAAAACATACGGAGAGTCTAACCAAGTAAAAATTACAACTCCTTATAAAGTAGATGTAGAAGGTATTGAAGTTGATACTGAAATTCAAGATAAACTATATACTTCGCTTCAAAAGTACTTGCCAGATGGTTTTAGTAAAGAGGCTTTTAAACTAGGAGGTGTAGATGAAGAAGCAGTTGGTATTATGGCATCGGTTAAGGTTGGACCAACAATTGCAGATGATATTCAGAAAAATGCATTCTTGGCAATTTTAGGTTCATTGCTTGTAGTATTCCTTTATATCTTATTAAGATTTAGAAGATGGCAATTCTCATTGGGTGCTGTAACTGCAGTATTCCATGATGTATTGATTGTACTTGGTGTATTCTCAATATTCGGTAAACTAATGCCTTTTAGCATGGAAATTGATCAAGCATTTATAGCAGCGATTCTTACCGTAATTGGGTACTCGTTGAATGATACCGTGGTTGTGTTTGACCGTATTCGTGAGACATTGGCAGAACGTGGCTGGAAAGGCGGTACTAACATCAACTATGCTATAAACAGTACATTAAGTAGAACGTTAAATACTTCTTTAACTACCTTGGTAGTATTATTGGCTATCTTCATATTTGGTGGAGAGTCATTAAGAGGGTTTATGTTTGCAATGATCGTTGGTGTGGTTGTAGGTACATACTCATCTGTATTTATTGCAACTCCTGTAATGTTTGATGCATTAAGTAAGAAGATTACTTCTGGTAAAGAAGAATAAAAAAGTAAACTAACTCAATTCTAAAAATCGCTATCTCAAAAGGATAGCGATTTTTTTATGCGGTAGTGCTATGGCCAATTGATCCTGTTGGTGTTTTTTCTAAGGTGTAAACAGTCTTAGGTTCTAAATATGGTTCTCTTCTGTGTGACACAAAAATAATAGCTGTATTGGTTTCTTTGGCAATCTTATTGACCAAAGCGACAAGTAATGCTGCAGAAGTATCATCCATTCCTGTAGTAGGCTCATCAAGGATTAGTAAAGGTGGATGTTTAACCATAGCCCTTGCTGTCATTACCAATCGTTGTTTACCTGTTGATAATGTATTGAAATAGGTATCTTTTATATCATGAAGATTTAAGAGCAGCAACCATTGTTTGATTAACCTTTTTTGGACTTCAGTAGGTATGGTGTAAAGTCCTACCGAGTCGTTTAGTCCAGATATCAACATATGCTCTACGGAGTGTCTTCCTTTAAATTTATTCGTCATGGTAGGTGAATAGTAACCTACCTTCCTTTTAATATCCCAAACACTTTCGCCACTTCCTTTCTTATTTCCAAAGAGATATATTTCTTGCCCAAAGGCTTTCGGATTATCTCCTATAATCATAGATAGAATAGTGGATTTTCCGCTGCCATTTGTTCCTGATAATTGCCAAAAATCACTTTTATTGATAGTCCAGCTGATATCATTTAAAACCTTTTTATCTCCATAGGAAATACTCACATTTTTAAATTTTATTAAGGGTGAGTCAAAGTTTTCGAAAGTCTCTAATGGTTTAGGGATGCTAACGTCACTAAATGCATATGTCGAATTACTTCTTTCTATAATTACGTTGTTAATTACAGAAAAAGTAGTATTGTTAAGTCTGCCATAATTGGTAGTAAAAGAAAGAGTATCAGATTTACGACTGGCTATTTGAAGAAATGAGATGGATTTTGAGCTTTCATGAAGTATAATTTTTAATTCTTCTTGAAAAGAGGTATCTAAATTATCAAAAGGATTGTCTAATATGATATAGTCTGGTTTCTCTTTGAGCAAATAATAAAGCAATGCTTTCTTTTGTTCTCCGCTAGACATCGTTTCTAAAGATTGACCTTCTGAGCTAATTATTTTTTGATCATGTTTATCTTCTTCATCAATAAGGTTTTCTAATGTGAATGGGGAGAATAATCTACCCACTTTATTGTTGAATTCTTGAAGTTCAATAGGGATTTTTCCTTTTTGAAAATCTTTGATGAACTCTTTTTTCTTTGAGTTGTTGTCTATGTAAATTACCCAATGATTCATTTATGTATTCTAAAAATATGAACAGGATTCTCTTTATAAGTTGTGCTAAAATCTAAATACAATCCGTTTTTTAAGGCTGTTTTTTTTGACGGAATGTTATCTACATGAATTATAGATATTAAACTGTCTGCCCATTTATTTTCAAAGGCTACCAATTTACATTTTTCAGCCGCTTCAAAGGCGTAGCCCTGTCGCCAGTATTCAGGTAGAATAGAATAGCCGATTTCTAACTCTTCTTTACCATCTACGGTTTGTACCAATAGACCTGCAAGGCCAATGAGTCTATTGGTTTGCTTACAAAAGAGTGCGTTCATACCGCCAGATTTCTCATTATAACGTTCGAAAATTCTTGAAAACTGTTCTTCGCATGCCGTAATTGGGTTACCGGAAAGACCAGACCAATATTGACTGCTAAGAGGTTCTTGGTGAAAAGGAAGCCAATCATTAAAATCAGTGGAGTTCAACTTCTTGTAAAGAAGACGTTCTGACTCTTTGTTAAACAATAGATAATCTGGCATCGTATTCTTTTTAATAAATGCTAGAACGTATTTAGATTAGTTTCTATTGAAAGTAATGTTATCGCCAATACTAATTCCCCACTCTTCTGCTAAACCTCCATTAATTTCTAGTACATATTTTATAGGAACGAGCGACGATAAGCCTGATTCGTTTAAAGGTTGCGCATTTTCTTGCATGCTAGCAATGGTCATGTCCTCTTTAATATATATTATATCTAAGGCAAACTCAGTGTTCTTCATGTAAAAAGAATGCACAGCTTCATCAGGAAAAATAAAAAGCATGCCCTGATTCTTTTCCATACTCTTTCTATACATTAATCCCGTTTGTGTTTCGTAATCAGTTTCTGCAAATTCTATATTTAACCTAGTTCGTAAGCTATCGGTAGAATTTACATAAATAGATAAATCACCTTCATGAGAGAATTCTATCTGTTGTGTTAATATGGTTTTTTTGGCTTCTTCTTTACAAGAAATTATGACCAGAGAAAATACTAGTATTGAAACCCAATTTTTAAACTTAAAATTAATCATTAAGCAGTTTTTGTTTTTCTAAACATGAAGTATAATCCTATTAGAATAAAAGGAATGCTCAACCATTGACCTGTTGATAAAACACCTAAAGACTCTTCGAACCCTCCTTGACTTTTCTTTACGAATTCCACAAAAAAGCGTACTGTCCAAAGTAGCACAAAAAATAGGCCGAACAAGTAACCAGGTTTGTTCTTTTTATCGGTTTTCCAATATAAAAAGTAAAGTAGAATGAATATTAAAATATAACATACTCCTTCATATAATTGGGCTGGGTGGCGATATGGTATTTCTGCCAAGTACTCAGAAAATTGTGGATTATTCTCTAAAGCAGTATAAGCGGCATTCAATGTTTTCTCTTGAGTGATACCTAAAACTTTTGACGGGTGAAGGTCATCGGTATCTCTAATAAATTTGGTAGCGAATATGAAGTTTTCATCTACGATTTTACCGTTGATTTCAGAATTAAAAAAGTTTCCTAAACGAACACAGAAGCTACCAATTGCAACTGGAATAACCATTCTATCAAATATCCATAGCATTCTGAACTCTGGATATTTTCTCGTATATAAGTACGTGCCTACAATAATACCAAGAGTTGCTCCGTGACTGGCTAAACCTGTGAAACCAGTAAATTCATATCCATTAATCAGCCCAAATAATAAACTGCCTGAATCACTTTCTCTAATAGGTAAAAGAATTTCTAGTAAATGGTTTGAATAATAAGCCCAATCATAGAATATGACATGACCCAACCTAGCACCTAACATGGTTCCTAATACGGTATATATAAAAAGAGAATCTAATTGTTCTATAGATTTTTTTTCATTGGCGAAAATTCTTTTCATAATAAACCAACCTAAAGCGAAGGCGGTTATCCAAAGTAAATTATAGTACTTAATTTGTATGAATCCTATATTGAAAAGTGTTTCGTTCGGATTCCAAGTAATACCCAAGAAATGCATGTGTTATATTTTGAAAGGCTAAGATAATAAATAGCAAACAGACAAACCGATTTTGTAATACAGAGTTGGGTTAAAAATTAATCGTTTTTAGATAGATTAAGGTTACAAGAATTTACGGTTTCAAGGTACGGGGTCATAGCCTTTGCCACCCCATGGGTTACAGCTGAATATGCGCTTAGTGGCTAACCATCCACCTTTAAATAAACCGTGTTTTTTTAAAGCTTCTAAAGTGTATTGAGAACAAGTAGGGGAGTACCTGCATGTGGCAGGTGTGTAGGGAGATATGGCCAATTGGTAAAATCGAACCAACAGTACAAAAGGGGCAATCAGAATTTTTTTTATAGAAATGTTCAAAACAGTAAATTAATACTACAAATTTACTATAAAACTGGTAACCCTCTATAAAGAACAAGTCCGTATGTTTTTAATACGAACTTATTATTCATTAATTGTATTCTTAATTAGGCTCCAACTCTTATAGGTTCAAGATTTTCTGCTTCTTTTTCAGAATATAATCTTGACTTAATTAAAAATCGTATACCTAAAGGAATTTCTAACGAAAAGCTAGAGCCTATACCTGGTACGGCATCAATGGTCAATTGTGTATGTTTCCAATATTCAAATTGGTCTTTAGACATATGAAAATCACAACCTTCTATATTGCCTAGCCAGACATCATTATCATCAAGCATTAATTCACCTTTGGTAAAACACATGGGGGATGAGCCATCACAACAGCCGCCACTTTGATGAAACATGAGCTCGCCATGTGTCTCTTTTAATTGAGCAATTATCGCTGCTGCTTTTTCGGTTACTAATACTCGTTTAGTTTTCATTATTCTTTCCTTTTAAAAGAAGCCCATTGCTTTTTTGTCATAAGATATTAGCATATTTTTAGTTTGACGGTAATGAGATAACATCATTTTGTGGTTTTCTCTGCCAATACCAGACTTTTTATATCCGCCGAAAGGTGCATGTGCAGGATAAAGATGATAACAGTTGACCCAAACTCTGCCAGATTTTATGGCTCTTGATATCTGGTAAGCTTGGTGAGTATCTCTAGTCCAAACACCAGCGCCTAAACCATATAACGTATCGTTTGCAATTTCAATGGCTTCAGTTTCATCTTTAAAAGTAGTCACACAAAGTACAGGTCCGAATATTTCTTCTTGAAATACGCGCATTTTGTTATTGCCCTTTAAAATGGTTGGTTGAATGTAGTAACCACCTTCTAAACCTTCATTGTATGCTTGCTCGCCACCAGTAAGCACTTCACAACCTTCTTCTTTTCCGATTTGAATGTAACTTAATATTTTTTCAAACTGATCATTAGAAGCTTGAGCACCCATCATTGTATTAGGGTCTAATGGATGTCCTATTCTTATGGCTTTGGTGCGTTCAATTACACGCGCTATAAACTTATCATATATATTTTCTTGAACTAATAACCTTGATGGACAAGTACAGACTTCGCCTTGGTTCAATGCAAACATGTTAGCTCCTTCAAGACATTTATCGAAGAATTCATCATCAGCATCCATAATACTCTCGAAGAAAATATTTGGAGATTTACCACCAAGTTCTAAAGTCACGGGCGTTATGTTTTTAGATGCATATTGCATAATTAATTGACCAGTGGTAGTTTCACCGGTGAAAGCAATTTTATCTATTCTTGGGCTAGATGCTAAGGGTTTACCTGCTTCTGCACCAAAACCATTGACAACATTTAGAACACCAGCAGGTAAAATATCTTGAATTAATTCCATTAGAATAAGAATTCCTACAGGTGTTTGTTCAGCTGGTTTAAGAATAACACAGTTGCCCGCAGCTAATGCTGGTGCCAATTTCCAGGTTGCCATTAAAATTGGAAAATTCCAAGGAATTATTTGACCAACTACACCTAGTGGTTCAGTGACATTCAAGGCTACCGTGTTAGAGTCTAGTTCACTTACCGAACCTTCCTCTGCTCTTATGACGCCTGCAAAATATCTAAAATGGTCAACAGCTAGAGGTAGATCTGCTGCTCTAGTTTCTCGTATTGCTTTACCATTATCCCATGTTTCAGCTCTCGCTAATACTTCTAAATTTTGCTCCATTTTATCGGCAATTTTCAAAAGCATATTGCTTCGTTCTGTCGCAGAAGAAAGATTCCATGATTTAGCTGCATCCCATGCGGCATCGATTGCCATCTCAATATCTTCGGCAGTAGATCTAGGAATTTTAGTAAACGGCTTACCGTCTACAGGTGAAATGTTATCGAAATAGGCACCTTTGGATGGTGCTACCCATTTGCCGCCAATAAAATTTTCATATTGGTTTTTGAATTTCGGCTTTTGAAGAATATCCTTCTCTACGGTTGCTGTTGTACTCATAGTATATGATTTAAGTTAATATTGATATTTCATTCTCGTACCGGAATCAACCATACGATTTTCTAAATTTACTTTTCATATTCTAAATATATCTGACGCATTCTACGAATAACATGAACAATCCTACCATATATTGATTTTATGATTATTTTATGTATAAATTTTTGTAAATTTCTTAATCATTAGAATTTATAATGTGATACAGTTATCCGAAAATTTTTTAAAGGGAAGACGATTAGAGACCTTGGTTGAAAACCAAACCTCTTATGTTATGAATAATGCAGCCATGCATGTTTTTGAGACACATGAGCAAGCTAAAAGTGTATTGTTGAAATTTGAACAACCTGTTTTAGCCAGTATGATTCAAGGAAAAAAGATTATGCATTTAAGGGATTATGAATCGTTTGATTTTTTACCCGGAGAGTCATTGGTCTTGCCGGCTAATGAAAGTATGTGTATCGATTTCCCTGAGGCGATGGCAAAGAACCCTACTAGGTGTTTGGCAATGGCAATTTCTGAAGACAAAATAAATAATGTGCTTCAATTTATGAATGAGAATATGCCTAAGGATAATGACGAGGTTTGGGGTATCATGGACTATAATTTTCACTTTGTAAATGACAGAGGCATATACCAAATTATTCAGCGCCTTTTGTTTTTATTTTCTGAAGACCACCCGTCTAAAGACTTATTTGTAGATAATATGTTGCATGAGTTGATTATTAGAATTTTACAAACGAACGAACGAAAGATATATAGTAACGCTACACTTTCTATTAAAAGTGAAAGTAGATTAACTGAGGTAATAAGATATATTAGGGACAATGTACATAAATCGCTTAACGTAGAGCAGTTGAGTAAAATTGCTTGTATGAGTATGTCTAATTTTTATAGAACTTTTAAGTCTGAGTTAGGTATTTCACCAATTGAGTTCATTAATAATGAACGGATAAAATTAGCTGTTGGCTTATTGCAGGATCCTAAACGTAGTATTAAAGACGTATACCTAGATTGCGGTTTTGAGAGCAGGTCTTACTTTAATAGAGTTTTCAAAACAAGGCAAAACTTAGCACCTGGTGAATACCAGTCTAAAATAAAAAAATCTAGATTTTTAGATTGAAATTATAGGCTATAGGTGGTACCTTCTTTACCATCTTTAAGTTGAATGCCTAATTCATCTAATTGATCGCGAATTTTATCTGAAGTAGCAAAATCTTTATTTTCCCGTGCAGCTTTACGCAATTCAATTAAAAGCTCAACCACACCACTTAGTTTTTCAGAATCCGCATCTGAACTACTCTTGTTTTCAAGGCCTAAAACATCAAATGCAAAATTATGCAATGTAGTCTCAAGCTCTATTTTGTCTTCTATGGTTATAGATTCGGTACCCTCTTTTATTAGATTAATATGTTTAACGGCATCGAATAATTTTGCTATTAATATGGGTGTATTAAAATCATCGTTCATGGCAGCATAGCATGAAGATTTCCAATCAGCAATATTAAAATTCGTTGATTTACCGGTGTTTAATGATTTTAATGAATTTATCGCTTCCATTAATTTATTGAAGCCTTTTTCAGAAGCTAAAAGTGCTTCGTTACTTATATCTAAAATACTGGTGTAGTGTGCCTGCATCATAAAGAAACGCACCATCGATGGAGAGAATGGTTTGCTTAGTATTTTATTTTCTCCAGAAAAAATTTCACCAGGTAGAATACTGTTTCCTGTAGATTTAGCCATTTTTCTACCGTTAAGCGTCAACATATTGGTATGTAACCAATAATTCACCGGACTTTTACCGTTACAGGCTTCAGCCTGGGCTATTTCACATTCGTGATGTGGAAATTTTAAGTCCATACCACCACCATGAATATCAAATGTTTCTCCTAAATATTTAGTGCTCATTGCTGTACACTCTAAATGCCAACCTGGGAATCCATCGCCCCAAGGTGACGGCCATCTCATTATGTGCTGTGGTTCCGCTTTTTTCCAAAGAGCGAAATCTTGCGGATTATGTTTGTCATCTTGTGCTGCAAGATCACGTGTGTTGGCAATCATATCTTCTAGCTTACGCCCGCTAAGTTTGCCGTATTCGTGTTCTTTGTTAAATTTAGCTACATCAAAATATACAGAACCATTAGTTTCATAGGCAAAACCTTTTTTAAGAATATCCTTAATAATTTCAATTTGCTCTATTATGTGACCAGTAGCTGTAGGTTCAATACTAGGGGGTAAGAAATTGAATTTCTCTAAAATATTATGAAAGTCGACAGTGTAACGTTGTACGACTTCCATCGGTTCCAATTTTTCTAATCTAGCCTTTTTTGCAATTTTATCTTCGCCATCTTCAGCATCATCTACTAAATGGCCTGCATCAGTAATATTTCTAACATACCGTACTTTATAGCCTAAGTGCTTGAAATATCTGAAAATCATATCGAAGGACATGAAAGTTCTACAGTTACCTAAATGTACATTACTATATACAGTTGGCCCACAAACATACATGCCAATATGGCCTTCGTTTATTGGTTTGAAAACTTCTTTTTTACCCGTTAAGGAATTGTATACTCTGATTTCTTGATTTTCGTACAATTGCATGAAGCTATATGCTATTAAAAATGGGTATCTAGGTTTAAGTAATTCAAAAACTCACGGCGTACTAATTCTTCTTTGAATTTACCACCGTATTCAGCGGTAACTGTACTACTATCGATATCGCGAATTCCTCTTGAGTTTACACATAGGTGTTTTGCGTCAATAACACAGGCGACATCTTCCGTTCCTAAGGCTTTTTGTAACTCTCTTACAATTTGGATATTCAGTCTTTCTTGAACCTGTGGACGTTTAGCGTAATAATCGACAATTCTGTTCATTTTAGAAAGTCCTACTACGGTACCGTTAGAGATATAAGCAACATGAGCACGACCAACAATCGGTAACAAGTGATGTTCGCAAGTAGAGTAAAGTGTAATGTTTTTTTCAACCAACATTTCACCATACTTGTACTTATTATCGAAAGTGGAAGCTTTTGGTTTTTTGTTAGGATGTAAACCGCTAAATATTTCGTTTACATACATTTTAGCAACCCGGTTTGGAGTTCCTTTTAAACTATCATCGCTTAAATCTAAACCTAGCGTAAGCATAATATCACGAACATTTTCACGTATACGCTCAATCTTTTCTGCATCGTCTAGAACAAAAGCGTCTTTACGTAATGGGGTATCTTCTGAAGTGGAAATATGATCGTTTCCTAATTCATCAAATTGATTTTCCAATGTATCCTCAATTTTCATTTTTACAAACTTTTACAAGGGGCAAAGATATACAATATGTGCCACTTTATAACTAAATACGGGCATTACACAACATAAATTAGACATAACGTTAAGGTCTCGTTAATTTTAAAATTCCAAATTTTACTCCCTTATGGCCAAGTATGGTATAACCATTCTTCTTTTTAATTTATTTGGTATGCTAGCTTGTTTCTCACAAGTGTCACCAGATTGTATTAATGCTATTCCTATTTGTAATAATACTCCAATTAATGCAGGTACAAATGGATATGGTGTAGATGATTTTAATGGAGCTTCTGTTTCAGGGTGTATTACTCAAGCAACGGGTACAGTTGAAACCAACTCTGCTTGGTATCGATTTAGAACAGGAGAAAGTGGTCAGTTAGGTTTTAACATAGGTTTTGATTCCAATGAAGATTGGGATTTCGCTTTATATAAAACTAATGACTGTGGAGATTTGGGCGATCCAGTACGATGTAATTATTTTGATAACTCAGACGATAGTATTTATGTAGGTGTTGGGGAAGACCCTACCGGAGCTGATAATATTCAGTATGAAGATTGGTTAGAAGTTGCACAAAATGAAGATTATTATTTATTGATTAATAATTATAGTAATAGTAATTCAGGATTTTCGATTCAATTCTCAGGAAATATTTTTGTAGAATTTCCAAATTCAGCGTTAGATTGTAGTATAGTTGATAATTTATTGGGACCACCAATAATTGCTTGTGATAATGAAAATGTAGTTTTAGATGCTACCACTTCAGATGCTATAGATTATGAATGGTATCTAGATATAGGTGCAGGGTATCAACGTATATCTGGCGAAAACAATGCAGAATTAAATGTGGCAATATCTGCTATGTATAGGGTATTGGTGGTTCGGTCATCTGGAAACAATTTAATAAGTGAAACACAAGTGGCATATGCCCCTTCACCAATTACCTATGCGTTAGCTGAAGTAACGGCTTGTTTAGATGGTATGGCTATCGATTTAAACCAGAAAGATTCAGAGGCATTAGGGGGTCAGAGTCCTTTAGAGTTTCTTGTTACCTATCATGCCTCACTTGAAGAAGCAGTGAATGCTAGAAATGCCTTATCAAAGGAGTACATTCCTTCACAAACATTTCAGACTATTTATGTTCGTACAACATCCATAGAAAATAGTAGTTGTTTTGATGTATCGGAATCTTTTGATATTATAGGTATGGAATTACCTTTTTTAGATTTCGAAACCAGTGTATTTATATGTGGCGATGCGCCTGTAGTTACAATAGGGCAAAGAATACGAGATTCCAATTATTCATATGACTGGAGTTCAGGTCAAACTACTTCGCTTATAACAGTTGCAGAAGAAGGTGTTTATACCTTGTCTGTAACTATCATGGTTGGTGCTTTGCAATGTATTTCTACTCGTTCAGTTTCAGTTTTTTTCTCTAATCCACCAGTTATTACTGATGTAACCATTGAATATGAAGATGATGCATCGAATATTATCTCCGTTATTTTGGAAGAAAAGGGTGATTTTGAATATCAATTAGATAATCAAGAATCTCAAAATAGTTCAATTTTTTATGATTTATTCCCTGGAGAACACACTATTACTGTAATAGACCCGAATGGTTGTGGTGTAGATTTCAAGGAGATTGTAATTGTGGGTTTTCCTAAGTTTTTCACACCAAACGCAGATGGTGTAAATGATGAATGGAAGGTTGACGGGCTTTCAGTTTTAGACAATCCTGTAATCACAATCTATGACCGATACGGAAAATTACTATATCAATTAAATGAAGACTCTAGTGGTTGGAACGGTTCTTTTGAAGGTGCATTATTACCAGAATCCGATTATTGGTTCAAGTTGTCATATACCAATACTTTAGGGCAAAATACCAATGCCGTATATATTAACAATCATTTTACCTTAAAACGTTAAACTCCATTCTAGGTGCCTAAAAAGTGCATTTTATCGATTAAACACCATAATATTCGACGAAAGATACTAAAGTTTAGCATGTGTAGTTATAATATACGTTACCAATACTAATAGCCATATTATTTATGAGAACACTTCTATGTTCTATATGTTGTTTGTTTCTTTTCTATTGGAATATAACTGCTCAAAATTCAGCCGATTGTAGAACGGCAATTCCTGTATGTGCCGATCAACCTATTATGGGAATTGCTGGCGGTACTGGCGATGTTGATGATTTTGATCCAGAAGTTATTCGACAAACAGGATGTTTGGAAAAAGGTAGTCTAGTTTCTGCCAATATTGAATTTAATACATCATGGTTCGTTTTTAGGGCAGGTACTGGTGGTCAAGTTGGCTTTGATATTGAAGCTTTAGTGTCATCAGGAACGTTGCCAACTGCAGAATGGGATTTTGCTGTTTATGGTCCTGATGTCGATTGTGCAGATATTAGTAATGGTACTGCAGAACCGATACGATGCAATTATGAAGTCAATGATACTAATTTTACAGGCCTTGGTGTAAATCCTGATGATGGACAACAAGGTGCAGCCTCTTTAACTGGTAGTCAGAATACGTATGATGAATATCTAGATGTATTGCCAGGTGAAATATATTATATTCTAATTAATAATTTTGCAGATAATTTCACAGGAGACCCTGAACCTTTTATGCTAACCTTTACGGGAAGTTCTGTAAGTGCTGATCAGAATACTGCTTTAGACTGTACGCTTCGAGATGAATTTTTAGGATTGGATATTATAGCCTGTGAAGGTGATGATGATATTACCATAAGCGCATTGAACTCGCCTGCAGGTGCTGATATTGCAAATGTTGCCTGGACCGTTGATTATGAAGATGATGGTGTCGTAGACGATACGCTTACGGGGTCTGGAGATTTTGGTGCCGAATTAGTAGTAGTGAGCCCAAACTCTGGTCGTTATTTCGCAACAATTACTACTATATCTGGAACGCCACCAACTGTAAGTGACGATAGTGGCGTATTAATTACATTTTTTGGCACACCTATATTAGATAGAGTAGAAACATTAGATACTAATCTATCAATTGATCCTGACCAGAATAATATTGAATTTTTTGTTGAGGGCGATGGGGAGTATGAA
Source organism: uncultured Maribacter sp. (assembly GCF_963977385.1). Taxonomy (GTDB): domain Bacteria; phylum Bacteroidota; class Bacteroidia; order Flavobacteriales; family Flavobacteriaceae; genus Maribacter. The sequence goes on along the minus strand of NZ_CAXBOU010000029.1, from coordinate 4,966 downwards.
TATGCCATAAATGGTGGAGAGTTTCAAGATGATGCTGTATTTATGAATGTACCTCCTGGACTTAATACTGTAATTATAAATGATAAAAACGGTTGTGGTATTACCGACCCGTTAGAATTTCTTGTGGTAGGGTATCCTAAGTTTTTCACTCCCAATGGAGATGGTATTAATGATGCTTGGAATATTCAAGGTATAGAAACCTTAACCAATCCTGTTGTATTTGTTTTCGACAGATATGGTAAGCTTTTAAAGCAACTAGGAGCAACCAGTGGTTGGGATGGTACTTACAACGGCCAGCAGATGCCATCTACAGATTATTGGTTTCGATTTGAATATGGTGAAATAGAGGAGGGGTTATTAGTAGCCAAAACTCGAAAAACACATTTTTCATTAAAGAGATAAAAAAAATGGGAGCAAATTTGCTCCCATTTTTTTTATATTTAGTAATAAACTTAATTAGAAGTTTATCGTGTAACTTAACGTTGCATTGGTGTTGATTCTATTAATAATTGCTGGTGTTGTAATACCGGTATCAAATAATCGTTCGCTAACATCTTGTTGCGAATGGCTTAAGGCGAAATCTAATCTACTACCTCCAAAATTGTAACCAATACCACCAGAAATAGCATTTAAATCTCCTATTGTGTTGCCATTGGTATAAGGACTTTGTTCAAAACGATATCCAGCTCTTAAACTAACTTGTTCAATTTTGTATTCTCCACCTAATCGAAATGTAGATACCGTGCCTAGGTCATTAGAAATCTGATTGTTAACGGTTTGAAAACTTGGGTCACTAGTAGGTCGTAATTCCGCATTTGAAAAATCTTGATAACCGTAGTCAAAACTTAAAAGTCCGTCTTTACCAAAAACTACAGCTAAACTACCTGTTAATTTACTTGGGGTTTTAACGGTGTAAGATTCAAAAAGATTTACAACATTAAAATCAATGAAATTAATCTCATCATCAGCCAAGTCAGAATTAATGCGTTGAGAAAAATCATCTTCTAATCGATACCATGTTGGGGACTGGTAACTACCGCCCAAACGTACAAATTCATTTAGTTTGGCTATTGCCCCTAAGCTAAACGAAAACCCATTACCTTCTGTCTGTAAATAGTTATCGAAAGTTGTTCTCTGTATTTCTGAAGTAGGATCATATCCGTTTTCGGTAAACTGATCATATTTTGTATACATCACATTGTGAAAATTTAATGAAGCACCCATATATATGTTTTCTTTAAACTGAGAGCCCATATTCAAAGTAAACTTGCTATTGTAGCCGGTAGTTCTTCTTAAAAACTCTTGATTTACAGAATTGTAAATTGTATTGCTAATGTAATCGGTGTTATTATCATCTTCTGAAATAGGATCAAGAATTCCTCCGTAGTATCCTAAAAATGTCTGCTGTTCTTTATAGCCTTGATTAGAGCCGATGTCTAAATAAGCTTCTTCTATATATTCACCGTCTTGGCGTAATATAGAACCGTAAGGTGTGCCTTGTGCAAAATTTAAAAAGTAGTTGTCAATACCCTGGGTACTATTTCCGGAAACATAGTATTCATTATCGAAATTATTAACTAGATCATAATTGAACGCCAAAGTAAATTTCTTCCAATCTGAATTTGAATCGGTATTTTTAAAAACAAATGCGGCACCAATCTGATTTAAATCTAAGTTATTACTCTTAGTGTCGGTACTATTGCCAAAATAGCTAGATTTATTGTTGGTGTTGTAGGTTGACCCAGAAATCGTGAATAAACTATTATTAAAAACGGCTGACCCTGCAGGGTTTACATTTAAAGAGGATAAATCGCCACCTAATGCTCCAAAAGCTCCGCCCAAGGCTTGAAAACGAGCAGTTCCTTGAAGATTTTCGGTGCTATAACGTAAGGCTTCATTAATATTCTGAGCACTACCAATTGCGCATGTAGCCATTATTATGAAAGTTAAATATTTTTTCATAGCAATATTTTGAATTTTAAAAAATTATTGAATTTAGTTATTTCTACCACTACTTCTACTAGATGACGAAGAACCGGAAGATCTAGAAGATCCACTGCTTGAGCTTCTTGCTGACGATCCAGAACTTCTAGAGCTACTACTGCCTGAACTTCTGTATGATCCGCTAGAATTACTTCTAGAGCTATTGCCAGAGCTTCGGTAAGACCCGCTACTTGAACTTCTTGAGGATTTACCGGTTGAATAACTGTTTCCGCTTCTTGAGCTGCTATTACCTGAGCTTCTGTACGTCGAAGTTCTTGGAACCGCGACCCTACTGCTGGATCTTGCAGTGCCTGAAGAATTCGGACTTGAAGAATATCTACTAGAGCTTCTTGAAGATGTGCTATATCTAGGTGTAGCTCTTGTGCTTCTACTAGTTCTGTAGGCTCTGTTCTGGTCAACCCCAATAGTTCTTCTGCTTGTTGTGTTACCTGAATAAGTTCTAGCGCTACGTGTGTTTGAAGAACTTCGAGCTGTAGCTGTTCTTGAATCGGTACTTCTATACCTTGGAGAGTCTCCTCTTGTATTTACATTTGACCTGCCTCTTAAAGCATTAGTTGTAGCTCCGTTATTTAATGTTGTTCTATTGTAGTTGCCACGTCTTGAGTTATTGTAAGCATAACTTCTATTGGTATGACCGTAATTTCGGTTGTAGTTTCTGTTGCCATAGCCGTACCCGTATCCATAACCGTAGTAAGAATTGTTCCATCCGAAGCCAAAACCTGCATAGCCATATCCAAATCCTCCATATCCCCAATTATTCCATCGGTTCCATCTCCAAGGATTGTTCCAGCCATAGCCATATCCATTATAACCGCCATATCCCCAATTGTTCCAACCCCAAACAGGATTTGCCCATCCGTAAAGTCCACCGTATCCATAACTATTCCATCCATTGTCATAAATGTTGATACTTACGTTCGAGTTATTATCTCCCCACCCACCATAACCTTGGTAGTCGTTTTCAGTTGAATAATAATCAGTCAGTTGATCTTGTGGTATGGTTTCATCTACATTATTGCTCGAGTAAGAGTCGACATCTGTAAAAATTTCACTATCTAATATTTCATCATATTGATTTGCTTTTTCTCCAAAATAATCTGAATACGTGTCCATTTCAGGATTGTTCTGCTGATATTGTCGTTGTTCTGGTCTTTTCTCTACTGTTGTAGGGGTGTTGTCAGAATATATACCATCATTATCATAATAAGATGATTGTTGGTAAGAACCACAGGAGGCTATTACTAAGCCAAGGGTTACCAACATTGTTATATTGCGGAGTCTGTTGTGGGGTATAGAATATATCATCGGATAAAAATTATATTGTTGAACATATTAAAAATAACTAGTTTTACGGAGTTATTGTATAATAATAATCACAAAATTTGTGCCAAAGTCTAGATAATGAGTAAAAATTTGACTAAGAGAAGTGAGGATTATTCCAAATGGTATAATGAATTAGTAGTTAAGGCAGATTTGGCCGAGAACTCTGGTGTTAGAGGTTGTATGGTCATAAAACCATATGGTTACGGCATCTGGGAGAAAATGCAGGCCGGCTTGGATAAAATGTTCAAGGAAACAGGCCACGAGAATGCATATTTTCCGTTATTCATTCCAAAATCATATTTCACAAAGGAGGCTAGCCATGTCGAAGGTTTCGCAAAAGAATGTGCGGTTGTTACCCATTACAGATTAAAGAATGCTGAGGATGGCAGTGGAATCATTGTTGATCCCGATGCTAAATTAGAAGAAGAGCTTATTGTAAGACCAACTTCTGAAACCATTATTTGGGATACCTATAGAAAGTGGATACAGTCGTATAGAGATTTGCCTTTATTGATAAATCAATGGGCCAATGTTGTACGCTGGGAAATGAGAACAAGATTATTCTTAAGAACATCAGAGTTTTTATGGCAAGAAGGCCATACTGCCCATGCTACTGAAAAAGAAGCAATAGCAGAGGCAAAACAAATGATGAATGTGTATGCCGATTTTGCAGAAAATCATATGGCAGTTCCAGTAATTAAGGGGACAAAAACAGAAAGCGAGCGATTTGCAGGTGCGATTGAAACATATTGTATTGAAGCTTTAATGCAAGATGGTAAAGCACTTCAAGCAGGGACTTCACATTTCTTAGGTCAGAATTTCGCAAAAGCTTTCGACGTTAAGTTTGCGAATAAAGAAGGTGGTAAGGAATATGTTTGGGCAACCTCTTGGGGGGTTTCAACTAGATTGATGGGTGCATTAGTGATGACGCACAGTGATGATAACGGGTTGGTTATACCTCCAAAATTAGCACCTATACAAGTTGTAATTGTTCCCATTTATAAAGGATTAGATCAGCTAGATGAAATTTCAGAGGCAGTATTACCATTGGTAAAAGAATTGAGAGCAAAAGGTATATCGGTGAAATTTGATAATAGGGATACCCACAAGCCTGGATTCAAGTTTAACGAGTATGAATTACGCGGTGTACCAGTTAGGTTGGCTATTGGGCCTAGAGACTTGAAAAATGGCACTTTTGAAGTAGCTAGAAGAGATACTTTGCAGAAAGAAGTAGTTTTAGCGACTGAAGTGGTGGCTAAAATCGAATATCTAATGGTAGATATTCAGAGTAATATGTACCAAAAAGCATTGGATTATAGAGACTCTCATATTACAGAAGTTGATACTTATGACGAATTTAAAAAAGTATTGGATGAAAAAGGCGGATTTATTTCTGCACATTGGGATGGTAGTAAGGAAACCGAAGAACGTGTAAAAAATGAGACTAAAGCTACGATAAGGTGCATTCCTATTGATGCGAAGGAGGAAGAAGGAGTGTGTATGGTAACCGGTAAACCATCTAATAAAAGAGTGTTATTTGCTAAAGCATATTAATTTTTTTAAAAAATAATAATCAGGGGTTGCGATAGTAAAAAATATTTGTATTTTTGCATCCGCAATTGCGCAAAGTATGGTCCGT
>NZ_CAXBOU010000028.1:0-45433 GCF_963977385.1 uncultured Maribacter sp. | reverse complement strand
TCAAAACAGATCATTTATTTTTATTCGAAATGGGGTTGCTGCGCAGACTCCCGTTTGAAGTAATTAAACATATGAAAAATGAAAACCTATATTAAACTAACATTAATTTCATTATTGATTATTTCTTGTTCTTCAAATGAAAATGATACTACTAAATCAATAACATATCCTTCATTTGGTTCTGAAATAGAAGTGACAATTAATGGTTTATCGTTTGATGCAATGGAACCATTCGTCTCACCTAATGGTAATTATCTGTTCTTCAATAATTTAAATGATGGAATTAATACAAAACTTTATTATGCGACTAAAGTTAACGATTCAACCTTTAATTATGTGGGAGAGTTAATAGGGCCAAATCAAACAACAACACCTCATTTGGATGCAGTTGCCGATTTAGATAATAACGGAAATTTCTATTGGACATCTACAAGGAATTACCCTACTGAATTGAATAATCTCTTTCACGGAACTTTTGATTCTGGAAATGTTAGTAATATTGAAAGAGTTCAAGGAGATTTTAATAAGAGTATTCCTGGTTGGCTTGTTATGGATCACGGAATAAGTTTGGATGGACAGTATTTGTACTTCAATAATGCAAGGTTTGATGAAGCAAATTGCCTAGGCCCTTGTGAAACTACTTTAGGTGTTGCACAAAAAGACAATGCTTCAACATTTAATACGCTTCCAAATTCAGTGACAATCCTACAAAACATTAATGATTCAGATTATATTTATTATGCGCCTTGTATCAGTAGCGATAATCTCGAGTTATATTATACAAGATACTTAAAAGGACAAATTACTTCAAGCACAGTTTTTGAAATATGCGTTGCAGTTAGAAGTAATTCATTATCCGAATTTTCAGTTCCCAGAGTTTTATTTTCAGAAGTCATTTCTAATTTAATTGAAGCACCTACACTAACAGTAGATAAAAATATTATTTATTACCATCAAAAAACTTCTGATTCACATAAGATAATAATGAGATATCGAAATTAATTGTAAAATAGTAATGTGATACAAAAATTACTGCCGACACCTTATATAATTTATTGCTTGTTCAAGCATACTTGCAAAAATCCTCTCAGATTTTCTGTTCGGTTTTTATTTGCTTAATTTACTGATAAACCAACACAACCAATCTTATACAAAACCGTTGACAACAATATGAAAAAAATAGTTTACATAATACCTCTACTTTTAACTTGTTGCAAAACGACTGGTTTTATAAGAGAAATCAATACCTAAATCACGGAGTTAAAATCTAAAAAAATATATACGCTGACAACGTACCAGGAAAATGGAGAGCCAAAGAAATAAATACTGTTGCCAATAACGGCTATAGCAAATAGGGCAAAAAGAGCTAAATTTAATGGCTTCGGTGTATTTACTAAGTCCGACAAATCCTTTGGATTTGGCTTTTAAAATGAAAAAGTTAAATCAAAAGGATTTTGCTATGTGTTTGCACAAAAATTCAAAAGTGAGATTGATTGCAAGTTATAAGCCAATTATTAACAACCATAAAGTTTTGCAATAGTTTAATAATCAACTTATACTAAAACCAGTAAACTAAAAATGATACAAAACGATTCGAAGAATACCCTTAAAATAGGAATGGCTCAAATCTCTCCTGTTTGGCTGAACAAACAAAAGACTATTGATAAAATAAAAACATATATCAAGAAAGCTGCTGATGATAATTGTGAGCTTCTGGTTTTCGGAGAAGCATTGCTTCCTGGTTATCCTTTTTGGATCTCACTAACTGATGGGGCCAAATTTAATTCAACCACCCAAAAAGAAATACATGCACATTACATCAGGAATTCGATACAAATTGAAGCTGGTGAACTTGATGATATTTGCGCTTTAGCGAAAGATAAGAATATGGCCATTTATTTAGGTATTATGGAACGTGCCAAAAATAGAGGCGGTCATAGTATTTACTGCTCGCTTGTATATATTAACGCGAACGGTGAAATTAAATCTGTCCATAGAAAATTACAACCTACTTACGAAGAGCGATTAACTTGGGCACCAGGTGATGGTAACGGACTAAGAGTTCATGATTTAAAGGATTTCTGTGTCGGCGGATTGAATTGTTGGGAAAATTGGATGCCGTTATCAAGAACAGCTCTTTATGGTATGGGCGAAAATCTACATATTGCTGTTTGGCCAGGGTCTGATTATAATACGCTCGACATTACACGGTTTATAGCTAGAGAATCTCGTTCATTTGTTGTGTCAGTTTCTAGTTTGATGCGTATAGAAGATTTCCCAGATGATACTCCACATCTCCAAGAAATCCTTAAAGATGCCCCTGCGACTATGGCGAATGGTGGTTCTTGTATTGCTGGTCCGGATGGAGAATGGATTATTCCTCCAGTTATTGATAAAGAGGGACTAATTACTTCTACCATTAATTTTAATCGAGTTCTAGAAGAAAGACAAAACTTTGATCCTGTTGGTCATTATTCTCGCCCAGACGTCACAAAACTCACTGTTAATAGAGAGAGACAATCCATATTAGATATTAAAGATTAGAAGTAGAAAGAGAAGAGCTTTAAATCAGGCTGGCTTTAATTATAATCGAAAGTAAAAAGTTTACTTTTTTTCAATAACACTTATATTCAAATTACGACAGCTTCAAAAAGAATCAAACATGGAAGGAATAGGAAATACACCTCTTATAAAACTAAATCATCTTACTGGTTCTAATGACGCCGATGTTTATGTAAAAATTGAGGGGGCCAACCCTACCGGTAGTATGAAAGACCGAATGGCACTAGCGATGATAGAAGGTGCTGAAAAAAGAGGCGATTTGAAAAAAGGAGGAACTGTTGTCGATTATACTGGTGGTAGCACCGGTAGTTCTTTAGCAATGATATGCTCCGCTAAAGGTTATAAAGCCCATTTTGTTTCGTCGGATGCCTTTGCCAAAGAAAAGCTACAGACTATGCGGGCCTTTGGTGCAAAGCTTGAATTGATACCTAGTGAAAATGGCAAAATTACCGCCAATGTTATTGATAAGGCACTTGAAAGAGTTAGAGAAATAGCAAAACAACCAAACACTTTTTATACAGATCAGTTTAAAAATATTGATAACCGTAATGCCTACCATAAAATGGCACAAGAAATAATGGCTGTTTTAGGAACGGACATTGATGAATTTATAGCTGGTGTAGGCACTGGTGGTTGCTTTTCTGGAAATTCGGAAATATTTAAAAAGGAAATCCCTAAAATTAGATGCATTCCTATTGAACCTTATAATGTGAGAACATTATCAGGCGGTGATACGTCTGGCACTCATCGTCTCGAAGGTATGGGAGCGGGATTCATTCCTGAAATTTGTCGATTAGATTTAGCTGACGAAATTATAGCTGTGAAAGATGAAGATGCCTATGAAACTGCCAGAAAATTAGCCAGAATTGAAGGTGTTTTTGGTGGCATTACCTCTGGTTCAAATGTTTGGGCAGCCTTACAAAGAGCAAAAGCAATCGGCAAAGGAAAAACAATTGTCACCGTAATATGCGATTCAGGATTAAAATACTTGAATGGCGATTTATACTCTTAAAGAATATACTCCAAAACGAAATACCCAATCCTAAATCACACTAATAGATTACTAATCAACTAATTAATCTATACATCCTCATTATTCAATTCACGCATAATTTCTGCAAATAGTTTATATGATTTAATACGATCATTGCCATCGTAAATATTAGTAACCGCAATAAGCTCATCTACCTGAGTATCTGATATAAATTGTTTTACTTGCTTTTTAACCGTCTCTTTACTACCAATAAAAGAATATTTAAGCATTTGCTGTACCGATGGGTTTTGACTCAACTCGCGTAAATCATCTGTCATATCAGTTGGGGCTTGCATAAACCCTCTGTTACCGGTTAATAAGCCAATAATCATTCTATACAATGAGGTTGAAATACGTTCTGCCTCTTCATCCGTATCTGCCACGATAATATTCACCCCAGCTAATGTATACGGTTTCTCTAATTCCACAGATGGTTGAAATTCATTGTGATATATCTTGAGAGCATTCATTAAATGTGTTGTCGCAAAATGACTAGCAAAAGCATAGGGCAGACCTTTTTTAGCTGCTAAATGAGCACTATCGGTACTTGAACCTAGTATATATAACGGTACCTCTACTCCTTCGGCCAGCGTAGCACGAACTTTAGCATCAGCATTATCGGTTGAAAAATATTGCTGTATTTTTTGTACCTCGTCAGGAAAAGACATGGCGGCCTGATAAAAATCTGACCTAATCGCTTTTGCTGTTTCTTGATCTGTACCTGGGGCTCGTCCTAATCCCAAGTCTATTCTATTTGGATAAAGAATACCCAGAGTCCCGAATTGCTCTGCAATTATTAACGGAGAATGGTTAGGAAGCATAATACCACCAGAACCTACTCGTATTGTTTTTGTTCCTTCAGCAATTTTACCTATTAAAATTGATGTGGCACTACTACCTATTGCTATTGAATTATGATGTTCTGCCAACCAAAAACGTTTATACCCTTCGGCCTCAGCTTCTTGAGCTAATACCAAAGAATGATCAAATGTTTCTAATAACGAACTCCCTTGAGATACTATTGCAAGATCAAGTATAGAATATTCAATTTTTTTCATTAAAATAATTTCATTTATATATTTAAAAGTTTCAATATATTATTGAAAAAATATTACAGATTCTTCAACGTTAAAATATAGTTGTCCCATACCTCATGATTGAGTGAGTAATGATAATTTCGCCCAATCTTATGTTGATTAATAAGTTGAGCCTCAACTAATTTTTTAATATGATGACTAATAGATGGCTGTGCTAAATCAAGCAATTTACAAGCATGGGTACATTCGACCTTTCCTTGATTCTTCTGCATGAATTGCAATATTTTTAAACGATTGACATCACTTAATGCTTTAGATAATTTCTCTACTTGTTTTAGCTCCATGATATCTTTAATACATTGATATATGCAAATGTATTGATTATTTTATAATGATATTAAATGACTATTAATTTCTTATAATTAAATTAACGTTTTTAACTCAATGCAATCTGCTTTGATTGAAATCGATAGAAAAAAGGAGGTTCAACTAAATATTTAGTCAATAAAAACAGTATAATACTAAAGTTAGAATTGGCAAAATATGATACCCTCTAAGGGCGAAATCGAAGTAGAAAGCTTAAAACAGACAGGGAGTATTTTGGCATAATTTTAACCTATACACGGTTGAACAAACACGCTATTTAATCATTGTTTTTTGATAAAAAGTCTAAATTTGCGCTGACCAATTTAAGACCTAAATAACAATGAACCTTACTATTGAAAACATACTACTAATTGGTTCTATCTTACTATTTATCAGTATTATAGTAGGTAAGACTTCATATAAATTCGGCGTACCTACCTTAATACTCTTTTTAGCCATTGGTATGCTTGCCGGATCCGAAGGTATTGGCGGTATTAAATTTGACGACCCAAAGCTTGCTCAATTTATTGGTATTGTATCCCTTAACTTCATTTTATTTTCTGGCGGACTTGACACGAATTGGAAGTCTGTTAAGCCTATTTTAAAAGAAGGCCTTGTCTTATCTACGCTAGGTGTTTTACTCACAGCAATTTCCTTAGGTACATTTGTTTATTTCGTTACCGATTTTACTATCTATGAAAGTTTGCTGTTGGGATCTATTGTTTCCTCTACAGATGCGGCAGCTGTATTTTCTATTTTACGTTCAAAAAACTTGGCGTTAAAGAGTAATCTTAGACAAACGTTAGAACTAGAAAGCGGTAGTAATGACCCAATGGCCTATGTACTAACACTTGCCTTTTTGACTTTAGTTATTAACCAAGATTTAAGTATTCTCTCAATTATTCCTTTGTTTTTAAAACAAATGATTTTGGGTGGTATTGGCGGATTCGCATTCGGAAAGTTGAGTGAAATCATCATCAACAAAATCAAACTCGGGTTCGAAGGTCTTTATCCGGTTTTAGTCATTGCACTTATGTTTATTACATTTTCTGCAACCGATGTCGTCGGCGGTAATGGGTTTCTAGCTATTTACATTTGTGCTGTTTATTTAGGTAATCAAGATTTAATACATAAATCGACTATTTTAAAAATGTTCGATGGTATGGCCTGGTTAATGCAAATTGTGCTGTTCCTTACCCTAGGATTACTTGTTTTTCCTTCTCAAATTATGCCATATATCGGTATAGGGCTACTGATTTCAGTATTTCTTATTCTTGTTGCTCGACCGGTTAGTGTTTTTTTAAGTTTGATGTTCTTTAAAATGAAACTTGGACGAAGGTTCTACATTTCATGGGTTGGTCTGCGAGGTGCTGTTCCAATCGTATTTGCCACCTATCCCCTATTAGCAGGTATTGACAAAGCAAATATAATATTCAGTATAGTATTTTTCATATCGGTATCATCGGTTCTAATTCAGGGAACAACATTATCCATTTTTGCTAAGTGGTTAAATGTAGCCTTACCCGACGAAGTAAAGCCCATCGCAGAAAATGAAAGGTACATTCTAAATTTACCAAAATCTGCAATGGAAGAAGTTACTATACCTATAGATAGTTACGCCGTTAATAAAAGAATTATTGATTTGCATTTTCCTAGGTCTGCATTCATTGTAATGATCAAACGAAATAGTAAATTTGTACGACCAGGAGGAGCAACAATAATCGAAGCTAATGATATATTGGTTCTCTTGTTAGATAATGAAGATAGCTTGAAAGAAGTTAACGAAATACTCGACCAAGGTGTTATAGTGTAATATGAAAAGTCCGAATCAAATATTTAGGGTTCTTCTACTCGTTTCAATTTATTGTTTCGGGGTTTATAGTTCTGCCAATTCATTACCATTTTCTAATGAGATTTCTGTTGACCAAAAAAATGAACAGAAAACGTATTTTACTGCCTCAACTAAGCTACTATCGCCTCATTCACAACAATCGGAAGTTTCAATATCTGATGTAACTGAGAATGTAACTCCCAATTTCAAACTACCGTTTGCGAGTGTTTCAATAAGCTTAAAATCTAATGAAGTACTGTTTAATTCAAAATATAAGCAGTACCAAAATTACGCAAACACCTTATTGATTAGGCATCGCAAGACTGACCTAATTTTTCCTTTCCATAATTTCTGGTAACCCATTTTTCTTCAAAGCCTACTATTTAGGTAGCAACAGGTAATATATTGATATGTTGTGATTTAACACAACATACAAAAATTAGCATCTCAAATTTAAAAATATATAAAATGGAATTAGGAATAGCCGCTATAGGCATAGCATCTGTTGCACTTTGTGCAATGCCTTTTGTTATAACAAACAGAAGTAGAAAAATTAAAGAAAAAGTAGTATTAACTTCTCTAAAAGAGGTTGCACATCAACATAACTGTGAAATTTCTGAACATGAAATTTTTGGTCATTACGCTATTGGTGTAGACCGAACTAAAAACTTCGTATTCTTTGTTTTAAAAATAAAGGAAGCTATTCAGCAGCAGTATGTTGATTTAACTACAATAAAAACATGTGAAATAGCGAATATTGGTAAATCTTATGCACGGAAGGAAAAAATCATTGACCGATTAAAGCTAAATTTCTTTCCGGTCGATAATAACAAACCCGACACAGTTTTTGAGTTTTATAATGCTGATATAAACTACCAATTAAGTGGTGAAATTCAGTCTATAGAAAAATGGAATTCGTTAATAAAAAATATGCTGAAAAATAAAGAATAAGCATTGTAGTTATTTTAATTATTGAATAATGGCAGATGAATTACGTTTTCAAAAATTGGCGTATGAAATCTGCCATTTCTATTATACATATTCTAGTGCTTATACTCACTATGATATTTTACTTGGTTGCCGTAATACTGATTCTTATTAAAAAATTACCTGCAATCTCATTAATGATTATATAGTTGATTTTTAAAGATTAAGTCACGCGTAAATTCAAATTAGAAAGTACGGGTTTTACATATCATTTTGAGCGCAGAAGAATAGTGTTGCAGATACACGTAGAAATAGAGTAACTTGTTATCTTATATAAATGTTAATGGTGCTTACACCAACGATTAACATATAATAATCATTTCTTCTAATTATGAAATTAAAAACTATTCTTGTTTTATTCCTTTTCCTAGTAATATCAATTAACAGCTTTTCGCAATTAACCAGTAAGGAAAACACCTTATCAGAAATTCGCAATGAAGGATTCAATAATTCTGAAGCCATGAATATGTTGAGTCAGTTCACTGACATATACGGCCAGAGGCTTACAGGAACTAGAGAGTATTACAAAGCTGCAGAATGGATTTCTAATGAGATGAAAAAAATTGGTCTTCAAAATGTACATTTTGAAAATTATTGTTCTGATTGTAGAGGTTGGAATGTTAACACTTTTAATGTTGAAATGATTGCTCCAAACTATATGAAAATTTCAGCGTATCCTTTGGCGATGTCTAAAAGTACAGATGGCATTGTTTCTGGTACAATCATAAGTATTGAAAGTTATGCTGATATGAATATAGTGCGAAGTGAATTTTCTGGTAAACTGAAGGGAAAAATAATCCTTTTAGGAAAAGAACCTAGAAAGAAATCGCTGTTAGATACCATTGAATCTAGATATTCAGAAACACAATTAAAACAAATGGAGCAAAAAGTAACCGCCAAGGTTAAAGCAACTCCATTACCTGAACTTTTTGAGCAATGGAAAACTGACGATTTTTCCGATGAAACTTTCCTCAAGTTTATAGAAGCTGAAGGCGCTATAGCCGTATTAACTACAAGGCCTATGTATTTAGGAGTTTTACACCCTCAAGGTACTTATTATTATAAAGAGGGTGATTTAAAACCTTTACCGTATTTCACTATCATGCCTGAGCATTTTGGAAGAATATACCGTATGACAAAATTAAATGCAACACCCACTATACGCCTAAATTTGGAAACAGAATTTTACAGTGAACCCGAAAATAATGTAAACATCATAGGGGAAATTTCAGGTAATGATGCTAAACTAAAGTCAGAAAGTATAGTATTAGGAGCTCATTTCGATTCTTGGCATTCTGCCACAGGTGCTACCGATAATGGTGCTAATTGCATAGTTTTAGTAGAAGCTTTACGCATTCTAAAGCAGATTGGCTATGAACCCAAAAGAACTATTAAAATTGGTTTTTGGGGAGGTGAAGAACAAGCTTATTTAGGGTCGGCTGCCTATGCTAAAAAACACTTTGGAGATTTAAATGAAAAACCGAATATAGCATCTAAAAAAATAGCTGCATATTTAAATTTAGATAATGGTGCCGGGTTAATAAGGGGCGTATTTTTGCAGAATAATGAATTGGCAAGACCCGTTTTTGAAAAAGTATTTGAGCCAATTTCTACTATAAGTTCTGGAGCTATTGCTATTGAAAATACGTTATCTACCGATCACGAAACCTTTGATCACTACAATATCCCATCATTTCAATTCATACAAGATGATTTAGCTTATGGGTCTGCAACTCATCATACAAATCTTGACTTTTTAGAATATGTTCCTGAAAATGACATTATGAAAAATGCTGTGATTTTAGCTTGGACAATTTATTCTTTGGATACTATGAAAGAAAACATCCCTAGAAAGAAAAAATAACTAGCCGTAACACCATTTAAAATAGATTGCTAGTGCACCCCTATTCTTGAAAATCCTGACAGATTTTTCCTTGTTATGTGTATGCTATAAATTAAGTGTTAATAAAGGAAATTCATCTTATATGCACAGTCTCAACTCTTAAAAAAACATTCTGCATACAATGAAATTCATAAATACAATCTTTACTATTCTTAGAAATTTATTCCTATTAATATTTCTGATGATAAGTATTTCCTGCCAAAATTCAATAAACAAACCGAGTACAACTAAAAGTGAATCTATAGGTCCAAAAAACGGTGCGTTATTAATTGGTGGTGGCGGAATGACCGATGACATGTGGCACGTATTTCATGATTTAGCTGGTGGTGAATCTGCAAGACTTGTTATTATCCCAACTGCATTCGACGAAAACTCCATCAACTACGACCCAGAATTTAAAATTTTGGAAAGACAATTTAAAGCTCGTGGATTTGATTCTATTCAATTTATGCATACAAGGGATACAGCTATTGCAAATAGCGATGAATTTATAAAACCCTTAAAAACTGCAACAGCGGTTTGGTTTACAGGTGGTCGGCAACATAGAACAGCAGATACATATCTAAATACTAAAACTCACACCGCATTGAACGAAGTTTTAGAGCGAGGTGGGATAATTGGCGGGCATTCTGCAGGAGCGTCAATACAAGGCTCTTATTTAGCTCGTGGCGGCCGCGGATTAAATGACAGTTATAAACTAATCAGTAATCCTGAAGTCGGTTTCAGTTTTGTTACCAATTCAGCTTTTGACCAACATCATCTCGAAAGAAACAGACACTATGATATGTTTGAATTGTTGAAAATTAAACCTGAATTATTAGGGATAGGTTTAGACGAAAACACTGCCGTACTTGTACAAGGAAATGAATTTGAAGTAATTGGAGATAAATATGTGGCCATCTATGATGGAACATTTTGGTCGAACTATTTTAACGAGATTGATACTTTGGAAACCGGTAAAAACAAGTTCTATGTTTTGAAAAATGGTGAAAAATACAATCTTAAAGAAAGACGTGTTCAGCGTAATAAGTTTTTAAAACCAAAAAATCTAACTTCTAATGAACAGAAAGAATTTGCGGGCACATATCTGTTTGAAAAAAGTAAAGTTCTTTGGAATAATATTGTGGTTGAGAATGATACCTTGAAATTTCAAATTGTAAGACGAAATATTGTTCGAGAACCAATTCCCATTTATGCTTACGAAAAAGATTTGTTTTATGACACCGATGCTGAATTATGGTTTCATTTCAAAAGAGATAGCATAGGAAACATTATCGGATTCGATAAAAGAACTCACAAATTTATAGATGGTCTTAATCAGCGATTCAATAAGATTGTTGAGTAAAAACCAAATACTATAAGCTCCATAGTTAAAAGTATATAAGTTCTTAATTAAATGACTTGGCCTTTCCTATAAAAAACCTTCTACTCTTAGATGTAATAGAATAGTCCGTCAAAAATGTTGAATCTTAATAAATTCTAACTTATGGTCTTCACTGATTTTAGTACTTTCACAATAATCACGCAAAACAATTTATGAGTAGCAAGAATCGGGTTTTATAACCTGTTGTTGTAAAATACATTTGACATGTAAAATGTAAAGAAATGACAACACAAGAAAACATAAATTATAATCGAATTGCCGAAGCGATAGACTATATAAAAGTAAATTTCAAACAACAACCTACTTTAAATGAAATAGCTGCAAGCGTTCATTTAAGTCCGTATCACTTTCAGCGCCTTTTCACAGATTGGGCAGGCGTAAGTCCTAAGAAATTTATGCAATTCATGAGTATTCAATATGCTAAACAGTTACTAAAAAATAATCATGCTACTTTGTTTGATACTGCACATGAAACTGGACTCTCAGGTACGAGTAGATTACATGACCTATTTATCAATATTGAAGGAATGACACCTGGCGAATTTAAAAATGGGGGTGAAAACCTCATCATTAAATACAGTTTTGCAGAAAGTCCGTTTGGAAATATTATCGTTGCATCGACCCAAAAAGGGATTTGCCATATGGCTTTCTTTGATAATGAGGAGGAAGCGCTACAGAAATTGATAAATAGATTCCCAAAGGCCACTTACAATCAACTGGTCGATAATTTGCAACAAAATGCCCTATTCATCTTTAAGCATGATTGGAGCAAACTACACCAAATAAAATTGCACTTAAACGGAACTCCATTTCAGTTAAAAGTATGGGAAACATTGCTAAAAATTCCAGTCGGTGATTTGTCTACTTACGGCGCAATCGCCAAGGAAATTGACAAACCAAAAGCCTCAAGAGCAATTGGTACGGCAATAGGCAGCAATCCGGTTGCATTTTTAATTCCTTGTCATAGGGTTATTCAATCAACGGGAAACATTGGTGGCTACATGTGGGGAAATACCCGTAAAACAGCTATTATTGGTTGGGAAGCTGCAAAAATAAATTCAAAACAAGTATAGCAAGTTTCGGGTTTTAAACCCATTCTAATCGCCAGAACTTTGTGTTATAATCTTAACACATAGAGCAATGAAAACCTTTATCTTAATACATGGTTCATGGCATAGCGCATGGAACTGGCACAAAGTAATTCCCTTATTAGAAGAACAAGGGCACAAAGTTTTTGCTATTGATTTGCCCGGTATGGGCCGTGATAATACGCCTATTGAACAGGTAACATTTTCTAATACCGTTTTAAAATTATGCCATTTGATTGATAGTATTGAAGGGCAGATTATTTTAATTGGACATAGTAAAAATGGTATTATGATTTCACAGGTGGCAGAATACAGACCTGAAAAAATTGAAAAATTGATTTACTTGGCGGCATACTTGATTCCGAATGGCAAAACCCAGTCCGACTATTCCTCACAAGATATTTATGGGGTTCTTAAACCTCATGTAACCATGCATCTAGAAACCAAATCGCACACATTACAGCCAAAAATTTATAAAGAGGGACTTTATCATGATTGTGAGGATGAAATTACAGAAATGGCTAAACTAGTATTAAGTCATGAGCCTATTGAATCTGGTATAACACCCTTCATTAACTAATGAAAAATTTGGTAGTGTTAGAAGATTCTATATCGAATGCACTGAAGATAGAGCCGTTACTCCATTCATTCAACATAAAATGTATAGTGAAACAGTTTGTGAGAAAGTGTTTAAAATACAAACCAGTCATTCGCCATTTTTCAGTAAACCAAAGGAACTCACTACTATTTTCCTTGAAATAGCATCATTGTAATTATGACAGAAAAATTAAATAAGATAAACTGGCCTTCAGTCGCTGAAGAGATGCACGAGAAAGGTTATGCCATACTCCCTAAACTACTTTCAAGTGATCAATGTCAAGTATTAATCAAATCATACAACACTCCCGCATTATATAGAAAAACTGTTATAATGGAGCGATATCGTTTTGGATTGGGTGAATATAAATACTTTGATTATCCGCTGCCAGAATTAATTCAATCATTACGTGAAAACTTCTATCCTATGTTAACGCCAATAGCTAACTTATGGATGAAGGCTTTAAAAATTAATACGGAATTCCCAACCACATTAAAAAAACTTCACCAGCAATGTCACGAGAATAATCAGATGAAACCTACTCCCCTAATTTTAAAATATGGAAAGGGAGGTTTCAATACCTTGCATCAAGATTTGTATGGTGATGTATATTTCCCCCTTCAAACGGTACTGTTTTTAAATGAACCAGGTGTGGACTATGAGGGTGGCGAATTTGTACTTACCCAACAAACACCAAGAGCGCAGTCTAAAGCCATAGTGCTGCAACCCAAAAAAGGAGATTTGCTTATTTTTACTACGAATTTTCGTCCTATAAAAGGTACAAAAGGCTATTATAGAGCTACCATGAAACATGGTGTTAGTGAAGTAAAAAGTGGAGAAAGACATACCTTAGGTATCATTTTTCACGATGCAACGGCATAATTATGATACATCATACTTCATTTAAAGATAA
Source organism: uncultured Maribacter sp. (assembly GCF_963977385.1). Taxonomy (GTDB): domain Bacteria; phylum Bacteroidota; class Bacteroidia; order Flavobacteriales; family Flavobacteriaceae; genus Maribacter. Next base: position 31,731 of record NZ_CAXBOU010000028.1, on the reverse strand, counting down.
AGAGATACGAACCAAAATTAGAACTGGTGATATCAAGTTTGGTGGAAATAAGAATCTGAAAATTTATGGCACGTTAAATTGCAAATCGGGCTTACGAATGAAAAGAGAAAACAAAGTATTTTTCTCATCAATAGAAGAAGCTATTAAAAGCAATTTTCGACCTTGTGGAAATTGCATGAAGGAAGCCTATAAAAAATGGAGAAATGAAATTGTTTGATATAAAAGTAGACCCTACTAAAAACTTACTCCCACAGGGTGGAACTGTAAATTACTATGGTAAAATTCTTAATGACCTGGAAGCAGCTAGTTATTTAGACCTATTACTAAATCATATTGAATGGAAAAACGACGAGGCAATAATATTTGGCAAGAAAATAATAACAAAGCGCAAAGTGGCATGGTACGGAGAAAAACCGTTTGAATACACCTATTCAAAAACCACCAAATTGGCACTACCCTGGACTACCGAATTAGTATACTTAAAAAATAAAGTGGAGCAAGAAACAGGTGAGACCTTTAATTCGTGTCTGCTCAATCTTTATCACGATGGCAACGAGGGAATGGCCTGGCATAGTGATGGTGAAAAAGATTTAAAAAAGAACGGAGCCATTGCCTCTTTAAGTTTTGGCTCAGAACGAAAATTTGCCTTTAAACATAAAGAAACCAAAGAAAAAGTTGGATTGATTTTAGAACATGGCAGCTTATTAGTTATGAAGGATGAAACCCAAACCATTTGGTTGCACCGATTACCACCTACAAAATCAAGCACGCAACCCAGAGTCAATTTGACTTTCAGAACGATTATAGAAAAATAGTAATACAAATATATCTCAATACAGCATTTTTAAAACTCCATAGTTTACATCGTCTTTTTTACTTTAATTTTGCAGCATGGTCAGAAATGTACAGTTACGATTAACGTTAAAGGAAGAAGCTACCCCTAATGGTTTAGAAATACGTACTGCAAAATATCTTGGACTTGTAGATGGTACTTTTAAAATAAGGGTACTTAGAAAATCTATAGATGCACGTAAACCTAAAATAGTTTTCAATTATAATCTGGCCGTTTATATCAATGAACCCGCCCCAAGCGATGCCTTATCATTTAAATACAAAGATGTATCAAAAGCCAAACCTATTCATATTATTGGTTTTGGACCTGCAGGCATGTGGGCTGCGCTTCGTTGTTTAGAAATGGGGTACAAACCCATTGTAATTGAAAGAGGCAACAATGTAAAAGATCGTAGACGTGATTTAAAGGCAATCAACCAAGACCATCTAGTGAACCCAGAAAGTAACTATTGCTTTGGAGAAGGTGGTGCTGGTACGTATTCTGACGGAAAATTATATACCCGAAGCTTAAAACGTGGCGATGTACGTCGCATATTTGAAAGTTTGGTTTTTCATGGTGCTACAGACCAAATATTGGTAGATGCACATCCGCATATCGGGACAAACAAACTCCCGAAAATTGTTCAGAACATTCGAGAGGTTATTCAACATCATGGTGGCGAAATTCATTTCAATACCAAGGTGACTGATTTTGTTATCAAGAACAATACGCTAAAAGCTATCATTCTCAATGAAAAGGATGAAATGGCCGTAGATCGGGTCATTCTAGCTACCGGACATTCCGCACGTGATATATTCGAGCTATTACACAAAAAAGATATTGCATTAGCCGCAAAATCTTTTGCTATGGGTGTTCGTGTAGAGCATCCGCAACATATCATTGACAGTATTCAATATCATTGTTCTGGTGAGCGAAACGAACTGTTACCTGCCGCTTCTTATAGTTTAGTTGAACAGGTGAAAGAGAGAGGCGTATACTCTTTTTGTATGTGTCCCGGTGGATTCATTGTACCAGCTGCAACCGCACCCGGAGAAGTGGTTGTGAATGGTATGTCACCGTCGAAACGAAATAATTTGTATGCAAACTCTGGTATCGTTGTAGAAATTAATGTAGATACCGATATACCTAAGTACGAAAAATTCGGAGCCCTAAAAGGATTGGAATATCAAAAAGACTTGGAACGTTTGGCTTTTACTTCAGGTGGAAGAACACAAACTGCACCAGCACAACGGTTAACTGATTTTGTTGATGGAAACCTATCCGTAGATTTGAACCCTACCTCCTACCAGCCCGGATTAAAATCAGCTCCCTTACACTCCCTTTTACCAAAATTAATAGGCAGTAGACTGCGTCAAGGTTTTAAGGCTTTTGGCGATAAAATGCATGGATACTATACTGCAGAAGCAAATATCGTTGGGGTAGAATCACGAACCTCATCGCCAGTAAGCATCCCAAGAAATGAACAATTAGAACATCCGGACATTAAAGGTCTTTTTCCATGTGGTGAAGGTGGTGGCTATGCTGGTGGTATTGTCTCAGCAGCTATGGATGGCGAACGCTGTGCCGAAGCAGCCATGAAGGGACTATAAAAGTTTAAGAATCAAGTCCAAAATTTAAAAAATCAAGTTCAAAAAAGTAATGGGTAATTTAGTTTTTGAATTTGGCTTAGCTCTTTATTTTCTTATAACTCAATTATACTAAATAACCTTAACACAATTTCTTTATGCTTTACACTTCAAACTGAATACTGAATACTGAATACTGAATACTGATGTTTAAGCCATTTTAGGCTTGTTTGCTTTAGTGATAAAGTTTAACTCTTTTTTTATTTTTGAATTTTTGAATTTGTATAAACGAGCTACTTCAGTTTTAGACTCAAGGTTTAACTCATACGTTGTTTCAGTAACAATTGTCATTTCAATAGTTTCAACCTTAACTTCGTTAGTAGCGTTTTGAGCTTGTGCAGTTAAGCTTAAGAAGATGATAAAGATGATGGTTAGTATTGTTTTCATGACTTGCATTTGTTACACTTATAGAACGTAGCAGACCTTGTTGCACTAGGTGGTGAATCGCTGAAAAACACATATTACTCGTTAGTTTACATGTGTTAGGTTTAAGTGTAAAATCTTGTCGATTAACGACATCATATGTAAAATCAGCTGAACGATAAAAGAGGTCGTTTAGCGATATATTCGGTAGAAATATTTAGAAGGAGATAGTTTTTAGTGCAAATGGTTTTCTATTCTCTCCTTTCTATTTTGCACCTCCAACTTAATAATCAATACTTTGCACTAATTACTAATATCAATTTGCTTCCATTTTTAAGCGTACCTTTGCCCCTTATTAAAATTTTATGACATTTAAAGAACTCGGCATAGCCGAACCAATCCTAAAAGCCTTAGAAGCTGAAGGTTATACTCACCCTACTCCAATTCAAGAACAATCTATTCCTATACTTCTAAATGGCAAAGACCTTTTAGGTGTAGCTCAAACAGGTACTGGAAAAACAGCTGCCTTTGGTATTCCGATTCTTCATCATTTATATGAAGGTATTAGCCTAAGTCAATCTAAACGAAAAGTAAAAGCATTGGTGGTTACACCTACTCGTGAACTTGCCATTCAAATTGGCGAAAGTTTTACCGCTTATGGTAAACACACTGGTTTGAGAAATACTGTTATTTTCGGTGGTGTTAAACAAGGTAAACAAGTAAGCGCCTTAAGAGGCGGTGTAGATATCCTTATTGCAACTCCTGGGCGTTTATTAGATTTAATGAACCAAGGTTTTATATCCTTTAGAGATTTAGAGTATGTTGTTTTAGATGAAGCCGACCAAATGTTGGACATGGGTTTCATACATGACATTAAAAAAATCATTGCCAAACTACCTGCAAAAAGACAGTCACTCTTCTTTTCGGCTACCATGCCAAAAGATATCGTAGAGCTTTCTCGTAAAATGTTGGGCGATTTTGAACGCGTAACGATTAAACCAGAACAGGCTACGGCAGAGAAAGTTGAACAAGGTGTTTACTTTGTAAGTAAAGGAAACAAACCTAAGTTGCTGGTGCATTTATTAGAACAACAACCACAATCTTCTGTATTGGTATTTTCACGTACAAAACATGGCGCCAATAAGATCGTTAAGAAATTAGAGCAAGCTGACATTCGTTCTGCAGCTATTCACGGTAATAAATCACAAACTGCACGACAAAAAGCATTGGGTGATTTTAAAGATGGTAAATTAAAAGTATTGGTCGCTACTGATATCGCCGCTAGAGGTATTGATGTTGAAGAATTAGCATTGGTGGTGAATTATGACCTACCTAATGTTTCTGAAACTTACGTGCACCGTATTGGTAGAACAGGTCGTGCCAGTGCTAGTGGTACCGCACTTTCTTTCTGTGATAGAGAAGAAAAACCATACCTACGCGATATTGAAAAACTGATTAAACAAGAAGTACCTCGTTTAGGAGCGCATCCTTTTATGGACGATACTCCTGAAGAAAAAGATGACAGACCAGCAAGAACCCCCAGAGGTCCTGGTAAATCTGGTAATAAAAATAGACCTGGCGGCAACAACTTCCGTGGCAAAAATAATAGGAACACAAGTAGACCTAAAAAGAGAAATGACACTACTAGTAGAGACTAGCTTAAGTTATAGATTTTACAAATAAATAAACCCCCCATGACTATAATCATGGGGGGTTTTAGTTGTATAATTATAAATGGATTTTTTAAATTTTCTTTATTAACGTGCCATTTTAATCAATTGGGCCATATAAACATATTTCATATCTCTTGCAGCTACGCCTTCTTGCATTAACTTAGTTTTTGCAGGAGTTGCTCCTTCATTGAAATTGATATTCTGATTTAAAGCCTGTTTATAATCTTTAAACATACTTACCGTCATATGCGAAGCGTAGGTGTCGCTTCCAATAGGGTTTATAAATCTAATCAACCCCCAACTTAACTTCTCTTCTGAATCGACTGCTTTTTGATGTAAAGGCTGAAAAACCTTTTCCTCAGCATTTTCATAGGTATTATAATGTTCAAGGGCTACTTTCATCATATCTATTTGGGCAACTGTGCCTAACACCATTTCATTTGGAGATGAACCCGTTGTTGTTGCAATTTCATGAGCAAAGATTCGTACGGCCAAATCCCTAGTTTTTGCCGAACCGTTAATTTTAGCGGTAATATCTTCTTCAGTCATATTAGGGTAGGCTGCCTTAGCCCTTTCCCATAAGTTTTCCCAACTACTACCATCCATCATTTTTACGGGGTCGTTATACAATGACACGGTTAGGTATTGAAAATCCTGCATTTCTCCTCCAGGTTGCAATGACCATAAATCCCAACCGATAATATCTCCTGATTTTACCCGTTGTTGTTGAATTTTTTCCCAGAATGTTTCAGTCTCATCGTAGGCCGTCATTTGTTCGTTATCGACCTTCATAAATTCAAAAACAAGATATAATTCTTCTTGTGCGTTGGTCGTAAGACCAAATAGTGTTAATGCGATAATTAGTACGACTTTTTTCATGTTCTTATAATTTAGTGGTTAAATTAAATATGATTCACATGAACCATCTGTAATACTACCCGATTATTTCGAACAAGAGATTGTGATAAGGACCAACCTATATTATAAGTGTCCTAAGTTATATTTTAAATTATCGAGAAGATTTTTAGGAGAACGCAACGAGTTAAACAGTACGTATTCGACTCAATAATAATTCTTTATGTGATTTTCCTATGGGAATCACTTTTCTTCCGATTTCCAAATGTCCATCGGCTAGAACGTCCAATTTTGAGATATTAATAATAAAGGAGCGGTGTACTCGAATGAAACTGGATTTTGGCAGCCTCTCTTCCATTACTTTTAGCGTACATGATAGCATATGCTTAATTTTAGAGGTAATTAAAACACAATAATTACGATCGGCCTCTATGTAGAGTATATCTTCTAAAAGTAATTTTTCCATCCTACCGTTATGGCGGACAAAAATTCGATCTTCGAGAACTTCTATGTCCTGCGTAGTTTGACTCGATTCTTCATCTTCTTTAATTTGTTCAACAACCAAGGCGATGGTACGCTGTAAACTTAGTTTGTTAAAGGGTTTTGTAATAAATGCCTTCGGTTGGGTTTCCTTAGCCTTCTCAAAAGTGGCATCGTCACTATTGGCTGTAAGATATATTATGGGAATATCCTTAAATTTTTGAATGGCTCTGGCGGTATCTATACCGTTGAGTGCACCTTTTAGGTTGATATCCAATAGCAGTATATGTGGAGAATGCTCTTTAACATGTATAATAGCCTCTTCTCCCCTAGGTAAAATGCCGGCAACCTCATAACCGAGACTGGTCAACTGAATAGACAGGTTAGCAGCAATGATCATATCATCCTCAACTATCAATATACATACTTTCTCATTTTTCATTAGGCAGCCTTTGTATTTTGAAATTCTATGCATACGGATGTACCTTGATCGGTAACCAAAATCATTTTTCCATCCAATTGTTTTACCAATAAATCTACCAAATGTGTTCCAAAACCAGTCTCTCTGACGAGATTTTCCGATTGCATACCAATGCCATTGTCATTAACCTCCAATACTAATAGGTTACCATTCAGTTTTAAGGCCAAATGTATAACGCCATTCCTTTCCTCTGGAAAAGCATATTTTAAAGAATTTGTAATCAACTCATTGACAATAAGACCTATGGGTATTGCCATATCGACATCAAGTTCAAGTTCTTTCATTTCTAAATCAATGGTGACCTTATTATTTTTACCATACGAATGAACGATATAGTCGGTTAGATTATTAAAGTAATCCTTCATTTCTACCGTGGCTAGTTTTTCGCCCAAATATAATTTTTGATGAATCATGCCCATACTATGAACACGATGCTGACTTTGCTCCATAACATCCAAAATATCAGGATCCACAATTAGTGATGCCTGAAGGGATAGTAAGCTCGAAACAATCTCCAGATTATTCTTTACGCGATGGTGTATTTCCTTCAATAAGAATTCCTTTTCAGAATTTTTCTTTTGTAAAAGCTTGTTCTTTTTTACATTATTAGAAATAGCCTTATATGCCAATAGTAGCAACAATAATAATAAGACCGTTATAATAATGATAAGTTGTTGCCTTGTTTGTTGTTTTTTTATTTGGATTTCTTGAAGTTCAATAGTCCCCTCTTTTTTAGCCAAATCAAATTCTGTTCTCAATTGAGAAATTCGATGATCGGCTTCAGCAGTAAATACCTCGTTTTTTAGAGAATCATACTTAGAAAATGCACTATAAGCATTTTCATAATCGGTATTACGGGCATATGCATTTGCTAATTCTTTGTAAGCGTCGCTTAAATAATAGGCATCACCAAAATCGTCAGTCGCAATGGTTATCGATTTTTTGAGTCCCTCAATAGCTTTGCTATAGTTTTCCCTCTTATTTTGCATTTTTCCAATTGCTAGCCAAGAACGCATTACCATAAAATTGTTTTCCAGAAGTTCGGCATATTTAACAGCGTTACGACCGGCTTCACTAGCATTCTCAAATTCACCTAAATAGGAATAGAGATCCACTAATGAAATATAAACATCGCTTAGGTTATTATAAAACCCATAGCGCTCACCAATGATATTGGAATGTTCATAATATCTACGTGCCTCTTTATAGTTTTTTAAAGCCAAATAATTATTGCCGGTGATATATAAAGTAAAGCCATAATCCAAATCGGTAATGCCCCAAGTTTCAAATAATTTTAAGGAACGAAGACCATATTCCACACCGGATTCAAATTTTCCCTGCTTCCAAAAAAGGTTACTTAAATCGCTAAAAGCCATAGCTTTTGCCTTGATATCGTTTAGTTTTTCACCTAAATCTAGTGATATTATGGCATAATCTGCCGCTTTGTCCAATTGACCTCTACGCTCATATACATAGCCCAACTGCGTGTTTAAAAAAGCTAAATCAGATTGCATAACCTTAGCTTTGGCCAATTCTAGAACTATTTGTGCACTGTCTAGTTTTTCCATTCGTAAAAGAATGGCCCCTTGGGTGATTTGAAACCTACCATGCCATAAGGTATCACCATTTACCGTTGTAAGTTTCAAACCCTTATTAGTGAAGGTCATTGCCGTATTTAAGTTTCTGGTATGCCAATAATAAGCCAAATCATTAAGCATGGAGAATTTAACCGAATCAGTTTTTATTTTAGGGTAACCCTGTTCTAAAGTGTCTAAATAAGAAGCCCCGAAATTATCGGTTTCTACAAATACCTTTTTATAAGGATGATCGCTTTCTAAGTCAACTATTTGACCAAAACTGAAACCGAGTCCCAAAAAAGACAAAAGGACAGCGTATCCGATTTTTTGATAAATGATACTCATTTGGCAAGTTGATTCTCACTGAGGGAAAATGATGTTCCAATAAATGTACAACATTCTAGGCAGTAACCTCCCGATCATTAAATTGGATAGTTCGGACAAAATAACCAACTACTCATCCTTTATCTCCCTTTTATTCAATGGTTTATCCTTTCTTTTAGGATAATGAGATATTTGGTAAAAAGTTCATCATGAAAAAACTTAATTTCATCTTTTTTTCAATTATAATGATTTTGGTTTTTGCGTGTAAGGACACCAACTCCATTGAAAAAAAGGAGACTTCGAGGGCTGAAAATACGATCGCTACAACGCTGAAAAACACTACAAAAACCTATTTAAACGCTTGGAGTGAAAATGACACCACCGTACATCGATTGGTTACTACAAAAAATCTGGTACGAAACGTAAATGGTAAAATTGTTTCCATCAATCAAAAAGAACTTTTTAAGACAATGAATTTTTGGCATCGGGCCATGCCTGATTTGAAAATTGATGAAAAAGAAATTAGTGTAATCGGAACTAGGGCTTACGTTAATTGGATAGGTAGAGGCTCTAATACTGGAATGTTAGGTAATACTCCCCCAACGGGGAAAAAAGGCTATATCGAAGGTATGAGCATTCTTACATTTGATGATGCGGGCTACATAGTACACGAGGCTACTTTTTTTAATCTTTTGGGGCTAATGGAAGAATGGGGCTACACAATGTCACCCCCTATTATGGAATAAAAAAAGTACCTATTCGAGAACATTGAAAAATAGTGGGTATTTACCTTCTATTTAATTCTAGAATGGATTAATTTGTCTTCATGAAAAAGCAACTTTTGATTTATGGTAGTGGAAGACATACCGTTCCCTTTTTAAAATATATGGCAGACGCTACCGGTAAGGAAAAACCTAACCTTTGCTTTATACCAACTGCTAGCGGAGAAGACCAAGATTATATAGATTCGTTTTACGATGTATGTGCACAAATTAATGTGGTACCACATGTTCTAAGTGTTTGGATAAACTCTTATGATCAAAAAGAATCATTTGAAGAAATAATTTCTAGAATGGATGCTATTGTTGTAGGCGGTGGAAACACGTTGAATATGTTGGCGATTTGGGAAGCCCAAGGTATTGATGCGGCACTAAAAAACGCATACGAGAAAGGTGTTATAATGGGCGGCGGCAGCGCGGGTTCTTTATGTTGGTTCAATGGTGGCACGACAGATTCTAGACCTAAGGAATTAAGTATTGTTGAAGGCATGCGATTCATTGATAAAAGCCACTGTCCGCATTACAATTCCGAAAAATCTAGAAGACCCCTGTACCATAACAATATTATCTCTGGTCAGCTTACAGATGGTTATGCTTGTGATGATCGCTCTGCCATCCATTTCATTGATGAGGAAGTTTATACCTCAATTTCTTTAGATGATGAGAATCATTCTTATTATGTACACTTGAATAAGGAAAATATTATCGAAGAAGAACGACTACCTAGCACTATTGTATCATAAAACTTTATTTCCCTAACTAGATAAAAAAATAATATTAGAATTATTTGATTGATATTAAGCACTATCAGCATTTATAAATTCATTTATAAATGCTAAATACATTTTCATTTTAAATACTGACCTTTCAGTTATAAAATAAATTGGTATAGAATACTTTTTGGTAGTTATTTAAAATAGGATTGAAAAATAGTTAACACTTGTTCTAATCCTTCTATATACTTCCGTTAATCACCCTTTTAATTTTAATCAATTTCCTCCTATTGTAAAGCCTTGATAAAAAAATAAGGGTATTCGGACAGTTTAAAATCCTGTCCGTCCAAAACCAATTGTATTTAAAACGGAATATTAATTTCTTTAAAATAATTCCTCCACTTAGAATTTCAAAAAGTTGTATTAATCAGTAAATCGAGAAATTATGAAAAGATTAAAAATCACATTTCTTTTTGTCACCCTAATGTTTGGAGTAACATTAAGTAAAGCTCAAGAACATACGGTGTCCTTAGATTTTGACAACGGGCAAACTGCAACGGAAACCCTTAAAAAGTACGTAACAGCACTACAAAATGCCGATGTCGAAGGCGTAGCGGCTTTAATGACCAAAGATGCAATGGTCTATGGTCTTGGTGGCGGCTTAGACTCTTTGAATACAACACAACATAAAGCATATTGGGTCAATAGCCTTGCCAACTACAAACATAATATTTCAAATGACCTGTATTTACCTGTAAAGGTTGAAAATAATTGGAATGAAGGAGAATGGTTACTAACATGGGGCGTAAACACCCTTGAAAATAATAAAACCGGAATAATAACCCCTGTACCTTACCATATAGCAGCAGTCGTCGTCGACGATAAAATAGCGGCCATGCATTACTATTTAGACTACATCAGCTTATTGACAAAACAAGGATATACGGTAATAGCACCCTCTGAATAGTTTATAGTACTCAACCTAGTACATATTAATTTCCCACTAACTGCAGTAGACCTAAAGAATGTTGGTCTTCTGACTGTATTAAAAAATAACAGGCAGACAAATTTCGGAAGAACCTTTTTTGTCAACATATGTTTCAATTTATGTTTTTTGAATATTAGCCACTTATCAATTGACAAATTGAGTCTGTCTGTTTTTTAACTCATTGAGAGAATAAAATAACTAAACCAAAAATTATAATTTAAAGGGAACACCATGAAAAAAATAATTATAGTACTCGCTTTGATGATATCATTCATCACAATTGCTCAAAAGAAAAATGGAACGGTTTACATTGAACATCCAACAATTGATGTTGTAGCATCTTTCACAACGGCACTTGTAACTGGAGATACCACCAAACTAGCCAGTTTATTAACTGAAGATTTTAAAGCCTTTAATGGGGTTTCTACAAATCCCGATGCCAAAGGCACCGAAAAGACAAGGTTCATTAAAAATTCATACCGTTGGTTTGATGAACTAGATTACTTCTCCATAACTGATTATCCTGGGGCGTACCCAGATGCAATTGAATACAAAGAAGACAATAAAGACGATGAAATTTGGGTGCAAACTTGGGAATTGCTAAAAGGGGTTCATAAAACTACTGGCGTAAAATTTTCATCTCCGGTACATCGCCTTATTGTAGTTACCAAAGACAATAAAATAAAGACGGTTATCAATTATTACAACGAAGGTATTTTTGATGAAATGGCACAAAGTTTTTCAGACCGTACTAACGGTAAAATTTACAATCATCATGATAATATTAATACAGTACGTAAAGCTGTCTATTCATTTGAAAATGCAGATTTAGATAAGGCAATTGCTTATTACAGTGAAGATGCACGGTTTTATAATATTAACGATGATTTTAATGTGACGAGTTCTAGAGATGAAATAAAAAAAATAAGACAAGAATTTTTAGATAATTTTCAAATTAAAAGTATAGAAATGGTCGGCTACCCAGATTATCTAGAATACGAAATGGGTAATGGCAGATCTGTATTGTCTTGGTGGAACTTTCATTTAATCAGGAAAGCTGATAAAAAGGAAATAGTGCTTCCCATGCATATCAATGATGATTTTGATGAAGATGGAAAAATAACATCAGAGATGATTTATTTCAACCGGACTTTATTGGAAAAATGATTTATAATGTTTAGAAGAATATCCAAATTCTTATAAACATTTTTAAAAGAGCTATCAAGTCTATAGAATTTAACCTGCTTATTTCTTTACCAAAAAACATAAAACTAATTAGAGCTAAAATGGAAGATGAAACAATAAGTAAAAATGTAACCGTGGTAGACAAACTATACAATGGTTTCGCAACAGGTGATATTCCTACCGTTCTGGGATTAATGGATGAGAAAATTATTTGGAACGAAGCAGAAGGTAATGCATTGGCAGATGGCAACCCATATATAGGGCCAGAAGCTGTATTGAATGGCGTATTTGCCAGACTTGGGGAGGAACATGAATACTTTAACCTTAAAGACATCAACCTGCATAATATGTATAACGACAAAGTGCTCGCAACCCTAAGGTACGATGCGAAAAGGAAAAGTAATGGTGCTTTATATGACGCTCAAGTCGCTCATTTTTGGACATTAAAAAATGGAAAAGTGGTCGCATTTCAGCAATATGCCGATACCAAGCAATTAGCGGATGCGGCAAATAAATAATCGACAACTACCTAAAACAAACCAAAATGGTCTCGGGCAGCCTGTTTCGACCTAATAACACCGTATAAAATTCCAATCATAAAATCCTGACATTCAATTAATTTCAAAGACGCCATCCAAACCATGAACACAAGAAAACGCGCAGTAGCTTTTGAAAAGAGTGGTTATTATTTTATAGGTCTTTTTCTACTTGCCATGGCCGGCTTTTGGCCTTCCTATTTTACCAAGTTTTTTGATGGCACCGCCGATTTTACGTTCTATTTTCATTTCCATGCTTTCTTTGCGGTACTCTGGATCTTTATGTTGATAGCCCAACCTATTCTGATTTTTCAAAAGAAATTTGAACTTCATAAAAAAATTGGAAAACTATCGTACATCCTTGTTCCGCTTATTTTTATTTCCATTATCCTACTGGCCCATAGCACACTACGAGGTCCTCAAGAAAACTTGGGTCTAGAACTATGGGTTCCTGCAAAAGACATTTTGATTTTTTCAGTCGGATATGGTATTGCTATAAAATACAGACATGCCATGACCATTCATGCACGGGGAATGATAGTTGCGGGAATCGTATTAATAGAACCGGCATTGGTTCGTTTAATCCTCTATACATTTTTTCCGAATGAAGGTTTTGCTCTAAGCGGATATATTATCACATTAGTCATTCTTTATGGATTGCTATTAGCTTTGATTGTCGCAGAGCGAAAGCAAAAAACAGGTCGGTGGGTGTTCCCGCTTGCCCTTGCACTGTATGTTTTTGTACACTCCATACTCGTATTTCAAATTCGAATACCACCATGGCAGGCGTTCGCCGAATGGTTTGCGGCATTACCATTAATTTGATGAAAGGAACATTTATAATTCAATTTTAAAAACTAACATCATGGAAAGAAGAACATTTACAAAATTGGCAGGACTAAGCGCCGTTGCGATTTCCACCACAGGTTTTATCAAATTCAATGGCGAATCGTACATAGGCGACTGCGAGACGACAACGGACATTCTCGGACCGTTTTATAGGCCAGACAGCCCTATGCGAAATAATTTGGTTGTCAAAGGAATACCAGGAAAGCTAGTCCAACTATCCGGCATTGTGCGTCATAAAGACTGTACAACACCCTATAAAAATGCAAAAATAGAGCTTTGGCATTGTTCAGCAGATGAAGTCTATGACAATGATACCGATGAATATAGATATAGAGGCACAACACTTTGCGATGAAAATGGCAAATATAATTTTCAAACCCAAATGCCCGTACCTTATGATGCGGGAGGCGGATTTATTAGACCAGCACATTTTCACATGATGGTCTCTGCTCCAGGTTATCAAAGTTTGGTAACCCAAATCTATTTTACCGGTGACCCATATCTTAAAAAAGACGCATCTTCAGCATCTGCAGAAGCTAAAAACAGAATCCTCGAAGTGTATAAAGAAGATGGTATGCTCAAAGTTTCTTTTGATTGCAACATGAACGAACGTTTAAAGGTTTCGTATGGCTCACTTTCCCAAATTACCGGGAAATATAAAAACGATGAAACCGGTAAGATCCGTGAACTTTTTGAAAAAGATGGTCTACTCTGGTTACAGAATGAAGTTTTCGGGGAGAGTTTTGACTACGTTGGGGAAAACAGGTTTGAATACCCCGGTATGACCGAGGGAACATATGTTACACTACAATTTGATATTAAGCAGAACGATGCCGCAAAATGCATAATAACCACTGCTTGGGAAGTAGGAAAGGAAACTGTGGAGTCATTTACAAAAGTCTAAAATTTTATCTTAACGTATGCCAAGGAATTGGGGAAAGCTGAAAACAACTTAAAACAAACCAAAATGGAAAAAACATCATTATTTAGAAATGGAATTATCGCAATTCTAATATCAATTATTACGGCAGGCTGCAACCAACCAGTAAAAGAAAAAGTAACAGATAAAGTTGTGGAAGTAGTAGAAGTTAAATTAGAAGTACCAGAATATTTTCAACTGCGACCAGAGGTTGAAAAAATATTTGGCTATTCACATGCGGTCAAAATCGGAAATGATATAAAAATATCAGGTGCCGTTAGTATGGATGCCGATGGCAACCCTACTGCCGTCGGTGACTTTGAACAGCAAATGATAAATTGCTACGCAGATTTAGATAAAATTTTAAAACATTATGGTTGCACTTTTGATGATGTTATTGTAGAAAATATATTCACTACCAATATGCCCATGTTTTTAGAGGCAGCCGCTTATAGAAATGAGATTTATACAAAACAATTTCCAACAGGGTCTTGGCTTGGAGTAAAAGAATTGGCATTCCCAGAATTTCTAATAGAAATAGAATTGGAAGTCTATAAAGAAGAGTAAAAAAAACATATAGTATAATAGCTTATACATGAATTTTTCAATACCGATTACATGATTTTAAAAGATAACTGCATTCAATAACTAATAAATTATATATCATGGAAGCACTAGCAAAAACACAAGTTGACCCCTCAAAAATTATGCAAATAGGCACGGGATTTATGGCTACTAAGACCTTGCTCACAGCTGTAAACATGGAACTTTTCACCATCCTTTCGAGTAGAGAATTATCTGGTGCTGAAATTCAGTCAAGACTTGGCCTGCATCCTCGAAGTCTTTATGATTTTTTAGATGCATTAGTTGCGTTAGGTTTTTTAAAAAGAACTGGGTTAAAGGAAACAGCAAGTTATAGAAATGCAGAGGATGCCGATATGTTTCTTGATAAGAACAAGCAAAGTTATATAGGCGGTATTTTAGAAATGTGCAATAACAGATTATATCCTTTTTGGAACGATTTAGAAGAAGGGTTAAAAACAGGATTACCTCAAAATGAAACTAAAAATGGTGGCAAACCAGTTTTTGAAGAAGTATATGCGAACCCCAAAAAGCTAAGGGAATTTGTAAGTGCGATGGGTGGTGTTCAAATGGGGAATTTTATGGCATTTGCCAAACAATTTGATTTTTTAAGCTATAAAACCTTATGTGACGTAGGTGGTGCAGGAGGTTTTCTTTCTGCACATGTCTCCTTAAATAACCCACATATGCAATGTAGTTCTTTTGATTTGCCCCCAGTTGAACCAATTGCAAAAGAAAATATTAAAAACCTGGGACTTGAAAATAAAGTGAAAGTGCTGTCAGGAGATTTTTTTAAAGTTGATTTCCCAAAAGCAGATGTTATTACCATGGGCAACATTCTTCATGATTGGGGCACTGAAGATAAAAAAATGTTAATCAAAAAGGCATATGATGCATTGCCTAAAAAAGGAGCACTAATTATCATTGAAAATATAATAGATGATAATCGAAGTGAAAATGCCTTTGGATTGTTGATGTCTTTAAATATGCTTATCGAAACATTTGAAGGTTACGATTTTTCGGCTGCAGATTTTAGCATATTGGCCAAAGAAGCCGGTTTTCAAGAAGTCTCTATTATCACTCTTACGGGGCCAACAAGTGCTGTAATTGCATATAAATGATTTAAAAAGAAATCAACTTTATTTTAGTATTTGTTTGAATTAGCTATGTATCAAACCGGCCAACACTTTCAAGACCCGAATGTACATTTTGGGTCTTCTTTAAATAGAAATCAATGATTTAAACTAAAATAGCATATCGTGAAAATCTTTAAAACAGGATGCTGAGTATACAGACTTAATAAGAAATTAAACTTATGATAATTGATAATTTCAACTTTGTAACAATAGTATTTTTTGTTCTTTCGACCTCCAAAGTTGTTGAAACTAAAGCAAACATTTTGGTTGATACAATTGGCTTTTCTTTTCTTTATTTAAATCTATGTCATAGAGGATACATGAAATAAAAAAACATGAAATATTGGCGCGCTCGAGAGCAAATAATAATTAAAATAAAAAAATCAAAACAATGAGTAACCCAAGTAAAAATTGGTCAAAACATGAACTGAAGGTATATCTGTTATTATTATGTGCACAGGCAGATGCTGAACAGACCCCAGAAGAGATCAATTTAATAAAGCAAAAAACAGATAACGCCACGTTTGCATCCCTCTATAAAGAATTTAAAAAGGATGATGAAGATACTAGCTTTAAAAAAGTAGAAGCTTCAATCAGTGTGCTCGAATTTAGTCAGATGGAATTATCAGATCTAAAGAAGGAATTCTATGAACTCTTCCGTTCAGATAAAAAAGTCACAGCTGCAGAACAGTATTTGAATAAAATACTTGACAATATCTTGTACTAAATAATTAGGAATATTTATACAATCCAAATAATTTTAAAAGGACAGCAATGTACACCTTCAAAGCTATAGTATTCAATTGAACCCTAATCTGCAGTATTTTTCGTCAATATTTCAAATAACCCAAACTAAATGTTAAAATCTCTTCTCCTTAAAGTAAAACTTAAAGCTAATTTTCTTAATTTAAACAGCTACAAAGTCCCCCCTTTTTATTTAGAAAGTCAAATTATGACTGGTCATCAAATTGATCAATCATAATATATATTGATTTTTTGTTTTTTTTAAATTTTTGGAAATGCCTTAGATAACTAAATATTTTTTTAGTTGGCATTTTTCAAAATCAACAGTAGTACCGACCAAACAATGAAACCAACCAAAAAGATTGAGGCCGCAGTATTAGATGTTTATCATAAGTGGTTGCATAGTTACTTAAATGGCGATGTTAAAACTTATGACTCCTATTTTGACAATGCCTTTCATTTTATTGGCTCTACCGATAATGAAGAATTCTTGAACAGAAAGGATACTACAAATTTCTTTAAGGTTACCGCTGAACAACTCTCTGGAAAATCCCAAGTTCGTAATGAAACCAAAATAGTAGAACAGTTTGGTGAGCTAATTATCATTACCCACTTATTTGATGCTTGGTTTCTAAATGGAGAAGATTGGAATTACTACGGTCGCTTTCGATTTAGCAATATACTTGAGCAAAATAAAGATGGTTGGCATTTTGTATACCAACATTACTCTACGCCAGATGGTAAGGCAGAAGATGGGGAAACTATAGGTCTTGATCAAATAAGCAAGGAAAACATAGAATTAAGGGAGGCTATTAAGCGACGTACTATTGAACTCGAAGAAAAAAATAGGGAACTTGAAATTGAGGGTGCTTTAGAACGTATACGTGCCAAGGCATTGGCTATGAATGCCTCTGAAGATCTTCTGGATGTAGTGGTGACCTTGCGCACCGAATTTCTAAAATTAGGTCACGAGGCGCAATATTTCTGGCATATGATGTGGTTACCAGATAAATATGACAAAGCAATGACTTCTGGCGATGGTACCCGCATTGGTATGGTGATGGAACTGCCAAGACATATTCATGGGGAAATTCCCATGTTGGCCAATTGGGAAAAAAGTACCGACCCCATGGTCATTTATGCAATGGATACGGAAGCTGCTATTGACTATGTAGATAAAATAATTGCATTGGGCAACTTTCAACAGGTAGACCCTCAAGCCCCTACTCATGATGATATTAGGCATATTGGAGGACTAACTTTTATCATGGCCCGTACAACTCACGGAGAAATAGGATATAGTTTACCCGGTGTTGTTGCACATCCGCCTAAAGAAGACCTAGAAATCTTAGTGAAATTTGCCGGGGCTTTTGATTTGGCTCATCGTCGATTTCTTGATCTTCAAAAATCAGAAAAACAAGCGCGTGAAGTTCAGATTGAATTAGCATTGGAATGGGTTCGGGCACGTACCATGGCTATGCAAAAAAGTGAAGAATTGGCCGATGTAGCAACCATTCTGTTTCAACAAGTGAAAGAATTAGGTATTCAACAATGGACCTGTGGCTTTAATATTTGGGAAATTGGTGATACTGAATTTACTTTTTACCCAGGCGGTCCTGATGGCGAAATACTTCCATCTTGTAAAGTACCTCTTTTGGAGCATCCTATTTTTAAACAGTTCGATGAATCAAAAAGAAGGGGAGATGAACTTTTTGTCTATGAAAAAGAAGGAGAAATCCAAAAGGATCATTACAAATATATGCACTCTCTTCCTGGCATAGGAGATATGCTTCAAGGCATGTTGGATAGTGGTTTAGAATTTCCTGAGTATCAAATTGATCATGTTGTCAATTTTGCTTACGGTAATATGATATTTATTACTTACGAACCTCTTCCAGAAATGCATAATGTTTTTAAACGTTTTGCCAAAGTCTTCGAACAAACCTACACACGTTTCTTAGACCTTCAAAAAGCAGAAGCACAAGCTAGAGAATCACAAATTGAAGCGGCTTTAGAAAAAGTAAGATCCAGATCCTTAGCCATGCATAAAAGTGAAGAACTTCGCGAAGTCGTTCTCGAGATTCATAAAAAATTTCAGCAAATAGATATTTCCATGGAATCGAGAGTCGCCGTAATCGTGGTTTTTGATGAAGATTCCAAAAACTATAATCAATGGATAGCATCTGACGATATTTCAAATATTTTAATTTCAACACCCTACTTTAAACATAGGGTATTAGATGACTTTTGGAACGCGAAAGAAGCAGGCATTGATTTCTACTCAGGAACCTATACCGAAAACGAAAAAAATACGTATTTCCAATCTTTTTTTGAAATATCACATTATACAAGAACTCCAGAAATAAAAGCTCAAGCAGAATGGATTTATGATCAGAAATTTTATGCCTATTCCCCTGTATTTCAAAAAAACTCAAGTATTGGCATCGCCGATTTTTCGGGCATTCCTCTAACCCATGATGAGATAGACATCATAAAACGTTTTTCTAAGGTCTTTGAACAAGCCTATATTCGCTTTCTAGACCTGCAAAAAGCAGAAGCCCAAACACGCGAAGCACGGATTGAAAATGCCTTAGAACGTGTTCGAAGTCGAACCATGGCCATGCAACATAGCAATGAACTTCCTGAGGCCGCCAACGACCTATTTTTACAAGTTCAGGAGCTGGGCATTCCAGCTTGGAGTGCAGGCTATTGTATTTGGACAGAAAATAAAAAAGAAGCTACTGCATTTATGAGCAGTGAAGGCATTATTCAAAAACCATTTATATTACCCAACGTTGGTGTAGGTTATGATTTTGATAAGCCTTTACTAAACGGAGAAACTTTTCATATTGGTGAACTAGGCGGTGAACTCATTAAAGAACATTATGAGTTTATGCGTAAGCTACCCGTCTTTGGGGAAGTAATCGATGGTATACTTAAAGCAGGGCATCCACTTCCCTCCTTTCAAATATTCCATATTTGTTATTTCAAATATGGTTATGTGATGTTCATTACCTATGAAAGAGTACCAAAATCCCATGACATATTCAAACGTTTTGCCACGGTATTCGAACAGACCTATACTCGTTTTCTAGATTTACAGGTAAAGGAAGAACAGGCCACTGCACTACTTGCAGAAAAAAAGAGATTAGAAGACACGCTGTCTAACCTTCAAACCACACAAAAGCAATTGATCCAATCCGAAAAAATGGCCAGTCTTGGTGAACTAACTGCCGGCATTGCCCATGAGATTCAGAATCCCCTAAACTTCGTCAATAATTTCAGTGAAGTAAGCAATGAACTCATTGATGAAATGAACGATGAGTTGGATAAAGGAGATCTTGAAGAAGTAAAGGCTATTTCATTGGATATCAAACAAAACCTTGAAAAAATAAACCACCATGGTAAACGTGCAGACAATATTGTAAAGGGTATGTTGCAACACTCAAGAAGTAGTAGTGGCACTAAAGAACCTACGGATATAAATGCTCTTGCAGATGAATATTTACGCTTGGCTTATCACGGATTACGGGCAAAAGACAAATCATTTAATGCCGAACTGGTAACCGATTTTGATGAGCATATTGGAAAAGTAAATATGATACCACAAGACATGGGCCGGGTAATTCTCAATTTAATTACGAATGCTTTTTATGCCGTGAATGAAAAGAAGCAACAAAAACCTAAGGACTATAAGCCAACCGTTTCAGTTAGTACAAAAAGAGTTGGTGATAAAATAGAAATAAAAGTCACTGATAACGGCAATGGAATACCTAAACACGTTATCGACAAAGTTTTTCAACCCTTTTTCACTACTAAACCAACAGGACAGGGAACGGGATTAGGATTGAGTATGAGTTATGATATTGTCACCAAAGGGCATGGGGGGGAACTCCATGTAGAAACCATAGAAAATGAGAGAACGCAATTTAACATTACGTTGCCAGTATATGTGACCGAACCAATAAAAACGAAATGAAAGCAAAAACCAGATTCATTACTGCTCTAATCTGCCTAATAACTTCTTTTGCCTTTGCCCAAGTGAAGCAACAGCAGATAAACCCCACCTATTTAAGCATTGCCGATGGTCTTGCCTCTCCAGACGTAAAAGAGGTTTTACAAGATAGCTATGGTTTATTATGGATTGGAACAAGTAATGGCCTACAAAAATATGATGGCTACAGATTTGAGACGTTTAAACATGTACCAAACAACCCCTATAGTTTACTTACTAATGGTATTTGGGGCCTTGCAGAAGATGCAAACCATGATATGTGGGTGGCAACGGACGAAGGAGTATCCAAGTATGACCGAAAGAAAAATGAATTTATCAATTATGCTTTTGTGGAACTATTTGATTTACCCCCAGACGTAGGTCGTGTTTTTACCGTTTTTATTGATTCTCAACAACGCATTTGGGCAGCTACACAAGCAATGGAATTGGTGAAATATAATCCTGAAACTGATAGCTGGGGTTTTGCCGAGTATGACATCCCAAATATAACCGACCCAGACCATAATGGTTTTAGTATTGCAATAACCGAAGATGCACAAGGAGGTATTTGGTTTGGCTCCACCCTTTATGGTTTAATGCACATGAGTAAAGACGAAAAAACCTTTAAACCGGTAAAAGCTGATAATTTGGAAGGGTTTGACTTCGTAAATCCAAATAATCATATCTCATCAATATATTGGGATACCAACAATATACTTTGGTTAACCACTCGTAAAGGCATATACAAATTTAATCCGAAAACCAATAACCTAAAAACCCTTGTCGATTACAGTGATTCCGAAACTAGACTTTTCGATAGACTGAATAAGATTTTACCTGACCAACAGGGTAATATATGGATCACCAATAATTTTAAGGGAATATTAAAATTTGATGGAATTACGGATAATTACCAAGAAATTACAATCGCAGGAAAATTAAAAATGAATGGTACTATGTGGGACATTACAATAAGCCATTTCATTGTTGATCGTAGCGGTATTTTTTGGTTTGGGAGTTTGGAATCTGGTTTATTGAAATACGACCCGATCAACAAACCATTTTCCTATTTTTCCCATATAGAAGAGGACCCTCTGAGTATTAGCCCTAATGGCGTTTTTGGCATTCTTGCTTCTACCGTAAAACCAGGCACCATGTACGTTGGATCGAGAGGTGAGGGATTGAATATTTTTGACCCAAAAAAACGAAGCTTCGAAAAAGTAGCTTTTGATGTCGTTGATGATTATTTTGGTGGATCTGTAAGAAGTATTGCGGAAGACCCAGATGGCACCCTTTGGTTGGGTACTTGGGGCGATGGATTAATTGAACTGGATAAAAATTATCATGAAATCAACAGGTACAAATATGAAGCTGATAATACCAATACCCTATCTAACACGCAAGTACGTGTCATTAGGGCAGATGGGCGAGGCAAACTCTGGGTTGGCACCAATAATGGAGTAAATATTTTTGACCCTGCTACTGGAAATTTCCAGCGATTGATGAGCAAATTCACCCTTGCCTATCCACAAAATTTAGTGAAAGAATTTGATACATTATCCCGATCAGATCAAAGTATGGGACTCATTGATAAGGTCAAAGATTCTGAAGACCGCTCCCAAGCTATAGAAATAAATGAAGAGGACACCTATTTTATCATGTCTGTAGGGGAAGGAGATTCCAGAAGTATGGCTGATTATGGATGGATAGAGAACGCACAAAACGATACGATATGGAAATTTAACAACTTTGAAGAATCTTATTATGCTGGAGGTGCAGCAAAAAACAGGATTGTCATGGCGCCTATAACACTTCAACCTGGCTCTTATACATTACGATTTAAAGCAGATAATAGCCATGCCTATGACGCATGGAATGAAGACCCGCCGGATCAAACGTCCCTATATGGTTTATCACTTATAAGACCTTTAAGCGACAAGCAATCTGCATCGTTTGAGCAACGTATAGCCGAAAATAAAAAAGGTATTGTAATGGGAGGTAACAATATTTCAGACATTGAAATAGGCACTAAATATATATGGGTTAGTGCGAATGGGCAAGGCTTGAATAGAATTGATCCTGAAACCAATAAAGTAACCTATTATGACTTTGACCCAAAAAAGGAAAACTCATTGTCTAGTAATAGTATTTCAGACATCCTAGAAGATAGTAAAGGTATTATTTGGATGGCTACGTCAGAGGGAATTAATAAGCTTGACCCTGATACCGGAAAATTCACCCAATTTACAGAGACCGATGGTCTTCCCACCAACCTCACAGAGGTAATCTTGGAAGGTGATAATGGTGAAATGTGGATTGGTACACAAAATGGAATCTCACAAATGGTTACCAACGAAATTTTGGGTAAAGTAACCTTTATAAATTATAACACAACCGATGGTCTTGGTGGTGATATTTTTATACCCTTGGGCGCTGCACGCAGTACGGATGGTACTTTTTATTTTGGCGGCGATCATGGCCTCACCTCTTTCAAAAGTATCACGGCGAACAATACGCCGCCTGATTTACTTATTTCTAATGTGCTAATTTCAAATAAATCGGTTTTAGATATGGGATCGGAAAGTCCGCTGACAGCAAGTTTACTAAACACCGATTTGCTTAATTTATCCCATCAACAGAACAACTTGAGTTTTGAATTTTCGGCCTTACACTTCGCAAATCCAGAAAAGAATCAATATGCCCACAAGCTTATAGGGTACGATGAAGATTGGATCTATGACAATCGAAATTTCGCCTCCTACACCAACTTATATCCAGGTGAATATCAATTTGCCATAAGGGCTTCCAACGCCTATGGAATATGGAACGAAGAAGGAAAAATCTTAAATATCAATATTGCTGCGCCATGGTGGCAACGATGGTGGGCCTATGCATTGTATGCGGTAATAGTACTTCTTGGCTTTATTATGGTAAACCGCTTTATGCGGGCAAAAATCAAACGAAAAGAACAAGAACGATCACGTGAAAAAGAGTTGGCACATGCAAAGGAAATAGCAAAAGCCTACAACAAGCTAAAGACTACTCAGTCTCAACTCATCCAATCAGAAAAAATGGCCTCCCTTGGAGAACTTACAGCGGGTATTGCCCATGAAATTCAAAATCCACTGAACTTCGTCAACAATTTTAG
The DNA here is from genome assembly GCF_963977385.1 of uncultured Maribacter sp. Taxonomy (GTDB): domain Bacteria; phylum Bacteroidota; class Bacteroidia; order Flavobacteriales; family Flavobacteriaceae; genus Maribacter. The sequence goes on along the minus strand of NZ_CAXBOU010000028.1, from coordinate 7,927 downwards.
TGAGGTAAATAACGAACTTATTGATGAAATGAACGAGGAACTGGATAAAGGGGATCTTGAAGAGGCCAAGGCTATTTCATTGGATATCAAACAAAATCTTGAAAAAATATACCACCATGGTAAACGTGCGGACAATATTGTAAAGGGTATGTTACAACACTCAAGGAGCAGTAGCGGCACAAAAGAACCTACGGACATCAATGCTTTGGCTGACGAATACCTACGTCTGGCCTACCACGGATTACGAGCAAAGGACAAATCATTTAATGCCGAACTGGTAACCGATTTTGATGAGCATATTGGAAAAGTAAATATAATACCCCAAGACATGGGGCGGGTAATCCTTAATTTAATTACGAATGCCTTTTATGCTGTCAACGAGAAAAAGCAAAAAGACAACAATTTTAAGCCCATAGTTTCTGTCAGCACTAAAAAGACCGGAGACCATTTGGAAATTAAGGTAACGGATAATGGAGGTGGAATACCCCAAAAGGTATTGGATAAAATATTCCAGCCCTTTTTTACTACGAAACCAACAGGTCAAGGTACTGGCTTGGGCTTAAGCATGAGCTACGATATTGTTACAAAAGGACATGGAGGAGAACTAAAAGTGGAAAGTAAAGAAGGAATAGGTACAAAATTTTTAATCTTAATACCCACATAGAAATATGCAACTAAAATAGTTGGCTTAACTTTTTATCTTTTATTTAAAAAATATAATACTATGTTGAATTCGATGTACTCTCTTTTAAAAAGCTGCAATCTCACTTTTTGTATTGGCGTATGCTTGCTTTTTTTTACAGAAAAGTCGTATTCACAAACGAGTAAAGAAATTGGAATTCCTCTCATTACAAACTATCCTACTTCTGAATATGGAGGAAACGGGCAGGTTTGGTCAATAATTCAAAGTGATGACCAATTTATGTATTTTGGGACTTCCACTGAGATTATGGAATTTGACGGAATCAATTGGAGGCAAATTCGACTTCCAGATAACCCTACGGGGGCTTCTTCAAGAGGATTGGCCAAAGATAAAAATGGTGTGATTTTTTATGGGTCTGCGGGAAGTATTGGTTATCTCAAAAGAAATAAATTTGGCGATTTAGAAGCCGAATCATTAAAATACCTGATACCTCAAGAGAACAGGAATTTTGAAGAAATCTGGTCAGTACAGTATGATGGGGAATTTTTATATTTTCAATCAAGAGAATACCTCTTTAGACTCTCCTATGATTTGGAGAAAGGGGAATTCGACCTGAAATCTTACCCAGCCTACAGTACATTTTCTCAGGGGTTTATCATTCATGGGGAGTACATCATCCATGATTTAGATACAGGCTTGTATAAGATGATCAATAATAAGCTAGAATTGATACCTGGCAGTGAGGTACTCGCAGGAGATAGGCTTTTTTCACTAGTCCCCTATCTAAATAATCCTGAGACAGGTAAAAAGCAGTTTCTGGCGGCAAGATTTTTTCAGAAGATCTATAAATACAACGGCGATAATTTTTCGATTTTTGATACTGAGCTCAATCAGTATGCTGAATCCAACCTATTGTATAAAAGTGCAGTGCTATCGAATGGAAATCTTGTTTCCTCCGTAATTGGATTGGGTTTGGTAGAAATGGATACCAATGGAAAATTGATACACGTGTTAACTGCCGAAGAGGGATTACAAGACCCTTCAGTTTATGCTGTTTACGTAGATCAAGATCAGACTGTTTGGGTGGGGCTTGACAATGGAATATCAAAGCTCGAGCTCAATTCACCAATCAGTATTTTTTCAAATGACCAAGGAATCACTTCTACAATTATAAGTATTATAAGAGCTGAAGGGCAATTATATATTACCACTGCAATTGGTCTATACAAGTATGATCCTAAATTGAAAAAGTTTATATCTATACCTGAATTAGGGGCAATTCAGATTTGGGATATGGTAGTGGATGGAAAAGACTTACTTGTCCCGGGTGAGGCTCTTTCAATGATCCGTGATGGTCAAATTTTAGAAATTGATCCCGAAATTAACGGGAGTCAAGACCTAATGATTTCTAAAAAATACCCTAACCTCCTATATGCATCTATCGATGATGGTCTTGCTGTTTTCATTCGTAAGGGAAATTTTTGGGAAAAATTTGGTAATATACTTGGTATGTCCCATACAATTTGGTCCCTGGCCGAGGGTGAAGATGGAACTATTTGGGGAGGAACTCAAGCAAATATGGCCTATCGAATTACTCCCGCTATAGGTTTAGATAGGCTCCCCAAAATTGAAGAATATGAAATTAAAACCTTTGGACCAGAAGATGGCTTAGTCAACTCACCTGGTTTGGCTTATGAAGTTAATGGAGACGTTTTTTTTACCGCATTTGGTGCGAGTTTACTTTATGATTCAAAGTCTGAAAAAATTGTTACTGACGAGAGGTTCGGTGTTGTTCCGGACGGTTTGGGACTTTCCGAGAATTTTTTCATTCAAGAAGATTCAAAAGGGCAAGTATGGATACCGATCGGTAATAGATTGAGACTTGCAATCCCCGGCCCAGACAAAACCTACACCATTAAAGAAAATCTATTCAATGCATATCCATGGCCGAGTATTGCAGCTTTACATTCTGAAGAGAACGGTATTGTTTGGCTTGGAAGTGGACAGGGTTTAGTTCGATTTGACCAATCAATCTCACCTATATCAAAAGGTGATTTTCCAGTTTCGATGCGTGGAGTCTTTGCAGGTTCAGATACCCTTAACCACCTAAAACAAGAGATTGACGATGATTTAGTGGATTTGACCTATTCCCTAAACTCGCTTCGCTTTACATATGCAGCCCAGTTTTTTCAGCAGGAACAACGTACTACCTATCAAACATTTTTAGAAGGATTTGAAACCAAATGGACAGATTGGAACAAAAGCCCATATAAAGAGTATACTAATCTTCATTGGGGCACCTATACATTCCGAGTTCGAGCCAAAAATGTATTCAATGAAATAGGCCAGGAAGCAGCATATACTTTTGTTATTTCTCCTCCTTGGTATGCAACTTGGTGGGCATACTTATCTTATTTACTACTATTAGTGTTATTTGTAGTATTAATAAGTCGCATTCAACGAGCAAAAGCAATCAACAAAGAAAGACAGCATGCCGCACTTCGTGAAGCTACTTTAAAGGCAGAAGCCGAAAATGATAGACGAAAAAACATTGAATTGATTAGCGAGATCGGGAAGGATATTACCAGTTCGCTTTCTATCGAAAACATAATCGATACCGTATATCAGCATGTCAATAAACTTATGGACGCCTCGGTATTTGGAATTGGAATTTATAACAAATCAAATAAAACACTAATGTTTCCTGCTACAAAAGAAAAAGGGAAGGTTTTACCACCATATAGCTATAGCTTAGCGGATAAAAATAGACTAGCAAATTGGTGTTTTAAAAATCAAAAGGAAATACTCTCCAATGACTTCGAAAATGATTACAAGCAATATGTAGAGTATATTCAAGCTACAGCAGCAGGAGAAGATACGCTGTCCATAGTCTACTTACCACTAATTAATAAAGACAAAATCATAGGTGTTCTCACTGCTCAAAGTTTTGCTAAGAACGCGTACACAGATTTTCATAAAGATATTTTGAGGAGTATTGCCAACTATGCTGCATTGGCGCTAGATAATGCTGAGGCCTATCGAGATTTGAAAATAACCCAGTCTCAACTCATACAATCTGAAAAAATGGCAAGCTTGGGTGAGCTCACGGCTGGCATTGCCCATGAGATTCAAAACCCTTTAAATTTCGTCAACAACTTCTCTGAAGTGAATAAAGAACTGATAGATGAAATGAACGAGGAACTTGATAAAGGAGATCTTGAAGAGGCTAAGGCTATTTCATTGGATATCAAACAGAACCTTGAAAAAATTAATCACCATGGCAAACGTGCAGATGCCATTGTAAAGGGAATGCTACAACATAGCCGAAGTAGTAGTGGTAAAAAGGAATTTACCGATATTAATGCCTTGGCAGACGAATACCTGAGGTTAGCTTATCATGGTCTTCGAGCAAAGGATAAGTCTTTTAACGCAACCATGGAGACTGATCTTGATGATTCTATCGGTAAAATAAACGTTGTCCCACAAGATATGGGGCGGGTAATTCTTAATTTAATTACGAATGCTTTTTATGCCGTGAATGAAAAGAAGAAAAAAAATGTGAATTATAAACCTATAGTTTCTGTCAGTACTAAAAAAACTGATCAACATATCACGATACGTGTTTCAGATAACGGTGATGGTATTCCAGAAAAAGTTAAAGACAAAATCTTTCAACCCTTTTTCACCACCAAACCTACTGGGCAAGGTACTGGCTTGGGATTAAGCATGAGCTACGATATTGTGACAAAAGGACACGGTGGAGAATTACAAGTGACAACAAAAGAAGGTGAAGGCACAACTTTCATAATTAACATAAGAATAAATGATTAAACAATCCCTACTATTCATCACGCTATTTTTCTGTATGATATTTACGGCAAGTGGGCAAGAAAACCCTGTAGATAAAAATGGATTGGCTCTTGATACAATCGTGCATTTTACGAAAGCAGATTTAGATTCAATTTTTGGTTTAAGGTTGACAAATAAAGCAGGTTGGATTTTTAAATCAGGAAATAAGCAAGATGCATCTCCTGTAGACATTGATTTAGCTGGTTGGGAACGATTAAGCCCCTCTCAAATAACCAATGATATGGCAGATGGTTCTGGCAAGTTTGAAGGCTGGTTTAGGTTGCAATTTACCATTGATAGTGCTTTTGCAAAGCTTCCACTCTACTTGGACAAAGAAGACCACGCAGCGGAAGATATTTATATAAATGGAAAGTTGTTCCGTCAATTTGGAGAAAAAGGGAAAGACAGAGCCTCATTTAAAGAGCATATTCAAGATTTCGAGATACGATCTCCTATTTTTTTAGAACCTGACACTACATATACATTAGCCATACATTATGTTGACTATAGTACCAATTGGGGCGTTGCAAAAATTGTTCCATTGGGCTCTACCAGATTTGTTACCAATGACTATTTTGATTATATGAGCTTTTTGGGATATAAAGTTTTGTTCAACTTAATTGGATCTTTCATATTTTTTATACTTTTTTGGCTTCTATATCTTCTGATCAGGGAGGACAGTGAACTGTTTATGATAGCACTTTTTTCCTCTTTGATGTTACTATTGAATATTTGTATCGCTTTCAACGGTGGAGACAGCTTGTTCTTTACGTTGCCCTCTAAGTATATGGTCATACTTTTATTCACTCGGGGCATTTTGTCTAATTATTTTTTCTTGTTCTGCTTTTTATTTGGATACAGAATTTTCTACGGTAAACATTCAAAGTGGTTCATTCTGGCTAGTATAATATTGATAATCATTCCATACTATGCTGCCTTAGTTCTTTACTTGGTCATTGGTATTTTCTTAGCCTTTTTATCAATCAAATCTAAAAAAAGAGAAGTATCAGTAAGAATACTGCTATACAGTCTAACATTATCTTATATCATAACTGCTACTGGCTTGATCTATAGGTATTCGAATTTAACCGATGATTTTACTCTAAGGTTAATAATGGTTTATAGTGATACGATTGGTAAAGCCATTCTCTTTTTAGGCATGTTGGCATTTGTTGCCTATCGCATGAGAGAAAAAAATGTAAATATGCAGCAAAATGCAATGGAACTTGTAAAGCTCGAAGCTGAAAAAAGTGCGCTTATTACTTCACAAAATGAAAAATTAGAATTAAAAGTAAAAGAAAGAACCTCTGCTTTAAATCAATCTTTAAATGACTTAAAAGCTACTCAATCACAACTCATCCAATCTGAGAAAATGGCTTCACTTGGAGAGTTAACTGCCGGCATTGCCCATGAAATTCAAAACCCGTTAAACTTTGTCAATAATTTCTCTGAAGTAAGTAACGAGCTTATTGATGAAATGAACGAAGAATTGGATAAAGGAGATCTTGAAGAAGCCAAGGCTATTTCGTTGGATATCAAACAAAACCTTGAAAAAATAAATCATCACGGCAAACGTGCAGACAATATTGTAAAAGGTATGTTGCAACATTCTAGAAGCAGCAGTGGCACAAAAGAACCTACGGATATAAATGCGCTTACCGATGAGTATTTGCGCTTGGCTTATCACGGATTACGGGCAAAAGACAAATCATTTAATGCCGAACTGGTAACCGATTTTGATGAAAGTATAGGTACTGTAGATATTGTGCCACAGGACATGGGGCGGGTAATTCTAAATTTGATTACGAATGCCTTTTATGCCGTAAACGAGAAAAAACAAAGAGATGTTAATTTTAAGCCCATAGTTGCTGTCAGCACTAAAAAAACGGATGATCGTATCACCATTAGTGTTTCTGATAATGGTGATGGCATTCCTGAAAAGGTTAAAGAGAAAATATTCCAGCCCTTTTTCACCACTAAACCAACAGGTGAAGGCACTGGCTTGGGCCTTAGCATGAGTTATGATATTGTGACGAAAGGGCATGGTGGTGAATTAAAAGTAGAAACAACAAAACATAAAGGAACCACATTCATTATAGAATTACCAAATTCAACCAACAACTAAATCAGTATGAAAAACACACCATTATTAAGGCCTATATTTTTAATCAGTATATTTTGCTGCCTATTTTTGGTTTCTTGCCAAAAGCAGAGCAAGTCTGAAACTGAAACTACGGTAGGTGATTATAAAGCTCCAAAAACCGTTCCTTTACAGTTTACAGAGCCAGAATCATTCGAATGGGAAGAAATAAGCAATGATTCACTGACGACCCCCATATCATATGATTTAAATGTAGATGCTTTACCTAGCAAACCTTTTGAACTAAACACGTTTAAAGCGCTTAAATCCCCAATGAAGGAATACGATTTGGATTGGGACGGTTATCTTACCGGGGAATTAAAGTTTGATTCCGTGCCCTTTACATTGACCAAAGCGCCCATAAAAAAACCAACTATAACCAAAATGAAACCACCAGCGAATATGACTGGTACAAACGTGAATGTTTTACAGCTTTCCACAAATGAAGGATTACCTTCTAACGATATTACCTCCTTTTTAGAAACTGAAGATGGTGGTATTTGGATAGGGTCTTCCGCGACCAATACACCACTAACCTACTATGATGGTGAGAACGCCTTTGTTTACGATTACCCAGGAGTCTATAAAATGACCTTTGACCAACAAGGTAAGCTTTGGTTGGTTAGTCCGGGGCCTCGTTTTTTAACAGTCTTGGATTTTAAGAACGATACGGCATATACGATTACCAAGACAGATAATTTTACACCTTTCGATATTCTTTGCGACCATACAGGGACGATCTACCTTAACTCTCTTACTGAAGGATTCTACGCAATGGATGGGGAAATGAAAAGTTTACGAAAGATTATAAATGAAGGCTCCAATAAACCTTGGAAGATATTTGAAGACAGCAAAAATAATTTATGGCTCAGTTATCAAGATGGTTTGAGCGTGTTGGATCCCTCCAGAAAAGAATTTAGAACAATTTCTAATATAGCCGAAATTAAACTTAACTCTATAGTTTGGGATATTAAAGAAGATGCCTATAATAATATTTGGTTAAGTTATCCTTACCCAACGCCTAATGGTAATTCCAATGCTTCTTCCAGTGTTTTAAGATTAGCAATAGATAAGCAAAAAGTTAGCGTTTTAGGTTCTGAAAACGGGTATACCATTACAGGTGATAAAATAGAAGAAGATGCCCAAGGCAACTTATGGATATTCGGATCGACAGAGGCCTTTCTACTTAGTAAAAACAGGGATGCTTCCAAAACAATTGCCCTAAACGCTGCTCTGCAAGGCTCTCTTAGGATACCAACCCCTTTAAAACGTAAGGATGGGTCTCTTTGGATTGC
>NZ_CAXBOU010000027.1:0-51106 GCF_963977385.1 uncultured Maribacter sp. | reverse complement strand
AGGTATTCTAACCAACTGAACTACCAGACCGTGGCGTTTAGCGAGTGCAAATATATGTTGTTTATTGTATTGCACAAACATTTTCTTTAAATTTTTTTAGTCTAAAGAAATTTATTTCGCTCTACTAAGAACGTGTTAAGAACTGTAGAGAAATCACTTTGTATATCAATATCCACATATTTGATTTTATATTGAGCGCATTTCATCTTAATATCAGCGATATAGGTGCTTATTTGTTCACGGTAAGCGTCCTTAATATTGTCGGCATAAAGGTCTAAATGTTCACCTGTTTCAACATCAACAAATCGTTTTGGAGTATTTTCAAAATTGAAAAATAATTCATGTTGCTTGTCCATAGGGTGAAAAAGTACCACATCATGCTTATTATATTTCAAATGGCGTAGTGCTTCGAACAATTCTGCATCATCTTTTTCTGTTTGAAACATGTCCGTGAACAAAAATATGAGACTTCTTCTTTTTATATTCTCTGCAATTTGATGCAAATAGGTATAGGTCTTGGTTTCTTTTGGGGGATTCTTTGTTTTGCCAATTTCGCTTAATTGCGATAATAACATTTGAAAATGACGCTCGCTTCCCTTTTCTGGGGCATAGTAATTATAACTATCTGAATAAATACTTAAACCAACGGCATCGCGCTGCCTTTTAAGCACGTTCATCAAAGCTGCTATAGCTAGAACGCTAAATCCGATTTTATTTAATGAGTCAATACTTAGATTTTCAACCTCGGGGTAATACATAGATGCAGAATTATCTAAAATCATGTGACATCTTAGGTTGGTTTCTTCCTCGTAGCGTTTTGTATATAGCTTATCGGTCTTTGCATATAGTTTCCAATCGATATGCTTGGTGCTTTCCCCATTATTATAAATTTTATGCTCTGCGAATTCTGCAGAAAAGCCATGAAAGGGACTTCTGTGTATACCACTAATAAACCCTTCTACTACTTGATTGGCAAGTAGTTCTAGATTAGAGAATAACGATGATTTATTTAATTCTGATTGTAAGTTCACGAGATTAAAGATAGTAAAGACAACTTAACTATATAAGTAGTGGAAATTTAAAATTAAGTCAAATAAAAAGAGCTGACATCTGCCAGCTCTTTTTATTTATAAAAAATAATTTGTGTATTGCTTATAAAGCAGCATCAATAGCGTCTGTGTAAACTTTTTTAGGTGAAACACCTACTTGTCTACTTACAATTTCACCATCCTTAAATACCAATACGGTTGGTATATTACGTACACCGTACTTTGCAGCGAATTCTTGATTTGCATCAACGTCAACCTTACCTACAACAGCTTTACCATCATATTCAGTACTAACTTCGTCAATAATAGGACCAACCATTCGACAAGGACCACACCATGCTGCCCAAAAATCTACTACTACTGGTTTATCGCTTTTTAAAACTACCTCGTCAAAAGTAGCATCTGTTATTTCTAATGCCATCTTAATTTACTTTTATTGATTATGCAAATTTAGTCAATTATTCTTCTGTTTCCTTACGGGCTTACAATTCGTTTTGCCTATTAAGGTATCAAGCTAATTTATCAATTTATATAGTTAGTTTCTGCCAACTCATTGCTAAATTATTGTTATGATAACTTCCGTTTCTTTCGTAAATCGTTGAAAGCCAAAATTGAACAAGGTTATGGTAAAAATTCAGTTACTTATTTAATTCCTATTAATTCAGTTTAAAATGAACGTCTTGTTGCTCTAAAAGTTGTAATAATTCACTTGAAATCTGTACCTTTTGTCTTCTGCTATTCAAGTTTACTTTTATCTTTTCTTCCATTTCGTAAACGATAAACTGAATAGAATGTTCTCCTTTATGATTCTCAAATGTATCTTTTAGTGCGTGTACTTTTTTCTCGTTGAGCTCTGCAATATTTAATTTTATAGTCAATTTTCGGGCGTAGGTTTCCATCACTTCTTGTAATAGCATAAAACTATTAAACTGCATTCTTGGGTCACCTTTTTTGCCGGTATCTTTATTCATCCATCCATCACGAACAAAAAGTTTCACATAAGCAAATGAATTGATCATTAGGAAATGCCTGAATTTTAAATACTCTTCACCGAAAATTCTGAATTCATAAGAGTCCGTATAATCCTCCATGGTGAAAGCCGCCCAGCCTTTGCCGTTTTTGGATACTCTATGCTGTACATCTGTGATTACTGCCGCAAAGGTTAGTTCTCTATTAACGTAGGTTGGTAAATCATGCACACAAGCTATGTTGGCATTACAAAATGCCTTTACTTCGGTTTTGAAATCATCTAATGGGTGACCAGAGATGTAAATACCGACGACTTCTTTCTCTCTTCGAAGTTTTTCCATCGTACCCCATTCTTCACATGGTGGTACCACAGGTTCTGGTATTTGAACTTCACTGGCATCGCCAAATAGACTTACTTGACTAGAGTTTTCACTTTCCTGAAACTTGGCGCCATATTTTATTACTTTCTCGAGAAATGTTATTCCGTCGCCTTCATCATGAAAATATTGCGCTCTATGTGATGTTCCAAAGGAATCGAATCCGCCGGCGACTGCTAAATTTTCGAATGCCTTTTTATTTGCTGCGCGTAGGTCGATACGTTTTGCGAAATCGAATACGGATTTGAAACCACCATCTTCTTTTCGTTTTTCTACGATAGTTTCTACTGCAGAACGACCAACACCTTTAACTGCGCCCATTCCAAAACGAACTGCACCGGCATCGTTTACTGCAAATTTGTAGTACGATTCATTAACATCTGGGCCGAGTACGTCTAAGCCCATACGCTTACATTCTTCCATAAAGAAGGTTACCTGCTTAATGTCGTTCATGTTATTGGATAGAACGGCTGCCATATATTCGGCAGGGTAGTGGGCTTTACAATATGCGGTTTGGTAAGCAATCCAAGCATAGCAGGTGGAGTGGGATTTGTTAAAGGCATAGGCTGCAAATGCTTCCCAATCTTTCCAAATCTTCTCTAATTTATCTGCAGCATGCCCTTTTACTGAAGCTTGTTCTATAAACTTAGGCTTCATTTTATCTAGTACATACTTTTGCTTTTTACCCATTGCCTTACGCAAAACATCGGCTTCACCTTTTGTAAAGTCGGCCAATTTTTGCGAGAGGAGCATCACTTGCTCTTGATATACTGTAATTCCGTAGGTTTCTGCTAAATATTCTTCACAGGCGTCAAGATCATAAACAATTTCTTCGGTACCATGTTTACGAGCAATGAAACTTGGTATGTATTCCATTGGACCAGGACGGTACAATGCATTCATGGCAATAAGATCCGCAAAAACCGTAGGCTTTAACGCACGCATGTGTTTCTGCATCCCAGGAGATTCATATTGGAACACGCCAACAGTTTCTCCTCGTTGAAAGAGTTCGTATGTTTTTATGTCATCTAACGGAAAATTCTCTGGGTCTAATTCAACACCATGCTTGGCTTTTACGATTTTAACGGTATCCTTAATAAGGGTTAATGTTTTTAATCCCAGGAAATCCATTTTTAATAAACCGGCATCTTCCACTACCGAGTTGTCGAATTGGGTGCAATACATCTCAGAATCCTTGGCGAGTGCCACAGGAACGAATTTGGTAATATCATCTGGCGTAATAATTACTCCACATGCATGAATACCTACGTTACGAACGGAGCCTTCAAGAATATAAGCTTGATTCAATGTTTCTGCTTCAAGACCATCACCCTCAGAAATCGCCAAAAGTTCATTTATCTTCACTAAATCTTCTGCCCTAAATTTCGACTTTAAGATCTTTTCATCAACCCCAATAATCTTTTTTAGCTTAGACATGTCAGGTATCAACTTCGCCATGCGATCAGAATCTTGCAAAGGCAGATCTAAAGCACGAGCCGTATCTCGAATTGCAGATTTGGCAGCCATGGTACCATAGGTGATAATCTGTGCAACTTGGTTAGATCCGTATTTATTGATCACATAATCCATCACACGACCACGCCCTTCATCATCAAAGTCAATATCAATATCGGGCATAGATACACGGTCAGGATTCAAGAAACGCTCAAAAAGTAAATCGTACTTAATTGGATCTAAATTCGTAATCCATAAACAGTAAGCAACGGCAGAACCTGCTGCAGATCCACGACCAGGACCTACGGAAACATCCATTGCTCTTGCGGCCCTTATGAAATCTTCCACAATCAAGAAATAACCAGGGTAACCGGTTTTCTCAATTACTTTAAGCTCAAAGTCTAGTCGCTCATCAATTTCGGGTGTTATTTCGCCATATCTTTTTTTGGCACCTTCGTAGGTTATGTGGCGTAAAAATTTGTTTTCGCCACGTTTACCATTATCTAATTTATCTTCTTCAAATAGAAATTCCTCTGGAATATCAAAAGCAGGTAATAATACATCACGAGCTAGTGTAAAAGTTTCAACCTTGTCTACAATTTCTTGAATATTGATGATTGCCTCTGGAATGTCCTTGAAAAGTTCCTTCATTTGGTCCGAAGACTTGAAGTAGTATTCCTGATTTGGCAACCCGTAACGATATCCACGTCCACGGCCTATGGGTGTAGCTTGTTTTTCACCATCTTTAACACATAAAAGAATATCATGCGCATGGGCATTTTTCTTCTCTGCGTAGTAGGTGTTATTGGTGGCGACTAGTTTTACATTATGCTTCTTGGCAAACTGAATAAGCACTTGATTTACACGGTCTTCATCTTCTTGGCCGTGGCGCATGATTTCTATGTACAAATCATCACCAAAGGTTTCCTTCCACCAAATCAAAGCCTCTTCGGCTTGGTGTTCCCCAACGTTCAATACTTTACCAGGTACTTCGCCATAGAGGTTACCCGTTAATACCATAATATCTTCTTTGTACTGCTCTACAACTTTTTTGTCAATACGCGGTACGTAGTATTTTCCGGACACAAAGGCAATGGAAGACATTTTTGCCAAGTTCAGATAGCCTTTTTTGGTTTTGGCCAGCATCACGATTTGGTAACCGTTATCTTTTTGCGATTTATTGGTGTGGTCTTCGCAAACCTGAAATTCACAACCAATAATTGGGGTGATCTCCAATTCAGGTTCCGGTAATTCAGTTAAAGGTTCTTCACCTTCTTCAAGTGTGCTATTTTGAGTGGCTTCGTATCGTTTTTTATTTTCTTCATTTCTTGATACTACACCTTTGTTATGGTTGAGAACTCCGTTTACAAAGTGAAAGGCGCCCATCATATTTGCATGATCTGTCATAGCAACCGCTGGCATTTTTGCTTTTGCTGCGGCGGCAACTAAATCGGGTACACTTATGGTAGACTGTAAAATTGAAAATTGGGTGTGGTTATGTAAATGGGCAAAACTCGCTGTTTCGAGTGTGGCAAGGTTCTCTTGAATTTCTTCTTGTGAGACTCCATCAGTATCTTTTTTCCAAAGAGCATCGGCAATTTTTTTCGATGCCTTCTTAAGATTAATGTGTTTTAGACCAATAAGCTCAATCTCTTGTGGATTGGCTTCTGAGAAATTCTTAAAATAATCTGGCTGTACATCTAATTGTTCGGCCGTATATTGATGCTTACGGATAAGTTCTAAGAAACAACGCGTAGTTGCTTCAACATCGGCTGTGGCATTATGTGCCTCCCCGAAAGGCTTGCCAAATAAAAATTGATGAAGTTCAGTTAATGTCGGAAGCTTAAATTTTCCTCCACGACCACCAGGTATCTGACATAGTTTCGCTGTGTGTTCTGTACATGTATCTAAAACAGGAAGTTCTTGCAATGGATTTTCAACACTCAATCGGTGAAATTCAGCACCCATAATATTGAGGTCAAACTTGACATTCTGTCCAACAATAAATTTGGTTTTGGACATCGCAATATTGAACTTTTCCAAAACTTCTGATAACGGAAAACCTTTTTGCTCGGCTAATTCAGTAGAAATACCATGAATTTGTTCAGCATCGAACGGAATCGTAAATCCGTCTGGCTTCACCAAATAATCTTCATGCTCGATACAATTACCCATGTCATCATGCAACTGCCAAGCAATTTGTATACAACGTGGCCAGTTATCGGTATCGGTTATAGGGGCATTCCAATTTTTAGGAAGACCGGTAGTTTCGGTATCAAAGATGAGGTACATAGCGAATTTTCTGAGTGTTCAAAGCGACCCGTTAATTGGTCTAAAAAGTGCCTATAAAATTACTAAAAAGTACTTGTTTGAAAAAGTGTAGTTGCTAGGAGTTATTAACTAAAATAATTAACCTACAATATAACGGTTTTATAAATCAATGGATTTAACTCTTTTAATCTGACCTGTTCTTAAGATGAAACTATAACTTAGAAGCATGTGTACATGTGGAATTTTGCTGTAATTTGTGGGTTTATATGTCCGATTTAATTAATTCTTTTATCGATCATTTAAATAACTGTAATTCGTGATTGTGTATTAATTAAAATCAAGTATATTTGCAGCCGCTTTCAGATTAGCTATGCTCACTGACGGCGAATGAGTTAAAAAAACTAGAATTAATAATCAAGGGTCGGGCACCCTACAAATTAATGTGATATGCCAGTAAAAATTAGATTACAAAGACACGGTAAAAAAGGAAAGCCATTCTATTGGATAGTTGCTGCAGATGCAAGAGCTAAAAGAGATGGTAAATTCTTAGAGAAATTAGGAATCTACAATCCTAATACAAACCCTGCAACAATAGAACTTGATATTGATAGTTCAGTAAAATGGTTGCAAAACGGTGCACAACCTACAGATACAGCAAAAGCTATTCTTTCTTACAGAGGTGTACTTTTAAAGCATCACTTATTAGGAGGTGTTCGTAAAGGAGCTTTAACAGAAGAGCAAGCTGAAGAAAAATTCAATACTTGGGTTTCTGAAAAAGGACAAGCAATTGCAGATAAAGTTGGTGGTTTAGATAAAGTGAAAGCTGATGCTAGAGCTGCTGCATTAAAAGCGGAAAAAGAAGTAAATGATAAGCGTGCTACAGATGCTGCTGCTGCATTACTTCCTGAAACTCCAGAAGGAGAAAGTGCTGAAGAAGAAGTTGAAGCTGTTGAAGCTGCAGGTGAACCAGAACAAGCTGTTGAAACTCCAGAAGCTCCGGCTGCTGAAGAAGATAAAGCATAATTTATAAGAAGCGATGCGAAAGGAAGATTGTTTCTACCTAGGTAATATCGTTTCAAAATATAGTTTCAAAGGTGAGGTGCTAGTAAAACTAGATACCGATGATCCCGAGATATACGAAAACATGGAATCAATATTCGTTTCTTTAGGAAACAATCTGGTTCCATTTTTTATTAAAAGATGTCGCCTTCATAAATCTAATCTACTTCGTATAGATTTTGAAGAAGTAAAGTCAGAATCAGATGCTGACCGAATAATGAAATGCGGCCTTTATTTACCATTAACCCAATTGCCAAAACTTACAGGTGATAAATTCTACTTTCATGAGGTTATTGGATTTACCGTTATAGACGAGGTTCACGGTGATATTGGAATCATTCAAAGTATTAACGATTCTACTGCTCAAGCTTTGTTCGAGGTTTTGAAAGAGGACAAGCAATTACTTATTCCTGTAAACGATGATATTATTACTAAAGTAGATCGTAAGAATAAGGCGATACATGTTACTACCCCTGAAGGTTTGGTCGACCTATACCTGTCTTAATAATCAAGACTTAATTCCTTATTTATTTATAGTTTTATCGATATATCTGTTGTTAAATATGAAAATGCTAAAATTTTCACATTTATTTTCGTGATTAGTAGTATTATTTAGAGGTCTTACATCGTTATTGGTCGAATTTTAACTATTACTATATGGTAAAGTTCGTAAGTTCAGTATTGTATTGTAAAATGCAACCCATGACAAGTAATTTTAAGAAGTTCTCCGTTATATTTATTGTAGCAGCTTTCTGTTGTGTTGCTTTAGTGAGTTGTACCTCTAAATCTGAAAAAACAATTGCTTTAGCAGAAGGGAATAGCATTAATCAAGTTCCTGAAAAAATAGATTTCACGTTTCATGTAAAACCAATTTTGTCGGATCGTTGCTTTAAGTGTCATGGTCCTGATAAGAATGCTGTTGAGGGAGGTTTTTCTCTTCATTCTCCTGAAGAAGCGTATAAAGTGTTAGGCGAACTCAAAGATCACTTTGCCATTATACCTGGTGATGTTTCTAAGAGTGAATTGGTAAATAGAATTTATGCAGAGGATGTTAATCTGTTAATGCCTCCGCCAGAATCTAATTTGGTTCTTGAAGATTATGAAAAGGCGATATTACAAAAATGGATAGCACAAGGTGCCGAGTATAAAACACATTGGGCATTTATACCACCGGTTCAGCCAGAGATTCCTATGCATGAAGGTGATAGTATTTGGGGGAATAACGAGATTGATGCCTTTATTTTAGATAAGTTTAAAGAGAAAAATCTGAGTCCTAGTAATCCTGTAAGTAATGAAAAGCTACTGAGAAGAATTACGTTTGATCTTACGGGCTTGCCTCCAACTTTAGAACAGGTAGAAAAATTTGCCGCAAATCCATCAAAAGAGAAGTTTGAAGAAATTATAGATTCATTGCTCGTGTCGGTCGACTATGCAGAAAATATGACTGCAGAATGGATGGATATTGCTAGATATGCAGATACGCACGGTTATCAAGATGATTTTGAGCGTACGATGTGGCCTTGGAGAGATTGGGTTATACATGCTTTTAAGGAGAATATGCCTTATGATCAATTTGTGACATATCAGTTGGCAGGTGATTTATTGCCAAATGCCAATTTAGAACAGATTTTAGCGACTGGGTTTAATAGAAACCATAAAATAACTGCGGAAGGTGGCGTAATTCCTGAAGAGTATCGGGTGGAGTATGTGGAAGATAGAACCACAACATTAGGTACTGCATTTTTAGGTCTAACCTTAGAGTGCGCACGTTGTCATGATCACAAATATGATCCTATAAGTCAGAAAGAACATTTTCAATTTTATAGCTTTTTCAATACGATACCTGAGCAAGGTTTGTTGGCCAATGCATCAGAATTACCCACCCCATACATAACGGTTACTTCTAAAGAGGTAGATGATGTTTTAGGTTTTATCAATTTGCAAAAAAGTGAGTTGAAAGAAGTACCGGTAATGGTTATGAAAGAAATGGAAAAGCCTAGGTCTTCCTATATTTTAGATAGAGGAATTTATGACCAATATGGCGCAGAGGTATTTCCTGATACACCAGAATCTATACTTCCTTTTGAGGGTTACTCTAAGAATAGATTAGGGCTGGCAAAATGGCTTTTTGAAGATGAGCATCCACTAACCGCAAGAGTAGCCGTAAATAGGTTATGGCAGCGGATGTTCGGGAATGGAATTGTAGCAACATCATTTGATTTTGGCAATCAAGGTTCATTGCCTACACATCCTGAATTATTAGATTTTTTAGCTATTAAATACCGTACTGAAGGTTGGGATACCAGAAAAATGTTGAAATATATTGCGATGTCTGCAACCTATCAACAAGATACGAAGACTACTAAAGAGAAATTGGAGCAGGATCCAGAGAACAAATATTTGGCACGTGTCTCTCGTTTGCGTTTATCGTCTGAAGCGATACGTGATCAAGCATTGGCCTTTAGTGGATTGTTGAATAGAGATTTAGGCGGACCAAGTGTTAAGCCATATCAACCTGATGGAATTTGGGAAGAAACCACTGGTGGTGGAGGTGGAAGTACAGCTTCATATACACTAAGTGAAGGAAACGATGTGTATAGAAAGAGTTTGTATACGTTTTGGAAACGTACCGTGCCCCCGCCAAGTATGATGACATTCGACAGTAGTTCTAGAGATTATTGTTCGGTAAAACGACAAGAAACAAATACTCCATTACAAGCCCTAGTGTTGCTTAATGATCCACAAATGGTTGAGGCAGCACGGGCAGCGGCAATGGGTGAGATGATTGCTAATCCGAATTCGGAAAATGAACAGATAAGGAAATTATTCTATAAGGCTACTTCTAGATTGCCTAATGAAGTTGAGATTAAATCATTGGTTGCCTATTATGGGGAGATGTTGGAAAAAGTAGAAAAAGGAGATATTTCAGCAAGTGAGTACTTAAGTATCGGAAGAAGTATTGTGCCTTCATATATGAATAAAGAGAAGTTGGTTGCAATGACTTTAACCGCGCACACGATTTTGAATTTAGATGAAACTATAAATAGAGGCTGATTATGAGCGAAAAGAAAATAGTTGAAGAGCGATCGCTAATATTGAACAGAAGGTCTTTTTTGGGAAAAGCGGCAATGGGTGTTGGCGGTATAGGATTAGCGTCTTTAATCGGGAACAGTTTATTCAGAAAAGGGTCTAATGGTTTATATACAGCCGATAGTGGAGCTGGCGGAGTAAAGGGTGTTTTAGATTCTTTGCACCATCCATCTAAGGTGAAACGGGTTATTTATCTTTTTCAAAGTGGAGGTCCTTCTCAACTTGAATTATTCGATTATAAACCATTATTGAATCAACGTAGGGGAGAAGATTTACCAGAGTCTATACGAAACGGACAACGATTAACGGGTATGACATCGGGTCAAGATAGATTTCCTTTAGTAGGGTCTAATTTTGGTTTTCAACGACATGGTAAAAACGGCACATATATAAGTGATTTGTTACCCTATACCGCTAAGATGGTAGATGATATTTGTATCATAAAATCTATGTATACAGAAGCAATAAATCATGATCCTGCAGTTACCTTTTTTCAAACAGGATCACAACAGCCAGGTAGACCAAGCATTGGCTCTTGGTTAAGTTATGGTTTGGGTAGTGAGAATGAGAATTTGCCAGTTTTTACGGTTTTACTTTCTAGAGGTTCGGGTAGGCCAAACGGGCAACCACTATATACGCGATTATGGGGTAATGGCTTTTTGCATTCTCTTCATCAAGGTGTTCAGTTTAGAGCTGCCAAAGATCCAGTGTTGTATTTGAATGATCCAAAAGGTACTACTGCAGATGTGAAAAGGTCTATGCTAGATAAATTGGCCGAGCTTAATGATCAACATTATCAAGAATCGGGTGACCCTGAAATACAGAGTAGAATTGCACAGTATGAAATGGCATACAGAATGCAAACCTCGGTTCCTGATGTAATGAATACTGAGGGTGAGCCAGATTACATCTATAAAATGTATGGCTCAGATGCTAAAATTCCAGGTACTTTTGCAGCAAACTGTTTGTTAGCTAGAAGATTAGCCGAAAAAGATGTTCGTTTTATACAATTGTACCATATGGGATGGGACCAGCATGATAACCTACCTGGCGCTATTCAAAAACAAGCGAAAGACGTAGATCAAGCTTCTGCAGCTTTGGTAGCAGATTTAAAACAACGTGGGTTGTTAGAAGATACCTTGGTGATATGGGGAGGTGAATTTGGTAGAACTAATTATTCGCAAGGGTTACTTACAGATACTACCTATGGTAGAGATCATCACCCAAGATGTTTTACCATGTGGATGGCCGGTGGTGGTATAAAACCAGGAATGGTTTATGGCGAAACAGATGAATTTGGCTATAATGTTGTTGAGAATCCTGTGCATGTACATGATTTTCAGGCAACAATGTTACATCAACTTGGTATCGACCATGAAAAATTTACCTATAAATATCAGGGTAGACGATTTAGGCTAACCGATGTAGAAGGTAAAGTAATCAATGATATTTTGGCATAATGGAGAGAAGAAAATTTATTATAAATACTGCTGCTGCCTCTGCTGGGATATTGACGTATTCTTCGGTAAGTGCAAACCTGTTGCGTTATAAAGATGCTATTATTGGGCATGGTAGTCACCAGTATAAAATTGATTTAAATTGGGGCGCGTTGAACCCGAATTACTACCCAGTGAATGATTGTCATGAGATGGTGCAAGATTCTAAAGGTCGGATTTTGCTCTTGACGAATCATACTAAAAACAATGTGATTGTTTATGACCGGTCTGGTAAATTGTTAGAAACTTGGGGTACAGATTATCCTGGGGCTCACGGATTAACCTTGAACGTTGAAAATGGGGAGGACTTTCTCTATATTTCAGACAACACCCGTCATGAGGTTATAAAGACGACTATTGACGGTAAAGTAGTTCAAGTTTTTTCTTATCCGAAAGAATCCGGGAAGTATAGTTCAAAAGAACAATATATACCGACCGAGACAGCTATTGCCGAGAATGGAGATGTATATGTTGCTGATGGTTATGGTGCACAATATATCATGCGGTACAATGCCCGAGGAAAATTATTACAAACTTTTGGAGGTAAAGGCGACGAAAATCATCTATTTCAGAATGCTCATGGTATTTGTATTGATACAAGAAATGGTAAAAATCCTGAGCTTTTAATCACGGCTAGAAAACAGAATAAACTAAAACGTTTTACCATGGATGGTGAATTTACAGAAAGTATAGATTTACCTGGGGCATTCATATGTAGGCCTGTAATTAAAGGGGATAACGTTTACTTGGCAACTATATGGTCTGGTGATGGGTCAGATGGCACTGGCTTTATTTCAATTTTGGATAAACACAATAAATTGATTTCAGCACCAGGTGGTTGTGCTCCATTATATGAAACAGCCGGACTGAGACCAATGTATCAAGCTATCAAAATTTTTACCCACCCTCATGATGTTTGTGTTGATGATGATGAGAATTTGTACGTTGCACAATGGAATTCAGGAAAGACCTATCCAATAAAGCTAAATAGAATATAGCCATGCGCACTATCTATTCACTTTTGGTATTAGCCATGTTATGTCAAGCATGTATTTCTCAGAATTCTATTAATGCGTCTACGGAAATTTTTTCATTATCAGCTCCGCAATTAAATGTGTCTTCTGTATTTTTTGACTCCATAACGACTGTGCGAATTAGTTTTGACTTTCCGAATGCTGTTATAAAATATTCATTGAATGGCGGTGCAGTTAATCAAAATTCTAAAATATATACCGCGCCATTTGAATTAACGGAAAGTGCAGTAATAAAAGCGAAAGTTTATCATCCTGATTATTTAGAAAGTGATGTGGTTCAGGTAGAGGTTGTAAAAACTTCTACCGAGAAAACGATACAGGAGATAACACTTACGCCAGATGCAAGTGAGAATTATCCTGGTCTAGGTACTACAGGTTTGGGTGATTTAGTTAAAGGTGCTGAGCAATTTGGTGGAGATAAACAGTGGATGGGTTTTCAAACTGATGCCATTTCAGCAGCTATAAAATTGAACTCAAATATGGAGGTGTCAATCCTAGTACTTAGCGTACTTACGAATCAGTCTAACTGGATTTTTGCTCCCGCCAAAATTGAAGTGTTTAATAAAGGCGAAAAAGTTGGCGTAATGTCGTACCCAAATAGTGCGATAGAAACTTCAAGTGGTGCTACATTTTTAAGAGTTCCTATTACAAAAGGCACATATAGTGAATTTACTGTTGTAGTCTATCCTCTAGATGAAATACCAGAATGGCATCAAGGAAAAGGTACTTCACCATGGTTCTTTATAGACGAAATTATAATTCAATAGAATGATTCAATTAGGAATACAAATAGGTCATTTTCACCCACTTTTCGTGCATTTACCCATCGGTATTATTATGTTGGCGTTTTTGCTCGAAGTGTACGGCAGATTTATAGCTAAGAAATCATTTGATGAAGTTATTGAGTTTACACTATTAGTTGCTGGTGCTACAGCTTTGCTGTCTTTAGGTACGGGCTGGTTGTTAGGTGAGGAAAGTGGCTACGATGCAGATGCTCTTTTTCTACATAGATGGATGGCTGTTGCGTTTACCATTACAACCATACTTCTGTATTTGGTAAAAAGAAGTAAGCGAAATGGGGTGAACAAAACATATATTCCTTTGTTTTTTGTTGTACTAGGTTTAATTAGTCTTACAGGTCATTTCGGCGGAAACATGACCCACGGCGAAGATTATCTGTTCGTAGAAGAAAAGGAAGAGATTGTCATTATAAATGTGCAAGAGGCTCAAGTATATGCTCAAATCATTCAACCTATTTTAGATGATAAATGTATGAGTTGTCATAATACAAGCAAGGCGAAAGGTGGCTTGGTTATGAGTTCTCCCAATGAAATGATTAAAGGAGGGGACAATGGCAGACTATTGGACACTCTAAGTGGAAGTACTGGTTCGCTATTTCTTGAGCGTGTGCATTTACCTATAGAAAATGAGGACCATATGCCACCGAAAGGAAAAGTTCAATTGACAGATAATGAAAAAGCCTTATTAGAATGGTGGATGGAAAATAACCATTGTTTTGATTGTAGGGTGATGGAATTATCTACTGAAGAAAGAATGGCTGCAGTGCTAACTTCGTTAGAGCAAGATACATCTGCAATAGCAGTCTTGTCAAAAGAAGCAAAAGAGGTTCCTAAAGATTGGCTACAAGGTATGAGAAATGCTGGGATACCTATACAGACACTTTCTGGAAAAAACCAATTGTTGGCAGTGAATTTGGCGGGTATAGATTCCATCACAAAAGACCAATTGGAAGAATTGGAGGAATATGCTCCAAATATTGTCGAGATAGACCTTGGTTTTAGCAATTTCAATGATGAGTTAATGTATTACATTAGGCCATTTAAAAATCTTTTGAAACTAAAACTACAGAACACTAGAGTGACAGATGCTATTGGTAAAGACCTTGTTGATTTTGAACTGTTAGAGTCATTAAATCTTTATGAAACTTCGGTTACCGATAAATTAATACATGAATTAAAAAGGAATAAAAAGTTGCAAAATATTTACCTCTGGAAAACAGATGTAACCGATGACGGTTTAGCTCAATTGCAACAGAATCTACCTAATCTTACAATTCAACAATTAGGGGCAGATTTATTTGAAGCGACAGTACTAGATCCACCAACTATTTTAAGTGATGCCAGCTTTTTTAGTGACAGCCTAGAGCTTACAATTGAAAGTCTTTTTGAAGGGACTGATATCTATTACACGCTTGATGGCTCTGTGCCAACTTCATCTTCTACAAAATATGAGGCTACTATTATATTAGATAATACCGCTAGTGTGAAAGCTATTGCAGTTAAGAAAGATTGGGAGCCTAGTTTTGTAACTGAACGAACCTTTATTAAAAATAATATAGCATATACAGATGTAAAATTACTTACAACGCCAAACGAAAAATATAAAGGTCAAAAAGGTAAAACTTTAATAGATCAAAAACGGGGTTCTATCAATTTTGTTGATGGTAATTGGCTAGGTTTCGAGGGTAAGCACTTAAATGCTATAATAGAACTCAAAGAACAGAATACTATTTCGAAAGTTTCGGTAGGGGCATTATCGGCACCTGCTAGTTGGATTTTTTACCCAACTGCCTTTGTTATTTCATCTTCTGACGATGGTGTTACTTTTAAAGAAATTGGAAGAAAGAAAATGGGTGTTGAAAGCCCCAATGCAGAAGTTAAGCTAACTTTTTTCGATATGGAGTTTACACCTACCGATGCTAAGTATGTGAAATTACAAATACAAAGTCCACTAAAAAACCCAGATTGGCATACCAATCCGGGTGGTAAAAGCTGGATTTTTATTGATGAGGTTGTGCTTAATTAACTTTCTAAAGCATTCTTAGCATAAGCTAGACATTTCTTAACTTCTTGAACCGCATCAGACCCTTGTGGAATATCATATTCTAATTCAATTGTTGCTGGAAATTTATATTTATTATCACGCATTAATTGCAGAACTTCAACAATTGGCGTGTCACCGGTTCCCCATAAAACATTGCCTTTATCATGTTCAGGAGTTTGTCTATCTTTTAAGTGCATACTCTTGATGTAGCTGTGTTTTTCTTTTACAATTTCTAAAGGGGCTTCGTTTCCTGCAGCTACAAAATGGCCTAAATCTAGGTTTAAAGCATTATGGCTAGATTGTTTTAAGGCTGTATCCCAAAAGGTGGGAGTTTGTTGTTCATGACCATGGTAAGCTACAAAAACATCATGTTTTTCTGCCATTTGACCCAATTTCAACGTGTGTGTGTCATCACTAGGGTGTTCTAATGTTACGTGACTAGCACCTAAAGCTTTTGCTGCTTTCATGCCCCAATTAATTTCTTCGTCAGTATTGTCTTTTCCAAAGGCACTTGGCTTGAAAGCATAAATGTTTACACCAGCATCATTATACATTTTACGAAGCGCTATAAACTTGTCCATCGAGACTGTAGCACGCCAAGCTGCAACGGTTTTATTATATGCCTCTAATTTCGATTGCATTTCTATAAATTCCTTTTCCTCTTCATCATTTAATTCATTATTCCTATTGCGTCTCATTAGGCCATTAAAAGTTCTTTTGTCTACCGAACTTTCTGGTTTTCCTGCATATTGTTCGGCAGGGTCTCCCATAAGTTCTACTGCATTTATCCCAGTATCTAGAATATATTGTAATGTAGCTTCAGCGCTTTGGTCTGGCATAGTTCTAAAAGAGTAAGTAATAACACCCAATTGAACGCCCTTAATCTTAGAATTAGGTTGTGGTGTAAAACTCAGAAAATTAGGTGCTCCAAAAACCGAAGGGCCTAATAAGGTTGTGCCAGCAATAAGAGCCGTAGAGTTTTTTAGAAAAGACCTTCGTTGTTGAATTGATTTATTTGATTTCATGATGATAGGTTTTGTGCTATGTAAAATTGAAATACGATTATTTAGATAGTTCTTTTTGAGTGTTTAGAGCATATAATTTTAACTGTCTTATACGCCATGGAATTTCATTCTCATCTTCTACTGTAGAAGTCAATTTGAATTTCAGGAATTTTGTTAAAACTGGATTAAAATCTAATTTAAAATCTTGATCTGTTCCTTCACCTTTATCTAGTATAGTCCAATTTTCTCCATCCTTTGAAGTCGATATTTCATAAGAATTTGCAAACGTTTGTAATGGCGGTGGTGATCCCTCTCTCCAACCTCTTGAAATTGGAGGGGAGTTGAATTGTAAACCTGTAAGCGCTAAAGCATTTGGAAATTCAATTTGAAACCACATTCCTTCCTTTTGATTTTCACCGGTAGTCCATCCCTCAAAATTAAATGCGCTTTTTGGCGAAGCGGTTCCTCCAATTCGATTAGGCGCTGTATGACTTGCCGTAACCTTCCAGTCAGGTTGCAATGGTAATGAAGAAGGTACGGATTGTATTAACTCATAATACCTGTATGTACCTTGTTGGTCAAGGGTTTTTGCTCTTACTTCGGCTACATATTCGCTTGATACCATTGAAGCTTCGTTAGATAGATTATTTCTAATGTATGAGGCAATTGCAGCAACCCAATCATCAGATTGTTCTTTATTTCCAACCATAATACCAGCAGCATACGTTTTGCCATCTAAGGGTCCTTCTAGACCATGAAGAATGGTTTTAATGATATATTCTGGATGTTCTTGTACCCGTATGGATCCAGATAAAGGTGGGGCCATTACGGTTCCATTTCCTAATGGAGTTCCTGTGCCATCGTTACCGTGGCATTGTACACAAAGTTCATTGAATATCACTTTGCCTTTTTCCAAACTTTCTTGCTGTACCTCACTTAAAAGAACTTCATTTCGATTCCAACGAGTCTCTTCTTTTATCGGAGTTAATATTTGAGTGCCCACCGTTTGTATTCCTTTTGCTTGATTGGTTTTTACAATCTTGGAAAGTGCTTTTTGATAATCTGGTATGTCAAGAAACTTAACGGTTAACATGGCTTGTAGAGCTACATCGATATTTTCATCCTCCAATAATTTCAAATAGGATGTTGCTAGACTTTTATTCCCAGATTTATACAACGTTTCGCTGGCACGGATTGCTTGTATTCTTATCTTAGGATTAGGATCTTTAAAAAGTGTTGTCAATAGGTCTGTTTGTAGTGCTCCAAGTCCTTCTAGACACCAAATGGCATGGGTTCTAGCAAATTGATTTTTTTTCGATAATGCTACCTTTCGTAGCTCTGGTACCGTACTTTGGTCACGTGAAAGAACAATTAATTGTTGGGCCTTGTCTCGCCACCAACCATTCGGATGTTCCAAATACGTTATCAATTCATCCGGAGTTTTATCGAACATTTTAGGTTTGGTCTTGTCACGTTCTTTACTGTCATGGGTAATACGCCATATTCTACCTAGTCCAATCACCTTATCCAATTGGTATTGTTCTATTTTGGTTCTCAGATAGGTTCCTTTTTGTGCCCATTGCCCTTCTTGAATAATACCGTGATACATATCAGTAATATACAAAGTGCCATCGGGAGCGGTGGTCATGTCTACAGGTCTAAATAATGGGTCTGTAGAACGAAGAAATTCCGATTGTTCTTCTTGATAGGCATTGTGTAAGGTGGTTAAACCTTCAGTAACTATCGGGTTAATTTGCCTTACGATTCTCGCAACAGGTTCACCATAGAAATATTGACCATATAATTCAGATGGTAAACGATCACCACGGTAAATATCGTTACCTGCAGAGCCTGTAACTCGATTTGTTGAACCGTCTGGTTGTCTTACTCTATCCATTCCTTCCTGTAAATCAGCAATTTTTATGGCAGCACCATAAGGAATTTCAAAACCATCGGCCAGTTCATTCTCTATCGTGTAATTACCATAATGAATGGGAAATTGAAAATGTGATGGTACGCCGCTAGCACCTCCTTGAAACCATAATTTACCATCATCATCATGAGTTACGCCCCATTGCGCTCTGTTATAACCCGTTTTTTCGCGTATTACGCCATTTGGTGTTTCTTTAACTCGAAAGGCATTTACCGTGCTGTATAGCCAATTATCCATTCCATAATACATAAATGCTTGCTGATGCTCAACATTGCCAGACCTACCATATTTATTGGTAAAAAACTCCTTTTTATCTGCTTTACCATCACCAGTGGTATCTGTATATTTATACACATTGTCAGTATCCGATTCCATAGTTAAAATACAATCCTTACCGTATGGTAATACAAACCGTGGAAAAATTAAACTATCAACAAATACGGTTCCTGTTTCATAGATGCCATCATTGTCTTTATCCTCCCATCTAGAGATTCGGCTTTTTGGATCTAAGGTGCCATCAGAATCTGCAGATAACATATAAGTTCTTAATTCCAATACATACATTCTACCATTTCCATCAAAAGAAATAGCGCCTGGCTGTTCAATTTGGGGTTCTGTTAGTATAGGTTCAATATGATATCCTTTAGGAAGTAAAAACTTTGCTGCTTCTTGTTCTGGATAAAGTGGAAGTACAGGAGATTTTGGCTCAAGGTCAATTCCTACCCAATCTTCATTTTCTGGGTCTGCGTCATCTGGTAGGCTCAACTTGGGTAGTGAATCTGACATAGAGTCAATCACCATATCAACAGGTTTAATGCTGTTGTCTTTATTCTTACAGCCCTCTAAAAGGCATAAAGCTAAAGCCGACCCTAATAAAGCTAAAATCTTAATTTTTGTTCTCATTAATTTCTAATGCTTTTGATTGAATTAAGTCAATGAATTTATGAAAATATACCTAGCTGAATTCCTATATTATTCATTAATTATGGACATATTTGATGAAATTTGTGTAAAATGACTGCTAAAATTAAGTTTGTAATATTATTATGGTTATTTGTTTGGCAAAATGGTATTTGTCAAAACAATAATAATACATCAAACTCTTCACCAAATATCATTTTAATTTTCACAGATGACCAAGGGTATAATGATGTAGGGGTATTTGGGGCAGAGGATATTTCCACACCCAATCTTGATCAAATGGCAAATGATGGGGCGAAGCTCACGAACTTTTATGCTGCTCAGGCGGTTTGTTCTGCTTCACGAGCTGCTATTCTAACGGGTAGTTATCCTAATCGCATAGGTATACATAACGCTCTTATGCCAAATAGTAAGAAGGGACTTAACCCTAAAGAGATTACTCTTGCAGAAATTCTAAAGAATAAAGGTTATGCAACAGCGATATTTGGTAAATGGCACTTAGGTGATGCGGCGGAGTTTATGCCGACTAAACATGGTTTTGACGAATATTTTGGAATTCCGTATTCGAACGATATGTGGCCATTGCACCCTCAGCAAGGCCCAATATTTGATTTTGGACCATTACCATTGTATGAGAATGAGAAAGTAATCGATAACCTTACAGATCAGACGAACTTAACAACATTGATTACCCAACACAGTGTTGATTTTATTGAACGGAATAAAGACAATCCGTTTTTTCTATATGTTCCGCATCCTCAGCCTCATGTTCCTTTATATGTATCCGATAAATTTAAAGGCAAGTCGAATAGAGGTCTTTACGGTGATGTGATTATGGAGCTAGATTGGTCGGTTGGTGAAATTATTAAATCCGTAGAGCAAAATGGTTTAACTGAGAATACAATTATAATTTTTACATCAGATAATGGGCCATGGCTAGCATATGGTAATCATTCAGGAAGTGCATATCCTTTTAGAGAAGGTAAAGGTACTGGGTGGGAAGGTGGCCAACGAGAACCTTTTATAATTAAATATCCGAAAGAGATTGAAGCAGGGGTAACCATAGATGCTCCTTTAATGGCTATAGATATTTTTCCATCCCTCGCAGAGGTAACAAACTCTGAACTTCCAGGTGAGGTAATTGATGGTAAAAGCGCATGGAGTTTATTGACGGGTAAAACAGATGAAAGTCCGCAAGAAGCTTATTTCTTTTATTATAGAGTGAATGAATTGTTTGGAGTACGATATGGAAAATGGAAGTTGTATTTTCCTCACACCTACAGAACTATGAATGGTCAAGCACCTGGAAAAGATGGATTACCTGGAGAATACAAAATGGTTAATTTAAAGCAAATTGAATTGTATGATTTAGAATCTGATCCTAGTGAAACAAAAAATGTGGCTGCAAGCAATGCTAAAGTAGTTGCCACCATCAAGAAACTTGCAGATGATATGCGTATAAGGCTAGGGGACTCTTTATTAGGCATGGAAGGTTTAGAAAATAGAGCTCCCGGAATTAAAGATTAATTGATCCTTCTAATTATAATATTTAAAGTTAGTTCTTCTGTATTTCAAAAAACTGAAGAACATCATCGTTATTCCCTACTAGTACATAATCTTTTTGACCATTAGCTATTGAAATAATCTTTTTGGCATCTTTGGCGGCATAAAATCCTATTTCAGAACCACGTTTTGCACTAAAGCCACCCTTACCATTACCTAAGAGAAGCACACCTGTTCCTGCGTCGTTTCTAGGTGTTTCTATTTCTGACACATATAGATTGCCGATTGCCAAGATATCAAGAGCTCCATCACCGTTAAAATCCCTTACGAGCATATCGTTTAGGTTTGATAGTTGTGCCATATTAGGTAAATCTTTGATTTTAAATTTTCCATCACCTAAATTTTCTACATAAACAGAAGCAAAAGTATCTGTATGGTAATGAAGCGAATTTTTCAGTTTTTCTTCTCCGTAGACATCTTTTAATTCCATGGAAGCGAATGCATCATATTTTACAATCTTTTTCTTTAAATCTGGTATTTGTTCCGATGAGCATGAGAACCCACGCAAGGGGTAATGTTTCTCCTTGTTATAATAACCTAAAACGATATCACCATTTCCGTTCGCATCAAAATCATTATAATAAACATCAAATGGTTTTTCTGAACTTGTCTTATACTTATAATTTAGGCCGAGATTACCGGCGATAAAATCCATATCACCATCATTGTCAAAATCACCTTGTTCAATGCTAAACCACCAACCATACGAAGTGTTGAAATTCTCAATTTCTATTTTGGATAAATGACCATCAGTATTTGCGAAAATGGTAATTGGCATCCATTCACCTACGATAATCAAATCTAAGTCCTTATCATTATCATAGTCGCTCCAAATAGCATCGGTAACCATACCGACATCTAATAACTGAGGCGATACTGATTCGGTGGAATTTGATAATTGTCCATTATCATTGATTAGCAACATGCTCGATGATGGATTAGGGTATTGATGAGGTGTATGCCTACCGCCTACGAATAGGTCGATATCACCGTCGGTATCATAATCGGCTGCTTTAACTATAGACCCACTAATTCTACTAGCATTAAGAATAGCTCCTTTTTTAAAGATTCCATCGCCATTATTTAGATAAAGCCTGTCTGTATAATGAAAATCGTTCTTTGGATATTCATTGCCGCCACTAACAACATATAAATCTTTAAATCCATCATTATTAATATCTACAAATATGGCATCGACATCTTCGTAGCCAGCTTCTTTTAACCAGAAATTTGGTTGACCTTTTTTGAAATCACCATTTTTTTGTTGAATGAATAGGGTAGAGGATTGGTTTGCCGCACCACCTATATAAAAATCTTCTAAACCGTCGTTATTTACATCGCCGCTAGCTAAAGCAGGTCCGAATTGGGATAATTTATGAGGAAGTAATATCTGTTTTTCAAAATCGTCAAAACTGTTTTCTTGATGTTCAAATTTGGCAGGGAACAATTTTGTTCGGTCTGCAAAAAGATAGTTTGTAGCCTCTTTGGTTTTACCATTAGGTATTTCAGAGTCTTTGGAAGAAAATTCTAATAATTGATTTGCTTCAATATTTTTTTGAATTGTTTTATTTCCATTTGGCCATAAAATACTGATGCTATCAACTTTGGTTAACTCGTTTAAACCAAAATGTAAGGTCGATTCACTGGTAGAATAGATGCCCCGAACATTCGTAGATTCTAGAGTTTGTATTCTTTTGTCGGAATATACCTGAACTCGTGCACCAAAAGTAGGTTTGTGTTCTGGGTCAGTAAGTTTTACTCTTAGATAATTTCTGTCTTGATGTTTCTCTGAATTATTTCTGTAAATAAAAGCTTCGCTATTGATATTGTTTACGATGAGGTCTAAATCTCCATCATTATCTAAATCGGCGTACGAAGATCCATTTGAGAAAGATTCGTTATCTAATCCCCATTCATTTGAACTATTTTCGAATTCAAGATTTCCTTTGTTTTTGTAAGCGTAGTTTTTTAATGGTTGTGAAGGAAGCATGTTTACCGCTTTTTCAAGGTCAACTACATCCCAAATACTCTTTATGTTCTTAGTGTTGGTGTTGTTTTTTACCCAATTTTCTCTAGTGGTATTAATGTAATTGGCTACGTTTTTATCAGCATCAGTATTTCTAATATCTCTTAAAAGACCGTTGGTGACATACGTATCTTTAAGACCGTCATTATCAAAATCTGCTATTAGGTTAGACCAGCTCCAATCAGTGGCGGCCATGCCAGAAAATTGGGCAATATTGCTAAAGGTTCCGTTGCCATTATTTAGTTGCAAGGCGTTGTACATGTATTGATACCCACCACCATCTTCAACTACCTTCCAAAAAGAGCCAATGTTCATACCGCTCATATTAGACTTTAAACGAAAGTTGTCTTCAGATACCATGTCAAGTACAAAAATATCTAGGTTTTGGTCATTGTTGATATCAGCAACATCTACACCCATACTGTAATATGATGTTTGCTGTAAGGCGCTTTTTTCCATGCTAGAAAAAGTACCGTCCTGGTTATTTAAAAATAAAAAGTCAGGAGCGTAGAAATCATTTGCAACATAAAGATCTGTCCATCCATCATTGTTTAAATCACTTGCGGAAACCGCATTAGGGAACCCCGTTTTGTTTACGCCGGCCATTACCGTAACATCTTCAAAGGAGTCTCCCTTGTTTTTGTAGAGCTTTAATGAATATTCAGGGATAAGTAAATTATCTGAATTATGGTATTGTGATAGACTGCCCGGGTTTGGTGGCTGAGTAAGTAAGAATAAATCTAATTTACCGTCTTTATCATAATCTAAAAAAGTAGCATGGCGTGTTCTTTCTGTATTAGCAATTTGGAATTCTTCTGCTTTTTCTTCAAAAGTGCCATCGCCTTTGTTTAGATATAATAAATTTCTTCGCCATTCAGGATGCTCATCATAAAGTTCTCTACTAACGTAAATATCTAAGTGACCATCATTATTAATGTCTGCAACCGTAACACCCGTAGACCAACCATCGTAGTTTTTAATACCTGCTTTTTCTGTATTGTCAATGAAATTTAAATTTCCTTGATTTAAGTATAATTTATCTGACACCATATTGCCAGCAAAGAAAATATCTTGAAGACCGTCATTATTAAAATCACCAACGCCTACACCGGCACCACCGTAGAAGTTCGCATAGGCAAATATGTTTTTGTCCTTATCATCTTTGATTATATTATTGAAATCTATACCAGTTTCTTCTGGTTTGAGTAAAGTGAAAAGCTTGTCATTTAGTTCTACTTTGTCAGGAGCAGGGCTACAACAAAATAACAATAGTGAACAACAGTAAAAAATATGCCTCATTTTCATGATTACAAGATACTATTTTATACAAAAAAAGGAGAGTTTCCTCTCCTTTTCAAACTCAATAAAAATTAACTCAACTATTATGAGAGGTTTCACTCAAAAACCAAACTTAATTATTGTTATTGTGCATCCCACCAAACTCTTGTGGTAAGTACATCTGGACCTTGTGCAGCTAATGCAGCTTCATAGTTGTCAGCGTTTACACTTGCCTCATTTTGAGAGTAGGTAAGCCTTCTAGGAATTGTTCCTCCTGTTTCATTTCCTGGGAAATTAACGGGTACTAACACAGGAAAACCTGTTCTTCTCCAGTTAGAAAATGTTTCATACTCATTCAAAAATGTAGCCGCCCAATATTGTGTGCTTATTTGCTCTATTGCATTAGCAGCATCATAAGGGTTCTCAGCTAAATAAGTAGTAATATCAGCATCTGCTATAACCGCTGCTTCACCATAAAGTGATAATTGTTTCATTGCTGCGGTAACACCATTGTTGTAATGTGTCGCGGCGTCTCCAGCTAATCCCCAACGAACGTTTGCTTCTGCTAACATAAATTCAACTTCTGCATATGTTTGGAAAAACATAGGTGCTTCAAAAGCTGCTACGATTGGTCTATTTGGTTCAGAATAATCATTTAAATTACTAAAAAGATTATCTAAATCAACATTTTGATTATCCAACATTACATTGCTATTTCCATTCACTAACCCTCTTTGATTTGCAGGGTCTAATCTTTCAGCATCTGTTCTATCTTCTCTGAAATCTTCAATGTATTTTCCTGGATTGTCAGGAAGATCCTCTTTAAAAATAATTTTTTCACTTGGTAGTGATGCTAATACAGTTAATCTTGGGTCATCATTATTTTTCAAGAAGTCGATAAATGTTTTGCTCATTCTTGGGTTACCGTCAGCGTCAAAAGCTTCAGATAATCCATTTCTATTATTAGAATCATGTTGCAAATAAAAAATATCTTCGTTCGAAGTCATTACACCACCTGCAATTGCTTTAGTTACCCATGCTTGAGAAGCAGCTGCATCAACTTTGATTAATCGTAGACCTAAACGAAGCATTAAAGAATTTGCTAATTTTTTCCATTTAGCTTGATCACCTTGGTAGATAACATCAGCAGCGCCAAAACCAGAAGTTCCACTAGATAGAGCAGCGGCTGATTCTTCTAGTTCTTTAAGCATGTCTGCATAAATTTCACTCTGTGAATCGTACTTTGGAAGGTAAATACCTTCGATTACCGCTTTACCACCTTCGTTATAAGGAATGTCTCCATAAAGATCGGTTAGTCTTGAAAAGGCAAAAACTCTGACAATTCTTGTAATTGCTATCATTTCTTCTGGTGCCTCTTCATTATCTAGCTGTAATTTTAAATCCTGAACGTTTTTAATGGCGTTCTCATAATATCTATCTAATAAAGAAGATGCATAGCCCCTGTTCCAAGTATATTTATCACCATTCCAATACCCTGCCGTAGTTGACAAATGTTGCATCATCGTAGATTGGTAAATCAGTTGTGCTCTCCAATTGTCATATCGTTCGCTAGAAACAAACTTTAATACAGCAGTTAATTTGTTGCCTGCCGCAATCTGAGAAGGTTTTGTTGGATTTACGTTCAATTCGTCAAATCCGTCATCACAAGCGCCTACTACCAGCGCCATCATAAATAAACAAATTAATTTTTTCATATCTTTTTATTAAAACTTTAAGTTGATAGTCATACCATAATTTCTTGAGGTTGGCACACCAAAGTATTCCAATCCTTGAGAGTTTCCTACGTTATATGCGCTTTCTGGATCAATATTGTCGATACTTCTCGAAATATAAAAAAGATTTGAAGCGATAAACGAAACATTTACATTGGTTAAGAAAACATTATCTAATAATTTTTCAGGTAAGGAATACCCTAAGCTTAGTTGTCTAAACTTAATGTAATCGGAATCTTCTACAAATTCTTCTGCGATGTCATTTATTTCTCCCCAATAAGTTTGTAAATTTTCAGGAGCGACTGTAGTAGTGAACGGCTGATCGGTTGCCGCATCAATTCCAGAAACTGTTAACCCAGTTTCTCTACCTTCTAAAGTATTCTTGTGAAGGCCATTTCCATAAACTGTTGTGTTTGTACCAGAGAACACTTGTCCTCCAAATTTGCCGTCTATCAAAAAGTTTAGATTGAAATTTTTATATGAAAAAGAATTTGAGAAACCTAACGTAAGTGGAGGAACGCCTTCTCCTAAAATTTTACGTTCGCCTTCAACAGCTCTTGGTACTCCTAGGTCATCAATATCATACTTGATAACTCCGTTGTCATCTCTGTCATACGAAACACCTACAATGGTACCGTATCTTTCTCCAACAATATGAGTAATTCTCACATTCTGTGATCTTGGTTCATCTAAATTAACATCAGATCCAACTTCATCCGTAGCTTCAACAAGACCTTCGTTGTAAGCACCATTTAAAGATACATTCCAATTAAAATTTGATGTTTTTATTGGTGACCCACTTACTAAAAATTCAATACCCTTATTCGATACTTTACCAAGATTGGCTTTAGCTCCATTATATCCTGAATACGATGAGGTTGCAACATCTACGATGTCTTTTGTGGTTTCATTAGTATAATATGCAACGTCAAAAGATAACCTATTGTTAAACATTCTTAGGTCCAAACCAATTTCAGTTTCACTTTTACTGAAGGCTACTAAATTTGCATTTGGAACGGTACTGCCACTTATTCTACCTGTTGGTTGTCCGTTAAGCGGATTTCCGAAAATTTCATAAGTTAAAGCTAACGAATAAGGATCTTGTGCACCACCTGCTACTTCTGAATAACCTCCTCTAAGTTTTAAGAAACTTATAAAAGAAGGCATATTCAATGCGTCTGACAATACCAAACTTGTATTTACAGATGGGTAGAAGTCATCATTTGGTGATGTTTTTCCAGGAAATGAAAGTGTAGAAAACCAGTCATTTCTACCTGTAAAAGTAACATAAGCCCAACGATCATATGATAATTCTAACGATCCATACACTGAACCTATTTTACGTTCACTATATTCTCTTCTTCTGTTAATTCTTACCGTATTGCCTATATCTTCTAAGCCGGGTACAATAAAATCATCACCACCAAGAAAAAGGTTTTCAGATTTAAGATGGTTAGAGTTGACACCTACCAAGGCAGAAATGGCAAATTTATCGGTTATGTTCTTATCTGCTGCTAATATAAGATCAGCATCTACTTGATTGGTTCTTCTTTCTTGATCTTCGATACTTCCTAATGGTTTATAGGCTGTTCCAAATGGCTCTACGCTTGTTCTTCTAATTACGTCATGGTCAATACCCATTCTACCTGTTAAAGAAAGCCAGTCAGTAAAATCATATCTTAATGTTGTAGACGCTATTATTCTATTTCTATTGTCTTCATTTCTAAAATTATAAGCTGCGAAATAAGGATTTTGAGAGAAGGTGTTGTTTGAATATTGTCTTTCAGAACCATCAGGGTTAGTTGAAGGTTGCAATGTTAGTACATCAAAATTACCGGGTAATAAAGCAACGGTAAAGTTAGCATTACCTGGTGCATCTGATAGTCTTGGTCTGTTTTGAACTTTTTCAATAATGTACTTAGCATTAATTGTACTAGTCAGTTTTTCAGCCAAGATAGCTGAGCTATTGAACGAGAATGATTTTCTGTTCAAACCTGCATTTGGCATTACATCTTGGTTGTTCAAATCTGATGCAGATAATCTATATGTAAGATTATCTGAGGCGCTTGTTAAAGCAACTGAGTTTATTAACGTTGATCCTGTTCTGTAAAATTTGTCAACATTATTACCAGCATAAGAATAAGGTCTTGAGACACCATCATATTGTATAGAATTAGCACCATCAAAACGTTCTCCCCATGAAGAAGTCCCTGCTTCTAACGCACCTTCTTGAGTACTAGGTCTAGCGCCTAATAAACCTTGTCCGTAATCTGTTTGGAAATCTTGTATTGATGAATTTACTTTATCAAAAGTAACTGAACTACTAACTTCTACTCCAAAGCCTTTTTGTCCTTTACCGGTCTTAGTCGTTACGATGATTACACCACCTGCAGCACGAGAACCGTATAATGCAGAAGCAGCACCACCTTTAAGAACTGAAATAGATTGAATATCATCTGGGTTTATACTGGAAATACCATCTCCACCATCTGATCCACCCCACATACCGGCAGAACCATTATTACCATTGTTTATAGGAATACCATCAACTACATAAAGCGGTTGATTTTCACCAGATAAAGAGCTAGAACCTCTAATAACAACTCTACTTGATCCGGCTGCGCCAGTTGCATTCTGAGAGATGTTCACACCAGCAATTTTACCTTGTAGCGAGTTTATCGCATTTGGTGTTTTTATAGTTGCGATTTCCTCGGCATCTACTTCAGTTAAAGAATAACCTAATGCTTTGGTTTCTTTACGAATACCTAATGCGGTTACGACAACTTCGTCTAATTGGCTAGCATCTTCAGCTATTGAAATGCTTACTGTTGATCTGCCGTTAACGCCAACTTCTATCGTCTTATAACCTAGTGAGGAGAAAACTAAAGTTGAGTTTGCATCAACATTAATAACATAGTTACCATCGAAATCGGTAGAAGTACCGTTCGATGTGCCTTTTTCAACAACGTTAACACCCGGCAAAGGCAATCCGGTATCGTCTGTGACAACACCTGATACGTTTTTATCCTGACCTGTTACTCCTTGAAAAAATAGTAGCAAAGCAAAGGTCAAAAAACTTAAGAATTTTTTGTTTATGAATTTTGAGTTTAGTTAGGTATTTTAAAAATACGATCTTAAGATGCGCTATTTCAAAATGATAATTCAATAAATTCGACTAATAACTATTATGAAAAGCTTAACAACGTGTTAATAAAAAGCAAATTTTTAAGAATTAAACAATATTTAGTGGTTTTGTGACTCTTGGATTACCTGCCATTGAGCATCAGTAATTGCGGGTCCGTCAAAGAAAGAAACACCTTTTGCCCCGTTAGATTTGGCTTGGTATATTGCTTCTTTTAGTTGTTCTGAAGTCATTTCAGGAACATATATACCTGTATGTAGTTCGGTATTTTTACCTTTTAAATCTTCCACACCCTGTTTTGTGGCATAACCTATCCAATCTATTTCTTCATTGTAGAATTTGTTATAAATCATAGGTAATACTGCATCAACATTCCATTTGTCCCATCGTTGGCGAACCATATGGTCTGCCATTTCTGGATAAGGAAAAACAGCTGCTGTTAATAATTTACCATTATCATGGGTAATTTTATAGGCTTCATCAACAATGGACTTTATTTTGTTTAATCTGAAATTCTTCCACTCCATATCAATGGCAGGATTACTAAAATCTTTAGGGTTTTTATGGTGTTCCTTTTCAAATTCAGAAGTACATACATCACAATAACAGAAATCGTATCTTGGTAATTCGACCTCTTGTTTTAAATCATATTTTGGTAATAGTCCGATAGGTAGATAAATGTCTGAATACCGAATATAATCTAAATGGAAACTAGTGACACCATCAACTTTGGCCAAACCTTCTATTAAACTAAGTACATGCTCACGTGATTCTTTTCGGGTTGGGCATAACCATTTATAATAGCCGACATATGGTGGCTCATCAAAACAAGATTTCCCATCTCTACTTACGGCATACCATTCAGGGTGCTGCTCGGCAACTTTATCGCCTGGTCTGTTCATTGTAAACATCCACGCATGTACCTCAAGATTATATTTTTTTGCAATAGGTACTAGCCTTGTCAATAAAGCAGGGTCGCCATAAGTGTTTATTAAAATGGCATGAATACCATTCTTGCTATATTTTTCAAATTCTTCATCAAAAGATTTGTCTGTCCTATCTTTTTCGGCAGTAATCCAAGTCCATAATTTAAATGCTTCTTCGCTAATTTTAGCTGTACTTGCGGTGGTGTTAGGTTCTGTTGTTTCCTTCTTTAAATCACATGAAGTAGTAATTACAAAGATGAATAGAGCTAATATTTTTAAAAGGTTAGTTTGTTTAATCATTGTAAGTTTCGAATTTTCCATCATTATGTAGAACCAATTTTTTATTTGTAAACGGGCTTTTGACCCAAATGTCAAATCCGAAATTATTTTTTTCTAAAACAGGTGAAATTGATTTATTCAAAATAGATATTGGTTCTTTTTGAAGTTGGCCATCTATTGTGGTCCATCCTTTTTCGCCTATTTCTTCATTCTTAAGATTTCTATATAATTCATATAGATACCATTTAATGTGCTCATCTTCAGGAATTGTGAAGTCAGGTAGTTTGGTTTTTGAATTTTTAGCAAAATAGACATAGCCCCAATGTTCAGGCTCATGCATATTGATAACACCTTGAGGTGACCATACCCAATTGTTTTCGGGCATAAACTTACCGGATGCATCTTTTTTTCTACTGTACTTTTCGTTTTCGATATCAAAAGACCAATTAACTCTAGAGAAATTAATTCTCCAGAATTCGTTTTCGGGAACTTTTGTTGTTCCTCCGGGTTCGGTGGTAAAAGACCATGGTATGGCAATTTCAACGGTCCAGCCTTCATCAATATCTGAAGCATTATTCAATGTACCATTAACTTGGATGGCAGATTTTATTCCTTTAAAATCCCAACCATCAAGTATATAGCCATTGTTTCTATATGGTTTCGATAAAAATAAATCCCATATGGTGTTAAAAGCATTTAGTTCAAGCTCATAGTAATTGTGAGTATCGCCATCAGGGTCAATGAAAATTTCAAAATCATTATTGTAAAAGATTATAGTATCCTTTTGTTTTAATGTGGCCCATACATGGGGTTCTTTGATTTCGGCAAAAAAGTAAAGGTTAGTGTCGTCCCATAACATTTTAACCTTGGTTTCATAGGTTGCACTTTTACTACCTTCAATATCTATAAATTTGTTGGACCATTTAGCATTTTGCCAAGATGATTCATCCATTTTACCATCAATTATTAACGTTTCTATGATATTGTTGGCAATATAAGTTTGAGGCGTTTTTTGAGCTATAAGAGAAATACTTCCTAAATACAAAAGAAACAATAGCACGGCAACTGTCTTTTTGGTTTTTAGCGATTTGTTTTGAAATTGGGCCATGCCACAAATGGTTGATTAGGTTGGTAATGTTGTTTTACAAGTTCTTTAAATTTAATTGCTGCCTTGTAAAATAATCTATTTTTTATATGAATATAGGCCTATTGTTGTTTTTAATTACTTTTAGCAACAAATAGCTTTATCTTCCATTTCTAAAATAATCTTGAATATTTTCATAATTATTGTAACCGTGAATAATTTTAGCCTAACAACTTCAGATTGATGCCCAACGTCAATTGTGTAATAAAAAAAGCAGTAATTATTGTCTATGAATATTAGGATAATGAAATTTTTACGCAAGCCAGAATTTTTGGGCAATAGCGATATTAAACCCTTGCATCATATTTTATTCTGGTCAATTTACTTTGTATTCAACACTTTTCGTTGGAGTTTCATTCACGATGATTTCTTACTTTCTTTAAAAACGAATTTATTAGGTTTTCCTATTCATATGTTTTTGGCCTATTTGAATGCGTATTATTTGATGCCAAAATTTATTTACACTAAGAAATATTTTCAATATACTGTTTACATACTTTTGGCTTTATTCGTGATGCTATTGCTAAAGTATAATCTTACCTATTATTTGGTAAGTACAGATGTAATGCCAGAGGCACAAGAAATTATTGATACACTGACCATTGGGTATGCTGTACAGACAATGATTGGTGAAGTGTATGTTATTTCCTTTTTTACAGCTATAAAATTAACGGTCGATTGGTTGCGTGAAAGTAGTAAGCTTCATGATTTAGAAAAGAGGCAATTGAAAACTGAATTACGTTTTTTACGGTCTCAGGTCTCGCCTCATTTTTTCTTTAATACCCTTAATAATATATATTCCTTGACTTTAGAAAAGTCGGATCAGGCTCCTGAAGTAATCCTCAAATTATCAGAACTTATGAGGTATTTACTATACGCCACTAAAAAACAAAGACAAGATTTAACGAGTGAGATGAATTGTATTAGGAATTACATAGATTTGGAGCGGATTAGATTTGACGATAGTCTTGAGGTAGATATGAAAATATCCGGAAATCTTGAGAATTGTAAAATTCCGCCAATGTTGTTAATTCCAATAGTTGAAAACTGTTTTAAACATGGTGCAAGCAAAAATATTGGTGAAATGAAAATTGATATTGAGTTGCAAGTCAAAGATGGTTTTATGAATTTCAAGGTCGCTAATTCCATTCCTAATGCCAAAAAAGAATTAGAATATCCTGTAAAATCTGGCGGAATTGGACTTTCTAATGTAAAAAAACGTTTAGACCTTGGGTATGCTAAAAGCGATTATGAGTTATTAATTTTCGAAAAGGATAAAATGTTTAATGTTATTTTAAAGCTTAAGGTATTATGATGTTGAAAGTGATTGTAGTAGATGATGAACCGTTGGCTGTTAATGTGATTAAAAATTATATTCTTCGGGTTAAAGAGTTGCGGTTAGAAGGAACATTTTCTAATGCTATGGATGCTTCTGCTTTTTTAAGAGATAATACAGTCGATATTATGTTTTTGGATATCAACATGCCCTATCTTGATGGGTTAGAGTTTTTAAGCACGATTCACAAAAAGCCATTTGTGATTATGACTACGGCTCACGAAGAGCATGCACTTAAAAGTTTTGAACTTGAAGCAATAGATTATTTGGTAAAACCAATTTCACTACCAAGATTTTTTAAATCTGTAGATAGGGTAATTGGTCTAAAACAAGGGGCTAACAAAGTGGCAAACGACAAAGATGAAAAGCCTTCTATTTTTGTTAAGGTCGATAAAAAGAAATTGCAGAAGATATTTCTTTGTGAAATAATGGTGATAGAAAGTCTTAAAGATTATATCAGAATTATTACACCTACAGCAAAATATATAATACATAGAACTTTAAGTAGTTTCACTGATGAACTGCCTGGCGATAATTTTATACGTATTCATAGGTCTTATACTATTGCGGTCGATAAGGTTAGTGTAGTTGAGGGTAATAGTGTTGAAATAGGCGGCATACGATATACTATCGGTAGAAGCTATTTGAACGAAGCAAAAGCTAGAATTTTGAATGATTTAAATGAGTAAGGACTATAAGTTATTGACCGATTCAAAATAGATGCTATTGTGAGTGAGCCATTTAAATTCAAACAATTCGAAATCAGTCAAGACCGTTGTGCTATGAAATTAGGTACAGACGGAGTTTTGTTAGGTGCTTGGACTACTGTACGTAATTCTCCCGAAACTATTTTGGATATTGGTTCAGGTACGGGCGTCATTGCTCTAATGTTGGCCCAAAGAAGCAATGCGGAAGTCATTGATGCCATTGAGATTGATTCTAATGCTTATGAGCAATGTGTAGAAAACTTTGAAGGTTCTTTATGGGGAGATAGGCTTTACTGCTATCATGCCGGATTAGATGAGTTCATTGAAGAAATAGAAGATACATATGATTTAATTGTTTGTAATCCGCCATTTTATTCTGAAACCGTAACCTCAGGCAGTTTACAAAGAGATCAAGCGAGACAAAACGAATTTTTACCTTTCGATGAACTTTTAAAAGGGGTTTCTGCATTAATGTCAAAAAATGGAATCTTTTCTACGATAATTCCTTTTAAAGAAAAGGATAATTTTATACGAATGGCAGCATCCTTTCAGTTATTTTTAAGTAGTTGCATGCATGTGAAAGGTAACCCTACTGCTGAAGTGAAACGAGTGTTGTTGGAGTTCATTAGGGAAGAAAAACAATGTGAAGTGGTGGGTCTAACCATTGAGAAAGAACGACATGAGTATACAACTAACTACATAAATCTAACAAAAGATTTTTATTTAAAAATGTAACTATACGCTTATCTAATGTTATATTTCTTTAATTATCTTTGATAAAAGCAATGTTATGAGACCTGATTTATTTGAAGCACCAGACTATTATAATTTAGATGACTTATTTTCTGAAGAACATCTATTAGTACGGGATGCAGCACGGCAATGGGTAAAAAGAGATGTGTCGCCAATAATTGAGGAATACGCGCAAAAAGCAGAATTCCCAAAGCAAATAATTGGTGGTCTTGCAGAAATTGGAGCTTTTGGCCCATATATTCCTGAAGAATATGGTGGTGCTGGATTAGACCAAATCAGTTACGGACTTATCATGCAAGAAATTGAAAGAGGGGATAGTGGGGTGCGATCAACGGCATCGGTACAATCTTCTCTAGTTATGTATCCAATATTTACTTACGGTACTGAAGAGCAACGCAAAAAATATTTACCAAAATTGGCTTCTGGCGAATGGATGGGTTCTTTCGGTTTAACTGAGCCAAACCATGGATCTAACCCAAGCGGTATGGAAACCAAATACAAAGATATGGGTGACCATTATCTTTTGAACGGTGCTAAATTATGGATTTCAAATTCACCCTTCTGTGATATTGCAGTAGTATGGGCAAAGAATGAAGAAGGTCGTATACATGGTCTTATTGTTGAACGTGGTATGGAGGGTTTTACAACTCCTGAAACGCATAACAAATGGTCGTTGAGAGCATCGGCAACCGGAGAATTGATTTTTGATAATGTTAAAATCCCTAAAGAAAATTTATTACCTAATAAATCTGGATTAGGAGCGCCATTAGGTTGTTTAGATTCTGCTAGATATGGAATTTCATGGGGTGCCATCGGTGCGGCCATGGACTGTTATGATACTGCTTTACGTTATGCAAAAGAACGAGTTCAATTTGGTAAACCTATTGCTGCTACACAATTACAACAAAAGAAATTAGCTGAAATGATTACCGAAATCACCAAGGCTCAATTATTGGCATTTCGCTTAGGGCAATTGAAAAATGAAGGGAAAGCAACTACGGCACAAATTTCAATGGCTAAAAGGAATAATGTTGAAATGGCTATAAAAATAGCAAGGGAAGCAAGACAGGTTTTAGGTGCTATGGGTATAACTGGCGAGTATAGCATTATGAGGCATATGATGAACTTAGAAAGTGTTATTACTTACGAAGGTACTCACGATATACATTTATTGATTACGGGTGCCGATATTACGGGTATGCCGGCTTTTCAATAAGATAACAATTTGCTTTAATAGCGATAACATGTATTGATTAATCTCAATCTACCTTTGAATTGCACTGGTAAGATGTGTGCATGTTTTTTGATAAAGCTTAGCCGATGGGAACATCGGCTTTTTTATGCCTAATTATTTAGTTTGATAAAAATTTGGCAAACCATTGTCCAGATGCTTTTATGGTTCTTTTTAAAGATTTAAAATCAACATAAACTAATCCGAATCTTGGATAATAACCTTCTGCCCACTCAAAATTGTCGGTAAATGTCCAAACGAAATAACCGTGAATATTTAATCCTTCTTTTTTTGCTTTTAAAACTTGACCTAAATATTGTTGTAGAAAGTTACGGCGGTCGTTGTCTTCAATATTTTCATTCGTCACATGGTCTTCAAAAGCAGCACCATTTTCAGTAATCATTATTTTTTTTATTTGAGGGTATACACTGTACTTTTTAATCATTTGATATATGCTAGGTGGATAAACCTCCCAATCCATCAACGTAGTTTTGACGTTCCGTTTACCTGCCCTAATAATTTTAGCTCTTAAGTAAGGAACAAATATGCTGTACTTAACCTTTTCGCGGGTGTAGTTCTGAATACCTATAAAATCAAAATCGAATTTGCAATCTTCCATGTCATTAGGCTGAATATATGGGCGTAATTTTTTTAGGATAGGAGCTTCTTTTATTGGATATCCTAAGCCTAGTGCGGGCTCTATGAAAAGTCGGTTCAATAAGGCATCAACTTTTATGGCTGTTGCCTTATCTCTTCTGTTTTTTCTAAAAGGAGTTATGTGTGAGCATGAAAAAGTAGTGCCTATATGTGCTTGAGGTACCAGCTTGCGTAATAATCTACCACCTTTGGCTTGGCATAGAACGGAATGATGTACAGCAGGTAAAAAATTCTTTAAGCCTTTCTTGCCTGGTGCGTGAACCCCTAAGAAATACCCAGCTCCTATAAAAACCATGGGTTCGTTTAAAACCATCCAATTTTTAACACGGTCGCCAAAAGCGTTAGCACAAACGGTAACGAATTCTGAAAACCATTCGACAACAGTTCTATTGGTCCATCCTCCTCGTTCTTCTAATGACTGTGGTAAATCCCAATGATATAAGGTAACCCACGGGGTGATTTCTTGTTCTAAGCAAAAATTGATTACATCATTATAGAAATCGAGTCCTTTACTATTTACAGCTCCAACACCATTGGGTAAAACTCGTGACCAAGAAATTGAAAATCTAAAATTATCAATGTTCATTGATTTCATTAATAAAATATCCTCTTTATACTTATTGAAAAAATCGCAAGTGATATTGCCGTTATCACCGTTGTAAATCGCTCTTGGTTTCGTCGTAAAATTGTCCCATATGGATGGGCCTTTACCTTGGGCATTATGACCGCCCTCAATTTGAT
The DNA here is from genome assembly GCF_963977385.1 of uncultured Maribacter sp. GTDB lineage: Bacteria > Bacteroidota > Bacteroidia > Flavobacteriales > Flavobacteriaceae > Maribacter. The sequence continues at coordinate 14,088 of NZ_CAXBOU010000027.1, read as the reverse complement.
AAGCTGCAGTTGAAACTCCCCATGTAAAATCTTTACCAAAATCTGATGCGTTCAAAAAGGGTTCTTCTTGGTTTTTCAATGGAATAGGAGAATTTTTTTAATATTTCTTTTGAGATTCTTTCAAAAGCTGGGATACAATTTTATCGGTGATATCCGGAAAGTCTACAGGAACTACGGTGTCGGTGTCTAACCAATGTTGAACTTTAACTAAATGCTTATTTTTTAAGGATTTTATGACCGGAACACCCATTTGTGCTAAGGCAGCAGCATTACACTGTTGTTCGTATTGCCCTTTCATAGGTATCACCAAAAGTTTTTTTTGCATGAAAAGGCTTTCTGCGGGAGTTTCAAATCCGGCACCACATAATATTCCCTTACTTGAGGCCATGCTTTTTACAAAGGCTTCATTGGTAATCGGTTTTATATTAATGTTCTCTTTCGTATGCTCCTTTTTATTATGTTTAGAGAATACTTCCCATTGAACACCTTTCACTTTAGATAGAAATTTAAATAATTTTTCATCACTATAAGACGGTAGGTAAACCGTATAATGGTCTCCTTTGGAGATTTTAGCAAGCCGAATATCATTTCTTATTATTGGTGTAAATATGCCAGATTCATACGATTTAAAATGAAGACCAAATTGATGACTTGTTGGTGCGTAATTATTTAAAATCCATTTTCCTAGAGGGTCCTTTTTCTTAGGCTTTGGTGCTCTCGGTGAAAGAACTGCTGCTTGGTGGCTAAAACTGAAACACGGTTTATGTTTTAATTTACAGGCCCACGCCGTAATAGGCTCAAAGTCATTGATGATTAAATCGTATTCTTCAACGGGTATACTTTTGACTTCCTTTTGTAAGCGTAACGAATTTGCTCTATAATAGGTTTTCCACATATCTACGCCTCCCTTTTTTCCGAAAATAAAGCTTAGACCTTTTAACTGGTATTTTACAGGATATGGTAATTGAATGTCTGCCTGTATACCACTTACTAATAAGTCTAGTGTTACATTTTGTTTTAAAAGCGCTGGTATAACATCTCGAGCCCTACTTAAATGTCCGTTACCCGTTCCTTGAATTGCATATAAAACTTTCATTTGCTCTGTTGTGTCATTCCACTTATTCTGAACTCCTCTAAAAGACTTTGAAATAGTTCGGCTTTTTCTAACACAAAGGTTTCTTCTGTAATGTCTTCCAAATGGTCAATTACCTTTTTATCTTCTAAATAGGAATATAGTTTCCATTTTCCCTTGTGGTATTCTAGAGCGGTTAAATTCTCTATCCAATCCCCAGAATTTAAATAAGTAACTTCACCCTTATCAGTCTTTATTTTTCGAATTTCAGGTTGATGAATATGTCCGCATATCACATAATCATAACCATTTTCAATAGCTATTTCTGCCGCTATTTGTTCGAAATCGTTGATGAACTTTACGGCAGATTTTACTCCGTTTTTTATTTTTTTAGACATCGAAATGGGGCCTTTGCCTATTTTTTTGCTGATAAAATTAATTCCTCTATTCAATACGATTAGAAAATCGTATCCTTTTGCTCCTAACTTGGCTACCCATTTAGAGTGTTGCATAGTTACATCAAATACATCGCCATGAAAAATCCATGCTTTTTCACCATTTAAAGGAATTACCATTTTGTTGACAATAGTAAGAGACCCCATACTATTGCCCGAAAATTTTCTCAGAAGTTCGTCGTGGTTACCCGTGATGTAATGAACGGGAATACCTTTGGCAACCCATTCAAGTAAAAGTTTCACCACTTTCATATGTGATTTTGGCCAATAGCGTTTGCTAAATTGCCATATATCTACAATATCCCCATTTAAAATAACCTCTTTTGGCTTTATAGATTTTAAATATTTTAAAAGTTCTTTTGCATGGCACCCATACGTTCCTAAGTGAACATCCGATATCACCACAATATCAACTGGTCTTTTCTTCATATGTTAATTACAGATTCCTTTTTCTTAAGTTTAAAGAGAAGTAAAGAGGCCTTAAGCTTGAAATATTTTGCATGAAAGGCAATATTGAAAAAGACCAATTTAATAGATTTCATAGTCTGAAACTTATGAGTGTAAAGTTTCACTATTTCTATTTATAAAAGGGTTACTAGTAACTTATGTTTGGGTTATGATTTTGTTAAACTATGTACAGTGAAGTCTATTTTTATTAACTATTTCTTTACCAACCTTACTTTGATAGATTTGCTAATGGGTGTTTTACTACGTTCGGCAAAGTGATTGTAGGGTACCAAAACATTGGTTTCAGGAAAGTAAGAAGCCAAATTACCTGAAGGTATATTGTATGGTACAATCTTGAAATTATGTGCGACCCTTACGGTAGTATCATAGGTGCTTGTAATATCAACAATATCTAATTTTTTTAGACCGACTGCTTTCATGTCATCAATATTCATAAAAATAACTCGTCTTGCATTGTATACACCTCGGTAACGATCATCTAAACCATAAATGGTGGTATTGAATTGATCGTGTGAGCGTATGGTCATTAGCATGTATTCATCTTTTGCTAGCTCATGTACCGGTGATTTGTTGATGGTTATTTGTGCCTTACCATTTGGTAGCATACTAAAATCTAAATCACGCACATTATTGGGTAAGTAATACCCTGCACCTTCAGAACGCTCTTTGGTTTTACTAAAACCTTTTGCTACTTGGTCTATTTGAGTTCTAATCAATTCATAATCATCACCTAAAGATTTCCAATTCATAGAATGGTTTTCACCAAAGTAAGCGTGGCCGAGATTGGCAATAATTTCAGGCTCACTCATGATGGATTCAGACGCAGGTTTTAAAATACCTTTTGATTTTTTTACTCTACCCATGCTATTTTCTACCGTAAAATGACGGGGTTTACCATCTTTCATGTCTTTTTCAGACCTGCCGATAGTTGGTAGTATTAATGCAGTTTTGCCAGTGATCAAATGTGTTCGGTTCAGTTTGGTACTGATCTGCACGGTTAGGTCACAATTTTGAATGCCCTTCGCAGTATATTCCGTATCTGATGCGGCCATAAGAAAATTACCGCCGAGACACATAAAAATTTTAGCCTTGCGATCATGCATAGCTTTCATAGAGCCAACAACATCTACACCCTCATGACCTGGTGGCGTAAAACCTAAGTATTTTTTTATTCGCTCGTTCATATCCTTATCAACGAAATGCTGTATGCCTACACTACGGTCGCCTTGTACATTACTGTGTCCGCGAACAGGGCAAGTACCTGCATTGGGTTTTCCAATCGCACCTTTAAGTAGTAAAAGATTTACGTATTCGCGAATATTTTCTACTCCGTTTTTATGTTGGGTAAGACCCATAGCCCAACAAACGATAATTTTGGACTTATTCGCTAAAAGCGCCACGGTTTCATTTATTTTATCTTCAGATACGCCTGTTTTTTGCAAGAGTTCTTCAGAAGTGTGGCTGTCTAAATCAGAAATAAGCGCATCATACCCGTTTGTGTATTTTTGAATGAAATCATGGTCAAATACATTTTTATGCTCTTGATCTAATGCCGCTAATTTCTTTAATATCAATTTGATTAGAGGGATATCTTGATTTATGTTGACAGGTAGATGAATATCCGCCATGTCTTCGCCACCGCCAATCCAACCTTTTATATGCTGTGGATTTTTAAAATTTACTAATCCTGATTCTTCGAGAGGATTTATACTAATAACCTTACCGCCATTCTGTTTGCATTTCTCAAGGGCAGATAACATTCTAGGATGATTCGTACCAGGGTTTTGCCCTGCAATAAGTATTACTTCAGCTTCGTAAAGGTCTTCTAATGTCGTAGAACCTTTACCGATACCAAGCGTTTCGCCAAGTGCAACACCACTGCTTTCATGGCACATATTTGAGCAATCAGGTAAATTGTTTGTTCCTAAAGCACGCGCGAACATGCCATATAAAAATGCAGCTTCGTTACTTGATCTTCCAGAAGTATAGAAAATAGCCTCATCTGGATTGCTAAGCTTTTTAAGTTCGTCTGTTATAAGGCCGAAAGCTCCTTGCCAAGAAATTGGCTCATAATGAATACTACCAGGCTTAAGAACCATAGGTTCTATTAAACGCCCAAATTTATTGAGTTCAAAATCGGTTAACAGAGATAATTCTTCAACGGAATTTTTTTGAAAGAAATTTGCGCCAATATGGCTTGTTGTTGCTTCATCGCCTAAAGCTTTTGCTCCATTTTCGCAATATTCAGCAACAGGGGAAGGATGTTCTGGGTCTGGCCATGCACAACTAGGGCAATCAAAGCCATCTTTCTGATTCATGCTCAACAATGTTCGCATCGAACGAAGAACGCCCATTTCCTTAAAAGTATGTTTTAATGCTTCACGCACACCTAAATAACCTGCTGCATGTGTAACAGGTTCTTTTAATTCAATATCAAGAAAATCTTCTGAACCTCTAAAAGATACTTTACGTTGCGATTTTGATTCCATAGCTTAAACTTAGGAATTGTAATGGTAAATCTTTGACTTGTTTTTGTTAAAAAGTAACTTTTTCAAAATGGCATTTAAAATGCGGAAGTGAAAATTTAACTTAATTTCGGATTTGGGTAATTGTCTGACTGATCCTCACTGGTATTATCCAAGCAGGTAAAATCTTTTTCTAGAAGTAAGAATAATTCGTTTTCATTCGATGTTTTGAACGTATGGTCAAAAGTAATGATGTCGTTCTTGTACCAAGATTTACCATTTAATTCTGGCATTTCTAATATGATGGTATTGTTTTCAAAACGAATACCTAGATGGTTAATAGTTTTATTTAGAACAACACCGTAATTAAATTTTTGATTTGCAAAATTAGTGCTATCATATATCTTCCCATTTTTCGAAAGTGCTTTTACTTCAGTTTGGGTTAATCTAAACCGAATGGAATCTCCTTTTATTCGAATTTTCATAGCTATGATTTGAGTTCACAACAAAAATAGCCCATCTGACAACAAAATATAAGAGGTTGACATCAATTTGTTTTTAATATTTAACCTTCCTTGTAAGTTTACTGTGTTATAAAAAACGAATTAAAATTTTTTCATTTTCATATAGTGTTCTCGTAAAAGAGTCCAATCTCTAAAGATTGGACTCTTTTTAGTCTACCCCATTTTAGACCAAAGAAAACCCCGTTAGAACATATGTTCTAACGGGGTTTTTCATTATAACTTCAAGAAGGTTAGTTCCAAATAGGAGCAGGATATTTTCCTGAGTCAGATTTTTCCTTAAGGCTATTCATTGCTTTTTCCTTGTCACTTGCATAAGTAACACCGAACCAATCTCCACCAGAAGGTATACATTTTACTTCTATCTCGTTTGCCTGTAGCATCTCTTGTATCATTAATGGGATATAAAGTTCACTGTTCGCAATACGATCTTCATCTTTCAAGAACAATCGGAATTCAGATTCTATCTTATCAAAAATGGAAGGTCTGCAAACCCAAAAGTTCATACTAGCCTGCTCATCTCCTGTGAAATCTAAATTCGTATCCTCATCAACAATTTTATCTTCTTTTTGAACTAGTTTAAGTCGCTCTTGAACAGAAACTAAATTATCATCATTTACTTCACAAACACCTCTAGAAACTGAGCCATGTTCAGATAGGGTATCTTTTAATGTATATCCTAAAAGTGCATAAGCATTATCGTCTGATTTCATGAAATCGGCTGCTCTCTTGTATGCAGATTGGCCATAAAAATCATCAGCATTAATAACTACGAATGGGCCATTGATTACATTTCTTGCCGTCCAAACAGCATGCGCCGTACCCCAAGGTTTTTTACGCTCACCAGTAAAGCTTACTCCTTCAGGTAAATCAGTAAGCTCTTGTGCTAGAACATTTAATTTTATAGTTTTTGGTAATCTAGATGAAAGGTGCTCTTCTAAAAAAGAAACATTTTCTTTTTTAGTGATGACTACAACCTGCTCGAAATTGTTCTGAATGGCATCATAAATAGCAAATTCCATTAAAAATTCACCGTTAGGACCTAAATCATCGAATTGTTTTAGTTTTCCATATCTACTACCGCTACCGGCAGCCATTAAAAGTAATGTCATGATTTCTGTATTTATATGTCAAAAGTATGAAATGCTATTAAAAATTACCTTTCAAATTTGATGTATCACCATTAAAATTGATAATTAGTTAATATTAGTCAAGTAGTTTTTATATTTTCAAAGCTTACAAATTTTTTTAATATGAGCTCAAGAAGAAATTTTATTAAGAAGGCATCAATTGCAAGTATGGGATTAGTTGCAGTACCAGGCTTTGCCCGAAATAGGTTTAGCGCTGCAGATAAATTGAATGTTGGATTGATTGGTGTCGGACTACGAGGTACTAATCACTTACAAAACCTGTTGTTGCGAAAAGATGTGAATATAACTGCTATTTGTGATGTTGATGAAGAACGAATAGCGATAGCTAAAAAACATATCTCAGAGGCAAAAGGAAAAGTTCCGAAAGTGTTCGGTTCCAATGATATGGATTATAAGAACCTTTTGGCCTTAGCAGATGTTGACGCAGTGGTAATTGCGACACCGTGGCTTTGGCATACCCGTATGACTGTAGATGCTATGGAAGCAGGAAAATATGCTGGGGTAGAGGTGTCTGCATCTAATACATTAGAAGAATGTTGGGATTTAGTTAATATGCATGAGCGTAGTGGTACCCATATGATGATTTTAGAAAATGTGAATTACCGTAGAGATATTTTGGCGGTACTTAATATGGTGAAGCAAAATGTTTTTGGGGAGTTGGTTCATTTTAGATGTGGCTATCAACATGATCTAAGACATGTGAAATTTAATGATGGAAAAACGGCTTATGGTAAAGGAGTTGAATTTGGTGAGAAAGGTATTTCTGAATCTAAATGGCGAACCGAACATTCTGTAAAACGAAATGCAGATGTTTACCCAACACACGGTCTTGGGCCAATTGCTGTTATGGCAGATATAAATAGAGGCAATCGTTTTGTATCCATGACTTCCCATGCTTCAAAAGGTATAGGCTTACATAATTACATTGTAAAGGAAGGTGGTGAGCAACATCCGAATGCCAAGGTAAAATTTAAACAGGGCGATGTAATTACGTCTACTATAAATACGGCTAATGGCGAAACTATTATTATTACCCACGATTGTAATTTACCAAGACCTTACTCTTTAGGGTTTAGGGTTCAAGGTGCTAACGGACTTTGGGAAGTGGACGGAAATCGAATTTATGTTGATGGTCAATCAGAACCTCACACTTGGGGCGAAGCTCAACCATGGTTAGAAAAATATGACCATCCACTTTGGAAAAAGTATGGCGAATATGCTTTAGATGCTGGTCATGGTGGTATGGACTTCTTTGTAATGAATTCGTTTATAGAATCTGCGAAACAAAATATCGCTCCGCCGCTAGATGCTTATGATGCTGCTGCTTGGAGTGCTGTTACACCGCTTTCTGAGGTTTCTATTGCAAATAATGGAGAGCCTCAAGATTTTCCTGATTTCACTAGAGGTCTTTGGATGAATAGAAAACCGTACGATTGGATGAAAGAGACTTATTAGAAATATGCTTTTTTTGCTTCATTACTCCGTTTATCCAAACTTTTTGATAAACGGAGTTTATGGTTTGGGGCCTTTTGTCTTGAATAAACTAGGCTGTGATGCTAAGGTGCGGTGTATAAAATATCAAGCAATTGCTTTACCTGAAATAGTATGAACATACTTTTTGTGTAATCTTCAAAATGATTAATGAATTATAAGTAAAACCTCAATATCAGATGTTTTTATTATTATATAATTATCAAAAATTACATAACTATGAATTAAATTTGTTAAAAAAGGAAATATACCTATAATAGCGCAATAGGTGTTTGTTCTTCGATTGATATAAGATTTTAAGTTATCGTAACAGATGAGGAATAAGTTAGATCACGTAGACTTTAATATATTAAATATTTTGGCGGAACATGCTCAAACTCCTTATACAGATGTTGCGAAGAAATTAATTATTTCTCCAGGAACCGTTCACATGCGGATGCGAAAAATGCGGGAAATGGGTTTGATTACTGGAGCAACCCTTAGTTTAGACTATGCTAAAATGGGGTGGAAAATGACTATTTTCTTAGGTATATTTCTAGGAGAGATTAGCCTTTTCAAAAAGGTCATGAAAAAGTTAAATGAAATTGAAGAGGTCGTTAAAATACACCACGTAACCGGTAAATATGATATTTTTATAAAAATGCATGCTAGAGATAGTTTTCACTACAAGCAAGTCTATCAAGATAAAATTCTTAGTATTACTGGTATACGTGGTATAGAATCTTTTATCTCCATTGAGGAGAATTTAGAACGTCACATTCAGTTCGCCGAAGCGAAAGAAGAATAAACTACATTAACTTCATCTCAGTTGGGTTCCATTTTACTGGTTGTTCTCTTGAATAACTTTCATTAGCTAAAAGTGCTGCCCCTGCTGCCCTAAGTCCAAATTTAGGATCCTGTATTACTTTGCCGTTGCCTCTAATACTTGTAAAGAAATTATTGAAATGGTCGTAATGGGCACCTTTGTAATCACGAGGCGCTTGCCAAGTTGTTGTTCCAGTTGATAGGCTAGAACTTCTAGATTCTAAATTTTTAGCTGCATATTCGTTTTTGATTTTTTGTTGCATTTCCTCTGTAAATGATATTAAGGAATACCCACCAGGTGTCAAACCTAATTTTGAACGGTTTAGTGTTACCGAGTTTTGACCAATTTCCATTTCACCTTCTGTGCCTATGAGTTTAAAGCCACCACCACCACCACTACCAGCGATAAAATTAATACGGAAAGCTGCATTAAATGGTGCGTGAGTTTCTGTTTTAGGATAATCATATAATGTAATTGAAACGTCGGGCACGTCTCTTCCATCTTTCCAATAACGGAGTCCGCCTGTAGCTAAAGCTCTGTCGGGGCCATGTGAACTTATAACATAATTTAGGGTAGAAAAGGCATGAACAAATAAATCTCCTGCAACTCCTGTACCATAATCTTGATAGTTTCTCCATCTAAAAAAACGTTTTGGTTCAAAGGGTACTTTGGGAGCATTACCTAAAAAAGTATCGAAATCTACGGTCTTAGAATTTGCATCTGTAGGAATAGGGTACTGCCATGCTCCTTCCGCAGAATAGCGGTCATTATACATGTCTAACATTACGATATCACCTATAGCGCCATCTTCATAAAGTTGTTTTGCTTTTTCATTACCAAGTGAAGACATTCCTTGGCTACCCACTTGACATATTTTTCCAGAGTCTTTTTGAGCTTTTATAATTTCTTGTCCCTCATTAAAATTTTGGACCATAGGTTTTTCACAATACACATGTTTACCGGCATTTAGTGCTGCAACAACTATGGTTTGGTGCCAATGATCTGGTGTTGCGATGATGACGGCATCTATGTCTTTACGATTTAATATTTCTCTATAATCTCGGGTTACAAATATATCTTGTCCCCAAAGTTCTTTTGCTCGCTCAAGTCTTCCGGTGTATAAATCACATGCTGCAACCAAATTTATTCCGTCTACTTTTAAGGCAGACTGAGTATCATAAATACCCTGAATACCCGTCCCTATCAATGCAATGTTTATTCGGTCATTCGCACTAAACTCTTGTTGAGTATAGTTTCGATTTAGAATTAGGTTTTTATTATTTGAGGCCGCCAATAAAAAAGGACTTGTACTTAAGGCAGCTGAGGTAAGTGAAGCACGTTTTATAAACGACCTTCTAGAATTGTTTTTGTTCATGATATGGTATGATATTGGTAGTTGTTGTGAGTTTTTAAAAATAACCAATTTATTATTGGCTACAACGATAGTTTTATCATATTAAATCGAAAAAGAAATTGCTCGAAAAAATGTTGTTTAAAAATATTACAGTTGTTTATCTTGATAATTGGTTAATCATCATTATTTATGATTTAAATGGCATAGAATTTTTCAAGAAGGACGTAATTTTGCAATCCTTTAAAATAGATATTTGTTGAAAGATTTGATCATAGCAGCACTTTGGAGCATCTCACCACTGGGGGAAGCCAAGGTGGGTATACCCTATGGTCTCTTACATGGTGTGAATATTTATTTGGTGCTTGGCGTATGTTTTTTAGCTAATGTTTTAGTTTTCCCTATAATGATGTTCTTCTTGAATACCGTTAATAAATCATTGCTGCGATGGCATTTTTACAAGAAAAGTGCACTTTATATCGCCAGAAGAGCTAAAACAGGTTCTGGTGATAAAATAAGAAAATACGGTTTTTACGGCCTTATATTTTTTGTGATGCTACCTGTACCTGGCACTGGAGTATATGCTGGTAGTATTGCTAGCTATCTTTTTAAGATTGAAAGAAAAAAAGCATTTGTTGCTAATACAATAGGTATATTTTTATCTTCTTTAATTGTTTGGGTAACTACTTTACTGACCATGAAAGGTATGGCTTAAATTATCCATTACTTATTACTTGCTTCTTTTCATTTTGTGAATAACTAAGCGTCTTAAAAATTCCATTACCAACCTAAGCCCATTAAATTTGCAGCTTTTTTATGCTATGAATGACCTTAAAATTGGTGATAAACTTTATAATGTTGCGCAAAATGGTTTCAACGATTTTGCGAGGTACTCATTTTCTGAAGTAGTACGTTTAACGGAAACATTAGCTGTTTTGAAAAATGGGGTACGTCTTATTAATAGGCCAAAACAATCTTATATCATGGAAGATGTAGGCTATTCGGTTTCACGTAATAAAGGTTCGCATTGGCATATCGTTTCTTTAAAAGCAATTCGTAATGCCCAAATAGAAAATGAAAAAATTAAAATTCATGATTGGTTTGCTTCCAAACAATTTAACCTAAGTGAAAAACAACAGATTTTTCAACTTTTTAATAATAATGAAGATTTATAAAATTTGGTTGAAAAATAGTTGTTGTAAGAAATTAACAGGCTATACATTTATTTAAAAACCTTTATTATCTTTGTGGCGTTGTGTTGTGTCTCAAAGAATATTTGAGGCAATTGTGTTTATCGGTTTATGCCGATAGTACCCAATGAAAGGCTTTCCATAAAGGGAGGCTTTTTTTGTTTTCGCTTATACTTTATGAATAACATAATGAACTAGAGAGGCTGCTAATTTAGCGGTCTGGTCATCTACATCATAATTCGGATTCAGTTCTACCACATCTAACCCCAATAATTTACCAGATTCAAGAATTAGTTTAAGACTTTTAAGTACAATGTCTGGTGAGAAACCCATTGGCGATGAAGCGCTAACGCCCGGTGCATAAGCGGAAGAAAAACCATCTAAATCAATAGTAGTGTAGAGATAATCAACATCTTCTATAAATTGCATGAGTCGCAATTCTACATGCTCTAAATACGTCATGCAAAAATATTTTTGCTGTAAATAATTTGCGTGATGGGTCTCTGCAAATTCAAATAGGTCTTTTGTGTTCGCATCTTTTCGAATACCTAAGGCCATATACTTTATAGATTCATTTTTTGCTTCATGCGCTATAGCTATTTGATAAAAAGGTGTTCCTGAGTTATTACCATTGGTATTTGGTCTTAAATCGAAATGGGCATCAAAATTAATGATTCCTATCGTTTTGCCTTCTGGTATATATTGAGACAAGCCGTTGTAATGCCCATAAGCTAGATCGTGACTACCACCAAGTATAATAGGAATTGCATTGTTTTCTAAAAGGAATTTAACTGCAACTGATAAATCACTTTGTAGTGTTTCTAAATCTTCATCGGTACATTCTAGATTTCCAAAATCGATGAGTCGCTTGTTGTTGGCAAGATGATTAGGCATTTTTCCCAATTGCTTTCGAATAGCATCAGGCCCTAATGATGAGCCAACCCTGCCGTGGTTTCTGCGTACTCCTTCATCACTACTATAACCTAATAGGGCAATAGTCTTGTTTTGGTTAGACTGAAATGGTGATTTGATACTCGAAAGAATAATTTTTTCATTCAAGTAAAGTTGTTGGTCAGAAGACCTTCCAATCCAATTATCCTTTCTAGGAAGCTTGTAATTTGACATATAATATCAACAAATTTGGGTTAAAATGTAAGTTATTAAAGCTTGGAATTTACGCCAAGATTTAATTAAAATAAATTCTCTAAATATTTGTCTTCTACTAAATTAGGAAAAGTAACTTTAAGAGCTGGAGTTCTTTCCATTTCTCGTTGAATAGCGAACATTGCTTCTTTATTTCGGGCCCAGCTTCGGCGTGATATCCCGTTATTTACGTCGTAGAAAAGCATGTTTTTTAGCTTTCGTTCTGCATCATTTGAACCATCTAACACCATACCGAAACCACCATTGGTAACTTCACCCCAACCAACACCACCACCATTATGGATGGAAACCCAAGTAGCACCTCTAAAACTATCGCCAATAACATTGTGTATGGCCATGTCGGCAGTGAATTTGCTGCCGTCATTAATATTGCTTGTCTCACGGTAAGGAGAATCTGTACCACTTACGTCATGGTGGTCTCTACCCAAAATGATAGGGGCAGATAGCTCTCCATTAGCAATTGCCTCATTAAAGGCCAAAGCTATTTTTGCTCTTCCTTCCGCATCAGCATATAATATTCTGGCTTGAGAACCTACAACCAACTTATTTTGTTCGGCTTCAGATATCCATTTAATATTATCCTGCAACTGTTGTTGAATTTCTACTGGAGCTTCTTCTTTTATTGCTTTTAATACCCTTAGGGCAATAGCATCTGTTTTTCGTAAATCTTCAGAATTTCCAGAGGAACAAACCCATCTAAACGGACCGAAACCATAATCAAAACACATTGGTCCTAGAATATCTTGTACATAAGAAGGATATTTAAAATCAATACTATTTTCTGCCATTACATCGGCACCAGCTCTCGAAGCTTCTAAAAGAAAGGCATTGCCATAATCGAAGAAATAAGTTCCTTTTTTAGTGTGGAGGTTAATGGCATCTGCATGTCTACGTAAAGATTCTTGAACTTTAGCTTTAAAAGCTTTCGGGTCTTGATTCATCATTACATTAGCATCCTCGAATGAAAGTGCGACAGGGTAATATCCGCCTGCCCATGGATTATGTAAAGATGTCTGGTCAGAACCTAAATGAATATAAATATCTTCTTTATAAAAGCGCTCCCACACATCAACAACATTACCAATAAATGCCAAAGAGATTACTTCATTGTTCCCTTTCGCTTCTTTTGTACGAATCACCAGTGAATCTAAATCTTGAATTAATTCATCTACCCAACCTTGCTCAAACCTTTTTTTGGCTGCATGCGGATTAACCTCTGCACAAATGGTAATACAACCTGCAATATTACCTGCTTTTGGTTGTGCACCGCTCATGCCGCCTAAACCTGCGGTTAGGAAAATCTTCCCAGCCGGATATTCATCTTTATTCAATACTTTTCTAAATGCATTCATCACTGTTATGGCTGTACCGTGAACAATGCCTTGCGGCCCAATGTACATAAATGAACCAGCTGTCATTTGGCCATATTGTGTTACACCAAGTGCATTGTATTTCTCCCAATCATCTGGTTTAGAATAGTTCGGAATCATCATGCCGTTTGTAACTACCACGCGAGGAGCTTCTTTTGATGAAGGAAAAAGGCCCATTGGGTGACCAGAATACATATGCAAGGTCTGTTCTTCGGTCATTTCCGATAGATATTGCATGGTAAGCAGATACTGAGCCCAATTTTGAAAAACTGCTCCATTACCACCGTATGTAATTAGTTCTTGAGGATGTTGTGCAACTGCAGGATCTAAGTTATTCTGAATCATAAGCATGATTGCAGCAGCTTGAGAAGTATGAGCCGGATAATCAGATATTGGCCTAGCATACAATTCGTACGTGGGTTGAAAACGATACATATAAATACGCCCAAAAACCTGTAGTTCTTCAGCGAATTCAGGTGCTAGTTTCTCATGCCATTCGGTAGGAAAATAGCGCAGAGCATTTCTAATAGCTAATTGTTTTTCAGCTATAGATAGTATTTGCTTTCGATTCGGAGCATGACTTAC
>NZ_CAXBOU010000026.1:0-58446 GCF_963977385.1 uncultured Maribacter sp. | reverse complement strand
AACTAACAACTAACAACTAACAACTAACAACTAACAACTAACAACTAACAACTAACAACTAATTATGCTTGTCATAAGCTAGGTTACCTTTCTTCCAAACCATGCAAGGTTTTAAGTTACCTTGGTTGTAGAGGATATCTTGGTAGTTATCACTGTGGAAAACAGCAAAATCGGCTAAAAGCCCTTCTTCTAGTTTTCCGCGATCAGAAAGGTTTAAAGCGGCTGCTGCTCTAAAGGTGATTCCTGATAAAACCTCTGCATTCGTCAATTTTTGAAACGTACCCAAAATACTAGCCTGGGTGAGTAAATCACCCATGGGTGCAGAACCTGGGTTGTGGTCGCTCGCTATTGCTAAAGCGGCACCAGCATCTAATAATTTACGTGCAGAAGTAAAATTACATCCTAACCCTATAGAAGCTCCTGGTAAGGCAACGGCAATGGTATCGCTATTGGCTAGTGTCGCGATTTCATTATCCGTACTTGCCTCTAAATGGTCAGCACTAAGTGCTTTATAATCGACAGCTACTTTACTGCCAGCAGGCGTAAATTGGTCGGCATGAACAGTAATGTCGAAATGCATAGCACGTGCTGTATTAAAATAATCTTTAATGTCTTGGGCTGAAAATGCACTTTCTTCTATGAATGCATCAATACGGTTAGCCAACTTTTCTGACTTAAGTATCGGAAATAAACGTTCTGCTATTTCTGATAGATATGCTGTTTCTGTTCCTTGAAAATCTTTAGGTAGCATATGCGCAGCTAGACATGTAGGTATTAAATCTGGCAACGCAGTAATATTAGCCTCTTTAATGGCCCTTAGCATTTTTAGTTCTTCATCTACAGAAAGACCATAACCACTTTTTACTTCGATAGTAGTAGTGCCGTTTTTTAAATGACGATTAGCAAGTTTTATGGTGCTTTTGGTCAATTCTTCTTGTGTTGCTTTTCTGGTTTGCGTAACCGTATCCCAAATACCACCACCCGCATGTGCTATTTCTAAATAAGATTTACCTGCATTTCGCATAGCATAATCCTTTGCGCGTGACCCTCCAAAACAAATATGTGTATGAGCGTCGATGAAGCCCGGTACACAAACATGATTTCCTTTTAGGGTTATGGTTTCTGCAATTTTATCGCTTTCTTTTAAAAGTTCAAAATCTCCTATTTTAGTAATAGTCGAACCGGTAATAATGATACCGCCATCTGAAACTATGTGCAATTCACTATCCTTAACAGCGCCTTTTAAAGGTATGCCGGTCATGGTAATAATTTGTTTGAAAGGGCCTATTAATGTTACTTTTTCCATATTTTCAATATACTTCGAATTCTGTTGAAAATTTGGTTTTTAAAGAAATGTTGTGTTCCTTTTGAACCCGATCTACAACTTTTATGATGGTTTTATTCTGAATCATTTCAATTCCTTTTTCAATATCGTCGGCGAAAATGCGGTCTTTTACAGCAAAGGCGACCTTCTCACGTACTGCATTATGAACTTCATCTAGGAAAACTCCAGATTTTAATGGTTTTCGAAATTCAAATGCTTGTGCTGCGGTTAACAATTCTATAGCCAGTATTTTCTCGACATTTCCAATAACCTGCAACGCTTTTCTCGCTCCAATAGAACCCATGCTTACGTGGTCTTCTTGGCCAAGGGATGTCGGAATACTATCTGCGCTTGAAGGAAAACAGAGTCCTTTATTTTCACTTGCCAAGGCTGCCGTAGTATATTGTAAAATCATGTAACCAGAATTGATGCCTGTATCATTCATCAGTAATTTAGGTACACCGGGACTATTACCTTCGAGCGCTAAATAAATTCTTCTATCGGAAATATTTCCTAATTCCGATGCTGCTAAACATGCGTAATCTAATGCCATGGCCAAAGGCTGACCATGAAAGTTACCACCACTAATGGTCAGTTCTTCATCAATAATTACTGGGTTATCGGTAACAGAATTCAATTCAACTTCTACCAGTTCTTTTAGGTGTAGCCAAGCGGTACGAGAAGCACCATGAACTTGCGGTATGCATCGAATGGAGTAGGGGTCTTGTACCTTTTCGCAATCAACATGGTCCTCCATAATTTCAGAACCCTTCAATAATTTTTTCACTCTTTTTGCAACATGAATATTCCCTTTGAATGGGCGTAAAGCATGAAGTTCATTGTAAAAAGGTTTTACAGAACCTTGTAACCCTTCAATCATCATGGCGCCAATAATATCGGCTTGCGCTAATAAGGAATGTAATTGCGAAACTACCTTTACCGCATGAGCCGCAATAAATTGTGTTCCATTTATTAAGGCCAAACCTTCTTTTGGACCCAACGCTATAGGTTCGAGTCCGGTTTTTTCAAACAGGGTTGCTGTTGTAATTAATTCATTTTTATATTCCACCTTACCCATGCCAATTAAGGGAAGAAATAGATGAGATAAAGGAGCTAAGTCACCCGATGCACCAACTGAACCTTGAGAAGGTACTATAGGAATAGCATCATTCTCTATATGCCAAATAATTCTTTTTAAGGTTTTCAGCGCAATACCTGAAAAGCCTTTTGCTAAGGATTGTGCTTTAAGAATTAGCATCAATTTTGCAATGTCTGTCTTTATTGGGTCACCAACACCTACACTATGACTTTGAAGAATGTTGGTTTGAAGAATATTCGTTTCCGATTTTGAAATCTTGGTAGTGCATAAGGGCCCGAAACCAGTATTGATACCGTAAACAGGATGTCCTTTGTCTACTATTTTCTGAACGATACTCCAGCTTTTTTCTATTTTTTTCTCTGTTTCATTAGAAAGAATTACAGAAATTTTATTCTCAGTAATTTCTAATGCCTTCCCAGTGGTAAGCCAATCTTCACCTAGTTTAAAAGTCTGTTTATTCATTGCTTTTGCGTTTCAAAATTTTAATTAAAATTAATACCTATTTTTAATACTTGGTAATATCAATTTTGTCATCAATCCATAACTATGAGTAATCAACTTGAGCTGCGTCATTTAAATTATTTTCTTGCGGTAGCGAATGAATTACATTTTAGAAAAGCTGCAGAGAAATTATTTATATCCCAACCCGGACTAAGTCGACAAATACGGCAAATGGAGGATATTCTTGAAACGCAATTGTTTGAACGAAACAAGAAAAAAGTTTCGCTTACACCAGCGGGTCATTATTTAAAGAAAGAAGTTGAGTTTATATTCAATCATCTTGAAAATGTTGAAAGACAATTAAAGTTAGTTGGCGATGGTAATAGTGGCGAATTGCGAATTGGGTTCTTAGGTTCGGCCATGCAACAGATTATTCCAGATTTGTTATTGAAAATTAAAGAGAATTACCCCAAAGTAAAAACATCGTTAGAAGAGCTTTCAAATTTTGCACAGGTAGATGGAGTTCTTAATGATCAATTAGATATGGGTTTCGTACGGGTTTCTCGTGTGCCCAATACTTTAAATATGAAAACTGTTTTTAGGGATACTTTTTCATTGGTACTACCAGAAAGATATCCAATGTTGACACGTGAATTTGAAGGAATGCATCAATTTGTAAATGAGGAATTTATACTTTTTAGTCAAGCGTATAGCCCTTTGTACTACGATACCATCATGAGTATTTGTAAAGACGCAGGTTTTGCACCGAAAGTCTCACATAAGTCGGTTCATGCACATACAATTTTTAAATTGGTAGAGAATCGCATGGGTATAGCTATTGTACCTACAGCTTTACAGAACGGATTTCAAATGAGGGTAAAATTTATTGAACTTAAGAATATTCCTCAGCGTGCAGAACTATCGGTTATATGGAAAAAAGAACATACGAATCCTGTTTTAAAAAACTGTATGGAGTTGCTGTTAGAAGGATAATGGCAGTAAAAAGGAATAGCTTTTTTAGCAGTTACCTAACATAATATGAGTTTGCGAAGGTTTAATTTTACATTGGTTACGATAACCAACGAACAACGAACAACGAACAACGAACAACGAACAACGAACAACGAACAACGAACAATGAACAATGAACAATGAGAATATGATATTTGAAATTATAAAGAAAAGAAGGTCCGTATTTCCAATACAATATAATGGTACACCCATTGCTCAAGCTGATATTGAAAAGGTGCTTGAAGCTGCTAACTGGGCACCTAACCATAAGTGTACAGAACCTTGGCGATTTAAAGTAATTCAAGGTGATGCCAAAAGTCGATTAGGGAAATTCTTGTCGAAGAAATATGAGGAGGTAGACCCTAGGCCAAAAGCGATAAAAATTAAAAAGCTTCAGGAGAATCCTCAAAAGGCAAGTGCTGTTATTGCTATTTGTATGCAGCGAGATAAAACGGAATCTTTACCTGAATGGGAAGAAGTGGCTGCAGTAGCTATGGCTGTTCAAAATATGTGGTTGTTATGTACAGAAATGGGTATAGGTTGCTATTGGTCTTCACCAGGACTCATAAAATTCATGGATGAGTTTTTAACTTTGGACGAAGGTGAAAAATGTTTAGGATTCTTTTATATGGGGAATTTTGACGGAAACCTTCCCGAGGGAGAACGAAATCCGATTGCTTCAAAAACAGATTGGATTAACGAATAAGGTTAATTAAAGAAAGGAAATAGCGCAGCTTTGTGTTGCCAGGCTTCTGAAATGAACAAGCCTAAGTATACAATGGCAACCAAGAATTTCATAAAAGTACCGGTTAAAAACCCTAGAAATGAACCAAAAGCCGCTTTCGTAGCGGTTTTTTTGTCTGCCTTATTTAACAATTCGCCAACTAAAGCACCTATAAAAGGCCAAATGATGATTCCGAAAGGTCCGAATACAGGAAAAATAAGTGCGACCACCAAGCCAACCGTGGTGCCTATTACACCAGCTTTTGTGCCACCAAATTTTTTAGTTCCTATAGCAGGTATCACATAGTCTAAGGCAAAAACTAGTAAAGCAATGGCTAAAGTGATTCCTAGAAACGTCCAAGTCATATTTATTGCGCTTGTAAAATGAAGTAGAAGTAACCCCATCCAACTAATTGGCGGCCCAGGTAGAATAGGTAAAAAACTGCCAATTATGCCTATAAGCATTAGTATAAAGCCAAGTATCAATAAGAATATATCCATAATTTAAAGTAAGTGCTTTTTATTAGACTAATATAGTTCTCTAAAGTTACAAGAGAATAAGCGAATATTATTTTTTTCAACTAAAAAATTAGTTCAAACTAAATATTTAGTTATATTTGAATATCAAACTAAAAGATTAGTTGAATGAAACAGTTGACAAAAGCCGAAGAAGAGATTATGCAAGTTGTGTGGCAATTACAGAAATGTAATGTTGCGGCAGTTATAGAAAAATTACCTGAACCAAAACCGGCATACAATACGGTTTCTACCATAGTACGTATTCTTGAAAGCAAAGGCTTTGTGGATCATGAGCAAGAGGGGAAAGGGTACTTGTATTTTCCTTTGGTGCAAAAAGCCGATTACAGTAATCAGTCTATTAATAAACTAGTAGACGGTTATTTTCAAGGTTCTTTTAAAAGTATGGTGTCTTTTTTTATGAAGAAAAATGATATGAGCTTGTCTGAACTTGAATCGGTATTGAATGAAATTAAAAAGGAAAAGCCATGATACAATACATTCTTGAGTGCATTGCCTTTCAATTACTCTTTTTGGTTATCTATGACTTTTTTCTAAAGCGAGAAACTTTTTTTCAATGGAATAGGGTGTATTTACTAGGTACATTTTTACTATCTCTGATTTTGCCATGGGTAAAAATTAAAGCATTTAAGCAACAAGTACCACCAACTTTTGCTGCGTATCCTGATTTTTTATGGAATTTAAATGGAGCACAAGGAGTAACTATTGAGAATCCCTCAGGTTGGCAATTATCTTGGCAAGAAGGTGTTTTTTATTCAGGAATGTTTTTTGCGCTTTTGTTTTTCGTAATAAAACTAAGGCAAGTATATCTATTGAAAAAGCATGGTGAGCAGGTTCAATTTCCAAATTTCACACAAGTAATCATAACAAATAGTAGCATCGCCTTTTCATTTTTTAAATCCATTTTTATTGGTGACAAGGTGCTAAAAATGAAACACGATACCATTATTGAACATGAGTTGGTCCATATAAGACAAGGTCATACTTGGGATTTATTATTCTTTGAATTCATGCGAATTGTCGCTTGGTTCAATCCCTTAGTATATGTGTATCAAAATCGAGTTTCAGAATTGCACGAATTTATTGCAGATGCTTATGTAGCCAAAGAAGACAAATCAGAGCAATATCAGCAGTTATTATCGCAAGTTTTTCAAACAGAATATATTTCATTCATCAATCAATTTTTTACAAAATCATTAATCAAAAAACGAATCGTCATGTTACAAAAATCAAAATCAAAAAAAGTCTGGCAGTTAAAGTATTTACTATTAATTCCTATGGTGTTGGGGATATTGTTTTATACCTCTTGTGAGGTGAAACCAAAATCTAATAACGGAGAAAATTCATTATTAGATTTAAATTTCTCAATGATAGATGAAGTACCTGTTTTTCCAGGTTGTGAAAATGTTGCTGATAAAAGAGCGTGTTTTAATGAAATGATGCAACGACATATTAGTAAGAATTTCTCATATCCAGATGAGGCACAAAAAGCAGGGATAGAAGGGAAGGTAAACATCATTTTTAAGATTGATGAGAACGGAAATGTTGTTGATTTAGTAATGAAGGGACCCGACCCATTATTGGAGGGCGAGGTTATGCGAATTATTAGCAAATTGCCAAAAATGCAACCAGCGAAACATCAAGGAAAAGAGGTCGGTATACCTTACTCTATTCCAATAGCTTTTAAATTGGGTTTAAACTCGTCAAAAGATTCAAATAAGGATTCTGAAAATAAAAGTGAAGTTCCTTTTGCCGTTGTGGATGAAGCTCCAATTTTCCCAGGCTGTGAGGATGCTACTGATAAACGGGCTTGTTTTAATGATAAAATTCAATTACATATTAGTAAAAACTTTAATTATCCTCAGGCTGCACAAGACGCAAATATTGAAGGTAGAGTTAGCACTATGTTTATGATCTCTTCGGAAGGAGTAATTGAAAACATTAAAATGCGTGGACCAGATAAATTATTGGAAGATGAGGTTGAACGCATTATTAAAAAATTACCAATCATGATTCCAGGAAAAAATGACGGTAAATCTGTAAATGTGCCTTTTTCTATCCCCGTTCAATTTAAGTTACAATAGAATAGTTAACATGATTAGTATTACTTATCGACATATTAATTGATTGAGGAACTCCTCAAAAAAATCGTAATTTCACCCGTAGAACAGGTGTGATGAAACGATATGTATACTTTCTTCTTTTTATTGGTATAAGTTCTTGTTCGTTATTTGAATCTAAACAAAAACGAACTCAAGAGCTTATAAACGAAGAATTGCGTCATATAGATTGGAATAGTGTTGACTCTTATCCCTTTTTCTACACCTGCGATGAAGCGGCAACTAAAGCAGAACAGAAGATATGCTTTGAGGAAACTTTAATTTCTCATTTTCAAGAAACCTTAAATGATTTTGAATTCACACTTACCGATAAGGAAAGTGAGACGGCAGCGGTTATTTTTGTAATCGATACGATGGGTAGAATCAATGTCACCGATATAGAAAAAGATGCTTCGGTATTAACCCAAATGCCAGAATTTGACGGAGTCATTACCCAAAGCTTAAAGAATCTTCCTAAACTTGCACCCGCTTTAAAAAGGGGGATTCCGGTGAATACCAAATACCGAATACCTGTTCAATTAAATACAAACTAAGCATTTTGGCGAACGAGAAAATTATTTTGGGTATTGACCCTGGTACAACTATTATGGGTTTCGGACTCATTAAAGTAGTAGGAAAAAAAATGGAGTTCATTCAAATGAACGAGCTATTGCTTCAAAAATATAACGATCCCTACACGAAATTAAAGCTCATTTTTGAGCGTACCATTGAGTTAATCGACACGTACCACCCAGACGAGATTGCGATTGAAGCACCTTTCTTTGGTAAAAATGTTCAATCGATGCTTAAATTAGGTAGAGCTCAAGGTGTAGCCATGGCTGCGGGACTTTCACGACAAATACCGATTACTGAATACCTTCCTAAAAAGATTAAAATGGCAATTACCGGTAATGGAAACGCCAGTAAAGAACAGGTAGCAAAAATGCTACAAAGTTTATTAGGACTAAAAACATTACCAAAAAATCTCGACAGTACCGACGGATTAGCAGCTGCCGTTTGTCATTTTTATAATGAGGGTAGAGTAGAAGTAGGTAAAAGTTATACTGGCTGGGATGCTTTTGTGAAGCAGAATGAGAAAAGGGTTAAGAAGTAGTTTTCAGTAATCAGTTTCAGTAGGCAGTAATAGTGAACAGATAAATAATAATAAATGCAGTTTCAAGATTTATTGGCTTATAAGAAGTCTTTTGCATTAGCAATGAAGATTTTTCATATTTCAAAGTTGTTTCCTAAAGTGGAAAAGTATTCTTTGACTGACCAAATGCGACGTTCGTCAAGAAGTGTCAGTGCTAATATTGCAGAAGCTTATCGAAAAAGAAGATTTCCTAAACATTTTATAAGTAAGTTGACCGATAGTGATGCGGAAAACTCAGAAACACAAACATGGCTTGAATTTGCATTAAAGTGTGAGTATATTGACCAAGGTACTTTTGATGAGTTAAAAAGCGATAGTGAAGAAGTAGGTAAGCTTTTAAATTATATGATTAATAACCCAACAAAATTTGGCTCAGAGTAATTTACTGTCAACTGCAACTGATTACTGAAAACTAAAAAAATGAGCGGAATTTATATTCACATTCCTTTTTGTAAGCAAGCTTGTCATTATTGTGACTTTCATTTCTCTACTTCTATGGGGAAGAAGGAGGCAATGGTGAAGGCGTTATGCAGAGAATTGGAACTACGTAAGGCGGAGTTTTCTAACGTGGTTGTTGAGACAATCTATTTTGGTGGTGGAACACCATCCGTTTTGCAAACCGATGAAATTGAACAAGTATTGAATTCGGTTCGTGCGAATTATAAGGTTATTGATAATCCTGAAATCACTTTAGAGGCGAATCCTGATGATTTATCCGAAGAGAAAATAGTGCAATTGGCAACGAGTTCTATAAACCGATTAAGTATTGGTATTCAATCATTTTTTGAAGAGGATTTAAAGCTGATGAATAGGGCGCATAATGCTGCAGAGGCTGAAAAAAGTTTGCAGTTGGCAAGGCAATATTTCGATAATATTTCCATTGATTTAATTTATGGAATGCCCAACATGAGTTTAGCGCGTTGGAAAGAAAATATTGATAAAGCTCTTGGATACGGAATTCCGCATATATCTAGTTATGCATTAACCGTAGAACCTAAAACCGCCCTTGCTAAATTTGTAGAAAAAGGATTAGTTTCACCTGCCAGTGATGAAGAAGCACAAGAGCATTTTAACCTCTTAAACGAAACCCTTTTAGTTGCGGGATTTGATTGCTATGAAATCTCCAACTTTGGAAAACCTGGTTATTACTCAAAAAATAATTCCGCTTATTGGCAGCAGAAAAAATATATAGGTATTGGTCCGTCAGCACATTCATTTGACGGATTACGTAGAGGGTGGAACATAAACAACAATCCGAAGTATATTAAATCGATTGAGCAAGATATCGTTCCTATGGAAGTTGAGGTCCTTTCTGCAACAGATAAATACAACGAATATATAATGACAGGCCTTAGAACTATTTGGGGAGTATCTTTAGATAGAATAGCAACCGAATTTGGCCCAAAGTTCAAGGAATATGCATTGTTGCAAGCCGATAAATTTATTAAAGAACATCTTTTGTTTATAGATAAAGAAACCCTTAGAACCACCAAGAAAGGTATGTTTTTGGCGGACGGCATTGCGGCAGATTTGTTTATGGTCAATCTGAAATAACCTTGGGAATAGAAAACCTTCTCGATTTGAATAACTTTATTAAGAACCGTTTAAAAAGTTGTAATTTTCTTAATTCAAAATACAAGGTTACATCAACCACTCATCTGCACACCTATTGACAGTAGTAAAATGAAGACCACCATATTCTATAAAACTAAAGAATACCATATTGACCTTTCGAAACCGTTAGATATTTCGATTGCAGTTAGAGGTAATAAAGAAAATGTAAATGCCTGGTATATTGATGCCCCGAAAATTGAACCACATACCAATGGTGATTTTGTAGGTAGTATTTCGGCAGGATCAAGTACTAATTTTTATGACATTTGGTTTAATCCGCATTCTCATGGTACACATACGGAATGTGTTGGGCATATATCTAAAGAGCATCAATCTGTAAACCAGAATTTACATCAGTTTTTCTTTTTGGCTGAGGTTATTACAATAGCTCCTTCAGAAGAGAACGGCGATTTGGTCATTACCAAAAATCATCTAAAAAAGCTGCTAGAAGATAAAACCCCTAATGCTCTTGTAATTCGTACCATACCGAATTCTAATTCTAAAATAAAAAGGCAATATTCAAATACTAACCCACCATACATTTTAGAGGATACAATGGAATACATTCGGGATTTGGGAGTAGACCATCTGTTGATTGATTTGCCATCTGTAGATAAAGAAAAAGATAATGGGCAATTATTAGCACACAAAGCATTTTGGAATTTTAATGGAGAGGTAAGGTTAGGTGCAACAATCACGGAATTTATCTATGTAAAGGATGCTATCGCTGATGGAAGCTATTTTTTAAACCTACAAGTAGCTCCCTTTGAAAACGATGCAAGTCCTAGTAGACCAGTACTTTATAAAATAGAATAATCATGAAAAATGTATTGAAATTAGAAGAAGTTGCCTTAATGGGCCTGGGTATATTTATGTTTGGCTTATTGGGTTATCAATGGTGGTGGTTGCCTGTGTTGATATTAACTCCAGATGTTTCTATGTTGGGTTATCTGTTAGGGTCTAAGATTGGTGCGTTATGTTATAATATAGTCCATCATAGGGCTGTTGCTATACTATTGTATTTCGTAGGTGCCTATTTTATGTTACCCATAGTAGAATTAATCGGTACAATTCTTTTTATACATATAGCCATGGACCGTATCTTTGGTTACGGACTTAAATATGATAAAGGGTTTAAGTTTACTCATTTAGGCGAAATAGGAAAGAAAAATGGATAATGTTTTTGATACGTTTCTTGGATTACTCTTAGGTGCTATTGGTACATATTGGGTTTTTACATTTTTTAGAGGAAAGAAAACCAAAGAAATTACTACACACCAGTCTACGGTGCTATTAGAGAAAATGAAGAGTGTTTGCAAACTCATATCAGTGGAGGGTGACTTTGCTGAAATTTATAAGTATGAGAATGTAAAGGATTTTATGAGCTTGGTAAGCAGTAAGAAAAAAGCCTTGGTCGTTATAAAGGCAAAAGCCCATATTGGGTATGATCTTAGTAAGTTGATGATGCATGCCGATGAGGACAGAAAACTGATAGTTTTAGATAATTTTCCTCAACCTGAGGTGTTGAGCATAGAACCAGAATTAGAGTTTTACGATATAAAGAGTGGATTTTTCAATTTTTTCGTACCTGAAGATTTAACCAAGTTGAACTCAGAGGCGAAAAAACACATTCGTGAAAAAATACCCGAAAGCGGATTAATGGATACTGCTCGTAAAGAAGCTTTACAGACTGTTTTGATAATGGAAAAAATTGTGGAAACTATAGGGTGGAAATTAGATTATTCCGCACTAAAAATACCACAACAACAAATAGATAAATTAGAAAACTAACGTTAAACTATTTAAATTTAAAAATGAAAAACATAATTTGTATTCTTGCAATAACACTAATGACCAGCACTGTTTTTGGTCAAAATGAAAATGAAATGAAAGAATTCGATTCCAATTTTTCCCATACTGTATTTTTTTGGTTGAAAAATCCAGATAATGCAGCAGACCGCGCAGCTTTTGAAACTTCTTTAAAGAAATTTTTAGATAATTCTGGTTATGCGAAGACCAAGTTTATAGGTATGCCACCAAGAGCTAGTAGAGATGTTGTTGATGGATCATTTACCTATTCCCTGATACTTACTTTTGATTCGGCTGAATCTCAGAAAGAATATCAAGATGAAGCTCCTCATAAGTTATTTATTGTGGAATCTGAAAAATTGTGGAATAAAGTAATCGTTTACG
Organism: uncultured Maribacter sp.; assembly: GCF_963977385.1. Taxonomy (GTDB): domain Bacteria; phylum Bacteroidota; class Bacteroidia; order Flavobacteriales; family Flavobacteriaceae; genus Maribacter. Next base: position 46,252 of record NZ_CAXBOU010000026.1, on the reverse strand, counting down.
ATTCTACCAGTATCTAAACGATATGTTCGTTTTTCGAGAGGCTGAACTCACAGATGTTGACCGTATTTCAAATTTGCATGCACAGAGTTGGCAACAGAATTACCGAGGTTCATTTAGTGATGAATTTTTGGATGATGAAGTCCATTCAGATCGGTTAAAAGTGTGGACAGAACGTTTCCATAATCCAAAAGAGAATCAGCATATTGTTATTGCTGAGGACAATGGGCAATTGTTAGGATTCATATGTTCCTATTTTGAGGAGAGCCCAATTTATGGTACCTATTTAGATAACCTTCATGTAAGTGATGCTGCTAAAGGAAAAGGAATCGGTACAAAATTGATGCGTAAACTTGTCCAAGAAATTAGTAGTAGAAACTATAAGAATGGTTTTTACTTATGGGTTTTGAATACCAATTATGCAGCGATTACTTTTTATGACCGTATAGGAGGTGAAGCTTTAGAGACTGTAGAGGCCAATGATATTGGAGATGCCGTTTTTCGAAAAACAAGATATGCATGGAAGGATATGAATGCCTTCCTTAATGTGGTTAAAACTAAAATTCGGATTGAAAAGTAATTAATAAGTGGTTTTACTTTTAACCAACAACCAACAACCAACAACCAACAACCAACAACCAACAACCAACAACTAATTAACAATGAACATCGAAGAATTTAGGGACTACTGTTTAGCTAAAAAAGGGGTTACCGAAACGTTTCCTTTTGATGAGGTTACGTTGGTCTTTAAAGTCATGGGTAAAATGTTCGCGCTTTGTGGGTTGGATCATGTGCCGCTGCGGTTAAATTTAAAATGTGACGCAGATAGGGCTATTGAACTTCGCGAAACTCATGACGGCATAATCGAGGGTTGGCACATGAGTAAAAAGCATTGGAATACAGTATATTTGGCCCAGCTTTCACCAAAATTACTTACCGAATTGATTGATCATTCCTATGATCTTGTGGTTTCTAAATTCACGAAAAAATTAAAGGCAGAACTCGATGCTATGTGAAAAGTAAGGCGAAACCATTTTCTAAGGTTATCTTTACAGTTCCAAAAATAGATTGGTATTCATGAAGAATTTAGAGGAATTTTACACCCAGAAAGTTAAGGGTTTTGATGAAGATGTTGAAGCATTAAATAAAAAACTGTTTTTGTTTAGCACTTTACGCTTAATCATATTTTTAGGAACTATTGTTGCGGTTTATTTTGCTTCGGTCAATGCCAAATATGTAATTGGTGTTTTATGTGTTGGCATTCCTCTTTTTTTATTTTTGGTCACCAAATATTCGAATCTTAAGTATTTAAAATCTAAGAAAGAAGAATTAAAAAAACTCAATTTACTTGAGTTGAAAGTTTTGAAAAGGGATTATTCATTATTACATAATGGTAAAGAATTTGCCGAGGACACCCATTTTTTTAGTCAAGATATAGACCTGTTTGGTGAAGGTTCCTTTTATCAGGTGACTAATCGAACTAAATTGACTGAGGGTAGTTTACTGCTGGCTAATATCTATAAAGAAAATACTATTAATAATATAGCGGATAAGCAAGAGGCCATTACAGAAATGGGTGAAAAGGTTGATTGGCGCCAAGAATTTTCAGCAATGGCTGCTTTAACTAAAACAGAAACTTCTACCCATACTATTGCTAAATGGTTGAAACATTACAAGCCATTTGTGCCAAAGGCCATGAACTATATACCAATGGTTTTCTCGGTATTTTCAATCGGTATTTTCATTGCCTATTTCTTAGATCAAATACCTGAATCGTTTTTAATTACTTGGTTGGTTTTAGGGATAATTATAGTTGGGGTATTTACTAAAAAAGTAACTAGTTTAGGGCAGAGTGCTACCAAAATGAAATCTACTTTTGACCAGTACAATCAATTATTAGAAATGATTGAGGCAACAGATTTTACTTCCGTGTTATTAAAGAAGAAACAGGCTAATATCTTAAGTAAGGGAGAAAAAAATTCAAAAGTTCTTAAAAAATTCGCATCGCTACTAAGTAATCTTGATCGCAACAATAACTTGCTGTATCTAATTTTTGCCAACGGATTTTTTTTACGTTCGTTAACTGATTGTTTAGCAATTGAAAAATGGATTAGTAATCATGGCAGTGCTGTTGAAACTTGGTTTGAAACCATTGCTTTTTTTGATGCTTATAGTAGTTTAGGAAATTTCGCATTTAATCACCCTTCTTTTACGTATCCTAAGATTAGCAATGATGATGTGGTGTTAAAAGCAAAAAATGCAGGACACCCGTTATTAGACCCTGCAAAAAGTATTTTAAATGATATTACTATTGAAGGTGGTCAATTTTTTATAATTACAGGGGCCAATATGGCTGGCAAGAGTACTTTTTTAAGAACTGTTTCTTTACAGATTATGATGGCCAATGTTGGGCTGCCAGTTTGTGCTGAGGCGGTTACGTATTCACCCATAAAATTGATTACCAGTATGCGTACGACCGATTCTTTGACTGACGATGAATCGTATTTCTTTTCTGAGCTAAAAAGACTACGTTACATTGTAGATGAAATTCAGACCGATCGTTATTTCATTGTATTAGATGAGATTTTAAAGGGTACCAATAGCACTGATAAAGCATTAGGTTCTCGAAAATTCTTAGAAAGATTGGTTAAAAGTAAGTCTACCGGTATTATTGCAACACATGATTTAAGTTTATGTGAAGTGGCCAATGAGTATTCGGCAGTTAAGAATCATTATTTTGACGCTGAAATTATTGATGACGAACTACATTTCGATTATACCTTTAAAGATGGTATCTGTCAGAATATGAATGCTTCATTTCTCTTGAAAAAAATGGGGATTATTGATTAATATTTTTACTTGTATTTTAGGTACATCAAAATAAGCTACTGTCAAAGATGTATAGAATTCACTTTGTATTATTTGTCCTATTATCCAATTTATTATTGGCACAAAACGATATAGGTAATAAACTAGTTAAAGAGAAATTTTTGAAATATTTCGAATTACCTAGAGAGTCTGTTTTTGTTCATTTAAATAAGAGTACTTACATAGTAAATGAAGAAATATGGTTAAAAGGATATATTTATGACAGACATAATAGTAAACCTTTTCGACAAAGTTCAACGGCACATTTAGGTATATATGACGCGAATGGTAAACGCATACGTGACTATTTATTCAGGGCTAAAGATGGTTTTTTTAATGGAAATATTGAAATAGATTCTACCTTCCCAAGTGGCGATTATTATGTAAGAACTAGTACAAATTGGATGAAAAACTTCGAGGAAGATGATTCCTTTATTCAGAAAATTGTAATTCTAAATGAGGAACCAATAACGAAGCCTGCTTTAGTCGATAAATATCATGTTCAATTTATGCCAGAAGGGGGTAATCTTATAGAAAATGCGCCTAATGTAATGGGTGTTAAAATTGTAGATGATTATGGTTTTGGGGTAGATATTTTAGAAGGTTCTATTTTTGACACAAATAATGTTCAAGTCGCCAGATTTTCAACATCAATATTTGGATTAGGGAAATTTAATTTCAACCCAAGGAAGGGGATGGAATATATTGCAAAAATTAAGTTTAGTAACGGTAGCGTACAAACGTCAACTATTCAAAAGGCTGAGCCAATGGGTATTTCGTTGAGCGTTAAAAATGTTGATGATGAAAGATTAATCATTAGTTTAATTACTAATAGTGCTACGAAAGAATATATTCAAGACAAACCATTTAATCTGTTGATTCATCGAGATGGTAATGCGAATAGAATTCCAATTATATTTCCAAAAAACGAATTGTTTGTATCAAAAATATTGAATAAGGATGTGCTTATTGCTGGAATGAATATTTTAACCCTTTTTGACCCGAATGGAAAACCGATAGCAGAGAGGCTTGTGTTCAACCACTTAAATCTTTTGGAAGGAAAAGTAGAAGTAAATAAGTTATCGACGAAAGGGGATTCCTTAAAAATTCAAATTAAAGTGTTGGGTTTGAATAACGGAAAACAAAACTTAAGTGTGTCTGTTTTACCAAGTAGTACCATATCTTATAATCACCAGCATTCTATTTACAGTACATTTTATTTAAAACCCTACGTAAAAGGTATCATTGAGAATCCAAGTTATTATTTTAAGGAAATTACGGCTAAAAAGAAGAATGATTTAGATTTGTTGTTATTGACCCAAGGATGGTCAAAATATGATTGGAGCGACATCCTTAAAAGTCCGCCGAATCAATTTTATGAATTTGAGAATGGGGTTGATTTGGAAGGAACTATAAACAGTACGGGAATTTCTTCAGAGGATAAATTACTGTTGAGTTTTCCTGATAATAAGAGTATCTACTTAGATATCTTGAATAATCGATTTCTTGTGCAAAAGTATTTTCCGGTTAAAGGGGAGCAATTGAATTTCGCACTTATAAGTAAAAATGAAAAATTGACGAAACCGAATATTAATTTGAATGTAAGGTTTGGTGAAATTCCAGATAGAATTAAAAATATATGGAAGGAAAAAGCTGAAGTTGTAAATGAGAATACAAGTGTTGAAATGAAAGGGCCTGACTTAATTTATTTGGATAATACGATTAGTTTAAATGAGGTTACCGTAGTTGATGATAAGATAAAAACTGTTATTGAAAATAATGTATTTATTCCTAAGTATTTAAAAGGCAAGGTGACAGAAGTAACTGAAGATATTGAATTTAGCTTTCCGCTAATTAGCGATATAATTCGTTCTAGGGGTTACTATGTTCGTGAAGAGCTCACTTGGGGCAGTACGGATCGTGTAATTATTAGGGTACGAACGGTACAGTCTTTTGATTCAAAAAGGTCCATGCCAGTTCCTGTAATTTATTTGGATAATGTACGATTGACGAGTTTCGATTTGTTGTATAGAATGCCAACTAATGAAGTTGAAGGGTTTTTAATTGATAAAACAGGTGCGCGCGAAGGAATAAGAGGATCTGGTGGTGTTATTCGAATATATACAAGAAGAAGACCTAGAGATCTCGATGCTCAATTTGATAAAAGCGATGAAAACATTTTGAAGTATGAATTACGGGAGGGTTTTGAACCGGTTAAAAAGTTTTATACGCCTAAATACAGTTCTTACCTTTCTGACGAGTTTGAAAATTTTGGAACTATACATTGGGTTCCCGATTTAAAAATCAATGATAATGGAGTTGCTACATTTAAAATATTAAACACATTACAAAAAGATATTTCTTTTTTTATTGAAGGAATGAATGCAGACGGAAATTTAATTTCTTGGGAGCAAAACCTTTTGATTAATTAATGCACATGATTTTAAATTTATAAATGGATTCATTAACTCAAATTGTCCTTGGTGCAGCAGTTGGTGAAACTGTACTAGGTAAAAAAGTTGGGAATAAGGCGATGTTTTATGGTGCAATTGCAGGTACCATTCCTGATTTAGATGTGCTTACGCGCTATTTTATGGATACGGTTACTGCAACCGAGTGGCATAGAGGATTCAGTCATTCGATTTTCTTTTCGGTGTTATTTGCACCAATTCTTGGTTGGCTAGTTTGGAGGTTGAATCGCAAAGAAGATGCTTCTTGGAAAGATTGGTCTTGGCTTATGTTTTGGGGCCTTTTCACTCATCCAGTTTTAGATGCATTTACTACATGGGGAACACAACTCTTTTGGCCATTGAAAACCCGGTTGGCCTTTCAAAGTGTTTTTGTTATTGACCCTTTATACACCGTACCTTTTATCATCATCTTGATATTGGCAATGTTTCAAAATAGAACATCCCTAAAACGAAGAAGATATGTTAGACTCGGACTAATCATAAGTAGTTCATACTTATTGTTGACACTACTACTAAAAGGGATTGCTTTTCAGAAGTTTGAAAATGCGCTTGATATTCATGGTCTAGATTACATTCAAATGAATACAAGACCTGCACCCTTTAATACTATTCTTTGGATGGCCAATATTGAAACAGAGGAAGCCTATTTAATGGGTGATTATTCTTTTTTAGACTCCAAGCCCATTGCGTTTAAATCATACCCAAAAAATCACGAACTATTGGGAAGTTTAAAATCAAATGATAAGATAAAACGACTCATACAAATAACCGAAGGTTGGTATATCATTTCAGAAAAGAATGGCCAGCTCTATTTTAATGACCTAAGATTCGGATTAATTAGTATGGATGAAACTGATACTCAATTTGCATTCAGTTACAAGCTTGTACCCAATGGGGAAGATATAAGCGTTGAAGAAATGCCAAAATTTAAACGGGATGCTAAACGTCTTATGGCATCTTTATGGCTACGTATTTGGGGGAATTAAATTATTAGAATGGATATCCTATGGCAAAATTCAATGTCATGTTATTATCAACATTTCCAAAGAAGGGTGCATTCCATCGATTGTTTTCAGGTAGGTAAGGAACTCGTAACGGTGAAGCTAAATCAAGCCGAATAACAAAATTTTGAATATCTAATCGAAGTCCAAAACCTACCCCAGCCGCAACTTCCTTTAACCAATCTTTTTCAAACTTACCATCGGTAAAAAGGGTTTGAGAAAAGCTGCTTGTTAGTTGGTCATCTTCAATATCTGAATAATCGCCAGTTAGCCATACATTACCGGCATCAATAAAAAAGGCACCTTTTAAATAAGAGAATAAAGGAAACCGATATTCAACATTGGCTTCTAATTTTAAATTACCAGATTGGTCAAAATAATCTGTTGTTGAATTTTCAGTTTCGGCGTTAAAATTTCCAGGTCCTAAAGAGCGTATATTAAAAGCTCTTACACTATAAGGGCCACCGGAGTAAAACTGTTTTACAAATGGTAGGGTTTGGCTATTGCCATAAGGCACTCCCCAACCGGCATAGATCCGCGAAACCAAAGTGCGTTCTTTTTTCCATCGCATATAAAACCTTAAATCAGCATCAACTTTGGCATATTGAGCATATTCTGAGCCGAAAATGGTTTTTGAACTACCACTTACAAGATTTAACATGTTACCAGCTAAATCGAAATTTGTGGCAAAATAAAGAGGATATTCTTTATTAATGTTTGAGACTTCATCGTAGGTGAAACTATATAAAAGACCAGCAATAAATCGTTGCTCAAAGCTTAAACTTAAGAAGGGGTTGTCATCAAGTATCGTTTGAAACTCATCTGTTACATTCGTTAGTCGAGAATAATTAATACTAATGGGGTCTAACTGATGATATACATATTGGTTTTCTTTCCATGTATACCCAAAAGATGCATTTGCAGAACTTAATGTGAACAATTGGCTTCGCTGGAGAAAATCTAAGCCCAAAGAAATCTTAGTTTTAGGTACAGCATATTTAAATCTACTTGGTGAAAATGGAATAGACCTAGGAATAATAAGGTCTGCGTTTATACCACCTGCGATACTACTTAAACTCGAATTACTTCCGCTAGAAAGCTGAGATTCATAAGAAAAATTAGCTGAAACACTAAAAGTTTCTCCACCATTAAAAACATTTCTATTGCTATGGGTCAATAGAATTCCTGGGCCTGTAAATCCGTTAGATTTGGTTACGGCTTGTAATTCTGCCCGTATAGAGCGCTTTGTTAATGGTGCTAAATAGATATTGGCAGCCAAAGAACCACCATCACCATCTGTGGCAGTGGTGTCTAGCTCGGTATATTGAATATTTACATATTTGTAACTCCCTAATGCGGATAACCGGTTGCTAGTTTGTTTTGATATGCTAGCATCATACAAGTCACCTTTATTGAATAGCAGATAGGATTCTAGTAATTCTGGTTTAAAATACAATTCATTTTGAACAAAGTCGATACTGTCAATTTGGGTGACATTAATTTTTGTCAAAGGCAATGTATCTCCTTCAATGGAGTAATTTGGGTAAACCGTGATAGAATCAATTGTATAAGGAATAGAAGCACGAGCGGGCACATCTTTTTTAAGCCTTAGAAAAAGGTCAAACTTTTTGTTTTTATATTGATTGGTATCCGCTTCAAATATCAAAAGGTCTTCTTGGCTATTATAAAATCCTCGTTGTTTAAGACCGTTGTTTAATCGAGCTCTTTCCGTTTTTAATAAATCGAGGTCGAAACGGTCTCCTTTGACTAAAGCAGTTTCCGACAACATTTTTTCTATTTCCTTATAAATAGGTAGGGAATCTGATTCTAGATTGTAATTCTCCAATACATAAGGTTCTGGTAAACTTGCCGAATAATTCACGGAAGCAAATTTGCCGTCAACGGTCGTTTCTGAATCTGAGCGACTATAGAAGAAACCATTATTATCCAGTCTATTTAATATCAATTCTTCTACCCGTTCTGTATTTACATCTGAAAAATAAACAGGCGCTTCACCAAATGATTTATTCAAGAATTTATATAAAAAGCCAGGTTTTTCACGTTGTGCTTTGTAATGAAAAAATAGAGCGGGTTTCATCCCTAAAAAAGTAGCGTTTGGGTTTGGTTCTATAAGATTGAATAATTCTGTTTTAACCTCTTTACCGTCTTTTAAAGCACTTACTGTTTCTAGTTCAAGTTCAGCACCAGTGTATAATTGTTCACCTTCGGGTATATACTTCTCTATACCGCATGAATAGATAAACAAGAAAACCAAACTGAATAATGTTTTATATGTATAGTTGTTGTTTTTCAATAGTGTGAAATCAATTATTTTTTACTTTTTCTTTTTTCTGTTCAACTTCTTTTGATGGATTTTTTACGGGATTCTCTTTTTTCAACGGATTAAATAATTGACTGAACTTATTAAACTCACGGTCAAAAATAAAGGCTACCCCAGTAACGATCAATTGACCATCGATAACGTTTTGATATTCCTGTCTTCTAAACCCTTTTAATCTATAGGTACCTTCTTCGGTTAACAAATACTCTAAAGTTACATTACCGATTAAAGGTGTTGCCGTATCGCTCGACGAAGCACTACCTTCTACATCTACAGCACTGCCTGCGGTAACTATCAATCTATCATCAAAAAGCTTTTTACTGGCGTTTATATTAAGCTGTGTACGGCTTTGTGCTGTGCCACTCTCATAATCGTCAAAGCTATCTAAATCAAAGCCTAGTTGAAAACCGGTTTTACCTAACAGTTTGTTCGAAATGGAAGTTAGTTCACTAGAAAGAACTTTGTTTACATTATTTCGTGCAATAGATATTGCCCCACCAGAACTACCATCACTACCTGTAGTAGGGTAGAATCGATTGAGCGCCAATAATGAAAATACCTGCTTATTCAATTCAGATTCCTGTTGGTTCAGTTGTTGAATGCGGCCATAAACAGCTCCACCAAAATTACCTCGAGCATTTTCGGGCATATCCAATGCGAAAGACAGTTCTGGCTGCATAAGTTGTCCATCTATATTCAAATAGACCAAAAAGGGTGCAGATTGTTGGTAAGCGCCAGATACACTGCTATCTTGACCATAACTAATAGAAGACATTAAAGAAGCAGCCGAAGTTTCAATCTCATAAATAGCGGTCACATCCATTTTAGCATCATAAGGGTCACCACTCCAAACTATACTACTTCCTTTTTGTAATGTAAATTCGCGACTCACCAAATTATATAAACTGGTTCGATAAAAACCCGAATTAAGTTCTAACCTGCCAGATAAACGAATATCTTGGTTTGGGTCGATGTTTAGGTTTAGGGTTGCATCACCCGAAGCCTGTAATTTATCTTGTGTCTTTTCATCTAATACAATAGTAAATTTAGCTTCATTGCCAATTTCTAAGGTGGTGTTGATATCCATGCCAGCGAAGAACGAATTTGATACCTCACTGTCTTTACGTGTCAATATAGCATCAGGATTTTCTCTATTTACAAAAATGACAACACCATCACGCTCTTGTATGTCTAATTGGTCTTGTGGTACTAAATAAGTAAGGTCAGTAATATCTCTAACTCTGAGTTTACCATTTATGACGGGCAGTTCTAAATTACCTCCAACTTGTAAATCGGCACTAATACTGGCGATACCATACACTAGTTCATCATCGCCTTTTTTAGAATCTAACACTCTAAATTTATCGGTCTTAACGGTAAGGTCAAAACCAGGGTTTAATATGTTTTTTGTTGTAATTCGTCCATCTAAATTTAGTGTGCCTTGGTTGACATCATCAATTTTAAAGCTATTAAAAGTTATTTCATTTTGATTTATATCTATTGCTTGATCATTAATTACTAAAGCAGTCTTGTAAGAAGATAAGCTTAATCCAAAATCATTAAAGTTTAGTCTTCCAGAATATTTCGGTTCTGAAAGTGTTCCTCTTAAGAGTAAACTACCGTCAATATATCCTTTGGCATCAGTAAGTTGTTCCTTGGCAAACCCCTGTATTATGCTAGCTTCCAATTTTTGAATGTCAAGCTCCATGTTTAGGTCTGCGGAAGTTTCTTTTGCTGTATAATCGCCTGTTAAGGTCAAATTGGCAGCGCCATCTTTTAATGCTAAATCGAAGTCATATTCAGTCAGTGATTTTGAAGAAGCATCTAGCGTTAACGTACCTAACGGGTTAGATAATATGTGAAAATCTTTGATATCAATATTGGCCGTCAAACCAGTTGCTGCATACGGATTAAGAATCACAAAATCGCCTTCTACCTTGCCTTTTGCTAAAGCTTCATCAGGATTGAAAAAACTTAGAAAGGTCTGCAATTGAAAATTTTCGAATAAGATACCTATATGGTCCACTTCCATTCTAGGAACCTTAGTAGAAATTTCCAATTTTTGAGAATTTCTGCTTAGTATAATATTTTGAAAACCGGTATACGACTCTGCAATTACTATGTTGTTATCTTCGGGTATTTCCCATTGTTTATTGTTGAGTGTCAAATTCTCAGGATATATATGCAGCTTCAGTGTATCTTTTTGAAATACTAATGAAGATGATATATGCATTACTTGAACTGTGTCATTTTTAGAGTTAAAATCTAAAACGAGTTGTTTGTTTTTAAGACTTCCCTCTAGGTAGGTTTGTTTTAAGTGAATCGGGTCATAAATTAATTCGGCTATACCTGCTGAGAATTTAAGGTCAAGAGAATCTCCTTTTAAAAAGGCATTTAAACTATCTACAGAGCTTCCAGCGTAAGTTATATGTGGCACTTTTACTTCGGCTGAGATTCGTTGTGTTCTTGAATTGAAGCTGGCGTCGATATTCAAGGAATCTAAGTCTTTTACTCCATTGAAAAATACTTTCGATAAAACTGGGGTTGGTACTATCGCGAGTGCCAGTTTTGCCTCGATGCTATCTTTTGGCTCATAAGCCAGAGTGTCATTTGTGAAGTAATGTTCTATTTGTTTTTTAAGGGCATCTGCAATACGATTGGGTGATGCATTCGATGAAAGTTCCCCATTTAGAAAGTTGCTGCGTATAGAAACATCGGTAATAGAATCTTCAATATGCGCTCTTAATGTTACTGTTGAAATTTGATATTGTTCGTTATCCGCTATTGCAATACCATCGTTTATATCAGTCTTAATAGTAAAGTTTGAAGGTGTTCCGGTATAATTTCCATCTATATTCGCTGCAACTTTAATGTTATTCTTTGTAAGTCCCAACTTTTGCAAATCTGCTCCAATAATATTTGAACTAAATGTAATGTCATTATTTTCTGATTCTAAAACAAGAGTAGATATGGCCTTCATGTTTAAATTAGGGTCATTGATATTGGCTGTAACTTTTCCATTACCATCTTTCATATTACCAGAAATATCAATGGTCTTATAGGTATAACCGGCGTATTGAAATTGTGAAATGATTCCTTCAACATCTGCGTTTATAGTGCCTAAAGTTGTACCGGAACCTGAGCCTTTTAGGCTGAGGGATAATTTGCCCAATTGTTCGTTTTGAAGAAGTTTATTTAATTGTAAACTATCGACCGAAACTGCACCATTGAAACGCATCATTTTCCCAAAATCAACCTTGGCTTTAACATGAGCATAACCTTCGGGTATTTTGATATCTAAATCGGACTTTACCCAAGTTGTTCCTCCAGATAGGCTGCCTGTGGCTACTAAGGTTTCTGGAACCGAAATTCCGATTTCTTTTGACGATATTAATTGATTTATATCATTTTTAGTGCTTGATAAGTTAATATTGTTCAAGCTGTATTGAAGTGAATCTACATTGGTCAGATTGTTTATTGATCCTTTTGTGGCTAATTTAGTGTTAGGTCCCCATTGTAATTTGGTATTAAGATTATCAACTTTCTTTAAGTTTCCTTCAGCTTTAAAAAAGCCTGTTATGTTATGTTTTGATAAAGAATCTAAGTATTTATTTTGGGTAAGTTCGGGTGCAAATTTTAGTACATCGCCAACGTCTATAATTAGGTTTGAAATTGAGGCGGATAAGGTACTGTTCTTCGGATTTTTGAATGCTTTGTTCAATGATTGAAATTGAACTTTTAAATTTGCCTCTGCCGAGCTTTGGTTTATTTGAAGTATAACATCTGACAACAAAGCATACGTGTTGGTCAACCCAGCTTTAAAAGCTAATTGATTTAGATGAATACCGCTTGGCTCAGAAAATAAAAATTCGGACACATCTAGGTTAAACTTTTCTGGATGATATTCAAAGTCAGATGCGCGTAGTTTTAACTGTTGTATTTGAAATGCATTTGAGTCAAATAGATTTTCTTTTTGTTGGGTGTTGTTTAGCGTATAGGTAAACGAGTTTTTCTGAATCTCTATGTTCTTGGCCGCTAAAATAAATTCGGGCCATTTAAAGCTCGTATCTGCGTTGGTATTCTGTACTATAGTTTCCTCAGTGGTCAGATTTAGTTTAATGTGAGAGTCATTAAATATTAGATCATCTGTTTCGTATTGATTATCGGCAACATTAGCCAAAATATTAGTCAGATTAATTGTTCCTAATTTTAAATCGGTATTGAGGCCATCTGGTTTACCATTGTAATTGACTAAAAGATTATTTATGCTAAATTCATCGACTTCAATATAAGGCAACAACGTACTAGTAGTGTCTTCACTCACAGGAAATGGATGTGACTGTAAATAGCTGAATTGTGTGTCATTTAAGGAGAATTCGTCTATCGAGAATTTCATCTTTTCCAAGTCAAATTCATTAACATTAACAGCTAGTTTCCCTAAAATAAGTTTTATGTCCGTTCCTAAGTAAGCATCATTATAATTCAACTCCCAATCAGATAAATTTAAGTCACCCAATGAAATCTTCATTGGTTCAGTAGTTGTAGCATTACTATCGGTCGGAGCGGTTAATGCATCTATTAGAAAAGAGAAGTTAAATTCGGCTACCTTATTGGTTCTGCTGATGTTTGCTACAACACCATTGGAAATAACCCCATCTATCGATAACTGATTCTTAAATAGAACGGGGTAAATAGGAATGTCTGCTTGAAGTGACTTGGAGTAAAATAAAGTGTCACCCTTTATATCTTCTAAGTAAATTTCTTCTGCTTTTAAATCTCCAGAAAAAGTTAAGAATAAATTACCAACGGCAACCTTTGTATTCGTCTTATCTGAAATGTACTTGGTTACTTTAGAAACAATGAGATTTTGAGCCCAAGGGGTTCTAATTACCAAAACTAAAATAAAAAATAGTATTAAAACACTGAGAATAATCTTCCCGAAGAGTTTTAAATATTTTTTAATTTTTAGATTTTTCATGGTCATATGGTAAACATTTTAAGATTGAATAGTCATATTCAATTCTGAGCTTTGATAAACTAAGATCCAAGCTGCGCCATAAAACCTGTAGCAATTATAATTAGTAGTACTATTATGATAACCAGGTTATAAAACCTTCTCTTCTTTTTCTTGGTTTCTTTAAATGTTGCCATAATGATGCAAAGTTAAGACTACTGTACTATAATTTTAACTTATTTCGAATTAAGATTATCTATATAGCTATTGAGTTTCTTGCTAAAATCTCCTTAATTATTTTATGGTGTTTTTACTCATCGATATATATCTTCATTCTAACTACACTAAAGTTGGTTTTAACGATAAGTCATAATTAAGCATTAATGAAGTAGATACCTTTGGAGTGTAGAAAATGATAAATTAAGAATTTCACCAAATTATTCTACATATGAAATCGGTTAAAAATATGACAAGATGTTTAGGTTATTTTGAAACAACCAGTAAAGATGAAATTTATGAAATCTGTAATTATAATATTACCAATACAGAGTTAGATTTAGAAGCTATGGCCATATAATAATTGTTTAAGTAGTTCCCCCAAATCTGTAAAGGACCAATAGAAATATCGGTCCTTTTTTATTTAAGACCTTTTACCTGAATGTTATGGAAGCTATCTGCTTGTAAGCGTAACAATTCTTCTGCTTTTTTCTTTTTGTACCCATATAACTCTTCTTCACCTTTCAAATCTTCATAAATTTTTTGGTTGATATCGCCATCTGTAGAAACAATCAATTTACGCTGTGCCACTTTTTGCGCAACCCATGATGAAAGAATACTTTCCTCTTCTTCTAATTTTATATCATACTCACCCTTTGGGGCTAATAATTTGACAATTATTGGAGAAGTCTCGATTGCCAAAAACAATAGGAAAATAAAGAATGATGGTAACCAAGGCAGTTCATCTAAAGCCGTAATTCTTGCCATTAACCCGTCAAAACCATCAATAATGGGTTGGGAGTTTTTTACTACTTCTGCATATTCAATATTTAATGCAGTAATTTGAGTTTCAATACCAGTTATTTTTTCAGCATTTGCTGCTTTTAGTTCGTTTAATTCAGTCAAAGCGGCATCATGCTTTTCACGTTTTTCTGCATACACCGGACCTTTTCCTAATAATTTGGTGCCTGCAGTGCCTTCGGCTTCATTAATGTAGACATCATACAAGGCATTTGTTTCGGCTTCTTTAGTTGCTATTTCTGATTTTAGGGCAGCAATATCTTGATTTAATTTTTCAGCTTGTGGAGTGTATTGTAGCGCTAATTGTTCTTTATTGGCTAAAGTCAATTCATTTTTTTGTTCTAATAATACTTGATTGATTTCCTTTTCAAAGATTTTCATCTCTAGAGGTTTAGAAATTACTATTGCTATAATAACGGCTAATAGTATTCGTGGAGTAGCTTGAAAGAATTCTTGACTAAACTTGTTTCGCTTTTTTATGGTACTAACAATGAATCTATCTAAGTTGAAAATCAATAAACCCCAAATGAGACCGAAGAATACTGCGGTATACACATTATCGAATACCGTAAAAAGCGCATAACTACTAGCGATAAATGCCATAACGGCCGTAAAGAATACTGTGGCTCCTATACCGGCATACTTGTTTTGTTCTCCTTTAGAACAGGTTTCTAAGAGTTCGGCATCTGCCCCAGAGCAAAGAATAAAAAATTTTTGTATCATGATGATTGATTTGTTTTTTGACCCACCTTACGGCAGGCAAGTTGATGATGGTGTATAACGTGAGAACGTAACTATTTAATTTTTGGTACGCAAAAAGCCCTCGAAAAGAGGGCTTTAACATATGTTTGACGTTATTTCTATTCGATTGTTACAGGGTCTTTTGTAATTCGAACAATTTGCTTGCCGTTTTTGTTGCGCGATTCAATATTTAACTCTTTGTTTTTCTTTAATAAATCAATGGCTTTGTCTGAAGAAACCTTATCATCTTCATACATAAAAGTAGCTCCTTTTTTTGCTACGTCAATAACGTAGTCTAAAGGTGAAGGTGGTGTTGGTGTTGGTGGGGCAGAAGGTGGTGGTGGAATGTTACTTTTCTCTCCTTTTTTTACTTTAGGGGCCATTCGTGCTTTTGGAGGGTTTACTCCAGAAGGTTCAATCCTTGTTAAGGTGTTTGAGTCATTAGGGTCTTGGGTCTATATTATTCTTTTTATTTCTTTATCTGCATAATCAGAAGTACTAGGTGCCTTTGGAGCTTTTGGTGCAGGCGGTGGCTCAGGGAAATCTGGGAATGGTTGCGCTGATGCTTTTTGCTTTTTAGACATTATGCCATAGATATAAGTTAATTGGTCTACATCTGATTTTAGTATTCTAATGTTGCCATTTATCCCTATCATCTCATTGTATTTTTTTGCCAGTTCATTATATTCAAGTATTTGTGCTTTTGTTGCGCTTTCTTGATTTTCTTTTGGCAAACATTCGGGAAAAGGTTGCGCGGTCTCTTTTTGAGTAGCACTCATATTTCTGTACAAGCTTTCCAATAAGTTTAAATCATTAAAAGGGATGACCCTTTCTGTAATTGGAATGGCATTGTATTTTTTAGCTAATGCATTGTACTTTTCAATTTCTAGATTTATCTCCGAATCAGCAATATGTACACTACTTGTAGTATTTTCTTTTTCGACGATAGTTTTGGTTTCACTAAAACCTACAAGTAAAACTGTGAGTAAGGGGAGAAGTAGTGTGCTTCTCAAAACAATCCCTTTTGTTGATGTTTGTTTTTTCATGATTGTAAAACGTTTTTTGATTGATGAATAATTGATGGCATTTGACAGCGGCTGATACTTCTTTTCACTATCGGGTGATAAGTACGATAGTAACGTATTCTTATAAGATGTCTGGTCGATGTTGTTTTCTAATACGGATTGATCTGCCAAAAACTCGTGATTTAATTTTATGGCTTTTTTAGACAGATAAATCAATGGGTTTACCCAAAGTATAACTTGTAAGAGTTCTACAAAAAGAACATCTAAACTGTGTTTTTGTTTGGCATGGGTTTCTTCATGTAACAGGACTTCTTTGGGAATCTGATTGCTTTCAAATTTAGATTTATTGAGAAAAATATAACTCATAAAGGTATGAGGTGTAATTTTTTCTTGTAAGAGTACTTGTGTTATTCTAGCTAATTTATGCTTTGGGTTTTTACGTATTCTAGAAACTATCTGTAATAGGTTTCTCAAGAATTTTAAACCAAAAAAGAAAAGTCCAACAAAATAGATGCTCCACAGTAAAGGAGCTACATCTAAAACATCCGTTTCTAATGCTGGTGGTACATTGATGATATCTTCTGATTGTTGAACAGCTTGTTCTGTTGCGTTGGATATTTGATTTACAGGCTCAGGTTCAACATATTCTGTAAATACCAAGGCAGGGACTATTAGTGAGAATAGTAATGCGCCAAGCAAATAGAACCGTTTTAATCTATGTATACTTTCCTTTTCTAAAAATACGTTGTAAAACACGTACAGAATAGCGAGGCAGACCGTGGATTTTAGAATATATACTAGCATAATTATTTCTTTAATATTTCACTATCTATCAATTTCTTTAAATCTTCTAATTCGGTTTTACTCAAATTGGTTTCTTGGGTGAAAAACGAAGCGAACTGACTTGCACTATCGTTGAAAAAGTTTTTAATGAGTCCGTTTACGTGTTTTGAGAAGTAGTCTTTCTTTTTCACAAGCGGAAAGTATTCTCTACTTCGTCCAAATTTTTTGTAATCAATAAAGCCTTTATCAGTCATACGTTTAAGAAGAGTTGCTACCGTAGTGGTGGCAGGTTTAGGGTTTGGATAAGCGTCAAGCAAATCTTTCATAAAAGCTTTCTTCTGTTTCCAGAGGATATTCATTAATTCTTCTTCTGATTTTGACAACTGCATTTTCTACAAGTTTAGAATGTATTCTACAAACATAGAACAAATATTTTAATTCTACAAATGTAGAGGCTAAATATCTATTTTTGCCTTAGGGGTAGAAGTGAAAAGCCCGCATTCGCCTTTTGCGAAGCGTACTTGTAACGAATAGCCCGACCCCAATTCTTTTGGGAAAGGCCCAACCACCCCATGAAAAAGATGTAAGTTTGTTTTTAAAACAACCAATAATGAGTGTATTATCTGATTTGGAAGCACGTAGCGGTTCAACTTGCGAACTGTGTACGGGTACCAATAATTTAGCAGTATTTGAAGTGGAGCCAGTATCTATAAGTGGAGTTGACTCTAGTATTTTGGCGTGTGAAACTTGTCGCACCCAAATTGAAGACCCAGAGCAAATGGATGCCAATCACTGGCGCTGTCTTAATGATAGCATGTGGAGTGAGTATGATTCTGTCAAGGTCATTGCATGGCGTATGTTATCGCGTTTAAAGTCTGAGGGATGGCCTAAAGACCTTTTGGATATGATATATTTGGAGCCAGAAGCTTTAGATTGGGCAAAAGCCACAGGGGAAGGAATGGCAGAAGCCGATAAAATTATTCATAGAGATGTGAATGGTGTTATTCTAGAGAATGGAGATAGTGTTGTGCTGATCAAAGACCTTAAAATAAAAGGGTCTAGCCAAGTTGCCAAGCAAGGTACTGCGGTTCGTAGAATTTCTTTAGATCGCGAGAATGCAGAATTTATTGAAGGTAAAGTAGGACCTACGCTTACTGTTATTATTACAAAGTACGTGAAGAAAATATAAAACGTCTTTGCGAGTAGCTATTTAGCGACGAAGCAATCTGTAAGTTTGGTATTCTAAACTTACAGATTGCTTCGTTTTACTCGCAAAGATGTTTATTTTATTTGTTCATATCCGTAAAATACTGGTAGAAATACGGGATGGTTTCTATACCCTTAAAATAATTCCAAACTCCGAAATGCTCGTTAGGGGAGTGAATGGCATCACTATCCAAGCCAAAGCCCATTAGAATAGTTTTACTACCTAATTCTTTTTCAAACAAAGAAACAATAGGAATACTACCACCACTTCGTTGTGGAATTGGCTTTTTGCCAAAAGTAGTTTCATATGCTTTTGAAGCAGCTTGATACGCAATGGTATCAATTGGTGTAACATATCCTTGTCCGCCATGATGCGGTTTTACTTTTACGTTGACACCTTTTGGAGCTATAGCTTCGAAATGAGTTTTAAATAATTCTGTGATTTCTTTCCAATCTTGATTGGGTACCAAACGCATTGATATTTTTGCAAAGGCTTTGCTTGCAATGACAGTTTTGGCACCTTCACCAATATAACCGCCCCAAATACCATTGACATCTAATGTTGGTCTAATGGAGGTACGCTCATTAGTAGAATATCCTTTTTCACCATAAACAGATTCAATATCAAGTGCCTTTTGATAATTCTCTAAACTGAATGGTGCTTTTGCCATTTCAGCTCGTTCTTCTTTTGACAGTTCTTCTACCTTATCGTAAAAACCAGGTATGGTTACATGATTATTTTCATCATGCAGACTGGCAATCATTTTTGTCAGAATATTGATAGGGTTGGCAACTGCACCGCCATATAGGCCCGAATGTAAATCTCTGTTTGGTCCGGTAACTTCAACTTCTACATAACTTAATCCCCTGAGTCCTGTAGTAATAGAAGGTACGTCGTTGGCAATCATACCGGTATCAGAAATTAAAATAACATCATTAGCTAACTTCTCTTTATTCGCAGCCACATAAATACCCAAATTGTTACTACCAACTTCTTCTTCGCCTTCAATCATGAACTTAACATTACAAGGTAATTGATTGGTTTTCACCATCAACTCCATTGCTTTTACATGCATGTACATTTGGCCTTTATCATCACAGGCGCCTCGAGCATAAATAGCACCTTCTGGGTGTGCGTCTGTTTTTTTGATAACAGGTTCAAAAGGAGGAGAATCCCATAAGTCTATTGGGTCTGCTGGTTGTACATCATAATGGCCATAAACTAATACGGTCGGTAAATCTGGATTAATGATTTTTTCGCCATAAACAATAGGGTATCCTGCAGTTTCATGAATTTCCACTACATCGCAACCTGCTTCTTCTAATCTTATCTTAACCGTTTCGGCCGTATCCACAACATCTTGTGAAAAGGCAGGATCGGCACTAACAGACGGAATCTTAAGTAGTTCAATGAGCTCATTTAAAAATCGGTCTTTGTTTTCCGAAAGATATTTATTTACGTTTTGCATGCTATATTTTATGTAACTTTTGATAAAAGTACAAAAAGAGTAATTTTTAAATAGCTAAAATTTAGAGAATTGAATTTTTGCATTATATTTGCACCCCGATAATCACGATATCTGTGGTTTTGGAAAGTATGCAGGCGTGGTGGAATTGGTAGACACGCTAGACTTAGGACTTAGACAAGTAAAAGTCGAAAAAGATTCTAAAATGCAGGTGTGGTGGAATTGGTAGACACGCCAGACTTAGGATCTGGTGCCGCAAGGTGTGGGAGTTCGAGTCTCCCCACCTGTACAAAAGCCGAAGAGAAATCTTCGGCTTTTTTTTGTTTGAAATCGAACCGAAAAAAAGGACAGGTACAACATAGGTAAAACATTTTGGTATTTTTGCATTAATATTTAAGTTGATACCAAATAGCGCATTTTGATTTCAAATACTATTTTCACGAGTATTAAATAATTAATTTTATGGGGCGCATATGATAAGAACTGTTCAAAGACTTGAATTCGAAAATGTTTTTCCCGAGGAGGAACCAAAACCTATATTATATTATTTAAGCCAGGTATCTTCTTCAACCTTACTTGGAATCATAGGTTTTACGACCACCGTTCCACAACCTAATTTTGATAATTTTATTTCTGATCCCGACGTTAGTTGGGATATAATTCAAAGAGTCACTAAATATGGTAAGGAAAATGAGATTCTTGAAAAACCTGAAGTCATTTCAAGAGAGGCCAGTTTAAGGCTTTCTGAAACTATCTTGGCCAATCGCAAGTGTTTGTTGGACGACAATCCTAACGACGACAAAACGGCTGATGAGCTAAATATTTTAAAGGCATTCTTGGTAATTAATAAAGAGGTCAATACCAAGCAATACTTCGGCGATGCACAAGAGAATATTGATAGGATGGCAGAAATGCTCATTACGATGGCATTTTCTTCTGCGGACATTGGCATCTATTCTAACACCGACTTGGAATTTGGAAAATTGGTATATGTTACTTTGATAAAGTTTGAACACCTTCTTCAGTTTTTGGGATCAAAAGCAGAATATAAATATTTACGGAATGCTCTCTGTGAAATATTTGGTGAAGACGATACCGAAGATTTGAAAAAACAAGTCAAACTGCTCTTTGCAACTCTTCTAAATTTAAAACTCAATAATAGCTACAAACTCCGATTAGAAGAAAAAGATAAATTACGTTTTCTCAAAACTTTGGCTTCAGCTGAAATAGAAGAGTCGACAGATTTTACAAACCTTAAAAATTATCCTATCTATGAAATTGATCATCAGACTTTTTCTATCATCGACTTTTTCTTTGTAGTAGATAAGTTTTTTAAGAGTGTTCGTTTCATACTTAAAGATGCATATAACAAGCACCATAATTTAAAACCAAAGGACGGTAGGTTCTTTAGTTTTTACAACACTGAATTTTCTGAGGAATTTCTAATGAAAATTGTTCTTGACGACATCTTTCACTGGAAATATCTGGTCAAGAAACAGATTGAAAATACAAAAGACAATGAACCCGATTATTACGTACGTCATAACAACAGGGTTTATCTCTTCGAAAATAAGGACATTCTTGTAGCCGCAGGCATTAAAAGTTCATCCGATATAGCGGAAATTAAAAAGTTATTAAAAAAAAAGTTTCTTAAGGATGATAATCGTGCAGTAGGAATCGGGCAGTTAGTAAAATCTATCGAACAAATTTTGGAGGATAAGTTCCCTTACGATGAGTATGTCAACCATAAAAAGAATATAACAATTTTCCCTATACTATTAGTTAGCGATAGAATTTTTGAGATTTTAGGGATGAACTATATCTTGAATAAATGGTATTTGGAGCTGGTCAAGGAAAAACTTGGGGATAAATACAATCGTAATTTTATTAGAGATTTGACTTTTATAGATATGGATACTTTAATTTATTGGCTACCACATCTAAAGGAAAAAGATTCCAATTTTAGAAAAATAATAGAAGAGCATCACCGCGGTATGAATTTTCAAAAGAAAATTAATAACCCTAATTTAAAAAATGGGCGTGAACAAGCTAATGGCTATTTCCATCACAAACTTTCCCCTGTAAGCAATCGATTTTCGGAATATAAATTTCCGAGAGAATTAATGGTAGATAAGTTCCGTGATGTATTATCTGAAGAATAAGATATTCCATATAACGTTAAAAAGGATTGACTTTCTCCGTAGTCCATTCAGCTCATTCCCCTGCATTCCGCAGAAAAAGCTTCATTTCGGTAAATACGCTTCACTTTAAATATCTTGGACACAACTTCAAAGTTTCCGATTTCCATTTCATTAATCCCTTAAAAAAAGCGGGAAACACTTCATTCCCAATCTACACCTTTAAAGTCAAGTCCGCTTAACATACTACTAAACGAGAATAATCAGTTTTCATAATCCGGTAAGCACATTCCCCTGCATTTCGCGAAAAACTACATTTCGGGAAAAGAGCTTCCCTGCACAGGTCTTGGACACAATCCCCAATTTTAGCTTTCCATTCCGTTAACCCGATCCGCTGCCCTGGAACGGGACACTTCATTTCAGAGCTAAAACTGTGAATAGCGTCCGCCAAATCGGAATTCCATTATTCATTTGGTACCGCTTCCTATGTTTTTGTATTTCACAAAAGCCTTTAGACTTACATCCGCACCCTCGCCGTTATACCCTTTTTTCGAAAGCAAAATACCAACATTTTGAAGTTGAACGGACTGCATAAACCGTTCTCGCTACGCTTCACTTTTTATAAGTCCTTATCAATTCCAAATATTGAAAATGTATCAGCAACAAAAAAAGGTAACAGCGAGGGCGCTATGGGAAGTAAATCTAAAATGAATCTTATGAAATCTTACAAAAACATCAAAAAGGAAGCAGCACCAAAAAAAACAAAAAAGGAAAACGCTCAAGATATAATAAGTAAATCACTTCAAAAAATATAAATGCAAACTGTCTGAATGGTTCAGATAGATTTTAATTAATTCTTAAATATTTTAATATGGGTACTTTAAAAAATCACGTACAGTTAATCGGAAACGTTGGACAAGAGCCAACCATTACAAACCTTGAAAGCGGTAAAAAAGTAGCACGTTTTTCATTGGCTACAAACGAGTATTACAAAGATGCCAAAGGCGAAAAACAAACGGACACCAATTGGCATACTGTAGTTGCTTGGGGAAAGACTGCTGAAATTATAGAAAAATTTGTAAGCAAGGGTAAAGAACTAGGTGTTACAGGGAAAATTAAAACCCGAACCTATACAACCGATGATGGCAATGAACGCTATGTAACAGAGGTTGAAGCAAATGAAATCCTATTACTTGGAAGTAAAAACGAAAAGTAGGATTCAAAAATTAAAGAGGGCGTAACCGTCTAAAGATGCGCCCTCTTTTTTTCATTATTCACACATTAAATATATTCACAATGAAAGTACAAGTTAACGAAATTAAAGAAGGATTACAACATTTTCACGGTACGGAAATGTTCTATTCTATTCCATTATTACGAACCCGATTTACGGACGGACTAAAATATTTGTCCGAGGTCGCAGAATGTTTTTGGCTGATTACGGACACATCCGTAATTGCAAAAAGTCTGATGAATAGAAGTGAATTTGTAACCATAGACTTTAGAAGATTGTCCAAAGAAAAACAGGATTTTACAGGTTATGAAGCTGAAATTATTTATACCGATGGCAACGATAATATTCTCGAAAAACATGGATATAAAGTAACCGATTTTCCCCTTGATGAATTGCGTTTATTTTTTGTAAATAATACGCTGATGTTACCAAACGAATACTAAAATCTAAAGCTATGGTATATCTCAATTTTACAGACCTGAGTGAAGAAGCTCAAAACCGACTTTTAGAGAATTCTAAAATAGATGTTGAACGAAAATTTGGCGATAGTATTCGCAAATACGTAACCAAGAATTACACTTGCTTTGAAACGATGATTGAAGAAGAAGCCCTTCGGAATTTGTATTCCTATAAATTCATTTTCAATATCTAATTTTTTTGAAATAAGAAACAAGCACCTCTAAATTCTGGAGGTGCTTTTGTATGCAATTTATATCATATCAATAAAAAAACGTATCTTTATTCCGCTGGAAATACAGCACACAAATTAAAGTAGGGTTATCCACTTTTCGACTTTCGCCGATAACCATACACATCGAAATATAACATATCGGAAAATTATTTTCCTAAAATGGCAATCGGTTTTTTAACCGGATTGGATGGATTTTTGTCACGCTTGCGCGTGACGAAAAGGAATAGCAAGAGGGTAACACGCTGCGCGATGTTTCGGATTCCTTTTCGTTTTCAAATAGCTGATTATCAGCGACTTGAATATGTTTTAATTTCCTGACAATCACCGATTTGCGACAAACGGGCTGGGAACGCCCATTTTTAGGGAAGATTTTGCGACAAATCGGCGAAATATGGACTCATTTACTGGAATTAGATTTAAAAAGGAAACAGCAAAACGTTTCCAAACATTCTCACGCACTTACTTCAAATCGCACACCGAAGCAATGTCCACAATGCTGGATTTTTTCTTCTACAACGAAATTTCGCCAAAGGAAAAATTAGGACCAACAGGACGTACCATTGAAGCTAAATTACTCAAAAGAATCAATGCGGTCATTGCCATAATGCGGGATGTCGAAAAGACGCAAACAAAACCTACGGTGGCTATGATTCAATCGCTCTTTGAAACAGAAGAACCAGCAAAAAAACCGCTGATTGTAGAAAAGAAATATGCTGAAGAGAAAAAGGAAGTACGCTTTCGCGAAAAGGAAAACCCAAGTAACCAACTATAAATTTTTGAGCTATGTATATTACAATAACACCTCAAAAATTAGGTAACAATTATTCACAAAGTTCGGCTGATTTTGTAGGCTATTTAGAGAAAGAAAATCAAGGCTTGGAACAGCACGATATGGAACACTTTTTCAATCAATATGGCGATGAAATTTCTGCTGAAGAAGTGGTAAAAGAAATTGATGGAAACACCGCAAAATTAAAAAAGAAAGAACCTAAGTTTTATTCGATTACGGTCAGTCCATCAAAATATGAATTACGAAAACTTCAGAACAACAGCCAAGATTTAAAAAGCTACACTCGTGAATTGATGAAGGATTATGTGGCTTCATTCAATAGGGAAATTAATGGGCGACCCATAACCATCGATGACATAAAATACTATGCTAAAATAGAACACCAACGCACATTTAAAGGAACGGATAAGCAGATAAAAGAAAATCAACCTTTTGCTACAAAAATACTTCAGCTCAAAACGGATATCCGAAACATCCAAGAAGGACGAGCTGAAGGGAATATCAAAAAGATGAAAAAGGAAATTGCTAAACTGGAACGCCAAGCACCACATCAACAAAATGGAAAACGGATAGTCCAGGGAATGCGAAAAGATGGAAACCAAAGTCATATCCATATCATCGTGAGCAGAAAGGACGCTTCCAACTCTGTTAGCCTTTCCCCAGGAAGCAAGCACAAAGCTTCCGAAGTTGAAATGCACGGTAAGAATGTGAAACGAGGTTTTGACAGAGACAAATTTTTTGAGAAAGCAGAAAAGACATTTGACAAGACTTTTGGCTACAAACGAAACTTTGCCGAAACCTATAAGGCACGAAAGGATTTTGTAAAAAATCCCAAGCTCTACTTTGCTGCTTTGATGAAATTACCAGCCAACGAAAAAGCATTAGCTTTCAAAATGATTACAAAAACAGGATTACCAATCGTTCCCAGTATTCCAGTTAGTCAAGCACAAATTGCACTTCGGGTTTTCAAACGATTAAGACGTGGTGCAGAGGTGGCCATAAAATCAAGTTCAATAGGAATATAGTGGGTATGCAAATAGACAATCTTATAACGATACTTTCAATCATTGGTTTGACCAGTACTGTTTTCTATGCGATGTTTCGAGTAAGCAAATATGCATTTTTATTAAATATCACTATGCTTTCATTTCTCGTTTTCTATACTTCTGAAGGAAATGAATTAGTATCGATATTACTTTATTTGGTGTGTCCTCTTATGCTAATTAATACAGGACTGTACGTTTTTCTGCATAAAACTGAAAACGCACAAAATGGAAACACTAAATATCAGGTCAGTTTTTCTACGAATAAAGGAAACTTCAAATTAGATAATATTAAACGTGGCGCATCCGTCATCGGATCCGCCGGAAGCGGAAAAACCGAAAGTGTCGTTTATGGATTTCTAAAACATTTCCGGAAAGAGAGTTTTTGCGGAATTATTCACGACTATAAAGATTTTGAGCTGACCGAAATGGCTTATCCACTATTCAAGGATAGTGATATTCCGTTTAAGGTCATTTCCTTCGATAAAATCATCCATAGGGTAAATCCTATCGCACCCCACTATTTAGAGAACGAGGAAAGCGTAAACGAAGTTTCTAGGGTGTTGATTGAAAACCTTTTGGAGCAAAGGGAATCAGGAACGACTGGTACAACAAAATTCTTTAACGATGCAGCTGAAGGTTTAATTGGTGGTTTGATTTGGAAACTAAAAACCGACTATCCTAAATACTGTACTCTTCCACATTTGATAGCTATTTATCAATTATTGGACACAGATAGCCTTATTCAGTTTTTGGAAACCAACACCACGTCGAGAGCAATGGCAGATGCATTTATTAGTGGTAAGGATTCGGATAGGCAGACAGCTGGCGTCAAAAGCACCCTGGCCAATGCACTTAAACGAATTAGCACACAGCGCATTTTTATGGCATTATCCGTAGATGATGTTCCATTGAATATCAATAGCGAAGAAAACCCTGCAATAATTTCAGTAGTAAACAATCCAAAATATGAAACGTCTTATTCGCCTGTAATTGCTACCATTATTCACACCATTACCAAACAAATGAGCGTTCGGAATTCCAAACCTTCTTTTTTGTTGATGGAAGAAGCACCAACAATCCGATTATTGAATATGCACAGAATCCCTGCAACTTTGCGTAGTTATGATATCGCTACTATTTATGTGATGCAGGATAAAATTCAAAACGATATGATGTATGGCGACAAAGCAAGCAAAGCTATATTAAGTAATCTTTCCTATCAATTTTTTGGAAAGGTAAACGACCCTGACACGGCTAAATATTACGAACGCTTTTTTGAAATAATTAAAGACCCTACCAAAAGTATTAGTCGTGGACACAATCTCGATTTTGATACACGTATTACAACTGGAGAAAAAGAAATTCCAAAAATTAGAGCAGATGTTTTCTTTAGATTAAAACAAGGCGAGTTTATTACCTATGCTGATGGAAAGGATAAGAAAGTTCAGTTTAAATTGGCTAACATTCAACGAGAATTACCGATGGTATCAAAACCGTTTTCTCAGGCTGATTTAGAGGCTAATTTTGAGAGAGTTTATGAGGAAGCGAAGTCGATATTTGAGTAACACTTCTGTACTTAAGTTAATTAAGGCCCGAATTATAATATTATTAATGAATTAGTTAGTGAAGCAAATGAATGATTTGTCCAAATTTTTGGAATATGTCCAAATAATAGTAAAACTTCGATTATCAAAATCGCAAAATCATTTGTACCTTTGGAATTAATTTAGTATGTAACTAACTATCAGGTATTTTGGACAACTTTCGATATGATTGATTTTGATATAATAGAAAATTTAGGCTTGGATAAGGCCGTCTCTGTTACTTCGGAATCTAATCAAATCTCTGAAAGTCAGTTAGTTGTAATTAATCAAGTAAAAGACTTCGGTATTGATGAAATTTATTTCAGTACCGACGAAAATCATAATAGTTATCCTGCGGTTTTTTTAAAAAAAGTTAAAAAATTTGATGACCGGGCTCTTCATCAAGTTGCAAAGGCTCAAAAAAAAATCTGGAACTTCAAAAAGGTAATTTTTCTATATGTTTATTCGGAAACTGAAATCCGTATTTACAATTGTGCCGAGAAACCTCTTATAATCAAATCAGATGATTTTGACTATAAGAAGGAGCTTAAAACACTCGAAATAGAGTCTTACAAGTTCTCGGATAAAACCAAGCTCAAACAACTTCAAAACCTCTTTTCCACCATTGCCATTGATACAGGTATCATATGGACATTGGAAGAAGCTTTTGAGATTAGAAAGAAAATAAGTCTTCAACGAAGGGTTGATAAGTACCTTGTAGAGAGCCTTACTTATACTGCTAGGCAACTACAGGCAGAAGGATTAGAAATAAACCTTATCCATAAAATAATAATGCGTTCTCTATTTCTTCTGTATTTAGAAGATAGAGGTGCAACTGATGAAAAATTTTATTCTGAAATAAAGAAAGGTGCAAAGTCTTATTTCGACATTTTGGACAATGCAGATAAAACATATTCTCTTTTTAAAAAACTAGAAGAATATTTTAACGGTAATGTTTTTACTGTAGATAGCAATGAGTCAATCTCTAGGGAACATTTAAAAATTATTCGAAAGTGTTTTATCAACGGTAATGATAATTCCTTACAGCAGAATCTTTTTGAAGATTTACGCCTGTTCGATTTTAGCATTATTCAAATAGAATTGTTGAGTGAAATCTACGAGAATTTCCTCGCTGAAATAAACCCTACTTTAAAGCAAGATACGGGTACTTATTACACACCACCTTCCCTAGTTGAACTCATATTGAATGAGAAATTACCAATCTCTAGGACGGAAAAAGAATTTAATGTTAAGGTATTAGACCCTACTTGTGGTTCGGGGATTTTTTTGGTTGAAAGTTTTAAACGTCTAGTCAAACGTCACGAAAATGCCAATTCAGAAAAGCTGACAGACTTTAATGAGCTGAAGAAGCTGTTGACGGATAATATATTTGGTATAGAGATACACCCTCAGTCAATCAAGGTAGCCGCTTTTAGTCTTTATTTGGCTTTGGTTGATAACCTGAATCCAAAGACTATTTGGCAAAATAAAGACTATCGCTTACCATATCTGATAAATGACCCTTCGGATGATACTCTATTTGAACAGGGCAATAATTTGTTTCGTACAGATACTATAAAGGAGAATCCAGAAATAGAACAAATTGATTTTGATTTAGTGGTAGGGAATCCACCTTTTGGCACTAAGAACCTATCCCAATCTATTCGAGATTATAGCGATAAATATGGGTTCGCAAAGGAGATGGTTCTTCCATTTCTTCATAAGGCGACAAAGTTCTCTGATAATGGAGAAATTGCCTTGATTTTCAATACCAAAATCCTTACCAATACCAAAATAACATATCAAAATTTCAGGAAGTGGCTTTTCAATGAGTGCTATGTAGAGAAAATATATAATTTCTCGATATTACGAAATGCACCTAAAGATTTTGGTGGTCAATTGTTTGGTTCAGCAACTGGACCAATCAGTATTGCATTTTATAGAAAAAGTCAACCTAAGAAAAAATCTGACACAATTATCTATTATGCGCCAAAGACTTACATTAAATCCAATGTTATAGAAGGTGTTAGCATTGATGGCACAGATTTGAAATATCTTCCACGGGAAGAATGCAAAAAACCAACTTCAAAAATTTGGAAAATTGCAATGTGGGGTGGAATTGCAGATATAAATTTGATACAAAAACTAAATGCTTCAGACGGTCTCGAACAGTTTATTTCGGATGAAAAAATTGATAGGGGCTCTGGATTACAGTTTTTGAATAATTCCACTAAAAATCCTAAAGTAGATAATGAAATTCCAAATAGATACATTGCCCCTAAGAATATTAGACGTTACGTTTCACATTCATTTTCAGATTTAAATTCTGGGCTTACTCAGCGGTCAAAAGAAATATATGCTAAGCATTACGGTGTGCAGGTAGATGACTTACCTACAATTAATGTATTTAGACGTGTGGGAGCGAAAAAGACTTATTTTGCACCACATATTCTAATTAAAGAAGGTCTTTCCAACTGGAAAATTTGTGCTTCTTATGAAGATGAAGCCTGTTCGTTTAATAGTAAAGTTCTAGGTCTGAGTCATACTGATTCAAAAGTACTTAAAGGGTTAACGTGTTTTATAAATTCCAAACTTGCTTATTATTATCTTTTCTTATGTTCAGCATCTATTGGAATAGAAAGAGAAGAAATCAAACCTAATGAAGTCTATCGACTACCATTTTCTTTGTCTAAAAAGAACTTATATCATCTTGCTGATATTTACGATAGGATGATAATTGAAGAATCTAAAATTTTTAACACAAATACGAAAAAGTTTGAACAGGAGATTGATAGTTATATATCTAAATGTTTTAACTTTTCAATCGATGAAGGCTTAATTGTAGACAATTTTGTAGAATTTACAATTCCATTATTAATTAAGAGGTATCAATATGTTCTTGGTCCAACTAACAAAGATGAAATTCAAGATTATGCCATAAAGGTTTCGCAGCATTTAAATGACTTTTTACAAAATCAGAATCTCTACGCTAATTGTACCGTTTATGAAAACATAAGACATTTCTCACCCTTAATGATAACTAAGGTTGCGTTTGGAGATTCTGAAAAGGAAGTTTCAATATCTAGTGTTGATATACACGACATATTGCGGGACTTGGATAAAGAATTGTGGCAAAAGAAAGCAACTAACATCTATTTCAGAAAAAAATTAAATTATAAAACAGGCAACGAGATTTTTATTGTTCGTCCCAATCAGAGACGATTCTGGACTCAATCGATGGCGATTGAAGATGCTTCAGAATTAATACTGGAAATCCTTAATGAAGTATAGTAAATGGGATTAAACAAAGTAATAGTTGCCAGCTTCAAAAGAGGCTTTGAAGAAAAATGCTTTCAGCTGATAACAGAATCTTATGTTTCAGCTATGGAAACCAAAGTCATCAAACTCAACTGGGATGAAAATGACATTACTTCGGAATTGCACGAACACATCAAGGAAAATCCAATAAGATTAAAGTGGAGCATCGTTACGAATGTTGAGCAGCATTTACCAAAAGATGATATAGAAAGGGAAAAGGGTTTTGCAGCAAAACTACCTAGAATAGACCTTAGATTGGTAACCATAAATTCTTCCTTAGAGTATGAATACCATATGGAAGCCAAAAATCTTAAAGAAAAAGATTCTGGCTTAAAACGACGTTATATTGATACTGGAATTAACAGTTTTGTTTCCAAGAAATATGAGAACGGATGCCTACTTGGGTATGTGCTTGAAGGAGATTTGGACAATACTGTGGACGGAGTTAATAAGCTTTTAAAAAAAGACGACAGGCAGCCTGAATTTTTGAAACCCAAACTTTATCACTTACACGATAAATATTACGAATCAGAGCACCCTGATGATATGGTAATAAGACATTTTATGTTTGATTTTACCACTTTGAATAGTGCCTAAAAGTTTATTAAAAAGGCCCTTTTTCCCTCGGACCTTTGCTAGTCACTTTCCATTCGTCATTTTCCTTAACGAGCTTAAAGATACCTGACTTTCCATCAAAAGACGTTTTGTATTTTACCCAAGCAATTTCCCCATCAATGGCTTCTTCCAAAATTTCTACTTTGATTACTTTATCGGAATCTGGCATCGCATTCAGACCCATAATTAAACTGCTATAACCTGCTGGTGTTGTATGTTTTTTTAGAATTGATTTATCTTTTGAGAAAAAACTTTCAGCAACAATTTGTGCGGTTTCTGTGTGAGACATATTCTTGTTTTCTGAACAAGAAATGAATAAAAGTACGAGTGAGCAAATGACTAAATTTTTCATAATATTATTAATTTGGGTTATTGATATATCTATGTGATATATTCAGTTTTATATTGCGTTCGCCATCCTTCTCGTTCAATTCCAAAATTGCCCTACGGTCATCTGATAATGAAAATTTGGGCATAACGTAAACAAACCGCACCATTTTACCTTCTGCAATTTTTGAAGGCAGATGCTGCTTGTAAATAGGTTCTTGATACAAACTTTGTAAAGATTTCCTTTTCCCTTTTTGTCGAGTCTCGATGGAAAGGTTCAAGAAATTCAAATCGTAATCCATCGTAGAATTATTCTCAATCCGGACAACGAAGTAGAGTTCTTCTTTATCAAAAACAATATTTTCAACAGTCAAACCAATGCCTTGCGTTCGCTTCTTAATCCGACCGATACGTTGGTTTCTGTTAAGAAGATAGGAGCAGAATTTTTGATAATAGTAGGTTCTGTTATCTATATTTTTTTCAGAAGTTACAACCTGAATCGAATCGGTTACTATTGGTTTTTCATTCCCAATACTATTTGAAAATGGAATGAAATAATTGAGCTTTGATAGCTGCTTTTTATATCTTACAATATACGAAAAAATTGCACCATTTCTATTGACTACCAGTAGATTACTTTCTTTCCCAGGCTTCGCCTGAAGTAATCCGAAATACTGTTCTTTTTCACGATTGTAGGTAAAGACAAAATTATCTGAACCGGTTATGCCCTGTCTTATGGGTTCTGGGAAAAATAGCGCGACATTTTTAGTGTCGTTTGCGTAAATTGTGTCTAGTACCGTGCTTGTTTGCGCTTTTGCGAAAGCAGAAATCAATGATATCAATATTAAAAATAGGGTTCTCATAATTTTGGTTTTAGAATTAATTTGTAGTTGTTAAGTACAGTTACCTTCACGCTTCTATTACGACGTCTAAATACCTGTGTAATGCCACCCACTTGTGGAACAGTCGGAATGTTGATATCGCCTATGACATCATCCAAAACTTCCGTGGTAGCTTCTGCTCTAAAATTGTTTTGTACATAGATACCTTCGCTGCCATCCAATAAATCGAAAGCTTTTAGTTTGGTAGGATGATGCTTTATGTTTTCAATTTCGATTAAAGCACGATTTGGCTGAAAACTTATAAACCCAAAAACTGGTGTATTCTTTGGCATCAGTTTACCATTGATAGTTGCCGATTTGGTAAGGCGCATTCGTAATCGAGTATTGGCTTTAACAACCTGGTCGCCATCTACGACTACATAAATAGTATCATCTGTATTGCCTATAATGGAAACTTCATTGGGTTTAGGCGCAGCGGCAAAGAACAGTTGATGTTCCAGTCCTAATTCTTTAGCTTCAATTTTTTGTTCTCGCTTTATTTCAGCAGAATCAATTTGCTGGGTATTGTTTTGAGCAACTTTCTTTTGCCCAAGATTCCCATACTTCTTTTCAGAGTATTGAATCTTACCAGCATCATAAATACTATCTACAATGCGTTCTTTTTCTCGTTCTGGAAGGTCTGGGTCATAAAAGCCCAAGGAATCAATCAGTTTTTCGTCATAGATGCTGGGCGCATTATTTTCGC
This sequence comes from uncultured Maribacter sp., assembly GCF_963977385.1. Classification (GTDB taxonomy): domain Bacteria; phylum Bacteroidota; class Bacteroidia; order Flavobacteriales; family Flavobacteriaceae; genus Maribacter. Next base: position 13,053 of record NZ_CAXBOU010000026.1, on the reverse strand, counting down.
GCACTTCCTTTAAATCATTGATGGCATCTAGTTTTGAATCATACTCTTTTTGGTTTTCATCCAAATCGGGTATCAAGGTCTGTTCAAGGTTTTCATTTTCACTTTCGTCATCGCCCATTACCATCATAGAATAGGATATCAGGAATATGAAAATCACAACCAATACAGCTGTAAATACAATTTTGTTCTTTTCTACTTTCATAATCGTGGTTTTTAAATGCCGATTATCGGCTCAACTTTCATCATTTATTTTTTTTAATGTGTTCTCGAAATAGTTTGTAATCAACAACCCGTGCGGATTGTTTGGAAAGTTTCGGTCAACTGGAATTAAGTTTCCACTAGAAACAAGTTCGTAGGTATCGATTATTGAACCTCTATTGATTTCAAAAATGGTAACGGTTCTGAAGACGTATGTTCCGTTTTGTTCTTCGATTTGTGAATCAATACTCAGTACTTTCTGAACTAGCGAATATTGTAGCAAACGGTTATAGACACCATCCGCTTTTTTCTGGCGGTAGAGATTGTCCACAGAACTATTGCCCAGCCATAATGCCTTTTCCAAATTGCGTTCATAATTACTGGCATCGATGTTATAGAAATAGTTATGGAACAAATCCAAATGTGCGAGAGCTTCTACCTTGAAGTTTTCTTTTTGTGTGACGAGCTTGAGGGGAATAATACTTCCATCAGTATTAATGGCAAAGGCACTATTAAGAGTTTCTTTATTCGTTTTATATACCATCAATAGTGAAAAGGTACTGGATAGCATTGCAAAAATGACAACTGTCAACACGATAAATCTGTTCAATTTTAAGACTGCGTAGATATTTTTGTAAGGTGTTTTCATTTTCATTGGAATTAACTGGTAAACAATCTGAGGGTAAATGATGTGGCACGTTTGTATAATTTGAATTTTAGAAAAACAATGAAGCCAACTGAACCAAGTTGAACCACAGGTGCAAAAAAGCCCTGGCCAACATCTGTCCCAAAAAGGTTTGTCCAGAAGTTCGTATTGATTTCAGTATAGAGGGCATTTACAAATACATTGACCAAAAAGAAAGCCGGCACCAACATATAAACGGCAGCGTATAATTTGAAAAATGTATAGGCAAGCGAACGGAATTTTTCAAAAACTGCCAGACTTATTACGAGTGGGAAAAAAGCTTGCATTATGCCTAAGAGGAAATAGCGTTCGGCAAGAAATAGAGGGTAGATGAACAAGTCTAATATCCAAAGAAAGAGGCTTATGATGAATGCGAATATTTTGAAACCGTAAAGTGGTGTGACCAAGGCTTCGTATAATAACGTCATTGCCGCTTGTGCCACCTCGATGATACTTACATCCTCTTCAATAGGAATATCTTGCATCTGTAAAGGCAATAAAGCCGGTGCTGTACCACGATATTGTGCTTCAATAGAAACCAAGATGCTATCGAAAAAGCCCAGGACTTGTGTTGAAAATATGACCAGAAGAACAACAGCAAAATTCTTGGTCAATTCCCCTGGGCTTAATCCCCAAGTATAACCATCTTTATCCGCAATGCCTTCATTGTATTTTTTAAGGATATTGACCAGAAAGAACAAAACGGCAAGCGTTTTCATTCCTGCAATAGTATATTGCGAGAAACTGCTGTTCTGTATGGTTTGAAACACTGCGTCAACGTATTCCAGTCCAATCCCTAAAAGTATGGTTGCGGTCATTATTAATATTCTGTTTCTCGGTTATTCACTTTATCCTGCATTTTTCTAAAGGAAATGATATCACGATAGCGCTTAGTTTTTGTCTTGATATTGGAAACCATTTCTTTTGATTCCTGTTCTTTTTGCTTTAGGACTTCAGCACGTTCGGCATCAGACATTTTAAGATTATCGCTAGATAATATTTCGCCCATAAAATCAACCGTGTCCAAAGAGTTTTGGACTATGGCATCAAATGATTCTGCAACCCGTGTAACTTCCTCGGGCTTGATGTAAGGCGAGTTTAAAATATCCTGCAAATCATTTTGCATTACATTGATAAGGCGTTGATTGTTCTGGGCAATTTCCTGAACCGCCCTGAGTTGCTGTACCACACTTGATACTTTCTCAATACTTTCTTTTGCATCTTTCAAGAACTTTACGGACTTGATAAGTTGTGAGGTTTGTTTTGCTGATTCCACAAGCGATTTTACCAAGCTTACAAAGTTGGTATTGTCATAAACTGGCATTCCTTGAGCGGTAGCACCGCTAGGCAGTAAAAGGCCAACCGTTAAGAATAGCCCGAACAAGATTGTTTTGATTTTTGTTTTACTCATTGTAAAAAATTTGTTTTGGTATTCGTGAATCTTCGATTTCATAATATTATGTTTTAGATGTGAATTTTTTAATAGCCAATTCCATATCATTGGTCTTTTCATAAATGGCCATTATGGCCTCGTTTTCCTGTCCGTCGGTTAGGTAGGCTGCGTACACTTCTTTGGGAACTTCCAGCCTAAAAATGTTGCTTTCCTTTCCTATTTTGATGAACATTTCGGTATACTTCCGTGGTCCAGAAAGATTGTTTTTGATGGATTTTAATTGGTTTAAATCGTGGCTGGATAGATTGAGTCTTTTGACCAGTTCGTCATAACCTTTTTCATTGTTTAGGCTATAAATGACCTGTGTATTTTCTAGTATGCTTGCCGATGTTGAATTGTTGGGAAGCTGATTTATGGATTGAAGAATAATGCCTATCGCACCATTCTGTTTACGAATCGCTTGATAGTAGAATTCCACACTTTCCAATACGTTTTCAAACTTCAATTGCTTTGCAAACTCATCGAAAAGGATAATGCCTTTTTCAGCTCTGTTTTTCCAAATAGTTCTTTGGATGGCTGACTTAATTAGTTTCAACATTACTGACAGGATTTCCTTGTTATCCTTTACTTCATCGAGCTCAAAAACAATCAGTCGTTTATCCTCAATTTTATAGGTCTGGTCTTCGCTTACTTCAAAAAGGAAGCTATATAGACCATCGCCGACATATTCGGACATTACGTGCAAGAAGCTTGTAATATTGAAGTAGTCGGGATGGATTTTTAAGGTGTCCAGAAGGTCTTTCTGATTCCTCTCTATAAAGTTGTAGAAACCATCCAGCGAATGATTTTTTGTAGTGTTATTGTAATAATGGCGCAATATCTTTTTGACCGAAACCGATTGTGCTTTGGTAACTTTTAAGTCTGAAGCAAACAATTCAAACAGAAAGACTGATAAATCTTCCAAACGTTCAGGTGTCAGGTCATTTGTATCACTTATATAAAAGGGATTGATACCCAAGTTTTTGCCACTTTCATAGCGAAGCACAGTATATTTTTCGGGATAGAGTTTGGCAAATTTGGTGTAGGATCCGCCGAGGTCTATAATAACCAGGCGGACACCACTTTCAAAATACTGGCGTAGAATGTTATTTGCCAAAAAGGACTTGCCCTCACCTGTTGGGGCAAAAATGGCAAAGTTTCGTGCCTTAATGCGCTTCTTGCGCTCGTCCCAAACATCCTTTAGAACTGGAACGTTATGTTCCCTATCATTAAAGATGATTCCGATGGCATCGGAATTGTAATTGGTGTTATTAATGAAAAGGCATAAGGCGTGTTTTAAATCAGTAACATATAAATCGTTGTTTGAAAAATTGGATGAAAAACAGCAGTAACTATTTAGTATATAGTTCTTCCGTTCCTCGCCTCTGGGGTAGTATGGAATAATGTCTAGTTCCTTAAACTCGGTCTTTATTTTTGAACCAATTCGACTTAAATTTTCTGGGTTCTTGTCCCAATAGATGATGTTTAAATGACCACGAATAATGCGTGCATTATCATCAGCGTTGATTTGGTCAAGGATATGCTGAATTTTACCGAGGACTACTTTATTCTGCGAACCGAAGTTGGAACTTTTGTTGAGTTCCTCAACTTTCTTATCAAGTAGTTTACGCCACTTTTGTTTGTCATCCAGATATAAGATTTGATTGACGATATGATTTTCATTAAGCGTAAGCCCTAAGCCATCAATAAACCCTTGATGAAACACAAAATCGTCAGAAGTGAATTTCTCATTGGTTTTGCTACTCTGTACACTTTCGCCAAAGCACAGTTCGCTATTGATAGCCAGGGCATCAAAATGGTTTTCGCCAATATTGACGCTTTTTTTATCTAATATGATATCAGTATCAAATCCATCATTAAAGCCATTGAAATAGCCATTGGTTAACTGCTTTATGTCGTGAGCGTTGAGCGAAACAAACTTCATTTTACGACTATTGTTTATGAAGGAAACCGAATCACTAACAGAACCGATAAAGCTTTTAATGTTGTCATCTAATTGTTGGACAATCCCCTTAGAAACTTTTCGGAAAGGGTTGACATATTTTGAATTGTTTAGTGCCTTGTTCTTAGTGAGCGTAAAGAACAAAAAGCAACGATGTTCCATATAATCACGTCCTTTAAAGTGGTCGTGCGTAGCCTTTTCTAAAAATGTTCTATTGGGAAGTGCTTCTGAAGTATAGGTCTTTTTAAGGTAGATGTCCTGTTTTTGGACTACTGTACCAATAGGCAATGATTTCAAAGCCTGAAACCAGGCACCGTGTATGTCCTCAAAGTCTTTTTCAGATAAGGAATAAATCTCTGGTAACGTTCCTTCATAGCACAGGACTACATTGCCATTATTGGCAAATATGATATTGTCTTGAATATCTGCAATAGGTTGATATGCTGAAAGATTAATCTTGTTCATAGTTGAAGCCAGAGTTTCTTTTGTTACTTATTATTCTTGGAAAAGCCTTAGCCATCTGAAAAATTTGTGGGTTATGTGTTATTCTCGTTAAGGCTACGTACAAGGCAGCATTAAAAACGAGTATTCCAATTATTATCCCGAAGCTGAAAGAGAAGATTATGATGAGCAGCGAAGCCAAAATGGAAACCATCATTAACGCAAACAGGGAAATAGGCAGCCCAAAAATGACTGCCCTTTTCCTAATGTTTTTATAGACCTCGTATTTCTTCATACAGCTATTCTAATAAAGCCCTCGATGAGGGTTCATTTATACTACGATTCCTATTAAGTATGTGAAGATGCCAACAACTGCGCCAGCAATCAAAACAAACACAAGCACTCTGGTAATCCCTTTTTTAAGGTCTGCATTTTCCCCAAAGAAATGCCCTGCATTAAAAAGAAAGCCAACTAGGAAAATGACACCCAATAAAATTGGAAAAATGGTTCTGATGGTGTCGCCAACATCATTAACGGAATCTTCTATGCCACCAATTTGAGCGAAAAGCGAAGTGGATAAGAGCGAAAGAACTGATGCTAAATAGTGTGATTTTTTCATAATAAAATTGTTTAGATTTTCGTGTTGTTTTCGTTGTTAGAAATTTACATATATTTGTTTATAAATAACTGAAAATCAAATATTTGTGAATAAAATATTTTTTGAAATCAATTGAATTTAATTGCTATTATTTGGTATCAAATTCTATGAGTTTTTGAAGGAAAGTTGTTGATAACCTGAAAATTGAAAATGAAAAAAGTGCTCAAAAACGTCAGTTTTGTCTTTTTGCTTCTAAAAATGTGTATCTTTTTTGGACAAGAAACGAGTACTCAAAAACGAATTGTAATTGACGTTGGACACGGTGGAAAAGATTTTGGTGCAATAGGTATAAATGGCATCAAAGAAAAAGATGTTGTAATGAGTATTGCAAATGCCATTTTGAAGCTAAATAATAATTTAGAAAAGCCTCTGGATATTTATTTAACCAGGTATAATGATACACTTATTTCGCTATCGGATAGAACGAAGCTAGCCAAAGCTCTAAAAGCTGAAGTGTTTGTTTCCTTGCATTGTAATCATTCGGATAATCCAAATGCTAGGGGTATTGAAGTTTATGTTTCAAAAAAGCAAGCGGAATATTCTAAAGAATCTGTTTATGTCGGCTATCAAATTGAAAAGACGCTTTGCAAAGAGATAGGATATGAGAGTAGAGGTGTAAAGTTTGCAAATTTTCAGGTGCTTCGAGAAACAGTATATAATTGCGCTTCGGTTCTCTTGGAGCTGGGTTTCTTATCTAATAAAGATGAAGGCGGTTATTTGTCAAATTTCGCAAATATAAAATTTATGGCATTGGCCATTTTACTATCCATACAACAGCAATAGCATTATGAAAGATATTTTTTTAGAGTTAACCAAAAGTTTAAAAGCTATAGTAATACAATTTATTTCAGAAGTGATTTTGTTATATAAATCTTTCAGAAATTAGATTATTTCTGCATATCGCCAGCACTTTTATCAAAAGTAACTAAACTAAAAATTATCGCAAATTGATATTTATTATTTAAGTATTTGCTTAAAGAAGTAATTAATTATATATTTGTGCGTCTAAAGTAAATAATATGAAACTTGAAATAACCTGTACAAGAGCAGAAGCCAACCATAAACAGTTATTAAACTGTATGTCAACATTGGCAAGTATGGACATAAACTTTAAAAAAATGTCTAAACTATTATCCATTGCTGGAAATGAGGTACGCTTAAAAATTCTCTACCTTTTAGAAGAAGAAGGCGAAATGTGTCCTTGTGATTTAGCAGACATTCTAAAAATGAGTGTCCCTGCTATATCTCAACATATTCGTAAAATTAAAGATGCCGGAATTATTACATCACGACGCGACGGCCAAACGTTTTACTACTCATTAAATAGTGATGAAACGATGCTATTTGAAAGTATTTTTAAATCCATAGAATTAATTAAAAAAATCGCATAATTTTTAAAAAATGAAAACAGAAAACACATCAAAAAATGCAGCATATACAGGTCTGTTTGCTGCTATTGCGGCATCATCGTGTTGCATACCACCAGTTATTGCATTAATAGCAGGTGTAGGAGGAAGTGCATCAGCATTATCATGGATGGAACCCTTTAGGCCTTATTTAATAGGTTTGGCTGTAATAGCTATTGGGTATGCCTGGTATACTTACTTAAAGCCCAAAAAAGCCGATGACTGTTGCGAAGTTGATGCAAAACCAAAATGGTATCAAACCAAAGGCTTTTTAATTGGCATAACATTATTTGCTGTAGTTTCAATTGCATTTCCTTATTATTCTTCAATTTTTTACCCAGACAATAAAAAGGAAGTAGTTGTTGTAAGCCAATCTGATATTCAAACAGTTAACTTCGATGTTAAGGGAATGACCTGTACGTCTTGTGAGGAACATGTTAAACATGCCGTTAATGAATTAGAAGGTATTGTTAATGTAGCTGCTTCTTATGAGAATGCTAATGCCGAAGTGGAATTTGACAATACAAAAACCTCTAAAGAACAAATTGAAAAAGCAATTAATTCTACAGGGTATAAAGTAATAAACAAATAAGTGTGGTATTGATGAGAAAGTTTCTTTACCTATTAATAATGACCATATTACTCACTTCTTGTAAGGAAAAACAAAGAGTAGCTGATACGACTATTATTGAGGGTAATACTGTTGATAATAATACCAGTTCTTCGGTTGTATATGTAGGCAAAGGACCTGATGCGCTATTTTTAACACCTGATAAATCCTTTTTATATGTTGCAAATGTAGAGGACACATTAATTTCAGTTATTGATACCCAAACAGATAAAGTATTAAAAAACATAGAAGGCATAAGGTATCCTTGGGGTTTTGCTCAGTTAGCAGAAAGTAATTTACTTGCGGCGAGCGGTTATGATAAGCAAGTTGTTATAATTGATTCTGACAATCATACGATTATAAAAGAGAAACTATTTGAAACTCATATAGGTGGAATTACTGCAAATAAAAAAGGAAATTTAATATATGTAATAGCTATAGATGACAATAAAGTATTTCAATTGGAAGCTACTACTCTCAATATATTAAAAACATTCTCTACAGGAAAAGGACCAGACGGAATAGGTATCTCTGAGGATGATTCAAAACTGTTCGTTACCAATACAGAAGATGGAAGCATTTCTGTAATTGATATTGAAACAGGAAAACAATCTATTATTACAACAGGAGGAAAACCAGAACTCATACACAGCAACGAAGACCGTTCGCTATTATATATAAGTAATTTCTTTGGAAACAAAATTCATATTATAGATACCAAAAACGGAGAGATTGTAAAGGAAATAGAAAACATAAAAACACCAGAAGAAGCTGTCTTATCAGAAGATGAAAATTTGTTATACGTTGTAAGTTTTGATTTGTCCGAAGTATACGTGTATGATGCAGTTTCACTCAAAAAGAAATCAATTTCATATAAAACAGGTAATAAACCGATTGGGGTTATACCTATTGGCAGCAAATTATATGTCTCTAATTATGGAGACAATTCAATATCAATAATCAATAAATAATCTTAAAGTATATAGTTATGAAGAAATTATTAGTATTACCAGTTCTAGCATTGTTTTTAATATCTTTTCAAGCAAATGCACAAAGCAACAACAAAGAAGTTCAAAAAGAAGTAACTAGTAAAGATGTTAAAACGGTTACCTTAAAAGTCACTGGCATGACTTGCATGTCTTGTTCAAACCATGTGATGAAAGCTTTAAAAAAAGTAGAGGGAGTTATAGAACCGTTGGTCGAGTATAAAGAGGACAGAGCGGTTGTGACTTTCAATCCCAAGTTAACTACAGTAGAAGCCATTATTAAGGCGATTAATGAAACACCATATACAGCGAGTTTGATGAAACCTAAAAGTTAGTCTATCAACAATGAAATTGTTAATAGACTAATCAATAAAAAATTTGTGTATATGGAGCACAAATTTTTTTCAAAATATATTTAAGTATTTAAATAAAATAATTATTTGTATGAAACATTCAAAGAAGGAAGTTTTCAATCCGGACCACTTGAATTGTTGCATAGAGATTGGCGATTGCGAATTGCAAAATCCGCCACAGGAACTGATAGATAAACTAATTGGAAAGCCTATCAGTGATTGTAAGAAAATTATTGAAGAGTTTCTTAAACCTAAAGAAAAATTAGTTATAAAATTTAAAAAGAAAATAGGTTTTGAAACCAAAAATGATAATAGATAATGTTAATCTAAATCTAAAAATCATGAAAAAATTAATAATCTTATTCGTCGTCATAACGTTAGTATCAGCTTTCACTGTTGGTTGTACAATTTATGATGATGAACAGATTCAAGAGCAAGCTTTAGATGAGAATGGGAATGATAACGGAGATGATAACCCAAACTCAACAATTGAATATACAAGCTTAATAGCAGATGAAACAACCTTACCTACTGGAGAGAGTACGCTTATTACAGCAACTGCTACAGGAGAAGGACTAGAATATTATTGGTCTGCCAGCCTTGGTGATATTGTTGGTAGCGGTGAGCAAATAACTTATACAGCTGCATTTTGTTGTGAAGGGAGTAATACCATAACATGTTCTATTAGAGATAATCTGAATACTTGGAAGCACAAATCAGTGACTATTGAAGTTAGTTTTTAGTGACTATTACAGTTAATTAAATGAAGAAATTAATTTTTATACTTATAAGTTTATTGTTTATGTACCAAAGTGTCAATGCTCAATGTTGTTCTGCAGGAATACCAGTTGGAGGGAGCACAAATATTGGGATACTTGAAAAGAATAATTTTCGTTTCACTTCTTTTTTTAGTTATAGTGAATCTGCTGGGTATTGGTCTGGTAGCGATAAGTCTATATTTAATCTTGTAAAAAGAGCAAGCTATCAATACGTTGGAACTATTTTGTCTTATGGCTTATTTAATAAGCTCACAGTGGAAACAGAATTTGGGTATTATTTAGATAAATCTCAAATATATGATTTCGAATCTGATGTAAACATCAAAAACCAAGGTATTAGCAATGGTATAATTTCTGCAAAGTATAATGTTTTAGCAAATTTAAACAATCCTTTTGAGTGGACTGTTTCATCAGGTGTTAAGTTCCCTTTTATTTTAGATTATGCAAGAGAAAACAATGTAGTATTGCCAAGGGATGTTCAAACATCATCACATGCAATGGGAATTATTGGTCAATCTTTTTTATACAAAGGCTATCCTATTAATGGCATTCAATTATTCTTAATTAATAGAATAGAGATTAATTACAAAGATTATAAAGATTATAAATTTGGACCCGCATTGATTTCAGCATTCTTTTTCTCTTATAATTTGGAACAATCCAATTATACGGGAATTGCCCAGATAAGACACGAATTTAGAGGAAAAGATGCTTTTGAAGACACAAAGCTCGATGCCACAGGAGGTCATTTGGTTTTCCTGTCACCACAGTTAAATTACTCTACAAATAAATGGAATTTTTCGTTGCTTGTAGACATCCCAGTTTATAGATATTATAACGGAACACAACTGGGAAATACGGCTTCTGCATCGTTTTACGTTACAAAAAATTTCGACTTGGCTTCTAACAAAGCCGAATTGCCATTTTTAAACAATAATACTGCTAAAAATTAATTTGAATAGAGGCAAATAAACGATGGTTAAGAATTGAAGCTTATGTAGCCAGTCTTTTAATTAAACTATATCGGTATAGTCATTTAACTTTTAAATAAATTAAAACATTTCGCCAAAATGGAAGTTTGTCACACAAGTAAACAGTCTCTAATTCTTATTCCGGATATCAGCGGATTCACAAAGTATGTTGCTTCGTGTAATATAGAACATAGCCAAGATAAAATTGCATTGCTGTTGGAATCCTTATTGGAAAACAATTCCCTGAAATTTAAAATTTCTGAAATTGAAGGTGATGCTATATTATTTTACAGTTATGATTTTCCATTTTCCGCAGCGGAAATAATTAGTCAATGTCAATTGATGTTCGACAAATTTCATCAAAGAATAGATGAATTTAAACGATCGAAATGTATGTGTGAGTCTTGCCAAAATCTATATAACCTTTCACTAAAATTTGTGCTTCATTTTGGACAACTTGGCTCTGTAATGGTAAAAGACTATTGTAAACTCTTTGGTAAAGATTTAATAATAGCACATCGGCTTCTTAAAAACAAAATTAGCTCAAATGAGTACATACTTTTCACGGAAAATTTTAGCAATCAATTTCCACTTATAGGCACTCATCTTGATAACCATACGGAATTGGTCAACGACATTTTCAATTTAGAAGACATCGGTGATATTGGTATTACTTATTTCGATTTGAAGGCATTAAGTTTAAAGAACAGACAAGGTACGACTTGTTAAAATGATCAGCATTTTCTTCGTGCGGAAAATGAAATAAACATAATCTAAATTATATACAAAATGAAAACAGCAAAGCAATATTTGGGCAAACAATTAAACACCATGTTATCTGAAATTCAACTTGATGATAATAATTTTATCGTGAATGTCCAAAGGGAATTACTTAAAGGCAATCCACTGCCAAAAACAACATTTTATGCACTTATCGATGCAACTAAAGAGAAAGCTGATTCACTGTTGGAATTATTAGGAGAGCTAAATGAAAATAACCAAATTACAGCCTTTTCTGGTTTGTCGATTACACCTACCAACCACAAGTTTATAGTGCAAGGCAAAACACTTTATACTTGGTGTGCATTAGACGCTATATTGTTTACCGAATGGCTGGATGTTTCGTCCCAAATTATATCTCAAGACCCAATTGACAATTCTATAATTGAGTTGAATATTGAATGCGATCATTTGATATCATCTAATCCATATCCAATATTTCTCTCTTTGATTGAAAAAATGGACTCTTGCAATATCAGAGGTTCCTTTTGCAATCACGTCTTTTTTTTTGCAAGCGAACAAACCGCAAAACAATGGCTTGACAGCAATGTAAATGGCAAGATATTAACCATGGAAGATTTATTTGAATCGAATAAAATTGGCTTAAAATGTTGTTAAAAATAATCACCTATATTTATTAAGCACCACATAAAAACAAATCATTTTTAATATGAAGAATTTATTTAAAAAGAAAAACGAGTTATCTCAAAAAACAGAAACTGTTTCATTACAGATAGAAGGAATGACCTGTAGTGGCTGTTCATTACATATCGAAAAGGATATCAATAAAAAAGATGGTATTCTAATCAGTTCTGTGAACCACGAAACTGGTAAAGGAGAATTTACTTTTGATACTGCCAAGTTGAATAAAGAGGAATTGATTAACGCTGTAAATAGCATTGGTAAGTATACGGTTGTTAAAGGCAATGAAAAAGAGGATTGTTGTGATTCAATTTCGGATAGCACGACAGATAAAGCGTCCAACAAAGGAAAAAATCAATTCGATTTAATCGTAATTGGAGGTGGTTCTGCTGCATTTTCAGCAGCCATAAAAGCTGAAAGTTTAGGACTCACAACACTAATGGTTAATGGTGGATTAGATTTTGGTGGCACTTGTGTCAATGTTGGCTGTGTACCTTCCAAAAATTTAATCCGTGCGGCTGAAACGGCTTACCATACAACACATTCTAATTTTGCAGGAATAAAACCAAAAGGTGCTGACATTGATTTTGCTCAAATAATAAAAGACAAAAAAGCATTGGTTGCAGCCCTGCAACAGCAAAAGTATATGGATGTTGTGAGTGATTTTGAAAACTTAACGATGCTAAAAGGATGGGCAGAATTTGTAAATAACAACACCATTATTGTTGATGGTAAAGACACATACACTGCAACAAACGTTGTTATAGCAACAGGTGCAACCACGAATATTCCAAATATTGAAGGATTAAATGAAGTTGGGTATTTAACTAATGTGTCCTTATTCGATTTGGAAGAAAAACCCAAAAGCTTGACCATAATGGGCGCAGGTTATATCGGATTGGAAATGGCAATGGCATATAATCGTTTAGGAGTAAAAGTACGTATCATAGAATTTACCGATAGGCCTTTACGAAGTCAAACCGAAGACATTACTGATGTTTTAGTTGAACAAATGAAAAGTGAAGGGATTGAAATTCTTCCAAATTTTAGAGCTTTTAAATTTGAAAAAGAGGGCAACGATACTATTATTCATTGTAACTGTCCTGATGGTTCTACAACACAAATTGTTGAAAAAGGACATATTGTTGT
>NZ_CAXBOU010000025.1:0-60421 GCF_963977385.1 uncultured Maribacter sp. | reverse complement strand
TCAATCGAGAAGAAGCGATGCGGTTTTCCAAGATTGGTTCAAAAACTACCTACCATCGCTGCATCAAAGAACTACATCATTGGAAATACCTATTATACGAACCCTCACATAATCCATTTAAAGGCAGCAGAATCAAGATGTTCAATTTTGGGACAAGTGATGGACAAGCTCTGTACCCAAACCCTACCAATATCGGAACAAGCAATGGACAAGCGGTGGTATCTATAAACAAACATATACAAACAGGAAAAAACAAAGCAAATGATACTAAACTTGACCAACCAAAAAATGAAAATGAAGTCATTGATTTTTTTGAAAAGGAAAATTGGCCAGAATTGGAAGCCAAAAAATTTTACAACCACTACCAAGGCATCGGTTGGAAAGTAGGTGGAAAAACAAAAATTGTCGATTGGCACGCCACAGCTCGAAACTGGATGATAAAGGCCGAAGAGCTAAAAGAAGAAAAAACAATGGTTGCAGTTAGCCAAAATACGGACAACCTAAAGACAAGTTCCAACAAAAATTATAATGAACCATTATGAATCCCCACAAACCACATATCATTACCGAGGGTAGCGTTCAATACACCTTGGGAGAACTGAAAGACAATCAAATGCTTTATGATTTTGATAAAATGCTAATTTATCTCAATGCCAAAGGAAAACTACTTTTTGGCAAGAAATTCAAAATTTTTGAAGAAGACCGTGATATTATATTCAAGCTCTGTAATTATTTTATCAGGGATGAAGCTAATTGCAAAAAATTAGACATCGACCGCGATAAAGGGATTTTGCTTTCTGGTCCTGTTGGTTGTGGAAAAACCAGTTTAATGAAACTGTTACGCCATATTGTGCCACATCAGAAATCGTATGAGGTTATACCCACACGAAACATTGCCTTTGCCTTTAATAATATTGGGTACACCATCATTGAAAATTACGGCGACAAAAAGTTTTATTGTTTTGATGATTTGGGTGTAGAACCCACCGGAAGGCATTTTGGAAAAGATTGTAATGTAATGGGCGAAATCTTACTTTCACGTTATGATTTATTTTTAAGTCATAAAACTAAAACACACGCAACTACAAACCTCAATGCTAAAGAACTGGAGGAACGTTATGGGAATAGGGTACGTTCAAGGATGCGACAACTGTTCAATTTAATTGCCTTTGATAAAAGCAGTCGTGATAAAAGGGATTAAATCTAATTTTGGTTTTCTTCCTCTAAAAGAAGTAGTTCGTGTATCATATCGCTTTCATCCAAATATTGAGCCAACCATTCTTGTTGGGAAAGCCAATTGATATACTCTTTATCAGATTCCCAAATAGCTTCAACATATTCCCCTCTATATTTACCGAAACTAAATTTCGTTCCAGAATCTTGTCCCTCAACTTCAGTATCGAACAATTTGTAATAGGTTTCTAATAAACCTTCTTCTCTACACCTGTAATACAGCCATTGTTTTTTATAGCCTTTGTATTGCCTTCTTTTTTCAAGATATTTTACCTTTTCAACATCAGATAAGGCCTTAAATGAATTTCGTTTGGTTTTTGGTTTAAACAACCATCCAAAAGTCATCCCCAAAGTATTTTGAAGTACGTTCAAAAAGAAAATTGCAATTGCTCTCATTTTATTTGCACTAGAGTTTATAACACTCTAATTAGGCCTAATTTACGAAAAAAGACCAAAATTTTGACTTCCAGAAGTAAAGATATATTCTTAATAAAATTTTAACAATTTGTAGGAAACCGTAAGAATTTAAAAAGACATTTCAGTATATTTATAGGCGATTACGCTTAAAATATTAATGTTTAAAAAGCTAATGGGTTTTCATTGGCTTTTTTTGAATAAAATAACGTCAAAAAATGTGGAATGATAACGAAACAAACTCTGATTTTATCGACTATCAGCATCTTGTAAATGCTGTAACAAGCATTGTAAACAATGTCAATCTATTGCCTTGTAGTATTGGTGTTTTTGGCGATTGGGGAAGCGGAAAGTCGAGTCTTATGAGAATGGTTGAAGAGACCTATTTAGGGGACAAAGATGTTTTAATTATCAACTTTAATGGATGGTTATTTGAAGGGTATGAAGATACCAAAACCGTTTTGATGGGCAGGATAGTTAACGAAATAATCAAAAAAAGAAAACCACAGGATAAAGCATTAAAAATTGCAGCAAAACTTCTAAAAAAAATAGACTTACTTAAAATTGGACAATCTGCTGTTAAGCATGGAGCTGGTTTTATGTTAATGGGGCCAGCAGGACTTGCCTTAACTACTACATCAGACATCTTAAGTAAGTTGTCCAATGCCGATTATGAAGAGTATATAAAAAAGCAAAATGAAAATACTGACCCTGACGAAATCCTTAAAAATGACATTCAAGAATTCCATCTAGCATTTGAAGAATTAATTAAGGAAACCAATTTAAAAAAAATAGTAGTGTTAATTGATGATTTGGATAGGTGTTCACCAGATACAGTCATTGGAACACTTGAAGCCATTAAATTATTCTTATTTGCGAAAAATACTGCTTTTGTAATTGGGGCGGATGAACGACTCATTAAACATGCAGTTAGAAGAAGGTTTCCAGAAATACCAGGAGACAATACTGAAGTGGGACGTGATTATCTGGAAAAACTAATTCAATACCCAATAAGAATTCCACCCCTTAGTGACCTAGAATTGACAACTTACATCAATCTATTATTCACTAATTTATATACGGACATCGGAGAATTTGAACATATCAGGATAAGTGTTTTAGAAGAGAAAAATAAAGACCAATTTGGTTTTACGTTTAGATTAGAAAATGCGAATGAATTTGTTACTGAAGTCAACGAAAATCTAAAAGAAGCGTTGCTTCTCTCTGCCCAACTTGTATCGGTTCTGGCAGTAGGTCTTAATGGTAACCCCAGACAGACAAAAAGATTTTTAAACACTCTTTTGTTAAGACACCAGATGGCAAATTCCAAAGGAGAAAATCTTGATAAACGTATTTTGGCAAAACTAATGCTCTTGGAATACTTCAAGTCAGAAACGTTCAAAAGTTTTTATCAACAACAAGCAAAGAACCAAGGAATTATTACCGAATTAAAATTGATGGAAGAGTTAGTACTAGAAAATAATGATGAAAAATTAGATGAACTGCCAGTAGAATTTCAAAGTTATTTACAAGATTCTTGGATTAGACAATGGCTATCTTCAGAACCCAATGTCAGCGAGGTAAATTTACAATCCTATTTTTATTATTCAAGAGACAAATTATCCGTTTCTGGGACTAATATCCAAAGAATGAGTTCTCAAGCTCAAGAATTATTTATAAAACTCTTAAATGATTCTGAAACTATCAGAAGCTTGGCCTTAAAAGAAGTAAGGTCTCTTAGCGATGGGGATTCATCAGCGATATTTGAATCTCTAGCAGAAAGAATGAAAAATGAAGGAGAACAGAATGGGGAATCACCAACCATAAAACGTTTAATAGATTTTTGTAACGTCAGAAATGAACTAATCTCTCAATTATTAAGTTTGATTGATAAATTACCGCACCAAGTTTTACCACTTAGTATTACCACTTGGCTTCAAGGAATTTCCGAAAATACTTCGCACGAACCTACAGTTAATAAAATGATAAAAGACTGGAGTAAGAGTTCAACAAATAAGCGTTTGGCAGGAATCGCCAAACGTAAATTAAAAAACTTGTAATAAATTATGGGAACTTCTGCATCAGGTACTGGACCAAAAGGAAAAACACCATTACTACCCAGTTGGGCAACTGACTCTGACAATGCCCCAGAAACAGACGAGAAAAACAATCAGCAATCGGATGACACTTTAAATGAAACAGTAGATTCAAAACCTGAAACAGTACCAACACAAAAATTATCAGGCACAAAAAGTATACTCACAAGAATTTCTAATGGAGGTAGCGGTTCTAGTTTTAAAACTTTTGCTAAATCATATATAAAGTCATCTGGTGGTAGTAGGGCAGCCACAAAATCTTCAATTGCTGGAATTAACGTTGGTAGAAATTATCTTGGTTTTTTGAGCGGAGTTTCAAAAGAAGGCTTTAATGAAACTTTACAAAAATATGACTTATCTGATTGTATAGGTAAATCTAGTGAGGAAGTTATTGCAAAAATTGCTGATAGAATTGCCCCAACGGGTAGTACTAATGACGAAGCAATCGCACGTGCAGCCATAATGATAACATTTGACCGACTCTATGAAAAAATCCTTGATAGTGGTAGAGATATAGAATCACTAGACAGTATTAACTCAGAAACATTGTCTGATACCGTAGTTGAATTTGTGAGTGCTTATATCTTCAAGAAATGGGTTTATGAAGCTGGAATTGCTCTTGAAAGAAATGATTTATCTGAAAGCGAAGCAATTAAATTGGAAAATGAAATGCGTTTTTTTATAAGAGATGAAGTAAAAAACGGATTTAAAAAAGCTGATATTTCTAAAATAGATTTAGCTCAAGGAGAAGGAAAAAAAATAATAGAGGACATATTTGAACTCGCATATTCAACACTAGAAAAATGAGTATTTGGCACATAATAATAAAAAATAATGAGAAGGATACTTTTGATGTAAAAGTGTCTGCTTCAGAAGAAAAGTATATTTTAAACACCGTTCAATTAGGAAATGACCCATCCGCTTTGGGAACTAATATTTTCAAAGAATTACGTTTGGCAAAAATAGAACCAAAAGATGAAGTTTTAGATTTATTGCATCTTTCCCTCGGAATTTACACTACTGACCAAGTGGTTTCCAGAAAAGCTCATGGCTTTCAAGAATGGAGTCGCCACTTCAAAATATATATGCCTGTTTCCTCTTTGGACAAATGGGAAAATGCAAAAGAAGATTTGCAGAAATTACTATCGTTTTTAAGTGGAGATAAATGGGAAATTTACTTTAGAAAAAACATAATTACAGAAGGAAAACAAATTAAACTCATTAAAAACCACAACCCTAATAAAATAGAAAAGGTCGCTTTATTTTCTGGTGGAATGGACTCATTTATTGGAGCCATTGACCTATTAGAAAACAAAAAGAAGGTAACCTTTGTTAGTCACTATAAAAGAGGAGCTGATAAAAGTGCTCAAACTATGCTGTATGAAAATTTAAGAAAAAAATATGGCGATGAGTCTTTCTCTAATTATCAATTTTATGTGCAGCCAAATCAACAGCATGCCAAAGCTTCAAAAGAAGAAAGTTCTAGAGCTAGGTCTTTTTTGTTTTTGTGCCTTGGTCTAATAGTGGCAAATACATTAGAAGAAACTATTGACTTCATTATTCCCGAAAATGGCTTAATCTCTTTAAATGTTCCTTTGACTGGAACTAGACTTAGTAGTCATAGCACAAGAACTACACATCCATACTACCTATCTACATTTAAAAAAGTGATTTCCGAATTAGGGATAAAGAATAAAATTAACAATCCATATCAATGGAAAACCAAAGGCGAAATGATGGTTGAATGCAAGAATCAAAAATTGCTAAAAAAACTTAATCATGAAACACTTTCTTGCTCTCATTCAGAAAATAGTAGGTATTCAGGCATGAGACCAGGAATTCAATGTGGATATTGTGTACCATGCATTATAAGACAATCAGCAGAAAAGAAAAGTGGTACTACCGGAACTGAATATGTACACAATATAACTCAAAATGTTCCTTCACAAAAACTGGTTTCTGGCAGTGACATAAGGGCATTCAAACTATCTCTAAAGCGTTTAGAAAACCGTCCAATAAGAAGCATAATGTTTGATATTTTGAGTTCTGGCCCTTTACCGTTTGAAAGTAAGCAAGAATTAGATAAATATATAGATGTTTATCAACGTGGAATGAATGAAGTAAGAGATTTTTTAGAATGAAATATCATGACACTCATTTTCATCTGGACTTGATGTCCAATCCGATTGATATTGTAAATCAAATAGAGAAATCTAAAGTTTACACAATCGCAGTAACGAATAGCCCCAAAGTTTATTTTTATACAGAAAATATTACAAAAAACACTAAGTATATAAGACCGGCTCTTGGATTGCATCCTGAATTAGTTGGAGAAAGACATCAGGAAATTGATAAGTTCATTTCACTTTTAAGTAAGACAAAATATATTGGAGAAATAGGACTAGACAATTACAACAAATCGCCTGTAGATTATAAAAGACAGGTTCAAGTTTTTGAGAAAATAATATCAGAATGCACAAATTTTAGCGATAAGGTTTTGACGGTTCATAGTCGAAAAGCCGAAAATGATTTACTGGATATTTTTGGCAAATCGTTCCCTGGGAAAGTTATTCTACATTGGTACTCAGGCTCTATCAAAAACCTTGAAATTGCGGTATCCCGTGGATATTACTTTTCGATAAACTACCAAATGACAAAATCTAAAAACGGACAGAAGATTATTGATAGTATCCCTATTAATCAAATTCTATTAGAAACGGACGGTCCTTTTACATCATTAGGCTCAAAAAAATTCACCCCATTAATGGTTGACAGTATCCTAGATAAAATTTGTCATTTAAAAAAGGATTATAATTCAGATAAACTAAAAAACGTGATTTTAAATAACTTTTACGACCTGATTCAGAATTGATGGTTTTTAGGGGTTATGCTATTTACGAGTACTAACAATCCACCTATTAATATCTTTTATTTCTTTTTTTAGTTCTGATAAGAGCTTTTTCAAACTCTTCACAATCTCAATAAGTATTTCCTTCATAATCCAGTATTAAAATAGTTACACAATCCCATTAAAATGGCCAATGCCATAGCTCTTATATTTTTGGGTTTTAAAAAATAATCCGCTTCATCAGTATTCGTAACAAAGCCCATTTCAACGAGTATCGAAGGGCGATATGTAGTATTCTCTCGTAGCACTTGAAAATTTGAAAATCGGACAGCTCGTTTTTTAAAACCTAATTTTTGGGTGCTTTCTTTCAAAATGGACAATCCCATTTCGATAGATTTTTTTATCAGCACTTCTATGTCATTGGTATTATGTACATAAACATCTATCCCTTTTGAAGAAGTATTAGAAGCATTGCAATGTAATGATACAAACACATCAGCCTTTAAGCTTTCAGCTAATTGGCTTCTGTCCGATAAGGAAATTAAAGTGTCCTTATATCTAGTTGAGTAAATGTCAAACTTGTTATTTATAAGGGTTTTATTTAGCCTTATAATCTCATTTGCAATATCAAGCACAACATCCTTTTCTTGAATACTATTTGTGCCAATTGCACCAGTATCTTTTCCACCATGCCCAGGATCGATGATAATCACTTTTTGTTGACCGAAAATCACACAGAAATGTAGCATCAAAATCACAAAACTGACGTTTTTAGGCTTTATCCTCTTCCAAAATTTTAGAGTTATTAACATAGCACTTCTCGATTTTCATAAAATTTGATACCAATTCGTATCAAATAAAAACAATTGATGTCAAAATTTATTTTATTCACAAATTACTGATTATCAGTTATTTGCGTTGTAATATACACTATTTTTCAAATATCAAAATTGACGTAAAATTTAAATCACCTTGATTATGAAAAAATCACATTATGTAACCATCTTATCATTACTTATTTCAAGTACGACTTTTGCACAAATTGGAGGTATCGAAGATTCCGTAAACGATGTTTCCGATACTATCCGAACCATTTTCCCTATTATTCTGGGCGTTATATTCTTAATTGGCTTTCTATTCAATGCAGGACACTTCTTTGGCGAAAATGCCGATTTAAAAAAAGGTATTACCCGTGTATTGGTCTTTGTATTGATTGCGGGAGCAGTCGTGGGCATCTTTACGTACCTCATTAGCATCGTAGTGTAATGAAACGATTCGAGGTCTATAAAAACATACGCAAGCGAGCCGTGATTATGGGTCTGCCCATATCATTGTTCGCTTTAATGATGACCGTTGTTATCGGTTCATTGCTGTTCATCATCTTTTCGTTCAGCTTTACTGTTATCATTTCAGTATTTCTATTGAACGGTGCACTGTATATCGTATTGACTCACATTACCAAAAACCCTGCATTGATGCACATCAAAAAGGTATTCCCACAAACAATTAGTAACAAAAAAGGAAGTCGTCTGTACTATGAAGAAAATTAACCTATCGGCATATCATCCTATTTTGGATATTCAAGACCATATCGTGTTCGCTAATAACGGCAATGTGGTATTGGGCTATCAAGTGGACAATCCTGAAATCTATTCCCTCGCGGAAAAAGATTTTGAGGATATTCACGGTTCGTGGTTTCAAGCGTTTAAATCATTGCCTATTGCCACGGTTATCCACAAACAGGACATCTATCAGAAAGCTGAATATTTGGCGGAAGAACTTCCGAACAAAAGCTTTTTGCAACGTGCCACACACGATTATTTTAAAGGTCGGGAATTCATTAAACATTCTTCTTACCTATTCTTTATACTTCCGCACAACAAAGCTTTGAACGCACCGAAGTTTACCAACCCATTCCGCAAGGTCGAAAAGGGTATTCATAAGCAAATGGACCATAACGTTCAGGAATTTATTGCTTCTGTTAACGATGCCGTTTCCTTTGTAAATAACAGCCGGAAAGTGTCATTGATACCTTTGGGTATCGATAAAGTCTTGTCATTGACCAATGCTTATTTTAATGGATTCAACGAAGGATTTGATACCGACATTCTATTGAAAAAAGCGAATATTGAAATTGGCGACCATCATTTTGATGTGCTGGCCATCAATAGCGAATTGTGTTATGGCGATGTGGTTCAGAGTAGCAAGACCAATGATAAATTTACTTCGGACGACTTTGTATTCCACCAAGGATTTATTGACGGATTAGGGTTGAATCTCAATGAAAATCATATTGTCAACCAAATCATTTATTTGGATGATAAGCACAAATGGCGAAAGCTGTTGGACAAGAAAATTGAAGAACTCAAAAAGAGTTCCAATTTTGGAACACAGAACAAAGTCATCTTAAAGAAGATTGAAGACATTGTTACCAAAATCAATGAGGACGATAGTTCAAGAATTATTAGGGGTCATCTAAATATTATATTCTGGGATAAAGATGAAGCACAATTAGAAAGAATTGCTTCCAAAATAAAAACCGAATTCAAAGAATTGGATATAGTGCCTTATTATCCAAAAGGCGAAGAACGCAAGCAATATTTCTTAAACTCATATTGCTGTTTTACTTCCAATTTTTCTAATGAGGATTTATACGTAACCGATTTAAAACACGCTCTTTGCCTGTACATTAACAATACCAACTATCAGTCAGATGCCACAGGTGTCATCTTTAATGACAGACAACATAACATTCCTGTACTTAAAGATGTCTGGGATGAAAAGAAGAAACGCATCAAGGCAAGGAACTTTGCCATTTTCGCACCTACTGGAGAGGGAAAATCTTTTTTGGCAAACAATATTCTACGCCAATATTTTGAACAAAATGTTCGATTGGTCATTATTGATTTAGGTGGTTCATATTCAAAATTTGCCAAGCTCTATCCAGACGACCATATCATCCTTCGCTATGAACAGGGAAAAAATTTGGGTATCAATCCATTCTATATCTCTGATGTCAATGATTTGACACCAGAGCGATTGGAAGATTTGGCAATCTTCCTTTTAGAGCTCTTGGCTTCGGGCAAAGCAACGACTAAAGCTGAAGAAGTGGCGGTCAAAAAAGTACTTCGGTACTACTATCTACAAAATGTGGGTGGTACACATTCTTTGGAAAATTTATACCAGTTCGTTGATACAAAAAAAGACACCTTTTTAGAAGAACTACATATTCAAGAGCAACATTTCAACATCTACGATTTTCTGCACATTCTCTCTGAATATGTGGATGATGGCTTGTACAGCTTCCTGTTCAATGTAAGTGAAGACCAGACCTATAAAATTGAGGATAAAAGACTGATTGTTTTTGAACTTGATGAAGTAAAGGACAATAAGGAAATCCTTTCCGTAATGTTGAAGCTGATTAAATCTGCCATTCAAAGAACCATTTGGAGAAATAAAGCCGAGAGGGGAATCATCCTATTCGACGAGTTTGCCAAACAGCTCAAATTTGGAAATGTACTCGAAAGTGTAGAATTCTATTATCAAGCCATTAGAAAACAAAATGGAGCGATTGGGATTATACTGCAATCCATTAACCAATTGCCCAACAATTCCACATCGGCGAGTATTCTTGAAAACACCCAAGTAATTTACAGCCTTCGCAATGAAAAAGGCTATGCGGAATTAAAAAACAGGCTCAACCTTTCCAGTCACGATTTGAACCAGTTAAAATCCATTCGGAACAACCTTACGGGAACACGAAAATATACCGAAATGTTTATCAAAATTGGAAAGGAAAGCAACATTTTTCGATTGGAAGTACCACCAGAAGTCTTTGCTGCCTACTTAACTGATGGACGAGAGAGCGAAGAAATAATGAAGCTCTATGAAAAGCATAAAAATATGGAACAAGCCATTAAAATATTTATTAATTCTTAAAAACAAAAATTATGAGACAGACAATTAAAAAACTAATGTTATCCGCACTATTTGTAGTGCTAATTGGAAGTAACGCTTCGGCCCAGGGGATGCCTGTGTATGACAACACAAACTTTATCTCTTTTGTAAAATCATTGTTGGAATCCGGTAAACAGACCGCCAATTTAATGAAGACGGTAAAATTCCTTAAAACGCAAAAGGAAAATATCGATAAGGTAAACGATGTAATCAAACAACTTAAAGCGGTCAGGGAATTAGCAAGAAATAACCAACGCCTGTTTGATGTTGTACAGGATGATTTAAGGGAAATACTCAATTCCCCTTTTATCAAACCAGATGAAGTTACACGTATTTCAGATTCCTTTGATGCCATCCTTGAAAATTCTATGGCAGGTATGGAGTATATCGACCAAATACTGTCCAACGACAATATGAAGATGACCGATGCCGAACGAGCCGAAGTACTCAAAGAAAAGGAATTGGAATCCAAGGAAATGGTAGCGGAAATTGAAGCCAAGACTAGACGCTATCGAGAGATTATTCAATTTCGGGAAATGCAGCACAAAATCAACAACCGAGAAACCAATTACTAATGTCAGGTATTTTTTTAGGCATAGGGTTAGAATATGTGGACACTATTTTTCAAACGATAAAAAATAGTGATTTCTCGCAATACACTATTGCAGGTATGAAGACCCTTGCCATATTGTTCTTTCTCATCAACATCCTAAAAAAGTACAATGAAGGCGTTGCTAATAATGAGGGCTACACTTGGGGCTTAACCCCTGCGGAACTGGCAAAAAACTTTGCAATAGTAATTTTAGTGATTTTTTCCACACAGGTATTGAGTGTTTTCGACACTATTTTGGTGGCCATTGAAAACCAATATCGGGACACGGCACCCGCACTTCTTCCTTTGCAGATGCAAGATATTGACATCGAACAGGATGTAAGTGCTTGGGATGCCGCCACTAAAGCAATGGCGATGCTCTACGAAGCATTAGTTACACCTTTATATGGTTTAAAGATACTATCCTTTATTGCCGGAATATTTCTCTGGCTGTTGGATTTGTTTATCTACCCCTTATTCCTTGCAGAACGCTTCTTTTTATTGGGCATAATGCAAGCATTTTTCCCACTTGTCATTAGTCTTGCAGTCTTTGAAAAGTTCAGGTCATTGGCCTACAACTTTTTCAAACTTTATGCAGGTGTTTATATGTTAGTTCCTGCCTTTTTTCTGGTCAATGTTTTCGTGAATAATCTTTATACCGAAATCAATACCAATTTCTGGAGCGACTTATTTGGTACGGATTGGGGTAGTAATTTTTTCGCACCGCTTTTACAGTTAGGGTCTATCGGATTTATTGTATTGCTGAAATTCAAATTATATAAACGAGCGACCTCGTTCACTTTTAAACTCTTTACAGGCTGATATAGCAATAATAATTTACAGATGAAAACACCATATAAGAATATTTACAACATCTTAAAGCTCAATCGCTTTATAGTATTGACCGTCGTTATTGGAGCTGTGCTAACCTGCATTATTTCTGTATTGATGGTCATAAAGCTACATAAAGAAACGGTTAACAATGCCTTTGTGGTCAATACGGATGGAAGCGTTATCCCTCTCAAACTGGTATCTCAACAAGAAAATATAAAAGTTGAAGTCTTGGCACAACTGGAGTTGTTCCATACCTATTTCTACAACATAGATGCCAGCAATTACGAAAAGAACTTGGAGAAAGCTTTATGGTTAGGCAATAGTTCTGTAGATGCTCTGTACCGACAGAAAAAAGCTGATGGAGTCTATAACCGTTTGTTACAGTATTCGTTGGTTCAAAAAGTATTGAATATCGAATCCAAAGTTGATATTCAAAACGAACCCTACAAGTTTGAAACGAAAACCATTTTTGAAATCAATAGAGGTACTATCACAGATACTTACGAATTGACCACAACGGGAAATTTGATTCACGTTGACAGGAACTTTCCTAATAATACCCACGGATTGCTGATTACCAACTTTTTTGAAAGTACGTTACGAAAATTAGAAAATTATGAAAGCCAATAGAGGCATTTAAAAATATACAGAATGAAAGTAGAAAAAAATAAAATAGTCTTTTCCATCGTCTTGGTGTGCATCCTGCTTTTTATAGGTGGCTATGCAATGCTTGTATTGGGCGAGGACGAAGAACCGACCATTGAGAACAACCAGATTCCTGTACCGGAACTGGAAGACGACCAAAAGGAATACGATTCCAAATTGGATGCCCTAAACGATTTAAAGGAAGTAAGGGAGACCAATGCACCGAGTATTTATGATGAACGTCTGTTGGATTCCACAGGCGTATATGACCCTGATTTATTGGATAAGAAAAAAATGCAGATGGTAGATAGTATCTACCAACAAGGTCAGATTCGATATTCAGATAGAACGTTTGAAAATATAAATCCCAGATACTATCCACCAAAACCACCTATTAAGAAGGAAAAAGACACAACGGATGCCATTGTAGAAAAAGAAGCGAATGTTGAAGCCAAAGAACGTGCTTTGGAGCATCAACTCTTTTTTGCCTCGCATCCCATTGAAAATGATAATTTGAATTCAAAAAATACCGATGATTTCATCTATGTACGAGTAGATGGCACACAGACCGTCAAAACCAATTATCGATTACAAATGCGGTTGATAAAAGATGCTACCATTTATGGACAACGCTATTCCAAGAATACGCCTATTTATGGATTTGTCAATTTTAAACCCAATCGCACAATCATAGACATTGAGAATATCAATCATCAGCCAGTAAAATTGAAAGCCTATGATTTTCAGGATGGTAGCGAAGGGATTTATGTTGAAAACAGTTTTAGAGCCGAAGTTACCAATGAAATCGTTGGCGATATGGTGGACGACATTAATATTACTGGTGTACCACAAGTCGGCGGTTTCAAGAAAATATTCCAACGTAACCACAAAAATGTAAAGGTTACGATAACCGATAATTACAAACTCATTTTAAGGCTTCCTAAAACAAAATACCAAGGAAAGCCAATAATGGGCAATTACTAAACTTACTATTATTATGAAAAGCCCTTAAAGGGCAATTAATTAAAACGTACTCTTATGAAAATTTTAATCACATCTTTATCGTTGATTTTTTCAATGTCAATTTCAGCACAGCAACAGCTGGACACCATTTACGCCAACGACCAAAAGAACGTTGCCTTATTTTTTCCCAATCCCATACGACAGGGCATCACCGGAGCTTCCCATTTCGTATTCACATACAATCGTGAGAAGGAACAATACTTTGGATTGTTACAGGCAAAGCCTGGAACGGAAAGCAACCTATTGACCGTTACAAGTGATGGTAGCGTTTATTCATATATACTGAAGTATTCTGAAAAACTTCCAGAATTGAATTATTTTATCAATGAAAATGAAAGCATTGGTAGTGAACTTCCTGAAAAAATAAATGACAAACCCATTGCCAAACCAGTAAATGAATATTCCAGCAGGATAACACATTTTCAAAAATTCAGCGAATACTTGTTAAAATCCAATTTTGAACGCATTGAAACGAAACGTAAAAAGGGAATCAAACTAAAATTGCAAAAAATGGCATACGATGCTTCTGAAGTGTATTTGGTTATAGAGGTCAAGAACAAGTCTGGAATCGGTTTTGAAATCGACTATCTTAATGTGTATAGAACCAATGGAAACAAAAAGCGAAAAGCTTCCTATCAAAGATTGAAACAAGACGTGATATACAAACACAAAATGCCATATTCCATTACTGATGGAGAAAGTCAATGCTTTGTGTACGTAATTCCAAAGTTTGTTTTAGGGGATAATGAAAAGTTGATGCTCGAATTGAAGGAACTAAAAGGAAGTAGAAAAATAATTTTGGAAACAAAGCTTTGAAAAATCGTCTATCGATTTTATTTGAGAGAATAAAGCATTTTTGTTCAAATTAAAACAAGCCAACTATAAATTGAAAAGCTAATCCACAAACGGTGCATTTATTTTTCACGACCTCTTAATTTAGCATTCTAAAAACAAAAAGAGATAAAATTTTCCAAACGCTTTGGAATTTGTATTTAAGTATTTGCTTAAATGCGTAATTAATTATATATTTGTTCGTCTAAAACAATACTATGAAACTTGAAATATCCTGTACCCGAGCTGAAGCCAACCACAAACAGTTATTAAATTGTATGTCCACATTAAATAGTATGGAAATTAATTTTGAAAAAATATCGAAATTATTATCCATTTCAGGTAATGAGGTGCGCTTAAAGATTCTATTTCTTTTAAATATGGAAAAAGAACTATGTCCTTGTGACTTATCAGATATTTTAGGTATGAGCGTGCCAGCAGTTTCACAGCATATACGAAAAATGAAAGATGCAGGTATTATAAGCTCAAGGAGAGAAGGCCAAACCTTATACTATTCATTGAATAAGGATGAGACGGATATTCTGAATAGTATTTTTAAGTCAATCAAATTAGAAAGAAAAATAGCATAAATTTTATAACAATGAACACAGAAAAAACCTCAAAAAATGTAGCCTATACAGGTTTGTTTGCAGCTGTAGCAGCATCATCCTGTTGTATTCCACCAGTTATTGCACTAATCGCTGGCGTAGGCGGTGGCGCTTCCACTTTATCTTGGATGGAACCCTTTAGACCTTATCTTATAGGATTGGCAGTGTTGGCCATCGGTTATGCTTGGTACAGTTATTTAAAGACCAAAAAAGCTGATGATTGTTGCGAAGTAGATGCAAAACCAAAGTGGTTTCAAACTAAAGGATTTTTAATAGGAATTACACTATTTGCGGCTATCTCAATAAGCTTTCCATATTACTCTCACATTTTTTATCCTGATAATAAGAAAGAAGTTGTTATCGTGAATCAATCTAACATTCAAACTGTGAATTTTGAGGTTGAAGGTATGACTTGCGCTTCTTGTGAACAACACGTAACGCACGCAGTTAATAATTTAGAAGGTATTATAAATGTAAATGCTTCTTATGAAAAAGCTAACGCAAAAGTAGAATTCGATAATTCGAAAACTACTAAAGAGGATATAGAAAAAGCAATTAATTCTACAGGTTATAAAGTAATTAATAAATAAAATTCTTAATTGTGAAAAATTATATAATCATCTTTCTTTTTGCATTTGTAATTACTTCTTGTAAAGAAAATAAAAAAGAAACGGATTCAACCGCAGTTGAAAATAAGCTAACTACACAGGATATCGATTATCCAGTTATTAAAGTTGGCAAAGGACCAGACGCCTTATTTCTAACACCCGATAAATCATTTTTATATGTTGCAAATGTGGAGGACACATTAATTTCAGTTATTGATACCCAAACAGATAAAGTAATAAAAAATATAGAAGGTATAAAGTATCCTTGGGGTTTTGTTCAGTTAGCGGAAAGTAATTTGGTAGCGGTTAGTGGTTACGATAAGCAAGTGGTTATCATTGATTTTGACAATCATACCACTCTAAAAGAGAAACTATTTGAAACTCATATAGGTGGAATTACTGCAAATAAAAAAGGAAATTTAATCTATGCAATAGCAATAGATGAAAATAAAGTGTTGCAACTGGACGCTACTACTCTCAATATATTAAAAACATTCCCTACAGGAAAAGGACCGGATGGAATAGGCATCTCGGAGAATGATTCAAAGCTGTTTGTTACCAATACGGAAGATGGAAGCATTTCTGTGATTGATATAGAAACAGGAAAACAATCCATCCTTAAAACAGGAGGAAAACCTGAACTCATACACGGCAACAAAGACCATTCACTATTATATATAAGTAATTTCTTTGGAAATAAAATTCATATTATAGATACCGAAAACGGAGAAATTGTAAAGGAAATAGAAAACATAAAAACCCCCGAAGAAGCAATCTTATCCGAAGATGAAAATATATTATACGTTGTAAGTTTTGATTTGTCAGAAGTTTACGTGTATGATGCGGTTACACTCGAAAAGAAATCAACTTCTTATGAAACAGGTAATAAGCCCATTGGTGTAATGCCTGTTGGAAACAAATTATATGTTTCTAATTATGGAGATAATTCAATATCAATAATCAATAAATAATCTTAAAATATTTAGTTATGAAAAATATTATTTTAATTCCCGTTCTAGCTTTAGTTCTGTTTTCTGTTGAAGCCACCGCACAAAACAAAAACTTGGAAGCACAAAAAGTCGAAACGTCTGTTGACGAACAAAATTTGACAACTGTTCACTTCAAAATAACTGGAATAACCTGTGCCGGTTGTTCTAACGGTATATATAAAGCAGTTAAAGCAGTTGACGGCGTTACGGAGCATTCTGTTGAATACCCAGGCGACATTGCGGTTATACAATTTGATAAAACAAAGACGAGTATCGAAGCCTTAAAAGCTGTAATTGAGAAGAAAGGGTATAAAGTAGAATTACTAAAGGATAAAGTATAGACAGAGGCTTTCAATATGTCTTATAATTTTTTAATTAAGTAACCCTTTATAGCAATGAAAAAATTTAAATCAAAGGTTTGCCCTACTTGTGGATGTTCGTTAGTAAGGCTAGGTATAAAAGATACATCCGCAACAAAATCAACATATAAAGATGAATCTTATTCTTTTTGCTGTTCAGGATGCGCAAAAATATTTGATAAAAATCCCAGTAAATATATAGAGGAAATCAAAAATGTAATTGTTTGTCCAGTATGTCTTGCTGAAAAAAACATAGCTCATACTACAGGAGTAAAGTACAAAAACACAGTAATACCTTTTTGCAGATGCCCACATTGCATTTCCACATTTGAGGAAAAGCCTGAATACTATTTGGATAGGTTGATGGGTAAAATTGAATATGAGGGACTATTCAATAATTTGTGTTGCTAATAAAAATGAAAAAAATATGTCACAAAATATAGAAAAAATCACATTAGAAATAAACGGGATGACCTGTAATGGTTGTTCTTCACATATCGAAAAAGTTATGAATAAGACCAATGGTATTATAAATAGCAATGTAAATCACGAAACTGGAAAAGGAGAATTTACTTTTGATACAAATAAAATGGGTAAAGAAGAATTAATCAATGCAGTAAATGACATTGGTAATTATTCTGTTATAAATGGTATTGAAAAAGAGGATTCTTTCTCTTCAACTTCTGATACTACAATCTCTAAAGAATCCAATAAAAATAAAAATCAATTTGATTTAATTGTTATTGGTGGTGGTTCTGCTTCATTTTCAGCAGCGATAAAAGCTGAAGGTTTAGGGCTTACGATACTAATGGTAAATGGTGGATTAGATTTTGGGGGTACTTGTGTAAATGTTGGATGCGTTCCGTCAAAAAACTTAATTAGAGCTGCCGAAACTGCATATCACGCTACACATTCTAATTTTAAGGGTATTAAACCAAGAGGTGTAGATATTGATTTTAAACAAATTATTAAAGATAAAAAAGAGTTGGTTTCGGCATTACAGCAACAAAAATATATGGATGTTGTAAGTGATTTTGAAAATCTAACAATGCTAAAGGGGTGGGCTGAATTTGTAGATAATAAAACCATTGTTGTAGATGGAAAAGATAAATACAGTGCAACGAACATTGTTATAGCAACCGGAGCGACAACAAACATTCCAAACATTGAAGGATTAAATAAAGTAGGCTACTTAACTAATGTTTCTTTATTTGATTTGGAAGAAAAACCAAAGAGCCTAACCATAATGGGAGCTGGATATATTGGATTAGAAATAGCACAAGCTTATAGCCGATTGGGTGTAAAAGTGCGTATTATAGAATTTACGGATAGACCATTACGTAGCCAAACCAGTGATATTACAGATGTTTTGGTAGAGCAAATGAAAAGTGAGGGTATTGAAATCTTACCAAATTTTCGAGCCTTTAAATTCGAAAAGCGGGGTAATGATACTATCATTCACTGCAACTGTCCTGATGGTTCGACAACTCAAATCATTGAGAAAGGACATATTGTTGTTGCCACCGGAACAAAACCAAACACATCTAAATTAGGTCTTGAAAATATTGATATAAACTTAACCAAAAGTGGACAAATTGTAGTTAATGAAAAAATGGAAACCAATGTTTCTAATATTTATGCCGCAGGAGATGTAACAAATACACCGGCATTCGTTTATACAGCTGCCACCGAAGGCAATACAGCAGTAAACAATGCATTTTCATTGTCGAAGAATAGTGTGGATTATAAATCATTACCTTGGGTCGTATTTACGGACCCTCAAATTGCTGGTGCAGGAATGGATGAAATAGAAGCTGAAGCAAAAGGTATTCCTTTTGAAGTGAGTAAATTAGACTTAAAGCACGTTCCTAGGGCATTGGCCGCACAAGACACAAGAGGCTTCATTAAATTGATTCGTAATACTGAAACCGATAAATTAATTGGTGCTAGAGTTATAGCCCCAGAAGGAGGCGAGCTTATTCAACAATTAAGTATGGCGATTAAGTTTGGCATTACAGTAAAAGATTTAGCTGAAAGTTTTTACCCTTATTTAACATTAGGAGAAGGAATCAAATTAGCAGCAATTACGTTTGGAAAAGATGTTTCCAAATTAAGTTGTTGTGCAAGTTAGTTTAGCTAAACAAGAAAATAATTTTTATATGAAAAATTACGATGTATTTATAATTGGTTCGGGAATGGCAGGAATGACCATCGCCAATAAATGTGCCTCAAAAGGCTTGACAGTCGGAATAACGGATGAATTACCTTACGGGGGCACTTGTGCATTGAGAGGTTGTGACCCAAAAAAAGTGATTATAGGCGCTACGGAAGTACGAGACTTTGCCAAAAGGCTTAAAGGTTACGGCATTGATACCATACCTAAAGTCAATTGGAAGGACATAATGGCCTTTAAACAATCATTTGTGGATGAAATGCCACCAAAAATCGAAAAAGGATATAAAAAAAACGGAATAGACACTTTTCATAGTTCAGCTAGATTCTTGTCAGAAAACACATTGGAAGTTGGAAACGATAAAGTAAAAGCTAACAAAATTGTAATCGCATCGGGTTCCAAGCCACGGGTTTTAGAATTTGAAGGTGGTCATTTTGCCAAATCCAGTACCGATTTCTTGAATTTAGCAGAATTACCAAAATCTTTATTATTTATCGGTGGTGGGTATATCGCTTTTGAGTTTGCGCATATCGCGGCTAGATGTGGAGCAGAAGTAACTATTGTTCATCGTGGAGAAAACCCCTTGGAAAATTTTGAACAGGATATTGTAAAACATCTTGTTTCTGCCACAAAAGAATTAGGTATAAAACTCATTCTGAATACAGATGTTACGGCTATTGAGAAAGTGGATAACCAGTATCAAGTGAAGGGTAAATCCGCGGAAAAAACAGAATATTTCAAAGCCGAAGCTGTTTTTAATTCTGCCGGCCGTCCACCAGCAATATTTGATTTAAATTTAGACAAAGCCAACATAGCCTTTACTAAAAAAGGTGTTACGGTAGACAAATACCTTCAAAGTACTTCAAACCCTCATATTTATGCAGCAGGCGATGCCGCAGATTCAGAAGGTTTGCCCTTAACGCCAGTTGCAGTTTTGGAAGGTCATACGGTTGCTTCAAATATCATCAAAGGCAATTCTAAAGAAATAAGTTATCCGCCAATGCCAACGGTAGTTTTTACTTTGCCTACAATGGCTTCTGTTGGTTATTCTGAATCGAAAGCCAAAGAGCTGAACTACCATATTCGGATAAATTATAAAGAGGTCGGCGATTGGTTCAATGCCAAACGTTTAAACGTTGAAGAATATGCTTTCAAAACTATAATTGACAAAGAGACTCAAACAATTTTGGGAGCGCATTTAATCGGGCCACATACAGAAGAAACAATAAATATCTTTGCAATGGCAATAAAAACAAAGATGAAAGTTAAGGATATTAGAACAATGATTTTCTCATATCCAACATTGGCTTCCGACATACCACATATGCTTTAATAAAAATTGAATGGAAACTAACTATATTAAAATCAGAAATCACCTGTCCAAACTGCGGACATAAAAAAGTAGAAGATATGCCAACGAACGCTTGTCAGTTTTTCTACGAATGTGAGAATTGTAAAAAGGTATTGAAACCAAAAGAAGGAGACTGTTGTGTTTATTGCTCATTCGGAACAGTTGCTTGTCCACCAATTCAAGAAAATAAAAGTTGTAATGATTCAAGTTGTTGCTAATCAATTCATTGAATTTTCCCTATTATTTTTAAAACCAATTCGCTACCCACTTTGTTGTTTATATGCTTTCAAGCGCTGTTTATAAGATAATGAATGGTTGATGTTAGAACTGAATGAAGTGGAAAAGTGGTTTTAGAGACCAGAATTTAAGAGGTATTGTTACCTCTTTTTTTTGTGATTAAAAAAGTATCTTTGTTAGAAATATAACAAACTTGAAGTTATACTGTATATAAATGCATTTTGCTTATACAATTTTGTGCGTCATTCAAAAAAATACCAATCAATAAATGAATTACCAAACATTTCAACCAAATTCTGATTTGAAATCTCTTGTCAGTTGCTATTGGACTTTAGAAGTTCCTGCTGAATCTAATGCACAAAGACAGCGGATAATTCCAGACGGAACAATTGAAATGGCTTTTATACTTGGAGACGACATTAAACGATACACTTTTGAAAATGAATTCATTATACAACCTCGTGCGATGGTTCTCGGACAGACAATTGAACCCTTTTATATAGAGCCGACCGGCTATGTGAATACGTTTGCAATTCGATTTTACCCATACGGTTTTGCGAACTTCGTTACAATGCCTTTAAAGGACTTGGCAAATAAAGAAACGCCAATGGAATTGTTGTTTGGAAAAAAAACAACAAGCAAATTGGAACAAAAAATAATTAAGGCAACCAATAGTAATGAAAGAATAGAAATTATAGAAAATTTCCTTTTAAATAAGTTAAATGAAAAAACTACAATTGACAATATCGTAAGAACTACAATTGATACACTTTTAGCAACGAATGGAAGTGCATCGATAAATACAATTCTTAAAGAAGATTTATCAAAACGGAGACAACTTGAACGAAATTTTGTAAAGCAAATTGGTGTTAGCCCAAAACAATTAGGCAAAGTAATCCGACTTCAAACTGCATTAAAAATGTTGCTGAACAAAAAGACTGACACCTTAACTAACATTGCATACGAAAGTGAATATTTCGACCAAGCACATTTCATCAAAGACTTTAAGGAGTTTACCGGAATAAACCCGAAAGATTTTTTAGGAAACGAAAATATGACTCTTTCTATACTTTTCTACAAATAGACAACGTGTCGCATTTTTACAATTTTGATATTTCCACGTAATCTAAATTTGTCTTGTCAAATCAAACAGGGCAACAATGAAAAAATCGATACTTTGTACAGCCATAATTCTTTCCTTTAGTTTTATAGCCTGTAATAGCCGAAACAAATCAAATACCGAAACTATCTCGGTTGAAACTAACATTAATCAAAAAACAAAAGAAATGAAAAGTCATATTTCAATTTTTGAAATTCCAGCAACTGATATTTCACGAGCAGTAAATTTTTATCAAGCAATTTTAGGCGTTAACATTGAGAAAATGGAAATGCCAGGAATGGAAATGGGAATATTCCCATACGAAGAACAAATGGTAACAGGAGTTATTATGAAAGGAGAAGAATACAAACCTTCTGCTAACGGAGTAACAATATACCTTAATGGCGGAGATAATCTTCAAATTATTCTTGATAAAGTCGAGAATAATGGTGGAGAAATAATTGTTCCAAAATCAATTCACGCAGATGAAAGTGGTTATTATGCACTATTTCTTGACTCGGAAGGAAATAAACTCGGTTTGCATTCCCCGAATTAAGTAAAGGTAAAAGAGCGATAGCACAAGAAAACAGTACTATACTAATTTTTCTTTCCCGTTTTAAAACCAATTCGCCCCCTGTTCTGCTGTTCAAGTTGCACTTTGTCTTTTTGCAGTAAATAATTTAATGCTTGATGGATATCCTTAAATTTTATGTTCATTTCTTTTTCTAGTTGGGCAATATGTACTTTGAGGTTGCTATAATCCGTAAGATGTTGTCTTAGAGCAACAAATGCACGCATAATAGATATGTTTACGTCAATGGCCTTGTCGCTATTGAGCACGCTAGAAAGCATTGCTACACCCTGTTCGGAAAAGGCGAAAGGGGTAGCGGGACTAAATTTTATATTCTCTGGGAGGTTATCACAATTTGTGATAACCTCTTTCCACTCGTCCTTTGAAAGCTGAAACATAAAATCATCCGGGAAACGTTTTAGGTTACGTCTAACGGCTTGTTTAAGCACTCTGGTTTCCACATCATAAAGTTCCGCGAGGTCAAAATCAAGTAGTACTTTGTTTCCTTGGATATGATGAATTTTATTTTTTATTATTGATAGTTCCATTGTCTTTTTATTTAAGGATATTATGAGTTTTGAGAAATCACTTTTGAGATAGGCTCATTTTCTCTCTCGTTGAATTGGGCCCTTAATTTTTGCATATCGTCACTCACTTTACGTTCAATAACCTTGGCGTAAATTTGGGTAGTGGATATTCGAGAATGGCCCAACAATTTTGAAACCGTCTCTATGGGCATCCCATTACTCAATGTTACCGTTGTGGCAAATGTATGTCGGGCAATGTGGAAAGTAAGGTTCTTCTTAATACCGCAGACATCCGCAATTTCCTTTAAATAAGAGTTTAGTTTTTGATTTGATATTTTAGGAAATATACTTCCTTGAGAAATAGACTTACGACTACTTTTATATTTTTCAATAATTTGTAGTGCTTTTGGCAACAAAGGTATTCGTATGGGCTTTGTCGTTTTTTCCCGTTTATAATAAATCCAAAGTTCGCCGTCAATTCCTATACATATATTATCCGCAGTTAAATGGATGACATCGATATAACTTAAACTTGTATAGCAACTAAAAACAAACAAATCCTTAACTAATTCCAATCTATGAATGCTAAATTGCTTATTTTCTATCTCTTGAAGCTCTTCGAGGCTTAAAAAGCCTCTTTCGTTTTTAATGAATTTAGATTTGAAATTGATAAATGGGTCAAGTTGAATCCAACCCAATTTATGCGATAAGGTTATCATCTTTCTAAAGCGCTCAATATGCTTCATTACGGTATTATTACCCATCGGCTT
Organism: uncultured Maribacter sp.; assembly: GCF_963977385.1. Lineage (GTDB taxonomy): Bacteria > Bacteroidota > Bacteroidia > Flavobacteriales > Flavobacteriaceae > Maribacter. Next base: position 36,656 of record NZ_CAXBOU010000025.1, on the reverse strand, counting down.
CTGATGGTCTTCGGGTACATAACCTCTAAGATATTTCTCAAATTTTATGATAAAGTGATAATCAAGTTCCCGTAAATAGAGGTCAGAGGTCTTATAGGACTTTAGCAAAAATTTGGAAACATACTTTTGTGTAGTAAAATAATTCTTCTGTGTTCCCCATTTTAATTTGTTTACCATATCCTCATTATGGTAATTGACAATATCCATAATGGAATGATTATTTTCGTCTTGACCAAAATATCTTGCTTTGATGGATTGTGAAGTAATCAACTTATGTTCAGCCATTAAATCCCGATAGCATTTAAAAAGATGATTATAAGTTTCATCTAAATAACTGTTAAGAATCCTTGATTTTTGGTTAGTTCCACGAGCCCTGTTTTTATGGACATCCCAATCAGAAACTAAAACTTTTCGTTTTAAACTGATAGTTGCTCGTTTGCCATTTACCGTAATTCTTGCGTAAATTGATGCTTGGTCATTTTTTGCCCTGGAGAAGTCAGCCCAGAACAAAATACTGAAGGTGGAAGATGTTTTCATTATTTCGTCTTTTAGTTAACAATAATTCGTTGTTATCAGACGAAAGTCAAATCACTTATAAAGATACATTTATTTATTGATTCATAAACCGTTGGCTATAAATCTGGTCAACACTTTTTGAAATTTCAATTTGTTATCCGATTTGTTGACGTTTTTAATCAAATCATATCAATTCTTATGATATTCTTAAAAACCGAAAAACCTGTAAATCATACGATTAACAGGTTTTTGGTATAGATTGATACTATATAAAGTCGGGGTGGCAGGATTCGAACCTGCGACCTCCTCGTCCCAAACGAGGCGCGATAACCGGGCTACGCTACACCCCGAGATGGTTATCAAAATTTTAATAATCTGTCTTCTCACACAGACTCTTGCGGAGAGACAGGGATTCGAACCCTGGGTACACTTTTGGTGTACGACGATTTAGCAAACCGTTCCTTTCGGCCACTCAGGCACCTCTCCTAAATATCTTAAATGAACATCGCCCTAAAGCGGTTGCAAATGTAGATTTATCAATCGTCTTAAACAACTATTTTTTTATGTTTTTTTCAATAAAAATTTAGACCCCTGTTACTCAGGATATTCTACACGCAAATGATATATGTTTATTAACTTTTGCTTGAATATTTTCTTAATAGTTTCGATTTCTTTAAATGTGATATCTGCATTCAAAAATTGATTTGCCTTCATTTGCCCTGAAATTATTTTATCCACAAATTCATCAATCACCAAAAAAGTAGGGTCCTTTAAACTTTTCGATGCAGCTTCAACTGAATCTGCCATCATCAAAATTGCAGTTTCCCTAGAAAAAGGTAATGGCCCGGGGTATCTAAAATCTTCCTCATTCACCTCACCATCCAAGTCTTTTTGTTTCTTATAGAAGTAATAAACAAATGTTGTTCCATGATGCGAACGAATGAAATCTATAATTCTATCAGGAATATTATTCTTTCTTGCTATTTCGATTCCTTTAATTACATGGTCAATTATAATTCTAGCGCTATCCTTAGGGGTTAGTTCATCATGCGGATTCACATTAGTAATCTGATTCTCTGTAAAGAATGTTGGATCGTTCATTTTACCGATATCATGATATAATGCCCCAACCCTAACCAACATAGCATTTGCTCCTATCTCGTTTGCCGCAGCTTCTGCCAAATTTGCCACTTGTAATGAATGATGAAATGTGCCCGGTGCCTTATTAGAGAGTTCTTTTAGCAACTTAGAATTAGTGTCGGAAAGCTCTAATAGCGACACATCAGATACAAGTCCGAATAACTTTTCATAGATATAGATTAACGGCTGTACGAATAATGTTATCATACCATTTAATAGAAAAAGCCCTAAAGTGTACCACTCGATATCACTTAAATCACCTTCATGAATGGTATGGAAAGCCAAATATCCAATAATATAAATCAATGTTATCTGACCTACACTTACAAACAAATTAGCTCGTTTGTACAACTCAGAAACGGTTAGTATGGTCACAATGCCCGTAATAATCTGAAGAAAAATATATTCAAAACTATTAGGGACTACAAAACCTAAAATCAATACCGCTAGCACATGAACAAAAAGTCCAAGCCTAGCATCAAAGAATGTTTTTAAAATTAATGGAAGAATACACAATGGCACTACAAATACCAATTGATCATTATACTTTATAACCATGGTGGTTATAAACACCATCAATAATATATTAAAAAATATGAAGGTCACCTTGACATTATTGTCGTAAACTGTTTTTCGATATTTTTTAAGAAATAGAAAAAGCATCAATAGCACAAGTGCAACTAATACCGTATACCCTATTAGAATATAGTAATAATTACTAGCGGTCCATAATTCTGATTCGTATTCGGCTTTTAATGATTCTAATACTTTTAAATTCTCTGCCTCTACAACTTCCCCTTTGGCAATAATTAATCTGCCTTGATCTACTGTACCTCTAGTGAAAGACAACTTAGACAAAGCCTCGTTTCTTGCTTTTTGAGTTAAGTTATTATCAAAACTTACGTTTGGAGCAATTAAATCAAAAAAGAGTGATTGCGTTTCATTTTCAAAAATTGATAAGTCATTCTTTACCAAAACATTGGCTACTAGTTCATTTATTTCATTGACCCTATAAAAATCTGAAACTCTTACTTTCTTAGCTTCATTATCCTTTACTAGATAAATAAAACTTTGCTGTATTTGCTTTCCATTATTTTGTAAAATTCCTTTAACATAAATGGAATCTAAAATCGCCTTTGAAAAATGTTCTAACCGATTTTTTTGACTATTTCTTAATCCAGTATTATTCCATTTTTCGTCAAATTTTCTTTCAAATTTTTCACGAACATCATCAACTATTTTTTGATCATAATTATAATATGGAAGCTGAGTACTTTCAATAGATTGCTGTTCTTTCGCTATTTCAGAATCAGTTTTTTTAATCGAAAAATCGAATGGCGCATAGAGATTTTCAAACTGCCAAGGCTTTCCTTTTTGAAATTCATACTTAAACTTACCTCCTTTAGGTAAGAAGAAAACTATAAATGCAACAGCCGCTATATATAGTATATACTTGAAAATTAGCGATTGCTGTTTGTATAGGTTATCCAAAAGAGAAAATTAATATGTTCATCAAAAATAGAAAATAATAAACTGATATCTAGTAATTGAAACGATATCCGTTGGGTTGCTATAGAATTTAGTAATTTCGTTAAATCAAATTAATAAAAACATGAAAGAAGTTGTTATTGTTTCAGCCGTAAGAACACCCATAGGCAGTTTTATGGGCGGATTATCTACAATACCTGCTCCAAAATTAGGTGCAATAGCTATTGAAGGTGCATTAAAGAAAATAAATCTAGACCCTAACCTAGTAAATGAAGTACTAATGGGGAATGTTGTACAGGCAGGAACAGGTCAAGCACCTGCCCGACAAGCTGCTATATTTGCAGGAATTCCAAATACAGTTCCTTGTACAACCATAAATAAAGTATGTGCATCTGGCATGAAAGCAATAATGCAAGGCGCTCAAGCTATCGCATTAGGTGACGCAGATATCGTAGTTGCAGGCGGTATGGAAAATATGAGCCTTATACCTCATTATGTACAAATGAGAACAGGTACTAAATTTGGCCCATCAACGTTAATCGATGGTATGCAAAAAGATGGTTTGGTAGATGCATATGATGAAAACGCTATGGGTATCTGTGCAGATACTTGTGCAGCTAAATATAATTTTAGTAGAGAAGATCAAGATGCATATGCTGTTCAATCTTACACAAGAGCATCAAAAGCATGGGAAGATGGCAAATTTGATAATGAGGTAATACCAGTAGCCGTTCCCCAAAGACGTGGTGAACCTAAAATAATATCAAAAGATGAGGAGTACACTAATGTATTCATGGATAAAATTCCGAATTTAAGACCTGCATTTTCAAAGGATGGTACTGTTACCGCTGCGAATGCCTCGACTATAAACGATGGAGCGGCAGCGGTGGTATTAATGAGTAGAGAAAAAGCTAACGAGCTAAATTTAAAACCTTTAGCTGTTATTAAAAGTTATGCTGATGCAGCTCACGAGCCAGAGTGGTTCACAACCGCACCAGCCAAAGCACTGCCAAAAGCTTTGGCTAAATCAAATTTATCATTAGAAGATATTGAGTTCTTTGAATTTAATGAAGCATTCTCGGTTGTTGGTCTTGCTAATATGAAATTGTTAGGATTGAATGACACCAACGTAAATGTTAATGGCGGTGCAGTTTCATTAGGGCATCCATTGGGATGTTCAGGTGCTCGAATACTCATTACATTAATGAACGTATTAGAACAAAACAATGCTAAACTTGGTGCAGCGGCAATTTGTAATGGTGGCGGCGGCGCTTCCGCTATGATCATTGAAAGAATATAAGAAAGTTACAGTATACGGTAACTGTCACTAAAGTGTTATCCAGGTAAGAAGTACGCCCAAAGAAATACCTGCATTAGCTATACAGTTATGGCTCGGCGAATATCTTAAGATTTTCAATATGAAAATCAATAGTTAACAACAATACTTTTAGGTTCAAACAAACCCGATACTCCATTAATTTGCATATATTTTAATGGAGGGGTGATCAAGAACCTACAACCTAAGAATAAACTGGTTAAGACTTCTTTGCTTTATTTAATTTCTCCAGAAACAAAAGGAGGAAGAATACCTTTCGAAATAGATAGAGACAGTTTTACCCAAATAGTACCTAAGATAAATGGCTATAACCTTTTGCGAAAAGCTGACAAGCAAACTACACAAGGTTTAGCCATGAGTTTTGTGGAAGAAAATGAGGCAGGTGATTTAGCGTTTTTAAAAACACTAATGGCGCCATAGATCAAGTAGATTAAATTATGTAAATTAATTACGTGATTCACGTAAATAGGAAAGCAAGAATTTGCAGTGTGGATTATACGTATTCAATAACGATCTTAGAACCTAAACCCATCAACTTAGGGTTATCAAAAAAAGCACATAAAAAAAGGCCCTTAAAAAGGGCCTTTTAAATTATAAACGAAAGTTAGATTACTCACCTAACAACTTCTTCATTTTTAAAAAGTTTTCATTATCTCCCATTGCTCCATAGATATTTTTAAGCTGGGTCATGATATTCTCACTACCAGGGTTAGCTTTTAATGCATCCTCTAACACATCTGCACCTAGCCTGAATAAACTATCTTTTTTCTCCTTTAGCACATCATATCTTGCGATATCAGCTCTTGAATTTCCTAAAGAATTCATTTCATCAATCAATGCATTACCTTCGTTTACATAAGTAGTAGAAAGGTTCAAATAAGCATTAGTATACTTTGGATCAATTTCGATAGCTTTCTTATAAGAAACTCTTGCATCCTCATAATTATCTTGCTCCATACTAATAACCCCAACATTATAATGAAGATCTGGATTGTCGGGAGCCAAGGCAATTGCTTCAGCCATTAGTTCCTTAAACTTATCCTTGTTACCTTGATTAAAGTATAGATTTGCCTCATTAAGAATAAGATTTACATCTTCAGGATCATTTTTTCTAGCCGCTTGGTATGCTTCCAAAGCTTTTTCATCTTGCCCTAATTGAGTGTAGATTAAAGCAGTGTTTTTCACAATCTCCGCTGATTTAGATGGTGTCTTTTCATCTATCGGATTCGAATAAGTTCCCGATTTAACCATAAGATCACGTTGAAGTTTATCCATCTCTTCTACTTCACCCGAAGCTGCATTGGTTGCCTTATAAACGACGCCACCGCCATCATATCCAATTTCCTGCAGTTCATTATAGTAATCTAACGCCATTTCATAATGACCCCCATTTACTGCACTACCTGCTGCATAATATAAATAAGAAGTATCTCTTGGACTAAGCGTATAACTCATGTAAAGTTTTTCGGCAGCCTCCTTAAATTTACTGTTTCCATTATCACTTACAGCTGAATTAACAAGATCTGCAGTTAATGATGCCATATATTGATTAGTCTCATCTGAATATTTTTTCTTCCCAGATTTGTCCTCAATCTCGATAACCTTCTTAAAGGAAGATGCAGATTTTTCAAAAGCATCATTATTTCCTTTTTTTGCCAAGTCACTATAAATTTTACCTTTTGTAAAATAATATTGGGCCTGAACTTTTTCATCAGCAGATGAAATAGTACCAGATGCTGCTTCAATAGCTGTTTGCGCAGCAGCTGCATCACCAGCCTTGAGAGCCTTTTCTGCATCTTTTATTTCGTTCTTTTGAGCGAAACCGACCATGGTAAAAGTCAATGCCGCTACAAGTAATAACCTATTCTTCATTTTTAATATATTAATTATTAGTGTTTAAAATTATGATGTTTTTTCATCGGTATCATCGGTATCATCAGTATCAATCTCCGTGCCAGCCTCAGTATCTACCTCAATATCAAGTATTTCTGATTCTTCCAAATCATCTTCATCCTTCATTACTTTAGCAACCGCAGCAATTGAATCATTACCCTTTATATTTATTAACCTAACACCTTGAGTTGCTCTTCCCATTACACGTAAATCTTCAACGCTCATACGAATTGCAATACCAGATTTATTAATAATCATTAAGTCATCTGAATCGGTTACGTTTTTAATAGCTACAAGTCCGCCAGTTTTATCAGTAACACTAATTGTCTTAACACCTTTACCTCCTCTGTTAGTAACTCTATAATCCTCAATGCTAGAACGCTTACCGTAACCTTTTTCAGAAACCACTAAAATTTCATCCTCAAAATTATGAACTGAAACCATTCCGATTACTTCATCTTCTTCATTGGCCAAGGTTATACCACGAACACCAGAAGCATTACGCCCCATTGGCCTAGTTTTACCTTCCTCAAAGCGAATTGCTTTACCAGATTTAAGACCTAAGAATATCTGACTTGTACCCGTCGTCAATTTTGCTTCTAACAGCTCATCACCCTCGCGAATAGTAATTGCATTAATACCATTTTGACGTGGTCTTGAATATTGCTCTAAAGATGTTTTCTTAACGACACCTTTTTTAGTAGCCATAATAACATAATGACCGTTCACATATTCTTCATCCTTTAAATCTTGAGTACAGATGAACGCTTTTACACTATCGTCCTGTTCAATATTAATAAGGTTCTGAATAGCCCTCCCTTTCGAAGTTCTACTTCCTTCTGGTATTTCAAAAACACGCATCCAAAAACATTTTCCTTTTTGAGTAAAGAATAACATGTATTGGTGGTTGGTTCCAACAAAAAGATGCTCCAAGAAATCTTCATTTCTCGTCGAAGATGCTTTTTGGCCGACTCCACCTCTATGCTGTGTTTTGTATTCCGTTAATGGAGTTCTTTTAATATACCCTGCGTGAGAAATGGTAATAACTACTTGCTCATCTGGTATCATATCCTCCATACTAAGGTCACCACCTGCAAAATTAATCACAGACCTTCTCTCATCGCCATACTTACTCTTTATTTCCTGCAACTCATCTTTTATGATTTGCATTCTGCGTTCTTTTTTCTCTAGGATGTCTTTTAAATCTGCAATAAGAAGAACAATCTCATCATATTCGGTTCTAAGCTTATCTTGCTCAAGACCTGTAAGTTGACGTAATCGCATTTCTACAATCGCCTTTGCTTGAATTTCACTTAACTTGAAGCGTTCCATCAAGTTTGTTCGAGCCTCATCGGCATTATTCGAAGCTCTTATAATAGCGATTACCTCATCGATATTATCTGAGGCAATAATCAGTCCTTCTAAAATATGTGCTCGATCTTCAGCCTTTTTCAACTCAAACTGAGTTCGTCTAACCACAACTTCATGACGATGCTCAACAAAATAATGAATCATCTCCTTTATGTTCAATAATTGCGGTCTTCCTTTTACAAGGGCTATATTATTAACACTAAAAGAAGTTTGTAATGCCGTATACTTATACAACATGTTCAATACTATGTTAGGAATCGCATCTCTTTTTAAGATGTAAACGATTCGCATTCCATTACGGTCAGACTCGTCCCTAATATTTGAAATACCTTCAATTTTCTTGTCATTAACAAGATCTGCGGTTTTCTTAATCATATCCGCCTTATTCACCTGGTACGGAATCTCATGAACAATGATACACTCTCTACCCTGAACTTCTTCAAAGGTTGCTTTTGCACGCATCATCACACGTCCTCTACCTGTGTGAAAAGCTTCCTTCACACCATCATAACCGTAGATAATACCACCTGTTGGAAAATCAGGAGCTTTTATATGAGTAATTAGCTCATCAATCTCAATGTCATTGTTCTCGATATACGCAATTGTACCGTCAATGACTTCTGCTAGATTATGAGGAGGCATATTGGTAGCCATACCTACAGCAATACCAGATGCTCCATTAACCAATAAAGCAGGAACTCTAGTAGGAAGAACGGTAGGCTCTTTCAAAGAATCATCAAAATTCAATTGATAATCTACTGTTTCCTTTTCTATATCTATAAGCATATCATCTGCAATCTTACGCATACGGGCTTCCGTATAACGCATTGCCGCAGGACTATCGCCATCTATAGACCCAAAGTTACCTTGACCATCTACAAGCATATATCGTAGACTCCACTCTTGAGCCATACGAACCATGGCATCATATACCGAAGTATCACCATGCGGGTGATACTTACCAAGAACCTCCCCGACAATACGGGCAGATTTTTTATGCGAGCTATTACTTCTAACCCCTAATTCATGCATTCCAAAAAGAACTCTCCTGTGTACGGGTTTTAATCCGTCCCTGACATCTGGCAGGGCTCGTGACACAATGACCGACATTGAGTAATCAATGTAAGCAGATTTCATTTCATCTTCAATATTAATGGGAATCAATTTTTCACCGTCAGCCATTTAAAATCTTCTGTTTTTTAATTAGTAAAAAAGCATGCCAATATACTTAAATCTTAAGCGTTCTAAGAATAACTGGGTTTAATAATGTTATAATTTATCAACACTTGTTCAACTAATGTTAATTTTTACTTTATACGTTCAATTTTACTCTTTCATACTCACATTTTACGGGTTTTACAATAACTTTAACGATTATAGGTACGGTATTTGCCATTGATTGAATGAGATTTAGTAATTTTATAGTTGACAATATAGTATATGGATGATAATTTTTCCCCAAGAGTAAAGGATGTAATTGCTTATAGCAAGGAGGAAGCATTACGACTTGGTCACGATTTTATCGGTACCGAGCACCTCATGTTAGGGCTTCTTAGAGATGGAAACGGGAAGGCTATTAGCATTTTAGACGCCTTGGAAGTTGATTTAGAACATTTACGTAGAAAAGTAGAAATTCTTAGCCCTTCCAACCCTAATGCTAGCGGTGTCCAAAAAGACAAGAAGAACTTGCATTTAACAAGACAGGCTGAACGTGCTCTAAAAACAACTTTTTTAGAAGCCAAGCTTTTTCAGAGTTCCTCGATAAATACAGCGCACCTTTTACTTTGTATTCTTAGAAACGAAAACGACCCGACTACCAAACTTTTACATAAATTAAAGGTTGATTATGACGGAGTTAAAGAACAGTTCAAATTTATGATCACAAGTGACGATGATATGGTAGACGGCCCAACAGCCGAATCTTTCCCTAGTGATTCTGAAGATACCAATGAAGGAAAAGAAAGTACCTTCGGCGCTACTTCAGGTCAGAAAGGAACAAAGAAATCTAAAACTCCTGTGTTGGATAATTTCGGAAGAGATCTCACCCAAATGGCAGAAGAAAACAAATTAGATCCTGTTGTTGGTAGAGAAAAGGAAATTGAACGTGTTTCTCAAATTCTTAGTAGAAGAAAGAAAAACAACCCATTGCTCATAGGTGAGCCTGGAGTTGGTAAGAGTGCAATTGCAGAAGGTTTGGCCTTACGTATCATTGATAAAAAAGTCTCTCGAATTCTTTACAACAAAAGAGTTGTTACCCTTGATTTAGCTTCGCTAGTTGCTGGCACAAAGTATCGTGGTCAGTTCGAAGAGAGAATGAAGGCGGTAATGAATGAACTTGAAAAAAATGACGATGTTATTTTATTCATTGATGAAATTCATACTATAGTTGGAGCAGGTGGTGCAACAGGAAGCTTAGATGCTTCTAATATGTTTAAACCTGCTTTGGCAAGAGGTGAAATTCAATGTATCGGAGCTACGACCTTAGACGAATACAGACAGTATATCGAAAAAGATGGTGCATTAGAAAGACGTTTTCAAAAAGTTATTGTTGAACCTACCACTATTGATGAAACCATTGAGATTTTACATAATATTAAAGGTAAATACGAAGACCATCATAATGTAACCTATACCGACGAAGCAATTGTAGCTTGTGTAAAATTGACGAGTAGGTATATGACAGACCGGTTTCTTCCAGACAAAGCAATTGATGCGTTGGATGAAGCAGGTTCACGTGTTCATATTGTGAACATGGATGTTCCAAAACAAATTCTTGAATTGGAAAAGAAGTTGGAAGATGTTCGCGAATTAAAAAACAGCGTCGTTAAGAAGCAAAAATATGAAGAGGCAGCGAAGTTACGCGACGATGAAAAAAGTTTAGAAAAAGAACTTGCCATAGCTCAAGAACGATGGGAAGATGACAGTAAACTAAACAAAGAAACGGTTAGTGAAGACAATGTTGCCGATGTTGTTTCAATGATGAGTGGTATTCCTGTTAATAGAATAGCACAGACAGAAAGCAATAAATTAGCCGGGTTACCAGACCTCATCAAGGCTAATGTTATTGGCCAAGATGAAGCTGTTGCCAAAGTTTCAAAGGCCATACAGCGGAATAGAGCTGGACTTAAAGACCCAAACAAACCAATTGGTTCGTTTATATTTTTAGGTCAAACTGGTGTAGGTAAAACCCAATTAGCGAAAGTTTTAGCAAAAGAACTTTTTGACTCTGAAGATGCGCTTATTCGTATTGATATGAGTGAATACATGGAGAAATTTGCCATCTCGAGATTAGTTGGTGCACCTCCAGGATATGTAGGGTATGAAGAAGGTGGTCAACTAACTGAAAAGGTTAGAAGAAAACCATACTCAGTTATTCTATTAGATGAAGTTGAGAAAGCACATCCAGATGTATTCAATATGCTTTTACAAGTATTAGATGACGGATTTTTAACGGATAGTCTTGGTCGAAAAATTGATTTTAGAAATACGATTATAATAATGACTTCTAATATTGGAGCAAGACAATTGAAAGATTTTGGTCAAGGTGTTGGTTTTGGTACCGCAGCCAAAAAATCTCAAGAAGATTCGCATCAAAAAGGAGTGATTGAAAATGCGCTTAAAAAAGCATTTGCACCTGAATTCTTAAATAGAATTGATGATGTAATTGTCTTCAACGCCTTAGAAAGAGAACATATTCATCAAATTATTGATATCGAACTTGCTAAATTGTATAGAAGAATTGAGGATATAGGTTATCATTTAAACCTTAGTGACAGTGCAAAAGATTACATCGCTGAAAAAGGTTTCGACAAGCAGTATGGTGCTAGACCGCTCAAAAGAGCTATTCAAAAGTATATTGAAGACGCCCTCGCGGAAGAAATAGTGAATTCTAAGCTTAAAGAGGGAGATACTATTTTCATCGATCTTGATAAAAAGAGTGAAGAATTAACCATTAAAATTGAAAAAACTGAAGAGGAAACTCCTAAAACCTAATGGTTTCAACAATATGTTTTTATAATAAAAAGGAGTCCGCTATCGGACTCCTTTTTCGTACAATAAATTTTCAATTGTAAGAAATAAAATACACCGCAAAGAAGCTATAAGCAGTACGCACGATATTTACGCGTTTAAACTAATAATTTATTCAAAGATTAAAGTTCATTTTACTTTCGTTATCAGACACACTATATTAACACGAGCAGAATGAAAATTGGATCAACCAAAAAGAAGAAGGTCATCGTACGTGAGTACGAATTAGAAACAGGAAAAATTCAAGTTTATGAAAATTATATGGTATCCATCTTTGACGAAGGGGCTACTTTAACTCTAGAGCGAGCATACCAAATTATCGGTATTTCAGAAATTCACTTTAGGGATAAAAACTTTGGATTTATAAGTTTGCGTAAAAATTCATTTGCAATTGACCCAACCATTTACAATTACCTAAAACAACTAGATAACCTTAAAGCATTTGCCATAGTTTCCGTTAAGGAAATAGACATGCACAACTTTAAGATTGAAAAATTGTTTTATAAAAAGCCAATGAAGTTTTTTATAGAATTTGACAATGCTCTTAAATGGGTAAAAAGAAGAGTTAATTCTTAATCTCTATCTCTATAAATTTATATTTTACTGTTGTTCACTTGATTCTTCTGCAACAGGCTGCTCAGGCATCTTAAACAAATCGAGATAAGCATTCCCTATGTTATCAATGATATAAGAAGCTATTAAAGACTGATAACCAGTTTTTTCGACAGCTATATCACCTGCTTTACCATGCAGATATACACCGAATATTGCGGCATTTAATGCTAAATACCCTTGAGTTAGTAATCCAGTAATAATTCCTGCTAACACATCTCCGCTACCCGCCGTTGCCATACCAGGATTACCTGTGGTATTAACATAGCCTTTATCATTATGCACAACCATAGTATGTGCTCCTTTTATGACAACAATACATTTATACTTCTTTGTGAATTTCTTAACCTTAACTAGCTTTTCGAAATCATCTTTCCAACTACCTATTAACCTTTCCAATTCTTTGGGGTGAGGAGTCAAAATAGTATTATCTGGAATTTTCTTTAACAGCGCTTTGTTTGTTGAAAGAATATTAAGCGCATCAGCATCAATTACCAATGGCTTTTTATTCTTGTTCAAAAAATCGGTAAAACCAGCAACGGTTTTATCGTTTGTTCCCATCCCTACTCCGATTCCGACAACTGTAGGCTCCAAATCAAATTCTATCTTTTCAAGCACATTTTCATTAGTATCCGTAAGTACCATAATTTCTGGTAGAGAAGTCTGTAGAATTGAATATCCAATTTTTGGCACATACGCAGTCACTAAGCCGCTACCTATATGAAGCGCTGCATTTGCGGCTAAACAAACAGCGCCTATTTTACCATAACTGCCACCTATTATTAAAGCATGACCATAAGTACCTTTATGCCCATATTTTTCACGAGGCTTGTACATTCTCAATACTTCATTTTTACCGATTAATTCATAGTCAGTTTCGGTATTCTTTAAATATTCAGGATCTAAACCGATGTCTAACACCTCCCATTGTTCTATAAACGGACCAGTTTCTGGCAAAAAGAAAACCAATTTAGGAGTTTGAAAACTTAGCACAAAATTAGATTTTATAATAGCATCTACATCTTCCGAACCTTGGTCTGTAAATAATCCTGACGGAATATCTATTGATAACATAAAGGCCTCGGACATATTTAAATGTTGAATAATTTTAATTACCCAATCATCAGGAGTTCTATTCAATCCTATGCCAAATATACCATCAACAATAATGTCATCTTTTCCAATTTCAGGAAGCTCATCAGTCGAATTCATGAAACTAGGCCAACATTTTCGATCCTTTAATCGGTCTAGATTTATTAAAAAATCTTTTGACCGTTTATCACTATAGTTAACAATATAAACCGATATATTATAGCCGTGATCCAAAAGATGACGAGCCAAAGCTATACCATCTCCCCCATTATTTCCTATACCACAAAACAAATGAATTTTTACTGGCGCACCTTGCATACGCAGATGAATCCAATTAAACAACTGTAGAGCAGCACGTTCCATTAACTCATTGCTAACTATTTCTTCCTTTTTAATGGAAATCTGATCTGCTTTATAAATCTGTTTAGCGCTATATAATTTCATTCTTAATTTATTTTACTACCAAAAAATAACGATTCCGCAAAAAAATGTGGAATCATTTGTTTAGGATATCAAATGTACTACTTTTGATAATCAACCATTAGTATTATGGACTGCGATAAGACAGACATAAAGTTCAATTTCTCTTCAGCTACCAATTGCAATGGTTCTACTACCGCACGCATTACCCTTTGGGGTTAAAAATTATAGTTCTCCGTTTTTGTGTTTAATTACACCATATCTTTTTAAAAAGTCAATATTTCGATAACATGAAAGTTCTAAAATTTGGTGGTTCATCTGTAGCCAATCCTGAAAATATAATTAAAATAAAAAATATTATTTCCAATTACAAAGACCAAATCATATTAGTGGTCTCTGCGTTTGGGGGTGTAACCGATTTATTGTTAGAGGCTGGCACGTTGGCTTCATCACAAGACCAATCCTATAAAAAAGTACTTTCTTCTTTAGAGGAAAGACACTTAACCACAACAAAAGAATTACTTCCTGTAACTATACAAAGTAGGGTGTTAAGCAAAGTAAAAAGCGAATTTAATGTTTTAGAAACTTTGCTGGAGGGTGCTTATTTTATTGGTGAAATCACCCCTAGGTTATCTGACAAAATAGTTAGTTATGGTGAATTACTCTCATCTTATATTATCAGTGAATACCTAATTAGTGAACATCTTGATGCAGAATTTAAGAATAGTAGAGATGTAATTATCACTAATAAAATGAATGGTAAGAACATGGTAAATTTCACTCGAACCAATGCCAACTGTGTAGCCTATTTTAAAGCGTCAAATAAAAAAATTACTGTTTGCCCAGGGTTCATAGCTACTTCAGAAGAGGGGAATTCTACTACCTTAGGTAGAGGTGGTTCTGATTATACTGCCGCAATATATGCAGCTGCTCTTGATGCCGATATTTTAGAAATTTGGACGGACGTTAGCGGAATGTTTACTGCCAATCCGAAAATGGTAAAGCAAGCCAAGGCGATTCCGCATATATCGTATGAAGAGGCTATGGAACTTTCTCATTTTGGGGCCAAAGTGCTCTACCCTCCTACGATACAACCAGTTTTATCTAAAGGAATTTCAATTGTAATAAAAAACACCTTTAGTCCCGATGCAGATGGAACGTTAATCACCAAATCAAAAAACGAAAAAGGAAAAACGGTTAGGGGAATAAGCCACATTGGTAATATAGCGTTACTATCACTAGAAGGTTCTGGTATGGTAGGTATACCTGGAATTTCGAAACGATTTTTCGAGGTGCTTTCCCAAGCAGACATAAGTGTCGTATTAATTACTCAAGCCTCATCTGAACATTCAATTTGTGTTGGTATTTCTGCTGATGACGTTGAAAAGGCAGTCAATATCGTTAATGAAGCTTTTGAATACGAAATTGAAAGAGGGCGTATAAAAAAGGTGATCCCTGAAAAAGATTTGGCTATTGTCGCCTTGGTAGGTGATAATATGAAAAGTCATCAAGGTCTAAGTGGAAAAATGTTCAGTACACTTGGAAAAAATAACGTAAATATTCGTGTGATCGCACAGGGTGCTTCTGAAAGAAACATCTCTTGCGTTATTGATGAGAAAGATGTAAAAAAAGCATTGAATGCATTGCATGAAGAATTTTTTGAAGAAAATATAAAGCAACTAAACCTATTTGTAATGGGTGTTGGTAATGTGGGCGCTAAATTTTTGGAGCAGATTAGGTCTCAACGAAAATTCTTAAAAGAGAACTTGAAATTGAATATCCGTGTCATCGGTATATCAAATTCAAGAACTATGCATTTTGATGAAAAAGGAATAAATTTAAACGACTGGCAAGAAAAATTGACCCAAGGTCAAAAAGCGGATAAAGCAAAGTTTCTAGAATTAGTCAACACTATAAATTTTAGAAACAGCATTTTTGTAGATAATACTGCCAGCGAAGATGTTTCTACCTCATACAGTGAATATTTAAGCAATAGCATATCTGTTGTAACCTGCAACAAAATTGCTTGTTCTTCAGCCTTTGAGAATTATTCTCACTTGAAATCGCTTGCAAGAACTTACAATGCCCCATTTCTATTTGAAACCAATGTTGGTGCAGGATTACCAATTATTGACACGTTAAAACATCTCATTGCATCTGGCGATAAAATTCTAAAGATTCAGGCCGTTCTATCTGGAAGCTTAAATTTTGTTTTTAATAACTTCAACGAAAATACCACCTTTCATGATGTTGTAAAACAGGCACAAGAAGAAGGCTACACTGAACCAGACCCTAAAATAGATTTAAGCGGTGTCGATGTAATGCGAAAAATATTAATTTTAGCTAGGGAAAGTGGTAATAAATTGGAGATTACCGATATTGAAAACAATCCATTTTTACCTGAAGAGAGCTTGAACACCACCAATAACGAAGATTTCTTTGCCTCTTTGATAAAACATGAACCACATTTTCAATCTTTATTTTCAAGTGCAAAAAACGCCGACAGCAAATTAAAGTACGTTGCCCAATTCGATGATGGTAAAGCAAGCGTTGGTTTACAAGAAATACCAAAAGGTCATGATTTCTATAATCTAGAAGGTAGTGATAACATCGTGCTTTTTTACACAGAACGCTACCCTAACCAGCCTTTAATTATTAAAGGCGCGGGTGCTGGTGCCGATGTTACAGCTTCTGGAATATTTGCAGATATTATTAGAATAGGTAATTTTTAAACCGAATTATAATCGTTTACTATCATGAACCAAAACGAAATAAAAGTTTTTTGTCCTGCTACTGTAGCAAACATTTCATGCGGATTTGATGTTCTTGGCGTTGCCTTGAATTCGGTTGGTGATGAAATGACTGTACGAAAAGTTTCAGAAAAAGGAATTAAAATTACAAAACTTACCGGTCAAGATTTACCTAAAGAAACGTTGAACAATGTGGCTGGTGTAGCTGGCAATGCATTTCTTTTAGCAGCTGATTATGATGGAGGTTTTGAAATAGAAATCAACAAAAAAATTAAACCCGGTAGTGGTATTGGCAGCAGTGCTGCTAGTTCGGCCGGTGCTGTTTGGGCCATGAACTATCTATTAGGCAATCCGTTCAGTAAAACCGAGTTGGTAAAATTTGCTATGGAAGGTGAACGCCTAGCTAGTGATGTTGCTCATGCAGATAATGTTGCTCCTGCTCTATTTGGTGGGTTTACCTTAGTGCGTAGTTACAGCCCATTAGACGTCATTACGATACCGGCACCATCTGAATTATACGTTACAATAATTCATCCTCAGATCGAGATAAAAACATCCGATTCCAGAAAAATTCTAAAGACGACAATATCCATGGAAACAGGAATAAAGCAATGGGGAAATGTAGGCGGACTCGTAGCTGGATTGTTCAAAGAAGATTATGACCTTATAGGCAGGTCTTTAGAAGATCATATTGTTGAACCAATTCGTTCCATTCT
The DNA here is from genome assembly GCF_963977385.1 of uncultured Maribacter sp. Classification (GTDB taxonomy): domain Bacteria; phylum Bacteroidota; class Bacteroidia; order Flavobacteriales; family Flavobacteriaceae; genus Maribacter. The sequence goes on along the minus strand of NZ_CAXBOU010000025.1, from coordinate 19,293 downwards.
TATCCCTGGCTTTGATGAAGTAAAAAAAGTTGCTTTACAGGCTGGTGCATTAGGTTCGGGCATATCTGGGTCAGGCCCTTCTATATTTGCTTTTAGTAAAGGAAACGAAACCGCTATAAAAGTGGGAGATGCCATGAAAATGGTCTATGACAAAATTGGCATTGCCTACGAAATACATGTTTCAAAAATTAATATGGATGGCGTACGCCCCATTTAATGTCCGAAACGAATCTATTTTAACCGATAAAATGACACATCTTGAAATTCTATAGTTTAAATAATAAAGCACCCGAAGTATCATTTGATGTTGCGGTAGTTAACGGAATTGCTCCTGATAAAGGATTATATTTTCCAGAAGAAATAAAACCGTTACCAAATTCTTTTTTCGAGGAGATAGAAAATTTAAGTAACGAAGAAATAGCATTTACAGCTATCCGTCAATTCGTAGAAGGAACTTTACCAGATGATATCTTGAAAGATATATTGAAAGAGGTGTTAGATTTTGAATTTCCTGTTGTGGCCATAACTCCGAATATTGGAACTTTAGAGCTTTTTCACGGACCAACGATGGCTTTTAAAGATGTTGGCGCTCGATTTATGGCGCAATGCCTTGGTTATTTTTCAAGGTCTAACAAACAAGAAGTAACCGTATTGGTCGCTACATCTGGCGATACAGGTGGTGCTGTTGCAAATGGCTTTCTTGGAGTTGAAGGAGTAAAAGTTGTTATTTTATACCCAAGTGGTAAAGTTAGCGATATACAAGAAAGACAACTGACCACTTTAGGTCAAAATATAACCGCTTTAGAAGTTGACGGTACGTTTGATGATTGCCAGGCCATGGTTAAAAATGCGTTTTTGGATAAGGATTTATTGGCACATATGAAATTAACATCGGCCAACTCCATAAATGTAGCACGATGGTTACCGCAGCTCTTTTACTTTCTCTTTGCCTATAAGCAAGCGAAATCAAAAGGAAAGGAAATTGTATTTTCTGTACCATCAGGTAATTTCGGTAATATCTGTGCAGGTTTGGTCGCACAACGATTAGGCATGCCTGTAGATCATTTTATCGCTTCAACCAATGTTAACGATACAGTACCTCAGTTTATGTTAACTAAAGAATATAGCCCAAAACCATCTACAGCTACTATTTCTAATGCTATGGATGTTGGTGATCCCAGTAATTTTATTCGTATTAGGCACTTATTTCAAGATGATTTCGAAGCATTAAAAAAGAACCTTTCCTCCTATTCTTTTGATGATGAACAAACAAAAGAAGCCTTAAAGGAAATTTACAACATCAATGGTTATATTGCCGACCCACATGGTGCCGTTGGGTATCTAGGTCTAAAAAGGTATCAAGAACAACACCCAAATACGTATGGTATATTCTTAGAAACTGCCCACCCGGTAAAATTTATGGATATCGTAGAAGATACATTAGCCGAGCAATTAGAAATTCCTTCGCAAATACAAAAGGTGATGGGTAAAACTAAAAAATCTACCAATATTACTACATATCAGAATCTTAAAGATTTTCTAATGACTTCTTGAATATAAAATTTAGTTTGCACTATTTTCTCAAATATCAGTTCTAGTATATTTGCTTCTATTTATTTTCGATAAATTTGTAATGCCAATAAATGAAAAAAATGAAAAATACTGCGCTTACTAAAACACATGAATCTCTTGGTGCCAAAATGGTTCCATTTGCTGGATATAATATGCCTGTTTCTTACGAAGGTGTGAATGCTGAACATGAAACGGTACGTAAAGGTGTTGGTGTCTTTGATGTATCTCACATGGGAGAATTTTTAATTTCTGGTCCAAATGCTTTAGACTTGATTCAAAAAGTAACTTCTAACGATGCATCAAAATTAACCATTGGTAGAGCTCAGTATAGTTGTTTGCCCAATGAAACCGGTGGTATTGTTGATGACCTTATAGTTTATCGTATTAAAGAAGAGCAATATTTATTGGTTGTAAACGCCTCTAATATTGATAAAGATTGGGCTCATATTTCAAAGTACAACAATGAGTTTAAAGCGGATATGAAAAATATATCTGAAGGGTACTCTCTTTTAGCGATTCAAGGACCAAAAGCTGTTGAAGCAATGCAATCATTGACATCCATAGATTTGGCTGCCATGAAATTCTATCATTTTGCAGTTGCTGATTTTGCAGGTGTTGACCATGTAATTATATCTGCTACAGGATATACTGGATCCGGTGGATTTGAAATTTATTGCAAAAATGAAGAGGTAAAACAAATTTGGGATAAAGTTTTCGAAGCCGGAGCAGAATTCGGAATAAAACCAATCGGGTTGGCAGCTAGAGATACATTACGTCTAGAAATGGGATACTGTTTATATGGAAATGATATCGACGACAACACATCGCCTTTTGAAGCTGGCTTAGGGTGGATTACAAAATTTACAAAAGATTTTGTCAATTCGGAAGCACTTGAGAAGGAGAAAAAACATGGTCTGGAGAGAAAACTGATTGCCTTTGAATTAGATGGTCGAGGTATTCCAAGACATGGGTATGATATCGTTGATGGAAATGGAAAAACCATTGGGGTAGTAACTTCGGGTACTATGTCACCATCAATGGGAACAGGAATAGGCCTGGGCTATGTGCCATCTGTTTTTTCAGAACTAGGAAGTAAAATAAATATACAGGTTAGAAAAAATGCAATCGCGGCAACGGTAGTTAAATTACCCTTTTACAAAGCTTAATGGTAGACTTTCAAAGTGTACTTGATGCTATTAAGGAAACTACGGATAAAGCAAAAGATAGAGGTCAAATAGCTGATTATATTCCAGAATTAGCAAACGTTGATATGCATAAATTTGGCATCCATTTGTTAGACTTGGAACAACATAACTTTTCTGCAGGTAATTCTAATGAACGTTTTTCTATACAGAGTATATCGAAAGTCTACACACTTTCAATGGCAATGGGTTTAATAGGAGAAAAACTTTGGGAACGTGTAGATGTAGAACCTTCTGGTGATCCCTTCAATCATTTATCCTTATTAGAATTGGAGAAAGGAATTCCAAGAAATCCTTTAATAAATCCAGGTGCTATTGTTGTTGCTGATATTTTGGTGTCTCTTTTAGATCATCCGAAGGAAGATTTTCTAGCATTTGTACGGAATATTGCAGGTGACAATATGATTGACTATGATGAAAAAATAGCCGCATCAGAAAAGTTGACTGGTTTTCATAATTACGCTGCTGCTAATCTTTTAAAATCATATAACAATTTAGAGAATGATGTAGAAACAGTTTTAGATTTCTATTTTCACCAATGCTCGCTTACAATGAGTTGCGCTGAATTAGCCAATACTTTTTATATGTTTATCAACAATGGTAAATGTAGAAAAAACAATACGTTTTTAACTAAAGGGCAAGTGAAGCGTATAAATGCATTAATGCTTACCTGTGGTTTTTATGATGAAGCTGGTGAATTTGCTTTCGAAGTTGGGCTACCCGGTAAAAGTGGTGTTGGTGGTGGTATCGTTGCCCTACTCCCAAACAAATTTTGTGTTGCAGCATGGTCTCCTGGGCTAAATGATAAGGGCAATTCAAAATTAGGTATGCTTGCTTTAGAAAAATTGACAACAGAAACAGAACTTTCCATTTTTTGAAATTAGATACTAAAAAAATATTGATCCTTGGTGGTAGTGGGTTTATTGGCAATGCTATATATAAAGAGCTTTGTAAATATTTCGACACGTATGGCACCTATTACAATACCACAAATTCATATTCTACAAATAAACAATTTGTACATTACAATTTAGAGGAAGATGATATCGTCGAAATCTTAGAATCGGTAAAACCTCAAATTATAATTTCTGCTTTACGAGGTAATTTTGCAGCACAAATCATAGCTCACGAACATATTTTAGAATATGTAAAGAAAGAACAGTGTAGAATTTATTTTATTTCTTCGGCAAACGTATTTGATGCCTATAGTAAATACCCATCTTACGAAATGGATAAAACACTTAGTGAAAGTATTTTCGGTAGGTTGAAGATTAGAATCGAAAACATGCTTCTTCGATTACCGAAAGAAAAAATGGCTATCTTAAGATTGCCAATGGTGTTTGGAAATAGTTCTCCTAGAATACGGGATATGAAAAAGGCAATAATTAACAACGAACCAGTCGACGTATTTCCGAACTTAATTTTAAACGTAACTAATGATGATAAGTTATCGCAGCAAATTCATTACCTTATAAATAGAGATAAAACAGGCATTTATCATTTGGGTAGTAATGACCTAACCCATCATGAAGATTTTATAAAAGAAATTTTGGAGCGTGTCGGCAATTTCAATCCGATATTGAAAAGGGTATATACCACTAATGAGGATAGATATTTGGCAGTACTGCCCAAAACCAATAAATTACCAAAAAATTTACAGTTTACATACCAGAATATTATAGATCATCATGTCCTTAATTAACAAAAATTATGAAAGAAATAGAAAAATTCACGGATCAACAAGTAGCTGATTATCTAAGCCAACTTGACGGATGGGAATATATTGATGGCGCTATTGAAACAACCTTTGAGTTTAAAGATTTTAAGGAGGCGTTTTCTGTAATGACCCACATAGCATTTGAATGCGAAGCTCAAAATCATCACCCAGACTGGAGCAATGTTTACAAAACTCTTAATATTCGATTAAGTACCCATGATGCTAATGGAGTAACAGAAAAAGATTTTGAGCTTGCACGAACTATAGAGGCAATAATTGAAAGCGAATAATAATTAAACTAAGAATTAAAACAATCTTTTGTTCAGTGCATTACATTTATGATTTCTGAACATCGCCTGTTTTTGTATTTTTGTTTTTAAAATAATTTACCATGGGAAGAGCTTTTGAATTTAGAAAAGCACGTAAAATGAAAAGATGGTCAGCAATGTCTAAAGCCTTTACACGTATAGGTAAAGATATTGTTATGGCCGTAAAGGAAGGTGGGCCTGATCCAGATTCTAATTCTCGCCTTAGAGCGGTTATTCAGAATGCCAAGTCGGTCAACATGCCAAAAGACAATGTAGAACGCGCCATTAAAAGGGCAAGTGACAAAAGCCTAGGAGATTACAAAGAAGTTCTTTTCGAAGGCTATGCCCCACATGGTATTGCAATTCTTGTTGAAACTGCTACAGACAATAATACCAGAACCGTTGCAAATGTTAGAAGTTATTTTAATAAGTGTAACGGAAATATGGGAACCTCAGGTTCCGTAGAATTCATGTTCGACCATACCTGTAATTTCCGAATCCCAACAGAAGGTATAGATCCAGAAGAATTAGAGTTAGAACTTATAGATTTTGGAGCTGAAGAGGTTTTTGTAGATGATGACGGAATTTTAATATACGGGCCATTTGAAAGTTTCGGTGCAATACAGAAAGAATTAGAAAATAGAGGACTTGAAATACTTTCCTCAGGTTTTGAACGAATTCCGCAAGTAACTAAAACCATATCGGAAGAAGAAGCTGCTGATGTAGAAAAACTTCTAGAAAAGTTGGAAGAAGATGATGATGTACAGAATGTGTATCATTCTATGGAAGAGTAATCTTCAATTGTATTTTATATAAAAAAAGGAGACCAAATTGGTCTCCTTTTTTGTTTAAAATTATTTAGTATTTGTTATCGTTGAATCAACATCTGTTGCTGGAACTCAAGCCCTGAGGCATCTGTCGTTTTTACGAAATATGTACCCGCTGGCATTTCCTGTACGTTTACCGGTGTTCCCCGCTTATCAATGAGGCCACCCTTTATGGTGCGTACCAATCTGCCAGTTACATCGAACACCTGTATCGTACCTACCGTGGTAGGTTGGTCGAAGCTCAGCGTGGTCTCCACCGAGGCGGGATTGGGGTATAGACTAAGAACGTTTATAGATTTTGCCGCAAGTGCCGGTGTATCCATTATCTCAAAGCCAATCGTCCTTATACTTCCCGCAGTACCGCCTCGGTTCCTTAAGGAGTACGGCGTCGCCTTGAAACTATAGCTGCCCGCAGTGAACAGACTGCCGCCCGTATTCCCGGATAGGCCCAACGGGGCGTTATTCTCCAACTGGCTGCCCGTCTTGGCACCACTGAGCTCCAAAAGGACACTGCCGACATCCGAGGTCACGAAGACCTGGATGTTAAGGTTCAGCGTAGGAAGGTCGTTCACGTTCAAGACCATACCGTCCGTAAGCTCGAACAGCGCCTGGTCGTTGTCACCATTGTACATTACGACACTGGTAACCGACAAGGTCGTAGGACAAGAGACCGTGGTCGGAAGGTCCTCGTCGATACTACCGTCACAATCGTTGTCCTTACCGTCGCAGACCTCAGGAGCCCCGGGATATACGTTAGGGTCAAGATCATCACAGTCCACATCGCTAAGGAATCCGTCGCCGTCCACGTCGACAGGGGCCGTTACTAATTCAAAACCTATATTTTTGACAGTACCGACAGTACCGCTTCGGTTCCTTAAGGAGTATGGCGTCGCCTTGAAATTATAGCTACCCGCGGTGAAAAGACTGCCGCCCGTATTCCCGAATAAGCCCAACGGCGCGTTATTCTCCAACTGGCTGCCCGTCTTGGCACCACTGAGCTCCAAAAGGACACTGCCGACATCCGAGGTCACGAAGACCTGGATGTTAAGGTTCAGCGTAGGAAGGTCGTTCACGTTCAAGACCATGCCGTCCGTAAGCTCGAACAGCGCCTGGTTATTGTCGCCATTGTACAGTACGACACTGGTAACCGACAAGCTCGTAGGTACCGAAACCACTTCAACACTCCTAGTCACTTGTGCCGCGTCATTAATGCCATCATTCGCATCGTAATAAATCGTATAGGTGCCCAACGCATCAATAAATTCAGTGTCATCTATAACGATAGGTGAACCGTCTTCTGTCGTGGCACCTAGTTCTGTATAGCCTTCTCCCAATTGGATTTCCTGTGGATTGGCTCCGTTCAAGGTGATAATTGGTACTGTATTATCAACCTCTTCATTACCCAGTATCTCAATCGCAGAGAGTTTTGGCTGGTTGATGCCATCATCACCAAGTGCATCGAACGCCATGTTCAAGACACCATCGGTTATCGTCACAGGAAAGGTCCTGGTAGTCACAGTTTGCGGACCTACCTCGGCAATGATGTCAAAATCGTCAAGTACGGTCTCCCCCTCGATCAAGACGTCGAACACACGTGCTCCGATTCCTCCGGAACTGCCACCAGTGGCGCCCCAATAAATCTCAGCAAAATGTAGCGTTATCTCGTAATCGCCATTCGCCAATGGTATAATATAACCAAAGGTAGGTGGTGATGCACTGCGCTCTGTCCTATATAATTGTGGCACTTCCGCGGATCCGTTCGTATATGTTTTTCCGCCGACCGAATATTGGTCAGCAACATAGTCTTCCCCTTGGTACACCAAGGCCGGTCCACCGGCATTGATACGCAATGCGAAATTATTGACAATTGGTTCTTCGACCGTGATGGCAATAATGGATTCAGCTATCTGGTCATCCTCGTCGGTCACCAAAAGACTCACATTATATATGCCGGCAGTTGTAAACGTATGAACAGGATTTACCTCGTTGGATGTAACCCCGTCTTTAAAGTCCCACAGATATGTCAGTGAACCTTCCGTATCGCTTGAAGCGCTACCATTGAACTCGACTAATAATGGTGCCGTACCAGATGTAATATTGGCAATTGCTACCGCTACCGGTAATTCGTTGGCACTGTTGCCGATTATTTCTATCGCCGAAAGTTTAGGCTCGTTCACTCCGTCAGACCCTTGTGCATCAAGGTTCATGTTCAATACACCATCGGTGATGCTCACAGGGAACGTTCTTGTCGTTACCGTCTGTGCACCTACCGTTGCGTTAATATCAAAATCGTCAAGTACGGTTGCCCCTTCTATAACGACATCGAATACACGCCTGTTGGCCCCACCAAGGGTACTGCCACCAGTGGCGCCCCAATAAATCTCAGCAAAATGTAGCGTTATCTCGTAATCGCCATTCGCCAATGGTATAATATAACCAAAGGTAGGTGGTGATGCACTGCGCTCTGTCCTATATAATTGTGGCACTTCCGCGGATCCGTTCGTATATGTTTTTCCGCCGACCGAATATTGGTCAGCAACATAGTCTTCCCCTTGGTACACCAAGGCCGGTCCACCGGCATTGATACGCAATGCGAAATTATTGACAATTGGTTCTTCGACCGTGATGGCAATAATGGATTCAGCTATCTGGTCATCCTCGTCGGTCACCAAAAGACTCACATTATATATGCCGGCAGTTGTAAACGTATGAACAGGATTTACCTCGTTGGATGTAACCCCGTCTTTAAAGTCCCACAGATATGTCAGTGAACCTTCCGTATCGCTTGAAGCGCTACCATTGAACTCGACTAATAATGGTGCCGTACCAGATGTAATATTGGCAATTGCTACCGCTACCGGTAATTCGTTGGCACTGTTGCCGATTATTTCTATCGCCGAAAGTTTAGGCTCGTTCACTCCGTCAGACCCTTGTGCATCAAGGTTCATGTTCAATACACCATCGGTGATGCTCACAGGGAACGTTCTTGTCGTTACCGTCTGTGCACCTACCGTTGCGTTAATATCAAAATCGTCAAGTACGGTTGCCCCTTCTATAACGACATCGAATACACGCCTGTTGGCCCCACCAAGGGTACTGCCACCAGTGGCGCCCCAATAAATCTCAGCAAAATGTAGCGTTATCTCGTAATCGCCATTCGCCAATGGTATATTGTAACCAAAGGTCGGTGGTGATGCACTGCGCTCTGTCCTATACAATTGTGGCACTTCGGCAGATCCGTTCGTATATGTTTTTCCGCCGACCGAATATTGGTCCGCAACATAGTCATCCCCTTGGTACACCAAGGCCGGTCCACCGGCATTGATACGTAGGGCGAAATCACCTGTTACAGGTTCTTTAGCCTCTATTTGACTTGATACACTATTCGTTAAACTTTCCGAATCAGTTACGGTTAATTCAACGGTAAAGAAACCAGGTGTATCATAAGTGTGATTTACAATCTCCTCCGTTGATGTTGTACCATCTCCAAAATTCCACAAATAGTCAATACTCCCTTCCAAATCACTTGAAGCACTGGCGTCAAAGATAAATTCCAAAGAGTTGACACCGGTAACAGGCGTAATTGTAGCCGATGCAATAGGTGCTGTATTTTGTGGTGCTGAAACCGTGATGGTTTTCGTAGCACTATCGAATAACCCTTCAGCGTCTGTGACTGTTAATACAACAGTATACTGACCTGCTGAAGTGAAAGTATAACTTGGGTTAATTTCTGTTGCTGTTCCTAATCCGTCACCGAAATTCCAATTATAATTTAGACTCCCAGGATTCTCATCGCTAGAATTAGCTCCAGTAAATTCAACAAATAATGCTGCCTGACCAGAATCTATAGTAGATTCTAAAACTGCAACTGGTGCTTGATTTTCTGATGCAATGGTTAAGCTAACAGTGGCTGTTGCCGTTAAACCTGATTCGTCTTCTATGATATACATAAAACTATCCACACCTACATAATCTAGATTTGGTGTATATAGTACTGCCAAGCCATCTTCTTGTATTTCAGCTTGCCCATTTAAAGGATTGTCTACCGAAGTTATTGTAAAGGCTTGATCGTTTGGTTCAGAATCATTCGCTAACAACTCATCCAATAGTGTCTCAACATTTTGAAAAAGTGTCACTTCATCATCTTGTGCAATTGGAGGTAAATTTATTAATACATTCAAAGATGAAGTAGTCTGTAAACCATTCAAATCTATTGCAGAAACAGCAACCTCAACACTTACAGGTGCATCTATATCTGGAGTTCCAGAAAGAATTCCGCTTTGGGCATCAATACTTACCCAACTAGGCAAGTTACCTTGAGGATTAGACACTGAGTATGTTAAAATGTTACCTGGATAACCAGAATCGAAAGATTCAGAAATATCAAGTGAAAATTCTTCCCCTACATTAACAAATAGATTTTCTATAGGTAATGAAGTAGGCTCACCTTCAGGGCGGATATTTATGAAATAGAACGTATTATCATTCCAATCACAATTTGCTGAGCCAGCTCCACAACCATTTGCTATAAAATCCATTACGGCTATATACTCATTAGGTATAATAATTCCGTTCTGATCAATCACTTTATATAACCTAAGCCCTAATAATTCTTGACCTGTTGGATTGGTTCTTCCAGATGTATTTTGTCCTGAAACATCAATTCTGAAAGGGGTATCTATTAAGGTCGCAGTATCAAAATTAATATTATCTCCTTTTTTAGGTAATAAGGTTTGATACCAATTAGAATCGTGTGAGAAATTAATTCCTCCTACAACATTTCCATTATTTGTCCCTATAAATTTTGCTCCGTTAGAACCAGGACCTCCATGTAAGGCTGACAACTGAATTCCAATTACCGGTTTGGTAGGATCTGCCTGAACAAAATTACTGGACAAAATCATATCCCCTTCATAACCTGCATCGATATTCTCCGGATTTGGATAATTAGAACTTGGATTTGTTGTGGGACTAGGTACTATATTACCATCGTCATTTACAAAGCTCAACATACTGGTTTGAAAACCAAAGGCATCAAAAACTTGCTGCGCATTTATCTCATCACCTCCTTCTGGTTGCGGGGAATAGGCACCATGTAACGTAGCCATATTTTCTATGGCATTATCGGCATTCGAGATGATTTCAATATTCTCAACGAAAATTCCATTATTTGTAGTACTTGTACCCCCAATAAAAGTAATATCAACATCAACATAACCACCAACCGGTATTGAAAAATTAGGTCCAGCTATTTGGATACCGGCAGCATCAAACAGTTCAAAAGAATAATCATTACTATCAGATACAATAACTTCATCCACTATAAGCTCACCCGTACCACTATTGTTTAATCGCATAACATTCGAGTCATGAACCAAAGCCGCACCAGGACTTCCTAATCTGTGGAAGGTGTAGTAATCATTAGCAGGAAAACCTCTATCTGTACCTGGCACTTTGGTCATATTTTCAATGGCCAATAATGCTCCAGAAGCTGGTTCTATTATGAATTCATAAGTTTTATCTGAATTATTGGCATTATTATCAACGGCCGTTACTAGTAACGTATGAACACCCTCACCCACTACAATAATCGGAGTAGTATAATTAACAATAGTGTTGCCATCTAAACTATATTCTATGCTTGTAATACCACCACTGTTACTTTCGTCCGTTGCAGATAAAGAAACCTCTACAGATCCACGATATGTATTCGGTGCACTTGAATTACCTTCAAAACTAGCCACAATTGTTGGCGGAAGAATAGAAGTATCTACAGGTGCCAATCTAATATAGCTCACCTTGGCGTTAACTCCATTTGGATTTAGCCCTAAACGTAAGATACCGTCGGTTACTTCAACCAGTGAAGTGGACTCAAAAGGTTGGTAATCAACTTGAGCTATTACATCTTCATTATAATCTACTACAGTTACACCGTTAACATCAATAACATGATTACTATCGGTATAATCTGGATCACCTGCAACACTAATATTGACTGAGTACGTACCATTAGGCACGTTCACCAACCAATCTAGTGTTGGGTACTGAGCTTGACTATTATGACCAATAATGGTAAAAGTTTTAGCTAAAGCATCATCATTTAATCCGGTATTCCTGTTTCTAGCATTCGCACCTGCATCTGCTGGTGTTGATGTACCTGGTAAAACCCAACCATATGTTAAATCGCCTAAGCCTGTATTTTGAATTCCGTACGATAACCCAATATCATCTATATACCCTATCGGAGAAGCCTCTAAATCATCTGGGTCTTGGAAATTAAATTGATAGGTATAGACCAACTCATTAGTAATATTTAAAATAATAATTACACTGGCTTCTTCATAATTAACTGCAGTTGCAGTAACTGTTGCCTCATATGAACCTCTACTTAAATTAGAAACATCTACATCTATATCAAAAGGTGAATTTATATCGAACGAATTTGGTAGAACAACCCATTCTTCACTACTTGTTAAAGTGATTTCTTGACTAGATACTCCTCCAGTTCTTGAAATTGAAAGTTGCTGAGCCTGAATATCAACTTGGTTGATTGTTGCAACAAAATCCAAATTATCTTTATCAAAATTCAATGCTAAAATACCATCTTCATAAGGTATAACATTATCTATCACAAACATGTAATCTTGATAATCACCATTTGAAGCATCTTCAAATGCTATTAAGTAACTATTTTCTATAAGATTACCAGCTCTATCCTTATTAGGATAAATTCTCGTTCTATGTGCAACTTCTGTATTTATTGCATCTTCCGTATAATTTGTTCTATTGAATACATTTGATTGAACATAAATACCAAATACGGCACCAGAAGGATCAAACACATTAGTTCCTGTATCAATAGCCGGATACAAGGTTTGGGCCTGTGGCAAAGTTCCGTCTAAAATTCCAACCTCATTGGTAACTATACTACCATCATTTGTATACCAACCAAAAGGAATCGTCTCTGCTGGCGAATAACGACCTACTGGAATTATATTCACAGGTGCATCAGATACCTTTACCCATCGTTCCACCTCAACTTCATCACCTACAGGGTTTGGATTTGTACCATTACTCAAATTTGTCCATCCTACGTTGATTCCAATACCTAATGCATCAACAATATCTTGTAATGGAGGTTCACTTCCACCCTCAAATCCTGATTTCTTTAATCCAAAAAGACCAATAGAGAAACTTGGGTTTGTACTGTCGTCACTTTGAATCATCAAAGTTGCATCTTGGAAACCAAGATTATTTCCATTGATATCCGGTGCGTAAGTAACGGTATAGGTTAGACTTTCACCTACTTCAATACTAGCAATACCAGATGGTTGTACCTCATTAAATTGATCGGCAAAAGCGCCTTCGATAGCAACCGAAGAAATATTAAGAACTTCTGTTCCTGTATTACTTACTACTACCGATTTAGTTTCAGTTGTTGGACTTTGACCATTAGTAGTTATCTCAAAAACCAACTCATTAGGATCGGTAGCAATTTTTGGCAAACCACCAAATGGTCTAATATTTCTAGCTATAACAACAACATCTTGATAATCGAATCCAGATACATGTTCTTCAGTTGCTATAATATAAGCGTTACTTTCCCCAGGTAGTTCATATACTCTTACATGATGTGGAATGGTTCCAGAAAATGTATTAAGTACATCTTCACTGTATAGTTGTCTATTATTAAATGCTGGCCATCTACTATAGAAGCCAAAAGTACCCAGACCCGGGTCAAATTCCGTTGATCCTGTTACGGGTGCGTTCAACGTTTGTCCATTGCTAGTTGGTGAATTGGAAATTGTAAATAGCTCATTGGTATTTACAGCATTACCGCTTTCGTAATAACCAAAAGCAACCACAGGATTACTTGTAGTAGGCCCATACACACTCAACAACTCTAAAGTTACCGGTGCATCTGTAGCTCTTTCAAATTTTTGAGCTGATATCTCGTCTCCTAATAAATTATTATAGGTGGTACCATTTGGCAGATCAAGTAAATTTGTTGCTGGGTTAGTATCGCCTACATTAATGACGCCATTACCTAGTTGGGTATCCAATACCCATTGTAAAGAAGGTTCATTTGCTCCTCCATTTCCAGCTTTTCCTAAACCGGTCAACGCTATAACTACAGCATCTGCACCTGTCCCTGAAATAGTCAATTCAGCATACTTAGGACCATTAGATGTTGGAGTAAATATAACATTGAACGATCCCGAAGATTGGGTATTAACACTTGAGGGTAGACCAGTAAATGAAAACTGATTACTGTTTGCTCCTGTTATTTCAGCAGTAACACCGGATAATACTGCATTTCCTAAATTTGATATGATGATTTCTTCATTATAGTCACTTGAATTTGAAATCGCATCGCCAATTATATCCTCAGTATTTAGAACAATTAATGGCGTAGGAACAGCTTGATTACTTGGTTTTAACAGAACAATTTCATTACGAGCATAGTCAGACACATAAATATTTCCATTGGCAACATCCTCAACTAAATCTAAAGGATCTACAAAGCCACTAAATCCAGGTATTCCTGTTTTTGCAGTTAGAATATCACCATTAGGCCCGTCTGGAACCAAGGCAATAATATCACTACCTCCACTGTACCGTACAACTAATATTGCTCCTTTTAAATTACCATTTTCTGCATTGCTTTTATACTCAATAACACCATTTGGTGATTTGTTCAATTCAAAATCGAATGCTGCACCACGATAGTTAATATCTGCTTGAACTCCATTATATACACCATTGTTAACATCTGCATCACCACGATTCAATACAAATTGACCAAGTAAAGGGTTGGGATGTCCATAAAAACCTAAATCTGTATTAGGGTCTATTCGGAACAACCAATCTTTTTGAACATTGTTACCGTTCGAAGCCTGTATTACAGGAAATAATGATGGATTACTATGGTCGTAAAATGTACCATCGGGTCTTCTAGTTCCATCAATTGATGCTGGTGCATTACTTCCCCCTGCTGTACCGTTGGTTGGAATATACAACTGTCCATTACTGTGCCATACCAAATCATATGCATTACGAATACCTGTGGCGAATAATGTTAGTGGGGCATTTATATAAAAGGGATTATAGGTTCCATCGTCTATGAATGTTTGACCATCTTCAATGTACGTACCTACGGTAGAGGTTAAAGTCGGCGAATTTAAATTCACCGCATTTATTGCCGCTGGATCCATTGTTGTCTTCACATCCAATAAATACGTTTGACCATCAACTTTTGCTGGTAATTTATCCAAATCAAGTCTAAGATTGGCGCCAGATAAAAGTCTTTCCTTTCTATTTCCCCAAGCATTATCTGGTGCGCCTGCAGCACTATTACTACCTTGGTTAAAATAGATTACTCTTGGCTCACCTGGCTTAAATGCCATACTATTGGTCAAGTGATCCTTTTTAGATCTTGGCAAATGCACCAATATCAAATCATGATTTTCAAGATTTGAACCGGTTAACCTAGATAGATTACCGTCCCATGCAGGTGCCCCATTCAAGCCACCCGAGTCATGGGTTATGTATGCAATTAAATTAGAGGCGGTAGCACTAGGATCAAAAACAAGCCCAACAGCAGTACGATTAACATACCCACCAACAATCTTCCAATCATTAAGCGTTTCCTTGTTACTTAATGTACCATCTGTTTCAATGGTCCACCGGTGAATATCACCATCAATGACCAAACCATATAATTTATTATCTGGACCTATTGTAAGTGTAGAGTATTTAGCTCCATTGGCAACCGTTCCCGAATTGGTAAACGATACATTATCTAAATCCGTCGTAGGACCTCCCCCACCGGATGTACCCGTAGTAAAGGTAGATTCATAATATTCAAAAGCTACTCCGGTATTATCCAAAACTCCATCAATAATAAACGTATAGGTCGTATTTGGCTCTAAGGGTTGATCAGGGTCTAAATTAATGGCATCACCCCCTCCAGTACCATTTACGCCAGATGCCAATGGAGTGGAACTTCCATTTTTAATTAATTTTACCGTGGTTTCTGTAATAGTAGTATTATCTACACCAGAATTACCAATGCCATCAAAGTTTGGAAGGAATAAATTATTGGCAGACATATTCACGCCCGTTGAAACATTTATTGATCCATTGGTTGGGGTTGAACTAATCACTCTTGGTATTTTACTGCCACCTGTAGTAGAAACAATTCGAATGGAATTAATTTTGGTGTTAAACCCTCCATCAGCATCTACGGTTAATTTACCATCAGAAACCAGTACCGTGGCAAACCCAGAAGTAAATCGGGTTGAAGCGCCAGCGACGCCAGTTGGCACGTAGTTACTTACAACACTAGTTCCTTCAACATTAATGGTATGTGAAGGCGTTGTACCTGCACTATCAACATCTGGATCACCTACCCCTACAGTAACGTTATATTGGCCATTAGGTACTTCTATTTCCCAAATACCTTCTTCAGATACACCATTTGCACCACCTACATCACCATATTGCATGTGCATTAATGTGAATGCGCGTAAATCATCATCGTCATTTACAGCATAATTTCTAATTCTTCCATTTCTGGTTAGATCTAGTGGGGTTGTACCGTTAGTATTCAACCAGCCATATATAAGACCATTGCCTTTATCTCCATATCCTAGACCAGAATCACGTATATAACCTGCTGGCGGAGCCGTGGCCGCATCAGAGAAATTAACATTTACCGCATAGTCATTACTTTCTTCTGTAATCTCTAACGAAATAAGTATTTCGCCATTTATATATCCTGCATCTGGTTGATCTATAACATATAAGGTAGTGCTATAAGTACCTATAGGTAAATTAGCAGCTATCCCTATTTCCAATGAGCCTAAAATTGGATTTGAAGGTAAAACTAACCAACTAGCATCAGGGTCAGGAGATAAAATAACTACTGGGTTTCCTGTATTGGCAGATAGTGTAACTGTTTTTGGGGTAATTAAACTTCCCTCTACTCCACTAAAATTCAAAGAACTAACATCAAAACTTAATTGAGGTAATTCAGGTTCTGCCGTTATTTCAAATTGTTTGAAAATAGTGTTGAAAGATTGGTTTTCAGCAGCATTTCTATGTGAAGTAAAAATACCTGCAAAACCTAATAATGCATTTGAATCTGCTGGATCATACGAAGTGCCTATAAAATAATTTACTGGTACAGCTAACGAACTACCACCGACATCTGAAACCAATATTTCCGTTGCACCATTAATGGCATAATAGGCACTAACCGAATTACTTAATGGGTCGATTACTAAACGTAGACTCAATTCATCGCCAGGGTTAGACGGAATATTTCCTGTATTAATTTCCAAATAAGCCGTAGCTGCCGTAGTATTATCCATATTCTCTACCTGCAACTGAATCTTTCTAGTGGCATCTGCTGTTTTAAGGACTACAAGTTTTATAATATGATTTTCATCCAATCCATACCAAATACCTGACTGTTGTGAAGAATTACCTGCACTTAATGAAAAGTCAGGAATTAATAAGGATGTTGAAATATTAAAAATTGCCCCGGGTACGTCAACCCCCACTCCTAATGCGTTCATTTGGGAATTTGTGTTAGCACTGTTCGGAGTACCTTGACTAGGAAGCTGACTATAAAATAATCCTTTTGTACTCGCTATGGTAAGGCCGTCAATACCTTGAGAAATTAAACTAGGTGCATAACCAGGTACATTGTTATCGGTCGCTAAAACGTCATCAACTTGAAGTCTGGCACTAGGCACTAAGACCATTGAGAAACCTGACTGTGAAAGATTGCCGTTATCTGAAGAGAAATCAAATACAAGTGGAATACTTTGTTCAATTTGATCGCAGTCTAAAGTACTTAAAGGGCTACAGGATAACTCTGTTTCATTAATTTCTTCTGTTACTACCTGTGCATAATCTGTACTTAATCGAACAGGTCCAATCTTACCATCATTTTGTAGGTTGGTTGAATTTATAAAAATCCTTCCCAAACTTGGTACACCCGATACTATGTGACTAGATATTGCAGGTAACCACGTATTGTCTTCCTCGTTTAAGGTAGGTGCAATAGTATATGCATAAGTTATGGTATTAGTATCCTTATCCCAAACACCTTTTACAACGAATTGAAGCACCTTGTCAGCTGATATTCCTGTTTGACCATCATTAGAATTTGGATCACCAAGCCCGAATCTAGCATTAAAGGCATTGTCATATCTTCCTATAATTTGTCGTATCCATTGATCACCGGCAATCGCATCATCTACCCTTATCGCTACCCTAAATCTAGATTGATTGGCAGTACCTAAGTCGGAAATATTAAAATAAGTGCCAAAATAAAAAGGCACCTTATCTATCAAATCTACAGGATTATCTATTAATGTTTGAAAATCCATAACTGTATTCAATCCATTAATATTCAATGAATTACTAGTGCCCGGAGATAGGCCTTCGTTTACTAAAGGTATATCTGTTCCATTACCATTTTCCCTTACCCAAGCTCCTCCTGAAATTGCCTCAAGATTACCTGTTCCATACGTTTCAAAATTTTCAATATAGGCAAAGCTAGCAGTGGGAATTCCCGTTTCAGTAACATTTATGGTTACATCTGCTTCAGCTTGATCTGTATCGTCATTTACTTGAACGGATAATATGTACTGATTGCTAGTTGCAAAATCTAATGCTGCTAGAGTAGTAATCTCGCCGGTGTTTTCATTTATAAAAAAGGTGTTTGAATCATTTCCAGAAAGTATACTATAAGACAAAGTATTGTTTTCTAGATCACTTGCTGCTACAATGCCCACGGTTGTTCCTATCGCAGAGTCGTCAGAGATATCAAAACTCTGTGCTACTATTACAGGCGCATTGTTATCTTCCGAAACAGAAAAGTAGTCAAACTCGGCATCAAAACTGGCTCCATTCCTATAGGTGTTATATATTCCTGCAAAGCTTGCAAATCCATTTTCTTCATTTAATTGTTTACCGTTCAAGTATACTTGTGGAAGAACAAGATTATCGAAATTGGTCTTGGTCAATTGAACAAATGATCCATTATTTATGGCGTAATAGGCTGTGATTGTAGATTCAATAGGATCTACAATCAACCTTAGAGTAACATCGTTATCTGCGACCCCTACCCCATTTATTTGTATTTGATCGGGAGAAGTAGCTCCGTTTACAGACACACCACCAATTTCACGGCGCATTTCAACGTTATCGCCATTTACATCGAGTTTTACAAAATTTTCGTCATCGATACCAAACCAGATACCTGCCTGGGCAGAACTGCCACCTGTAGAAACACTTAATAACTTGGTCTCAATGGTCAATAAAGAGGCTATGTTTTGAAGGCCAACTCCCAATGAATTTACTTGGGCATTATTATCTACATAGGCAATTCCTTTAGATGCGGTCATTACTAAATTGGTATTGGCAAGACTCAACTTTGAAGGCTCATAACCATTTACATCAATATTCATTATTGGTAAATCTTGATCCAGCCTAGTTCCTGAATGAGGATCGATCATAGTAAAGCCTGTTCCTAATCCATTTGTATCTATTAATCCACCTTCTGTTCCATCAAAAACCAAATTCAAAGGCAATGTTGGGTACGATATACAAACATCCTTTACAAAGTTATAGAAACATCGTTTACACTTTTT
>NZ_CAXBOU010000024.1:0-63331 GCF_963977385.1 uncultured Maribacter sp. | reverse complement strand
AATAGAATCTTAGAAGAGCGTGTTAGTCATAGAACGGTTCAGCTTAAAACTAAAATAGATGAATTAAAGTCTACACAATCGAAACTTATCCAGTCCGAAAAAATGGCAAGTTTGGGTGAACTCACCGCTGGTATTGCCCATGAAATTCAAAATCCGCTAAACTTCGTTAACAACTTCTCTGAAGTAAACAAAGAACTTCTTGAAGAATTAGAGGAAGAAATAGATAACGGTAATTATGACGAAGTAAAAGCCTTGGCTAAAGATGTATCTGCAAATGAAGATAAAATCATCTTTCATGGTAAACGTGCCGATGGTATTGTAAAAGGGATGCTACAACATAGCCGCAGTAGTACTGGTCAAAAAGAAATGACCGATATCAACACCTTATCAGACGAGTACCTTCGTTTAGCTTACCATGGTTTACGTGCTAAAGACAAAAGTTTCAATGCTACGTTGAATACTGATTTTGATGATACTATTGGCAAGATAAATATTGTGCCCCAAGACATGGGTCGGGTAATTTTAAATCTAATTACCAATGCTTTTTACGTAGTTAAAAAGAAAAAGGAACTACACCCAAAAGGGTACGAACCAACGGTATCGGTCGCTACCAAAAAACAAGGAAATATGGTTTTAATTTCGGTTTCAGATAATGGTAACGGTGTGCCTAAAGAGGTGCTAGATAAAATCTTTCAACCCTTTTTCACTACTAAACCTTCTGGAGAAGGTACTGGACTTGGTCTATCATTAAGCTATGATATTGTAAAAGTACATGGCGGTGAATTAACTGTAGAAACAAAACAAGGAGAAGGCACCACCTTCACCATCTCATTACCAATGAATTAAATAACATAATGTTCCCTCATTAAACTATTTAAAAACACAAAATAAGCAGATTATGAAAATATTAGTTGTAGACGATGAACAAGATGTAAAAGTGTTATTTCAGCAACGCTTTAGAAAAGAAATACGCAAAGAAGAGCTGGAATTTGTTTTTGCCTTCTCTGGTGAAGATGCGCTGAAAGTCATGAAAACCATGGAGCATGAAGCAGTGTTGATTTTATCGGATATTAATATGCCAGGCATGAGCGGACTAGAATTGTTAGAAAACATCAAAAAGAATTATGTGAAACCACCACCAATGGTCATGATCATTACCGCCTATGGTGATGATGAAAATAGAACAATGGCAAAAAATCTTGGTGCTGATGATTTCCTTACCAAACCTTTAGATTTTTCACTATTAAAAGATAAGCTAATAACCTTAACTTAAGACTATGGCAAAAATAATGGTAGTAGATGATGAGACGGATTTAGAAATACTCATCAAACAAAAATTTAGAAAACAAATACGACAGAACGAATATGAGTTTGTTTTTGCCATAAATGGTAGAGATGCACTTGATAAGCTCGTTGAACACCCAGGTATAGATATTGTTCTGAGTGATATCAACATGCCCGAGATGGATGGTCTCACCCTACTCTCAGAGCTTCATGAATCTAGTCCGCTTATTAAATCGGTCATTGTTTCGGCTTATGGAGATATGGAAAACATTCGTGTAGCTATGAACCGTGGGGCTTTTGACTTTATCACCAAACCCATCAATTTTGAGGACCTTACATTGACTATGGAGAAAACCATAAAACATGCCCAGGAAATTCGCAAAACCTTGCAGGCGATTAAGGAGAATAATATTCTAAGAATGTACGTAGATGAAAACGTTCTAAATTTTATGGGTGGACAAGAATATGAGTCGAAAATTATGGCCAATGAAAGTATTGAGGGTACGGTCATGTTCGTAGATGTATGTGGTTTTACCAAAATTAGTGAAACTACAAGTCCAGATGTCGTGGTGACCATGCTCAACACATATTTTGATGCTATGGTGAAGGAGATTATGGAGCAAGATGGTATTATAGATAAATTTATAGGAGATGCAGTAATGGCCGTTTTTAGAGGAGAATATCATTTAGACCGTGCGATTGATGCCGCTCTTGCCATTAGAAACCAAGTAAACGGATTTCCTAACGTGGAGAATAAAGAAAATTTCAAACCAAAGGTTTCCATAGGTATAAAAAGTGGTGAAATGATTTCGGGCAATATAGGATCTGCAACTCTTAAGCGACTAGATTATACCGTAATTGGCGACACCGTAAATACTGCTGCCAGATTACAAGATGCAGCTAAGGAAAATCAAATAATTATATGTGAAGGTTGTTATGAGCAAGTAAAAGAGGCTTTTAAATGTGAGAATCTAGGCAGTATTATCATGAAAAACAAAGCACAACCGCTCACGGTGTATAATGTATTAGAATAATTTTTTGTAGTCTTTAAATTTCAAAATATGACCAAACCACTACCACCTAATAACGAAAAAAATACTAAAACCAAGGAAAAGGAAAATCAATTATCTGCTTTTGAAAAAGGGCTTCTTGACGAACTTAAATCTAAGGGGCATGCAGAAGAATTGGTGGATCACTATTGGGGTACCATCAACTATATTTCTAACCTTATACGAGCATCAGAAGTTAAAGCTGGTTTCATACTTTCCTTTTACGGTATCCTGCTCAATTTTATGTTTCAAAGTGCAGAAAGTGTACTAAGTTCAGAAGCTTCCCGTATATCTATTGTATTGTATGTATTGATTGTAATTTGGCTAATAGCCACCTTAATATCGATTTTCTTTTCTATTCGATGCTTTATTCCCAAACTTGAAGGAGGATACAAACCCAATGTTTTTTATTTTGGAGATGTAATCAACAAATTTGGTACTATTAAAGAATTCGCAAGAACGTTCTATCGAATCAGTCTTGATGAAGATGAAGTTTTTGAGCAGTTGGGAGAACAGATTTATATTAACTCAAAAATAGCCGCTTGGAAATTTAAAAATGTTCAACTGTCAATTCGTTATTTGGCTATCGGGCTTTTCTTGTTGTTCATAACAGCCTTAACTTTTACTGTCACGAACCACTTTTAGGAAGCGCTATTTTACTTTTTTACCGGTAGTTTTATCAAAAGATTTACATAAGAATTTCTAAACTTTTTTATAGCTGTTACAGCAGCTAAATCTATAACAAATCCCCCACCAGTATAGTTTAAAAAAACTAATTTATCCGTTTTAAATACAATTCTATTTCAGATTTAATGTATTGAATATCAATTTATTATGTACTTTTAAAAAACCACTAACCAAACACGTTATGAAACTATTCTACTCCCTTCTATTTACATGTATCATATTTTTTGGTAGCTCTTGTACCCAATCAGAAACCTATGATGTTCTTATCAAAAATGGACAACTTGTAGATGGCTCTGGCCAAAATTCTTATATAGGTGATATTGCTATAAACGGAGACACCATTGCCGCTATTGGAAACTTAGAAAATGCCAAAGGCGTTCAAGAAATAGATGGTACTGGGTTAACCGTTGCTCCAGGTTTCATAAATATGCTCAGCTGGGCTACAGAATCACTTATTGTTGATGGAAAATCGGAAAGCGATATCCGTCAAGGTGTAACGCTTGAGGTTATGGGCGAAGGTTGGTCTATGGGCCCGCTTAACGATGAAATGCGTCAACAAGAGCAAAGTACTCAAAAGGATGTTAAATATCCTATTGAGTGGACTACCCTTGGGGAATATTTAGAATTTTTAGAAGCTAGGGGTATTGCGCCCAATGTAGCCTCTTTTGTTGGCGCCACTACCCTCCGTATTCATGAGTTGGGAGAAGCCAACCGACCTCCAACTCCCGCTGAATTGGAAAACATGAAAGCCTTGGCCAAAACCGCCATGGAAGAAGGGGCCATGGGCATAGGCTCATCGCTCATATATGCCCCTGCATTTTATGCCGATACGCAAGAACTGATTGAATTATGTAAAGTCGCCTCAGAATACGGCGGAATGTATATTTCCCATATGCGTAGTGAAGGAGATTATTGGTTAGAGGCCATTGATGAATTACTGAAAATTGCAAAAGAAGCCCAAATTCCAGCGGAAATTTACCATTTAAAAGCAGGTGGGAAAGAAAATTGGGGCAAATGGGAGACCGCTGTTGCCAAAATTGATTCCGCTCGTGCTGCAGGATTACAAATCACTACGGACATGTATAATTATACCGCCGGAGCTACAGGGTTAGATGCTTCCATGCCTCCTTGGGTGCAAGAAGGTGGTTACGGCAAATGGTCAGAACGTTTGCAGGATCCTGCTATTCGAAAAAGTGTCATTGAAGAAATGAAAACCAAAGGTGACGGCTGGGAGAACCTTTATTTTGCCGCCGGAAGTCCAGAAAAGCTTATTTTAAATGGGTTTAGAAGTGATAGCCTGCGCTACCTCACCGGCAAAACCTTAGGGGAAGTTGCCCGTATGCGAGGAACAAGTCCAGAAGAAACTGCCATTGACCTCGTAGTACAGGACAGTAGCCGCGTAGGTACGGTTTACTTTTTAATGTCAGAAGAAAATGTAAAAAAACAGATATCCCTACCCTACATGAGCTTTGGCTCTGATGCCGGCAGTATTGCACCGGTAAAACCTTTTACCAATTATAGTCCGCACCCTAGGGCCTATGGCAACGTAGCGCGCCTTTTGGGCAAATACGTCCGTGAAGAAAAAGTAATCCCATTAGAAGAGGCCGTGTATAAACTAAGTGGACTACCAGCCTCCAATTTAAAGATTAAAAAACGAGGTACTTTAACCGTTGGTAATTTTGCAGACTTGGCCATTTTTGATGCCAATACCATCATTGACAAAGCCACTTTTGACAATCCCCATCAATTTGCGGAGGGCATGGTACACGTCTTTGTCAATGGAAAGCAGGTTTTAAAAAGTGGCGAACATACTGGTGCTACCCCTGGCAGGGTGGTGCGTGGACCGGGATGGAAAGGCAAAAAATAATCTAAAAACCAATAAATATTATTATGAGAAGATCAATAATTCTATACTTGCTTACATTGCTAACCATACTAAGCTGTAAAAAAGAAAAAACCAATGCCACAACTAGCATTTCGGTTCTAGAAATTTATTCGGACTCTCTTTTTAAATCTAGTTTAGATAGTACTACAATTGCCGGTGGTACCATATTGGTACATCAAAAAGGAGAAACCCTGCTTAAAAAATCATACGGTCTCGCCAGTTTAGAATTGGAGGTGCCTATGCCAGAGAATGCCATCTTTGAAATTGGTTCAGTGACCAAACAGTTTACGGCAGTCGCTATTCTTAAACTTGTAGAGGCTGGAAAACTTGCCTTTGAAGATGATTTTACTAAGTATTTGGATTATGATACCAAAGGAAGAAAAGTTACCATTGACCAACTGCTCAATCATACTTCTGGTATTGCTAGTTATACCGAAATAGAGGAATTCGGGAGCCTTGTACCCCAAGATTTGCCGCGTGATACCTTATTAAGAATTTTGGAGACCAAAGACTTTTTATTCGAACCTGGCGAAGCGCTTATTTACAATAACTCCGCTTACTTTATCTTGGGACTCATCATCGAAAAAGTAACGGAAAAAACCTATGAAGAATATCTGAAAGAAATTATTTTTAACCCCCTAGGTATGAACAATACCTATTATTGTTCAACAAGCAAAGTATTGAAAAATAAGGCTTATGGCTACGATTACACTCCAGAGGGTCTCAACCAAAAACAATACTTAAACCATGCTTGGCCCTATGCCGCAGGTTCTCTTTGTAGCACCACAGAAGACCTACTGATTTGGATGAAAGCTATACATGCTGGTAAATTGCTTTCTACAGAACAATACCAAGAACTTATTACCCCAAAAAATTTGAACAATGGAACTCCTATTCGCTATGCCATGGGTCTAGCGCATTTAAATAATTATGGTAATGAAGAAATAAGTCATGGCGGCGGTATTCCAGGATTTTTGACACAAACCAACTATTTTCCCGAACAAGACCTGTATATCATTAGTATAACAAACACCGCAGGACCTCATGGTGGTAATTTTTTTGTGGACAACCTCATGTGGAAACTATTGGAAAAGAAAGACCATGAATCCCTTACTTTAGATTTTGATCCCAAAGAAATTGAAGGCTCCTATGTAGGTCAGACTAGGGGAAGAATGCAAAGTATTGACGTAAAAGCGATTACTGATGCCATTACTGTTGAGTCCAACAACAATGGAAATATCGATACCTTAAATACCTACATTGGAAACCATACTTGGATGGATGGTAACACCACCATTTCAATTAAAGACGGACTTCTAGAAACTGATCAAGTCTATGGCCATTACCTTTTAAAAAAGAAAGAATAAAACCTAATTATGCCAAACCAGATTAAAATGAATTCAAATAAATCAGTTTTAGTTTTTTTAATTGCCCTACTCTCTACATTAGGTACAATAGCCCAACAAAAAACCAATAACAGGAAGCTTGATGCCATGATTGTGCAGGGCATCAAGGATTGGAAAATTCCCGGATTGGCTACCATTGTGGTTAAAGATGGTGAAGTGGTCTTCCAAGAAACCTACGGGGTCAAAAACTTGGAAACCAAGGAGCAGGTTAACGAAAACACCTTATTCAATATGGCTTCTACCACTAAGGCCATTGTAGCCATTGCCATAGGCATGTTGGTCGATGATGGAAAACTGGACTGGAATGATAAAGTGACCGATTATGTACCCTACTTTAAGCTGTCAGATTCCTATAGTACTTCAGATGCTCGAATAAAAGACTTACTGACCCATAATTTAGGCATCGGTAATGCTGATGCCCTTTGGACTTTGGACAGTCTTTCTACCAAGGAAACAATTCGAAGATTTCAGTTTGCGGAGAAAACCTACCCCCTTCGTGGCGGGTTTGCCTATCAAAATATCATGTACGCCGTAGCTGGGGAAGTTATTGCTGCTGCCAGCGGAAAACCTTGGAACGAATTTGTACAGGAACGCATCTTCAACCCTTTGGAAATGAACCGAACACAGGCCATAGCAGCCAATATTTTTAAGGTGGGCAACTATGTAACTCCCTATTTAAATGATCCGGAAGACGGCATCGTAGAAGTTGATTACGGATTTTCGGAGCAAATAGGTCCGGCAGGAATGATTTGCTCCACCGCTCATGATATCTCCAATTATCTTACTTTTTTGGTGAATGATGGCGTATACCAGTCAGATACCTTGGTACAACCTAAAACCTTCAAAAAACTGTTTGAGCCCTATTCTTTTTTAGGTACAACGGGAATCTATCCTACCAATTCCCTTACTAAACCCAATTGGAACACGTATGGACTGGGATGGTTTCAACAAGACTACAAGGGGCATAAGTTAGATTTTCATACCGGTAGCCTTTTTGGTTTGGTAGCCATTGCAGGCATTATGCATGACAAAGACGTAGCGGTCTATGTTTTTGCAAATTTGGACCACGCAGAATTACGACATGCGATTATGTACAAGGCATTGGATTTGTTCGCTTTTGAAGATGATAGTCGAGATTGGCATACAGAGGTATTCGACCTATATGAAGGTTTTAATAAAGAAGGAGTTGAAAAAACAAAAAAAGAAGATGCAGCACGTGTAAAAAATACCAAACCAAGCTTACCATTGGCAGATTACGAGGGTACATACAAGAACAATATGTTAGGTAGCGTGCAAGTGACGTTGCTTAATGGCAAATTGCAAATCAACTTTAATGACTTTATAACCTATAGCGCAGAACATTGGCACTACGATACGTTTATAACCAATAAGGACCCTCGTTTTTATGAGAAATTAAAAGTAAGTTTTGACCTGAATGAATCTGGAAAGATTAGCCAATTCAATATAATGGGAGAAGTATTTACAAAGAAAGAATAACCTATGTATTTTAAAATAATAGAAATTAACAAAAAGAACATTAAAATGAAAAACTACATACTCTTAGCAGCACTTGCCTTTACAAGTGTTTTATCAGCACAAACCGATACCGAAAAAGCGGCCGAAACGGTCAGCAAAAGTGAAATTGAAGGTCATATTTATTTTTTGGCCGATGATGTGTTAAAAGGACGCGCTACTGGCTCCCCAGAATTAAAGATTGCAGCATCTTATTTGGCTAATACTTTGCGTAGTTACGGGGTAAAACCCAATCCGGTTAGCGGCGATTACTATCAAAAAGTTGAAATGTTTCGGTTCTATTTAAATGAAAAAATAGATCTATCATTCAATGGTATAAATTTCCCAGAGGTAGTTGCTTTCGATATCGATGCTATTGATAGTGAAGAAGATGCTGTATACCTAAATTATGGTCTTGAAGCTGATTATAAAGGTAAAGATGTAAAGGGTAAAATAATTATAGTGAAAGCCGGTACTCCCGATGCCTTAGAATTAAGACCCGCACTTGGCAGTAGAGCACCAAAAAGGGAATTAGCTATAAAAAATGGCGCAAAAGGTTTAATAGAAATAGGTTCATTTGACCAAGCTATATGGCCTCGTTTTAAACATGCATTTGAAGAACGTGTTAGTCTTAGCGAAGGTGAAAAAGAGCCCTTACCACTATATGTATGGGTTCAAACGAGTCAAGAGGAATTAGATAAATTGGGCGCTGAAACCTTAAAAATTAAAATTAAGAGTAATGGCATTCAAAAGGCGATTCTCCAGAGCCAAAATGTGGTTGGAGTTTTAGAGGGAACGGATGCTAAACTTAAAAACGAATATGTGATATATTCAGCACATTACGACCATATTGGTATCGGCAAACCCGATGCTAAAGGAGATAGTATTTATAATGGGGCACGTGACAATGCCATCGGCACTACTGCTGTTCTGACCATGGCGGAAAACTTGGCCAAATATCCAACCAAACGCTCAGCACTTTTTATCTTGTTTACAGGGGAGGAAATGGGGCTATTGGGAAGCCAATATTATGTTCAAAACCCTATACTGCCTCTTGAACAAATGATATATTGTTTTAATACAGATGGTGGTGGTTATAACAATACGACTTTGGCAACCATTGCCGGGTTAAACCGTACAACAGCAAAAGATAAAATGATTGAAGGCGCCAAGACCTTTGGCTTAAAAGCCTTGGATATTGATGAGGTAGCGCCGGAAGAAAGACTTTTCGACCGAAGTGATAATGTTAGTTTTGCCAAAGTCGGCATCCCTGCTCCCACATACTCTACCGGTTTTGATGCCTTTGATGACGAAATCAACAAATACTACCATCAGGCGGCTGATGAAGCTGATAGTTTAGATTATGATTACTTGGTGAAATTTTACCAAGGGTATATACTTTCAGGACGGTCTATCGCCAATGACCCAGAAAGACCCTATTGGATTAAAGGTGACAAATATGAAGCCGCTGCGAATGTCTTGTACGGTAAAGTTCCTGAGGCTCCTATTAAAAATTAATGCTAATAGCGTTCTAAACTATTAGTATTCTAAAAAATAGAAATACCTAATTAATCGTTATTGTCTAATCTTATGAAATTACATTTAACCTTAGCTACTGTAATTATTGTTCTTTTAACCAATTGCAGACAAAATCAGCCTATTGAGAAAGTGCCTGTATTTAAGCACGACATTACATCTGGCCCTACCCCATGGACCAATGATGTTTTTGAATTGGATGAAACCGATTTCACTTTTGCCATCATTGCAGATTTGACTGGAGGGGAACGCGAAGGGGTGTATAGTGCTGCCGTTGAGCAATTGAACAGGTTAGACCCCACTTTTGTAGTTAGTGTAGGTGACCTAATAAATGGCGGTACCGAAGATACATTACAATTAGCTACCGAATGGGATTCTTTTGAAAAGCGAACTTCAAAGTTGAATATGCCATTCTTTTATTTAGGTGGCAATCATGATCTCACCAATCCGGTAATGCGTACATTTTGGGAACAACATTTCGGGCGCCGATACTATCATTTTATATATAAAGACATTCTGTTTCTAATGATGGATTCAGAAGACTATGAGGAACAACGTATGAAAGAGATATATGAAGCCCGTGCAAAAGCCCTTAAAATTATTGCTGGTGAGGTCGAAGGCGTTTATGAAGATACCGAATACTATCACATGAAAGAACGCCAAGTAGGTGGAATAAGCAATGACCAATTTAATTATTTTAAAAATGTACTAGAACGTAACCCAACAGTAAAATGGACATTCATACTCATGCATAAACCTCTTTGGAAACGTGAAGACGATAAAGGCTTAGGAAAACTAGAGGCACTTTTGACCAAGAGACCCTATACGGTCATCAATGGTCACGAGCACTCGTATTCATATAGGTTACGCAACCAACGTGATTATATGATTCTTGGAACTACAGGAGGTTATCAAAATGAACAAGACTCCATGGCGTTTGACCATATTTCGTTGATAAGAATGGCAAATGAACCTGTTATTACGCATCTAAAAATGAATGGTATTTTAGATAAAACCGGCCAATTACCAGCTAGTAGTGCTCTTGTCAAATAGATAATAAAGTAAAATCAATGCTGAAATTCTTTAGGAAAATCCCATAAAACCACTTAGAAGAAAATAATGAACTAACCAAACCAGATAACACTAACTAAAAATGAAAACCAAATTACTTCTCTTCAGTCTAATTGTAACCATTCAATTAAGCGCGCAGAACTATCAAAACATCCACAACAAAGCCATTTTTTTGGATACTCATAACGATTTTCTTACCCAAACAATGGAGAAGAATTTCGTTTTCGACACCGATTTAAAAGGTATAACTCACAGCGACCTCAATAGGATGAAAGAAGGTGGTGTAGACGTACAATTCTTTTCGGTTTGGAGCGATGGCGACCAGCTGAATCCTTATGCATTTGCCAATAGGCAAATAGATAGTTTGGATGCCGTTATTAAACGAAATCCTAATAAAATAGTAAAAGTTGCCAATTCAAAAGAACTTCTAAAAGCATTAAAACAGCATAAAATTGCCGCATTAATCGGACTGGAAGGCGGACATCAATTTGAAAACGATTTGAACAAAATGGAAGCCCTTTACAAGCGGGGTGTTCGGTATATTACGTTGACATGGAACAACTCTACTCCTTGGGCAACAAGTGCTTCCGACGAAACCATTCCCGATGGCGCTCAAAATTCCGAAGGTAAAAAAGGACTAACAGTGTTTGGTAAAGAAGTGGTTCAAAAAATGAATGCTTTGGGTATTATGATAGATATCTCTCACGTTGGTGAGCAAACGTTTTACGATGTTATTGCCACGACTACAAAACCTGTTATTGCTTCACATAGTTCGGTTTACACGCTTTGTCCACACAAACGAAATTTAAAGGATGACCAAATAAAAGCGGTTGCCAAAAATGGAGGCGTAATACAAATCAATTTTAATTCAGGGTTTATAGATCCTTCTGTTGAACCAAGAGAAACTGCATTTCTGGAAAAACACCAAACTGAAATAGACTCCCTCGTAAAAACCGGAATGTTGTCATACCACGCTGAGGAATCTATGTATAAAAAGTATACGGATGAGTCCTATGAGCTTCGTGCGGCTTTTGATTGGGTAATTCAACATATAGAATACGTAATAAACCTGGTGGGCATAGATTATGTGGGAATAGGCTCCGATTTTGACGGCATTTATCAACCTCCCAAACAATTAGACGATGTAACCGATTATTCAAAGATTACAAAGGTTTTGGTTGAAAAAGGATATAGTGAAAAAGATATCGATAAAATACTTGGCGGCAATCTGTTACGGGTTTTAAAGGCCAACGAAAACAAATAAAACCTACATCTTGCCCCTCCCCAGAGGAGAATACTATATAATTATGATTAATTCCTTTAGAAAAATTCATCAAAACCTACTCAATAAGGATTAAATGGTATCTATAAAATTAGTGTAAACGATAAAAACCAAAAGTATGAAAAAGACAATAATGCTCGCAGTTGCATTTATAGCATGTATTTCCATTTTTGCGCAAACTAAAGATGAAAAATATGCTGAAGATGTACAATCTATCGACGCTATATTAAATGCTTATTACGATGTAATATCGGGCTCTAGCCAACAACCTTGGCAATTTGAAAGAGATAGTTACATCCACTCCAAAAATGCAGTCATCATACGTTTAGATGAAAATGGCAATACTAACCCACATACCTTGGAATCAGAATACATTCCAATGGGATTATCTCCACGTCAAGACTTTTATGAAATAGAACTTAAAAGAAACGTCAACCATTTTGGAAATCTAGCCCAAGTATGGAGCGCATTTGAAATACGAACAGACCCAAACATTACCTCTGACATAAGGGGATTGAATAGTATTCAACTTCATTATGAAAAAGGCAGATGGTTTATAGATAGCTGGACCTGCGAGATGGAATCTGAAAAAAATCGGTTGGTTTCAGACTTCTTGAACGAGAATTAATAGTTTGTTAGGTAGCCAAAGATTTATAAGCCTTCAACACATTCTCGATCTTAGCCTGGGTATCGGTATCTATATTTTGATGCTCAGGATTTTCTTTCAACCATTTAATCGTTCTTTTAATACCTTCAGAAAAAGGAATGGTAGCTTTAAAACCAGGCACAAAGGTTTTAATCTTTGTATTATCGAATAGCACACTTTCAGCCTTATCTGCCAATAAAGTACCAGTAAATGATGGCTCTACTTTACATATAAAGTCAGACGCTATGTGGACTACTTTTGCTTCTTTCCCTAGGGCATCTGCTAAAATCTTATAAATCATATTCCAGCTCAACACCTCATCTGAAGTTATGTGAAATGCATGACCAATAGCAGGGGTATTTCCTAATAAGCCAACAAAGCCTTTTGCAAAATCATCGGAGTGAGTTACCGTCCAAAGTGACGTACCATCACCATGTATAATAATTTCCTTTCCATCTAAAATTCTTTGTGCAGTATTGTATTTGTTGAATCCGCCAATA
This sequence comes from uncultured Maribacter sp., assembly GCF_963977385.1. GTDB lineage: Bacteria > Bacteroidota > Bacteroidia > Flavobacteriales > Flavobacteriaceae > Maribacter. The sequence continues at coordinate 50,473 of NZ_CAXBOU010000024.1, read as the reverse complement.
GCAATGGGTATTACCGTATCATAGGTCAATGACGGACGAACAATGGTTATTGGAAATCCATTTTTTCTATATTCTTCTAGTAATCTATCTTCACAGGCTATTTTACCTTGTGAATAGTCCCACAACGGATTACTTAGCGGAGTAGATTCGGTTATGACCGGATAACTCAGTGGCGTCTGGTAACATGATGCAGAACTTATAAAAATGTATTGTTTGGTCTTTCCCTTAAATAATTCAATATCACGTTCAATATCATCCGCAGTAAAAGCTATCCAATTAACCACAACATCCCAATCATGTTTTTTAAGCTCTGTTAGTTCTTCGGGTTTGTTGATATCTCCAATAATTGAATGTGCACCTTCAATGTCTACTTTAGCTTTTCCCCTATTCAGTACATATAAATCCATTCCTTTAGCTACTGCCAATCTGCTGCTTGGTGTGCTAATGTTTCCTGTTCCTCCTATAAATAATACTTTCATTTTTATATTTTAGTTACTGAATATCAATTAATTAAACACATCAAACTAAAAAATTTCTATGGCAAACTAGTCTATTCTTTTTTACATTTAAAAAGACATATCCTTTAACTCTTCTACCTAAGAATTTTAATTTTCAAAGCTTTTTTGCTCCATAGTGTGAAAATACGAAAAGCAATAAAATATGACTGTTAAGAATTGTTATAACCTGAGACAATTTGTGCTGTGAGAGGCTATTATTTTTATGGGTAATTAGTATCTTCATGAAATCATTTCAAACCAAATTCAACACTATGAAAATTATTTTTAAAACGCTGTTTTTACTATTGTTTACAGTATCTGCAACGGCACAGGTTTCTTCTAATCTTGAGCTTACAGATATTTTTAACATGGAATATGTGTCTGACCCTCAAATTTCGCCCGATGGAAGCAAAATTATCTACGTGCGAAATTTTAAGGACATTATGACCGATAAGAACTTATCGAACTTATGGATGGTAAATTATGATGGTTCACAAAACAGACCGTTGACCACAGGAAACCAAAACGACAATTATCCACGTTGGTCGCACGATGGTAAAAAAATCATCTTTAAATCGAACCAAACAGATGATAACACGAAATTGTATATAATGTGGATGGATACCAAAGAGATAGCCCCTTTGACCAATACGCCAAAAGCTCCAGGAGCGGTTAGTTGGTCTAACGACGACCGTTATTTGGCATTTACCATGTTTGTACCTGAAGCAGAGGAATCTATTGTAAAGTTACCTGCTAAACCAGAAGGCGCAAAATGGAACACACCGCCGACTTATATTGATAAATTGAATTATAGAGGTGATGGGCAAGGCTACATAAAAGGTGGTCATGATCAATTATTTACTCTTTCAATTGATGGTGGTACACCGAAGCAATTGACCTCAACCAAGTTCGACCACGGAGGACCTATTTGGTCTAAAAATAACCAAACCTTATATTTCTCAGCGAATTTTAATCCTGATGAGGCTTTTGAACCTGCAAATAGCGAAATCTATTCTCTGCAACTTTCTACTGCCGAAGTTTCACCGTTAACTACAAGATATGGTCCTGACAGTTCACCAACTGTTTCTCCTGATGGTAAAATGATTGCTTATACTGGTAATGATGATAAACTAATGGGGTATCAGATTACAAATTTATATGTAATGAATACCGATGGTACAAACTCAAAATTACTATCTGGAGATTTTGATAGAGACATTGCCAATGCACAATGGGCATCAGACGGAAAAGGACTATATTTTCAATACGATACTGAAGGTACTACCAAAATTGGCCATATTGCTTTAGACGGAAAAGTGACTACACTTGTTGAAGGTCTTGGCGGACTTTCATTAGGTCGCCCATATAATGCTGCTGATTTCACAGTTTCAACTAATTCTCGTTTTGCCTATACACTTGGTAGTACACAGCATCCATCTGATTTGGGTGTTGCAGATAAAAAAGGCTCTAAACGATTGACTTTTGTAAATGATGATCTTTTCTCTTTCAGGGACTTAGGTAAAACTGAAGAAATTTGGTGGGAATCTTCTTATGACCAACAAAAAATTCAAGGTTGGGTGGTTACTCCGCCAAACTTTGATCCAAATAAAAAGTACCCATTTATTCTTGAAATTCATGGCGGCCCATTTACAAGTTACGGTTCTGTTTATAGTGCCGAAATACAAGCATATGCTGCCGAGGGCTATGTTGTTTTATATGCTAACCCAAGAGGAAGTACGAGCTACGGAGCTGAATTTGGTAATTTGATTCACCATGATTATCCAAATCATGATTATGATGATTTAATGAGTGGTGTAGATGCCGTAATTGAAAAAGGATATGTTGACACAAATAATCTTTTTGTTACCGGTGGTAGTGGCGGCGGAGTGCTTACGGCATGGATTGTTGGTAAAACCGACAGATTTAAAGCTGCTGTGGTAGCCAAGCCAGTAATCAACTGGACAAGTTTTGTATTATATGCTGATGGTGCTGCTTTCTTTTCTAAATATTGGTTCGGCAAAAAACCATGGGAAGATCCTGAAAACTATTTTAAACGTTCTCCTTTAATGTATGTTGCAAATGTTACTACGCCTACCATGTTACTTACCGGAGAAGAAGATTATAGAACGCCAATTGCTGAATCTGAACAATTCTATACTGCTTTAAAATTAGAAGGTGTAGAAACGGCTATGGTACGAATACCTGGTGCCGGTCATGGTATTGCAAATAGACCAAGTAATCTAGTTGCCAAAATAGCCAGTGTTTTAGCTTGGTTCGATAAATATAAAAATGCTGAATAATATTATGAAATTACATAAACTAGTCTTCGTTTTAATAGGTCTAATCACACTTACCAAGGCTTATAGCCAAGACGTTACCGTGATGAGCTATAATATTAAATATGACAATGTTAACGATACGGTAAACAATTGGAACGACCGAAAAGATGCCATGGTTGTATTATTACAGCATTATAAGCCTGGTATTATTGGTATGCAAGAGGTATTGCATGGCCAATTAACATATTTAGTAGAACATCTTAACAACTATGAGTTTATTGGTGTTGGCCGTGACGATGGAAAGGAAAAAGGGGAATATGCCCCTATTCTATTTGATACCTCAGCCTATAAATTACTAAAAAGTGAAACCTTTTGGCTTTCTGAAACACCCGATAAACCATCTGTTGGTTGGGATGCTTCATTAGAACGTATTTCTACATATGGCCTTTTCGAAGACTTGAAAACACATAAACAATTTTATGTTTTCAACACGCACTTTGATCATAGAGGAGTTTTGGCACGCGAAAAATCAGCAGAACTCATTGTTAGTAAAATGAAAAAAATTAATACAGAAAAGCTTCCTGTTATGCTTATGGGTGATTTGAATTTAAAACCTGAAGAAACTCCGATTCAATTTTTAAAGAAAGAATTGAATGATGGTCAAATTATTACCCAACAAGCTTTTTATGGTCCTCCTGGGACATTTAGTGGATTTGACCACAGCCGGATTTTAACTAACCGTATTGACTATATTTTTGTTGAGAATTTTGAAGTAAAAGAATACATACATATTGATGACCGTATGGAGAATAATAAACATATCTCGGATCATCTACCAGTTTTAACCAAACTCTACCATGAAGACTAACAATCAACCAATTGTAGAATAAATTAAGTAGAGCATAAAAAATCCCGATACATTGAAATGTATCGGGATTTTTAAATTTATAAGGAATTATTCTATTTCTTCAAAAACGAAATTAAAATTTTATTTAATTCTTCGGCATGGGTTATATTGAGTCCGTGTGGTGCTCCTTTAATAATTTCAAACGTATTATCCTTAATTCCGGTAGCTGCTTGTTTTGCAGAAGTTTCGATAGGCACAGTAGCATCCGCATCGCCGTGAACAATTAAAGTTGGTACGACAACATTTTTTAGTTCTGACCTAAAATCTGTATGCATCCATGCTAAAGCCGTTTGAATGGTTGCTCTAGGAGATGCGAAAGAAGCAATGGTAAAATCATAATCTAGTTGTGCTTCGCTTACCCTATCCCCTTTATTTTCGTCGTAGTTGTAAAACCCTCTACTGAATTCTTTTAAGAACCCAACTCTATCATTTTGTAAGGCTTCAATAATACCCTCTAAAGCTTTCTCCGGCACCCCATCCGGGTTATCAGATTTTTGTTTTACTAACGGTATAATAGAACTAATGAGAGCCGCTTTAGCAATTTTACTAGATCCATAATCGGTTAAATAGCGAACAACTTCACCACCACCCATTGAAAAACCTACTATAACTACATCTTTCAAATCCAACTCTTCAATAATGGCATTTAAATCACTTGCTAGAGCTGAGTAATCATATTCGCCCCAGGGTGATGAAGATGTACCGAAACCTCTTCTGTCATAAGAAATACAACGGTACCCTTCTTCTACTATTTTCCAAACTTGTTGTTCCCAAGATTTTTGGCTTAAAGGCCAACCATGAATTAAAATTACTGGTTGTCCGCTACCATAGTCCTCGTAGAAAATATCTACCTGCTCTTTCGCTGATGTATTTGTTATAAATGGCATATTTTTATCTTTTAAATTTAACTACAAGATATTAAACAAGAGGGAGTTCACTTAGCACAATGCGTTAAATAATTGGTTCATAAACCGAATATTCAAAACCATTATATTTACTTATAAATTAAAACAACATGTTTATACCCGAGCACTATAAAAACAAAGATCTCAGCGAAATTCATAATTTTCTCAAAAATAATAGTTTTGGTATTCTAATTAATACGATTGATGGAAAACCTTGGGGAACACATATACCATTAGAATTAAGCAAAAGCAAAGACGAAAAAGACATACTGGTCGGCCATATTGCCAAGGCAAACCTTCAAAGTAAAAATCTAACTGATGGAGATGAGGTCTTGTGTATTTTTAATGGTCCTCATAGTTACGTTTCTTCTTCATGGTATAAACAAGAAGAAGTCCCTACTTGGAATTATATTGCCGTTCATGTTTATGGAACTGTAAAAATTCAAACTGCAGAGGAGTTGATGAAATCGCTCTATGAATTGGTAGATAAGTATGAACAAAAATCAGAACACCCAATTTCATTAGATGATATGTCCAAAAAGACTATGAGACAAGTTACGGGTATAATAGGTTTTGAAATTATTGTCAATGACATACAAGCCGTTAACAAACTTTCACAAGGTAGAAGTCATGATCACCCGAAAATTATAGAAGAATTGGAAAAGCAAGGTTCGGCTGAAAAAGCTATAGCAAAAGAGATGAAAAAGCTCAATTCTTAAAAATTTGTTTGCCTTTTGTTAGCGTTCTATGGTCGGTTTCTTATTTCACTTATGAAGATTTAATAAATGAATTAAAATCAAACAAGTCAAAATAATTACGTTTAAGATATATTAAGTTGAAATCATTCATTTAATTTTATAAATACAATTTCATCTTATTCCCTATAGCATATATGAAGGAATCTAAAAACATTTTTAATTTTTCGAATTCTACCAAAATTGAAAATTGGCAAGTCGTCAATGATGAAGTTATGGGCGGAATGTCAATGGGACTTATTCAAATAAACCCTGAAGGAAATGGAGTATTTAGCGGCCACGTTTCTCTTGATAACAATGGCGGATTTTGTTTGATACGACATGACTTAGAACGTATAGAAGTTGATAATTATTCCTCATTTGAAATTCGATTAAAGGGTGATGGAAAAAAATATCAGTTTCGTTGCAAGTCAAGTGATCATCAACGACATTCCTATATCTATACTTTTGACCCTGGGAAAATTTGGACAACAATTACAATTCCTTTTGAGAAGATGGAACCCTACTTTAGAGGGGACACCTTAAAGATGCCAAATTATCATGGCGATTTTCTTGCGCAAGTTGCATTTTTAATCGGGAATAATAAAGATGAAAATTTTAACCTTGAAATAGACTACATCACTATAAAATAAAAGGAACCGGCAATAAAGTGAGCATACAACCGCTTTACGAATGTTGTAAAATAATAGTGTTATAGATTACTTCACGCCTCAAAATGATGGCAAATATTTTTTATTAAACTACCCTTGCTAATTTTACAATTTACTTTTTAAATTACTTATAAAGGATTTATAACAGTTACAATTCGGTTACATATTTTACCAATTGGGTAACGTCATTTTTTATATCATACGGATTAAAGACATTTTTGAAGTAGATAATTAATCTTAAAACTTTAAAAATGAAAAAATTATTATTTACAATCAGCGTATTAGCCACAATTTTTACTGCCAAAGCTCAAGAAAATCAAGGTGTAACATTAACCGTAATTATAGAAAATGTCCTCAATAACGATGGTCATATCTTAAGTGCATTACACAACGAAAAATCGTTTATGAAAAGTGATGGACTCATAATGAAGAAGGACAAATCTGAGAAAGGAAAATTAACGCTGATTTTCGAAAACGTTCTACCAGGTGAATATGCAATTTCGGCTTTACACGATGCTAATGACAACCAACGAATGGATTTTCAAGCGAACGGTATGCCCATAGAGAATTATGCCATGAGCAATAACCCTATGCTAATGGGCCCACCTAATTTTTAAGATGTTAGGTTTACCGTAGGCTCTGATGATCTTGAATCTATCCTTAGATTTTAGCAGCTACATTGTCTGTTCAGATAGGCTTTATAATAGGTTATGATAATGGTTTTTAGTAATTTTATAGCTTCAAACTATACGAATGACAATTACTCAATTACAATATGTGCTAGCGGTTGCAGAATACAAGAATTTCACTCTTGCTGCAGAGAAAAGTTTCGTTACCCAACCTACGTTAAGTATGCAGGTTCAAAAATTAGAAGACGAACTAGACATACTTCTTTTTGACCGAAGCAAAAAGCCTATTTCCATTACCGAAGTTGGAAAAAAAATAGTAGCTCAGGCAAAGAATATTGTAAATGAAGCTGCAAGAATAAAAGATATTGTAGAGCAGGAAAAGGGGTATATCGGTGGTGATTACGTTCTGGGAATTATACCTACCGTCATGCCCACACTTTTACCAATGTTTCTAAAATCTTTTATACAGAAATATCCGAAAGTAAACCTTATCATTAAAGAGCAGAATACTGAAAATCTTATAAAAAATATTCAAGATGGTCATTTAGATGCAGCTATCGCTGCTACACCATTAGAGGTTGATTTCATTACAGAAAGACCGCTATATTACGAACCATTTGTAGGTTACGTTCCGAAAGAACATCGTTTAGGAAAAAGTACTCAAATTACGCCTGAAGATTTGGATATTGAAGATATTTTACTCTTACAAGATGGACATTGTTTTAGAGAAGGTGTTTTAAATTTATGTAAAACACCTAAAATTGGTAATGAACATTTTAGCTTACAAAGTGGAAGTTTTGAAACTTTAATCAATCTTTCTAATGAAGGATTGGGTATGACACTTCTTCCCTATTTAAATACAATTGAGTTAGATGATATCAAGAAAAAAAATCTAAAATATTTTAAAGACCCGTCGCCTGCTAGAGAAGTAAGTCTTATTTACCACAAAAAGGAATTGAAAGTTCAGATTACCGAAGCGTTAAAAGATGTTATTACTGGTATAGTACGTGGGGCAATAGCTTTTCAAGATGTAAAAATTATTAGTCCGCTGAATAAATAAATCTTATTCCTTTTTAAAACGATATAAACATCCTTCTATACATATGATCGGGTATGTTGGTGAAAGTGTTAACATAGTTTTGTCTTCATTAAAATCAGCTCTATAACCTAAGGTATCTTTTTCTCCCTCAGTAAGAAAGTATAAATAAAGTTCACTTTCCTTTATTTCATATTCGCCGGTTTCTTGCATATTTTTATTAAAATCAGTTAATCTATAATTACCTGATTCATCAAAAAAATATCTAGCCCCCTCCTGAACTACTTTCTATTCAGTTGTGCCTCCTGGGCTAATATAGGTTGCATTTAACAGCCATTCGCCAACCAAACTAGATCATCAACAGGAGTGGTATCCAATGTCATATCATCACTTTGACAAGGGAGTAAGAATAATAAAAATAGGGAAAAGGAAATTTTTGAAGCCATCATCGTTTTAGATTAAGATGTCTAAATAACTCAATGGTTGCTTTATAAAAGAAAAAGAGCCACTTTACGTGGCTCTATATTATGCTTTTATATAAATTAAACTTTGTTGTAATTCTGGTTTGTCTGTTATATAATTTTCTAACCAGATTTTTAATTCCTCTACCTCTTCTGGTAGTAATGTCATGAGAGCTTTTTTTAACTCCTTACAGAATAGCAAGGTATCAAAACTTACCTTTTTAAGAACCGTTTTACTATACTCTAGCATAGAATTTGCCATGATATATGTTGATTAAAATGTTGTTTCATAAAGGTAAACAGAAATGCAGATTGAATATTGCATATAAAAAGTTAAAGTAAATGAAAGGATGTTAAATTTTTATCACATCAACAAGAATACTATTTTGTAATTTCGAAGTCATGAAGAAAATCGTACTTACAGCAATCACTTTCTTAGTCCTTACCGCCTGTATTTCAAAGAAATCTGTTATTACGAAGCAATTCAATAAATCCCTTTCTTCATCATTCTACAAAAATCAATTCACAGGAGTTTTAGTCATCGATGCCCATTCAAAAGATACCATTTATAATCAAAACAGTCACAAGTATTTCATACCCGCTAGCAACACCAAAATCTTCACTCTTTTTACTGCTTTAAAAACTTTACCGAAACAAGTACCCGCATTACGATATATAAAAATTAATGACTCTCTCTATTTTGAAGGAACAGGCGACCCCTCTTTCTTGCACCCTTATTTAAAAGATTCTACGGCACTCCATTTTCTTAAAAATCAAAGCAACCTTGCGTTTGTTTCTGGAAATTTTCAAGATGTAAAATATGGGCCAGGTTGGGCTTGGGACGATTATCAATGGTATTATTCTCCCGAACGAAATGCACTCCCTATAAACGGAAATGTGGTACTATCATATAAGAATACTGAACTGGTGGTATCGCCTCCTTATTTTAAAGACAGTGTTATAGAAATTTTACATAAGGATAATAGAAATGAATTTTCAAATATTTTCTATTACCCGCCTCAATCTAAAGACACCTTAGAAACCCCTTTTATTACAAGCCTACAAACCACAACTTTTATTTTAGAGCAAGCCTTGAGTAAAAAAATTTCGACAACTTTAAATATGCCTATAGGAAAAAAAGAAACCTTGTACGGAATTGAAACGGATTCGCTCTATAAAAGAATGATGCACGAGAGTGACAATTTTATTGCTGAACAACTTTTATTCATGGCCGCTTCTGAATTAAAAGATACTTTAAACGGTAATTTAATTAGAACACATATCTTAGAAAATGAGTTACAAGATTTAGCGCAACAACCCAGATGGGTCGATGGGTCAGGATTATCTCGTTACAATCTTTTTACACCACAAAACATAGTGAATGTATTGGATAAACTTTATGTAATGGTTCCGCAAGAAAGACTATTTTCTATCTTCCCTGCAGGTGGTTTATCTGGCACTTTGAAAAATAGATTTGCAGGAGACGAACATCCATACATCTATGCGAAGTCTGGTAGCTTAAGTAATAATTATTGTTTAAGTGGATACCTTCTGACCACTTCTGGTAAGACACTGATTTTTAGTTTTATGAATAATCATTTTAGAGAATCGTCATCTGACGAAAGGTTACGCCTTGAACAAATGCTACAAATTTTACGAGACAACTATTAGCTACGTCACTTTTGTAGAGACATGTTTTGTATACTTCTCTTTAAGCAGTTGAATCTTAGGTGAAATGTGAGTCTTACAGAACGGTTTTTCAATATCGATGAAATAATAATTATGGAATTTTTCTTCGGATAATTTAAACTGACCAAAAGGAAGAATAGAAGTAATGATAGCTGTGCTCAGTTCTTGTTGAAATTCATTCATGATTAATTTTAGGAATTCCTTATCTTCCTTCATAAAGTAATATACCGCAGAACGATATTTGTGCCGCATAGAATGATTTTGAGTACTTTGATGCGTGTCTAAATGAATGGCAACTAAATCTTTTAATTCAATTAACTCAGCGTTGTAATGAACAATTACAGCTTCTGACAAGTTATCGATATTGCCTTGTGGTGCAATAAAACCCTGCTCTACTTTCGCAACACCTTTAAGTGCCATAAAAACTGCTTCGGTACACCAGTGGCAGCCACCACCAAAACCTATTTTACGCATATTTCGCATACCTTTCTGTCGGACAGAATAGCCTAAACTAACTCATTTAATTTTGCATATTGAAGCAACATAATAGTTTTTGAGTCATTAATCTCACCCGTAATAATCATATCCATAGCCTTTTCGAATTCCAATTCCAAAACCTCTATATTTTCCGTTTCATCTTCAGCACCACCACCTTCACTAATTTTCATGCTTTCATCGTATTCCCCAACAAATAAATATAGAATCTCGGTCACAGATCCAGGCGACATATAAGTTTGCATTACTTTTTTGACATTGCTGATTTTATACCCTGTTTCTTCTTCAGTTTCTTTACGCACACAGTCTGCAGGATTATCACCATCTAAAAGTCCGGCGCAAACTTCAATCATCATTCCATCATCATTACCATTCACATACGTGGGCATTCTAAATTGTTTTGTTAGCACAACAGTGCCTTTATTAGCATTATACAAAAGAATGGCAGCACCATTACCACGGTCATACGCCTCTCGTTGTTGGGTTTCCCAAGAACCATCTGGTTTTTGGTATTCAAAGGTGTATTTATTAAGGGTGTACCAATTATCGGATAGAATCTCTCTTTCTATATTTCGTACTTTGTTATTAGGCATATATAATTTCATTTATTTTAAAATACTCTTTTAATTTTAATTGTAAATGCTTCCTAAATCTTAAACAACAATTACTAACCGATCTCAATACTATGGCATTGTAATGAATGTAGTTCTAGGCCGTACTTTTTAGCATACCAAGATACAAACTACCAGAATTATCCATCATATTATGTTAGCATCGTTTATAAGTACTTGTATAATAGGAACCTATTGAACAATTCAACTTTTTAATCGTAACTTAAATTTTCAAAACCAAACCAATGAAATTATCAAATTCAATTTTTTGGAGCTCAGTAATAAGTTTTCTTTTATTTACTGCATGTTCTGGTCCGAAAAAGGAAGCCGCAACTTTATTAATACATGGTGGTCCTATTTATACCGTTGATTCGGTTCAAACAAAAGTTGAAGCTGTTGTCACAAAAGATAGTATTATACTTTTTGCAGGTAATCTTCAAGAAGCTGAAAAATACAAAAATGAACAAACCCAAATCATTGATTTAGAAGGAAAAACGATGACACCTGGTCTCATAGAAGGACATGGTCACTTTATGGGATTGGGGAATGCTGAACTAGAAATTGATTTACTAAATACAACAAGCTACCAAGAAATTGTAGATATAGTCGCAGAAGCGGTAAAAAATGTAGAACCTGGTGAATGGATTATTGGAGGAGGCTGGCACCAAAGCAAATGGGATACATTGCCAGCAGATGCTGTAAACGGATTTCAAAGACACGACTTGTTAAGTGCTGCAACTCCAAATAACCCTGTGTTTTTGAGCCATGCCAGTGGCCATGCAGGTTTTGCAAATGCTAAGGCCATGGAAATAGCGGGAATTGAGATATTGCCCAAGGATGGTATTGATAAATTACACGTCGAAGGTGGTGAAGTAATGCGCGATGAACTAGGAAGACCTACCGGAATTTTCAATGAGCGGGCACAAGGTCTGATCTGGCAGCATATTCCAGAAAGCACTCCCGAGCAAAATAATAAAGCATTTGAACTGGCGGTGGCAGCTTGTCACAGAAACGGTATTACTGGTTTTCACGATGCAGGTATCGGTCGAGAAACAATAGCATTGTACGAACAAATGAAAACAGCGGACAGAATGAAAGTTCGTTTATACGTTATGCTCACCGGGCGGGACAAAGAATTACTCGGCGAATGGTATGAAAAAGGACCGTTAGTAGATCCTGATAATTTAGTGACCATACGTTCCGTGAAATTAAATTGTGATGGAGCTCTAGGGTCACGTGGTGCTTGGTTGTTAGAACCCTATACTGACCGACCAGGACATTTTGGACATGAAACGTTACCTATGGAAATGGTTCTAGAAACTGCCTTAAATGGTTTGCGAAAAGGCTTTCAGGTATGCTCCCATGCTATTGGTGATCGTGCCAATAAAGAAATTTTAGACCGTTACGAAACTGCCTTTAAAAAATTGCCCGATTTAAAAACTGATCACCGATTTCGAATAGAACATGCCCAACATTTACATCCTGATGATATTCCCCGTTTTGCACAACTAGGTGTAATACCTGCAATGCAAGCTATTCACTTATCTTCTGATAGGTCTTGGGCTATTGACCGTTTGGGAGAAAAACGAATTAAAGAAGGGGCGTATATGTGGCAAGCCCTTCTAAAAAGTGGTATACCTATTGTAAATGGTACCGATGTACCGGTAGAGCCGCTAAATCCGATTGCGAGTTTGTATGCCAGTATCAGTCGTAAAACATTAAAAGGTTTACCTGAAGGCGGTTATGAACCGGAACAGAAAATGACTAGGGAACAAGCATTAAAATCGTATACGCTTGATGCTGCCTATGGCGCTTTTGAAGAAAATATTAAAGGGTCGATCACTGCTGGTAAACTGGCTGACTTTACTATTTACAATCAAGATATAATGACCATACCGGAAGATGAATTCTTAAAAACAGAAATAGCTATGACCATTTTTGATGGTAAAGTGGTTTTTAAAAATACAGATTAGTACGTAAGAATTTTTAGATTATAAACTCCAACGATTATTAAATTATATATGAGGATTTGCCAAATTCACAAGTATCGGGAAATGGGTGGTAGCTTACTACATTTTCTACTATTTTTTCAGATTGAAAAGAGCCCGAATAATTAAGAATTTAATACATGTATAGAGAACTTTTTAAATAATTAAGAAGTTTACATAAGCAAACTCTTATATAGTTAAATAGCATACTCAAATTTGATTAACTTTTGCATTAATCGCTCTAAAGAGGTTGTACAGCAAAAGAATACTTTTCCGTATCATTTTTTTTCTATCTTTTCCATTCAAACAACTTAATACCTACCATCTTGAAACATTTATACACATTTGCTATTTTAATTTTAGTATTGGTCTCTTCATGTAAAGACAACCAAGCAGAAGAAAAAAAACTACCACGAATTGCAATTGCAGGTTTAGGCATTGAGAGTAGCACCTTCTCACCTGCCCTTTCTACAGAAGAAGCTTTTCACGCAAAAATTGGTGATTCCGTTTTTACAAGATACCCATTTCTTCAGGTAGATTCTTTGAATAGAAATAGAGCAGAATGGGTACCTACATTAGTAGGGAAATCTTTACCAGGCGGAACTGTTACACGAGAAGCTTATGAATCATTAGTAACTAAGAGTTTGCAACTATTAGAGGAAAACAAGCCTTATGACGGACTCTTCTTTGATATTCACGGGGCAATGAGTGTTGTGGGGCTAGATGACCCAGAAGGTGATTTAATACAACGTATACGTGCTGTTATAGGTGATGATGTTCTCATATCCACTTCTATGGACTTACATGGAAATGTTTCTGAAAGATTAGCGCAGCATACAGATTTAATTACCTGTTACCGTATGGCACCACATGAAGATGCTATTGAATCTAAAAAACGAGCAGTTACCAACTTAATTGACCGTTTAGAAAGTGGTAAAGGAAAACCGGGGTATAAGGCTTGGGTTCCCGTTCCAATTCTATTACCAGGTGAAAAGACAAGCACACGTATTGAGCCAGGCAAAAGTCTATATGCCAAAATACCAGATATTACGAAACAAGACGGAGTTATTGATGCCGCCATTTGGATAGGTTATGCCTGGGCAGATGAACCTAGAAACCATGCCGTAGTAATGGTTACCGGTGATAATAAAGATAAAGTAGAAGAAGGAGCCGAAAAATTAGCCCAAAGCTTTTGGGATGTTAGAAATGAATTTGAATTTGTTGCACCTACAACTACATTAGAAGAAAGCTTAAAACTAGCATTAGCTAGTGATAAGAAGCCTTATATGATCAGTGATATGGGAGATAACCCAACGGCTGGTGGTGCCGGTGATGTTACTTGGACATTAAAAGAACTATTGGCGAGATCTGAGTTTAAATCAACAAAAGGAAAATCTTTAATTTATGCATCTATACCAGGTCCTGAATTTGTAAAAAAAGCAATGGAAATAGGTGTTGGAGGAAAAATAAAAGCGGAAGCTGGTGCTGCCGTAGACAATAGATTTGCCGGCCCATTACTATTAGATGGTACTATTATTGCCATAAAAAAAGGTGACAAAGATGCCGTGGTCGAAGTGGTCGTTAAAGTAGGTAATATAGATGTTATCGTAACCAAAAAACGGAAGCCCTACCATCATTTAAGTGATTTTACCAACTTAGGGTTAGATCCTAAAAATGCTGATGTTGTCGTTGTAAAAATTGGTTATTTAGTTCCAGAATTGTACGAAATGCGTGGCGATTGGACAATGGCATTAACTCCCGGAGGAGTTGACCAAGACTTGAATAGATTAGGATATAAAAGAATCAATAGACCTATGTTTCCTATAGATAGCGCTATGACTCAACCTAACTTAAAGGCTAGGCTAATACCTGCTGCTGATTCTAAATAACTATACGGTAATCGCCTTATTTAAATAGCGCCTGAAAGGGAGCATATCTTTGTATGCCTCAATTAATTGGTCGTCAAAATTACTAGTGCTAGTTTCTTTGGTGTCAAATTCTTGAAATACGGCAAAGGTTTTATTCTTAAGCAGCTCAATGTATTGATGGTCTTTGGCAAATCCTTTCGGTGCATTGGTTAGTTTTACATCTTCGTAAAGTCCTCCAAAACGAGTTTTGAAGGGCTTTTTATTTAAGATTTTCTCTAAGTTTTCACCATCATAATCAATAGCATCGCGAACACTTCGTAGTACTTTTGATTCTGGTCGCCATAATCCGCCTGCAAAAGTGCAACGTTCAATACCTAGTTCAAAATAGAAATCTGCTGTCTTTGGCTTCTTATCGAACCCAGCACCAAAATGGTCTTTGTAAACGGGTTTATTGGGGTGAAACATGAGGTTATTATTGATACGGTTAATTCCTTTTTTACCAGGTGTATCATAATATTCGTTATCAATAGCAGAAAGTCTTGTATTCATACTATTTAACCAACCAATATATTCATCACGGACTTGCTTGTACCATTTTCTATTGGCATCCATCCATTCCTTAGAATTGTTATTCTGTAATTCTTTAAGGAATTCTATTTGATTTTTGAAACTCATTGGTTCGTTGTTGGTTGTTGGTTGTTGGTTGTTGGTTGTTGGAAAAAAAACTCAAATTCAAAAATCAAGTTCAAGTTCAAATTTACTTTGTACTTCGTACTTAAGACTTTTTACATTGTACTTAAGCTTCATTCTATTACAAAGAAGCAAAATTTTAAAATCAGTTATTTTATTCGCTCTTTTTTCGTTCTTCCCCCAAAGATACATCCAATGGAAACACCAAAATAGCTATCCTTAACACTTCCTGCAACATCATCATTGGACAATCGTATTTTTGATTTAGGAATCATATTAAATTCTAAGCCAAGTCGAAATTTACCGGTTTCAAATCCACCTCTCACTAATAGACCCATTTGTCCTTTAACTTTGGTGGTAGATGCTAAATTTAGATTTGAGTTATCTACAGTTGAAACTTGATTTACTTTACTTAGTTTATAGTAACTAATACCACCACCAATAAAAGGTTGAAATCTGCTATTTGATTTACCTATATATCTGTCAAAAGTAGCTGCCAAAGAGTAGGTTTCATGTAAACTAAGCCCTTCTTCAATTATGTATTGAAAATTCATAGGTTCTCCAATATTTCTTCCCAATAGAAAAGCTACTCCCAACCGAAGACCTATAGAATTATTCTCATTAATATTATATTTAGGCTCAACAGCCATTAAAACACCTATATCTGAAGCTATTGCAGCACCAAAATCAACTCCTACTTTAAAACTATTTTTTTCTTGGGCAAAAAATGTGTGACTACATACTATTAGAAATATAAATAACAATATTTTATTTCGTAGAATTTTTATTTGAATAAACATACTTAAAATTATATTCATCATTTTTCAGCTTAATATGACCTTTTTTAAATCTTTTTGAATTTAGTAAACGGAAAAATCATGGGCACCCGCTTTTGGTATGCTTCATAATCTTTACCTATAATTTTTTTCAAATCTTTCTCTTCTAAAAATTTAACCGCAATTAAAATATATGCTGTTGTTACCACAGCGAACAAAAGACGACCAAAAGTCATGGTGGGTGCGGCCCAAAAGGCGATGATGAAGCCTAACATTATGGGATGCCTTACCAACTTATAAAACCAATTAACCTGAAATTTAGGAGTGGTCAATGATTGGTTCTTAAAGTTCTGATAAATCTGCGTTAGGCCAAACAGCTCAAAGTGACTGATCATTAAAGTAGAAAGGAAAACAATTAACCAACCTGAAAAGAAAACCACCATTAAAATAGATGATACCGTAGCTTCCGTCTCCCAAACAATGGATGTCATGGGTTGCCATTTCCAATACAAAAGTAGCAGTGAAAGGCTTGAAAGCAAGACATAAGTACTACGCTCCATGGCCGGGTTAATAAACTGTGTAAACCATTTTTTAAAAATTGGTCTCGCCATGATGCTGTGCTGAATAGCGAAAAGACTCATCAAGCCTATATTAATTAGAAGAGCGGTGCTTAAGGGAGTTTCTACCCCTGAATCTATCGATTTGGGTACGAAAAGGTTTCCGACAAAGCCGATAGCATAAAGAAAGGCTACTAAAAAAATGAGGTAAGCGATGATTCCGTAAATTACAATGAGTACTTTTTTCATAATTTTTGTTTTATGGTTATTTAAAAGGTATTAGCTATGATAATAGAAATGCAAGCTATAGCGGGGAATCATGGCCCAATCATTTAGGAGGAAATTAATGATGGACTTTTATAGTGCAATTTCAAAATAGCTGTTAAAAATAGCTGTCACTATTTATTCAATATCTAGTCGTATTTGTGACTCTAAGAGACTATCAATGGTATCTGGTTTGTTAGTGCTTGTTGATTAATAATATTTTGTTTTAAACTACTATTTGCCTTCAGACACTTTAATTAGATCTAATCGGATAGGGAATAGGAACCGGCGGAACCGGAGATATGGGGTCTTTTACCCGATATCTAAAAACAGAAAAAGAGTTGCCTTGAATATTTATCTTATTTGACAATCCATTATTGATGTCATCAAAGTTTTTTTGACTTAAAATTATGTTTGGTAATTGACGTGATTGCACAGTAACTGAACCTCTTTGTTCATTATTAGAATTGACAATCCAAGACGCTTCAATTTCAGCTAGTTCTGCTTTTTCATCAATAACCCTGTAGATTCCGCCATTAATTCCTGAATTAACTTTTGCCGTAAATGAATAGGTAGTGTTGTCATGTAAAACAACTTCACCTTCAAAAATATTTTTGATTAAGCTTGCTTTGATTTCTGCCCCTTGTCTGTTGGTGAAATGTATTTGCCGTGTGTCTGATATTGGACCGCTAAACCATTCAGAAATATCCTCCTCACCATTGCATATATAGGCTATTCCTTCATTCTCACCCAATAATATGGATACGAGTGCATTTGTACCTTGAAGTTTACCAACGAATCCATTTTCACCTTGAACGTCAAAAAAGGATGGTTCTTGTGTAGTATTTGGTTTTTCGCAGGATAAACACATCACTAGTATACTAAAAGTATATAAGAATGCTTGTTTTTTCTGCATCCAATTCTGCTTTACTAACAACCTGTTTATACTAATTTTCTTTATAAATAATGAGTTATTCATTACCATTAGTTTAGAGTTATAATTCCATTATTTTAATCACAACCTTCTCCAGGATCGGTAAGAATCGTTAGTATACCACCATTTGATGTTTGCTGATCACAAACTTCTTGAGGTATGCTTGTTATGGGGTTTTGGCTTAAATCTAATGTTGATAGTTTGGTTAGCAACCCAAACCCTGAAGGGATAGTATTTAGATTGTTGCTCTTAACAAGTAAATCCTCTAACTTTATTAAAAAACTTATTTCCGGCGGTAGTTCGGTAAGTTGGTTTCTGGTTAATGCTAAGGTCGTTAAATTGGTCAATTGACCAATTTCTGGAGGAAGTTCAGTTAAAACGTTTTCTAGAAGACCAAGGGTCGTCAAGTTTGTAAGAAAACCTACTTCTGGTGGAACGACGCTAAGCCTATTTGTTTGTAGGTCTAAATATGTTAATTTACTTAATTGTCTAATTTCTGGAGGAATAGACATAATTTGGTTCTCGGCTAATTCTAACCTTTCTAAATTAAGTAATAGGGTTAATTCTATTGGTAAAGTGCTAAACCCATTAAAGCTGAGATTAAATCGTTTCAATTGAGTCATATTTTTAATTTCAAGAGGTAAAGATGTAAGACGGTTAAGGCTTAAATCTAAGTCCATTAAATTAGTCAATTGTCCAATTTGTGAGGGAATCGAAATAAGTAGTCTATTACTCATTTTGAGTGATATAATGCGCCCTTCGGTATCTGTGACAACACCATCTAGATCTTCTAAATTTGCAGTAGTAATAAGATCCCAATCAATTGTATTTCCTGGATTTGCATCTAAAATGACTTGTAAAATTTGCCGTTGTGTCAACAGCGTGGTAATGCTTATAGTATAAACAGTGGTACTCCCATCTTCTGCGGTTACGGTATATTCTAGTGGCGCTGTAAAGTCTTGAGCTGTATCGCGGTCAACTGTTGAAAACTCAGATGTTTTGACTTCGGGCAATAGCCCTGTAATATCTGTATCAGGTGGCATGGCGGCCGTAATGGTCTTGTTCTCTTCATCTATGATAGCTACCACATTTACCTCTATAGGGTTATTGGTCAGTAGAAACACGAAACTTGTAATTGCCTTAGCACTACTCTTACTGGTCGCTGTTACTGCATAATTGCTGGTTGTACCATCTTCGGCCGTAACGGTATACGTGACTGCATCAGTAAAATCTTTTTCACCAGTGGGACTAACAATTGCTTTTGGTGAAATGCTTATTTTAGGAGTAAGCGCTGTTAATGGAATGTCACTAGGTAGGTTTGCACTAATTGTTTTGGCGTTTATATCTATAGTGGCTATTACATCTGCAGCTAACACCGTATTATCGATAGCTAAAAATTTGAACTCTGTAATCTGTTTTTTATCGCTGAGTTTTACCTCTTCTTTTGCAATTGGTGGTGCATCATCTTTGCTACAACCGGTAATACCAATCATAAGAAGTAGAAGTAGAAGTAGAAGTATACTAATGCTCCCTTTTATATTTGCTTTCAAAACTGTTTGTATCGTTTTCATGATTTTTGTTTAAAATTCAGCACTGGTTCAATGACCTTATTTTTAATGATCTTGGTTTTATTAATTGCAACCTTCGCCAGGGTCAGCTAAGATGGTAAGTATGCCGCCGTTCGATATTTGCTGATTACAAACTTCTTCAGGTATACTTGTTATAGGATTGTTGGTTATGCTTAGTAAGGCCAAATTTTGTAGCTGGCCTAATTCTGAAGGCACTGTACTTAGTTGATTACTCGCAGCAGTAATAGCACCTAAGGAGTTTATTGAGCCAAGTGCTGCTGGTAAACTTTGCAAATTATTATTATTTACATTAAAGCTTTCTAAACCTGACAAAGACGAAATACTTTCTGGTATTCTAGTTAAATTTTTATTATTCATTGTAATGGCTTTAGGGTCGCCATTGTCATGAAATGAAACTTCAGGATAATCATCTACACCCCAATCTAAAGTATTACCAGGGTTGGCAGTATAGATACCGATAAGTGCGTCTAACGGAGTATCAGCACCTACTTGAATAAAATCATGATTTATTTCCATTGTAGAATTGCGAAAATTCTTTATGTAATAAACTGATGACGGTAATTTAGTTATGTTATTTTCAGACAAACGCAATGACGCAAGATTTATAAGAAATCCTATTTCGGGAGGAACAATTGTAAGTTGATTATTATTTATATGTAACCTTTCTAAAGCGGTTAATTTTCCAATTTCTTTGGGCAATGATGTAAGCTTATTACTATATAAAGACAGGTATCTTAAATTGGATAATTCTCCTATTTCTACTGGTAAGACAGAAATATTATTACCGCCTAAGTTTAAGCTGTTTAAATTAGGTAATGCACCTATTTCAGTTGTTATAGTAGTTAATTGGTTATCACTTAAAATCAAATCAGTTAAATTAACCATACTGCTTAATTCAGAAGGAAATGAAGTTAAATGGTTACTACTGAGATGGAGCTTTTCTAAAGAGGCCATTTTAGTAATCGTATTGGGTATAGTAGTCAATTGGTTTCCATCTAGACCTAAAAATAATAGCGAACTCAAGTTCCCAATTTCATCAGGTATAGCTGTAATTAAATTATTATGTAGATATAATTCTTCTAAATTGGTAAGCTGCCCAATTTCGCTTGGTAATTCTGTAAGTTGTGACTCGCCAACATACAAATATCTTAAACTAGATAATTGCCCAATTTCTTCAGGTAAAGAAGTAATACCACTCTCTCCAAGAGTTAAATGTGTAATTTTATTTCCTGAATTAGTGACAATCCCATTTAGGTTATTTAAATCAGTTGTAGTTGCTAGATCCCAAGAAAGTATATTATTGGGGTTAGCATCTAAAATGACCTGTAAAACTTGAAGTTGAGTTAACGGAAAATGTGCAGTAGCCGTATAAGTAGCCGTAGACCCGTCTTCAGCGGTTATAACGTATAATACAGGGTTGCTAAAATTTTGTGCCTGCGTCTTATCGATACTGGCTGCCTCTGATATTTTTATTTCGGGAAGCAGACTCGAAACATCTGCATCTGGCGGTACGGTGATATCAATTGTTTTATTTTCTTCATCTATGATTGCTACAGCGTCTATTGAAAATTGAGTATCAACGGATCGAAAAATAAAACTGGTAATTTGTTTTTCATCGCTAAGTTTCACTTCTTCTTTCGGAACTTCTGCAGAGTCATCATTTTTACTACAATTGGTTAAACCAATCATAAGAAGTAGTAGAATACCGATGCTCGCTTTTATGTTTAATTTCAAAACAGTTTGTATCGTTTTCATAATTGTTGTTTTAAGAATTAGCTCTAGTTCGATGCCCTTGTTTTTTTCATGATTTTATTAATCCACAAAAAAACTATCGCCCTTTATCAATTTTCATTGCAATATTGCTTTACGCGGTTACATTTTCACTTCATTGATGGTGAATCTTCTTGGTCGTTTAATTTTATGCAAAGGTGCTTCTAATTGCTGATGACATTATTGTCTACACACGCTACCTCATCGGGCACCACATCTATTTCAACAGCACCTCCATTAGCAACATCTAGATCACAGATACATTGACTGATAGCCGTTAGATTTGGATTTCCGGATAAATATAATTTCAGCAGATTTGTCTCAGTGGAACAGTTAAGAATATTAGAATTGCTGCCAGAAGGTATAAATGGTACATGGTTGAACTCGCTTAGATTATTATTACTTACGCTTAAACTTTTTAAATTCACCAGTTGTTTGATTTCTGTTGGCAAAGAAGTTAGCTGGTTGTGACCTAAACTCAGACTTTCCAATTTGGTTAACTGCCCAATTTCTGGAGGTATGCTATTCAGATTATTTGTGGATAAGGACAGTTCTTCAAGGCTGTTTAACTGCCAAATTTCTAGGGGCAGGCTACTTAGTCTGTTATTCCTCAAATTCAGCTCTTTAAGGTTGATCAACTGCCCGATTTCGGGAGGAAGACTACTTAAGTAGTTGAAATTTATATTTAGAGATTCTAGTTTGATTAACTGACCTATCTCGGGAGGTAGGCTGGTTAGTGCGACCTCAGCATGCAACTTTTTCAAATTGCTTAACTGCCCGATTTCGGGGGGCAGCCTGCTCAATGACGGCATATTAGCTAAAAGTAGAACTTCCAGACTACGCAACTGCCCTATCTCGGGAGGTAGTATAATTAATCCTCTGAAGTTCATTGTTAATTCAATTATGTCTCCATTTCCATCCAAGGTTACCTCATCCCATTCACTTGGGTTGTCCGATTCGTTCCAATTTAAGGTGTTACTAGGGTTAACCTCCGAGATAATCAAAAGGATCTCTTTCTGGCTAAGAAGTACATCTACGGTTACCAGATAGGTGCGACTTGTGCCATCTTCTGCTGTTACTGTATAGTTTATAGGCGAGCTAAAGTCTTGCGGGCCCGTAGGTTCGTATATCGCGTTGTCCGGAATTTCCAACTCGGGTTCCAATGTGGTTATTTCTGTTCCATTGGGCATTTCCAGAGCAATAGTTTTGCCCTCCTCATCAATTTCGCCTGGAATATCAACAGTAACTCCGTTGTTCTCAATGCCTGTAAACCGAAAACTGGTAATCTCTTTGGCGCTGCTCGTACTAGTTGCCGTTACCGAATAACTACTTGTTGTGCCATCTTCGGCCGTAACGGTATACGTGACTGCATCAGTAAAATCTTTTTCACCAGTGGGACTAACAATTGCTTTTGGTGAAATGCTTATTTTAGGAGTAAGCGCTGTTAATGGAATGTCACTAGGTAGGTTTACGATAATTGTTTTGGCGTTTATATCTATAGTGGATATTACATCTGTAGTTAACACTATATTTTCGGCAGCCAAAAATTTAAACTCAGTAATCTGCTTTTCATCACTTAAGATTATTTCCTCTTCCTCTGGTGTTATAGTAACTGTTGGTTTGGTTATGGATTCATCATTTTTGCTACAGCTGGTAGCGCCAATCATAAGAAGTAGTAGCATGATTATGCTCGCTTTTATATTTGCTTTCAAAACTGGTTGTATCGTTTTCATAATTTTTGTTTAAAATTCGGCACTAGTTTAATGACCTTATTTTGTATGATTTTAGTTTTATTAATCGCAGCCCTCTCCTGGGTCAGTAAGAATCGTCAGTATACCATTTGTTTGCTCATCACAAACTTCTTGAGGTATACTTGATATAGGGTTTTGGGTCAAAAGCAACAGTCCTAAACCGGATAACAATTGAAATTCTGATGGTACTGTTGTTATATTATTACCAGCAGCCGCTATAATTTTCAAAGATTGTATCGTACTTAAAGAAACCGGCAAACTATTTAACTGATTGTCATTGACACTAAATTCTTCTAGTTGTTTGAGTTCTGAAATGGAATCAGGAATTCGTGCTAAATTGGTGTTATTCATATTTAGAATAATGGGGTTGCCGGTATCATCAAAAGTAACTTTTGGATAATTATCTACACCCCAACCTAAAGTATTACCAGGGTTGGCACTATAAATACTAATAAGGGCATCTTTTTGTGAGGTGGTTGAACAAGTAATGCCTTCATCTTTTAATATGAACAGCCCATTAAAATCTACCAAGAAACACATTGATTTTGGAATTGACACTAAATTATTATCTCTCATTTGTACAGTTTTCAAATTGATTAGAAACCCAATCTCTGGAGGTAGGATAGCGAGTTGATTATCTATTATTGATATAAATCTTAAACTGGTTAATTGTCCTATTTCTTCAGGTAGGGTAGTAAGTTGGTTCTCATCTAGCCACAAATCTCTTAAATTAATTAGTTGACCAATCTCTTGTGGTAGGGAAATAAGTTCATTATTGCCAAAAGAGGCGTATGTTAAATTAATTAACTGGCCAATCTCTGAAGGAATTGAAGAAAGTTTATTACGATCTAAAAACACACCTGTTAAATTAATTAACTGGCCAATTTCTGAAGGAAGTTCGGTTAGTAGGTTTGCCCCTAAATTCAATGTTTCCAAATTGTTCAATTGCCATATTTCTGTTGGAATTTGAGTAAACAGGTTAGTTCTTAGGGATAAATTTTCTAATTTGGTTAACATAATAATTTCGGAAGGTAAGACTGAAAGCTGATTAGAATTTAATTCTAAACTTATTAAATTTATCAACTTTCCAATCTCCGGAGGCAAAGACGTAAAGTTGTTAGAAATTAAATTTAAACTTGTTAAGGATGTTAATTGTTCAATCTCTGAAGGAATTATCGTAAGTTGGTTAAGTCTCAAATGCAAACTTTCTAACTCGGTTAATTCACCTATTTCAGATGGAAGAGAAGTAATTTGATTATTTTCTAATTGCAGTTTTTTCAAATTAGTCAATTGCCCTATCTCTTTAGGAAGTGTAGAAATAATTTTACCTACTATCTTTAATTCAATAATTTCACTTTCCGTATTTAATATTACACCATCTAAGTCTCCTAAATTTTCAGTTGCATTAAGATCCCATGTAAGGGTGTTTTGCGGGTTAGCATCTAAAATGGCCTGTAAAATTTGGCGTTGCGTTAATAGTGCGTTTATGATTACGGTATAAACGGCGGTACTGCCATCTTCTGCGGTCACCTTATAATCTAGTGAATCGGTAAAATCTTGAGCTGTATCAAGGTCTAAAGTGGCAAGTTCAGAAATTTTCACTTCCGGTAAGAGTCCAGAGAGGTCGGTACCCGGTGGCATTGCTGCGGTAATGGTCATGTTTTCTTCATCAATGGTTGCGACGACGTTTACTTCAATAGGGTTATTCGTCAATAGAAATACAAAACTGGTAATCTGTTTTTTATCGCTAAGTTTTACTTCTTCTTTTGGTGTCGCTTCTGCAATTGGTGGTGCATCATCTTTACTGCAACTGTGTAAACCAATCATCAGAAGTAGTAGTATAGTGATGCTCGCTTTTATATTTGCTTTAAAAACTGTTTGTATCGTTTTCATGATTTTTGTTTTAAAAATTATGCTTGATGTTATAGATTGCCAGTTAGTGCCGTGTTCTTCAATACGTATTAATCCATAGACCATACGTCATTTAAATAGGAGTCGGCAAGTATGCCGCCTCTGCCACCAATCACCCATATTTTATCATTAAAAACTACAGAGGTATGTTCTATTCTTTCGTTAAAAGGAACTTCTGTAATTACTTGGCTCCATGTTTTTCCATCTGTACTTTGCCAAATTCTGTTAGTGCTAATCTTATTATCTCGGCCACTAATAATCCACATTTTATCATCAAAGACCACAACCGTATGGTCGGAAATTCCTTCGATAGCTGTTTCTTTAATTACTTCAGTCCAATTGTTACCATCAGTACTCTGCCATACATCATTTAAAACACCTATTGAGCTCCTTCCTCCTATGATCCATATTTTATCATCATAGACCATGCTAGTATGTCTATACCTTTCTGGGAAAGGCACTGTCACATTGACTGGAGTCCAAGTTTCCCCATCAGTACTTTGCCATATATTATTTGATGATTTTGCAGGTGCATTGAGACTACCTATAACCCATAATTTATCTTTGAAAACTATAGCGGAGTGTAGGCCGCTAGAAGGAAATGGAGATGCTCCAGTTGTTTTGGTCCAAGTTTCCCCGTCAGAACTTTTCCATATATCTCTTAAAAAGTCCACCCCAGTAAACCCACCGATTACATATATTTCATTATTAAAAACTACAGAAATATGTCCACTTCTTCTATGAAATGGAGCTTCAGCAGTAACTTGGGTCCATGTTTCCCCATCGCTACTTTGCCATACGTCATTGAGGTGCGCAGCACCATCATACCCACCTATGACCCACATTTTATTATTAAAAACTACAGAGGAGTGATCTGTTCTTTCTGAGAAAGCGGCATTTGCAGTTACTGGATTTTCTGATATCTGAAGATTTCTTGTAGTAAGACTGAAAGTTTCACTAGAAGTCGTATTCCCTTCTGTATCACTCGCTACAACTTTCCAAAATAAGCCTTGGTTTAAAGGCAACCTTTCTTCTGAAGTAAAACTGGTATCGTTGATATTATTTGCAATGCTTGTTGTAGGGTTGCTATTACCATCAACAAACAGTTCATAGGTTACAGGGTCTCCATCTGGGTCGGTTGAAGCATTCCAACTAAATGTTGGCGTAACGGTTACTTGAGTCGCAGCATCGGCAACCCCTATTAACGAAAAGGCTTCCGGTGCTTGATTAGGCGTTTCAGTTTCCTGAATTGTTATTGCATTATCATCGCTGCTACAATTTAATAATGTAAAGGCTAGTGCAATACTCGATAAAAACGCGAAATTATTTCTCTTAGACTTCATAATTGATGTTTTGAAAATGTAATTGAATTTAATGGCCTGAATTACTGTTCTATTCTGTATTAAACTATTAAGAGTCTAATATAAAATGAAAGCATATACAGTGTATAACAAGCATGTTTCAGTCTTGTTAAGCTTTTATTCAGGTCTTTAACTTATGGTGCAAAACCTTTAAATAATGTGGTAATTGTATAAATGTACTTGCTAGTTTAAACTTGAAGACCTACTTAAGAGTATGATGTTTTCTAGTTTCTATTTTTGTTTTAAAGGTGAATGGTGTTCATGTACCATTTTCCAACCCTGTGCAGTTTTGACAAATAAGAGGGTAATTTGGTCGTTGACAACAACTAGGTCTTTTCCGAATTTTAGATGAAAATCAGAATGAAAGGTTACGTTGGCGACATCGCCATAAACTGCTACTTGAAGATCATTGGCATCGAACTTTATTACGTCACTTACAGAGCCAAAAACATTGCGCTCGTGAGCTTCATTTGCTTCGGATCCATTTCTAGGCTCACCATTTTTAAATTCGGTAAACTTTGGACTATAGGCATGGAAGGCGATTAGTTTGTCTAAATCTTTGTCTTTAATACTTTGTGCTATGGCGCCAAACGTCTCCATAACCTCTTGTTTAGCTTCTGGAAATTCGTCGTTTATTAAGTCTGCTTGTGCTTTGCAGTTTATAAATGCAAATCCAATTACTAAAAGTAATACCTGTGTTAATCTTGTTTTCATAATACTTGTTTTAATTAATTATGATACAATGATATGATGCTTACAAAAAAATAGTATTCACTATTTTTTCAAAACCTAGAACTAATTTTGAATCGAGAAGAAAAAGCATGTACTATTTGTGCATAACATGCAAAAGATAACCTGTAACTATATTATAATCAGATACTTACCTCTTCACTTGGTGGATAACCAAATTCATCTTTAAATGCTCTACTAAACCACGATGGATTACTAAAACCGACAACATATGCTATTTCGGAAACAGATTTAGATGAAGTTTGAAGCAGTTCTTTGGCCTTTTGAAGACGAACAGTTCTAATAAAAATTGCTGTAGACTTGTCTGAAATGGATTTTAATTTGCGATAGATTTGAGATTCACTTAAATGCAATTCTTTGGCTAATTGAGTAGCACCAAAATTTGCATCGTCTAAGTGGGTATGTACACTTTCAATAATTTGTTTTAAAAATTTTGTTTGTGGATCTTCAAATTCTTCATTGAGCAATGAAGAGTATCCACTTTTCTCCAATTTTTTCATGAGCTTTTTGCGCACTAAAATCAGTTGATCTAGTCGGGTAAAAAGCTCTTCTTTATTAAATGGTTTTGCTAAATAGGCATCTGCCCCTATCGATAAACCTTTTAATTTATCTTCGAAAGTCGCTTTAGCTGTTAATATTATAATCGGAATATGGTCTGATCGCTCATCATTTTTTAGGGTCTTACATACCTCAAAACCATCTTTACCAGGCATCATAACATCACAAATAATAATATCTGGAATTTTTTCTAGTGCTATCTCAATTCCCTCAATTCCGTTCACTGCATGAATGGTTTCATAAGTGCTCTTAAGGCAAGTTTTTAAATAATGAGCAACATCCATATTGTCCTCAATTATTAGCAATAAAGGTAATTCAGCGGCAGTATCTTGGGTTTTGGCAACTTGTTTCGATTTAGTTCTAATTATTTGAAAGGTAGAATCTAAAGTTTGTGGAACTTGCGATATTGTTTTTGCATTATTGGTAATAGGAATTTTAACGCTAAATTCACTTCCTTTGCTAAGTTTACTTTTAACCTCAATAGTTCCATTCATTAATTCAACAAGTTCTTTTGTAAGCGCTAAACCAATGCCTGTGCCTTCATTTTTTCTTACAGTTGACGCATCTGTTTGATAAAAACGATTAAATATGTTTGGTAGTTCTTCACTAGCGATACCAATACCACTATCTTTTATTTTTATAGATAAATAAGATTGGTCTTTCTGATTTATTTTATTGATATGAACAATAATTTTGCCTTGCTCTTCTGTAAACTTAATGGCATTTGAAAGTAAGTTAGAAACAATTGAAGTAAGTTTATTACCATCAAAATCCATTATCAAGGATTCTATTTCACAATAAATAGTAAGTTTTATATCATTTTCTAGAGCATAAGAACTGAAACTTTCACCTAAATATTTTATAAAGGGAATTATATCGGATTGTATTAATTGCAATTCCATATTTCCACTTTCTAACTTAGATAAATCTAACATCTCATTTACCAAGTGCAACAGATTATTACTATTACGCTCAATCATTTCTAATGAATTCTGAATGCCTTCTGGTTTTTTATTTTGTAAATCAGATTTAATAGCGTCGGTCATACCTTTAATAACCGTAAGTGGTGTTCTGAATTCATGAGTGATGTTTGTGAATAAGGCATTTTTTAGCGTATTGATTTCTCTAAGCCTCTTTCTCTTTGTGGTTTCAATTTTTCGGTAAATAATAAAATATGCTGTACCTAGAAGAAGAACCAGAAATCCAAGAATTAAAAACAAGTTTCGCTCTCTGTTTTTTTTAAGCAAACCTGCTTTATAGGTTCTACTTAGCGATTCTTTTTCCTGCGCTTTTGCAATACTATCAGTGCTTAACTGATTGTTGAAAATGATATTCTGAATTTCTGTTCTTGATTTATTTTCATTTTCATTATCAATTAGTTCTTGATATTTTTCAAAGTAATTAAGAGCTAATGCGTGGTTGTTTAATTTTTTATTTATCTCATAAAGGCTTTTTAAAATATCAGTATCATAGTCCCAATTATTCACATCATATATCTTAATACAATCATTGCATTTTTTTAAAGCTTCTATGTAATTGCCTAATCCATATTCTATTTGACATTGGAATAATAAAATATCGCTATGATATTCAGGGTTTTTTAAATGCCCTAGAACGGATATATATTCTTCCAAATATTTACTTGCATTCTCATAATCTTTTTCATCTATATAAATAGAAATTAAATTTCCAGTGCCTATTACTGCATATAGCGGAAGTCCTATTTCTTTGGCTATTCTAATGCCTTCTTTCCAATGTTTAATAGATTTAGGAATATTTCCTAAATTCTTATACACATTTCCTAAGTTCCCATTTGCTCCAGATATGCTTCTCTTTATTCCGTATTTTTTGCTTAATCTTAAATGATTTAAATGGTACTTTTCTGCTTCTTGATAATCACCCAATGCAGTAAAAATGAACCCTTGATATGCTATACTCCAACCCAAATTAAGGCTATCCCCTATTTTTTCGCTATATGTCTGGGATTTTTGCAGTGTTTTAAATGCGTTGGTATAATCCTCATAAGTATATTCTAAACTGCCCAAACCCAGTAGCTTATTAGCATACAAAAAACTGTCCTTGATAGAAAGTGCAAGTTCTAAGCCCGTTGTATAATAGGTTTTGGCTTTCTCATTTTCTTTTTTTTCAAAATATATTTTACCCAGTAATGTTTGTGCTTCAACTTCGTATCTAATGTTCTTTTTGCTTTGGGCGAGATCTAACATTTGATGGACTAAAATAAGTGCACTATCTGTTTTTTTAAATAAATAGTGATCATCAATTAAATTACTCATCACATTAAACCGAGTTGAATCTGGAATGTTTATGTTGTGCCAAATTTGAAATAGGGAGTCTTTTTCTTTTTGAGCAAATGTAGCGCTCAGAAAAAATAATGATATAAAAAATGTTAGAACAAATTTCATTTCCCTAATACAATTAACTTTGTTTTATAGCGGCTTAGTGAATTCAACTTTTTAAATTTTCAATTGGTTTCGATTTCTTTAATCGACTTTTTAAATATGTCTTTTGGCAATTTTAAACTTTAAATGTCCAAAATCGAATATGATCCACATTTATACACTATTTAAATTTATTTAATTCTCGCTAGCTTATTAGTCTTTGAAGGACCTAAAAAAGACAAATTTAAAATTAATAACACTCGAAAATGTTGGTTTTTAAGGTTCTAAAATAACCGAATCAAGTTTAAAAAACATCTAGTTTCCAATTCTCATAAAAGAACATGGAATTAAGATACGGAATCAAAATTACTGAGAAGTAAAATTTGTATATATTGTTTAGTTTTAGGCTTTTCTATCAGTTTCTCATTAAAACCGACATTTTTTCAATTGTAAGAATGTAAAACCCAGGTGAAATCGTAAACAACTCCTGTCATTTATTTAGCAAATATTTCCACTTATACAAATTATATAAGTAGAATATGACTAAAACCTATTATCCCCACCAACGATATCTCCAAGAGTACCCAAAATACTTCCCTCTCCTTTATCTTTTCCACCTCTTGGTATTGAAGCTAGCACTCTACCTGCCAAACGACTGAATGGCAATGACTGAATATAAACTGTACCAGGTCCACGTAGTGTCGCAAAAAACAATCCTTCACCACCGAAAACGGTATTTCGAATTCCCCCTACAAACTCAATATCATAGTCGACATCTTTAGTGAAACCAACTATACACCCTGTATCGACTTTAAGTACTTCTCCAGGACCTAATGTCTTTTTCGCTAAAGTTCCGCCTGCATGAATAAAGGTCATACCATCACCCTCTAATTTTTGCATGATAAAACCTTCTCCACCAAATAGTCCACGGCCCAATTTCTTTGAAAATTCGATACCAATCGATACTCCTTTTGCGGCGCATAAAAAAGCATCCTTCTGGCAAATAAACCGTCCCCCCATTTCTGATAAGTCTATAGGTAGAATTTTACCAGGATATGGTGATGCAAAACTCACTTTTTTCTTTCCCTTACCAATATTTAAAAAGGCAGTCATAAACAGGCTCTCACCGGTCAACATTCGTTTACCTGCAGAAAATATTTTACCTAAAACACTATTGTCTTGATTACTTCCGTCACCAAAAATGGTATTCATTTTTATATCGGTGTCCATCATCATAAAGCTACCAGCTTCGGCAACAACTGCCTCTTGAGGATCAAGCTCTATTTCAACGTATTGCATTTCTTCTCCAAAAATCTCGTATTCTATTTCGTGTGCGTTCATTTCTTAATTTTTATTGATTGATGCTTATTAGTAGATAAAAAAAATGTTTTGTTACAAGTCAAATTCGATTTGAATCATTGGTAAGAATTTTCACCTCTTTTAAAATCATATATATACCGGCAACAGAAATTAAGTACAACAACAAAATAATTATATACATTCTATGTGAAGAATCGTAAGTTTCAATGGTTATAAACTTTACTAAAAAGTTATAAGTACCATGAAGTAAAATATTAAGCCACAGAGTTTTAGTTAAATGATAGAGATAAGCAAATAAAATACCTATAATAAAATAGGCAATTAAGCCTTCAAGATTCCAGTGTACGAACGCAAATAGAAAAGACGAAACAACCAAACCAAAGGTGAACCCGTATTGTTCCTTTAATTTATTGAAGATAATTTTTCTATATAAAATTTCCTCGGTAATTGGTGCTGCAATTACTGCTAGCAACAAATAAACCATACCATGCAAACCATATTGAAATGGATTAGTAAAAGTAAAAAAACGAATTTTTGATTGAAGTAGTTCTTTTACAAAAGGTATGTCTAGAGCTGTTTGGAGAATAATAATAAATACAGCAAGAAGTATTACATAGAATACTAGCTTCGGATTTACCTTTTTTAATGAAAAATTTAAATGAATTCCAAAATGTTTTAATAAATAAATTATACCAACTACCATAACAATAGGTATCGATATTAATGAGATAAAGTCTACTTGTTTATTTGTTAATTGTAGTCCGATTGATGACCAAATTATCACACCATGAAGTAGATGTACTAAAACCAGTACAAATAGAATTAAAAGAATTGACTTATGTTTTTGTATTAGTTGCATAAATGTTTTAAGCTTAACTTTATTTTTAGCTAATACTACTTTATAGCCATTCGTTTAATTTGTTTATCAATACTAAACTTCTCCTACAGCCTGTGCTAATTCTTGAGACCTTTGCGTACCAATAAGGTATTTCTTTCCATTTTTAAGTGTTAAAGAAATGCCTTCTTTTCCCTTAACATTAAAAACAGTACCGTACTTTTTAGTTTTTCTAATGCCATATCCCACAAAGTCATAATTAATAGCTGTTGCCACTGCAATATCGCTTAGACTAATTACTTTTTTAAAGAACATAAGATACCGAATTTTAATAGTATCAGATACCACCACTTTTAGCTTTGCTATTACTAAAAACAAGATGGTAAGCAAGTAAAGTAGAACAAATACTATTTTACTAAGAGGTATTCTATTTGCTATCCACATCATGCTGTTATTACCAGAATCATCTGGAATGTAACCACTAAAAACAACCATAATACTACTTACTATTTTTAATCCAGTTAAAATTATTGGAGCCAGAATTATCAACCACAGCTACCATTGGGTGAATTTCTGTGTTTCCTGAAAATTAAATGAAGATGCTCCCATTATTAAAATAAATTTATACAGTTAATTTTCTTAAAATATATTATCACTTTAAACAATTTACGAGCAATTTATTAAAAATATAATAGTTATAATTTTACTGATACAGATTTAATTTCAACCGCTATTTATCATGTACAAAACACTTTCAAAAATTATCCTACTCCTTTTTATTACTGTATTCATATCATGTGGAAAAGATGAGTCGGCAGATAATTTGACCTATACTACTGATGATCAATTTTTTAACGACGGAGATATTGAAATCGTTTTTGAAAATAATAAGAGTAATGGCATTAACGTAATATTTCTTGGAGATATCTATTTTCAAAATGATTTAGAGGCAGAAAATGGAAAATATAGAACACAAGGTCTAAGTAGCATCAATTATCTTTTTAACACTCCTCCATTTTCTGAATACAAGGAATATTTTAATGCATATATCATTTATGCAGAATCTAAATCCTCTAAATCCGACGATGGTGGTCTTGTAGTGGAAACTCCTTTTGGTGGTTATGTAGATTCTGATGGAAATCTACTTCTTGAGAATTGGAATCCTATTACTGAATATTTAGAAAAACAGAATTTTGACCCACAGAACGGAAAAAACCTAGTGCTTTTATCTGTAAATGGTAAAAATGCAAAGGTTAATGGATTCGCAGTTCTTAATGGAAATCTTGCAGTATTTGGAGATGGAAATAACGAAATAATGATTCATGAGGTTGGTCATGCCTTTGCAAGTTTGGGAGATGAGTATATTAGAGAGGATTACCCGGCATACGCCTTAGCAAATAATACTGCCAATTTAGATTCCACCAATAATTTGACTTCCATTAAATGGAAACATTTTATTGGACTTACCGGTTATGAACATGTAGGAGCATATGAAGGGGGTAATTATAGAAGTACTGGTTTCTGGAGACCAGAACAGAGAAGTATTATGGGAGTTAGCAATCTAGCAAATTCTTTTAATGCCCCAAGTAGAGAAGCGATTGTAAAGAAAATTTTTGAACTCCATAATATGGAATATTCTTTTGAAGACTTTTTGAAAATTGATGAAAATGCAAATAAATCATCAAAACAATTAAAAGCGAAAACGAAAATTCAAAGCTTGCAAAAAATTAAATGCGCTACTATTCAATTCTAATATATATACCTTATTAAAACGATAACATGTGCTGTCATTAAGCTACAAACTTTAGTTTTTAGCTATTAAATACCATCGTAATATGTCTTAAAATGAGTATTTTTTTCTATTAATTGGCATTAAACATTACTTCTTCAATCGCACCGTCCACTCAAAATCAAAAGTACTCACCACTACTCCTTCTTCATTTACTCCGATAGATTTCATCCAAATAGTTTGTCCTTCTCCTGTAGCAATAGTTTTATCTAAAGCTTCTTTAATCATATGCCCATCTTCACAAGTAAAAGTGATTTTACCTGTAGCTTTCTTTGAAAAATTGGCTTTATTATTAGCTACCAACATGGATATTTTCTTGCCAGAAGCTTCAATTTGGTCTATCATCATGGCTCCTGTAGCCAATTCTGCCGCCATACCCTGTACTGCCCAAAACATTGATTTAAACGGATTCTGATTAATCCATCTGTGCCTTACGGTCACAACGGCCTTATTTTTATCTATTGTTCTTAAGCGCACCCCACACCACCATGCTGCAGGTAGTTTTAAAAAAGAAAACATGTTGAATTTACTAGCTGTTACGGCCATATTATCTATATATTTTTATAAAAGTAGCTATTATTTATAGCATACTAAAATGTTAAAATAATGTTAAATATTAGTACTATGTCTAACATAGTACCTTTTTTTAGCCATATATTTGCATAGGAAGTTATTAGGTTATCAAAGTAAATAGCTTTTGCATAGTAATAAAAACAATCATCATCAACAACGAACCAATCATGATAGAAACAGTAACTAAGCACGAACGAAACCTCTCTGCACTTATACATGCGAGTACGTTTTTTAAATTCTTTTTTCCCTTTGGGAACTTTATAATACCTCTTGTATTATGGACAGCGAACAAGAAAGAATATGAATTTATAGACCATAATGGCAAACAGGCATTAAATTTTCAAATAAGCATTTTACTCTACTCTATTTTAGTAGGTATGATTAGCATACCATTTTTCTTAGGGGGGTTAATTCCAAATATTTTCGACTTTGATCACTTTAGTTTTTCAAACCTACAGAGTTTTAGTTTTGTTGATTTTCATTTTAATAGCGATGATTTCTTTGGCCCTTGGATGATACCTGTAGGATTACTTGGACTAGCCCAATCAGCTTTGTTCATTATTAATATTGTATACACCATTTTGGCAACCATAAAAACAAATGAAGGTGAGCATTTTGAATATCCATTAACTATAAAATTCATAAAATAATGGGCCTAATTAAAATAATAATAATTCTAACTCTTGTATTGGTATCAAACATGCTTAAGGGTCAAGATGTAGAAAACGAAGCCCTTTACAATACCATTATGGAATTGGATAAAACATATTTCATCGCATATAATGAGTGTGATATGAAAACACAAACCGAGTTCTATGATGAGGATATTGAGTTTTATCATGATAAAGGAGGGTTGGCAACAGACAAAGCTGAACTTTTAAAAAGTATCGAGAAGAATATTTGTGGTAAAGTAACACGAACCTTAATTAAAGAAAGTGTAGAGGTTTACCCCATAAAAGATTTTGGAGCAGTACAAATAGGATTGCACAAATTTTACAATAACCAAGAACCGAATGCCATATCGAAGCCAACAAAATTTATTGTTATCTGGAAAAAGACTGATAGCAAATGGCTTATGAGCAGAGTTATAAGTTTACATTAAAAGACAGGGTATTCATCACACCCTTAAGAGTTTATTAATCAATCAAAAATTAATCAGGATGTTTATTCATCGAACAAAAAACGAACAGTTAATCTATGCAGACAACAGACACTATGGAGCAAACCCCTCCACAAAGGGGACTGCATAAAAAGCAAAAAGACATTATGAATGTAGAAAACACAAAAGCGCAAATGCGAAAAGGGGTTTTGGAGTATTGCATCCTGTCCATCTTAAACGGACACGATAAATATGCTTCTGAAATCTTAGGTACGCTTAAAGATGCCAAAATGCTGGTAGTAGAAGGTACTATATACCCACTACTTACAAGGTTAAAGAATGCAGGTCTTCTGAACTACCGTTGGGAAGAATCTACTTCTGGACCGCCAAGAAAATACTATACCTTAACCGAGACCGGTAAACTTTTTCTTAAAGAATTAGATACCACTTGGGATGAATTGAGAAAAGCCACGAACCTGGTAACCAACACAAAAAACAGCTAACGATGAACAAGACAGTAAATATTAATCTAGCAAACATGCTCTTCCATATAGACGAAGTGGCATATAATAAAATGCGTAGGTATTTAGAATCGGTTAAACGATCCTTTGCCAATACACCGGGTAGTGATGAAATCATTGCCGATATAGAAGCACGTATCGCCGAACTTTTCCATGAGAAATTAGAAAATGAAAGGCAGGTAATCACACAAAAAGAAGTAGATGATGTAATCGCTATTATGGGGCAACCAGAAGATTATATGGTCGATGAGGAAATCTTTGAAGATGAGCCAAGAGCAAAAACTGCTTCTAATAAAGAGAGAGTTAAAAAACTATACAGAGACACAGAGAAAAAATACGTTGCTGGGGTTTCTTCAGGTTTAGCTCATTATTTTGGAATCGATCCTTTATGGATACGCTTAATTTGGATATTCTTGACCATATTCACTTGGGGTGGTTTCATATTTATCTATGGACTATTATGGATCCTTATTCCTGAAGCGAAAACCACGGCAGAAAAATTAGATATGAGTGGTGAAACCGTGAACATCAGTAATATCGAACGTAAGGTCAAAGAGGGTTTTGATGACGTTGCGGATCGCGTAAAAAGTGTTGACTATGAAAAAGTAGGCAATACCGTTAAAAAAGGAGGTAAAACCGTATTTGACACTTTTGGTGATATAGTCATGTTTCTATTCAAAATATTTGGCAAATTCATAGGTATTCTATTGGTTATTATAGGAGCTTCGACATTAATCGGACTTTTCGTTGGCCTTTTTACAGTAGGTATATTAGATGTTATTCATGTACCTGGTATAGATTTTTACAATGTGGTCAACTCAACTAATTTACCAATATGGGTAGTATCGTTATTAGCCTTTTTTGCTATAGGTATTCCGTTTTTCTTCTTAATGTATTTAGGATTAAAAATATTGGTCAATAACTTGAAGTCTATAGGAAATATTGCAAAATTTTCACTTTTAGGTCTTTGGTTGATTACTGTAATTCTTTTAATTGTTTTTGGTATTAGAGAAGCTGCTTCTCATGCTTATACTGGTAGTACTTCTGTTGAGAATGAAATTACAGGGATTATACCTTCAGATACTTTGCAAATTAATTTGGTGGCTACCGATGAGTACGACTATGAAAAGGATATACATATGGGAGATACGTTCATCTCTTATGATGAAGCTGGTAATAAGGTCTTAGTTTCTGACGATGTTAGATTCCGCATTAGAAAATCACAAGATTCTTTAGTACGCATTCAAGTACGTAAAGAAGCAGATGGGCCATCGAACAGAGAAGCAAAGGCAATAGCTGAGCAAATTATTTATGAGTATGAGGTTAATGGCAACACTATTTCTTTTAACGATTACCTAACCACTCAAGGTCCGAAATTTAAGGATCAAGAAGTACGTGTTAATATTTTTCTTCCGGTGGGTACCATTCTTAAGTACGATCAGGCAAGTAGTATAAATTATATTACTACCATGACAACTGATAAAGATGTTGATAACCTTGAAGGCTATGTTTGGAAAATGGCCGCCAACGGTGAATTGCAGTGTCAAGACTGCCCTGAATATATGAGTGAGGACGATGAAAGCGACGGGGAAAATCGAATTAATATTAATGGAAATGGAATTGATATTAATATTAATGGTAATGGGGAAAAGGGTAAAATAAAAATCAATGAAAACGGTATTGATATCGATGTCAATGATAATGGTGAATCCTTTAAAATGAAATTAGATGAGAACGGCGTAAAAATCAACGCTAACGATAGTATCAACTAATTACAGTTCATACACCATAATCTACAATTGAGTAGTATTTAATCGTAGAAAAATTATAAAACAATCAATTTTACATCAATCTAAAAAACAAACAATCATGACAACACTAGTAAGAATTACAATCGCACTTGTTCTCACCCTTTTGCTTACCTCTTGTGGCTTTGACATTAACTTCGGAGATTTTGGCACAGGAGAAAAAGGAAACGGCGTAGTCGTCGAAGAAACTCGAGAAATTACTGAAGAGTTTACAGAAGTATCATCATCTGAAGGTATCTATGTTTTTGTAACCCAAGGTTCTGATTTTGACATATCTGTTGAAGCAGATGAAAATATCTTGGATTTGATAGGTACCGATATTAGAAACGGTAAATTAAAAATTCATGCAATAGAGAACATCGGTAGAGCTACCAAAAAGGTATATGTTACTTTACCGGCAGTTACTGGTTTATATGCATCAAGTGGTTCTCATTTAACTGCGGAAAATATGATACAGGCTGATAAATTACATGTTGACGCCAGCAGTGGAGCGATGTTAAATGCAAATGTAAAAGTGACGGACATGGAGATAGATGCCAGTAGTGGTGCTAATATTACACTTTCCGGTAACGCAAAAGAAGTGTATGTAGATGGCAGTAGTGGTGCTAATATTAAAGCAAACGACCTTATGACCCTAAGTTGTAATGCAGATGCCAGCAGCGGAGCCAACATTAGTATAGATGTTGCCAATAATTTAACTGCGGAAGCTTCTAGTGGTGGTAATATATCTTACAAAGGCAATCCGTCGGTACAGAAGAACAAATCGGTATCTGGTAGTGTACATAAGTATTAAAAATCATCAATCAACTTAACTTTAAAACCCACTGAATTATCAGTGGGTTTTCATTTTTTAGTCAGGTGCTAATATGTATATTAGTACCATGCAAGTACACTTAAAAAAATATACATTACCATTGAAGCATACGTTTAGTATCTCAAGAGAATCTCATGATTTTCAAGATACTATGATTGCTTCCCTTACCTTAAATGGTCAAACAGGTTATGGCGAGGCAACATCCAATCCATATTATAAAATCACTACTGAGAGCATGATGGCTGAAATTGGGGCCATTTCAGGAGAAATTGAAAAATTCGAATTTACCAAACCAGAAATATTCCATGGTTTTTTGGTAAACAAAGGCTTATCAAACTTTGCCATCTGCGCTTTAGATTTAGCAGCTCATGACCTTTATGGAAAATTACTAGGCAAGCCTTTATATGAAATTTGGGGTACAAATACCGAACATTATCCTATTACGAATTACACCATAGGTATTGCATCTATTGATGTTATGCTGGCTAAGATGCAAGAAATGCCATGGCCTATCTATAAAATAAAATTAGGCACAAGCGATGATGTAGCCATTGTAAGAGAACTCAGAAAACACACCGATGCTATTTTTAGAATTGATGCCAATTGTGCATGGACCGCGAAAGAGACCATATTTAATGCCCCAATTTTAAAAGAGCTTGGAGTAGAATTTTTAGAGCAACCGTTAAAAGCCGATAATTGGTCTGGTATGGAAGAAGTTATGCATCATAGCGTTTTACCTGTTATGGCTGATGAAAGTTGCATTGTAGAAAGTGATGTTGAAAAATGTGCACTTCATTTTAGCGGTATCAATATTAAACTGACCAAATGTGGCGGACTCACCCCTGCCCTACGCATGATACAAAAAGGAAAGGATTTAGGCATAAAAGTTATGGTGGGCTGCATGACAGAGTCTACAGTTGGCATCTCTGCCATAGCTCAATTAATACCACAATTAGATTATGTGGATATGGACGGGGCACTTCTTTTGAAAAGTGATATTGCCACAGGAGTTCAAATTGAACCTGACGGAAAAGTAATTTTTCCTAAACTTGCCGGTACCGGTGTACGACTATTAGAGTAATGATTACAATCGATGAATTTCCTGGTAGAACAATTAATGTAGACGGTAAAGACTTTCTATATTTTGGCGGTACGTCATATTTAGGTTTACAGACAGACCTAGATTTTCAGGAACTTTTTATTAAGAATATTAAAAAATATGGCACTTCTTATAGTGCGTCAAGAAAATCTAATATTCGCATTTCTATTTTTGACAAGACTGAATCCTACTTATCAAATTTAGTAGGTAGTGAAGGTTGTATTACCATGTCATCTGGGTATTTAGCTGGGCAATTGATTTGTGATTATTTTAGTTGTGAAGATTATCAATTATATTATGCTCCTAATACTCATTCTGCGCTATTTAGAGGACAACAATATATTTATCAAACCTGGCAGCAACTAGAAAAAGATGTTTTAAAGAACCGTGATAAAAAACATGTGATATTCTTAGATAGCATTGATTTTAATGGCAATAATTTTCCCGATTACAAACCTCTTCAAAAACTACCTTTAGAAGATGTAATTCTTATTATAGATGATTCTCATGGTATCGGCATTACCGGTTCTAATGGTGGTGGTAGCCTCAAATACTTGAAATCGTTAAAACCTAAGGAGTTATTAGTTACTTGTTCTCTCGGTAAAGGCTTTGGCATACAGGCAGGTGCAATTTTTGGTAGTGAGACCATGATTGATAATTTAAAAGAAACTCAATTTTTTGGTGGTTCTAGTCCGGCTACACCGTCTGCTTTAGCTACATTAATAGATGCTCATTCTATTTATTCAGAAAAAAGAGCATTGTTGAATCGGAACATTGCACTGTTCCTAACTCATTTTTCCAATCCATTGTCCTTCTCAATGTCTAAAGGACATCCTACCTTTAGCTTTAAAAATGAGCAAATGGCAGCTTTGCTAGAAGAAAATGGTATTCTAGTCACTAACTTTCGTTATCCTACTGAAGATGATGAATTAATGAGCCGTATTGTTCTTAGTTCGTCCCATACAAAAGAAGATATTCTTAAACTTAGTAAAATACTTAACA
This sequence comes from uncultured Maribacter sp., assembly GCF_963977385.1. Taxonomy (GTDB): domain Bacteria; phylum Bacteroidota; class Bacteroidia; order Flavobacteriales; family Flavobacteriaceae; genus Maribacter. The sequence continues at coordinate 9,533 of NZ_CAXBOU010000024.1, read as the reverse complement.
CCTTAGTAATTTAGAATACTAAATAACGTGAAGATATTTTTACCATATTCTTAATTAATTGCTTTAAATTTTAACATATCCTAAATTTATTTCGTATCTTTTTAGTAGATATTCAACTGAAATATTAACTAAAACTCTTCACCATGAAAAAATTAATAGGATTGGTTTTATTAATGTTAGTCTTGGTTTCTGCCGCCTCGACCAATATAATCAACGAGAACTACATGCATACTATAGAAGGTACCTGGGAACTGGAAAGCTTTTATAATTATGATGGCCAACAAATTATCGATACCGTACCTACCACTGACGGGTATCGACAGGTGAAAATGTATTATAATGGCAAAATAATGTGGAGTCGGTATGTACCTGTTGACAAAATTGGAAGATTTGGTTATGGCACGTATAATATAACGGATGATAAACTTATAGAAACCATTGAATATGGAGATAATGAGATGATTATGGCTATGGATACCATGCGTATTTTTACTTTTGAACTTCAACTTAGCGATGATAGGTTCAGTCAAATAAGCCTAGATGAGGAAGGAAACAGAACGTTTTCAGAAAATTACAAAAGAATAGATTAGCTAATTTTTATTAAAAATAAAAAAACGCCGTTTCTTTCGAAACGGCGTTTTTTTTATAGCGTTATTTTACAACTATAAATTATACTGGTCTGCTACTGATTCTTCTACAGAACCAATAGAAGCTAAATAACGTTCAGCATCCAAAGCAGCCATACAACCGGTACCCGCTGCAGTTACAGCTTGTCTGTACTCTTTGTCTTGGGCATCACCACTAGCAAAAACTCCTGGTAAATTCGTCTTGGTAGATTTACCTTTCGTAATTAGATATCCTGTTTCATCCATATCTAACTGACCTTTAAAAATATCAGTATTTGGTTTGTGACCAATAGCGATAAATATACCTGTAATGGCTATTTCTTCTTTTACTCCCGTTAGGTTATTTACCATACGTAAGCCTTCAACTACCTGCTCGCCTAAAACCTCATCGACCTCTGTATTATAACGTATCTCGATATTCTTAAGACTATTTACTCTATGTTGCATCGCTTTCGAAGCTCGCATTTCACTTTTACGCACTAACATGGTTACTTTATTACAAATATTTGCCAGGTAAGATGCTTCTTCCGCAGCCGTGTCGCCCGCCCCAACAATGGCAACGTCTTGACCTTTATAGAAAAAACCATCACATACTGCACAAGCAGAAACTCCACCACCACGTAAACGTTGTTCACTCGGTATATTTAAATATTTTGCGGAAGCTCCCGTAGAAATAATTACGGTTTCAGCCTCTATTTGCTTTTCACCATCGGCAACTACTTTGTGAATACCTCCTTTTTCCTTCGAAAATTCAACTGAAGTAATCATACCGATTCTAACTTCGGTACCAAAACGTTCGGCTTGTTGTTGTAACTGCACCATCATTGAAGGTCCGTCGATACCTTCTGGATAGCCCGGAAAATTATCTACTTCTGTGGTGGTTGTCAATTGTCCGCCTGGCTCCATACCAGTATACATAACAGGTTTTAAATCTGCACGTGCAGCATAAATAGCTGCTGTATAGCCTGCAGGGCCGGATCCTATAATTAATGTTTTTACGCGTTCTATTTTATCAGACATAATATCAAGTGGTTCAATTATTAATCTCTAATACAAAAGTAGGTTTTTGAGTAAAAAACTTACAATTAAGTTATCAAAAGTTTTAATCGAGTCATTAGATAATCAGATACCTTATTAATAACTTTAATAAGGTAATTAAATATGTAAAAGGATTAAAAAATATATCATAGTAAACGAACCTTCACTGTATAAAATACGTAAGTATTGTAGGGACCATTATGTAATGCAAGATGAGAAAATTAAACTGTGCGATAGTTGAAGATTCAAATGTACAACGTACTTTGTTGGAACAGATTATACACAAAACTCCGAATTTAGAACTTCTATATTCCTTTACCAGTAGTACCGAAGCATTGGAAAAGATAAATTCATCAAAAATTGATTTATTGTTTTTGGACATTGAGATGCCCTTTATGAACGGATTTGAATTTATAGCCGGATTACAAATAAAACCACAAGTTATAATTACTAGTCAAAATTCGAACTATGCATTAGAAGCATTTGATCATAATGTTATTGATTTTCTCTTGAAGCCTTATAGTAAAAAAAGATTTGAAATAGCAGTAGGCAAAGCTATTATCAAGGTTAAAACTAGCATTAGAAATAAACCGGAAAGCAAATTGGTGATAAAACACAACTTAAAACAGGTTGAGCTTAACATTCATGCAATTCAGTGGGTAGAGGCTTTAGGTGATTATGTTAAGGTAATTACCCCAGAACGTAATTATGTAATATTATCTACTTTAAGTACTTTTCATAAAAAACTTGGTGATGATAAATTTGTAAGAATACATAAATCTTATATTGTTAACTTAAAAATGGTTGAACGATACAACCATGAGTTCATTGAAATTAAAGATAAAAAAATACCTATAAGTCGTACCAAAGGCATTGAGCTAGACCGACTTCTAAAGTGTGTGGAGTAATTTTGATTACTTAATTATTTCGTTAACATATTTACACTAGCTACTGTTCTGAAACCTGTATGCTCAAGAGAAGAATCCATACTAGAACCCATACGAGCAGATACTCTATAACTAGCACAATAAGAAGCACTGCATAAAAACGAGCCTCCTTTTATAACTTTCTCTTTTGCAAGTTGATTATTAGGTGTAAAAGGACTTGTTGCCCCTGTCGGATTGATTAAAATAGTGTTTTGACCGCTTACCTCTTTATAATAATTGGTATTGTACCAATCACTCGTCCATTCCCAAACATTACCCGCCATATCATAGAGCCCTAGTGCGTTTGCTGGATATGATTTTACAGGAGCACGTAATTCATATCCATCCGTTTTACTGTTGTCAACAGGAAATTGACCTTCCCACGTATTGGCTTTACTACTTAATACAGAAAGATCATTGCCCCAATTATAAACCGTACCGTACGAACCAGCCCTTGAAGCCAATTCCCATTCTGCCTCTGTTGGCAAACGTCTATTTGCCCAATCACAATATGCCAAGGCATCTTCATAGGATATTTGAACAACAGGATAATTGTCTTTTCCTTTAATATTGCTTTTTGGTCCATTTGGATGTTGCCAATTAGCACCAATCGTCCAATTCCACCACTGCGAAAAATCATAAAGATTTGCAACGGGAGATTTTGACTTTTTAAAGGTTAACGACCCTGGCTGCAAAATAGAATCATGCGGTTTTTCAGTACCTACTGGAACTTGTTTTTTTAATTCTTCCCAATCTATACCTTGTTCTGCAATGGTTACATATCCCGTAGCTTTTACAAAGTCAGCAAATTGTTTGTTGGTTACCTCTGTAGCATCCATAAAAAAGCCATCTACCATAACGTCAATAGTAGGTTTTTCATGATCCATTGCCATTTTATCAGCATCTACCGCGCCTTGTTCAAATGTGGCTCCAGGTACCCAAACCATTCCTTCAGGTGTAGTTACTCCTTCAGGTTTATCAACTACTAATATATGCTTCTCAACTTCAGCTGATACATGCTCCTGATCTATTACTATTACTGCTGTTTTCTTTTCCTTGGTTTCTGATTTACAATATGTCAGCGTTACCAGAAGCAAACCTAAACCAAGAGTTTTAATACTTTTTATCATGTGTAAATGGAACAATTTATTTTATCTAAAAACTTATGTGATATAAAACTAATTAGTTTATCGGACTAATCATACACTGAAAAGAAGGAATTTATAGAATACGAGTAAACTTGCTAATACAAAAAGAAGGAATATAATGTTCTTAGCAAATTATTTTTCTAACAATCCATTTTCAATGAGCGGTATTTGAAACCGTTCGGTTTCTGCCGTAGTATGCTCTCTTTTGAAGATTGCTGCTGCCCTATCCAAAATTTCTGGATGTTGTTCAGCTACATTTACTTTTTCTGTAGGGTCTTCCTTTAGATTATACAACTCTAAGGTTGGCTGTTCATCATCTTTTAAATGCTGACGTATAATCTTCCACTCCCCCATTCTAATGGCTACTTGACCACCATATTCAGGAAATTCCCAATACATAAATTCATGTTCGGTTTGATTTTTTTCTCCTAGCAATGTTGGCAAAATACTTATACCATCGGTTGGCATCGGTAGTTCAATATCTACTACATCGACAAAAGTCGCCAACATATCATACTGAACCGACGCATGGTCGCTCGTGGTTCCTGGCTTAATTTTTCCTGGCCAAGTAAAAAATGTTGGCACTCGAATTCCTCCTTCATACACAAACCCTTTTCCTTTGCCATATTTACTATCAAATGGTTTAGCACTATCAAAGAATTCGGGGTCGGCACCACCAGCATAACTAGGACCATTATCAGATGTAAACACAATCAGGGTATTATCATAAATACCTTCATCTTTCAATTGTTGTATCAACTTACCTACATTCTCATCAAAATAGGAAACCATGGCAGCATAGGCGGCATGTGGATTTTGGTGTGAAAAATAATCATTGCCTTCCCCTGATAAATAAGGCTTTTCTGGTCCGAATTTATCAATATAATAATCAACCCATCTTTGTGGTGCTTGCAATGCTACATGCGGAATCGGAGTTGCCCAATACAAGAAAAACGGATTGTCTTTATTTTGCTTAACAAAGCCCGTAAGCTCCTTAAACATTAAGTCAGGTGCATAATCTGTCAACGTATAATCTTTATAACTATTCGGGTCCTTTGGATCTGCGCCTTTTGTGAATGGTGTGCTAGGTGCAATCGTGTCATTCGCCAAATGGACTCTATTTCTGTTTTTGTATAAGTGCAACGGATAATAGGTGTGTGCCTGTCGTTGGCAATTAAAGCCATAGAAAAAATCAAATCCCATTTCATTGGGTATAGAATGTGTATGCGGAGCGCCTAATCCCCATTTACCAACCAAGCCTGTCGTATAACCATCATCTTTCAAGTAGTTGGCAATTGTTTTGGTACCTTTTGGTACAGGTCGCTGCCCTTCTAAGGTGGAGTCTTTAGCCATTGCTCTATAATCCCAAACATCACCACGTTCGTTCCACTCATCATTACCACGTATAAAAGCATTGCCTGAATGTTTTCCTGTTAAAAACATATATCGTGCTGGTGCACAAACCGGAGCACTAGAATAGTGTTGTGTGAAAATCATTCCTTCTTTGGAAAGGGCATCTATATTGGGGGTTTCTATTTTCTCTTGACCGAAAGCGCCAATTTCGGCGTAGCCTAAATCATCGGCTAATATGTATATAATATTTGGCTTTTGTACTACAGGTTCAATTACTTTCTTTTCTTCTTGACAGGAAAAAAGTTGTACAGTAACAAAGAGTAATAGAAATAGGTTTTTCATGTAGGTTGGTTTTCGTTGATTCGGCTTAAAGATACCTATTTTACTTATTTTGGATGCAAGACAAACCTTCTTAAAATGATATACTTATAAATAATACAAATGTCTTATTTACCTAAAATTTCGGTAATTAAACCTTTAAACATAAGTAGTCCCGTATCTATTAATTCATCTGGAAAGTCATAATTTGCATGATGCAAAGAAGGATGCTGTTCGCCAGCACCTAATCCGAAAATAGCACTTTTATAGTTTTGAGAAAACCACCCAAAATCTTCGCCAAATCTTAGCGGTGTTGGTTTTTTATTTAATTCAAATCCTTTTTCCGTAGCCACCTTTTCCACTAATTCAACACAGAATGCATTGTTTTCTGAAGCCGGAAAAAACTCAAACCAATTGATGTCATAACTCAATTGATGCTTTTTAGCCACAACATTAACTACATCTTTAATCTTATCTTCTAACTCGCTCATTAGTTGTCCGCTCCATGTTCGAATTGTATAGTGCAACTCTGCATGTTCAGGAGATATTCCGTAGGTTTTTTCACCGATATGCATACAAATAGGAGTCAATAAAGCAAAACCATCATTTTCAAAATTTGGATTAGCAAACGAGGATAATAGTTGAATTAACTCTGCCGCTGCTAGTGACGGATTTACTCCGTTTTCTGGTTCAGAGGCATGTGCTTTTTTTCCTTTCAATTGAATGCACAAACTTTGTACTGTGGCCGTGAAATAACCAGGTTTCACTAATATAGAATGTAGTTTCTCACCAGGTAAATTATGAAGTGCAAAAACATAATCTGGCGCAAGATTTGTAAACTTAGTATCTGCTAACATCTTAGCTGCGCCCTTTCCTGTCTCTTCAGCAGGTTGAAACAATAGTACTATACTTCCTTTTTTGAATTGAGCTTCTGCCAACCACATAGATAAACCTGCAACAATGGCCATATGACCATCATGCCCACATTTATGAGAAACACCTTTATTCTTAGATTGATGCGAGAAGGTATTTTCTTCTACTATTGGCAAAGCGTCTAACTCACAACGAATGGCAACGGTTGGTCCGTCATTTCCGAACTCATAGATTATTGCTACCCCTGTCCCACCGATATTTTCAATGATGTTGGTTGGTTGATAATCCTTTACAAACTCAACAATACGTTTTGCAGTGGTATGCTCTTGACCAGAAAGTTCAGGGTGTTTATGTAACTCTTTCCGAAGTACGACCAATGTTTCATTCATAGACCTAAATATAGCATTTCTAAAAATCAACAACCCTAGCTGTAAACCTTCATAATTTGGATTATCATTTGAAAATTACTTTGGCAAGCGTTGGTAATTCAATTACAATATGCAAGCTCATCTAATTAGCTTTTCTTACACTTTATCATATGAAAAGGATAGCTCTCAATCACTTCCGTTATTTCAACTAAACCGAATGCTCCGAATTCCTCCTCTATTGTTTCTTGGTCATAAAAGAACATGTTAACGCCACCGAAAATCTCAAATCTATCTTTACTTATAAATGTACCTTGATTATATATTGTTGCCTTTTTGGAGATGGTAGTAAATATCATATAACCTTTATCGGATAACTGATTATAACAATCTTGAAGTAGCTTCTTTCGCTCTTCTTTATTCAATAAATGAATTAATGCGTAGCAGAATATGCCGCTATATTTATTACTATCAAAAGGCATTTCCGTAACCGAACCATGGTAAATTGTAAGGTTGTTTCCGAAATGGTTTTTCGCTAATTCAATGGCTGTTTTAGAGATTTCAATACCTGTGACCCGTATCCCATTATCGGTAAATACCTTGGCGTTTCGACCATAACCAATTCCTGGAATCAAAATGTTGGTCACGTTATTTGCAACGAAAAGATCCTTTGTTATAACCGCAGATTGTGCAGGTTCAAATCCCCACATTTCTTGCTTGTCTTTAAATGCTTCTTCCCAAAATTCTGCCATTTTGTACGGACTCTTAAATTTGTTTACTTCTTGTATTTAGTTACAAAGCTACAGGGCCTTTTTATCATTTTCATAAATCTCAATTGCCTTTACATAATTTATGGAACCCTTCATGGTCATATCATGCACAAAACCATCTAGTTCAGGGTGACTTTTGCTTATCCAATTTACTAAAGAATCTCTTTCATTTACCCAACTTTCCCAATCAGTTGCTATGTATTCAAAATCTTCGATTTTTGAAATTTTACCAGATTCGAATGAGATTTTAAACTTGCATGTAAGCGGATTGTTTTTTAAAAACTCATTTTTAATTGACTTTGATGCTACGGTGGCAAAAACTAGATTATTCTTCTGTTCTAATTTAAGAATGTTATACGTTGTTTTAAAAATGGAATCCCACTTAAAGTGTTCATAAAAACTTTCGTTATTAAAAGGCATTACGTAATCTCCTCCAATAATTGTAATGCTATCGCTTATAACTGTTTTTATTTCATTGTAGTCACCTGAATCGAAAGCATTGTAATAGGTAGTGACGACCTCTTTATGCTTAATTTTGGGTCGTTACATCCTATTACAAAATAAAAAAAGAGTAGTATGAGAAAGGTGTTTTTCATTGGAGGTTTTCCTTTTTAGAACTCTAATATTTCAGAGATTAAGGTCTTATATTCTTGAACCTTCTTATCAGTTCTCTTCTGAAATTCAATCCATAATAATACTCCGACTGCAAGTAAAATCCCGCCAGAGATAAACATCAAAAGACTGTTATTTGTCCCTAAAATTATCGTTATAAGTAAACCAAAAAATAACAACACATAAGTGAATATTATCAACGCCATTAAAAAGTGTAGCGTAAAAGAAATTTCTACATCAGTCTCATTTTTAATAGCTGTTTTTGATAATCTTCCATTTACAATAATGTAATTAAGGAATAGCATATACCACGCATAAAGAATCTTTTTGCGTACTTTAAATGTTACTGAGTTATTCTTTTTACAATTCATATTGAAAACCAAACCATCGACAGCCCCAAGTGCGGATTCTAATTTATCACCAATCTCTTTAGGGTTACTTTTTACTTTAAAATTCCATGCTTTCATAATATTATGTATTAAACACTTGCTAATGTCTCGGATATTAGTAGTGGCGTAGGACAGTACTTAACTCTACAAGTATACAGCAAACTAAAAATCTACTAGGATTTTCATAAGTAGTCGAGAAAAAGTAACTACTTACAGCCTTTGTTGGTAAATGTTATTATTTTTCAATCGTGTAATTCTCTATTATTGATGTCACATTTTCAGTTTTTTTCCATTCAGTTGGTCTCTCAAAATCCTGTTCAGATTTTAAAACCTGAGCATTTGGGTAATTATTTTTTATATCTTTCCAAGTAGTATCTTTCCACTTGCTATTATCCATTTCAATAAGTTTTACATTTTTTAGAGGTCCAGATACAGCTTTCCCAATTAAAGGCCACCAAAGGCTTTCCGTTTCCCTATCCCAAAAGACAAATCCATCTAATCCGTTCCATACATTTTTATCATAATATGTGTAACCACTTAAAGCAAATGTCAGTTCTTTTCCTCCATAGTTTCTATCGTAAATAGCTCCTAAATCAGCTAAAATGCAGTAAACTGCCATTATTGGTTGTCCGTCTAAAACATCATTCACAATTTCGTGTCTCGTCAGGTCTTTAACAGAATAAGCTTTAATGTCATTTCCAGAATGGGCTAATAAAAACCTAGTACTATCTGCCCAAATTTTATTCGCTTCGCTTACTGTAATGAATTCTGGTTTTAATAAAGCTGGAAATTTTTCACGCCCAATTCCGTAATGAAACTGTTCATCTTTAAGTAAATAATCGGTTATGTCAAAATGTTGATTTTCATTTTCACCACCATAAAGCATTCTCTTGCCGTCGACTTCAAAAAACTTACCATTTTCGATTGCTACTGGCCGTTCCTTTTTAACAACTTCTTGGTTGTCTTTAGCTTTAACATCTTCTTTTTTCTTTTCTTCTTTACACCCTATTAAAAGTATAGTAAGAGATAAAATAATAATTTTTTTCATATTACTTTTATAATGTCACGTCCTAAAATACGGCTACAGATTAATATTAGTTTTAAGCGGCATATTG
>NZ_CAXBOU010000023.1:0-69264 GCF_963977385.1 uncultured Maribacter sp. | reverse complement strand
AGGATCTGTGCCGTCATTAAAAGACAGCAACCCTATGTCAAAAATGTAGCCTAAAAATTTTTGCATTTTTTCTAGATTTTAACATGGAAATCGATTCCTTCATTTCATTTCAGGATCTTCATACTTTCCAACTACTTTTGAAAAGCTATTTTATACGCTTGGAATATCAATATTTTTTAGTAATAAACAGAAGTTATTCAATTTTAATTGATTGACAATTAGATATTTGCGATACTTTTCGAATTCATTTTGCATGGTTTCTATTGCTATATTTTGACATTCATTTTCCTTTAAGATCAGCTACTTATTATATCTTGAGCGTATTCCTTTTCTTTTGATATGGAATGCTATATTTCCAGTTAGTTACCGCTATTTTTTATAGCAAAATAATACGGATTACCATTCATTCCAGTTTTAATCAGTTACTTCCCATAGCGCCATCGCCGTTACCTTTTCTGTAACCCTACCTAAAATTAGATTGGGTAAGAACTTATAAAAGTGAGCGTGCGAATGATTATGCAGTTCGTCCCAACTCAAATTTTAATTCTTTGTGCAGGAAAGTGTCAACGTGGTATTTGTTCTGGCGAACGTAATCCTGAATTTTAGCTCGGGAAAGTAGTGTCTCTTTCCAGCACAACGGAAAGAAGAAAATTGACTGGCAGGCGTAATAGAAAGTCAAAATTCAGGATTGTGTTCAAGACCTTTTGTAGTGAAGCGCTTTCTCCTGCAATGGAGCTTTTCGCAAAATGAAAGGGAATGTGCTGAGTGATCCTATTTGTCAATTATCTAAATTATAATCTTAGATTTATCTAATTCTAAATAAACCTGGGATTAAACATACTCGTCTAATTAAATGGAAACAGGTTTATTTGAACGTCAGAGATAAATTGTAGTGCCGTAAAAGGTTCCTTTTTAGAGAACTATCAAAATTTCTACTTGGCCTTCATCCAAAATTGGGATGAAATGTTCATTAGTGATAAAATCAAGGGATTATCAATGATTCCATTCTGTCCATATCAAAGTGGTATTCCTTGCTTTTTCTCTTGAAATCATATTCCAAGTGCAAATTGATATGCTGAGATGACATTACAGAACGGCTCCCAAACGCTTCTTTTAAACTGTCATATTCCTCTTTTATGCCCAAAGACGAAAGCCTAATGAAAAACGGATACCATACCGGAGATAAAAGAAATAAAGGAGTAAAGGAAATTAAATCTTCAGCAGGCAGATTGGATAGGGGTCGATTCTTGTATAAAAACACATGAAACAGAGTCATAAAGCGTCGGAGACTAAGCAACTCTTTCGACTTTTCCACATCTTAAAAGAAATCTTTGTCGGATGAACTGTTTATCGACTTTAATGTAAGTATTTTCCTACTTTAATTAATATTAACTAAATTTATCTTTATGAAATCAAAAGTATTGATCAAAACGATGATTTTTCTTTGCATCTCAATGATGATGTCCTGTTCCAATGGTCAAGAAAATGAAGATGTCGACCTTAATGCTCTATGTATAGAGCCTGACATACTTATTGAGCTGACCGAAGCCATTCCGGCAAAAGTAAGAGTTGTGGAAGATGGTCAGCCTTTCTTCAACGGTATCAAGACCTATTATGAAGTGGATGCTGAAACACATCTGCCCTCGTTGTTCGAAATCAATGGAGAAAAGACCATAAGGATTTTCCCAGTAAAAAAAATTAAGTCAGATGAAGGTTCAGATGTTGAAATAACAGGAAAATTAATATCGTGTCTTACTGGAGCGCATGGACTTGTGACGAACGATTACAAAGGTTTCACCCTTCTCGAAGAATAGTCATAAATATAAAAACTATGAAAAAAAAATTCCTACTAATCCTGATGTCCTTAATGTTTGCGGCTACTTATGCCCAACAGCGTATAATTGGAGGCAATAATACTACAATAGACCAGAATCCTTGGCAAATATCAATGCGAGGATCAGGTACATACCATATATTGGCTGCACGAAATCAACATATTTGCGGGGGTTCTATCTTAACTCCGGAATGGATATTGACCGCAGCCCATTGTATAACAAATTTCAACACGGGTAATGTAATCGGAGTAAATGAAATAACGATATCCGCAGGGATAACACAACGAAATGACCTCATTACCGGACAATATAGAAATGTGGCGCAGATTATTAGGCATCCCAATTACAATCCGGCAACCCAAGAAAACGATGTTGCCCTTATTAGGATTACCGCTCCGCTTAACTATAACAACGACGTATTGCCAATTCAACTAACTGATAGCGCTTTTGATGCACTGCCCGGGGGAATGGCTAGGGTGACCGGATGGGGAAATACTTTGGATGGAACCGCAACTACTCCATCAAATATTTTGCAGACACTGGATATGCCCATTATATCTAATAACTCTGCGAACAACCTTAATACTGGAAACGTTACTGTTTCAAATAATATGTTTGCGTTAAGGTTGGTAAATTCAGGCGTGTCCCGAGGGGATAGCGGAGGGCCGGCAACCGTTCTAAAAAGCAGTCAACGATTTCTTACTGGTTGTAGCAGCTGGGGCGAATCTCCAAAAGATAATAAACCGACCATATATACAAGACTGTTCAATTATAGGGGCTGGATAAGTAACAATTTACAATTACCTGATATCACTGGGAATAATTTGGTCTGTAATACCAACAGCACGTATACTTTGCAGAATGGAACCGGAAATATAACATGGACTGCATCGGGCAACATACAAATAGTATCACAAAACAATACTTCTGCTATAATAAGGGCATCTAATGCATCAACATCTGGAAGTGGGTGGTTAAGGGCAACTTCCAACAATGGATCCACATTTACGGAACGTTTAAACGTAAATCAGGTTGAGGGACAAACACCGATGTCCATTAGTATATACAGTTCAAGTAGCAACTATATTGATGTGACCATAAACGGTGGTAGCGGTAATAGCCCTTATGATTGGTATGTTAACAATTCTTTTTTACGTACAACTACTGGAAGAACAACAACATTTTATTATACGGAGAATAGTATCCGTATTGAGGTGAGAAATCAGAATACCTGTGGTACTGGTCAAGTTTCAGCTTTCTTTACAGGACCAATACCTGGGCGATACGGTTATTATCGTATAAGTCCTAATCCCGCAAGTACAACAATTACTATCTCCAAGGAGAGTGCCACATTTGGAGACTTTAAATCAGCGGAAATTGGGAATAGTGATGTTTTTGGCTACCAACTTATTGATTTAAACAACATTGAGGTTATGAATGGTAAGGGAACTTTTAATAACGAGAAGTTTGATTTAGATATAACAGCTCTTAAAAAAGGGTTGTACATACTGGAAATTGTTTCGGATAAGATAAAGGAAACCCACAAAATAATCAAGGAATAAATTTATACTATTAAAACCTTAAGAAATTTACATTTACCTAATGGACAAGTAGGGAAAGCTGAAACAATCTTATTGGTTTAAGATTCGCTAGAATATATTGCATAGCAATTTCAGATATGGATTTATCTGGGCAGAATTTCAAATGGATTTTAGAAATCGATTATATGGGTATGACAAATTGTTTATTTTCATTAGTTATTTGAAGATAAGTGCAGAATTCTGGGTCCCATAAAACGGCCGTTTTATGGGACTATCGATATTCGCGTCAAACAAATCCTTATCCAGTTCCATTTGTCGTTCTTTTTAAAAGTTCTGGTAATTCACGTTTTACGGAACTAAAAAAGTATAAACAAACGACCCTTTGGCCTACATTAAAAATGACCCTTCAGTGAACTTTCTAAAAATTTAGCCATAGGAATGGAAATAAGTACTTTTTGAGAGATTTCTGAAGAGTATAATTATAGAAGCCTTTTTTTGAACTTTGAACGCAATCTTGAAAGTCTAAATAAAGGTGGGTTTAAATATACCTGGTCAATTAAATAGTAAGTAGTTTATTTGAACTTTTGAAGGTCAAATGGTGTTTTTAAGAAACTTGTTCTACTAAGGAAGGACAATTGTCTACAATATTAAACTTAATGGTCAGCAGGAGAGTTAAGTTTAAGAAAAATCACTAGTTTAGAAAATACATTAAACTAAATTATTTGGAAGTCTTTTTAAACCTTGGCCTAGGCGCCGGAATTCTTATGTTCCTTGTATTAGTGTTCAAACAAGGCAAAAAAAGAGAAGATTACATATTCTTAGCTTGGATTGTGGTAACACTATTACAAATCGTGTTTTATCAGATAACCATTTATAGTTTTGAACTTCAAGGGTTATGGGCAATTTTAAGTTTTGGTCTTCCCTTAATGGGAGCACCACTTTTATTCCTATATATTTTAGCCCTGACCGGACATAAAGTAACTAGTTATACTGTTGCAAAGCACCTGGCTGCGTATTTCATTTTTGTAATCATTCTCTTAGCATTACAGGAAATCAGCGATGTGGAGCTAATTGCTTCCAATGGATATTTTCCGTTGTCTGAAAAAGCTCCTTTATGGATGCAGTATTATGCAATTCCTCTTGCGATATCTGGTCTGGTTTATTGTATTTGGGATATACTATTGTTAAGGAAACATAGAAAAACGATTGTAACGTTCTTTTCGTTCGATGAAAAAGTGGATCTTAAATGGGTTACTTATATCGTGTACTCATACTTCATCCTCTTTCTGCTAAGCTCTTTCTTGATTTTTGGAGCTACTCAATTTCAACTCTTTACCATATCAAACGCCTTTGCTTTTGTTGGTATTATTTTAAGTTTAATGCTCATCGCATTCGGGTTTTATGGTTTTAGGCAAACAGCTGTATTTTCTAATTTGGATACACAAAATACCCCGAGCATAGATTTGGACTCCTCTAAAACCGAAACTACTTCTTATTCCAAATCAGGGCTTACTGAAGAAAAAATTATTTCGTATGCCAATAATATTGGTGAACACATGAAGCATGAAAAGCCCTACTTACAAGATGATTTAACACTTTCTGTTTTAGCTGAGCAGTGCGGTTTGTCCAATATTCATCTTTCACAGATTTTGAACCAACATTTTCAACTCAACTTCTATGATTTTGTGAACCAATACCGCATAGAGGAGTCGAAGAAAATGTTACTCTCTTCAAATTATGACAATCTATCCGTACTAGGGATAGCCTTCGATTGTGGTTTCAAATCAAAATCCTCATTTAACCGATACTTCAAAAAGTATAATGGGATGTCCCCATCCGAATTCAAGAAAAGGAAATCATAAAGGTGTCAGCCTATTGGCTGGGTCTAATAAATCGTGCCAGCCAACTGGTTAGGTCGATTGTCCTTTAAATATCGGACATATTTGCTATAGATATCTGAAGTGGTACAGCATCACTTTAAGAAATAAGCAAATGTCATGATACGTTTATCCCTAAAAAACATTACGAGAAAAAAGTCAAGAGCCTTTCTGATTTTTATTCTAAGCGTGGTCGCAGCCTTTAATATCTTCTACCAAACCGCACAAAAGAATAGTGTTCAGAACAGTTTGAAACAATTGATAGGGGAGGCTATTTCCGGTCAGTTCATTATATATGATTCGGAAGAGAAACTAAACGTTCTTGAATCCCAATTCTCCGATTTAAAATTATTCAATTGGAACGAACGGCTAGAGAAATCATTAAGGAAAGAGACAGATGGAATTCTACATGTTTCTCCCAGACTTCGTTTTGGAGGAATGATGTCATCCGGCGATGAGAGCATCGGTGTCAATTTGCAAGCTTTATCCAGGGAACACCTTGAGAGGGTAAGTTCCATATTAGATTTTCAAGGTGGCAACATACCCGAGAACAATGACGAAATCATGTTAAGCGAGACTTTTGCCGATGAGCTTAATAGTAAGGTAGGGGATACCCTTGTGGTTCTGGCCAATAATAGAAATGGCTACTTAAGCGATGCTATTTTGGTCATATCCGGCATTTTTCGAACGAACGGTCTGGCTCAATTTCTTACCCCTATTGGCTATATAAATTACGAAAAAGGTAAATCATTGATGGGTCTGGAAAAATACGAAACAATGGAACTCCTTGTCAATTTCAAAAACTTTGAGGGAGCAGAAGAACAGGAAGCGTTCCTTCACTCAATTCTTATCAATTTGAATCCCGAATTGAACATTGCAACATGGAACGAGTCATCCCCCTTATTAAATTCGATCTTGGCCATTTGGGTGAATTTTGGTTATATCATTAAACTCATTTTTATCGCCTTCTGTTTTCTAATCCTTATCAATATCATTGTTATGATAACCAACAATAGAAAAAAAGAAATAGGAACCTTATTGGCATTTGGTTTTAGCCCCTTTAAGGTAATAAATACGATTGCTTTCGAATACATTTTTCTAGTTGTCACCGCTGTATTATGGATTGGGGTTACCCTAAAATTAATATTTGACTTTTTACTTCAAGATGGTATTCCCATCCCAGTTGAAGAACTTCAGGCGGCTTACCTGAGCAGCAAGATAGTACCTAAAATATTTTGGATGGACATAGCGGAAGTTTGTTTTCTATTCACTTTGGCATGCTATTTAGCGGTATTCATAAGCTTGAGAAAATTACCTAAAACCGAAATATCAACTTTGCTAAGAACAGCCACCTGACCAACCATCTTAAGACAAACAGATAAACCATTAGTCTATAAATCAATAAGACAAAAGTTATGAGCATATTCACTAAAGTCGCTTTCCGAAACGTAAGACGTCATTCTGCACGAAATATTATTATTGGATCGAGTATCGCATTGGCTGTTGGACTTTTATTCTTTATTCTATCGGTCTCCTCCGGTGTTGAAAAACAATTGGTCGCCAATTTGGTTCAGATTGAAACCGGATCGGTATCCTTTTCTCTCAGCGATGAATCATTGGAAGGAAAAACCAACATAAATAGGTCAGGGCTTGATGAAGCCTATGCTTTGATAAAGGCCGTACCCGTGATTTCAAATATCCGGGAAAGGGTTCATTCCAGAGCACTTCTAAATAATGACAACAAGTCTTCCGACATTAACTTAAGGGGAATCGATTGGATAAAGGAAAGACCATTGTTTACAAGCCTCCGTTTTGAAAACTCCCAACCTTATGATAGCATTACAAAATCCGGAGTTTTGATCAGTAGGAACGCTGCCGATAAACTACATGTCGAGGAAAATGACGAATGTACCATTTTGGTTCAAACCGTCAATGGGAGTCTTAATATGGACAACTATAGGATTGCCGGAATCTATAAGAATATTTCAGGATGGGCAAATACAATGGTGTTCATGAATTTGGAAGATGTTAAGATATTGGTCAATACAGAACTTCCAACCGATGTTTTGATCGATTCCAAAAACCTTGAAACTACCCCTTTGGTTTTGTCAAAAGTGAACACGATCTTGGATTCCGAATTTAAGGATACTATGGACTTAGAGTCTTATGAAGACCAATCCATGGTTGCCTCCACCATAGCCAATGCCAATAAATATGGATTTTTAAGTATTGTTTTCTTCTTGCAGATAATTTCTTTTTTTGGAATTGTCTTCGTCGTAAAGAACAATGTTACCGAAAGGAACAAGGAAATTGGCACTCTACTGGCGATAGGATATAAATCAAGAAAGATCCGGTTTTCATTCGTTTTAGAAACCTTGTTTGTAGCTGTCATCTCATCACTTATCGGACTTATCGTTTTTGGCGGCCTGACCGCATTACTTTCTATTAATGGAATCTATTTAGGCGATTCGGCAACTTTAATTTTTGGAAGTAGTGTACTAAAGCCATTCTTTCATTTCCCAAACCTGCTACTAGCTTTTGTCATTGGCCTTTTATATCCGTTGTTTTCAGCGATTTGGAGCACACGAAAGGTTCGTAGAGCAGACCCGATTACCCTGCTCTATGATCGATAAACTAACTTTTTAAAACCAGTAATTATGAAAAATGCAATTTATATTATTTTGATGCTACTTCTCTCCTCAGGAATTAAACTCCCTATGGTCCAAGCCGATTCGTCCAGTCTATTGGAGGACTTGGATAAGAATTTCTTTTCTCTTGATATGGAATTTATCATGAAGATGGAGATTCTAAAAAATGAGAAAATAAAAAGAACCTATGAGATGCGGGTCGTTAAGAAAGATGAAAAAATGAGATTGGACATTCTTCGTCCAAGTATCGAACGTGATAGAAGGGTTTTGAACGATGGGGATAATATGTGGATGTACCTACCAAGATCCAGCAAATTGATCAAGATTCCTTTTAAACAGGCGTTTCTAGGTGGAGACGCATCAAACCGCGACATTCTTAGAATATCCTTGGTAGCCGATTATGAAGTCCTTGGAGATGTAGAAAATGTTGACGGCGAACTTTTACTAAGATTAAAAGCAAAAGATCTCAATACTGCTTACAATCAAGTGAATTTCTATCTGGACACGAAAACAAAATATCCTATTAAACAAGAGATGTTGAGCCTTTCGGGAAAAGTCATCAAAACCATAGAATATGCTGAATACATTGAGTTTGACCAAGGGTATTTTCCGTCGAAAGTTACCATTCTTGATCAATTGAGAAAGGATTCGAAAACAATTTTTACCTATACGGATCTTTCAAAAGGAACGGATATGACCGACGCATTTTTTACTACTTCGTCACTTAGCAAATAGCTAGATTTTTAATACGAAATGAAAAAAATGACGATACACATGGAAATAGTACTGATGTTCTTTTTAGGCACTTCTATTATGAGTGCTCAAACAGAATTTTCATATCGTATCATAAATGAAAATGTTTTTACCTACAATGTTATTTCTGAAAATTCATTGGTCAACCCCGATAATCTATTACATCTCAATGAACTAGAAATTGTCAATCGCTTTTTTCCGGTCGGAACCTTTAAAAAGAATAATATCAAACTACAGGCAGAGCCCAAGATATTCCTCAATCCCTTGGATGAAACCTTGGATTTTGCAATTAATGAACTTTACCTCCAATATGGTTTTTCGGGTAAGTTATATGCTACGTTCGGTAAGAAAAGGATTAATTGGGGTACTGCCAATGTATGGAACCCTTCGAATCCGTTTTTACAAAAGGATCCTTTTAGAATTGATAATCGGCTTGAGGGGATAATTTTGACCGATTTAGAATACATAGGAGCCAATTTTGCTCTGAATGCCATATTCTCCCCCGCAGAACGGCTTAATAGATCCACATTTGCCTTCAAGGTTAGTTCGGAAATCAAATCGCTATCATATTCTTTCAGTTATGCTTTTTTAGGAAATGAAAAACAGCAATATGGGATAGATTTCACTTTAGGTGCCGATAACTTCACTTTTTATAGTGAAGGGGTATATCGAAATTTTTCAAATAGCAGATTAATTGATTCCGAAGGCATGCCTGAAATCAATTCTATTCAAAATAGTTTTAAAAACATGAATGCTGAATTTGTAGTCGGAACGATGCTGAATGTTTTGCCAAGAACAATCTTGGTTGCCGAATATAGATATCGAAGTGATTTCAACACCTCCGAGAGTATAGAGAACTTCAAATCTTTTTTACCCATTAGTTTACCGAGTTACGATCCCATTAGCATGGGACAGCATAGTTTTTTTGGGCAAATCAGCTATATGGACAACTATTCCAAATATAACCTGAGTACAAATATATTTTACGATTTAACAACCAATCAACTATTATGTTCTCCCGGTCTGGTCTACAACGGTGATGATTTCAAACTTGAAATAAACCCTTTTATATATAATAACAGCCTTTCAATATATGATTTTCAGGGAAGGGTTATTCTTTCATTTTTTTTATAAACTATTAACTAAAATAAAATCAAGATGTCATTAAAGCCATTATTACATTTAGAAAATATTTCGAAATCCTACAAATTAGGGAATACTAAAACTCAGGTTCTGGATAATGTCAATGCCTCATTTTATCCAGGCTGCTTTAGCGTCATCGCAGGTTCTTCAGGGTCGGGGAAGTCAACTTTATTGAACTTATTAGGGTGTCTGGATAAACCCGACGAGGGAGAATATTGGTTGGAGAACAAGAAAATCAATTATTCCAATAAAAAGGAGATGTCCAATACGAGAATGAGAAATTTTGGTTTCATTTTTCAATCCTTCAACCTTATTCCTGTCCTTACGGCAAAAGAGAATGTTGAACTACCAATGTACCTTCAACAGTTTTCAAAAAAAGGAATACGAAAACAATCTGAGGAAATCCTAAAAATTGTTGGTCTTGGGGGCAAAACCGAAAACAAGCCATCAGAACTATCGGGTGGAGAGCAGCAAAGAGTAGCAATTGCTCGTGCCATTGTTTCAAAACCCAAGGTTGTGTTTGCTGATGAGCCAACCGCAAATTTGGACCGGAAAAATGCCGAAAAAATTGTCGCGCTAATGAAGAATTTAAACGAAGAGCATGGTGTATCATTTATTTTCGCAAGCCATGACGATATAGTTATTAATGCTGCCAAACAGCTATATGAAATAGAGAATGGAGAGTTGAAACAACGAGTGCTAGCAAGTGTTTAGTCCAAAGTTTTCTTATGAAAAATTAGGAGTCTCTTTTAGTAGTTCCCGTAATTAACCTTTTAAGGGACACCTGGAGTGTATTTAAACGACCGTTTTATTGAACTTTTTAATCAAATCGAATTTCAAATAAATAGCGGTTCATTTTATCGGTATAATTTAATAGTTTATTTTTAGAGCTATAATTATACCGTTATGCTATTTGGTTATGTAAGGGTCAGCACGAAAACCCAAAACCCCAGTTTACAGATTGATGCACTTTTGAAAGAAGGTGTCGCTGAGAAAAATATCTACCGAGATGTTTCTTCTGGGGCCAAGGCAGAACGCCATGATTTGGATTTGATGATTTCAAAACTTCGGGAAGGAGATACCGTAATTGTTTGGAAACTGGACCGTATTGCCAGGAGTATTTCCCACCTATTAAAATTGGTTGATCAGTTCGAGAAACTTGGCGTTAAATTCAAGAGCATTAACGACCCCTTTATTGATACCACTTCTGCGCACGGCAAATTTATAATTACACTGTTCGGTGCCGTAGCCCAACTGGAACGTGATATAATTATAGAGCGGACCACTGCCGGTCTTAAGAGTGCTAGAAGAAGGGGTATACAATTGGGTCGTAAAAAAGGACTTGGAAAAGAAGCTAAGCAAAAAGCGATGTTGGCAGCTTCATATTATCAAGAGAATAAATTGCCTATTGTAGATATAATGAAATTGGTCGGTATTAAATCTAAACCTACTCTCTACAAATATCTAGCAATTCAAGGTAGACGAAACTGTAAAGAATGTGGAGTTGTGTTTTGGAATCAAGAGCAGAATGTAGAAGATGCCTATTGTAAGCGACATTTGAAAAAATAAATAATTAAGATTTGTGCTTGATAGCTATTAATCTAAAAAGGTTTGTTTATTTTGCTAGTTCCAAGACAAACTTCCCCCAACAAATTATAGCGCATACCCAATATGGCAAAAGCAGATATTGATTTTGAAAAAGAGTTATGGGACGCTGCCAACGAACTTCGTGGTGCAGTCTCTGAAAACAACTATAAAAATTACATTTTACCACTTGTCTTTTTAAAACATTTAAGTGAACGTTTTGAGGTAGTTCAAGAAGAACTTTCCAATGAACTCAATGAGCCATCTTCATCCTATTTTACGACAGATGAAGAGGAGAAGAAATACGTGTTATCTGATCCAGATGAATTTCGCTCGCGAAATACATTTATGATTCCAGAAACAGCCTCATGGCAGTATTTTAAGGACAATGCGGAGCAGGATAATATTAAAGTCATTATAGATGATGCCTTTGATGTCATACAAGAACTATTATCTGCATACAACCCACAGCTAAATAACCTATTACCTAGAATATTTGTTAAGAGCGAATTATCGGCTAAACAAACTGGCGGAATAATAAACCTATTATCTCACCCAAAATTCTCTGAGAAAGAGAATCCTGAAAGTGATATACTTGGTCGTATTTATGAATACTACATTGGTCGTTTTGCTATGGCAGAGGGTTCTGGTGCCGGTCAATTCTTTACACCAGGTAGTATTGTTCGTTTATTGGTTGAGATTTTAGAGCCTTACAAAGGTAGAATCTTTGACCCTGCTTGTGGTAGTGGCGGTATGTTTGTACAAAGCTTAAAGTTCATAAAAGAACATGGTGGTAATAAAAGTGATATATCTATCTACGGACAAGAAATGACTTCACAAACTTTGCGTTTGTGTCTAATGAACCTTTTATTAAGAGACCTATCTTTTGACATCAAATTAGGTAACTCGTTGTTAGATGATAAGTTCCCTAATCTTAAGGCAGATTATGTTATTGCCAACCCACCCTTTAATGTAAGTAATTGGCACCCTGAAGATCTTTCTGAAAAAGACCCTAGACTTTTTGGACCAAGAGAAGAATTCACAACAGATGGCAGTGCCAATTATATGTGGATGCAAACGTTCTGGAACCATTTAAGCGATACAGGCACCGCTGGTATCGTAATGGCAAACGGAGCCATGACCTCTAATACAAAAGGAGAAAAAAATGTGCGCCAGTATATGGTTGATGAAGGTATGATCGATTGTATTGTTCGCATGCCAGACAAGCTTTTTTTAACCACTGGTATACCTGCCTGTTTATTTATCCTGAGTAAAAATCGCGATGGTAAAGATGGAGAGCACCGCGAGCGGATGAAAGAGGTTTTATTCATTGATGCCGCTAAAATGGGCACAATGGCGAGTCGTAAACTACGAATTTTTGAAGATGCCGATATTGACAAAATAGCGGACACCTACCACAACTGGAGAACTGTTGGCAAAACCTACGAAGACGTAGAAGGTTTCTGCAAAGCAGCAACTTTAGAAGAGGTACAAAAACAAGATTACAAGCTTACACCAGGTATTTATGTAGGTACAGAAGCAGAAGAAGATGATGGTATTCCCTTTGAAGAAAAAATGGAGACTTTGAAATCTACTTTATTAGAACAATTTGAAAAAGGAGAAGCTTTAAAAGAACAAATTTTAGCCAATTTTGATAAATTGTAGTTAGTTATGTTCATTAAATATTAATGTTCATGTTCCGTGAACAGAGTTTAAAAATGAACATACTTTATTTAGAAAAAATAATACATTTTAAATGGTTACAGAAAACCGGATAGTAATTTATCATGATAAAGATTCTGGTGTTACAATAGATGTAAAACTTGAAGGAGAAACTGTTTGGTTAGATCAATACCAACTTGAAGCTCTATTTGATACTGATAGAACTTCAATAGGTCGTCATTTAAGGAATATTTATAAT
Source organism: uncultured Maribacter sp. (assembly GCF_963977385.1). GTDB lineage: Bacteria > Bacteroidota > Bacteroidia > Flavobacteriales > Flavobacteriaceae > Maribacter. The sequence continues at coordinate 55,962 of NZ_CAXBOU010000023.1, read as the reverse complement.
TCTAATGAACTAGATAAAAAGGCAACTAGTGCAAAAATTGCACAAGTTCAACAAGAAGGTGATAGAGAAGTTAAGAGAACTATTAATGTTTATAATTTAGACGCTATTTTGTCTGTTGGTTATAGGGTTAATTCTAAAAAAGGTACTCAATTCCGTATTTGGGCAAATAAAATAGTGAAAGAATTTTTGGTTAAAGGTTATGCTATTAACGAAAAACGATTACAACAAAGCCAAAAGCAATTAGCAGAATTTAAACGATTAGCTCAATTACAAGCACAGGTTATTGAAGAATATCCTTTAAGTAATAACGAAACCAAAGGTCTTATTCAAGTTATTGCAAATTATGCAACAGCTCTAGAGTTATTAGATGATTATGACCACCAGCGCTTACAATTACCCAAAGAAGGCAGTACCGACGTTGTACAAATTGAATACCCTGAAGCCAAGAAAGCCATTGAAGAATTAGGTAGACAAACCCAGTTTAAAGGCTTGTTCGGGAAAGAAAAAGACGACTCTTTTAAAGGATCCTTAGAAAACATTTACCAAACGTTTGATGGGGTTGACCTATATAAAACGACGGAAGAAAAAGCTGCCCATTTATTGTATTTTGTAGTAAAGAACCATTCGTTTACAGATGGTAACAAACGTATAGCTGCCTTTATTTTTGTATGGTTCTTAGAACGTAACCAATTATTATACAAACCAAATGGCGAAAAAATAGTGGCAGACACCACCTTGGTTGCCCTTACGCTAATGATTGCACAAAGCCACCCCGCAGATAAAGATATGATGGTTAAAGTGGTCGTTAATCTATTGACATAAAAACAATAAAATTAAAATGCCCGAAAACTGGAAAACATATAAGCTTTCTGAATTAACAAGTGTTATCACGAAAGGTACTACACCATCCACATATGGCTATAAATTTTTAGATTCAGGAATTAATTATATCAGAGCTCAGAGTTTAAATTATAATGGTTCAATTAATCAAGAAGTTTTTTCGTTCATATCGCAAAATGCACATGAGAAGCTTAAGCGTTCACAATTAATTCCAAACGATATATTATTTTCGATGGCTGGGGCATATTTAGGTATGGTTGGTCTAGTTAAAGATTCGCATTGCCCTGCCAATACAAATCAAGCAGTTGGAATAATTAGAATTGACAGTCCCCTAGTTGAAGTGAAATTTGTTGAATATTCACTGCGTAACCCTAAAACTATTGCATATGTCAATTCTCAATCTGGTCAATCTGCGCAGCCGAATATCAATTTAGCTGAAATAGGTGCTTTATCATTTAAGTTCCCACCCCTCCCAGAACAACGCACCATCGCCAGCATACTCTCTTCCATAGACGACAAAATAGAAAACAACCTAGCCATGAACAAAACCCTCGAAGACATGGCAATGGCACTTTATAAACATTGGTTTGTAGATTTTGGTCCATTTCAAGAAGGCAAGTTCATTGACTCTGAGTTGGGTGAAATTCCTGAGGGGTGGGAGGTGAAACAATTGGAAAATTTAATAGACACTTTATCTAAAGGTACTACACCTCGAAAAAAAGATGTAGACAATTTAGCTTGTACTATCCCTTTTTTGAAAGTAAAAGATATAAATGATTTTGGACTAATTAATGAATCTAGCTTAGAATATATTCCTGATTCAGTACACAATAAACAATTAAAGAGATCTATTTTAAAAACAGCTGATATCCTTATCTCAATAGCAGGAACAATTGGGCGTACTGCTATTATCCCAAGTAATCTTGACAATGCAAATTGCAATCAAGCACTTGCATTTGTAAGATTAACCAATAAGGAATTGAACAATGGTTTTATTTATTTATGGATAAACTCCATCCAAACCCAAAATGAGATTGATTTATCCATTGTTCAAGGGGTACAGGCAAATGTGAGTTTGGGTGTTCTAAAGAGTTTGAAGTTTGTGTATCCACCAGAAAAAATATTGAAAAACTTTAATAATTCTGTACTCAAGAAGTTAGAAATGATTTCAGTTAATAGGAAAGAAATCCAAACTCTAACCAAACTCCGAGACACTTTACTCCCCAAACTCATTTCAGGGGAAGTCCGCCTAAAGGAATTTGAGGAAGAAATAACTTCAGCATTATGAGCTTAAACGAACATACCGCCCAAAATGCTGCCATAGCTTGGTTAAATAGTTTAGGCTATAACCATATACCCGGTAATGCACTAGAACGTGACCTTAAAAAAGTAGTTTTAGAAAATGAATTAAAAAACTTTCTAAAAACCACCTACCCCAGCGTTCCAGAAACGGCACGTAATGAAGCTTTTGCTCAATTTACCCAACACGAGGGTATGGAGGTCGCTTACCGTAATCAAGATTTTCACCGCAAACTTACCCAAGGTATAGATATCGCTTGGAAAGATGCTCAGGGCAATGAAAAGGCAAAACACTTATATCCTATAGATTTTACACATCCAGAAAACAACAGTTTTATAGTCTCAGACGAAGTCAGCATCTTAGGCAAAAACAGCCGCCGTACAGACCTCATAATCTTTATCAACGGACTGCCACTTATTGTCTTTGAATTTAAAAATCCGTTTGATTCCACCGTAGGGGTTGAAAATGCACATAGGCAACTACATAACTATGTATTGGATATTCCACAGTTATTTGATTATAATGCCATTTGTATAGCATCAGACGGTCTGGAGGCTTTACACGGTATGTATTCATCCGCCTTAGAATGGTTCGCTCCATGGAAAAGTTTGGATGGAGATGATACCGAGCAAAAAGCAGAGTTACAATTAGAAACGTTATTGCATGGGCTATTCCCAAAAAAGACGCTATTAGATTATTTACAACATTTCATCTTTCATGAAGACCACAATGGCAAGATTATAAAGAAAGGCGCAAAGTACCACCAGTATTGGGGTATCAGTCGTGCCGTGGAAAGTAGCCTAGAGAATATAAAACCAAATGGAGATGGACGACTAGGTGTTATTTGGCATACCCAGGGTTCTGGTAAGAGTATCAGTATGGCAATACTAACCGGTATTCTACGCCAGCGACCAGAATTGAAGAATCCAACTATTGTAATACAAGTAGACCGCTCTGATTTAGACCAGCAATTGCATGACAACTTTGTACTCGCCAAAGATTTGGTAGGTGATGTTCAGCATGCCGAAAGTACCGACGACCTAAGAAGATTATTAAGCTCTGACGGTGGTGGCGTTATTTTCACGACTATTGAGAAATTTAGACTTAAAGATTTAGAAAACGGCAAAGAAACACAGCACCCCATTTTGAGCGAGCGCTATAATCTAATTGTTATGGCAGATGAAGCGCACCGTACCCAATACGGTTTTGAAAGTGGTGGTTTTGCCCAAAACATTCGCCGTGCATTACCGAATGCCTCATTTATAGGTTTTACAGGAACGCCAGTAGATGGTAAAGATGCCGATACGGAACAAGTTTTTGGTCCCACAATTCACACCTATGATATTAAACAAGCCGTTGAAGATGGTGCCACGGTACCCATCTACTACGAGCCAAAAATGGTACCGCTTAATATTAAAGCAAAATACACCCAAGAACTAGAAGAAGTTGAAGAACAAGCAGAAGACACTACCGTAGGAGTTTGGGCAGCTGTTGAAGATGCTGCAGGTTCAGAAGACCGGGTAAAGACTGTAGCTAAAGATATTTTAGAACACTTTACAGCACGTACTAAAACTTTAGATGGCAAAGCTATGGTAGTTTGTATGAGTCGCCGTAATTGCGTTAAAATGTACGATGCCTTATCTGCTCTGGACGATTGCCCTGAAATTGCAGTAATCATGACCAGCAGCCCTGGAAAAGACCCTGTGAGTTGGAATGCGCATATGCGGACCAAAGATGCTATGGAAGCGGTAAAGTCAAGATTTAAAAATCCTGAAGACCCTTTGAAAATGGTAATCGTGAGAGATATGTGGCTTACTGGTTTTGATGCACCCTGCGCACACACTATGTATGTGGACAAGATTATGAAAGGTCATAACCTGATGCAAGCCATTGCACGTGTCAACCGAGTTTTTGAAGGAAAACCGAATGGATTGGTAGTTGATTTTATTGGCATATCAGGCTTTTTAGCAGAAGCCACCAAAAAATATACCGGTAGCGGTGGAGCAGGAAAACCCACCTTAGATTTAGATGCAGCTGTGGAGTTGTGTTTAGAACAATTGAGTATCGTTAAATCTTTGGTAGGTGGTTTTGAATTGGATGTCATTAATGAATTGCCGGCAACAGAGAAAATGAAGTGGACCACTAATATCCTAAATGGATTGCTAAAAGATGATGCAACAACAGAAGGCTACCTAAAAGAAGAACGTAAGTTGAGTGAGTTGATGGCTATGACCAATTCAGATGAACGAATTTGGGAGATTCAAGAAGAAGTGGCTATTATTCAAAAGTTCAGGGAACAGATACGAAAGATTAAATATCCTCCAGGTGCTCAGCGAACTAAAAATGACCGTATTAAAGACCTTATTAGTAAGTCATTGGAATCTCAAGCTATTGTAGATTTAGCTGCCATGTACAATTTAGATAAGATTGATATTTCTATCGTAGATGATTCTTTCCAAGCCATTGTAAAAGACAAGGGAGGAGAAAATATTAAAATAGAGTTGCTTCGCCGTATCATCAATGACGAATTGAAAGTACGTATGAGCAAAAACATTAAAAAAGGTAGAAAGCTTAAAGACGAACTTGAAAAAGTATTGGGCAAATACCATAAGAACAGTTTAGATTCCATTGCAGCAATAAAGCATTTGCTAGACATTGCAAATGAGATGAAAGAAGACGATAAGCGAACAAAAGAACTAGGGCTTACCGAAGACGAACTCGCTTTTTATGATCTACTATCTGCAAATAGCGCCATCTTAAATGAAGCGGGACCGGTACAGGACTTGGTCCACACTGTAGTAGCTTCAGTAAAGAAAAACCTTCAGCTAGATTGGACCAAAAAAGAAAATGCACGAGCAGCCATACGTTTAGCCGTTAAAAAAGAACTACGAGGAAAAGTTCCTTTCTCAGAATTAGATAAGCTTTTAAAAGAAGTTATAGAACAAGCAGAAGGGCAATATGGCGAATGGCCATTGTTAGGATAGAAATAATATTGATTAGGACACCATGTCGGAATTTGAATAGTATAATTAAAAAATTAATAGGATGGCTATCAAGGATACAAAATACAAAAAGGCACTACTGGTTGAATTGATTGAAGTCTATGTGGCTAAGGGACACGCAATTCATATTTTAGTAGGTAAAGATTTAAATGAATTTGATAGAAATGATCTAGAACAGAAGCTAAGAGCAGAAGGAGTCAATACAGATATAATCAAATCAAAGTTCAAATAAAGAATGGCCGAGCAATCAAAAATTTAAATGACAAATCTAACACCTAAAGACATTGAGGATTTTTGGATAAGAGTTTATCTTAATCCTAAATTGGATTTTAGAACTGCATGTGCTAATAGGTCGTATAGAGATTTGAATAGAACTATTCATGGGATGGCTAAAAATCAATCAAAGGAAAAATATCAAAAAATCAGTAAAGTTTTGATAGGTGTTTCAGATGAACTAATAAATATGGATTTTAATGACCAAATTTCTTTCGATATCTCCCATGAACTAAAATGTATCGAACTTATAAAAGCCTTTAAAACAAATTATGGTGCCATCGATTTTACCATAGGACAAGCTCAAAAATGGATTAATATGAATTTGAAGTATTTGTTTGCGTTAGGTGAAAGTAGAGTGCCGGGCATAACAAAGAACTATATTTTTTTCCATATCCCAATAGATAATATTATTCAAGATTTACTACTTCATAAATCCAAGATTAGTAGAATTCCAGTAGCTTGGAGCCGTATGAATAATTACGATATGTATATTAATTATCAAAGAGAAGTAAGAAGAGTTTATGCAGAAATAACTCCTATGGATGTTGAGTTTAGACTTTTCAATGAAGTGTTAGAAATTTAGAGTTCAAATAAAAGATAGCTGATTTTTCATTCTAAAATATCTTCCCGAATAAATCCTTTGAAAAGCCCATCGGAAATTATAAGTAAGCTGTCTTTTATTTCAGGATTATTTAATCTAGTAGCCCTTAGGGGCAGTTCAAAATGGCCTTCAATATATCTACTTTCTTGATTGTAAGTAGTAATCGAAAATAAACCGTTAGAACCATCTTCAATCGCATATTGACTAATTAAAACATCACCACCCAAAGTGTTGTAGTAAATACCTTCACGGTCATTTAATTTATAGGACCCAATGCCATCAAATTTAATTTTGGTAACCATCACACCATTATCAAGGCGGTCACCCACAGCTAAGAAGATTAGAGTGTCATTGGCGGTCAGATCGATTTCCGTAGTTCCTTTCCATGTTTCATTAGCTCTTTGGGCTATGAAGGAGTTATCTTGGAGTGAAGGTTCCGTATTTTTATCTTTGTCACAGCCCAAGAATATTACAAATATTAAAAGCAAAAAAAGTTTCGTTTTCATTAAAGCAATTTTAAAATAGATGTCAATCATCCAAAAACGTTGCGTCTCCTTTCAAAGAAAAATAGTTTCGAGCATTAATTTTATCAAATTGCATTGAATGACAAGCCCCGTCTCGTACTCAATGAAATTTCGTAAATTCCAAAACAAAGTTCAAATAAAAGATTAAAAATTGAGTAGCGTTTTTAAGTTTCGAATCGAGTTGGAAGGCAGTAATCCCAAAATATGGCGGGAATTTTTGGTGCCATCCGATATCACTTTTTACAGGCTTCACCATATTGTTCAAATTGTTATGGGGTGGGAGAACTATCACCTATACGAATTCACTATTGATAGCTATCGTATCGGCCAACAATTTGAGGACGATGGATTTAATGGTCCCCATGAGGTAATAGATTCTCAAAGGATAAAAATCTGTGACGTTCTAAAATCCAAAAGCAAGGAATTGCATTATCTATATGATTTCGGGGATTACTGGGAACATTCCTTGACTCTGGAAATGATCATAGATGATTTGACAATTCCATTTCCGGTCTGTTGCTCCGGCGAGCTTGGCTGCCCCCCGGAGGATGTTGGCGGCCTACCAGGTTTTTATGACTTTTTGAAGATTATGGGCAAGCCCAAGCACCCCGAATATAAAGAGTTTAAAAAATGGGTAAAAAGTAAGCTTGTCGCTATCAATGGCAAATATGATCCTGAAAAATTCCATATGGAAAAAGTAAATTGGGTATTGTTACAACTGGATATTTATATTAAAGAATGGGAGAATGATTATAACGAACAGTAGAAGGTCAAATAAGGGATGGTAGAGGGAATTTATTTATATGATATTTTTGAGATAGATAAAGGCACTTATGAATTGGTCAATATGAAAATTGAACATATTAATTCAGCTAAAGATTTTGCCGTTGGTTTAACTTTTAAAAATGTTGATGATCCAAAAGATATGTTTACTGAAAAAGCTTCAACTTTTTTAAGTCTTCCTCATAAAAAAATTAAAGTCTTAATAAACGATTAATTAGGGCATTATGAGTAATTCCTTGAATTGAATTAAATAATGAGCCAGTTGATGATTTAAGCCGATTTCCCATTTCGGGAAATTTTAACAATTATTATTTCCCATAACGGGAAATAATAAATATATTTGTATCAAGGTATTCATCTTAATCATGAGAATATATTCGAAAAGCACTTTAATTGAATTCTGGAAAAAGAACCCAAAAGCGGAAAAACAGTTAAGGGCTTTTTACAGTATTATCAAGAACACTGAGTTTAAAAATTCTAACGAGGTGACAGCATTGTTCAACACTGCAGATGTGGTTAAGGATGGTAAAATAATATTCAATATTTGTCGTAACGATTTTAGATTGATCGTTAAATTCAATTATCAAAAACATGCGGCCTTTATAAGGTTTATTGGCACACATAAAGAGTATGATAAATTGGACATAGAAAGCCTTTAGTTAAATAATAACCTTTATAGTTCAAGCTATAACAAAAGACTGTTAGAGTTATGGAAATCAAAATTATCAAATCCGAAAATCAGTACAGACAGTATTTGGAACGATTCAATAAAATATTCGATGCAGAAGAAGGAACACCTGAATCTGATGAGTTCGACTTATTGGCTCTAGTCATTGAAAAATATGAGAATGAACATTACCATATAGAAGAGCCACATCCTTTGGAGGCAATCAGATTTATGATGGAGCAGAATGGAATCAGTGAAGGTGATTTAGGTAAAATTATAAATAGTAGGTCTCGGGTGTCCGAACTTTTCAGTGGAACTAGAAAATTGACCCTAAACCATATTAGGGCTATAAATAAAAGATTACACGTGCCAGCTGATATATTGATAAAGGATTACGAAGTTGGAGATATACAGCACGGTTTATCGGCCTAGAATATCAGTTAAACTATAATTTATTTTTGATTGGTAAATAAAGGCCTATCGTGTAAAGTTCAAATAAAGGATAAAAAATGATAAAATTCATTGCCAGATTTAAAGCCGAATATCCGGGAATCGATGCCGTCCAACATTCATGTTTTACATGGCAACAAGATGGAGAAGTTCCTGATAAAACAATAAGTGCAAACCAAATTGCTCATACAACGGCTATTCACTTTTTCAGAATGTATGATGAAAATGTTGACCCAGATAAAATATTTGTAATTATAGACAAAATTGAGAAGTTCAAATAAACGAAGGATCCAGAGTAAGACCAAATAAATAGTTGATTAACTTAGGCACAAGTGAAATATTATATATAAATGTAGCTATCCAATTGCTGTCTACAAATAAAGAGTAAGAATGGCGAAAATTGAAGGAATTAGAATATCTAACTATAGAGGGTTTAGAGAATTCGAATGTCACTTTGGCGAAACGAATTTCATTTGTCTAATAGGAAGAGGTGATTCTGGAAAAAGCACAATTCTTGACTCAATTGATAAAGCACTTAGCTCACAATGGAACTTGGTCTTTCACGATACGGACTTTCATAATGGTAATTTAGAAAAACCCATTGAACTTGAAGTCAGCGTCTACAATGTTCCTGAAGAGTTGCTCCTAGATGAAAAGTTCGGGTTATATATTCGATTCTTGGCAAAAACAGGAGAGATACTTGACGATCCACTTGCAAAAGAAACAGATGGTTCCACCAAATTGTTGACAATAAGACTGAGTGTTGACAAAAGTCTTGAGCCTAAGTGGTGTGTGATTTCCAAAAGACCTTATCAAGAAGATAAAGAAATCAGTTCAAAAGATAGAGCGAAACTTAGTATATTCTCCATTACCGACTATGTAGATAGACACTTTTCATGGAGTAAAGGCAATCCTCTGTACTCGCTTGTGCCCAAAAATGCTGGCCAGGGTGCTGATGAAAGACCTCTATTAGACGCGTTAAGAGAGGCAAAAAGGAAAATTGACAACTCCGATTTCAGCGACTTAGATGAGCCTCTTAAAAAAGTTATTGCAACAGCAAAAGGTTTTGGCATTGATATTAAAGATGCCAGTACAACTATTGATTTCAGAGATCTTACGGTAAACGAAGGAAAGGTCTCTTTACACTCGGGAAGTACGCCCTTTCGTTTAAAAGGAAAAGGTTCAAAAAGACTTATTTCATTGGCTATACAAAGTGAACTGACAAATAATGGTGGCACTATTCTAATTGATGAGCTAGAGCAAGGACTTGAACCTGACAGAGCACAGCACTTAGCTCAATCGCTAAAATGCAATTCCAATACCCAGTCTATAATTACAACCCATTCAAGAGATGTGATAGTAGAATTGGACGCAACAGACATATTTAGAGTTAAAAAAGGGCAAGGTTCACTTTTTCGATTGGACAAGCAACTTCAAGGTGTATTGCGAAGTAACCCTGAGGCATTTTTCTGCAAGTCGGTTATAGTCTGTGAGGGTGTAACCGAAGTCGGATTATGTCGAGCATTGAATCAATCTAGAATTAGCATAAATAAACCAAATTCAGCATTTCTCGGAGTTCGCTTTGCGGATGGACATGGTTCAGAAATGGTAGAGTATGCAAATGCATTTAATGCCGCCGGGTATAGAACGTGCCTTTACTGTGATTCTGATGAACCGAATGTACAAGAAAAAAAAACGGCAGTGGAAGCATTGGGCATTACTGTTATTGATTGCGAGTACGGTTTATCTTTCGAAAAGCAACTTTTCAAAGACCTTGAATGGCAAGGAATAAAAAAACTTTTGAAATATAGGATTGAAGAGTTAGACCAACAAGGAGTTGAAAATAGCCTTCAGGCAGTTGAAAATAGCCTTCAAGCCAAGTGCAATATAACCTTGAACGATAATTGGATGGATAATGAGTCGATTGAATTACGCTCGGCGATTGGCGAAGTTGCCGGATCAAAGAAGTGGTTTAAAAGAGTTGATCACGGTGAGTTCGCCGGTAAAATATGCTTAATAGACGAAAATATACCAAGCTCGACAGGCTTTGGTAAAATCCTTTCTAAACTCTCTAGTTGGATTGACAATGATTGATATTATGGACTTTACGGCACATAGAAAATCGATGTTAATTGCACCAGCTGGCTATGGTAAGACATATACTATTAGCTCAAGTCTTAAAGCTTTGTCTGAAACAGGGAAGCAGTTGGTCCTCACACATACTCACGCTGGGATATCATCTATTAAGGAAAAGGTTGCTAAGGAGGGTATTCCAAAGTCAAGCTTTTCGATAGAAACGATTTCAAGTTTTTGCCAACGTTATGTTCAGGCCTTCCATATTGATAATGATATCCCGAATCAGGATGAAGGAAGTGTCTACTACTCCTTCATATTGGAGAGGGCAACACTTCTACTAGCAAGGGAATGTGTCTCATCAATGGTCAAAGGCTCATATTCTGGTTTATTTGTAGACGAGTATCAAGACTGCTCAATTTCACAACACAATTTCATCAATGTTCTGGCAGCTATACTTCCTACAAGAATTTTAGGGGATCCGCTTCAAGGTATTTTTGGATTTAATGGAGATATTCTGGTCGACCTTGACAATCCTGTTCAGATGGTTGGCTACGCTGATAAAAAATTTGAGCTTTACCAACCACAGCGATGGATGAGGCAGAACAATACTCAGCTTGGGGAAGACCTAAAAAGCATTAGACAATTGCTACTGTCAAAGAAGCCAATATATTTATCTTCATTTACCTCTATTGAGAGCCACACTTGGTCTGCTAATGAAGTCTATAATGGATACTCAGATTATGCAAAGAAAATCAGAGATCTTCTTAATTTAGAGAATGTCCTTTTCATTCATCCAGTTTCGCATACCGTTCAACCACGTTTGAAATTTGCGAAAAATTTTGGTGGTCGATTGAACATGCTTGAGTCCATTGATGCCAAGGAACTGTATCAACTAGCAAAAATTGCAGATCGAATCGATGTTGAGGAGCCGATTTCAATAGTTCGAGAAATGTCAATCATGCTTTTTAATAAGACTGCGTTTAATAGGTGGTTTAACGATCAAGGATTGAAAAGAAAAAATAGTCAAGAGGATAAAAATGCTGTGTTCCCAGTGAATGAATACGCCAATCAAATGAGTATTGGCTGCTCATTTTCTTCTGTAGCTGAACTACTCACTCTTGTTTCGAAGCTACCAGATATCAGGAAATACAGAAGAGATTTATATGACTCAATTTATTGGGCTCTAAAGGAAGCACAAAACGATAATGTTAGTGTGCAAACCGCAATGGAAAACAGAAGAAATAAGTTGAGACGAGTTGGTAGAAAGGTATTTGGAAGGTGCCTAGGTACAACTTTGTTGACCAAAGGGTTGGAATTCGAAAATGTTGTTGTACTTAATGCACATGAATTCAAATGTCCAAAACATCTTTATGTTGCCTTAACCCGTGCATCGAAAAGACTAGTTGTAATTTCCGAGAAACACACTTTGCAACCTTTATGAAAAAAGAAGAAAGAGTCATATATAAAATGTGTTGCCGCTCTACGCTATTTGGGTCTTCGACTTTAGCATACGTAATACAATTGCTACATTGGGAAATCTTTTATAAAGGGCAATTAAATACATCGATTTTAAGCTAAACACCAGATATATTATTTAGTTGAAATGTACTTATATAAGTGGTGGTAAATTTTAAAAAATGTTGCTAAAAAAAACCTCTGTACTACGTCGATTACCCTTGCTTGATGAAAAACAGTTATTAATACTGGACTCTTTGAGATTCACAATTGATATTATTGACTATAATTATGGAAAACTACAGAGTAGAATTTTAGGGATTTCTACAGGAAAAGAATATAAAATACATCCTCAAGTTTTCCATTACGCTTGGAGCTTGTTGGACAATATTCGGAGATTCATAAGAATATATAAAGTTCTACCTAATGATAAAAACTACCCCTTAATAACCCCAATAGAATATGTTAACTCTCCAAGAAATACTTTTCAGCATTTGGACGAGAGAATCGATGAATCCTTAATTGACTGTCGACAGCCATTTTTCGGAACACTGAAGTGGACTTTTCATGACGAAATATTAGAGGAGGCATACAGGTTTATAGCAATAAGTGGAATACTTTACGGAAACCCTGGAAAAGTAGAGTTCATTGAATTTGATAAATCTATTGTAATCGAGAACATCTACTTGGAAACAGTAGACAGAAAAAAACAGACCGAAATAAACATATCTCAGCTATATTTGGACTTCCAAAAAGTTGTATATAATTTAGAGAAATAGTTAGAAATTAAGATTTCTGAAAATAAATCAGTTCTAAACGATTGGTCATCAAGACAAGACGTTATTTTAAAAATTAAAAGGAATTTGCCAACAGATATATGAATAACTAAGAAATAACCAAAGCTCTTAACCAAAGACCCATCTATAGCGACAAAGTTCAAATAAAGGATTATATGTATGTTGTAAAACATTTTGATATGAGAAACCGAAACTTTAAGAACCTAATATTAATGTCTATTGTCATTCTCAGTTACTCATGTGTTGGCGGAAAATATACCTATGAATTCGATACAGGAAAGAATTTGGACTTTAGTAGTGGCAAATGGATCCTTAATGACGTAAGATCCAATTCAAAAATCGAAAACAACAAAAGACTTTATGAGGAAATACACGAGGAGTTTAACAAAATTCTTGGAGACTCATTAATCGACCTTACCTCATTGAGAAATGTTGTATTGGTCGCTCCGGAAATAAAATTTGAAGCAACCCAGTCGGAACTAAAAGAGCTATATGAAAACTCGAATTGTGATTTTTTAATCAATGTTAGGGGACAAATTATATCCAATAATGCTAGTAGCTTTTATACAAATAACCAATCATCCTCTTTTAATACAAGCAACAGGTCTTCAGTCTCCATAAAAATTTATGATTTGAAAAGTGGCACCATGATATCTTCTTCAAATGCTAATGCAATAGATACTGAAAGACATTCAGATTTTGAAAAAGATGGTGCTCTTAATTGGACTACTCGTGCGGAACCTATGATGATAAGGGCGGCAGAAGGATTGATTATTAAGTATAGCAAATACCGACTGGACAAATAAAGACGTATTATAGTAAAGAATCCAGTTAAACTGAAGTTCAAATAAAGGATAAGTTAGGACACCACGTCGTTAATCATAACCATACAAATTAAAGAATGGAAAACTTAAAGAAAGAACAAATTCGATTAAAGGAATACGGCGAATCAGTTTTCGAGGATAAAACTAACTTTGAAAAGTGGTTAAAGACAAAGTCAAAAGCCTTGGGCGGGATAACCCCTGAATCACTTTTAAAGAGTGCAAGAGGCGTACAGAAGGTTATGTATGCTTTAGGAAGAATTGAACACGGTATCTTGGCTTAAAGTTCAAATAAAGCAAGAGTTAGGACACCAAGTCGTAATTCGTAAAGTTCAAATAAAGGATGGTATTATATTTTAAAGAAGATATTATATTGCTTTTTTAGAAATGTAGATTACGTATTAGAATTTCGTAAATGAGCTTATTTGCCGTTAATTTAAAGGCAGATAACCCAAAACACCCAAATTTTTGTTAAAAAGGGGCTAATTCGGTGGACCTTAAAATTAAGAGTTTGTTTATCGCCCGAAAACAGGCGATAATGTAGATTATGGATAGTTCCTCTTTCTCCGCTTTAAAAAAAGCCCTATATCTTATGATGTAGGGCTTTCTTCATTTAGTATATGATTGAAATTCTATTTAAACAAAAGTGAAAAGCTTTTTTAAATACCGGAAATTTTCAATATGACTACAAGTATTTTATGTTTAAGAATGTATTTGAAAATGCTAATTTATTTAAATACAAAGCCTTGTAGACTCTATGTTTACAAGGCTTTATTTTTTTAAAAATCTTTTTAATTAAAAAAAACATTAGTTGATTTCTTCAATCACACTACCGCAGGTGAGCATGTCATTACCATAATATGGATTTTTAATATCCTTTTCAGTACTCAACCAAATTGCCCCTTTGTTATTATTTGCCATTGGGCATTTTTGAACGAATAGTATCTGATTATTACCATCGGCATTCATTGCTATAGGAACTATATTTTCGTTTAGCAAAACAAAATAATTTCGTTGATTTTTTAAATCATCATTTTCTGAAATGGCATCGATCATTTCGATGCTTTTCTTAATATGTAATTGTTCCATTTTTCCCAAACTTCCTGTATCTAATGCTTTTAAAGACTTGGAAGTCTTTTTCGCGAAGGCAGAAACTTGTTTTACATCATTCTTTACAAAAGCATCTTTCATTTCAAGGTAAGGCTTGATTACGTCATTAAAGCTATTTTTAAAGCTTTCTGGAAATTTCATTTTCATTTGAGATATTGGCATTTCAGATTTGACTACCTTTCCTTTATTCATCATTGATTTTTTTCCTTGTAGTTGTGCTGCAGCATCTACAGTGAAAATACCATTTGTTACAACTTCATCTCCATCTTGTAAGCCGGCACTAATCCTATAATTTTCTCCATTTCGCTTGTCGATAGAAACCTCTCTCATTTCAAAAATGGGCTCATTAGGGTTTGTTTTTATATAAACTAATGACCGTTCACCAGTCCACATTACAGCAGAGGCAGGTATGTTAAGCATTTCTGATTTTACTGTTTTTCCTTGAATCTTGCCTGTTACGAACATACCAGGTTTAAATAAATTATCATTATTTTTTATGGTTGCTCTCACTGTTATAGTACGAGTCGCATTATTAAGTATAGGGTCGATAAATGATATCGATGCATCAAATTCTTTAGTACTATATGCATTCGCGTAAATCTTTATTTTTTGACCTTCTTTTAGATTTGAAATTTGATTTTCATATGCATCGAACTCTGCCCAAACGGAATTTAGATTGCTTACTTTTAGAATAGGCTGCCCTTGCTTTATATAATCACCCTCACGTGCCATTACTTCTGAAACAGTTCCATTAATTGTTGCATAAACAGGAAAGTTGTCACGGACATTACCTGAAGATTCTATGGCGTCGATTTGTGTATTTGAAAGCTTCCAATTTTTCAATTTATTACGAACGGCTTTGTAGAGTGCAGGTTGTGATTCTTTTAAAGAAGCAGCTGTTATTAGTTCTTGTTGTGCTGCAACAAGGTTTGGCGAATAAATAGTAGCTAAAAGTTGACCTTTAGTTACTTTTTGGCCATCATAATTTACATTTAGTTGCTCAATACGACCGTCAAAATAGCTCGCTTGCACCTTGTTATTCTCTTCATTTGCAGCAATTTTCCCTGAAAGCGATATTATTCCATCTTTTTCCGAAGGGGTATTGCTCCCCACAATGGTTGTTTGAATATTAGCGAGAGACATTGCATTTTTAGACATTTTTATCTCATTTATAGCAAGTTCTTCTGCGCCAGTCTCCGCAAGAATTAAATCCATTCCACAAATAGGGCAATCACCAGGTTCTGGTAGCATAATTTGTGGGTGCATAGAACAGGTCCATACTTCTTCTTGGGGTTCATTAGAATGGTCATGTGTATCAGAAATAGTTGATTTTGAGTTCGATTTAGAACCATTATTTCCGAAAATAATCCAACCAGCAAATAAACCGACGAATACAGCAATCCCTATATATAAAATATTCTTATTCATAATAACAGTACTTAAGTAAGTAAATAATTACACTTTAAATTTGAAAACTATTCGTTTTCAAGTCTCGTAATCATCGCCTTCATTTCTTCTATTTCTTTTTTTTGTGCTTCAATAATATCATTAGCCAATTTTTTCACTTCTGGGTCTTGTATAGCTGCGCGTTCACTAGTTAAAATTGCAATGGAATGATGTGGAATCATTGCTTTCATCCACAATACATCACCAACAATTGGTGCTTGTGTTCGAACTAACATTAATGCACTTATAAATAGAGCGATACTACCGACAATAATGGCTTTGTTTTTCTTCTTATTCTTATACATGTTACGCATTGCTACAAACATGATAATAGCCATTGTAGAAATACCTAAACAAGTCATATAAAACCTGGTTAAGCTAAGATATACATGGTCAATAGCATATGTATTTAAATACATTGTAATATACATGGCTACGAATGAAGCTGCTAGCATTCCAATAAATTTTGTGTATTGGTTTTTCTTCATTGAATCGTGATTCATATTTTTAGTGCTATCCATCTCTTCGGGGTTTTAACAGAAATTAGTTTATTGATTTAGTTTTTAATCTCAGTGCATTTGCAATAACGGATACCGAGCTAAAACTCATGGCTAGAGCAGCAATCATTGGTGATAATAAGAGTCCGAAAACAGGGTATAGCACTCCGGCTGCAATTGGAATACCAATAGTATTATAAATCAATGCGAAAAATAAGTTTTGCTTGATATTCTTCATTACGACATCACTCAAATTTCTCGCTTTTACAATTCCGTGTAAATCACCTTTTACCAAAGTTATCATGGCACTTTCAATGGCAACATCAGTTCCAGTTCCCATGGCTATGCCAACATCACTTTTTGCCAAAGCTGGTGCATCATTAATACCATCGCCTGCCATAGCCACAATATGACCCTGTTCCTGCAACTTTTTCACCTCTGCTAATTTATCTTCTGGAAGCATTCCCGCTTTAAAGTCCGCGAGGTTTAGCTCTTTGGCCACCGCTTGTGCGGTATCATAATTATCGCCAGTAAGCATTATTACGGTTATCCCTTTCCCTTGAAGTGCTTTGATAGCTTCGGCACTTGTACTTTTTATTTTATCACCAATAACAACATAGCCAACTACCTCTTTCTCAATGGCTAGATAGGATACCGTTTTGCCTTTCTTTTGATGTTCATTAGCCGCATTTTCGAGTTCAGAGTTTAGAGTAGCATTAACGTGTTCCATCATTTTAACATTCCCTAAAGCTATTTTTTTGCCCTTTATTTTTCCTTCTACTCCTTTTCCGGTTACAGCATTAAAGTTTTCGGTTTTCAAGATTTCTACCCCTTTTTCTTTTCCGTATTTCACCGTTGCTTCCGCAAGTGGATGTTCACTAGAATTGTTCAAGGAAGCTATGTATTGTAATACTTCTTTTTCAGAATAATCCCCTCTCGAGGTACCAATAGCCTCTACCGTTGGTTTACCCTCGGTAATAGTTCCTGTTTTATCAACAATTAGAGTATCTACCTTATACATTTTCTCTAGGGCTTCGGCATTTTTAACCAACACTCCGTTCTGAGCTCCTTTACCGACCCCAACCATAATAGACATGGGAGTAGCAAGACCCAAAGCACAAGGGCAGGCAATGATTAAAACAGCAATGGCATTCACCAGAGCAAATACATACGCAGGTTCTGGACCCCAAATGGCCCAAGCCACAAATGTTATCACCGAAATAATCACCACTACTGGTACAAAATAACTAGAAACGGTATCTGCCAACTTCTGAATAGGAGCTCGACTACGACTGGCGTCGTTTACCATTTGTACAATTTGAGACAGTAAGGTTTCGTTACCTACTTTTTCGGCCTTCATTAAGAAAGACTGATTTCCGTTTATAGTTCCACTACTTACTTTGTCTTCCAATGTTTTGTTAACAGGGATAGGCTCACCCGAAATCATAGATTCATCAACGGTGGTTTGTCCTTCAATAATAACTCCATCTACAGGAATTTTTTCTCCCGGTTTCACCCGCAACGTATCGCCTTTTTGTATTTTCTCAATAGCAACATCTTCTTCAATTCCATCTACAACACGTACAGCTTTATTAGGAGCTAGTTTCAACAGTTCCTTTACGGCAGAATTTGTTTTGCTGTGAGCACGTGCCTCTAGCACCTGACCCATTAAGACCAACGTAAGAATAACGGTTGCCGCTTCAAAATAAACATGTACCGCACCCGATTCCGTTTTAAATTGCGGAGGAAAAAAGTCTGGAAACAACATTCCAAAAACACTAAAAAGCCAAGCCACACCGGCACCAATGCCAATGAGGGTAAACATGTTCAGATTCCACGTTTTGATACTTCGGTAAGCGCGTTCAAAAAACATCCATGTGGCATAAAAGACTACGGGAATAGAAAGTGCAAACTGAATCCAGTTCCACCATTTCTGCTCCATAATATCGTACAGCGGATTATTAGGAATCATCTCGCTCATGGCAATGAGAAAGATGGGCAAGGTTAAAGCAAGTGCTATCCAAAACTTTTTTGAAAGTTTTTTATATGTCTTTTCTTCTGCGGAAAGGTCTGGTTGCAAAGGCACCAAATCCATTCCGCAGATAGGGCAACTTCCTGGTTCATCGCGAATAATTTCTGGGTGCATAGGGCATGTCCATTGCTCTGAATTGGTTGCACTTAAACTTTGTTCTTCCACTAAATCCATTCCACAAACCGGACAATCGCCTGCTTGATCATAGGTTTTATCGTCCTCGCAATGCATGGGGCAGTAAAACGTACCTGTTCCTGTTCCTTTTGGTTTTTCTTTTTTCTTTTCCGAGTGATGCTGATGTTCCCCTACATTATGAATGCTATATGAACCGCCATCATCTAGCAGCGCTTTCTGAAAATTTTCTATAGGAATATGAGACTCCATTTCAATCGTGGCCTCAGCCTTCTCTAAATCCACAAATGCATTACTTACACCATCAACTTTTGATAGTATGTTTTCAACGTGATTACGGCAACCATTGCAGGTCATACCGTGAATGTGATATGTATGTTTCATAGGTATAATACTATTTGATTGTTCAAAAGTACTTCTGGTTCAGCATTTTCATTAGTACGATTTTGGATACTATTTACACAATTTGGTCAATGGATTTTCTGTCCCATTGTTGTAGGTTCTTAAATTCGGTCATGGACATTCCTGTAATATTTTTAAACTGTCTCGCCAAATGTCCGCTATTGTTATAATTAAGACTATACGCTATCTCGGAAAAATTGAGTTGCCCTAACTGAATCTTTTCTTTTACATTTTCAATCTTTAAATTGATTTCATATTTTTCAATGGTCATTCCTTCTGTTTTACTAAACATTTTACTCAGTGCCGAATATGATTTATTAATCTGCTTTGTTAAATAGTTGGATAGATTAGTGTTGTCCTGATTCTCAATTTTCTTTATCAGAGCAATCTTTATTTTTTCTATTAAGCTATCTGTTTCATCTTTAATAAGTTCAAATCCATGGCTTTGAAGTGCATCTTCTACTTTAGACAACTCCACCTCACTTTTTCCACTAATTTTGACTTGTCCCAATTCTACCGCATCAACCGTGTAGCCCAAGTTTTTGAGTTCGCGTAATACAGTCGATTTGCAACGGTCACAAACCATGTTCTTGATGTGAAGGATTTGCTGCATTTTATTTTAATTTTTTCCGCATGGCTTCTGAAATATTTTCGGCATAAACACCGTACGCATCAACTAAAAGGCCTTTAATCCCTTTTTTAGAATGTATGGCATATAGAATGCTATTGTCGTCGGTACTGCTCATGCCTTCAAATCGATAGAATTCATCTACTTCAAAATCTTCGGGATGTAATTTCAATTTTAACGCATTGCATTCGATATGCTCGTGCTTCAAATTGAAATCATAAGTGTATCCACGCTTTTGTAAATTGTGGATGCCTTCTGAAAGTGTGTCGTAAGTTTCCATATGTATTTTATTTAGCAATGATTATTCTAAAATCTCCAATAAACTATTCATATAATTATTTAGCGCCCTCTTATCTGAATCACTCAAAATGGCATTCTTATGAATCAATGTATATGAATATAGTGGCATTTCATCATCTTTCACTTGATTTATTATTGACTTTAATTTACTGGACTTCCTTCTATCGGAAAGTTCATTCCAAAGATTAAAATTCAATTCGCCTTTAGCATTTTTAACGTGGTCTTCTAAAAACCAAGCTGCAGGCTGTACATTGCTGTACCAAGGATATTCTGTATTGTTACTATGGCAATCGTAGCAGGATTCTTGTAGTATGGTTCTGATATTTTGTGGTGGATTGTTGACCAACAAAAAATCTGTTTTTGGTACCACGCTACTTTGATTGCGTTCTGTGGAAAAAAATTGAATCGCCACAAAAGCAAATAATAATCCCCATGCTATGATTTTAAAAATTTTCATTTAAACTTTTTTAATACTACAAGGAATCCGCCGTAAAAAAAGCGACGGAACTACCTTGAAGATTTTAAGTGATATTTACATGGTAGATTTAATCTCCTTCTCCACTTTACCACAGGTCATCATTTTGCTTCCGTAATATGGATTTTCAATATTTTTGTCCATACTCAACCAAGCGCTACCCTTGTCGTACATTGGGCAAGTTTGTTGGTATAGTGTCGCATCGGTTCCTGTAATCGCTACCATATCCATCATATCTTTACTCAACGTTTTAAAATGCTCACGTTGGTGGTCCATTTCACTTTTTTCAATATGCTCGGCATGCTCTGTAGCATCAGCAATAATGTCTTTGAGTTCCTTTTGTTGTGATGCCGTATAACCGCTCATATCAAAGATTTGTAAACTTCCAACTATTTTAGTTCCTGCCTTTGCAGCAGCATCTTTATTACTAGCAACCAAGGCTTCTTTTAAAGTCATATAATCTGCAACTACTTGTTTTGAACTGGTCATTTGCCCATCATGGGATGCCATATCCATGTTATCATGTTCCATGGTGTTATCTTTATTTTCATCATGAGTCATTTCAGAATGGCTATCACCATTCACATGTTCTTTTTTATCGTCTTTACAAGATAAAGCGGTTAAGCTTATAAGTGCCATTGCAAGAATTGTTGTTGTAACGTGTACTTTTTTCATTGTGTTGAGGTTTAAAATTTACTTATTAATTAATTGCTATAATTTTTTGATTACATCTTCTAACATTGCCGTTATTTCTGATGCAATTTTATTAAGTGCTTCATTGTTTACAGCTTGCATTGAAGCCATCGGATTAACTGCGGCAACTTCAATAATCCCTGACTCTATTTCTTGAACAATGACATTGCAAGGTAACATCGTACCAATTTTATCTTCTGCCTCTAGAGCTTTATAGGCAAATGGCGGGTTACAAGCACCCAAAATTTTATATTTCTTGAAATCTACATCCAGTTTTTTCTTTAAGGTTTTCTGAATATCTATTTCAGTAAGAATACCAAAGCCTTCTTTTTTTAAGGCTTCTGTCACTTTTTCTATTACCTCCTCGAAGGTTCCATTGACTGTTTTATTAAAATAATATTTCATTGTTTTTAATTTTTAATATTCAACGTTCGTTTATGTTCTTCATATTCTTCTTTAGATATTTCACCTTTTGCGAATCGACTGTCCAGAATTTCCATGGGTTTTTCTTCCTTCACGGTATTTTGTCCATTTCGTCTGTTGTACAGAAATACTGCCAATACAAGCATCAACGGTATGGGTATCCACCACCACATCATCATAATTGTATAGTTTTAATAGTTAATTAATTATTTTCATTTGTAATTACCCCAATCTTTAGTGAGGAATTTATTATCCTTCATTCTTCATTTTCCCTTTCATCTTCTTCATCATTTCGGGCTTTTTCTGCATCATTTCTTCCATCATTTCAGGGTTTTCATCCATCATTTGCATCATCTTTGTTTTCATTTCTTTTTTCATCATTTTGTTTTTATGGATTTCATCCATCAGCATTTTACGACCCTCTTCACTCTCCATCATTTTATTGAGCATTTTAGATTGCATTTTTTGCATCATTTCAGGATTTTTTTCCATCATCATCTGCATATGGGATTGCATTTTTGCTTTCATTTCAGGATTTTTATCCATCATCATTTTCATATCTCCAGATTCCATCTTTTCCATATGAGCTTTCATCAATATCTTTTTAGCTTCTTCACTTTTTTCTGCCTCACTGATAAAATTGGTAAACTGAATAGGGTTTGAAATGATTTCTTGATAAATGGCACTTCTATTTTCATCAACCTGCATTGTTTCGGTGGCATTGAAAGCTGACTTACAGCTAACCACCGTACCGATTAATGCTATAACCAGTAGCGTTTTTACTATTGTTTTCATATTTTTCATTTTTATTAATTTTAAATTATTTATATACATTTTTTATGCTGATTCCTTGATGTTTTTGTAGTCAGTTAAAAACCATCTTTCTCCTAAAATGATAAGTGTCATAGCCACTAATGCAACAATTATGACTGTTATATCGGTGCTTGCTTTAATCCATAAAAAGGCACTTAAAACTATTATATCTAATAGTATTGCAATTATAATTATGGCTGAATTAACTTTAATTTCTTTTCTTAAATTTCGAAGTATACCCCATTGGATGCCGATGTCCATTACTAAATAAAATATTGCACCCAAAGATGCTATTCGACTTAAATCAAAAAATATAGTTAGCACAATTGCTATAACAGCAACGTAAACCAACATATGTTTTTGAATATTACCAGGCATTCCAAAATGTTTGTGCGGAATGAGCTTCATTTTTGTTAACATTGCTGTCATTCTTGATACGGCAAAGATGCTGGCTATAATTCCAGATATGGTAGCTACTATTGCTATACCAACGGTGAACCATAATCCGTATTGACCAAAAGCTGGCTTCGAAGCCTCGGCCAATGAATAATCCTTGGCTGCTACAATTTCTGAGATAGTTAAATTAGAGGAAACCGCAAATGCTACTAATAGATATATTATAGTACATATTGAAAGAGAAATTATAATTGCCCGGCCCACATTCTTTTTTGGGTTAACAATTTCCCCACCGCTGTTTGTAATAGTTGTAAATCCTTTATACGCCAAAATGGATAATGCCAATGCACCTAAATAATCTGTTATCGCATAATTTGTTGAATTGCTTAAAGAAATAGCATCTTGGAAAGAAAATCCAGCAGCCCAAAGAGCGCCTATTGCAAATATAGCGATACCTCCAACCTTAATGATAGCCATAATTAATGATGACTTTCCAATAATTTTATTGCCAGAAATATTAATTAGAAAGGCACCGACTATTAAGATTACACCTAGTATTGGCACCCAAACACTATTGTTGCCCACATTAAAAAGCTGTAAGGTATAAGAACCAAAAGTTCGGGCGACCAGACTTTCATTGATTATCATTGAAAACGCCATTAAAAGTGCACCTGATGCCGCAACAGTTCCTTTTCCGTAGGCTTTCACCAAATACATAGCTATTCCGCCAGAGGATGGAAATGCGTTTGACATTTTAATATAACCATACGCACTAAATCCCGAAATTATGGCTCCGGCAATGAATGCAAGTGGAAATAAATTACCTGACAGTTCAGCGACCTGACCCAATAAGGCAAATATTCCAGCACCAATCATTACACCGGTACCTAATGCTACAGCCCCTATTAATGATAGACTGTCTTTTTTATAGTTATTGTTCATATTTAAAACCTTAATGATAGTCCGCCACCTGCTCCAAAACGGTTATCGTAGCTTCCCATCAACGAAAAATTACGTGATAAAAAATATTCTATACCAGCATTCCAAACAACCTCATTTTCATAGTCTATACTTGTAGGGAAGTCATTTACCCATCCAAAATCTGCTTGATATTCATAATTTCCGAAAATGGCAGTTCGTGGAAAAATCATAATTTCACGACTTAAACTTATTTGAGGTCTTAACTTGTTATCTATCCGTACATCAAGATTAAATAAATAAGGCGTTAAAAATCGAATTCCGGCAATCGCAGTTGTCGATATTTCATCTAAACTGTCTTCCATTTCATTTTCTACGTTCACCCCAGCAAAAATTCTCAAATAATCGTGTAGGTATCGTTCGTATGTGATTTCCGCTTCTAAATTTTGATTCCAACCATATTCACCCTTGACATTGAATTGGTTCCGTATGTTCGAGGCAACATAATTAAATTCGGTCATATGCGACGCGACATCTAACATAGACCAAGAATAAAACATATCTGCTTCGCTTATCAATTTTGATACTGGAAATTCCGCCATTCTAGAATCTCGTGGAGTATCGTAACTTATTACTCTCGCCATACCACTCATCATGTGGTAAAGAATGTGACAATGAAAAAACCAATCTCCATATTCGTCGCCATTGTTGCCATAAAATTCTATGGTAATTTCTTGCATTGGCGGCACATTTACGGTATGTTTTAATGGTGAATATTCACCGTTTTCGTTAATTACCCTAAAGAAATGACCATGTAAATGCATTGGATGGTGCATCATGGTTAGATTATTAAAGGTCATACGAGTGACCTCACCACTACTAATTTTTATATTATCTGCTTCACTTAATGGAACACCGTTCATACTCCATATATACCGGTTCATGTTTCCTGTTAGATTCAAGAGAATTTTCTTAACAGGAAGGTCTTTACTGTACGTAGTGTTTTCCTTTGCTTTCAGGTATTCATAATTATATTCATCGAACATGTTCATGCCACTCATCTGCATAGCACTCATTTTGGAATGGTCCATTACTTTTTTGTCGGAAGGCATTTTTGAGTGATCCATAGATGTGGAATCGGATTTCATTTCCATATTTTCCATCTTCAAGTTATTCTCTTTCATCTTACCGTGATCCATTTTACTATGATCCATAATCACAGCATCTGTTTTCATGGTCATTTCATCCATCTGCATTCCATATTCTTCTTTCATCTCAAAACGGTCGTCCTCTTTGGGTTGGAATTTTAAAGCGTGCGCACCCATTTTCATGTCCATTTTCGCCATTTGCTGCATCATCTTTATTTTGTCTGGACGCGGAAGTTCTTTAGCTTTCAGTACTGTTCCTTCTCCAAAATAAGCTGTAGCTGTTCCCGAACCATCTTGTGCCATTGCCCTAAATTCAATTTTTCCATTTTGTGGAATCGTAACGATAAAATCATAAGTTTCTGCTACCCCAATAAAGGTTTTATTACGAGCTACAGGAACGACATCGAGTCCATCGGCAGATACTAATATGGGCAGCTCTCCTCCAAAGGTCATCCAAAACTGCGAGGAGGCAGAACCGTTGATGATACGCAGTCGGACTTTTTCTCCAGACTTAAATTCTGGATATTCAACCGTTTCTTTACCGTTAACTAAAAAAGCTGGATAGTATACATCTGCAATGTCTGCACCTTCCATTCGTTGTTTCCAAAAATTTAGTTGTGCACCAAAAGCTCCACGTGCTACAACCCTATTTAACGGTGTTGAAGTCCCTTTTTTCATCTGATACCACTCGTTGCCACGTTTTAAATTACGTAACACATTACGTGGTTTCTCATTCGTCCAGTCAGACAGCATCAAAACCAGTTCTTTATCATATTCAAGTGTTTGAGCTTTTGGCTGTATCACCAAAGAGCCAAAAACGCCACTCTGTTCCTGTAACATGGTGTGTGAATGATACCAATAAGTTCCCGATTGCCTGATAGGAAACTCATAAGTGAACGTTGTACCAGGTTTAATAGGTGGTGTTGTTAAATACGGAACACCATCTTGAAAATTCGGCAATAGTAACCCATGCCAATGAACTGAAGTTTCCATGCTCATTTCATTTTTAACATGTATAACTGCATATTCTCCTTCGGTAAATTCGAGTGTTGGTCCTGGTATGGTCCCATTCACGGTCATTCCCATAACTTCTTTACCTGCCTTATTAACCATCTCTTTCTTAATGGTCAAAGTGTATTCATGCACAGCTAAATGGTCTTTATTACCGTTTTTTTGCTGTGCAAAAATGGATTGAGAAACAATCAGTACTAGTAGTGAAATGTTGAGTATAAGTTTCATAGAATTACTATTTAAAACAAATTATCGTTTATTATGGATTTCCTTTGACGCTAATCGTTCATTTATTGATTTGTTAAATAATTAATGATCGCCGTTTGCGAATAATAATTATTTACAGATTCAATCTGGTTCATTTGAAATTTTAATTGTAACTCTTGAATATCTAAAACATCATTAAAATCTATTGTACCTGTCTCATAGTTTTTGATTAATATTTCTTCTGCATCTTTAGCTTGTTTAAGATTTTCAATTTGTGTTTCGTATTTAATTCGCGATTGATTTCGCTGGGACAACGCTTTGGCGAAAGCAGACTCCAAAACATTTGATCGCAATTCTTTTTTGCTCTTAATTTCTTGTTGACGGAGTTCATTTTGTTTTGAAATAGAGCTATATCTACTATTGAAAATCGGAATGGATACAGAAATCATTGGCATCAAAATATCTTTTCCATTTTCAGATAAGGCCATGTCAGTTCGTTCACTCACAGGTAGGTAATCTACTCCAACACCAATCATTGGTAAACTTTCTCTTTGATTAATTAGTTCAGATTTTATGACTGATTCATAAAGCTTATCATATTTGAGTAGTTCGGGGTTAAGTGATAACGCATCGTAACTAGTCATCAAATCTTCTTCGGGCAACTGTAAATTCTGTACTGTTTCTATTGCAAGACTATATGGCCTATTAAGTAAATTGTTGAAAGCTGCTTGAATTCCTAATGCTTGTTGCACCAAAACTTTTTTTTCTTGTACTAATTCATTTTGTCTTATTTGCAGACGTAGTACATCAACTGCAGAAGCTTTACCTACTTCTACTGAGGTAAGTGCAAGACGTTCATACGTTTCTAAAAGTTGAATGTTTTCATCTAGTATCGCTTGTTTTCTGCGTACCTCATAAAGCAAATAATATGTTTCGGCAACTGATAACGCCAATTTTCTCTTGGCAATTGTAACCTCAATGAACTCAGCTTCTGCCATTGATGATGCATAATTTTCACGTGCATTAATGGTACCGAACCAAGGTAGCATCTGTTTCAAACTAATTCTAGCACGTTGTGCTCCCACACGCGTTTCTGGTTCACTTACAAAGTAGCCAGCGCTAATTTCAGTACTGGGTAACCAATTTGCTTCTTCCACTCTTTCTTCAGCAATAGTATATCGAATATCGAAGGCTTGAATCTCTGGACTGTTTATTGTGGCCTCGTCTATATAAGTTTGTAATTGTTGTCCTTTAGCGAATGTTGAAACGAACAAAAGACCTATTATAATTATACAATTTTTCATTTGTTTGCTTTTTTAAGTTGGTATTCTTTTTTCCAGCTAAATAGTACTGGCACTAAGAAATATGATGTTATATCGATAATCATTCCTCCGAAAATCGGGATAGCCATCGGTATCATAATATCACTTCCTTTTCCTGTGGACGTTAACACTGGTAAAAGTGCCAATATGGTCGTTACTGTTGTCATTAAACATGGGCGTATTCTTTTACCGGCAGCTTCTAATGTTGCATGTCGAATTCCCTTCTTATCATTTGGATTTTCTCTGTCAAAAGTCTGAGTTAAATACGTGGCCATTACTACGCCATCATCTGTAGCAATACCAAAAAGGGCTATAAAACCTACCCAAACCGCTACACTTAAATTGATGGTCTTCATATTAAAAAGTGTTCGAAGATTCTCGCCAAATAAATTGAAATTGAAGAACCAATCTTGCCCATACAACCATATCATTATGAATCCACCAGCGAAAGCAACGGCTATTCCTGTAAATACCATTAGCGAAGTAGAAACTGATTTAAACTGAAAGTAGAGAATTAAAAAGATGATGACTAATGCCATAGGTACAACAATAGAAAGGGTTTTTTCTGCACGTAGTTGATTCTCATACGTTCCGGTAAAGCGATAACTAATGCCTTCGGGAACCAGTAAATCGCCACTATCTATTTTTTGCTCAATTAGTGCTTGTGCATTTTCCACCACATTTACTTCTGCAAAACCATCTAGTTTGTCGAATAAGACATAACCAATCAAAAAAGTATCCTCACTTTTTATTACTTGTGGGCCTTGCTCGTATCTAATAGTTACAAGATCCCCAAGTGGTACTTGACTTCCATTCGCAACAGGTACATAAATATTTCGTAAATCTTCTGGGTTTGCTCTTAGTTCTCTTGGGTAACGAACTCGAACTCCATATCGTTCTCGACCTTCTACTGTTTGTGTAAGAGGCATGCCACCAACGGCAACTTGAAGCACTTCTTGTACATCCATAATTGTAATTCCATATCGGGCTAATTGATCTCTCTTTATATCAATAAGTAAATAAGGTTTACCAACAATACGGTCAGCAAATACAGCTTGCTTTTTTACACCTTCTACTTGTTTCAAAATATCTTCAAGTTGTAAGCCAAAGGCTTCTATACTTTTCAGGTCAGGACCTTTTACTTTTATCCCCATAGGTGCTCGCATTCCAGTCTGTAACATTACAAGCCTTGTTTCAATCGGCTGTAATTTTGGCGCAGATGTAATACCTGGGAATTTGGTTACTTTAACTATCTCATTCCAGATATCATCGGGACTATTTATTTCTGGTCACCAGTTTCTGTAATATTCACCGTCATCATCGAGAATTAGGTCATGATGAGTTGCCGTTGTTCTCAAATTTGAAGCATCGTAGTTTGCATCAGCATCAGTTTTATTGTTCGGATTGATGATGAATTTATCATTTTTAAGTACAAAAAGGCCATCGTCATTTATTCGGTAGCGTTGTCGCTCCCCATCTGTATTCCGCATATATTCAGATTTATACTGAATCATATTCTCATACATCGATAATGGTGCAGGATCAAGGGCAGATTCTGTTCTACCTGCTTTACCTACAACTGTTTCAATTTCTGGAATACTGGCAACGGCCATGTCGAGTTGTTGTAGCACACGCTTGTTTTCCTCAACACCAGCATGTGGTAAAGAGGTAGGCATTAAAAGAAAGGAACCTTCATTAAGCGCTGGCATAAACTCTTTACCGGTATTGCGCATTATGACTATACCTAAAATCAAAACCGTGGCTGGAATCATTAAAAAAAGGATTCGGTTTTGAAGTGCCCAACGAAGGATGCGATCATAATACCTTTGGAAAACAGTAAACACACCTAGTAATCCAAAACAAATAAGCGAAACAAAAATTAGGTTCATTATAATACTACGGTCGAACCCGAGCGGACGCCAATATTCTGCCAGTAAGATTACAATGGCTACGGTTGAAATAATAATATTTATGAGGTTAGCTCGCTTGGCAGTAAATAAACTGCGAGAACGTAAGAATGCAACAACTCCAAATCCAATCAATATAAGACCTAACCAATAACCATAGGCGATTGCTATGATACCAAGAATAATGAGCACACCATTTATTATGTATAAAGAGCGTTCCTTAATGTTACTTTTTCTAAAAAGGAATGCTGCGATTGGTGGAATTAAAAAAAGTGCAATAATCAATGACGCCGATAGTGCCATTGTTTTGGTGAATGCTAGGGGGCGAAATAATTTTCCTTCAGCGCCTACCATAGTAAATACGGGTAAAAAACTGATAATCGTTGTTAAAACAGCGGTAAGTATAGCACCTGATACCTCGGCGGTTGCGTTATAAACTATTTCATTCGTGGTATATTCAATACCACTTTCTCGAAAACGTAACTTTTCATCCTCTAAATGTCGGATCATATTTTCGGCAAGTATGACACCAACGTCCACCATTGTGCCGATAGCGATGGCAATACCTGAAAGGGCAACAATATTGGCATCTACATTAAAGAGTTTCATCGCAATGAAAACCATGAGTACGGCAACTGGTAATAATCCTGAAATTAGAATGGATGCGCGAAGATTGAAAACCATTACAATAATGACCAAAAAGGTAATGAGAATTTCTAATGTTAGTGCTTCCTTTAGTGTAAATAATGTTTCTTGAATAAGTTCTGTACGGTCGTAAAAAGGAACAATGGTAAGTTGTGAAGTACGACCATCTGCTAAAACCTTATTAGGTAGTCCAGATGAAATTTCAGCAATTTGTTCTTTTACATTATTAATTACTTCTAGTGGATTTGCACCGTATCTAGCAACTACGACCCCACCAACAACTTCGGCACCTTCTTTATCTAAAATACCGCGTCTTGCTTCAGGGCCTAAATGAACATTAGCGATGTCTTTAATACGAATAGAGGTGAAATCTTCAGAAGTAACAACAGCATCTTCAATGTCTGAAATTGATTTTATATAACCCAAGCCACGGACTAAATATTCGGCTTGGTTCATCTCTAAAGTTTGTACACCTATGTCTTGATTACTTTGCTTGACTGCTTTTACTATAGCACTTAAACCAATATTATACTGGCGCATCTTTTCAGGGTCAACATCTATTTGATATTCTTGAACGTAACCGCCAATAGATGCAACTTCAGAAACACCACTTGCTGAGGCCAATCCATATTTTACATAGTAATCTTGAATACTTCGCAGTTCTTGTAAATCCTAACCTCCCGTAACATTACCATCGTTGTCCCGACCTTCTAAGGTGTACCAAAAAATCTGACCCAAACCTGTTGCATCGGGACCTAAAGCCGGATTAGCATCGTCAGGTAATAATCCGCTAGGTAAAGAATTTAGTTTTTCTAATATTCGGCTTCGGGTCCAATAGAATTCGACATCTTCTTCAAAAATGATATAAATACTAGAGAAGCCAAACATTGAAGAACTACGTATGGTCTTCACACTAGGTATACCTAAGAGCGCTGTAGTAAGAGGATAGGTAATCTGATCTTCAATGTCTTGTGGCGAACGACCTTGCCATTTGGTGAAAACAATTTGTTGGTTTTCTCCAATATCAGGAATGGCATCTACAGCTACAGGGTCAGAAGGTAGAATGCCGGTATCCCAATTAAAAGGGGTATTTACAATTCCCCAACCCACAAAGAGTGCGAGTAAAAGAACAGCAACCAATTTATTATCTATAAGAAACTTGATGCTTTTATTGAGCATATGAATTGAATATTAGACAGTTATATTAATATGATTTTGATAGTTTTCAAAAAAAAATAAAAACAACAAAACATGCCCAAAACAAAATTGCAAAGGGCTTTAATGTCCGATGTTTATCGGAAGTGTCTAATAAATCAAATTAAAAATGTCTGGTGCAGTACTTGCACATCCTGTTTGAGAAAGGGCGGTGCGTAATTTACAAAAGGAACTTCGTTAGTTTCAATTCCTTCAAAAAGATTGATGTAAGAAAATGTAAAGGAAGCAACAAAGATTTGTTGCTCTAATGTTAGATGGTCAAATGAAACTTTCAAATCTTCTTGACCTTCTATAATCAATTGTTTATCGGTACA
Source organism: uncultured Maribacter sp. (assembly GCF_963977385.1). Lineage (GTDB taxonomy): Bacteria > Bacteroidota > Bacteroidia > Flavobacteriales > Flavobacteriaceae > Maribacter. Next base: position 24,336 of record NZ_CAXBOU010000023.1, on the reverse strand, counting down.
GCAAGATTTTTCTGATGCAATAGAAGTTTCACAATTTGCAATAACCTGGGCTTTTTCCATGCCGCAAGATTCTACTTGATGAACAAAAGAAAAATCAACCAATGTATCTCCGCAATAATGCATGTCAACAGCAAAAGACATCGTAGTCATCAGAACTACGGCTGCCATAAAAACTGCTGTTATTTTATGCAAAATTTGTTTCATTCCATGCAAAACTAACAATTATTTTTACAAACTAGTGCTTTTTTGAATTAACAATTGTCTCATTACGCACATTACACCAGGTCAAATCAATTTATTTTTCAGTTATGAATATTGAAAAAATGTAAATAGGATTAATTTTATGTTACTCTATTCCTAAATGGTATTGACTTATATTTATACAACTAGGATGGTTAATGTTTTATATTTGTTCCTGTTTTTTACTATTTTCATTTTAAATATCTACTAGAATATAAAATATGATAAAAGCCAAGATTCATGATAAGGAAAAGGAGAGACTTACGCTTCTTAATTCATATTCTATCTTAGACACACTGCCTGAACAGGATTATGATAACCTTACGAAACTTGCTGCTGAAATTTGTCAAACACCTATATCATTAATTACTTTACTTGATGATAAAAGGCAATGGTTTAAATCTCACCATGGTTTAGCTGTTTCAGAAACTCCAATAGAGAATGCATTTTGTGCGCATGCAATTACCGGAAATGATGCCATATTCACAATGAACGACGCTAGAGATGATGTTCGTTTTCATGATAACCCTTTGGTTACCGGTGACCCTAATATCGTGTTCTATGCTGGTATTCCCTTAAGAAATTCAAATGGTTTACCCTTAGGTACTTTATGTGTAATAGACAGAAAGCCTCGAACTTTGACAGTCAATCAAAAAGAGTCGCTCCAAATTATTTCTGAACAAGTCATAAACTTATTAGAACTTAGAAGAAATAAGGTAGAGCTAGAAAAAACGCATAAGAAGCTTAAAAAGTTTTCTAAAAAATTAGAGAAAAAGGTTTTTCAACGGACAAATCAGTTAGAGATTAAGACTATTAAGTTAGAGTTGATGATTAATGATTTAGCATCTTTTAACCATATCTGTAGTCATGATTTACAAGAGCCTTTAAGAAAAATTCAAATGTTCATTTCTCAAGTAAGTGATACTGAATTCGATAATTTATCTGCTAACGGAAAACATAAATTAGAGCGAATTGACCTTTCTGCTGCACGAATGCGTAACCTTATTCAAGATCTATTGACCTACGGTTTTGCCGAAACAATTGACAATAGCTTAACGAATGTGTCATTTAAAAAGCTTGTTGAAGATGTAAAAGATGTTTTGAGTGAAGAGTTGAAAGAACACAAGACAGTTCTTAAAGTCTTAAACGATTGTGAGATTACGGTAAGGCCTATTCAGTTTAAACAGTTGTTATTCAATATATTTACGAACTCCATTAAATTCACTAAAAAGAATGAATTCCCTAAAATAGAAGTAAGCGGAGATATTATTGAGGGTAAATCATATCCTAATCTTGATTTATCCGAAGATAGTAAATATGCTCATATTGTTGTAGTCGATAACGGAATAGGGTTTGACCAGAAATATGAAAACAAAGTATTTGAAATTTTTCAGCGTTTACATAGTGATGAAGAATATCAAGGTACAGGTATTGGTTTAGCTATAGTGAAAAGAATAGTACTTACCCATAGAGGAAAAATTAGAGTAGAAAGTAGCCCTGGAAATGGTGCGAAATTTGAAGTTTTTATTCCGTTGGCCAAGAGCTAATTATAAAAATTTTTCAATTGAGAGTACTTATTTATGTGCTTAAAGAATTGAAATAGTCTTTTACTTCAATAATTCGTTTCTCTTTAGCTTCTTTGCTTAACCAACTTGCTTCAAAACCATTGATGGCTAGTTGCATTAATTGGTCAATATTTAAGTTTAGGGCTTTTGCTGTTTCATAATAATTTTCATTCATGTAACCGCCAAAATACGCTGGGTCATCAGAATTAATAGTAACTAAAATTCCTTTTTCAAGCATTTGAGCAACAGGGTGTTCTTCCATTTTTTGAATAACCTTGAGTGCAACATTACTAGTAGGGCAGAGGGTTAAAGCAATTTTCTCTTTTACTAATCTTTGCACTAAACTCTCATCATATAAACATCGATTTCCGTGGTCTATTCGAACGACTTTCAAAAGATCTAAGGCTTCCCAGATATATTCTGCCGGACCTTCTTCGCCAGCATGAGCTACCAATTTATAACCATTTTTGGCAGATGCTTTAAATACTTTTTCAAACTTACTTGGCGGATTTCCCATTTCAGAGGAGTCTAAACCTACGCCATCAATTAAATGCTTAAATGGGAGGGAAGCTTCTAATGTTTCAAATGCTGCTTCTTCACTTAAATGCCTCAAATAAGACATAATTAGTTTATAGGAAATGTTTAACTCGTTCTTGGCTTTTTCTAATGCTTTATAAATGCCATTAAACATTACATCAAAAGAAATACCTCGGTCTGTATGCGTTTGCGGGTCGAAGAATATTTCTACATGTACTACATTCTGACTATGCACTTTGGTAAGGTATGCCCATGTTAAGTCGAAAAAATCTTGTTCATGAATCAATACTTGTGCACCGGCATAATAGATATCTAAAAACTCTTGAAGATTATTGAATTGGTAGGCTTTCTTTAACGATTCAATAGAATCATATGTTAAGACAATATTGTTTCTTTCTGCTATCTTGAACATAAGTTCGGGTTCAAAACTTCCTTCAATATGCAAGTGAAGTTCAGCTTTAGGAATACCTTGAATAATTTTATGAAGTTCAGATGATTCCATTATGTCGGGCTTTTTGATTTGCTATAAACATAGTAAATATGTTTGGTATTTAAAAAGCATAATCATCTGTATTTTATCGGTTGTTACAATTACTTTTAAACCTTAATCCGTAATTAACTTAACAAATTCTATAGGTTCATATGCTAGATTAATTTTCATAGTATTTATTATACCACCATTATCTGAATAAAAAGCTAATTCAAAAAAATCTGGATTCAGTATTTGAGAACCATTTTTATCAAGCTTCATTTTGAATGTATTGTTATATAAATATTCGAGTCTATAAGTGATGCTTGGATAAGAAACATAAAGAACACCATTTAATTCCTTTATTTCTAATTTTCCATAACCCTGGTGGAAATATTTGCCGCAAAAATCTGATAATTTATAAGTTGGTTTTTTTTCTTGGGTTGTTGCATTTAGAACCTTGTCATTAGTGTAAATATCAGAAACAATAATAGGGTATTCACTGATTTCCATCTTTTGCATTTGTAACATCCTATTTGTTATTATATCTGCTATTATATATGGTAGTGTAGAATTTTGTTGATTGGTCAGTACTGTAATACCTAGTTTTTTATACGGATACAAAACAACGAGTGATGTAAAACCAGAAGTGTTTCCGCCATGATATACTTTGTAATTACCGTTTTTCGACTCCATTCTCCAACCGAATCCATCACCAAATAAGAAAGAATTTTCTTCTCTTTGCCCTAGTCTTATATTATGTATTGTGGTAGCGTCATAAACATAATTTTGGGGTATTATTTGATTACCCTCGAAATTGCCTTCGTTTAACCAAGTAATCATCCAATTGCCCAAATCGTTTGATGAACTTTTAATAGCACCAGCTGGACTATAATCAAAATAATTTTCAAAAGGAACATTTTTAATTTCTCCATGTAACAATCCATAGCCCAAAGAATAGTTGTTTTTGAATTTCATTTTTTGCACATCGGTATGCGAATTGGTCATATATAAAGGGTTAAAAATTCTACTTTCAATATTCTTGTCCCAACTTTGGCCAGAAACTTGCTCGGTAACTGCGCCAGCTATTGTATAGCCTGCATTACTATATAACCAACTATCATTGATTTTACCATTAGGCTTTAGATATTTTAGTTTTTCAAGAGCTTTTAATCTATTATTCTCAGGAAAAAGAACAAGAGAACCATCAAGATTTCCAATGCCGCTTTTATGGGACAATAAACTTTCTATAGTAATTAAATTGTCCATTTCATTATTGAAGAATTGAAGTTTTGGAATATAAAAAGATGGCTTTTGTTTTAAAGAAATACTATCTCTAGATGCTAAAATTCCCAATAAAGAAGCCGTAAATGCCTTTGTAACAGAAGCTACATGAAAACTTGTATTCTCAGAAACAGGTAGTTTGCTTTTTAAATTTCTGTAACCAAAACCTTTAGAATATATAATATTTTTTTTTTCTACAATCGATACAGATAAACCAACTGCATTATAAGATTCAAGTAAGGTTTGTATGTCTTGGTCAAGTCCCTTTAGTCTTTGAGCATCATTTTGGCCATAACATACGTTGGCGATAAAAAAAAGAAAATATAAGAGTGATGATTTGTTCATTTGTTTGCTTTTGAATGAGTTTTATATTAATTGGTTCCTTTACTATTATCTTGTTTGCATTGTTGTTTTATCCGTTTTAATCAATTGTTCAGGAGTAATCCATTTCCATGCAAACCAGATTATGATTACCAAAGTGCAAATCTCGATGAAGCTGAAAAAATAATAATGCAGCGTATTGTTAGCAGTTAATAAACTACCAATCTGAACAACAATCATTAAGACTCCGCAAACTATATTTAGTACTCTATTTTGTTTGTGGTTAAGTATTTTGGAGAGTACTATCATTAACATCGGGATCTCCATAATTATAGCAAAAGAGAGTAGAAATTTTTCGGTAAATAAAATGCCATCAATTTCGCCTATAAGTAACTGCTTTAAAAACTCTGAATAATACAGAGAGAATACATCACAGAAGATATAATTAACAGTTAAAAATATCCATAGAGTTGATAGTAGTTGTTTGGTATTTATGGTTCTATTGTTCAATGGTCAATATTTAAGTGTTTTAAAAATTAAAACCAACATGCAGCCCTGGCTCTCCGTAAAAGAATTTAGACCATTTATCATCTAATTGCTTAAATGAATCTGGCATTTTGGTGTGGTACGGTCTATGTGTTATGGCAATAGACGGTTCAATGAAAAAACTTCCTTTAAAAAGTTTTATGTGATACCCAATTCGATAGGTATTAAAAATTTGAAAGCCATTGTCAATTTTATCTTCATTTTCGTCAATAAAATTTTGCCAGGCATTCATAATATGAATTCCTGTATATAAACCTTTCCACCAAAACCGTTGATAGGCAAGTGCAAATCCTTTTTCTCGAATATACCCTGGGAAATTTTCGGCACTATCATTACGCGATTTACCATAGGGGATTCCTAATGGTTCAAAATATCGCCACGTTTTAAACTCGACAGCAATTACATCTTTGTGTGTTATGCGATACCCAAGATTAAGCTGATAAAAATCTGGTCGCTCATTTGAATCTAGATTAAAGAACATGAAGGGAGTGCTCCCTATAAAACATCTGTTAGTTTTGGTTTCCTCTTCTGTGTATTGCGCATTGAGATTTGATGAATTCATCAATAAAAGTGTCAATGCTACAATTAAAATGTTGTTCTGCATCATTATATGTTTGACACAAAACTAAACTCACTCGAGTGCAGAAAACGTTCACTTAAGTGAAGAAATGAAGACTATACTTTTTTATCTAGAATTCTAGATCTTATTCTACTTAATGATTGCGGCTTAACGCCTATAAAACTAGCCAGTTGATGTTGTGGAATTCGCTGTATAAGGTCGGGTCTGTTTTTTAATAAGTTTAAGTAGCGTTGTTCGGGAGAAGTAGTTTTGAACTGGTCAAAATCGATTTGCTGTTTCGCTAAAAGCTCTTCGGATAGTATACGGCACAAGGTCTCGAATTTAGGGAATTTATCAAAAATTTCACTCTCCATTTCTGGATTAGAAACTACTACAATAGAGTCTTCATTACACGCTATGAAATACTCAGATGCTTCACCACTAGTAACAATATTTGGTGTTACACCTTCCATTTCTGTATAAAAAGCGGTTGTTTTCTCTTCACCATTAATGATGTAGTAGGTTCGAATGCATCCTTTTAATACAAAATAGCCTTCTTTACTGTGCTGCCCTTGTTTGAGTAAAACTGTTCCTTTTTTTTTAGAATGAAAAATGTTTAAAGAAATTAAATTCTCCTTCTCTGCGTTGGAAAGGGTTATGTATTTTGAGATAAAATCAAATAATAAATCATGCATAATGTTCTGTTTTGATTTTTCAAAACCACCATTAATAGTACTAGTTACCAATTTAGAAATCCATTAAGATTTCATGATAAATTTTAAGCTTAAAAATTATGGTTTATTTGTTCACCTATATTATTAATTGATCAGTGTAAATTACAAAACATATTTATTAAATATATCTTCCAACTCCAACTGTGGGTCAAAACTTAATCCTGATCGGGTGGTTGAACTTTGAATAACAGTACTTCTACAAGCAGTCAACCAACCGAATCGGTCAGATAAATCTAATTTTCCTATAGGTCCACCAGATGCGTTCCCTTCACATATTAATTTCCAAGCCTTTAAGTAATCATTTAATATTCCATACTCTATTTCTGGAGAAAAGGCGTTTAACTTTTCTTCATCGATATGATACTTAATATCTAAAAACTTTGTTCGCTTGCAGAATAGAATGACGCCCACATTAAAGAATTCTTCTCGCTCTACTTTAGGTACGATTCTAATAATGGCATACTTAAAGGTATATCTATCTTGCATCTTCAGCTTCTTTAACTAATACATCAATCATAGATAGTTTAGTGGTTATAAATTGAATATAGGCTGCTCTTTTTTCATCGGTATTTAAAAAATCTGAGTCACTAATCAACCAATCTTCGGGTATATTCGAAACAATATCGGTGATTTTTTCTGGTGTAAGTAAACCATGAATTTCATGAGCTGCTTCGGTTAAATCATTTGCCTGCTCTAATAAGACATGATCTTTTATAAAAGGGAATGTTCTTGAAAGGTGACTCTCCCAAATTTCCCAGTTATGGTGAAAATAGAAGCTTGCTCCATTATCAATAACCCACAATTCATTGTGCCAGTATAATAGATTAGCATTTTTAGCTGTACGGTCGATATTACTGATAAGACTATCTAACACCACAACTTTTGAAGCAGTCATAGCATCTGCCCTTGAAATCAGTGGGTCGAAGGTAATGGCGCCTGAAAGAAAATGTAATCCTAGATTTAGCCCAACACTAAACTTCAATAAATCTTGAATCTCTTCGTCTGGTTCGGTATTTCGAAAGGAATCATCTAGATTCATAAATACTAGTTCCGGGACTTTTAAGCCAATAGCACGTGCTAATTCTCCACCTATAAATTCGGCAATAAGTGATTTTTTACCTTGGCCTGAACCTCTAAATTTTAAAACGTATAAAAAATCATCATCCGCCTTTACAATAGCAGGCATTGAACCTCCTTCTCGTAATGGTTGTAAATATTGAACAACATCAACTGTTCTAATATCAAGTGTATTCATAAATGCTAAGATAGAGTTTGTGCAATAATCTATTGGGTATGTAAAATTAAATTACATTCACAACTTCCTCTAAAATATAATGGGTTGACCCCACCACAATGGCAATGAAAATAATAAGTAGTAAACGAATGAGAGTTGCATTGGTATTATTACTAAGTTTTTTTTTGAAGTAGAAAACATCTAGTAAAATAAATATTACCGCAATAATACTACCGATAATTGACCCTACATAAATGAAAACAAATTCATGAAGACCATTAAACATCTTCAGTGCGCCTGAAGATGGTTCTGGCGAAGGTCCTAATACGATACGCATGTGAACAAACCCTAATAAAAAAGCTATCAACGTCCAACCAATGTAGTTTAGAATTGGTTTTTTCATATTTTTCAGGACTTTCTTTTCTTTGTATTCTTTTTTCTACTTCCTTATTAATTTTACTCTTTATCTTTTGGTAAAGGTGAAATCATAATATGTGCTCTGTGTGTACCGGCATTCATAAGCCAAGGATGATTTGGTGCCGTAGGTGCTTCAGGTATACCAATAGTTTCTGAAGTGGCCCAAGGAATATAGGTTACATAACGCATTTGTGCGCCATCAACAGCTGCAGTTTCTGGGTCGTACATGGTATTAGGCCCGTAATAGATATGTAGTGTTGAACCAGGAGTAATTTTAAGTTTTCCTGATTTCATTTCTTCTTCTCGCATTGCAAATACATCTTCAGCCGACTTGCCTTCTGCTCTTAATGCTCTTCCTCTTGCCATAAAAGGTTCAAGGTTCTTATGATAACATGCGGCATTAAAGCCATCTTTGGTTGGATCATCTGCAAGAACAATAAACTCATTATCACCTTCTTTAAGTGTTACAAATTCACCCGCCATGTTAAATACTATAACTTTAGCTGAAGCTCTACTTTTTTCAGGAGCTGCCATTAATGCTGTTGCAATTAAATCTTCATCGCTCTCAATAGCCTTTAAGTTTTTTTTGGCTTCTTTTGATGAGCTTTCTGTAGCCATTTCTGTTTCTGAGACTTCTTCCGAAGCCTTTTTTGTTTTGTCCGATGTATTACAAGAAATCAATAGTCCTGTAAAAATTAATACTGTGATTAAGTTCTTCATGGTTTGTGAGTTATAGATTATAATTCATTAGAAAGATAAGAATTAAATAATCTTTGTAGTAAAGAGTAGGTAGCTATTATAATAAAAGAATAAAACGGAATACGTAAAGAAGCAAGGGAAGGAATAATATAAAGAATTACGATTTATGTTCCTTTGACCAAGTTTGGCTAATATTTTTTGTTATCATGCTTAAAAGTAGCTCTCTGTTTACTGGCTTGGTCATATAATCATTGGCCCCTAACCTTAGAACTTCCCTTTTGGTATTTTCTGTAATATCTGCTGTTATTACGATTATCGGAATATCCATAATAGCAGCACCAGCTTCGCCACTCCTGATAATTGACATCGTCTCAAAACCGTCCATTATAGGCATTTGAAGATCCATTAGAATTAGGTCAAACGATTTTTCTTTGATTTTTTCCAAGGCCTCCTGTCCATTGTTCGCAATGGTTAATGTGAAATTTTTCCAATTTTTGACGAACATGTTGATGACCATTTGGTTCATTTTATTGTCTTCGACCAAGAGGATATCACATCTATCAAGATGATGGTTCTGGTTCTCCAAAACTTCGACAGGGTTAAAACTTTTATTATCAAGACTTTCCTCTTCCAATTGAAACTCTAAGACTACCGAACAATTGGTGCCTGGTTTTGGGTTGTTGTTACTAATCTTAATAGTACCATCATACAGATCTACGTAAGTTTTTACGATATATAGTCCTAACCCAAGACCACTGAATTCTCGCTTATCGATATAGGATCTTTTGGCAAAAGACTCATAAATAGTACTCATTTTATTTGCGGTAATACCTATGCCAGTATCTGTAATCGTTATTTTAAGTTTAATGGATTCGCCCTTTATGATAACTGGTTCAAGATGAACTTTTATAGAACCTAACGATGTAAATTTTATCGCATTGTCAAGAAGATTGTTCAGTATCTGTTTCAGTTTGGTTGGGTCACCAATTACTTTTTTGGGTAGCTCTTCTGAGAGGCTAAAGTCGAATTGCAACCCTTTTATTTCTGCTTTTCTCTTGTTGACATAGATTGTTCTCTGTATAACTGAAGCTAGGTCAAAAGAGGTTTTCTCTAGTTGCTGTCCTTCTTTCTCGATGATGGTGAAGTCCAATATATCTTCAATATATCCCAAAAGGGTTTCTGATGATTTTAATATAAGATCATAATTTTCTTGGTGATTATTATTTTCTTTGGTGCTCTTAAGTGAGGTAGCTACCCCCATAATCAAGTTTAGTGGTGTTCGTAACTCATGACTGATATTAGAAAGAAATGAGGATTTCATGTCGTTCATGTCCTCCGCACGTTGTAATGCCAATGTATGATTCATTTCGTTTTCCATCCTTAGGCCTCGAATTCTGTTGCTCATAGATAGGGATAGCAAAATAATCTCCAGTCCTATACCTAATTTTGTGCCGTTCTCAGTGAAAAATGAATTTTGAATAAAATTAAAATTGTTCAGTATAAAGAATACGAAACCCAGAATTAAAAAGGATATTCCTGCAATAAAAAATATATCTACAGGTGCTTTTTTAAATTTTAGCACGATGATTGAACAAATGACCAGTACCAATATAGCAAACCCAAGTAGGTTAGTAATCGGATAATAAAATGCCGAATATTTAGGTGCCAGGAATAGTGCAGTAAGACAAATGGTAACAATAACTGAAAGAATTGTAAACAGTTTGTGCATAGGTCTTAAGTAATGTTTTATCCTCAAAAATGTACCTATATATTTAAAAAGGAAGATCAAGCAAATAAGTGCTGTTGCAAGTGTTAACTGATTTAATAACAACCCTCCTTCTGGTATAACATATTGATGAAAAAATCCATCGAGAGCAAACTGCAGCATAGCAATAGATAATACATAGAAACTATAATAAATGAATACGGAATCTTTCAATGCAAAAAAGAAAAATAGGTATATAATGAAGGCCAACATTAAAATACCGTAAAAAAGGCCATTGAATAATTGTTCATTATAAGACCTGAACATAAACTCATTTTGTGAATATAACCTTAAGGTGAGCATAACTTCTTGACCATCACTCTTCATATGTATAAAGGCAGAGGTTGTTTCACCTGGAAGAAGGTGGATTGTAAATACCGATTTTCGCTGCATGACACTCTTTTGCTTAAATGCAATTTGGTCACCACTATATTGGGTATCTTTTCTCCCATCTGGCCCAAATTGATAAAGCGTGAGTTCGTCTGTAAATGGACGTCCTGTTTCAAGATAATAATCAACAGTATGCTCTGTATCGTTTTTGATTTCGAACTTAATCCAAAAATTATCATCAGAAAAACCGTAGTTTTCTTTATAGTCAGTTAAAGGGGAAAATGGAAGTTCGTTTTTCAACCGAAGAATGTCGTCAATACTATACGTTTTCTGGCCAGCAAGAAATAGTTCTGCTTGGGGACGAACGGAAATGAACTCTACGTGTGTGTCGTTTATGATAAGTTGTGCCTTAACAGACACAAATATGAAGCATACTATAATAAGAGTAAATAGCTTTTTAAATCGATAATTTCTGTTGTGTATATACATAAACTAGTAAGTAGATTTGTGATGTGATTTAGAATATTACTTCAAAAGTAGACCCCTTGTCAACTTCACTTTGTACACTTATTCCCCCTCCCATAGCTTCTACTTGTGCTTTGGTTATAAAAAGACCGACTCCCTTCGCATCAGGGTGTTTATGAAATGTTTTGTGTAATCCAAATAGGCGACTTCCGTGAGTCTTCATATTCATGCCAAGGCCGTTGTCACTAGCTAACAGTTCAATTTTATCACCTGTTTTTCTTGTTTCAAAATGTATTTTAGGCACACGATCTTTTGACCTATATTTTAAGGAATTGCTGAAAAGGTTGTGCATTATGCTTTCTAAATAGACAGATGAATAATTTAGTTCTGGTTCTTTCGAAAAGTCAGAAGTTATAATTGCATTGGTCTCCATAATCTGTCCTTGGAAATTCTCTAATATTTTTGAAAAAACATCCTTAAAAGCTATTATGCTTTTTTCTTTTTTAGAATTATTACGAATGGTAACAACCTCTAATAAATCGTCAAGTGTACCAGATAGATTACCAACTGTTGTATTGAAATAATCCATCAACAAATCTTTACCCTCTATCTCTTCTTCTTTTTTATAAAAGTTCAAAAGTGATTTAAGATTTCCCATTGGGCCACGTAAGTTGTGTGATATTATATAAGAAAAATCTTCTAATTGCTTATTTTGTTTGGTTAAATAAGAAGTTCGCTCACCTACTGTTTTCTCTAGGTTTTTATTTGTTTTTATGATTTTTTCTCTAGCAACCTTTCTTTGGTCATCAATTCTATTAAGCAATTTTGCCGTTGACCATAAAGCATATAAAATAATTAATATAAAACAAGTAGTGAATAGGGCTATACCGAAATCAACGGTTAAAATGTTCATTCTCAATAGTATCAATTGAAAGAACCCAAGAAACAAAATTGCAGGTAGCATTTTTTTGAACAAGTTTCGGGCCATAACATTACCTATTTTCTCTCCACTAAATAATGCTGTAACTCCGAATTCACGATTGACCAAAGCAACAGCAATTGACAGAGAGAAAAGCGTAATAGAGGTATGGATAGCCATCGATGTAAAAAAAGATAATTTATAGAAAGTTGGTACTTTAAAAAGATACCCTAGTATGGCTATAAAAGAAAGAAAAGTGATTATATGTGATATGTATTGTGCTGCTTTTCTAAAGTGTAAACTTTTCGAACGGATAATAGTGAAAACTATTCCGAGCAAACCAAAACAAAGCGAGGTTATAGGTGATGGTCGACCAGGGGTCATATGGCCCTTTTCTATAGCCGTTTTATCTAAAATAAAAAGTTGGTCCATTCCAAAATTTACAGAAAGTATATCTTGTAATAAAGAGGCGAAAGCAAAAACAGCTAGAAATGACGAAAGAAATAGTATTTGTTTGCGATTTTTATTAAGGCTCAATAGAACTAACACAATCCCTGAAAGTATGCAGAAAAGTGCCGTATTTATTTTCATGGATTCATAGCCAGGTACAATAGTCATGAGTACTTGAATCTCTAACCGCCAACCGATTATCACAACTAATCCCAATAAAATTGAAGTAAGACCTACCCAAAATTGTCTTCCTGAACTTTTAGCTTTTTTTACCATCCTATTTATTAATTAATTCCAAACTGTTACCTAATAGTTTTATGGTCTATAGAAAAATAGAGCCAATTTTAATTTGAAACCTCATTAGATAACGTAGAACGTTTAATAAATGTTGTAAGAAAAACCTTTCTTTATTTATTTAAGAAGCATATTCGATACAAGAATAATGTTTTGAAAGACCGTACTAAAATTTTTGTAAAAGTACTTTTATGCTTTTCACACTAGTTGAATTCAATGCATATAATAAGGGTCTAAGAAGGGAGAATGAATAAAATAATACTATTAGAAAGCTTTTGAAATACAGGTAGATGGTAGTTTTAGACAAAGCATATAAAATATTAAAGCGTAACTACATGGCTAGAATATTAGTGTCTTGTATTATGGAAGAAATGAATTGTTTTTACCTCAATTCTTCTTAAGTTTTATTCAAATCTAATTAAATTCAGAATTAATTATTTTACTCAATTCTTCTGCCAACAGTTTGTTATTCTTTAACATTATTAATGCTTCATCATTAATTGTTAATTGATAGTTTATTAAACTAACCAATTTGCTATTCTCTAATGATTTAATTACATCTTTTGAGTTGACTAAATAGCCTCTTTTTAAAGGAAGATTAAGAACAATATAACTTTCAATAGTGTCAATTTGAGAATTGAGAATATGTTTTACAAGACACTTCATAATAGAAAGTGATTTTCTTTTTCAACTCCAGGTTCTTAATCACACTAAATTTTCTATCCTCTTTTAAACTTATATGCGTTGTTCCGAAAATTTTATATGGAACATTCTTAGATACCTCACCAGAAATTGTTTCAATATCAATATACGAATAGTTCCCTTGCGCAAAATTATTAAGAAGTAATATTCTGGTTGCTATTTTTTCAATTTGTAGATTGTAAAAAGCAATATCTTGTGATAAATCATCCAGCGTTAAATTCATAGATGTTTTTAAATCTTGTGTTGCTTTAATTTCTTCTTTCCAATTATTAAGAGAAAGAGCTATCAAAATTCCAATGACTACAAGGATAATTTCACCAATGGCATATTTCAAATACTTTCCAGTTTTATTTTTCTCCATAAGGTCGTGGCGTATTTTTCTAAAGAATTTTATCATTTCTTAATGGTTGGTCATCATGAAGTCTAACGTTTAGGTTTTATTAATAGCTGGTTCTATTCCGTCAATTGTTTAAGTTTATCAATTGCATGCTGATTTTCGGGATTTAACTTCAATGACTTCTTGAAGTTAGCAATAGCATTTTTATGATCTTGATTATAAAGATAAGCTAGGGCCAAACTATCATATAAGTTTGCTGATTTCGGATAGATATGTAGAGCCAATAAAAAGACATTTATACCTTGCTCCATCTTTCCAGCGTTAAATGATAATCGAATGCCAAGGTTGTTTAACATACCTTCTTCAAGCTTAAGTGTTGAATGCTTCGCTACTGTTTTTTCGTATAGGGGGATTAAATCTCGATGACCCTGATTGAGAGCCAAATTCTTGAAATCATTATAATCAAACTCTTTTGTAAGTGATTTTTTTATTTTTTTCGAAACCAAGTTTTTCAAAATACCATTTTTATCTGGGCTATTTTCAATGAATTCCTTTGCGCTCTCCTCATTTTTCAAAGTAGCATTTAAAAATTGCAAGGTGTGTTGAGAAAGTAGTTTGTAAGACGCCATAATTTTATCGTCACTTTTATCTTGTCTTTTGTCTCTATATGAAAATAAAACACCAACAGTACCAAAATAGGAATGTGTTAGGTCATGGAATTTGTAACTGTAGGTATCACTATAGTTTAAAGAATCGTACAGTTGGAATTTATAATTTAACTCGGCGGGTATTTTATCACTTGTAAGTATTTCTACTGGAATATCTTTTTGAGCAAAATGGACATAAGGAATATTGAACCTATCTACGTTAAAGTAAGGTGATTTTTCTAATACAGGGTAATTATATCTTTCAGTTCCATCTAAGCTCACTAATGCACTTATTTTCTTATTTTTCATGACCGTTATAGCATTGGATAGTCCGCCAAAACTAAAGCCCATAAGTGCTATTCTATCGAAGTCTATATATTCGTATTTATGAATTTCTTTTAAAAGAAATTCTACATCTCTAGATTGCGTTTCCATATCTTTTGTAGTTCCTCCTTCTAACCATCTTGTATCTGTTCCTCTTGAAGGGCTTGATATTACTACGTAACCATTACTTGCCAAATATTCGAATAATGCAAAATTTTCAATTGATGAGGCTTGATAGCTTGGTGCATAAACTATTACCGGGAATTTTCCTTCCAGAAAATTGGTATTCAACAAGGCATTTACTTTTTCAGACAAATGGGCCCTATTTTGCGGTGTGTCCCCTAATTCAGGAAACCAATCCAACAATAACTCGTTTGGCAAGTTTTTCGATTCTTCCTCTTCTTTTAAAATCTGCAAATAATCTAAAACTGTTAACTGTTTAGAATTTTTATTGTCAATTACGGCTGGATACCATATGCTAACTGGTATTGGCCTGTAAACTAATTGATTATTAAAGTCATTTTCAATTATATAAAGTCTTGTGCTATCGATTGTTGTATAATGTTTAAAACCTACATTATACGCTCCGCTTTTTAGGTTTATTTCTTTTAATGATGTCTGTCCATTTGCTAAACATACTTGGAAAAAAACTAAGGCTACTAGAATTATAGTTCTCATTGTTTAGGTATTAGTGTTCATTTTAAAGATGCAATAATTCAATGATTGTTACGGGTGTTTTTTTAGCTTGTCACCGTCTCTTATACGAATAGTAGCGAATTTTGAAATGCTAACTTTTCGGTTTAATACTGACCTTTTTTATATTTACTTAATTTTGTTTAAGCGATTAAACCGCTATTATTTTTATACATTACTGTTTGTCGTTTTTTGTTATTCATACTGCTCAACTATATATTCTCCAAGGTGGATTTAATCTGTTTTCTCCACCATAAAATAATATCAGTTGATTTCCATCAACATCTTTTAATCGTGCTTCTTTCCACAGCCAATTTTGGTCAGTTGGTTCTTGTTCAAACTTAATTCCGCTTTCTTTTATTTTTTCAACTTGTTCTTCTAGATTTTCACATTCAAAATAAACATATATTCCATCTCCTTTTGGCAATATCTCTGTTTGATGAATTGAAAAAGTTGAGTTTCCATTTGGGCATTCAAATCGTGCGTAATGAGGGAGAGATTTTACAATCAATTTTAGCCCTAATTTTTCGTAAAAGGGGATTGATTTTGTCAAATCCAATGATGGAACTGTTATCTGATTTAAATTCATATTCTTTCGGTCGATTTACATGTTCGTTAAGGCAGATAGTTTACAAAGTTAAAGGGACATAGTTTACACCATATGTTGACTTAACCTTATTGATACTTGTTTATTTCTGATATTATTTTCATTAAAAAAACCTAAAAATACGTTTCTAAAAAACACCTTTCGAATGCCCATTCCCATACCCTCTATAGCTACATATTTACCTTTGAGTGCTGCAGTTAGATATACCCATTAATATGATTTCCATCTGACAGACCCGTTTTGATAAACCTTCATTATTTTCATATTGCTCCCATATTCGAATTTAAGTATTCTTTCTGGAAAAGGTCTATTGGAGAAATCATGAATAGAAGCAGGGGTTTCCAATCCCAAGGCTTCATGAGGCCTGGTATGATTATATTCTTTCACAAAGTGGTATAAACGTCTTTGTTGGGCTTTTAAATCATAAGCCAAGGATTTGGCGCAAGCGGCCTTCAGATCACGGTGCATGCATTCATGTCGTCCATTCTGTTCGGGGGGTGCCGGGTCTAAAAAGACAGGCATGATTCCAAGTTCGATAAACCAGTAAGAGAGTTGTGTAAATCGTTGAATAGTGCGAACGGAACCAAAATAAAAAAAACTAACATTTAATATTTGAATTCTTTTTAGTTTTTTCGAATCGACAACTGAGAGTTTTTCAATTGATTTTCAGGAACACTATTTGTACAACCTAGAAAAGTAAAAGAAAGGATAAGGATTAGTTTCTTCATGTAAAGTTGTTTTTTCGATTTTGGTGTATTGCTTTTTAAGCTTAAATAATCGAATGAATGTAGTAATTCCTTTTATTTGAAGAACAAAATATTTATCTGAAATGGCGGTAATTTTATGCTTTAATTTAGGCAGATAAGTTCTAGAGAGTATACTTTAAATTTTATGTATTTTTTAGATTGTTACTTTATTGTAATAGATTTTAATCTAGTTATTAAATCATATAAAACATTTTATTTAACTGCGTTTTTTTATCAAACTTAACTTTTAACTAGATTTCTAAAAGGTACTTTTTTCATTATCCCTCATTTCATCTGTTGATTCAAAATCAATATTATATTTAATTTTTTATAAATATTAATGCTTTTGACTTTTTACTATAATGGTTTCAATGGTACTTTTTATGTTGTCAATTGCACCTGCTACGGCAAGATCAATTGTGTTTGTCTATTTACTGATAGCAATGGGTTGTCTGCCTTCAAGTCTAGCCTCTAGTAGACACGAGATATCATTAAATCCATCCTTTTTTCTATTCACATCTTTTAAGTGAACCTCTATTCTGGTAATATGAGATTCGAACAGTTCTAATGCTTTGGCAATTTGAGAGTTAAAAAAATCACCGCTCCTTTGTTCTCCAGAAATTGTTTTGTCAGTATTTATTTGAATTGTCATAGTTTATTATGCTTTTATTAAAGGTTTCTAAAAGGCTATTTAAGTTTTTTGAATAGCCTTTTAGTCCTTTGTAATACTCCTTTTTTGATTCTCGTTATGAGGTTTTTAGTTCTTTTGGTTATCTCCTGGTCTCGGTGACTTGAATACGTCCATTCCCTCTTTCCTATGCTCCACCACTTGTTCCTTGATAAATTCACGGAACTCTTTGTTGCTCTGACCATCCTGCTTGGAAAATTCAGCTACTGTTTTCGTTATTCCTCTTGACTTAGTATTCAAATATGTTGTACTCATATGTATTTGTTTTAATAGATTACTCTTTCCTTTTTTCCTTCTGCTCTTATGTATTTTTCAATTCCCTTAATTTTTGTTTTGTTGTTTTTTCACAGTCGTCTCATCATAATCAAAATGATTGGTAAGTTGGTCAGTATTACCGGTCGGATTTGTTGGATTGGTCTGTTCTTTTGTTCTTTTGAATTTCTTTCTATCTTTTATCATTCCCATTTACATCGTTTTAAACGTTCATAGATAGTATAAGGGTTAAATACCCGAACTCTTACAATGTTGTCTTAAAATCAGGAGTTTAATGTTAAAATTACTTAACTCATTGGCATATGCTTAAATGGTTAAGAGCTGCTAATGATTTTCGAATGAAGGTTTCACTGAAACAACTAATAACTTAATTGTTTTGTTATGTAGCTTTTAGTCAGGCTTACTATTTTACAGTTAATGGTTGTTTGAAATGAGCATGTAAAAGGACGCTGACGTTTGGTCTAAATAGTTATAGGGATAACACAGAGACGAATTTTTACATTTTGTTTTTTTCTTTTAAAAGCAAAATCCAATCCCGATAGCTATCGGATTGGCGGACTAGACAACTAAGCTCAAGCTATTAAATTTAGTACTTTTCGTTCTATTTGCTATAGGTATTGTTACCCAACGTTTTTTCCGTCCGAGTTAGCTTTTTTGTCTGAGTGGTAAGTTCCTCAATGCGACAGTTGCGTTTGAGTGAAGTCAATCTGCGTAACAGTTGCGTTCGAGTAAAGTCCATTTGCGCAAACCAACTACCTTTTTTAAGATTTCAAATTTTGAAAATTTCGAAATCTGTAATTAGTTAAAAGAAGTAATTAATCTAATTGGATAAATAATTTTATTGAGTCCTTCCATAGAAAAGGCCTGGCCCATCGCAAGCCCACCAAGTTCCAATGAGAGAATTGACAGATTCAAATCTTAGATATTCTTCTGAACTGTTAGTGCAATTTCCAATAATATCGCTGAACGATTCATGTGACAATTTCAGGTACTCGCCATCTTCTAGTTTCACTATTTTATAAAGGCCAGTTACTATAGCTGTTTCTTCATTACTAACTCTGGATTTTATAAATGCGCCATCCGCTTTTAAAACATAACTTTCTTGCCAATCCATATCATTGCCTTCCGTAGGTGGTTCATTTGCCACCATACCAGACATCTTTACTAACTCCCATTTTTGGGGAAACTTTCCAGCTTGAAATTCAATTTCATCTTGAGAATTTAATCCGTTTTTCTCACAGGAAATGAGAAAAATAGATAGGACAATTATAATAATCCGATTCATAACTTGACAATTTACTATGCTATTAATTAGATGTAATAAATATATTTAGGTTGCGTAGATGTTTTTCCTTGTGAAGTTCAAAGAAGGTTTTATTCTTATTTTTGAGCTATTGATTCAACGGTTTAAATATGGGGCGTTTGGTATTTTAAAGCACCGCTGTATATTAAATGGACACATTTTCAAATTTAGCATTATCCGCAAAATGACCTATATTTTTTTTTTGTTACCTAACGTAATTCAATAGCTATTATGGATTTATGAATCATTTTACTTAGAAAGTGTTACAATAAAATCGCTGCCTTTTCCTACTTCACTTATTACTGAAATATCGCCGCCATTTTTTTGTATAAATTCCTTACAAAGAATAAGTCCCAATCCTGTACCTTTTTCATTATTAGTTCCATTGGTTGATATGTTTTCGTCAATCCTGAACAATCTCCCAATAACTTCTGAAGTCATGCCAACACCAGTATCAATAATGTGCAGTTCAATATTAGCATCATTTTCATTATAACTAATTGTAATTGTCCCTCCTTCAGGAGTAAACTTTATCGCATTATTTACCAAATTTCCAATAAATGTCATTGAGGTATTCTTATCAATGAAAATCTTAGTAAGGGGGGGGATATTTGTTATTATCTCAATATTTTTTTTCGAACTATTGTACTTATAAGGAGCAATACTTGTTTCAACCAATTCTTTTAAGTTGAGATTTTCTTTATTAATTTTTATTTGCCCTCTTTGTATTTGTGACCAAGAAAGTAAGTTTTCTAGTAATTCAAATGCAGAATAGGATGATTCTCTTAACAAAAAAATAATTTCTTTTCTCTCAGAATCATCGTAATCACCATAGTTTTCAACTAATAAATCTGTAAGCCCTAATATACCATTGAAGGGGCTCCTTAGGTCATGAGAAATGATGGCATAAAATTTATCTCTTGTTGCATTTAAAAGTTTAAGCTCGTTAAACTGTTCCATAATTTTATCATTCTTTACTTTTATTTCAGCATAAGATGATGCTAGTTTATAAGCAGAATTCAGTCTAGCAAGAAGTTCAATAGGAACAATGGGTTTCCGAATATAATCAATTGCTCCAGCAGATAATGCCATGTTCAGGTTTTCTGCTGTGGTCATTACACCTGTTGCCATAATTATAGGGATGTCTTTAGTCAAATCATCCTGTTTAAGGATTTTAATGGCATCAATACCATTCATAACCGGCATTTCCCAATCGCAGATAATGATATCGGGAATAAATTTTCGCGCAACCATACATCCCATTTCTCCATTCAGCGCCTGTATCACTTTATAATTAGATGCTTTGAGCGTATTTGTTATAATATCTAAAAATCTTTGTTCATCGTCTATAACAAGAATCGTAGTTTTACCCATCGCTTTTTTATTTTAGTAGTTCGTTATATTTTTCTTCATTACAAGCCCTCACTGCATTTTCAATATTCATTTTCCATTTAAGAACTGCATTACTCTCTTTTGTTTTAATTGTATTCAGAATCGTGATTATATCACTAAACTCATAAACGGTAAACTTTTTTAAAGATATAATGAATGGAGCCAAGTAGGCTATATCTACATCTGTAAGTTGTTTGTATGTTTCAAGCTCCTTAATCTTTGTATCTTCAATTTCTATAATTTCAGATATTGCTGCCTTTGCTTTTGGTAGAATAAACCAGAATGTAGTTCCCTCTCCATATTTGGATTCGACCCCAATTTCTCCGCCATGAGCCTCAATAGCCAGTTTACAAAAGGTCAATCCCAAACCTGTTGATGCAACTCCCCCTGACTTTTTAGCTGCCACTTGAGAGAACTTATCGAAAACGGATGCAAGATTATCCTTTGGAATTCCTTCTCCGGTATCTGTAATAGAAATTTTAATAAAGTCAGAATCCTCAACAGGATCAGCATTGATTGTAATTGAACCATTGTTTGGAGTATACTTTATTGCATTAGTAAGGATATTTACGATTACCCGATTTATAATTTCTTTATCTGCTTGCAGATTGGCTTTTGCATTTATGTTTTGCTTTATTTCTATTGATTTTCGATCATACAATGGCTGTACTTGTTTTATTGAATCATTAATAACTCCAGCTGCATGAAATTCTGATACCTGCAGTTTCATTTCCGCATCTTCAAACTTTTGCACATCTAAAATATTGAGTACCATGTTCAACATTTGATTACCAGCCTGAACAATTTCTTGTGATTTAGATAAGCCAATTATTGTACTTAAAGGATTCTTCAAATCATGAACAATCATGCCAGTCATGCCTTCTTTGAAGTGGTCGAGTTCAATGAGTTTGTTATTTTTCGCTAATAATTCTTCCTTTTGTTGTATTATATCAGCAGTGCGTTCTTTTACAGTTTGCTTTAGCAATTCATTTTGCCGTTTCAACCGTGCTGAGTTTATTCTAATGAGTAACCAAACAAGACCGATCGCTAAAATCCCATATATAGAAAAAGCCCACCATGTTCGTTGCCATGGAGGATGTATTTCGAAGGCAAAGGCTGCTTTAACACCTTGTTTTCGATAAATGTTTTGAGATTTTACTTCAAAGATATATTTTCCTTCATGCAAGTTGGTGTATTCTTTTTGGTGCTTATTTGTCCAGGCAGACCATGTGGTATCGGAAGAACCGATGAGGCGATAGGAGAATAAATTCTTTTCTGATTCTTCGTAAAAAGTAGCGGAATAATGAAAGAACAGATTATTATCCTTGTATTTTAAAATTACCGGACCATCAGAAATCAAAGAAGAATCATTACGAGAACCCCCATAAATTAAACTATCAACAATAAATACATTACGAATTAGTGTGTTAAATGGGATATCGTAATTCGTTTTTTGCTTGGGATGATATTCTAAAACCCCTTTATTTGTACCAAAATAAACTAAGCTGTCGGAGTATGGATATAGAGAATAATCATTAGAAATAGGTATATCGATAAATTTGAAAAAAGGGGTTTTGACAATTTCATATTTGCCATTAATTAACTGTAATACCCCCTTTTCGGCAAAATCGCCTTTCTTATATTCCTCAAACCATATCTTGCCACTTACATCTTGTTTTATATATTTTATGCCTTCTGTAAACATAGAGAAGTCTGGGTGTGGCTCAAAATAATCCCCATCAGAGATGTAATGATAAATACCTTTGTCTGAACCAAAAATAATTTCTCCATCATTCAATCGGTATGGTATTAGAGAACCCACTGGTAAATGATATTTATCTATGGGGTAATGTTGTGAGGATATTACGCTATCTAGGGTTTCGTTTAAACGAAGTTGATATAAGGAGTTGTTAGCATCTACCCAGAGGTACCCATTGTTGTCTTCTTCAATATTTCGTAAGTTTTTATCAAAGCCTATTATGAAATGTTTGAATACCCATTGCTCATTTTTGTATTCAAGTAATGCTAAGCCTTTATTCCATACATAAGTTATAATGTAATTTGGATATTTGTGCAATTTTTTTGCTACAGCAGAACTTACATTCTTAAGACTTTTCGATTGTAATGCTTGATTATCATTTATAGAAAATATCCCTTTCTGGCTATTTCCTAATAATAACTTTTCCTTTGCCTGAAGCATGAAAAAATTTTGCCCTTCTGTACCTTCAATTTTCTCAAAATTATTCTCTTTATTTTGTATATACAGATTATTGGAAGTACCTGCGTACAATTTATTTTTAAATTTCTGTATGGAATAAACTGAACCATCTAATCCATTTTTATCAGTATAGTTTGCAAATGGTAAATTATTCATAATAAGGCTAATCCCACTTTCAAGAGACGTCCATAGTTGTCCGTTTAAATCTGTGAATAAAGAATAAATGTTGTTACTTTGTAAGCCATTTTGTTTATTGTAATGGCTATGTATTTTGCCTTTTTTGTCGAAAACAAGAATGCCCCCTGAATTTGTGCCAATGGCAAAATGCCCGTTGTATAACAATGTTCCGCAGTAGGCTTTATTATTTATAAGGATATCATCTACGGCTTCAAATTCTTCAGGTTTCCGTATGAATGGCGCATTGTTTGGGTTATAAATAAAAATCCCTTGTTCATCTGTAACAATTAATATATCGTCATTCTCGTAAGGAAGCATGACTCGGACATTTTTGTCGTAAAAATGTTCTCTGCTACCCGGCAAAAGACGAAGACTATCGCCTTCCAAACTATATAAGCTTTCTCCTCTTTTATGAATATAAATTCGATTACCAACAACAAAAAGTCTAATAGAATTAACATCGCTTTCTAATACATCAATGCTATCATTTTGCAGTATAAATATTTTATTTGCAGCTACAAAAACAACCTTACTTCCTAAAGTATTTATGTCCCAGACTGCTTTAACATCCTGATGCTCTTCGGGAATTTTATCTCTTAATGATTTATATTGCAAACTCCCACGACTATCCGGTTGTAAATATCCGAAATCACCATTCAAACCAACATAAACTACACCCATACTGTCTATAAAAATAGATCTCGGATCATATGGTGTATTTATTTTCCGCCAATTTGTGCCATCATATTCCAATACACCATTGTTATTTGCAAAATACATAACGCCACGGTGGTCTTGCACTGTTGCAAAGTTTTGTGAGTGAGCTTTATACTCTTCTGGTGGAAAATTGCGAATAAAAGGAGTTTGGGCATAAAGGCTTCCTGCTAATAAGAGCAGAATGAAAAAGCTTTGTATTTTTTTAATCACAATTTTTAATTTTTCAAAGCCTACTCTAAAATTACTATTTATTAGAAAATAAACAAATCATAATATTTTTCTTTTTTACAACTTGTTACGTTATTTTTTAATGATTACTTTTCATTAGTGGCATCTATAATATATTTTAAGTTTCAATATGATTATTGATTTATCAATCTGGACATTAAAATAACTTTTCAGTTTAAAATCAATATAATTTTCTTCATCAAAAATTATGTTCGCTAAGGCTTATGTTAGGTAACGTTTATGTATATGAAATGTTGCGTGTTTGTGTGCGAGGATTTTCCGAAGGATAATCAGAAGTAACAAAAGTGCAACTACCTTTGTTTAAGCCTAAAATAGCAATTATTTTTATTGGGTGTGCCTGTTGCACAAGTCCTTGATAAAAATACTGTTTTTGCTTAACATTAGTTATGCAGGGAAAAAAGGATTACCAAGAAAAGCTGTTCTCCCATTTTCAGT
>NZ_CAXBOU010000022.1:0-71727 GCF_963977385.1 uncultured Maribacter sp. | reverse complement strand
AGAGGCTTATAATGATTCGTTTAATGCTGATTACGGGCTTGTGCCACGGTTACCAATGTTATGCATTACTTCAAGACACACATTACTGGTCCTCATTAGAGTTTCCTGTTGATTTTAATCCAACAGGAGAACATACTGCATTCATGGATCGTTATATTGAGGTTATTAAAGAAATAACAGATTATGACCAGTTTCGATTTATAGATTTAAAAGGTCAAGAATTTTTTAGGGCAGTAAGACAAGGAACCGATTCTGTAGTAATTGGCAATCTACAAAACAAAAAAAATCAACTTTATGTTCAAGCAGGTCTAGAATTAAATAGAAATCAGTTATATCTGTCTCAAATAAGTCTCAATAGAGAAAATGGAAATATAGAAAAACCGAATAAACCCGTAATTCGGGCTGTTGCTCCTATATACGATACCAACCAAACTAAAATAGGGCTAGTAGTCATTAATTTCAAAATGAAACGGGTTCTTGACCAATATAAATCAAAAATTGCGGATACGGAATTATACCTTTTAGACGAGAAGCAACAAATTATCAGTTCTTCAAAACATACAGAAGATTTGCCTTACGAGTCAAGCACTAATGACACTTTGATAAATAATACTTTAATTTCAAAAATTACGGAAATTAAGACAGATAGCACCCTAGTTTATGATGATTATATATGGAGGATACAACCGATAATTTTAAATGGAACAAGTTTGTCGTTTGATTCAAATTCAAAAAAATCTTTAGAACTTATTTCGCCTTCGAATTGGGTATTGGTGATGGAAATACCACCAAGTTTCATTAAAGCAAGCTTACAGGGTTTGATTGATAGTCTTATTACTTTTAATATTATAACAATCATTGGCTTATCTGCATTTTGCTATTTATTTCAAAAAAAGAGAGTAGAAAAAGAACAATTTTACAAAGAACTAGAAAGTAAGAATTTGTTACTGATTAAAAGTAAAAATCAACTAGAAGAAAATAATGTGATTGTTACCGAAATGAATAATAGCTTGGAGATTCGAAACAAGCAATTAAGTAATTTTAATTATTTAATTTCTCACAATCTTAGAGCTCCTGTAACAAGTATGTCTGTTATCGTAGAAATGATTGGAAAAGAAAAAAATCCTAAAATTTTGAATGAGCTTCTTCCAAAACTAGAGCAAGTTTCACAGAGCATAATGAATCTCACAAAAGACATTAATGAATATGTATCTATACTAGATAATAAAGAAATAAAAATTACTGAAATAAAAATTAAGGATTTAATATTTGAAGTTAAAAATGAATTTACTGAAATATTACTTAATGATCGTAGCTTTGAAGTTCTGCTAAATTTAAAAGCTTGGGATCATTTATTCTATTCTAAATTCTATTTGCAAAGTATTATTCACAATTTCATTTCAAATGCAATCAAATACCGAAGAGATAATATCACCTCTCATATTCAATTTGAAACTGCTTTCGAAAAGAACCATAAGGTATTATATGTAAGAGATAATGGTATAGGTTTAAATCTCGATAAACACGGTGACAATGTATTTAAGCTTTATAAAAGATTTCATAGAAACATCTCAGGTAAAGGTATGGGTCTTTTTTTAGTAAAGTCGCAATTAGAAGCTCTCAACGCAACAATAACAATTGATAGTAAAGTGGATTCAGGTACAACTTTTAAACTAATTTTTGAAAAATGATAGAAAAACCAAACATTTTATTAGTCGATGACGACGAACTTTATTTATATCTAATGGAAAAGACCATCCAACTATTATCTAAAGATTTAAAGGTAAATAGTTTTACTGATGGCGAACGGGCAGTTCAATATATTACCAAATGTACCGAAGAAAACATAAAACTACCTGAAGTTATATTCCTTGATATTAATATGCCTTTTTTAGACGGTTGGGGATTTTTAGCAGAATTTAAAAAGCTGAAAAATGAAATTGCAAACCATGTCAATATCTATATGGTAAGCTCTTCGATGCGTGAAAGTGATATTAAAAGAGCATCAGATTTTGAGGAACTTACCGGGTATGTCGTTAAACCAGTAAACAAGGTTCAATTGTCGGAAATATTCGAAAAAATATATCACGAAAACTGGTAATGCTTCGTTTATAACTATTATTCTATTTTAAAGCAGATTCAGACGTCTCATTAATTCGGGTCTGTTAGAGCGGCTTATCGGCACCACATTTTTAGCAATTAACACACTATTATCTTCAATATCAATAATCTTTGTAAAGTTGATGATATATGATCGGTGTATCTGTAAGAATAATTTTTCAGGTAACTTTTCCTTAATTTTCTTCAAGGTTGTATGTACTTTGTATTCCTCCTTTTCAGTTTTAACATCTATATAATCACCTTTGGCTTCAATAACCAAAATTTCATCGAGTTTAAGTTTAATCAATCTTCTGTCGATGTTGATATATAGATCTTCACCTTCAATTGAATCTGGTTTAGGCTCTGTATTACCTTTTGGCTGCTGCGTATTTAAACTCGAAATCTTTTTAATACTTTTTTCAAATCGCTCTTGAGTAATAGGTTTCACCAGATAATCTACAATACATTCATATTCATAAGCGGCTATAGCAAAATTGGTATCTGAAGTAGTTAAAACAATGTTAGGCGGATCTTTCAATGTCTGTACAAAGTCAACACCACTAAAACCTGGCATATGAATATCTAAAAATATCACATCGATATTCTGTTGGTTTAAAAACTTAATTGCCGAAATAGCATTATCAAATTCTTCAATGACATCTAGTCCCGGTATTTTCGAACACAATTGTCTTACAATTGCTCTTGCCGTAGCCTCATCATCGATTATAATACAGTTCATTTAAATTGTTTTAATATATGCTTCAATGGTTTCCAAAACTTCGTTAAACTTCGATTCACTACCATTCTTACCCTCTAATAATTCCATTTCATATATAACAGCTAGTTTATATGAATTCTCCATACCTAAAATATTGAATTTATGTTTTAGCTTATGAACAATTTCAACGGTAGATTTTACTCTATTATTAGATACATGCCCGTGATATTCTTCCTTTTCTAAAGGAAATTCATCTTTGATAATATTGATAAATTGATTTCTAAATTCAATATCATCACCTGCAAGTTCATCGACGTAGTTAAGATTCGGTTGCTCTATCATGAATTCTTTTTTAAAGTAATATAAAAAGTAGTTCCTTCATTTTCCGTTGACTCTAACCAAACATCACCTTCATAAAGAACAGCAATTTTCTTAACAATTGCAAGTCCTATACCTGTCGCATTGTTTGTGGTTTCAAGCTTTTTGAACATTTGAAATAAGCCTTTTTGATGCTTAGGTGCTATGCCCTTACCATTATCGGTTACGCTAAATTTCCAATACACTTCATCTGGTTCATAACCAATTCTGACAAATCCTTTTTCTACCCCTTCAGTGGCGGTAACTGCGTTAGTAAACAAATTCATGAATAACTGCTCTAACCGTGCTCTTTCAAAAAATATTTGAGGCAAATTATTAGCATATTCAAATGTAATATTTTCAGGTACATAAATAGTTTTCTCAATTTCCCTTAAAACATCACCAACATTAAACGACACCCTATGTTCTTTAGTTTCCCCCATAGTTGCATGGTTTAATATGCCGTTAATCAATTTATCCATTTTAGTAAGATTCTGAGATACCAAAAAGCAATTCTCTTTACTGGTATCAGAAAATTTCTCTTTTTCATCATCCATGATCCAACTCATCAATGCATTAATATTTCGTATCGGAGATTTTAAATCATGTGAAACCATTTGAGCATAATTGTTCAAAGATTGATTTTGAAGTTCTAAGTTTTTTAATAGTTTATCTTTTTCTGCGGTCATCTCAGAAACCTGAAATGCTAAATTGCCAATATAAGTAGCTAGGTGCTCAGCATTAAACTCATTTTTTATATTTTGACCAAATAATTCCTCTTCATTTAAGTTCTCCGTTAAACTACGTATTGCATTTTCTAAAGAAGTTAAAATGCTTTTCTGTTGAAGAGCTTCATTTTGTAATTTCTTATTCGCTTCATATAATTCGTCTGAACTTATAGTCGAAGCTCTATGTAACATCGACAACTTATCATCATAATTTTCATACGATTTTCCTATAGCCTCTAAAAACCTTGCCATTTCTGGACTTGATTCGAGGTCATCTGAAAGGTACTTTCTAAGTTGTCTTTTTAATAAGGAATGCATTATTCACTAAATAAAGTTAAGGTCATTGTCTGATTGTGTAATTTACATTGATCTTGACCACTAAATGGTGCCATTTCGCCGTAAGAATAAAAGCCACTAATAAAAGTATTATCTCCTATTACCGATTTAACTTCTTCTATCTCTTCTTCAGTTCTCTGATCCATTACAAGTTTACGGCCAATACAACTTATTAATAATGCCAGTTCCTGATCTTTCTCTCTTCCTTTCTTTGCCAGCTCTGCTGCATGAAAAGCACCATTTACAATATCGTCTACCGACGACATCATTGATTGAACCTTCGACCCTTCTGGCACATCACCAGCTAAAATCATTGTATTTTCATCATTATCAATATTAAGTATCGAACGTACCAAAGGTTCTGAATCTTCTGTTGTTCGAACACTTATCGGGTAAAGTAATGCAGATTTCGGCAATTCGTTGGCTTTTTCACCCAAGTACGTTTTATAAAGATCTAAGGCTGGTTTGCCATCAAGTTCATATAATATATTACCTATAGATTTGGTTATAATTCTTTCAGGGCCGAATGGCGTCCACCCTCCATAATTAGAACTGGTTATTTCTAGCGTTTCGCCATAAAAACCAATAGCAACAATCTCACCTTCCTTAGGGTTCTCATTATAAGAGGTTAAGGTTTTTTCAAAAAGATCATCATCGCCGCAAAGACCACCCGATAAACCTATGCTTGTTTTTTTTATTTTTTCCAATCCATTAATTAGTGCACTACCATTAACCGAACTACCTTCAGAAATAATAAATAAATGCATTAAATTTTCTTGAGTAAATTCTGCCATTAAGCTTTCTCCTAATCTTTGATCGTCATTTTTATAATCATTAACGTTTCTTCGTTTTACTAGAACTGTACTTTTCTCAAATTCAATAGCGGTCAAAACAATGGTGCCATCTAAAACTGTATCATCAATAATTTCACCTGAAGTAGTTCCAAAAACTATATGTCCGTCAGGAAATAAATTCTTAACCTCAGCATATATATCCTCACTTTCTAACATAAAGCGATTACTAAAACCAAAGGTTCTTTCAGTAGTATTCCCTTCTCATTAAATGCAAAAGATTCATCCGGTTTTTTAATTGCCTGAACTATTTTCATTCGTTATTTTTTCAAATTTCATTCTTATTAATTGTAAAATGGAATTGAGTCCCTTCCCCTACCACACTATCTATCCAAACTCTACCATTGTAGCGGTCAACAATTTTTTTAACTATTGAAAGTCCAATACCAGTAGACCTTTCATTATTACCAATAGATTGAAATATGTCGAATATTTTTTTATGGTACTCTTCGGGTATACCTACACCATTATCGCGAATGGTAAATTGCCATTGGTTACCTATATCTTTAAAAAGCACCTCTACTGTCCCTACTTCTCTTTCGATATGTACTACAGCATTACCTATTATATTTTGAAAAACTTGGTGCATCTTAATTCTATCTGCAACAATAGTTGGAAGCTTTTCAGGAACCATCAACTTTACATGCTCTGGAATATAAATTGTTTCTCCAATATCAGAAATAACACTATTTAAATCTACTTTAGAATCATCAAGTTCAGAACTATTGGCTGTGGAGTATTCCAAGATCCCATGAATCAACTTATCCATTGATGCCACTTTTTCTTGCATAAGCTCCAAATTCTGCCTTCCTCCTTCATCTAAAACATCTTTATAATCTTCACTTAACCATGTGGCAAGTGCACTAATACTTCTTAAAGGGGATTTAAGATCATGAGAAACAATATGTGCATATTCTTGAAGTCCTTGATTACTGTTCTCTAAATCTTTAAGCAATTTCTCTTTTTGAAATTCTAGTTGTTTTTGATCAGTAATATCTAAGTGAATACCTATAGATCCAATTATAGATCCCGAATCATTATATCTTGGGGCACCACTAATTAGCCAATGTTTAATTTTATTATTCTTATCTGTAATTTCAACTTCATAAGAATCTGATTTTCCTTTTAAGCGATTTTTATTCTTCTTTTGAATGATGTTAGTCCCTTTAAACTTGACTATCTCTGAGGCAATTTTACCTATTAGCTCATCACTTTCGTAACCACTCATTTCACAAAAACTCTGGTTTACCATTTGAATAATATCACAATTATCCACTTCAACTAAACCGAGGTTCATATTAGCAATAATACTACTATACTTTTCTCGTTGTGTTTCTAAATTCTTTCGATAATTCTTACTTATGGTCACGTCATGATAGGCCCATAGATGACCTTTATAGGTACCATCGTTATCGATAGGTATAAAATCTCTTTCTAAAATTCTGCCATCGATCATTTCAAGTTCATCAGATAACACTATTTCTCTTTTAGCAAGAATTTCTTCTATTCTTTTTACAAACTTCTCAGGATTCTTGAAATAAATTTTATTTTGTTCTTCAGAGTCTTCACAATCTTCACCAATTAGTTCTTTCGGTGTAGCCTTAATATTGAATATGTTACAGAACATTTGGTTGGTTAAGGCAATCTTACCATCCTCATCTTCTAGAAGCACACCTATCTGTAAATTTGATATTAATGCCGATAGTCTATTCTCTGAAGCTTTCAACTTTTTTTCAGCTTCAAGTTCTTTTGATATATCTTCAATTATAGCAACCTGGTAAGCTGTTTTAATCTCATTATCTGAGATAGCGGTCATCATAGTTTTAGCCATGAACTTAGAACCATCTTTTTTAGCAAACTTTAATATCGTAGTAAACTTGTCTAAATCCCCAGCATGCATCTTATCGATTAGGTCATACTCGCCGATATCATTATCAGGTTCTGAAATTGCTTTTAAAGAAATATTTTTTAGCTCATTCTCTTTGTAACCTAGCATTTCAACAAAAGTATTGTTAGCCTTTATAATGCTTCCATTTTTAGCCAAAACAATTCCTAAGGGAGAATTTTCAACTATAATATCTAATTGTTTTTTCTGCTCGGAAACCAGCCTTTTTACTTCCGATTCGTGTGTTATATCTCTAATAATACCCTGTGCCGCTATTGGTTTACGATCTTTATTATAAACAAGACTAGCATTTATTTGCACGAACTTTTCTGTACCATCATTTAAAATGATTTTTGCCCTATAATTTTTAAGTGTACCAACTTCCATCATCGACATCATCGATTCTTGTGTATACAATAAATAATCTGGGTGTATGAATTGAGAAAGATTTACCACCTCGGAAGTATGATTAAAACCCAAAAACTCTTGGGCCGATCTATTCATATTAATAACATTGAATTGTAGATCCATTACCACGTAAGGGTCTATAATATTTATAAAAACCCCATCTAGCTCAGATGTTTTTTCGCTTAATAGGTTTTTAAGTTTACTATTTGTCTCCCTTAAATGATGAGTAACATCATAAAGCTCTTTAGATTTATCTTCTAAAATTCTTTCCGCCTGCTTACGTGCTTTCTTTTGTCTTTCCAGAGCCTTTTTCAGGAGTATAACTTCCTTACTATCCATTTTGTACGATATCAAATTTTACTTCCGTACCATCTTCTTTCAAAAGTTCGTAGGTTATATCTGCTTTACCATTAAAGTGTTCAAAAGATTTTTCAATTAAGCCTTCTGCTAATCGATATAACCCTCTAGTTGAGGAATAAATCATTGATAAAGAAGTATCTGTCTTTTCAAGTATTTTAAACGTCGGTAATTCTGCCTCTGGATATAACTTTTTAACGTGTACGTGTATGTGGTCTTCGATAGAATATAATAAATCTATAGGTGATCTATAATTCTGAATAACTTCGGGATGGGCATTACTTAAACTAGAAAACAAATAAAGTCCGAAGGTATAAATTAAATCTCCTGCCGGTAAATCTACCTCTTCACTTAGCTGAGTGATTAGTGCAACCATTTCATTAAACTCATAGGTAGCGACTGATGTATAGATGCCCTCTGATGGTAAGTTAGATTTTTCAATAATATTGTCAACAGTTTCCAGACCAAATTTAGTCTCAACCATTTCTAAAAACTCCGTAAATACGATTCCCTTCATTTGAAATTATTTAATACATTTCAAACGTAGGAAAATTAATACGTAATTAACTAAAATTGTTGTGAAATGCCATTTTCTGTTAACCTTTCACTAGTTGATTAACACTCCAGTACTCTAAAACAGCGTTTAATTTGTACTCGTAGTCTTCATATTTTAATGGCTTAATAACGTAACCTGCAATACCTGCTTGGTAACACTTAAGCAAATCGGCCCTATTTTCTGATGTAGTTAAAATGACCGTTGGTAAATATTGCAACAACTCATCTTCCTTCAGAATAGAAAGAAATTCTATTCCATTCATTCTAGGCATATTTAAGTCTAAAAGGATAATGTCTGGTAATTTCTCACCAGATCTTAGATAACTTAAGGCTTCTTCACCATTTTTCGCCTCAATGATAGCATGTTTTAACTTTAGTTTAGAAACGGTACGTTTCAACTTCATTACCTCGATTAAATCATCTTCTATTAATAAAATATCCATTGCATATATTTTGATACTTCAAATGTCAAAGTATTGTAATCATAATATTAGCTACAGTAGATGAATGGCAATTTACTGTCGGTGAGTGGTAATTATATACAGATGAATTATTTTTACAATTCCTTTAAAACAATCGTTCTGGGCTAAAGGCAGCAATATCCATAGAGGTTTTTTTATCATTTATTAACTCAGAAACCAACTTACCTGTTGCGGGACCAAGACTCCAACCCATCATCGCATGACCAGTAGCTATAGTTAAATTTTTAATGCTTGTAGATTTACCTATATAAGGAAGGCCATCTGGGGAAACTGGGCGTAGTCCTGTTTTAGCGCTTTCTATTTCAACGGAGTTAATTTCTAATTCAGGATAAAAAGAATGTGCCCCTTTAGCAATTGCCAACACACGCTCTTTTCTAACTATATTATTATTCCCTGAAAACTCCATAGTACCGGCAAAACGTGTAAAACCATTCATAGGTGTCACCGCCATTTTAGCTTCCATTAATATGGCAGGTATCGATATACCTGTATTTCGCTCTACATTAATACGGTATCCTTTACCGCCTTGTAGCGATAGTTTTAAATTAAGCTTTTTAGAAAGCTCGCCACTCCAAGAACCAGCAGCTAAAACTACCTCATCGGGTTGGTATATGTTTTTATCGGTATTAACTTTCTTAATATTCCCGCTAGCAGTTTTAATATCGAGAACTTCTTCATTAGTTTTTATAACTACGCCTTGTGTCTTTAAATAATTCAACAACTTTGGCATAATCTCTGTCGGTGTCGTATGGCCGTCACACTCATAATGTATAGCACCTTCAGCATCAATATTTACATTAGGTTCTAATTTTTGCAATTCAGATTTATTCAATTCAGAAACTTCAAGTCCTTCAAAATGTACTCTTTCTGCTACTTGCTTTTCATGTAAATAGCTTGCCTCTGTTTTGTATAACATTAATAAACCTTTTCGTTCTAGCTGAAAATCACCTAAATCACCAGAGTTTTTAATATCGGAAAACAATTCTCTACTGATAAGATTGATTTCTTTGATGACGGGAATTGCTTTTTCAACTTTAGCGAGAGTAGATGATTTATGAAAAAACCACGACCATTTTAAAAAATCTATATCAAGTCTTGGTTTCATATAAAACGGACTTGCAGAATTAAACATCATTCTTATACCCTTTGCTATCATACCTGGAGATGCTAAAGGAATAATATGGCTAGGAGTTATATAACCTGCATTTACAAAAGAAGCTCCAGAGGTAATATCTCCCTTGTCTATCACCGTTACTTGATGCCCTTCTTTACTCAAAAAATATGCAGAGCTTAACCCAATTATTCCTCCTCCTATTATCACAATGTTTTTTGTCATTCTACTTTCATTTAATCATATTTCGTTTGCGTAAAAGAGCCTCCAAAAAATAATAATCAGCATAATTAATTGGTACGTCTATTTCTGAATCCATAGGAAGATGACCTGTAGAATGTTTTAATAAAAATCCTTCATTCGTTCCTACATCTGCCAAATAAGGTTCCTTACTTAAAGTTCCAATAATTGTATTCGCCTCTGTTTCATATGTTGTTTTCAAACCGGCATCTACAAAAGTACTAAGTTCGTATAAAGCAGATGCGGTAATTGCTGCCGCAGAAGCATCTCGTGGTGTAGTTTTGGTAACTGGAGCATCATAATCCCAATAAGGAACTTTATCCTCTGGTAAATTTGGATGATTCATTATAAACGATGCAATATTTTTAGCATGATCTAAATACTTCAAATCCCTTGTTTCTCTGTACATTACTATATAACCGTATAAACCCCAAGCTTGCCCCCTAGCCCATGCAGATTCATCTTTATAACCTTGTGCTGTATTTCGCTTAAGCACTTCACCAGTTTCAATATCATAATCCAAAACATGATACGAACTAAAGTCTTTTCTATAATGATTGTTCATCGTAGTATCGGCATGAGTAACAGCTATCTTATAAAATATTGAATCTCCAGAAATTTTAGTAGCCTCGAACAGCATTTCTAAGTTCATCATATTATCAATAATTACCGGGCACTGCCAACGATCATTAGATTCCCAAGATTGTATGATTCCTGCCTTTGGTTTAAAACGCGAAGAAAGCGATTTGGCTGCTTGAACCATCACTTTTTCATAACCCTCATTATTCATATACTTTAAGGCATTGCCATAACTATTACCTATCATAAAACCTAGATCATGGGTACCTTCCCAATATTGCAAAGTATCTAAAAGTTTGGTATAGTATAAAGCCCTATTCTTCCATTCTGTATTTTTGGTTAAACCATACAGATACCACATGGATCCAGGGTGAAATCCGCTTGTCCAATCATAAATACCTACGGTGTGTAACTTACCATCAACAATAGTTCTCGGCATGGGATTATCAGTATCTAAAAATGGAATAGAGTAATGATATAAAAACTCATATTGGTCCGTTAGCCTTTCTAAGATTATGGTTTCATTTACAGATTGTGATTGTTGCCCATAGCAACTACCTATTGAAATGAATATCGTAAAACAGAAAACACTAAAATTTTTCATTTATCTTAAAATCTTAAATTACTTGAAAACCATAAGCATAAGGGTCATCATCATCTATGGTTATGGTGTTATGTCCATAAATTTTAGCCCAACCTTTTATGCTAGGAATAATAGCCGGTTTACCTGCTAAAGTAGTTTCTTCTTCCACACGACCAATGAATTGAGAACCTATAATACTCTCGTATATAAAATCTTCTCCGATAGCTAACTTACCTTTTGCAAACCATTGCGCCATACGTGCTGAAGTACCTGTACCACAAGGTGAACGGTCTATAGCTTTATCACCATAAAACACGGCATTTCTAGCTGTGGCAGATTTTGAAATCGTTTTGCCGGTCCATAACATATGACTGACATTTCTGATTGTAGTATCTTCTGGATGGATAAATATATCAGGATATTTCTTATTTATATTTTCCCGTAACTCTTGACTAAATTGAATTAGTTTACTAGCCGAGAAATCTTGTATCCCAGAAAAATTTTCTTGTGGATCTATAATAGCATAGAAATTACCACCATAAGAGACATCAAAAGTCAGTTCTCCTAAATCTGATGATTCTATAGTTAAATTAGTTTCTGCTAAAAACGATTTTACGTTGGTTAATTTCACCCAATCAACTTTAGCACCTGTCTGCTGATAACTGATTTTCACCAAGCCTGCAGGGGTTTCCATACGAACCTCACCATGTGTTTTGGGAATAATCAGCCCTTCCTCAATCCCTATAGTAATAGCGCCAATAGTACCATGACCACACATGGGTAGGCAACCACTGGTTTCAATAAACAAAATTCCGAAATCATTATTTGGGTTACTTGGAGGATAAAAAATACTACCGCTCATCATATCATGGCCACGTGGTTCAAACATCAACCCTTTGCGAATCCAGTCAAATTCTTTTAAAAAATGTTGCCGCTTTTCGCTCATGGTAGCACCGACCAAATCGGGACCGCCATGTTTTATTACCCTAACAGGATTGCCACACGTATGGGCATCGATACAAACGAATGTATTACTGGCCATAAAAAAAATTATTTCGTACGATTAATATAAGCATTTACCCTGCGTTCTAAAATGGTTAATGTTACGGTACCCTGTTCTAATATAATTTCATGAAAATCACGAATACTAAATTTATCGGCCAAAACTTCTTCTGCCTTTTTTCGAAGTTCCCTAATTTTTAACTCTCCTATCTTATACGATATCGCTTGACCTGGCCATGCGATATAACGATCTGTTTCAGTGTTTATCTCATGAACCGATAATGCAGTATTTTTTGTCATATAATCGACAACTTCTTGCCTACTCCATCCTTTTGCATGAATTCCTGTATCTACAACCAATCTACATGCACGCCACATTTCATAAGTTAGTTTACCGAACTTTTCATATGGTGTTCTGTAAATGCCTAGCTCATTCCCTAAAAACTCAGTGTACAGCGC
Source organism: uncultured Maribacter sp. (assembly GCF_963977385.1). Taxonomy (GTDB): domain Bacteria; phylum Bacteroidota; class Bacteroidia; order Flavobacteriales; family Flavobacteriaceae; genus Maribacter. The sequence continues at coordinate 58,976 of NZ_CAXBOU010000022.1, read as the reverse complement.
CCAACCCTCACCATAGGCAGACAAGTACATGTTTCTTCTAAAATTTGGAATACTATCGCCCAACTCCTTATTTAAACTCCCTTGTAAGTGATGACCTGGTACAGCTTCATGTGCAGTCAATGAAGGTAAAGTATACAATGGTCTGCTTTCTAATTTATAGGTGTTCACTAAATAATACCCTGGTTGTGTTTCTGATGAAGGCCCCGAGTATCTACCACCCGTATATTTGGGTGCGATGGCATCAGGTACTTTTATAACACCATAAGGTCGACGCGGTAATGTTGAAAAATATTTTGGTAATTCGGCATCGATACGTTTTGCTATATCTCGTGCATTCATCAACAGCTCATCCCCTGTTTTTGCATAAAATTGCGAGTCAGTTCTAAGAAAAGTTAAAAACTCTGAAAAGCTTCCTTCAAAATTCACCTCTTCGATAATGGCATTCATTTCAGACTTGATACGAGCGACTTCAGAAAGTCCTAAAATGTGAATATCATCTGCTGAATATTCGGTTGTAGTCGTGTAATAATTAATTCTATTCTGATAGAATTCTAAACCATTTGGGGTTTCAGATACTCCGATAGTATTTCGTGTAGATGGTATATAATCCGTTTCAAAAAAAGCTTTAATTTTTTTGAATGATGGTACCACCTTATCCATTATAATATTCTGGGCAGCACCTGTAATTGAATCTTGTTGCGCTTTACTAATTACTTCAGGTAGCTGTTGTAAAGATCCGTAGAAACTACTTTGCGAATAATTCTTAACAATATGTGTATCATAAGTAGATTCATAACCTTTAAAAATGATTTTAGGTTGAGAAACACCTTCTTTCAATCCTTTTTTCAATAAAACGATATGTTCATCAACAAAATCAGGTATAGCACCAAGCATTTTCAAATACTGTTTTGCATCTTCATAGCTTAAGATTGGTGTAATTCTATAATTAAGATTTAAATGAAAACCTTGATCAGCTTGTATCGGATTTAAATACATTTTATACTGATACTCATCAACTTGATTTTGCAATTGAAATCTTAAAAGTTCATAGGAAATCAAGTCAGTTTCACCGAGTCCGGTTTTATCCAAGTTCTTTAACTGCACCAACTTGCTTTGTGCAAAATCAGTATTCTGTTTTTCTAGAGATTCTTTGTGTACACCTAAAGGGAATGCTTTTCTATCAAAAGAACTGTACCCTTCAATTTCTGAAATTATCGCAGATAATGGTGTTTCACTTTTTTGAGCTTGAGAATGTATTGAAAATAGAATCAACGATATATTTAAAATCGAAAAACCATATTTAAATTTAAATCTCAAGCTTTTCATAAGTTCCTATTTTAGTTGGTATATCTGCCTTCTTCCAATCTTACAATCCCTAAAGGATTTGCATTTTGTAATGCCTTAGGAAGAAATTTATTCGGCCAATCTTGAAAAGAAACTGGGCGTACCCATCTTTTTATAGCCGACGTACCCACCGAGGTAAAGCGTGCATCTGTAGATGCAGGAAAAGGACCACCATGAACCATTGAAGAACAAACTTCTACACCGGTAGGTACCCCATTAAATAAAATACGGCCTACTCTACTTTGAAGTGCATCAATAACATTATCGTACGTATTCAAATCACTTTCAGAACCTAAGACAGTTCCAGTTAATTGACCTTCTAAATGATTTAATATTTCTTCTAGCTGTACAGAATTTTCACAACTCACTACTACCGAAAAAGGACCAAAAACCTCTTTGTGAAGTTTTGTATTCAATAAAAAGCTAGCGCCACTTACTTTAAGTATGGTTGGCCTTGCTACATTATCACTAGTTTCTTTTGCATAATCCGCCATTATTATAACACCATCTTGCCCTGATAATTCTTTTTTACCCTCATTATATTTGGTATAAATATTTGGATGCAACATGCAAGTAGGTTCTAGCTTAAGTATTTCTTCGGATAAGGTGTTGATAAAAGAATCTAATTTATTTCCTTGTATACCCAAAACCAGACCAGGGTTCGTACAAAATTGTCCTGCACCTAAATTAATAGATGAAGCATATTTGGTTGCCCAAGCATCTCCATCAATATCAAGAGCCGAAGGAAGAACTACAACAGGGTTGATACTACCCATTTCTGCAAAAACCGGTATGGGCTCATCACGCTCACTTGCCAATTTATAAAGTGCCGTGCCACCATTTATACTGCCTGTAAAACCAACAGCCTTAATTTTTGGATGCTTTACCAATTGTTGCCCCACTTCTATTCCACTACTATTTAAATTAGAAAATACGCCATTTGGCATACCCGTTTTTTCGGCAGCTTTTATAATTGCCGAAGAAACTAATTCTCCAGTTCCTGAGTGCATTGGGTGACTTTTAACAATTACAGGGCAACCAGCAGCCAAAGCACTTGCTGTATCTCCACCTGCTGTTGAAAATGCCAAAGGAAAATTACTGGCTCCAAAAACTACAACCGGACCCAAAGGAAACAACATTTTTCTAATATCTGCTTTAGGCATTGGCTCTCGGTCTGGTTGTCCTTTTTCAATTACAGCCTCTACCCATGAGCCATCTTTCAAGAGCGCAGCAAATGCCCGTAATTGCCCCATAGTACGGCCACGCTCACCACGAGCTCTACCTTCTGGCAAACCCGATTCTTTACAATAGGTATCTATCAATTCATCTCCCAAAGCCTCAATTTCAAGCGCAATGGTCTCTAAAAACTGAGCCTTTTTATCACCAGAAACATCTTTGTAAACTTTATAAGCTTTAGTAGCCAGTTCTACAGCTTCGTTTATTTCAAACTTAGTTGCTTCAAAGAAAGTCCATTCAGTTTCTTTATTCGTTTTAGGATTGAACGTTTTGTAGGTTACATCTCCTTGATTTGATAACTTGTTCCCTATCGTATTTTTTCCGCTTATCATTTTCTATTTTTAGTAGTGATACTCAAAAGTAAAGAAAGAACCTGTAACAAATTCTGATTCTATCTTTACTTTACATTCTTATTGAAAACCCAAATTACATCATAACTATCTACCCAACATTTAGTTGATTCCCTTATAATTAGGTAATTTTGGTCTAGAAGCCATACCTTCTTTAATAACGGTAGCTGCTCTTTCTCTTTCCGCACCAATTAAAGGTAATCTCGGTGCACGTACATTTTCAGTTCCAATACCGGTTGCTACTTCTGCCATTTTAATATTTTGCACTAATTGTGGACTAATATCCAATTCTAATAATGGTAAGAACCATCTATAAATTTCTAAGGCTTCCTCAATTCTTCCGGCCTTTGCAAGTTCAAAAATGGCACAGGTTTCTGCAGGAAAAGCACAAACAAGACCAGCAACCCAACCATCAGCTCCCATCAAAACACTTTCTAATCCTAAAGTATCTACACCCGTTAAGACTTTTAAACGACTGCCGAATCTTGATTTTATACGCGTTATGTTAGAAATGTCTCTTGTAGATTCTTTAACTGCTTGTATATTGTCACACTCCATTAGCTCATCGAACATATCTAAAGTCACCAAAATACCATAATCTATAGGGTTATTATAAATCATAATTGGCAAGGTTGTACTTTTGGCTGTTTCTTTAAAGTAAGTTACTGTTTCATAATCATTTGCCTTATAACGCATAGGTGGTAACATCATTAAACCTTCTGCACCACATTCTTCTGCAACCGCTGCGGCGTGAATAGCACCTTTTGTAGTCTGTTCAGCTATATTAATAATTACAGGAACCTCGCCCTTAACAAGCTTTACGGTTTCCTTCATTAGAACTTTTTTCTCATCATAGGTAAGTGTACTAGCCTCCCCTAAAGTACCGCCAAGTATTATTCCGCTTACACCAGCGTCTAATTGCGCCTTAATGTTAACTGAAAACATATCTAAATCTAATTCATCCTTATTGGTAAACTTTGTTGTAACTGCTGGCATAACGCCTTTCCATGATAAACTCATATTATAAATTTTAGTGATAATCAAAATTAATAGTAACACTCTAAATACTATGTCTTCATATTAACCATACATAAGACTATTTTACCCTGTTATTATATTTTATATAATATTAAATGATAAATTAGATGCATATGAAAGTGTATCCTTTTAAAATACCCAAACCTGTAGATGAGCATTTAATTGTTCAAATTGACAAGGAGCCTATCTTCTATAATCGCCTACACCAACATGAAGAAATTCAGATCAGCTATATTATAAATGGTACAGGTAAATTATTGGTAGGGGATAGTATACATCAATTTTCAAAAGGTGATATTTATGTAATAGGCAGTAATCTTCCACATATTTTCAAAAGTATACCGGGTGAATACGACGCGCATATGGCAACCGTATTTTTCACAGAACACACATTCGGAGAAAATTTTTTCAACTTACCATACTTCAAAGAATTACAATCATTTTTCCTTAATTCAAATTCTGGATTCAAAGTAATTTCAAACATAAAAAATATATCCAAAACAATTTTAAAATTAGCCTCCCAAGAAAAAATGCAACGTTTTATCACTTTTTTACAACTACTAGAGCTCTTGGGCAACGTTACCATAGAACCATTAAGTAAATTCATTTATTCCAAAACCTTAACGTCTAATGAAGGGGAACGCTTACAGGTAATATTTGATTTTGTTTTTAAAAATTTTCAAAAACACATTGCATTAGAAGAAATCTCAAAAATGGCTTTCATGACTCCGAATGCTTTTTGCCGTTTTTTTAAACAACGGACTAATAAGACATTTTTTCAATTTTTGATTGAGCTTAGGTTAGAACACGCTTGTCAATTACTCAGTTCTAAAAAGGAACTGAACATTAATCTTATTTCTGATCTATCTGGTTTCAATTCAATTTCGAACTTCAACAAAAAATTTAAAAAAATAAAAGGGGTAACCCCTACCCAATACCAACAATCTATATTTCTATAGAATAAAAGGTTTCTTATTTATTACGATCAAATATTTTATAATGAAGGATAGGTTTCTATATTTGCGCTTTCTATAAGAAAACAATTGCCCACGTGGTGAAATTGGTAGACATGCTACCTTGAGGGGGTAGTGTTCGTAAGGACGTGCTAGTTCGAATCTAGTCGTGGGCACAAAAGGCTAGATATATATCTAGCCTTTTTTATTTTGATAAATTTAACTTTCCTGTAGTACTATCCAAATCAATTAATTGTAGATTTGTTTAATCCTTTTCCAGAAAACATGAACAATGTAAAAAAACAATTTAGTATTAGAGACTTAGAAAATCTATCTGGTATTAAAGCACATACTATTCGAATTTGGGAAAAAAGGTATAATTTATTATCGCCAGAAAGAACAGATACTAATATTAGAACGTATAGCCTTGCAAGCTTACAGAAGTTACTAAATGTTACTCTGTTGTATAATAATGGCCATAAGATTTCCAAAATAGCAAAAATATCAGATCATGATATACCTTATGTAGTTCGTGAAATAGCAGCGAAACATAGTCATAAAAGTCAGGCGATAAATGCTTTTAAACTAGCGATGGTAAATTTTGACCAAACTATGTTTTTTAATACCTATAACGCCTTGTTAGGGGAGAATTCTTTTCGTGAGATATTTAAAGAAACATTTGTGCCGTTGTTAAACGAATTGGGCCTCTTATGGCAGACGGATACTATTAGTCCTGCACATGAGCATTTCATCAGCAGTTTAATCAAACAAAAAATATTACTAAATACTGAAAAACTACAGCATCTAGAACCAACAAAAAAGGATAAGGTTTTTGTTGCGTTTTTACCAGAAAATGAGATACATGATATAGGTCTTCTTTATATTAATTATGAAATTATATTAAAAGGATATAAATGTATTTACCTCGGACCTACCATTCCAATGGAAAATCTAGAAGATGTTTTAAAGTATTTCGATGATATTTATTTTGTATCGTACTTCACAGTTTTTCCTGAGAAAGACCGTATAAATAAGTACCTAGAAGATTTTAGTGAAATGGTATCAAAATACAATAATCCAAATTTTTGGATATTAGGAAGACAAACCGATTTTATTGACGAAAAAATAAAGCCTAATTACTGTAGAACATTTAATTCTATAGATAATTTGGTGAGTAACCTTTAATTGAGAGTTAAAGAATGAAGAAAAATTGCATCGTAATAGGTTCGGGTTTCGCATCTTTATCAGCAGCATGCTACTTGGCAAAAGATGGCTGGAACGTTTCCATTTATGAAAAAAACGACTCTGTAGGAGGGCGCGCTTCGCAATTTATTAAAAACGGATTCACCTTTGATATGGGACCTAGCTGGTATTGGATGCCAGATATCTTCGATAAATTTTTTGCTGATTTTAATAAGAAGACTTCCGATTATTATCAACTGGATAAATTAAGTCCTGCATATAAAATTTTCTTTTCTAACGACATTATAACTATAGGTGATTCGATGGATAAAATTTGTTTAGAATTCGAAAGAATTGAACCTGGTAGTTCAAAAGAATTAAAAAAGTTTATTCTAGAGGCACAGATAAATTACGAGATTGCTATCAATAAAATTGTTTTAAGACCTGGTCTTTCTCCCTTAGAGTTGGTAACAAAAGAAACAATTTTAAAAGTTGACCAATTTTTTAAAACTATTAGCTCACAAGTACGAAAGCGTTTTAAAAATCCAAAATTGATTTCTACTTTAGAATTTCCTGTATTGTTTTTAGGTGCAAAACCCAGCAATACTCCGTCATTTTACAGTTTTATGAATTTTGCCGATTTCGGTTTAGGCACGTGGCATCCTCAAGGGGGCATGTATGAAGTCATAAAGGCTATGCGAAATCTTGCTATTGAATTAGGAGTTATTATACATACATCGAAACCGATTGATAAAATATTAGTAACGAACGGAAAAGCAACAGGAGTATCATCTGGTGGAGAAATATTTAATGCAGATGTAATCTTGAGCGGTGCTGACTATCACCATTCAGAAAGCTTGTTAGACTTAAAATACAGACAATATTCAGAGGCTTATTGGGACAAAAAAGTATTTGCCCCCTCTTCCTTACTATTTTATATCGGTTTTGATACTAAATTGAAGAATGTAGAGCATCATAACCTCTTTTTTGATACAGACTTTGAGCTGCACGCTACAGAAATATACGATAATCCAAAATGGCCAACTAATCCATTATTTTATGCAAATTTCCCATCTATTACAGATTCGAGTATGGCACCTAAGGATTCGGAAACTGGATTTTTCTTGGTACCAATAGCTACTGCCCTTGATGATACCGAAGAATTAAGAAATCAGTATTTTGAATTAATTATGGATAGATTCGAATTAAGAACTGGTCAAGATGTCAGAAATAATATTATATTCAAGGAGACATTTTGTGTTAAAGATTTCGTAGAACGATACAACTCGTATAAAGGAAATGCTTATGGTATGGCAAACACGTTAACGCAAACGGCATTTTTAAGACCTAATCTAAGAAGTAAAAAAGTAAATGATTTATATTTTACAGGGCAACTGACTGTACCTGGCCCCGGAGTTCCTCCTGCATTGATCTCTGGTAAATTAGTGTCAGAATTAATTATAAAAGATAATTAGTTTAACGCATGAAAGGAACTTTTGACCAAGTCTCGTACCAATGTAGTAAAGTCGTTACTGAACGATATAGCACTTCGTTTGCCTTAGCAACAAAGATGCTTCACTCGTCTATTCGTGGCCATATATATAATATTTACGGTTTCGTTCGCTTTGCTGATGAAATTGTAGATACATTTCATGACTATGATAAAGTTGCCCTATTCGATAAATTTGAACAGGAACTTGAAGCCTCTTTAATAGATAAAATAAGTCTTAATCCGATTTTAAATTCCTTTCAACATACCTATCACACCTATAATATTCCAAAACATCTGGTAGATTCATTTATGAAGAGTATGCGAATGGACCTAATTAAAAGTGTATATCGAACAGATGCTGAATTCAAAGAGTACATTTATGGCTCTGCAGATGTTGTAGGTTTAATGTGTCTTAAAGTATTTGTGAAGGGTGATATTGATGCATACGATAGATTGAAAGAATCTGCAATGGCATTAGGCTCTGCATTTCAAAAAGTAAATTTTCTGAGGGATGTTAAAGCCGATTTTGAGGAATTAAATAGATCATATTTTCCAAACACCAACCTGAAAGAGCTAGATGAAACCTCAAAGAAAAGAATTGTTGAGGAAATTAAGGCAGACTTCAAGTTAGGTTATAAAGGAATCATTGGTTTACCAACAGAGGCCAAATTCGGAGTTTACACTGCCTATAAGTATTATTACAAATTATTAAAAAAACTGCAGAATACACCGTCTCTAGAAATCAAAAATGCGCGGATAAGAGTTCCGAATTATCAGAAATTTGGTCTTTTGGCACGTTCGTATGTTAAATATAAAATGAACTTAGTATAATGAATACAGTATTTTGGATATTAATTTTTTTAGGAACTTTTTTGTTCATGGAATTTATGGCGTGGTTTACCCATAAATACATAATGCATGGCTTTCTATGGTCGTTACATAGTGATCATCACAAAAAGGATCATGACTCATGGTTTGAAAGAAATGATACTTTCTTCATCTTTTATGCGATCGTAAGTATGTCATTATTCTATTCGGGCACCATTGGTTTTTGGTATGGCTATCCGCTAGGTTTCGGAATATTAGCGTATGGAATAGCGTATTTCTTGGTACATGACATATTTATTCACCAACGTTTTAAACTCTTTAGAAACGCTAACAATTGGTACAGCAGAGGTGTTAGAAGAGCTCATAAAATGCATCATAAGCATTTAGGAAAAGGGGATGGAGAATGTTTTGGTATGCTCTTCGTGCCTTTTAAATACTTTAAGAAATAGATATCTCTAAACTATTCTGAGATTAGTTGATTTAGAAGTTTGTCAACCTTATCATTATCCCAGTCGGCAATAGCATTTTGATGAATAACGATTGAACCTGACTTATCAATTAAATAAGAACCTGGTGGATTTAATAATGAAATAGGACTTGGTTCTCCTATAATCTGATAAGTTACAGGAAATGTGTATCCCTGCTCTTCCATAAAAAGCTCAACAGGAGCTCTTTCTTCATTAGTTATTACATAGAACTTCAACTTATCTCCATAAGTTTCGTATAAGTATTGAATATCCTTTAATTGTGCTTGTGATGGCATATGCCAAGAAGTCCAAAAGGTTATGAATACTACTTTACCTTTAGCCTCAGAAAAATTAATGAATTTCCAATTTTCATCTTTAAGTTTCCAATCATAATCAGATATCTTTCCCCTTTTCTCAACCTTTATGATGGTTGGTGAAGTTGCAAAGAACCTATTGAGCAGTATTTTACTGTAATCGCCTAAAGGCGTAACAAAAAATGAAAGCACCAATGCAATTATCATTAAGGTAAAAACCGTTTGTCTCTTCATTGAAATTTAATAGGATTCAAAACTAAAAAACTCCTGATCATAATCAGGAGTTTTCCTCACTTATTTTAAGCTGTTAAATTAAGAAGCGTTTTCTCTCTTAATAACATTAAGAGCAGAACCTTCTCTATACCATCCTATTTGGGCAGCATTATACGTATGATTTACCTTAATCACATCCTTACTACCATCAGCATGAACAACCTCGATTGTTAATTGCTTGTCCGGTGCAAATTCTGAAATATCAAGAAAGTTAAAAGTGTCATCTTCTTGAATAAGGTCATAATCACTTTCATTAGCAAAAGTCAACCCTAACATACCTTGTTTTTTAAGATTTGTTTCATGTATACGTGCAAAGGACTTTACTATAACAGCAGCAACACCTAAATGACGTGGCTCCATTGCAGCGTGCTCACGAGAAGAACCTTCACCGTAGTTATGGTCACCAACTACAATACTACTAACACCCGCAGCTTTATAATCACGTGCCGTATCAGGAACACCACCAAATTCTCCAGTTAATTGATTTTTAACCAAGTTAGTCTTATGACCAAATGCGTTAACAGCACCAATTAAACAGTTGTTAGAAATATTATCTAAATGTCCACGGAAACGCAACCAGGGTCCTGCCATAGAAATGTGATCCGTTGTACATTTACCAAATGCCTTAATCAACAATTTAGCCCCCATTAAACTTTCGTCCTCTATAGGTGTAAACGGTACTAATAATTGTAATCTTTCAGAATCTGTAGCTACTTTAACAGAAACACCAGAACCATCTTTATCTGGAGCTAAATAACCTGCATCTTCTACTTCAAAACCTTTAGGAGGTAATTCCCATCCTGTTGGTTCGTCAAACATAACTTCCTCTCCATTTTCATTGATTAAAGTATCCTTCATAGGATTAAAATCTAATCTACCTGCAATTGCAATAGCTGCAGTTATTTCTGGTGAAGCTACAAAAGCGTGCGTATTTGGATTACCATCGGCACGTTTCGCAAAGTTTCTATTGAAAGAATGCACAATACTATTTTTTGGCGCATTCTTAGGATCACTGTAACGAGCCCATTGGCCGATACAAGGACCGCATGCATTCGTAAATATCTTAGCATCTAATTTCTCAAATATTCCAAGAATTCCATCACGGGCAGCTGTATAACGTACTTGCTCAGAACCAGGATTAATTCCTAATTCAGCTTTCATTTTTAGTCCTTTATCTATAGCTTGTTGTGCGATTGAAGATGCTCTAGACAAATCTTCGTATGAAGAGTTTGTACAAGAACCAATTAATCCCCACTCAACAGCCAATGGCCATTCGTGTGCCGTAGCCTTTTCTGTCATATCATGACCAACTTTAGTCGACAAATCTGGCGTAAACGGGCCATTCAATAATGGCGTTAATTCTGATAAGTTAATCTCAATAACTTCATCAAAATATTGTTCTGGATTTGCATATACCTCAGCATCGGCAGTTAAATGCTCTCTAACTTCATTAGCTGCATCAGCAATATCAGCTCTATCGGTAGCTCTTAAATAACGCTCCATAGAATCATCATAGCCAAATGTAGAAGTAGTCGCGCCTATTTCAGCACCCATGTTACAAATAGTTCCTTTACCAGTACATGATAATGATAAAGCACCAGAACCAAAATATTCTACGATTGCTCCTGTTCCACCTTTTACAGTAAGAATTTCGGCAACTTTAAGTATTACATCCTTAGGCGCTGTCCAACCAGAAATTGTTCCAGTTAACTTAACACCGATTAATTTTGGAAATTTTAATTCCCACGCCATGCCTGCCATAACATCAACAGCATCTGCACCACCAACACCAATAGCAACCATACCTAAACCACCGGCATTTACTGTATGCGAATCTGTACCAATCATCATACCCCCTGGGAATGCATAATTTTCTAATACAACTTGGTGAATAATACCTGCTCCTGGTTTCCAAAAACCAATTCCGTATTTATTAGAAACTGATTCTAAAAAGTCAAAAACTTCAGCACTAGTTGTATTTGCAGATTTTAAATCGGCAGTAGCACCATTTTTTGCTTGAATTAAGTGATCACAGTGAACCGTAGTTGGCACTGCTACCTTTGGCTTACCTGCCTGCATAAACTGCAATAATGCCATTTGTGCGGTGGCATCCTGACAAGCGATACGATCCGGTGCAAAATCAACATAATCTTTACCTCTTGTAAAGGCTTTAGTTGGCGTACCATCCCATAGATGTGAATACAAAATTTTCTCTGAAAGAGTAAGTGGTTTTCCTACAATATTCCTTGCCTCATCAACACGTTTAGCCATATTGGCGTAAACTCCTTTTATCATATCAATATCAAATGCCATTCTTTATCTAATTTTAAGTTAGCGCAATTCCGTAAATTTAAGAAAATCTACAACGCAATTAAAATTAAATAAGTATGATTGTTCGCTTTTTCTCAAATAGTGTAAAATAGGAAGTAGTACTACATTCTAAAGAATGTGTCTATTATTACCTTTCACTCTTAAAAAGCTAAAAAATAAGGAAGTGTATTAAAGCAATTTATCAATGATATCCTCTTCGCTGATACCTTCTGCTTCTGCTTTATAATTTTTAATGATACGATGACGAAGTATCCCTTTTACTACCACATGAACATCTTCTATATCCGGAGAAAATTTACCATTGATGGCAGCATTCGCCTTAGCACCTAAAATAAGGTTCTGTGATGCCCTTGGGCCAGCACCCCAATCTAAATATTGCTTTACATATTCTGAAGCTGTATCTAAATTTGGTCTAGTACTGTTTACTAATTTTACGGCATATTCTACCACATTATCCGCAACAGGAATTCTTCGGACTAAATCTTGAATTGCAATTATATCTTGGGCATTGAAAAGTGGATTTATAGTTTGTTTTATATCAGCCGTGGTATTCTTAACCACTTGAATTTCTTCTGCAATAGAAGGGTATTTCAATTCTATCGCAAACATAAAACGGTCTAATTGAGCTTCTGGTAAAGGATAAGTTCCTTCTTGTTCAATTGGATTCTGTGTTGCCAAAACAAAATATGGCAATTCTAATTTATGCTGATGACCTGCAATAGTTACAGCTCTTTCTTGCATTGCCTCTAAAAGTGCCGCCTGTGTTTTTGGTGGCGTTCTATTAATTTCATCAGCTAAAATGATGTTTGAAAAAATAGGCCCTTTTAGAAACTTAAAATTTCTGTTTTGATCTAAAACCTCACTGCCAAGTATATCGCTCGGCATTAAATCTGGAGTAAATTGTATTCTTTTAAAATCAAGCCCTAAAGCTTGGGCAATGGTATTCACCATTAACGTTTTTGCCAACCCAGGTACACCAATCAATAATGAGTGACCACCTGTATAAATTGAAAGCAAAATCTGTTCAATCACATCTTCTTGACCAACAATTACCTTAGCTATTTCCTTTTTAAGCTCAGCATGTTTTATAACTAGGCGTTCTATAGCGGCAACGTCTGACATATCTCTATTCCTTTACCCAGTTGTTAGCGAAGTCACAATCTCTATTCTCGTCGTTTACACTTATATAGGTTTCTTCGATATGCTCATCCATCCATTTCTTGATGGCATTATATTTCTTTTCGGTAAGAGCTAAATCTTGAATCTTGGTATAATCTTTCGAGAAATCAGCTACATGCTCATCAAACCTATTTGTAATCTTAAGAATCTTGTATTTTGGAGGCCCGCCGCGTGGATCTTGTTCTAAAACAGGGTAAGTAACTTCGTTATCTTTTAAATTCTGTACCTGGTTGTATAAGGTAGGATCCATCTTAGTTAATTCGAAACGAGAACTAAAATCTTGAGGATTTCTTAGTAGTCCACCGTCGAATTTGGTTTCCTTTTCATCAGAAAAATTAAGTGCAGCTTCAGCAAAGGTAAATTCCTTATTGATGATTTTTTTACGAATACTATCTAATTCAGATTTTGCTTCATCAAGCACATTTTGAGATATTTCCGGTTGAACAAGAATATGTCTCAAATCTAATTCTTGACCTCTAATTTTCTCAATAAATATTATGTGATAACCGAATGTAGTTTCAAAAGGTTCAGAAACCTCACCTTCTTTTAAACTAAACGCTACATCTTTAAAGGTTTTATCAAATCCAGTATCTTTAGTAATACTATAAAAACCGCCTTTAGATTTAGACCCTGGATCCTGAGAATACAGAATCGCTTTAACACTAAAACTGGCATCGTTATCATCAACATCCGCTTTAATCTGATTAAGCTTATCTATTACTTTTTGTTTCTCTTCTTCAGATGGCTTAGGTTCTTTGGTAATTTGTGCAATTTCTAATTCAGCTCCGAATACTGGTCGTTCATCTTCAGGTATCTTATTAAAGAATTGACGAACCTCTTCAGGTGTAATTTCAATCTCTTTAATTATATCTTGTTGCATACGCTCAGACAGCATACGTAGTTTATTGATCTTGTATAGTTCTTCTCTAAAAGTAGCTTCATCTTCTTTCTTGTAATACTTTAAGACCTTATCCATAGAGCCTATTTGCTGTACTAAAGATTGTAATTGACGATCACCTGTAGCGTTTACCTCGTCATCAGAAACCAATATACTATCCTGAACAGCTTGGTTAGCATACAAACGGTCTTCCATCAACTTACCTAAAAGACCACAGTGGGTAATATCTTCTGTTGAAGCCCCTTGACTTTTTAAATCGATTAAGGTTTTTTCAATATCGGAGTCAAGTATTACATAATCACCAACAACTGCGGCAATGCCATCTAATTTAATTCTCTTAAAATTAATTGACGAGTCTCTCTTTGAAACCGCTGCTTCTGCAACAGCCTCCATAGGCTCAACTTGATTATCAGGTACTGTAGGGATGGAATCTTGTGCTGTAACAACACTAGAAAACAGTAGCACCGAACCGATATATATACTATTTTTTACTTTCGAAAACTTCAAATTCTTTATCCTTGATTGCTTCATCTAATAATTCAGTTTCTAATTTACGCAGGTAGTCCATTTTTCTGCGGCTTAATAAAACTTGTTCTATGGTAGGTTTAATAAAAGACAAAGGCGCAATTTCATTAACATCCTTTATTTCTTCTATTTTCCCCAAATATACCCCGATTGAATCCTCCAATTCAAAAAATTGTGAATTTTTTAAGTACTTATCGGCATTGTCAATGGTAATTGGTGGTATTTCTTCAAAAATTCTAGTGTAACGTACCCAAATAGAATCATTAAAATTTAATTTATTGAATTGCACGCCAATGGAATCTAAATAACGAACATCTTCTTTTTTAAACTTTTTTAACCGTTTAGCTACCTCATCTTTATTCATAAACCCTTTTGGCAAAGAGACAAATCTTATTCTGGCTATTCTTTCTTTGAGTTTAAAGTTTTCCTTACCTTTTTCGTAGAACGCTTCTAATTGGGCATTTGTAATAACAGTATCTGTAGTTTGTGATACTAAGGCTTCTTTATATACACGTGTATATAAATCAGTCCTATAATCGTCTACCAATGCATTGTACTCTGCCAATTTATCTTCTGACAGATTTATTTTTGCCTTGGATAACAATAATTGTTTTGAAGCCCAATTATTAATATAGTTAATAGCAAAAGAGGCACTATCTCCTTTGGTCATGTTCTCGGTAATTAAAGGTGCTAGATCTTCCTGAAACAAATAAGCATCGCCTACCCTAGCAATTGGGTTCTTCAGTTCTTCCTTTTTAAAAAGACCATCACAAGAAATTACCACAACAGAAAGCAATCCTACCAGTAAAATAGAATATACTTTTTTCATTAAAAATTTTGATTTATTAAAAAACATCGAGCAAAAATAGCAATAACCACTTCGTATGCAAATGCTTATTGATTTACTTAACACAATTTTTGATACTACATTACAGAATAAAAACATAATTATTGTTTAAAAAGTCAACTATTGTAAGCTGTAAACTATTACGAATCGGTACATGAACCGATGATTTTTTGGTAAATTTGCCTAGTTAAAATCATTAATTTAAAACCAACAATTACTTGAGCAGACAAATAAAATTAATTTGGGATTTTAAAGGCCCTGCTGCAAAAAAAACAGCTGAGCACCATGAAAAGCATTTAAAGGAATTTATTGCCCTAGAAAACACTGCACTCAACATTACAGGTTTCAAAGAACTAAATGACATGTATAGCATAGCATTTATGGTGGTAGAAGAAAAAGAAATGATTACGGTTAGGGATATGCTAAAGCCACATCGTGGTGAGGTATATACACCATAACAAAACCTCCTAATCATGAAACATCTTATACTGATAATATGCTATTCTTTTGTAGTCTCGTGCGCTCCACAAGACCAAAATTTAAATTTTCTTGAGACTGCTTTATCCTCTAAAAATCCAAAAATAAAAAGGGTAATGGATAGTATTGACAATTATCAGGTTCAAATAAGATACACGCAAATAGACAGAAGAAATGATAGTGTAATATTCACTGACTATGATTTTCAGGTTAATGATAGCATGTATTTTTATCCGGCAAGTACGGTTAAATTTCCAACGGCAGTTTTGGCATTAGAAAGATTGAATAAAACCGACACCTTAACTATAGACTCGAAATACTATATAGAAGGTGATACTATTGAAAGTACTTTTAAACAAGATGTATCTGAAATTTTCTCGGTAAGCGATAACTTAGCCAACAATAGATTGGTTGAGCTCTTAGGGTTTGAAACTATTAATGACAACTTAGAAAAAAAAGGAATTACTCCTGTTCGAATTACGCATAGGTTAGGATACCATTCAGAAGAATTAAAAACCAAACCTTTAATCATTTATTTGAATGATTCTACAACTGGTATTACTCAACCTATTTTAAATAAGACACCTATAAAACTCAAACTTTTAAATATTACTAAAGGTTCGGGCTATTATGAGGATGACATATTGATTCATGAATCATTTGATTTCAGTAGTAAAAATTATTACCCAATTTCATCACAACACAACCTCTTAAAAAGGGTGATTTTTCCTCAAAACTTTGAAACCAAAGAACGTTTTGATATAAGTGCCGAACAACACCAATATTTATTATCAGCCATGCACACTGTTCCGCGTAAGGTTGGGTATGATTCAAAAACATATTACGACGGTTACTGTAAATTTTTCATGTTCGGTGACACCAAAGAAAATATTCCCGATCATTTAGAAATATATAACAAAGTAGGATTTGCCTATGGCACATTAACCGATTGTGCTTATATAAAAGACACTAAAGAGAATATCGATTTTATGCTAACCGCTACTATTTCAGTAAACAAAGATGGTATATTCAATGATGATGCTTACGAATATGACGAAATCGGATTACCATTTCTAGCGCAGTTAGGTAGAGAAATATATCAACAGGAACTAAAACGTAAATAATACCTGAAACCTCAATAAGAATTATGCAAGACAATTCTAATAAAACAAGAATCAACAAATACCTAAGCGAAGCTGGCTATTGTTCTCGTAGGGCGGCAGACAAACTTATTGAGCAAGGTAGGGTAACCATCAATGGAGAAGTACCCGAAATGGGCACTAAAATTTCAACAAATGATGTTGTAAAAGTCGATGGAGAACTAATTAAAGAACCAAAAGGAAAATCAACGTATTTGGCGTTCAATAAACCTGTAGGTATCGTTTGTACTACAGACACTGGTGTTGAGAAAGATAATATCATCGATTATATCAATTATCACAAACGAATTTTTCCTATTGGAAGATTAGATAAGCCTAGTGAAGGACTTATTTTTTTAACTGATGATGGTGATATTGTAAATAAGATTCTGAGAGCTCGTAACAATCATGAGAAAGAATATCTTGTAACAGTAGACAAACCGATTACTATAGATTTTCTTAAACGAATGCGTAAAGGAATTCCCATTTTAGATACGATAACTAAAGAATGTGAGGTATTTGAAGTAAGCACATATCAATTCCGTATTATTCTGACTCAAGGCCTCAATAGACAAATACGTCGTATGTGTGAGTATTTAGATTATAGAGTAAAAAAGTTAAAACGTATTAGAATTATGAACGTACAGCTAGATATACCCGTCGGTACCTATAGAGACCTAACGGAAGAAGAACTGCAAGAAATTAACAGACTAGTAAGTTCCTCTTCTAAAACTTTCAATGACAACAGGTAATTAAGATTAGGCCGATTCCATTTTATTAAGATACATTAGTGCTAAAATACCGCCTATAATTAGAGGATAATCTACTAAAAATCACTACCTTATTATAAAAAAAAGAAAGGTAATGAAAACAGCACATAATATCATTTCAAGAAAGTCTGAACCTAAGCTTCTCCTATTCATTTTCCTATTTATAGTTACTGGAGCAAATTTTATTTTTGCCCAAAGTTCTATTTTTGTAGAATACACTGGTGAAGTACTCGATTCTAATAGCAATAAACCTTTAGTTTTTGCCACCTTAACTATCGAGAACTCTAATCTTAGTACCATTACTAATTCAGAAGGAGAATTTTCTCTTAAAGTGCCTAATGATAAAGTGAGTGAAAATCTATTAATCGCTTACTTAGGATATAAAACAAAATTGATACCACTAGCTCAATTAGACAAAGAGGGCAGTAAAATATTGATGGATGAATTTGTTATGGCATTATCAGAAGCTAGAATAGATGCACCAAATGATGCTGAAGCTTTGGTAAAAGAGATCTTAGATAAAAAAGGAGTTAATTATCTGAATGAAAGTACTGTAATGACAGCTTTTTATAGGGAAACCATTAAGAAGAGAAGAACAAATGTCAGTCTTTCAGAAGCTGTTGTTAATATTTACAAAGCCCCATATTCATCAAATAAAAGTGATGCGTTAGAATTATATAAGGCAAGAAAGAGCACGAATTATACAAAATTAGATACTGTTGTTTTAAAACTACAAGGTGGGCCCTTCAACACCTTATTTGTAGATATGGTTAAGTATCCTAATTATATTTTTACTCCGGAAACTTTTTCCTACTATGATTTTTCTTTTGACACCTCTACAAGGGTAAACGACCAATTAATCTATGTTATCGATTTTAAACAAAAACCTGAAATCATTGATCCTTTATATACTGGTAAATTATATATAGATGCAGAAAATAAAATTTTAACTAGGGCAGTATACTCTTTGAACATAACAGACAGAAGATTAGCTTCTCAAATGTTTGTCCGTAAAAAACCGAGAAATGCAGAAGTTTGGCCCACTGAAGTATCTTATAGAGTAGATTATCGCGAGAAGAATGGAAAATGGTATTATGGCTATAGTAATGTGCTTTTAGAATTCAAAATTAATTGGGATAAGCGTTTGTTTAATTCAGTATATACTATGAGCTCTGAAATGGCCATAACGGATTGGGAAAAGAATATTGATAACGTTATACCAAGGTCAAAAGATAGAATTAAATCGTCCATAATTTTAAGTGATGAAGCAATAGGTTTTGCTGATCCTAATTTCTGGGGAGAATATAATATTATAGAACCTGAAAAATCTATCGAATCTGCAATTAAAAAAATTCAAAGACAATTGCGCAGAGATAAATCAAATACAGACGGTACATCTAATCCCTAATTTCATTGGGGTAAAGCATAATTGAATGTTTTACAACAATACTGAAAATTATATGAAAGCTAAAAATTCCTTTTACTAATTCTATATTCAAGAGTTAGCAAAAGGAATTTTAAAAACGTAAAACAAAAGGCAAAATTAGCTTATTAGTTAGCAACTTCACTAATAAATTTCAACCTATAAAGACGAAGTTCTTCTTCCTCATACTCTCCATCAAATTCGGCCATAGCTTCTTCCAAATCATCGGTATCGGCTTCTAAAAAGTAATCATGAATCTCTTCTTGCTGATCTTCATCTAAAATTTCATCGATCCAGTAGTTAAGGTTAAGTTTGGTACCACTAAAAACTATTTGCTCCATCTCTTTAATCAGTTCCGGAATCTGCAATCCTTTAGAAGAAGCTATATCCGATAAGGGTAACTTTCTATCTACATTCTGAATTACATACAGTTTTAAAGCAGAATTAGCACCCGTACTTTTCACAACTAAATCATCTGGTCGAATAATTTCATTTTCCGTAACATAGTCATTTATAAAAGCAATAAATGGTTTACCATATTTTTTCGCTTTCCCCTCACCTACACCATGTATATTTAATAATTCTTCATGAGAAATAGGATATTTCAAAGCCATATCCTCTAATGATGGATCTTGAAAAACCACAAATGGCGGTACTCCTAACTTTTTGGACTGAGCTTTTCTCAAATCCTTTAATTGTTTCAAAAGACGCTCATCTGCGATGCCTCCAACTTTTGCAGCACCTACAATTGCATTGTCATTTTCGGCATTGTAGACATGATCTTTAGTCATCATAAATGAAACTGGCTTCTTCAAGAAATTTTTTCCATTTTCTGTTAGATGCATAACTCCATATTGCTCAATCTCTTTTCGCAATAGTCCAGCAACCAAGGTTTGACGCACCAATGCCATCCAGTAACTTTTATCTTTATCTGAACCAATACCAAAGAAATCCTTTTCATTGGTCTTATGCGATGAGATAATAGCATTGGTCTTTCCTCGTATCGTATTTACTACTTCTTTTGATTTGAACTTTTCGCTTGTTCCCTGAACAACTTTAAGTAGTTTTAAAACATTGTCCTGCGCTTCTTCTTTCTCTTTCGGGTTTTTGGTGTTATCATCCATTTCAGCACCATCGCCACTTACATCATCAAACTCCTCACCAAAATAATGCAACATAAATTTACGTCTAGACATAGACGTTTCAGCATAAGCTACAACTTCTTGAAGCAATGCATTCCCTATTTCTTGTTCAGCTACCGGTTTACCAGACATAAACTTCTCTAGCTTTTCAATATCCTTATATGAGTAATATGCTAAACAATGGCCTTCACCCCCATCACGGCCAGCTCTACCTGTTTCTTGATAGTAACTTTCAATACTTTTGGGGATATCATGATGAATGACAAAACGAACATCTGGCTTATCTATTCCCATACCAAATGCAATCGTGGCAACTACAACATCGACATCTTCCATCAAGAACATATCTTGATATTTAGACCTCGTTTTTGCATCAAAACCTGCGTGGTATGGAACGGCACTAATACCGTTGACTTGTAAAACCTGAGCTAATGCTTCGACCTTCTTACGGCTAAGGCAATATATAATTCCAGACTTTCCTGAATTTTGCTTTACAAATCTTATAATATCAGCTTCTATATTCTCAGTCTTGGTACGTACCTCATAGAAAAGATTAGGTCTGTTAAAAGAGGCCTTGAATAATTTCGCCCCACCAATTCCTAAATTCTTTATAATATCTTCTTGTACTTTAGGTGTTGCCGTAGCGGTAAGACCTATAATTGGAATATTATCACCTAAGCGCTCCACAATCGATTTAAGATTGCGATACTCAGGTCTAAAATCATGTCCCCATTCAGAAATACAATGCGCTTCATCGACCGCAACAAAAGATACAATCACTGATCGCAAAAATTCAACATTTTCCTCTTTTGTCAATGACTCAGGAGCAACATATAACAGTTTGGTAATACCGTCGGTTATATCTTGTTTAACTTGTTTTATCTCTCCTTTGTTCAATGAGGAATTTAATACATGTGCAATGCCATGTTCAGAAGAAACACCACGAATGGCATCTACCTGATTTTTCATCAAAGCGATTAAAGGTGATACTATTATCGCCGTACCCTCTTGCATAAGAGCAGGTAATTGATAGCAAAGTGATTTACCACCGCCTGTGGGCATAATCACAAACGTATTATTCCTTTGTAAAACATTTCTGATTACTTCTTCTTGAAGTCCTTTGAATTGAGAAAAACCGAAATGTTTTTTTAATGAGGAATGTAAATCTATATTATCGAAATCTTTACTGTATGTCACATTTTACATTTAAGGGGGGCACTACTTATATTAAAACTAATAAGCGAACAAAAATATTAAATACCTAGCTTAGCTACGCTAAATTCTTATGCGATAATCAGCATATAAAATTAAGTTTGTTTAATTTTGTCATCTTAAAGATAACACATTCTTTTAGGAATACAATCCATAATTTGAATAATAGATTGATAGCTACGGACACCATTATTGACTTGGCGAAAAAAACCATTGAAACTGAGCGTGATGCAATAGCACATCTCTCAACTCTTTTAACTGACGATTTTGCCAATGTTGTTAATTGCATAATTGAATCCAAAGGGCGCGTAATTATTTCTGGTATTGGAAAAAGCGCCATCATTGCTACGAAGATAGTAGCTACCTTAAATTCTACAGGAACACCTGCAATTTTCATGCATGCCGGTGACGCAATTCATGGTGATTTAGGCACGGTTCAAGACAATGATGTAGTGATTTGCATTTCTAACAGTGGTAATACTCCAGAAATTAAAATGTTGGTTCCTCTTATTAAAAGGGGTACTAATAAATTGATTGCCATGACAGGTAATACCCAATCTTTTTTAGCAAAACAAGCAGATTATATTCTGAACACTTTTGTAGAAAAAGAAGCCTGCCCTAACGGATTGGCCCCCACCACAAGTACCACAGCACAATTGGTCATGGGCGATGCCTTGGCCATAGTTCTTTTAGAAATAAAAGGATTTAGCAGTACAGATTTCGCAAAATATCACCCAGGTGGTTCATTAGGAAAACGACTTTATTTGAGAGTTGCAGATTTAGTAAGCAAAAATCAAATTCCAAAAGTTCAAAAAAATGCTGAGGTTAAAAAAGTTATCGTAGAGATATCTAAAAAAATGTTAGGCGTTACTGCTGTTCTCGATGGTGAAAAAATTGTTGGTATCATAACCGATGGCGACATTAGACGTATGCTTAACAAGCATGATAATATTAAAGGTCTTATCGCAGAAGATATCATGACAAGCAACCCGAAAACAATACCTGCCGATACCCTAGCCATTAAAGCTTTGGAGCATATGCAGAAAAAAGGAATTTCACAATTACTTGCCATGGACAATGACACATATGTTGGTGTTATTCATTTACATAATTTAATTAACGAAGGTATTTTATAATGAGTTCAAAAGCTACTAAGCCTCACAACGAGATGTCATTTCTCGACCATTTAGAAGAATTAAGATGGCATTTAATTCGGTCTACCCTGGCAATCGTTATCATAGGCTCTGTAGCCTTTTTAATGAAAGATTTCATTTTTGATACGGTCATATTCGGCCCTAAAAAAATGGATTTCCCAACCTATAGAATGTTTTGTGACATTGCTACCTATTTCGGTTTTGATTCTGCTTTCTGTGCAGATAAATTACCATTTACCATACAAAGTAGATTAATGTCAGGGCAATTTTCGGCACACATTTGGACTTCCATTTGGGCAGGTTTCATCATCGGATTCCCATACGTTTTGTACGAAATGTGGAAATTCATTAGCCCAGGACTTTATGAAAAAGAACGTAAAAGTTCAAGAGGCTTCATATTAATTGCTTCGATGTTGTTTTTTATGGGTGTATTATTCGGTTATTACGTAGTTGCTCCATTATCTATTAACTTTTTAGGAACCTATCAAGTAAGTGCTGAAGTAACCAACGAATTTGATTTAGCATCCTATATATCTACCGTAAGAGCTTCTGTTATTGCCTGTGGTATCTTATTTGAATTACCTATAATTATATTCTTCTTAACAAAAGTGGGTCTTGTCACTCCTGAGATTATGAAGAAATATCGAAAAATTGCACTTGTAATCGTACTTATTTTATCTGCGGTTATTACGCCACCAGATGTAGCAAGTCAGATTATTGTTGCAATACCTGTATTAATATTATACCAAGTAAGTATATATATTTCTGCCATGGTACTTAGAAAAGAAAGAAAAAAAGCTGAAAAAGAAAAAAGGAATGTCAAACCAAATTGAAGAATTTAATGCTTATCGTGCTAAGATGAACGACAAGCTATTGGCCGACAACAATAAGATAGTTAAAAGAATATTTAATTTAGATACCAATGCTTTTGCTGCCGGAGCATTAGATGTCAAGACCAAAGAGTTATTAGGTCTTGTTGCCTCTACCGTTCTTCGTTGCGACGATTGTGTAAAATATCATTTAGAAAGTTCTTACAAAGAAGGTGTTTCGAAAGAAGAGGTCATGGAAACTTTAGCAATCGCCACCTTAGTAGGCGGTACCATTGTTATACCGCATTTAAGAAGAGCGTACGAGTATTGGGAAGAATTAGAAAACCAACAAGGTTAAATAATCCCTAATTACTTTTCTAACAGGTGAATAACCAATAGATTTGAAAACATGAAGTTACGTGCCGATAATATTATGAAATCTTACAGAGGTCGTAGGGTGGTTAAAGGGATTTCTTTAGAAGTAAACCAAGGAGAAATCGTTGGCCTTTTAGGACCCAATGGTGCTGGTAAAACAACTTCATTCTACATGATTGTTGGACTTATCAAACCCAATGGAGGTAGCATTTGGTTAGACGATATGGAAATTACCAAATTTCCTATGTATAAACGCGCTCAAAATGGTATCGGTTATTTAGCGCAAGAAGCATCTGTTTTTAGAAAGCTAAGTATTGAAAAAAATATATTGAGCGTACTTCAGTTAACCAAATTGAGTAAGAAAGAGCAGCACATGAAAATGGAGTCGCTAATAGAAGAATTTGGTTTAGGACATATTCGCAAAAGTCGAGGAGACTTACTCTCTGGTGGAGAACGCAGAAGAACTGAAATTGCACGTGCATTAGCTACAGACCCAAAGTTTATTTTATTAGATGAACCATTTGCCGGTGTAGATCCCGTAGCTGTAGAAGACATACAACGTATTGTAGCCCAACTAAAGGACAAAAACATTGGTATACTTATTACGGATCACAACGTGCAGGAAACCCTCGCTATTACAGAAAGATCTTATCTAATGTTCGAAGGTGGTATTTTAAAATCTGGTGTGCCAGAAGATTTGGCTGCAGATGAAATGGTTCGCAAAGTGTATTTAGGTCAAAATTTTGAACTACGTAAGAAAAAGTTGGATTTTTAAAGAATGTAATTTTCGATTACTACAACCAATTACTTGTATTTTTTGATATTGTATAATCCCCAACCAAAGAATAAGAGTTCTAAAAATAAAGCGGGCGTCAATAACATTGAGACACCGTCGAACACTGTACTTACAATTCTACCAAAAGAAATACCTCCCATAAATAGCACATTGCTTAATGTAGCACCAGACCAAAGATTAGGTTTGAAAGCTCCTAACAACCAATACGATCCAATACCGATATAAATACCCATAACGGCACGTAGCATATTCTTTAATTCTAAGGCTTCCACATTAAAATTTAAAAGTTCTGGCATTAGATAAGTAGGGTGGCCACCATAGACCACACCAGCTACTATCACAATTAAACCAGAAAGTAATAAATTAAGATTTTTTGGGATGCCCCTTTTTTCGTTTACCATAAAGTTGAAAATATCTAAATGCTGCTAGTCCACCAATGAATGAAAATATAGCCAGCATCCAAAATACATGCTGATGCCCTTCCAAACCTGGTGAAGCATCTAGCAAATACCCCATTGCCGGACCTGCGAAAATATCAGGGGTATATCCTACCAAAGAAATCAACCCCACTGCTGTGCCTGTTAAAACTAAAGGTATTTTACCACTTTGCATTACAGCAAAGTATAATGAACGGGCGGCATAGACACCTATAGCTACTACCAAAATAGAAAACAAGAAAAAGAAGTACGAGGTATTGTCAACCATACCTGTTGCAAAAATCACTGCACCTAAAAAAGCGATGATAAAACTAATAAACAACCATAAACTAGGCCTAGAATGGTCTGCCAACACACCAATTAAAACGCCAACTACCGGACGAACAAACAATAAGAAAGTACCAACTTCTGCTGAACCAACTTCATCAAACAACATGACATCTTGAGCATATAATGAGAAAACGTCGGTAATCTTATAACCTACATAAGCGCAGAGTATAATGACCATTAACAATAATACCGAAGGCAAGTTAATTACTTCTTTAATTTGAGAAACTGTTATTTTATCAACAACGATTTCTCTTTCTAGCTCCTCTGGCAATTTCATAAATAACCAAACCAACAGTCCTACCATTGCCACAATTGCCGAAGAAGTTAATATAACATAACGAAAGGCAAACCTACTTTCTTCTAAGGTTGCAACTTCTATATCTCCTGTCATAAAATAGGAGAATACCAATACACCCATGGTACCAAAAAGAGCACCTACAAGTCCCCTACCTCCATCTAACAAACCAAATGCCTTGCCTTGTGCTTTTTCACCGCCCCAAACGCGCGTGGCTTTTATCATGGGTGACCAAAAAAGAAAAATTGTGGTGAACCCCCAAAAACCATAAAGTATTTGAAGTGTTGCATATTCCGGAAAAGTAGCGAAGACTAATCCACCTAAAGCAGTCATCCAAAGGGCAATAGCAATAAGTTTTCTAGGCTGATATTTATCTGCTAACGGTCCTCCTAACAGATAAGATACTAGTGCCACAAACCCATATACCGAAAAACACAAACCTAAATCTACATTATCCAGTTCGAATACTTTTAAGACTGTAGGCCTAAAAACACGTTGTAAAACAAAGGGTAAGATAAAAACACTCTCTCCTGCTAAAATCAATAGAAATAAATAATACCAGGGTGCTTTTTCGGGGTCTCTCATTTAAATCTAATCGGAATCCAAATTTCCTCTTCTGAGGTAGGATCATTATTCTTATACTTGGCTCCCAAAACTTCAAAATGTGGACCGTCGTCTAGTTGATATTTGGAGCTTGGAATCCATTCTCCATAAATATATTGAAAAATATCTTGGGCTGAACTAGAACCTTTGTGGTCAAAAACAGCAAATAAACCACCTACAAGAAGTAAACTATTCATGCTTACCGGAATATTTTCAGCTTCATCAACCTCAACGCAAGCCCATTTAATGAATTTTGTTGAAGGATTAAAATCCTTAAAATATTCCTCTGGATAGTATTGTAACGAGATAAAATCGTCAGATAATCGGTTTGTAATTTCGGTACTTCGTTTCCTAAAACTCTTCCAAAGCTCAAATGTCGTATTATCGACCAAACTCATTTGTTGGGATATACCAATCAAGTATTTAGGTTTCAATTCAACGATTCTAGGAATCCTATTCATTTATCACTTTTGTTCAAGTCAATTTCAAATAAACAGGCAGGACCTTCCTTATAATGTGGTGGCAAAGTATCTACATTCTGTAAATCAAACATACCTAAAAAATCAAATCCGGCATTGGTATAATGCCTTATTAACCCTTTATTCTCTCCAATAGTATCTAACCTAACATATCTTTTTTGTTGGATTTTAGCATAAGATTTAGCCCAATCTACAATTGAACCCACAAAATTATGTCCTCTAAAATCTGGGTTGGTGGCAATACGATGAATATAAATGGCAGAGTCGTCATTTCGTTTTCTCCATATCTGTTCATCTGAAAAAGTGATGGCCCAAACACAGGCAATTTTATTGTCAATGAGCAATTTAAACTGCCTATTTTCATTAATCTCATCGGATACCATACTGCGATCAAAATCTGGCCAAACCACAACTGTTTTCTTGCTTCGTTGAAAATCTGACGCTATACCATATAACTTGAATATCTCATCTATATCCTTTGTAGTAGAATTATATACGTTCATTTTCTTATTAATTTGAAATTATAAAATCAAAAGTCCATGCTCTCGTAAACCAGCTATTTGTTTAGAATACCAAAAAAGTTCAAAATCCTCAAATTGTAATTCAAAATCGGCCTTTAACTGGCCAAAAGTCATCAACTTATATTCAGGTCTCATTTTGTCTAACGAAGCTAACAGCCATTTCCCTTTATCTTTATCAACTACTACGTTATATATATCAGACGTAGTATGAAAGCGTAGGTTTAACTGTTCCCAAGTAGCACCTTTCTTCTTTTTAATCCGTTCATTAGCTATTGGCATGGTGCCTAACCACACAATTTTAGCAGATGATTTTGTATTTAACAACGATTCTTGTTGTAGACAACTATAAATATAATCAGCAGTAATAGTCGTAGAAGGAATCTTAAAATCGAACCACTCTTGCAAAGTCATATCAAACCCAATACCGTGCATAAAGTTAAAGAGTGATTTTTTAAGTCCAAAACTAAATTTACTATGATCGATACCTGTTTTATCCTGAAAATCAATATCATTATTAGCAAAGCTGATTTTCTTTATATCTGGCGAAACCCCATACTCCTCAGGGTGCAACCCAACCGGACTATGTGCTGTTAAAGCAAATTGATGCCAAAAACCCGATTGTATAATTTCCAATTCAAACAACTGCCGAACCATTTCTAAGCTATCTACCGTTTCTTGAACCGTTTGGGTTGGGTAGCCGTACATTAAATACGAATGCACCATGATATTCGCTTCGGTTAAATTTCGCGTCACTCGTGCTACTTGCTCCACAGTAACACCTTTATCAATGAGTTTCAGCAAACGGTCTGAGGCCACTTCCAACCCGCCAGAAATTGCAATGCAACCAGATGCTTTCAACAAAAAGCACAGGTCTTGTGTAAAGTTCTTTTCAAAACGAATATTCGTCCACCATGTTATGGTCAGATTTCTTTTCAAAACCTCTAAAGCAAAAGCCTTCATTAATGATGGTGGAGCCGCTTCGTCAACAAAATGAAAACCTGATTCACCAGTTTGTGCTATCAAGGTTTCAACTCGGTCTACTAAAAGACTTGCTGCAACAGGCTCGTATATTTTTATGTAGTCTAATGATATATCACAAAAGGTACATTTACCCCAATAACAACCGTGCGCCATAGTCAGTTTATTCCAGCGACCATCGCTCCATAAACTATGCATGGGGTTGGCAATTTCTATGACAGAAATGTATTTATCCAATAATAAATCGGAATAATCAGGAGTACCAACTTCTTGCTGCTTATAATCTTGTCGTGGACTATCGTTTTTATAAACGACCATGTTATCCTCTAAAATAAATGTCCGTTTTAATTGCCCTTCTCCATTCATCACAAACTGATGAACAAGTTCGAGCGGAAGTTCCCCATCATCCAACGAAATAAAATCAAAGAATTCAAAAACACGCACATCGGTTAAACTACGTAACTCGGTATTCGGGAAGCCACCACCCATGGCAATTTTAATTGATGGATATTTCGATTTTATAAATTGAGCACAACGAAAAGCACTGTACAGATTACCAGGAAATGGAACTGAAAAACAGACTAATTTAGGATTAGTATCTTTCAATTGTTCCGTTAATAAACCTAACGTCAATTCATCGATAAAAGTAGGTTCGCTGTTAATATGATCATATAATTCATCAAATGAATTTGCACTACGCCCCAACCGTTCTGCATATCTGCTAAAACCAAAATTGGGGTCGATACATTCTACTATAAAATCAGATAAATCTTCTAAATACAACGTAGCCAAATGCTTGGCTTTATCTTGCATACCCATATTACCAAAGGCCCATTCCAAATCATCTAATTGTTGAAAACGCGATGCTCTAGGTAAAAAATTATCAGTACATAATTGTCTTGCGAGTGTATCGTTTTTCCCTTGCAAAAAAAGAATTACCGCATCTAAGGTTTTTAGGTAGTCATGTCGTAGTGCATAAATACGTTGGCAATTTTCTGAAACAATTGAATTTTCTTCAAAAGCCATTTCAAATATTATCTGAAATGTATTTTTATTGAATAAGGCTAAAATAACTTCAATCCCTAAATCTGATTGATACGATGAAACATCCTTAGTATTTAAAAAACCTTTAATATAGGCAGTAGCCGGATATGGTGTATTTAACTGCGTAAAAGGAGGCGTAATCAATAAGAGGTCTTTCACAAGGCTGTTTTATAAGGATGATGTAAAGATAAAGGATACCTTATTGATTATTTAGCATTCAAAATATCACTTTCCACATAGTAGTCTAATGGGAAACCATAATTTTATCTGTTTATTAATCTATCTTCTTTTCAGCAATTAAAACTCTAAAAAAATCTGCTACCATTGAAGCTCCCGTCTTACCATTATCATCCATATTAGATAAAATAACAACAGTATACTTATCCTCCATAAAATCCATAAGTTCATTATGTATCCCATACCAACCCCCGCTATGTCCTTGAATGGTTTGATTATATCTCAAGTCTATATCGATTCCATATCCCAAATTTGTATTGTAACCCATTACTTTTGGCTCAAACATTAATTCTGTTGTTGTTCTTTTTAACAATATTCCATTTCTTAGCGCTTTCGAGAACTTGAATAAATCTTCAACTGTGGCGTAGTGAAATCCTGCCGGTGAAGCTTTTGAAAGATAATAATCATTCCTTTTAGGAATAACGTTCTCACCAAAAAACGTTGTATAACCACTTGCCTTATTTTGAACTACCGAATCAATTTCTAACTCCGTAGCGTTTGTCATATCTGCCGGTTTGAATATATTTTCCTTCACGTAATCATAGTAATTCTGTTTGCTAACTTTTTCAATGATTAGGCCTAGTATAACAAATCCTGAACCGCTATAATCATACTTTGTTCCTGGCTTAGACAGCAAAGTATCATTAATAAATAATTTAGCAAAATCGGTAACACTCTTAAAATTCAAACTGTTTGTATCCAACAAACTCACCTTATTATTATGTCCTGAAGTATGTGTCAAAAGCTGATGAATTGTGACAGAATCTCTTACCAGTTTATTAGGATAATCTGGTAGATATTTCCCAATTGGAATATTCAAGTCTACCAATCCTTTTTCATATAACTGTAATGTAGAAACTGCAGTAAACATTTTTGTAATAGACGCTAGATTGAATTTAGTATCAACCTTGTTTTTAATGTTATACTCGATACTTGCCAGACCAAAAGCTCTTTTGTCAATTATTTTATTATCATGTGCAACCAAAATTGCTCCAGAAAAACCAGTTGTATCTAAACTATCAAGAAACGTTTCTATTTGGCTGTCTTTAGATTGACCGAAAATTAAACTACCGATAAATAAAAAAATTATTGCAAAGTATATTTTTGAATTCATTATTTTTAATTGAGATGATCTCACCTAAGATAAGGTTAATCTAAACTATTTAGCATTCAAAATCTCACGTACCGCTTGCTGATACGCTCTAGGGTTATTAGCTTTCTTAATTTTCTTAAAAGCTTTGTGTGGATTCGAAAACGACTGGGAAAAATATTCCCAAAATCCCTGCATTTTCATTTTAATAGGTGTTGGTCCTGATAATGCTTCGTCATACTGCTGATAAATAGTATCATGAAATTCAGAGAAAATCTTCCAACGGTCATTTGGGTATTCGGTTGTATTATTTTTAATCATACTAGGCAAAAATGGGTCTGCAATCAGACCTCTACCCATCATAAAATGGTCAATAGTAGGAAATCGCTCTTTCATTTCTTTATACTTACCGACCGAAGTAATGTCACCATTATAGTATAACGTATGTTTGGTATTTTCAACACAGCGCTGAAAAGCATCTAAATCTACGCCCCCTTTATATAACTGCTTTCCAATACGGGCATGAATGGCAATATTCTTTAAAGGATATTTATCCAAAATAGGAAATACATCTAAAATTTCCTCAGCATTTTCATAGCCCATTCTCATTTTCATAGAAACCGTTACATCAGTTTCTTCATGAGCACGTTTTAAAATATGGTCAATTTTCTCTGGATTACAAATTAGTCCGCTACCCATACCTTGTTTAGTCACCATAGGGTAAGGGCAACCTAAATTCCAGTTCAGTTCAGTATACCCTAAACTTTGAATATACTTTACTACGAATAAAAATTCATCGGCATCACCAGTCATTACCTGTGGTATAACTTCTAAAGTGGTATTATTTTCTGGCTGTAAATCTTTTTGATAAGAATTCTTGATGACCATTTTACCATTCAATCGAATGTATGGCGCATAGAACGTATCAATACCTCCAAAATATTTATGGAATGCATTTCGAAATCTAAAATCGGTAAAACCCTGTAATGGGGATGATAATAAGGTAACTGACATGTATGTATTACTGCGTTAGTTGCAAGTTCTTAAGTTTTGCAACAACAGATTCAGCTGCAAAAATAGCGCCTTCCATGTAACCAGAGTGATGTTTTGAGGTTTCTGAACCTGAAATAAATAATTTATCACCAAACAAAGGTTCTTGATAAAGTGAATTTCCGCCGTTTTGATGCGGAAATAAATTATCAGCCTGTCTGTTGGATTTGGTAAACTCTTCTTGATGCCAAGCAGTTTCTTGGTAAGATTCATACTGCAACGCCTCTTCCCCAAAAACCATTTTCAATTGTGCTTCTATTTTCTCTATACGCTGTTCTTTTGTAAAACGCGCACAACTACCAGATGCAAAACCTACAAGTGCATAAGATTCATTTTCCAAATTCGATTGGTCGTAAAATTCTGTAAGCGGACCAACATTACTAAATATGGTTCCCGATTTACCTTGTTCTCGCCAAAATGGCCTATCATATGTTATCGCAACTTTTAAAGAATCTTGCATCCACGTGTGGGTTTGCTCGGCCAATGAAACTAACTCATTCGGCAAAGCTGGTGAAAATTCTATTTGGTCTATTAATGCAGCAGGTGGCAAAGTAGTAATTATAATATCTGCTTCTAAATTTCGTATTGTCGTAGTGACTTGCACCTTATCTTTTTGAAAATCGATTCTCAAAATAGGTTCATTTAAGCTAACCGTATTTGGTTCTAACTTATTATAAATCACCTCTAACAAATCTATTGTCCCGTTCTTAAATCTATAACTAGGGCTATCGTTCGGAACTGCAATTTCTTGAGGAGGCACATTAGAAAATGTTTGAAAATAAGAAATACCAGTTAAAAATTGTTCAAAAAAGGAAACCCTAAATTCTTCAATAATCTCTTTTAAATAGTAATGACTATCATTGAACCAAGTTGCGCCCATTTCAATTTTTGCATTACCTGATTGTAATGTGTGAATTCTACCTCCTATTCGGTCTCGAGCTTCAACAATCGTAACAATATACCCTAGTTGTTGTAACCGATATGCAGTTAAAAGTCCGGTTAAACCAGCACCCACAATTAAAATCGTTTTATTTATTATCTCCAAATAATTCTAATTAACTACCGATTAAGAAATCTTAGATTGCAAAACACTCACTGAAACTAGCAACTGACCAATATGGCGTTGACTATGTTCTGCAGCATGAAACAGTAGACCGATAACGGTTGAAGGTAATTGCTTTCTACCTACTGTTCTTTTTTCAGTAAGACTGTTTTCTGATATTGTTTCGAAATAGCGTAAAGCCTCTGCCACTTTTAATGAGAACTGCTTACATAATTGTTCAACTTCCGTTTCTAAATTAAACGTCCCCTCCTGTTTAAGAAAATTGAACTGCTCTACAGATAAAGAATCACCCTTGGCATAAGTCAACATTCTATCTAAAACTCCGGTTATATGATTCATATGAAAACCAACCGAAGCCCTACCTGCCACTTTAGCCCATAAAAGTTCTTTTGGAAAATCTGCAGTATACTTTTTCAACTCCCGCTCAGATTGTAGCAAAGCATGGGCGGCTGGCTGTAATACAGCAGGTATGTTGGGTATTGGTCCGCTTAACCAAAACTCTAAATCGTCATCTACGCTATCCATAGTACTTCGTTTTTTTTATTATAAACCTGTATTAAAGTCTCTCTTGTACAAAAGAACTTATTATGTAGAAAAGAATAATTAGTGGTATAGCCATAAATTTCATGGTAACTATCAGTACTACACTAATAATTAAAAAGATATAACGCATGGCATTATCCTTAAAGCTGGTATTCTTAAACTTTAAAGCAAATAAAGGTATACTACAATTTAAAAGATAAGCACTGATTATAGTAAGACCAATTAGAAACCATTGATTAAGAATAAGACTGTTCAATACATCATTGTTTTGATACAATAAAATGAGTGGCAATGAAAGAATTAAAAGGGCATTTGCCGGTGTTGGCAATCCAATAAAGGATGATGTTTGATTTTCATCAATATTAAATTTGGCTAATCGATATCCCGATGCCATGGTAATTATAAATCCAAAAAAGGGTAAAAGGTGCATTAACTTAAATTCACCCGAATTCATAAAAAAGTGTGAGCCATCTCCCCAACCATCTGTCTGTGACATTGCTAATAATTGAAACATCACAATCCCTGGAACCAAACCACTTGTAATCATATCTGCTAAAGAATCTAACTGTAGTCCCAATTCGCTTTTAACATCTAACACCCTAGCTGCAAGTCCATCAAAAAAATCAAAGAAAATTCCCAGAGCAACAAAGATAGCCGCGATTTCTAATCGATTTAAAACTGCAAATAAAGTAGCTACACAGCCACAGAAAACATTCAACAGCGTAATAAAATTAGGAATATGTTTTTTCATAAGAATCTGACTTTGGACGAAACAATTGTTTTGTTCTTGATTAGAGAAATAAAAGAAATCTCTAATATATAATCTGCTATAAAAATAAGATAATTCTATTGGTTCTAGGTTTTAAACCAATAAACTAAAACTAGTTTTAAGTGAAAGACTTAATCAACATCTGGTTCAACCAGTAAATTATAAAAGCTTTTGGAATTAAATATCTTATTATTCGCATCTTTGCAGCTGCTATGAGTTGGTAAAGGTATGTTCAAAAAAACCATTTTTTTTTTAATTCTACTTTTTACTGCATTTTTGGGACATTCTCAAAATGCAGAACTCTCTCCATTATCGAAAATCAGTTTATTGACCGTTGGCACGGGAGAAGATTTAGCTGCTAAGTTTGGGCATAGTGCAATAAGACTACAAGATCCCACATTAGGCATTGATGAAGTATATGGGTATGGCACTTATGATTTTGAAGACCCTAATTTTTATCTGAATTTCACCAGAGGTAAGCTAGCATATACCATTTCGAGAATTCCATTCAAATACTTCGATTACTCTTACCAACAAGAAAAACGTTGGATAAGAGAGCAGCAATTAGATTTAAACCTGCAACAACGAACACAGATTGTTGCTTTTTTAGAACACAACTTATTACCAGAAAACAAGAGATATAAATATGATTTTTTGTTCGATAATTGTGCCACTAGAATACCTATGGTCTTTGAGAAAACTTTAGGCAACGGCTTTGAATTCGATTATAATTATTTAGAAAACCAATTAACATTTCGCGAATTAATTCGACTAAAATTAAACCCAAATACATGGTCTAATTTTGGTATCGACCTTGCTCTAGGCTCAGTAATTGATAGAAAAGCAACGCCTTACGAACATTTATTCTTACCTATTTATGTGTATCGGCAAATGAAGCACACGACTTTAAATGGTAAACCAATAGTTAAAAAAGAAACTTTATTATTAGATATTCCTGAACAGGAAGACCATAGTATCATTTTTCTTACACCTGCCTTTTGGTTAGTACTTCTTTTATGTTTGGTGGCTTATATTACCTACACCGATTATAAAAATTTTCGACGAAATAAATGGTTAGATTTTTCATTATTTCTTCTAACAGGTTTGTCCGGTATTTTAATCTTATTTCTTTGGTTTGGTACAGACCATTTAGCTACCAAAGCAAATTTTAATTCGCTGTGGGCTTTTGCGCCAAACTTAATTATAGCATATATGGTGATGAAAAAAGAGATTCCTGAGTGGATTATCACTTACATCATATTTCTTACCATATTATTAGGTGTCACTTCTATTCTTTGGATGTTTAAAATTCAGGTGTTTTCCATATTATTAATCTTAGTAATTATAGCATTAACTATTCGTTACTTATTTCTGATATATTACTTTAAAAGTAAATATCTAACTAAAAAATAAAAAATCAATCAACCATACATGAATCTACTTACCGTTGAAAATATTTCTAAATCCTATGGCGAATTGGTGCTTTTTGAAAACCTATCTTTTGGTATCAATAAAGACCAAAAAATTGCCTTAATCGCTAAAAACGGTACTGGAAAAACTTCCATTCTAAATATCCTTTCTGGAGCTGACACTCCTGATACTGGACAAGTAAATTATCGAAAATCTACACGTGTTTCCTTTTTGGCGCAGGAACCTGTTATGGACCCCAATTTAACAGTTGAAGAAACTATTTTCGCTTCAGATAATGAGATTTTACAGGTTTTAGCGAATTACGAAAAAGCATTGCTAAATCCTGAGGATGCAGACGCATATCAGAAAGCTTTTGAAGCTATGGACCGTTTTGAAGCTTGGGATTTTGAAACCCAATACAAGCAGATTCTATCAAAGTTAAAACTTGATGATTTGCACGCCAAAGTAGATAAACTTTCTGGTGGACAAAAAAAACGTTTGGCTTTGGCAAATGCCTTGATAAACAAACCAGATCTTTTAATTTTAGATGAACCTACCAACCATTTAGATTTAGAAATGATTGAATGGTTAGAGGAATTTTTTGCTAGAGAAAATATGACTCTCTTTATGGTAACACATGACCGTTACTTTTTAGAGCGTGTTTGTAATGAGATTATAGAATTGGAAAACGGTAAGTTATATCCTTATAAAGGAAATTATTCTTACTACTTAGAAAAAAAGGAAGCCCGTATTGAACAAGAGGCAACCGAGCAACATAAAACAGAATTACTATTTAAGAAAGAATTAGATTGGATGAGAAGGCAACCCAAGGCCCGTACTACCAAATCTAAGTCAAGAATAGATGACTTTGCAGTTATAAAAGACAAGGCAAGTCAACGAAGAAAAGACCATCAAGTTCAATTAGAACTTAATATGGAACGTGTGGGCAGCAAAATTCTTGAACTTCATAAAATATCAAAATCATATCCTGGCAAGCCAATTCTAGATAAATTCGAATATGTTTTTCAAAAAGGGGAAAGAATAGGTATTATTGGCAAGAACGGAACTGGTAAATCTACCTTTCTAAATATTCTAAGTGGCCGTGATCAACCAGATAGTGGAAAAGTAATTGTTGGCGACACCATCAAATTTGGTTATTACACACAAAAGGGAATTGAAATAAAAGCTGGTCAAAAAGTTATTGACGTTATTCGTGAGTTTGGCGAATACATTCCTTTAATGAAGGGTAAGCAGATATCGGCACAACAACTTCTAGAGCGTTTTCTGTTCGACAGAAAGAAACAATACGACTTTGTCGATAAATTGAGTGGTGGTGAACGTAAGCGTCTTTATTTATGCACCATATTAATACAAAATCCTAACTTCTTAATTTTAGATGAACCTACAAATGATTTAGATATTGTAACGCTTAATGTATTAGAAAGTTTCTTGATGGATTTTCAAGGATGTCTTTTGGTAGTTTCTCACGACCGTTACTTTATGGATAAAATCGTAGATCACTTATTTGTATTTAGAGGAGATGCAGTTGTAGAAGATTTCCCGGGTAACTATTCAGATTACAGAGCTTACGAAGACAGCCAAATTCAAGAAAAAAGAGAACAAAAAGAAATTCAAAGTTCTACGAAGACTAATTGGAAAGAGCCGGATACTACTCCAAAAGTCTCCTATGCAGAGCAACAGGAGTATAAAAAACTAGAACGTGAAATTCAGAAATTGGAAAAACAAAAAGTAACTCTCCAAGAGAAATTCACAGATGGTTCATTGAGTGGCGATGACATTAAAGCGTTGTCTATTGAATTAAAAGAACTAACCGATTCAATTGAAGGTAAAACTGAACGCTGGTTCGAGCTTTCAGCAATTATGTAGGACTATACACCATTAAAACTTAGACTTCACAACACATTTTACTACTTCCAAAAAATAGTAGACGAGTGAAATTTACCATTCGTCTACAGTAAAATGCTGCCCAACTATATACACCAAATTATGTTTGTTTATGCCTGTACTTTAGCAGTGTAAAACAAATGTTATGAAATCAATTATCCTTTTAACTGTTCTTTTCTTCACTACTTTCTTAGCGCAAGCGCAAGCTAACAATGAGAACGTTTCTATGGAGATTGAAGCTGCACCAGTTGAAATGGTTCAAACAATTGAAACTACCAATACTATCACACCTACCTTAGAAATTCAAAACACAATGGAAGTTGCTAGATTATACAAGAACAAAAATAACAGAATAATTAAAGCTTTAAAATTCTCAACTAAATTGAATAGCGCTAAACTTTCTTAGTAATAACTTAATTCCCTTTCGCCCCAAATTAAACCTACCCCCAATATCTTACCATAACTTACTTTTAAATTTCTTTTGCTACCAAAACTCAACAATAAATTAAATAGCATCTAAATAATTACAACACTAAGTCTCAACGATAAACATCATAAGTAAATATAAGACCTGAGCATCATTTCATCCCCTAATACTTAGTTATCTACGGCAATTACAAAAAGTAGTAGTCGTACGATTTTCACCATTCGTCTACAGTAAAATGCTGCCCAACTATATACACCAAATTATGTTTGTTTATGCCTGTACTTTAGCAGTGTAAAACAAATGTTATGAAATCAATTATCCTTTTAACTGTTCTTTTCTTCACTACTTTCTTAGCTCAAGCGCAAGCAAACAATGAGAACGTTTCTTTGGAGATTGAAGCTGCACCAGTTGAAATGAGCCAAACAGTTGAAACTACCAATACTATCACACCTACCTTAGAAACTAAAAATACAATAAAGGTTGCTAGATTATACAAGAACAAAAACAACAGAGTAATTAAAGCTTTAGAATTCACCACCAAATTGAACAGCGCTAAACTTTCATAATTATACAAAATCCTTTTCACCCTAATCTTTTACCTACCCAATTTCTTTCCATTACCTACTACTTTTCAAGTATTAATCTTTACCGTTACAATTCTAAGTTGCAACACTATCATTACTTTTGACAAAAATTGAAAAAGTAATTCGTGTTTCGCTTTATATCCTTAATCAAATTCTATTTATCAGCTACCAATCAACATGGGGTTCATTCGCCATTTGTCTATAATTATGTGACCAAATGTCTTTATAAAAAGGATTATTTGAAACTACCCATAACCATAAGAATACTGGTTAAAAGCATCAACTATTTTAAGTATAAATCAATACGACTATTAAGACCGTATAAAGCTCTTGAACGCGTTCTTAGTTCTAATTGTCCAGAAATTTCGGCTACCAATTTAAATGCTGATATTATATTTGGCAGTATCTCTGATTTTTTATCCGAAGAAATCAATACTAACCAACTACAAAATGACACTATGGTGTTGTTAGATGGTATATATAGAGATGGAGTTTGCGCCGATAATTGGAAAAGACTAAAGAAATCAGAACATGTTCGAGTTACTATAGATTTGTTTTATTGCGGTGTATTATTTTTCAGGAAAGAACAAGTGAAGGAACATTTTAAAATACGGATATAAACCAGTAATTTTAAACTAAAGTAATTTTTAATGAACAGTAATACCATATATATAATTCTGGGAGTCGTATTTGCTATTTATTTAGCTATTCGTATTACCAGTCGAGGTAAATCTAATGACCGAAAATCAAGAAAGTTCATGGGTGATTATGAGCGAAAAGAAAAAAAGGACAATTAATCGAATAGAAAATTCTAATCTTTTATAAATAAAATTTAATCTACTTCACAATTTTCTTTAATTCACAGAATGAAAATATATACCAAAACAGGAGATGATGGTACAACAGGCCTTTTTGGTGGAACTCGGGTACCAAAGCATCACATTCGCATAGATAGCTATGGTACAGTAGATGAGTTAAATTCTTGGTTAGGCCTTATTCGAGACCAAAATGTTGACCAAAATAGCAAGCAGCAACTAATAACCATACAAAAACATTTGTTTACTGTTGGCGCCATATTAGCTACAGACCCAGAAAAAGAAGTTCTTAAAAATGGCAAGCAACGCTTAAAAATTACAAAAGTAGGTACTGAAGAAATCAACTTTTTAGAAATTTCCATAGACGAAATGGACAGCCAATTACCACAAATGACCAATTTTATTTTACCTGGCGGTCATACCACAGTGTCATACTGTCATATAGCTAGAACAGTTTGTAGAAGGGCAGAACGTATATCAACATTATTATTTGAAAACGAACCTTTCGATAGTAATGTACTTTCCTTTTTAAATAGGCTTTCTGATTATTTATTTGTGTTGGCACGGAAATTGTCGTATAATTTAAAGGCGAATGAAATAAAATGGGTTCCTAAAAAAAAGGACTAATAAATCCATTATTTATTCGTTATCAATTAACAAATGCAAAAAAAATTAGAGATAAAATTAAAATTTATTAATAATTTCTTGGCTGTCTCGATTTAAAAATTACTTTTGCAAAAAATTTAAAATCAAACAATTACTATGTATTGGACATTAGAATTAGCGTCTTATTTAAGTGATGCACCTTGGCCGGCAAGTAAAGATGAGTTAATAGATTACTCCATCAGAACTGGAGCCCCTCTAGAAGTCGTAGAAAATTTACAATCTATGGAAGAAGAAGGTGGCGAGATATATGAATCTATAGAAGAGATTTGGCCTGACTACCCAACGGAAGAAGACTACCTCTGGAACGAGGACGAATATTAATATTCGATATCACAATAACTACTTAAAAGTCTCCTCGGGGGCTTTTTTTTTATGTAATTTTGGCAGGTTATTAGGTTAAACAGCTCAAAAAGCAAGACTGGAATACCTTTTGCTCTTTTACAGCGTCGGCCATATTTGTCGTCTCTATAATATTTTGAAAATCACCTTTACCTATTTTACAGGCAAAGTAGATTTCAATTCTAATAGTTTAAAATATATGAGTTTCATTAATTCCATCCTAAAGGCATTCGTTGGTGATAAATCACAAAAAGATGTAAAGGAATTACAGCCTTTAGTAGATCAGATAAAGTCATTCGAATCGCAGCTTGAAAGCCTTAGCCATGATGAACTTAGGCAGAAAACCATAGAATTTAAGAAAATAATTCAAGATTCTTATAAAGATATAACTGACCAAATAAATACCTTAGAGGAAGAAGT
Organism: uncultured Maribacter sp.; assembly: GCF_963977385.1. GTDB lineage: Bacteria > Bacteroidota > Bacteroidia > Flavobacteriales > Flavobacteriaceae > Maribacter. The sequence goes on along the minus strand of NZ_CAXBOU010000022.1, from coordinate 18,417 downwards.
TAAAAACTCTACCGATATTGATAAGAACGAAGATATTTATACGGAAATAGACAAACTTAAAGAGGAAGCTTACACCATCTCAGAAGTAACCTTAAATGAACTATTACCAGAAGCATTTGCCGTTGTTAAAGAAACTGCCAAGCGCTTTGCAAACAATGAAACTTTAAAGGTGACAGCATCAGAATATGACAGAACATTGTCAGGTTTTAATGATTATGTCACATTAGAAGGCGCCGATGCTATATGGAAAAATTCCTGGAACGCTGCCGGTAAGGAAGTTACTTGGGATATGGTACATTATGATGTACAACTTATAGGTGGTATTGCCATGCACCAAGGCAAAATTGCTGAAATGCATACTGGTGAAGGTAAAACTCTTGTTGCTACACTAGCCCTGTATTTAAATGCATTAAGCGGAAATGGAGCTCACTTGGTTACCGTTAATGATTACCTAGCAAAAAGAGATAGCGCTTGGATGGCTCCAATATTTCAATTTCATGGCCTTTCTGTAGACTGTATTGATCATCACAGACCCAATTCTGATGGTAGACGTGCTGCTTACAATGCAGATATTACTTATGGTACCAATAATGAATTTGGTTTCGATTACCTAAGGGATAATATGGCGCACACACCTAAAGACTTAGTGCAACGCCCGCAAAACTATGCGATTGTCGATGAGGTCGATTCTGTTTTGGTTGATGATGCCCGTACACCTTTAATTATTTCTGGCCCTGTACCAGAAGGTGATCGTCATGAATTTAATGAGCTAAAACCTAAGGTTGGTGAAATTGTTCAAAAACAACGTCAACACTTAACAGGAATTTTAGCTGAAGCTAAAAAGCTTATTGCAGAAGGCGATACTAAAGAGGGTGGTTTTCTTTTACTACGTGTTTTCAGAGGGTTACCTAAAAATAAAGCACTAATCAAATTTTTGAGTGAAGAAGGAGTTAAGCAACTACTTCAGAAAACCGAGAATTTTTATATGCAGGATAATAATAGGGAAATGCCAAAGGTAGATGAAGACCTATTATTCGTAATCGATGAAAAGAATAACCAGATTGAATTGACAGATAAAGGTGTTGATTATATTTCTGGCGAAGAAAACAGAGACTTCTTTGTAATGCCAGATATTGGTGGTGAAATCGCGAAGATTGAAAACCAAAATCTTGAAATTGAAAAAGAAGCAGAACTTAAGGAAGAACTTTTTAAAGACTTTACCATTAAGAGTGAGCGTATTCATACAATGAGTCAATTATTAAAGGCATATACCCTTTTTGAAAAAGACACTGAATATGTGGTTATGGATAATAAGGTGATGATTGTTGACGAGCAAACTGGTCGTATAATGGATGGCCGTAGGTATTCAGATGGCTTACATCAAGCAATTGAGGCTAAAGAAAACGTGAAAATTGAAGCGTTGACACAAACTTTTGCTACAGTTACATTACAAAACTATTTTAGAATGTACAGCAAACTGTCAGGTATGACAGGTACCGCTGTTACAGAGGCTGGTGAATTTTGGGAAATCTATAAATTAGATGTAATGGAAATTCCAACCAATAGACCTATTGCCAGAGATGACCGTAACGATTTAATTTACAAGACAAAAAGAGAAAAGTACAATGCAATTATTGAAGAGGTAACCAAAATAAGTAAATCTGGCAGACCAGTACTTATCGGTACCACTTCGGTAGAAATATCTGAGTTATTATCCAAATTATTGAGTGTTCGTAAAGTTCCTCATAATGTATTGAACGCAAAGCTTCACAAGAAAGAAGCTGATGTTGTTGCAGAAGCAGGTAATGCCGGTATTGTGACTATCGCCACCAACATGGCAGGTCGTGGTACGGATATTAAATTGTCTGATGCTGTTAAAAAAGCGGGTGGACTTGCCATAATCGGTACAGAACGACATGACTCTAGACGTGTAGACAGACAGCTACGTGGACGTTCAGGGCGACAAGGAGATCCAGGGAGCTCACAATTCTATGTTTCTTTAGAAGATAACCTTATGCGTTTATTCGGTTCTGATAGAGTTGCTAAAATGATGGATAAGATGGGCTTAGAAGATGGTGAGGTTATTCAACATAGTATGATGACCAAGTCTATTGAACGTGCTCAGAAAAAAGTTGAGGAAAATAACTTTGGTGTACGTAAGCGATTATTAGAATATGATGATGTTATGAACGCACAGCGTGAGGTAGTCTATAAAAGAAGGCGTCATGCATTACAAGGTGAGCGTTTAAAACTTGATATTGCCAATATGATCTATGATACTTGTGAAGTTATCGTAGAAGGTAATAAAGCTGCCAGTGATTATAAGAATCTGGAATTTGAGCTGATTAAATATTTCTCTATGACATCGCCAGTTGATGAAGCTGATTTTGGAAAATTGGGTGCTCAAGAAATAACAGGTAAAATTTACAAAGCTGCTTACGACCATTATAATAATAAAATGGAACGTAATGCCGCATCTGCCTTTCCTGTAATTAAAAAAGTACATGAAGATAATGCGAACAATTTTGAGCGTATTGTAGTACCATTTACCGACGGAATTAAAAGCTTGAATGTTGTAACCAATCTTCAAGAAGCTTATGATACAAATGGTAAACAATTAATTACCGATTTTGAAAAAAACATTTCACTAGCTATTATTGATGACTCGTGGAAAACGCATCTTCGTAAGATGGATGAGTTGAAACAATCGGTACAATTAGCAGTTCACGAACAAAAAGACCCTTTATTAATTTATAAGTTCGAAGCTTTTGAACTTTTTAAATCAATGATAGAGAAAGTGAACAAAGAAGTAATTTCATTCTTGTTCAAAGGAGAATTGCCTTCTGAAAATACAAATGCCATTCAAGAGGAAAAGAATATTCGCCGTTCGAAAGAAAATTTACAAATGAGCAAAGAGGAAATTCCTAATAGTGATGAAATGGCAGCCCAAAGTAGAGCCGTGGGTCAAACTCAAGGACAACGCCCTGCCATCACAGAAACGATCACTAGAGAACAACCCAAAATTGGTCGTAACGAACGTGTTACCATAAAAAATGTAATGAGTGGAGAAAGTAAGACTGTGAAATTTAAACAGGCAGAACCTCTAATTCAAAGTGGAACTTGGGTTATGACCCAAGATTAAAATAAATACATTCAGCATTTAAAAAGGCACTCCTACAAGGGAGTGCCTTTTTTCATACCTCATAGTTGAATTATCAATCCAATTCCTGATAATAATACATCCGCGAAGAAATTGATTCCTTAGAAAATAAAATGTTGTACAATTCATTTTTTAACAGCAATTACACAAATAAAATATAAGCAATACGAAAAGATTAGTGTAATATGTTACACAATAACAAAATTTACTAGCATAATGATAAAAACATAATTAGATTTACAATACATAATTAGTATGTTTTTTTAGTACATAAATAATATCTATGCCCGGATTTACCATTGACCAGGAGCGTCTTCAGGATAAAACCAAACTTTTTCTAAGGGTAAATTATACCACTAGCATTATCTCCATTCTTTTTGGAGTAGCATGTTATTTTCTTTTAAATATTACCAATATTATTCCCTTTGCTCTTTTTGGCTTTGGAATTTTAAATTTAATTAACCTCCAGTACTTTAAGGTTCATAAAAAGATTTTACCCACCTACAATTTTTCATCAATTATAGGCTTAATCTCCTCATTTACAATAACTTTATATAGCGGCGGCATTCAAAGCCCTTTTATTTTTATGATTCCACTTATTGCATTTGGTGGGTTTATCAATAGTAGTAGATATGGTAAAGTATATTTAAATATTATAATTTTACTCGTCTTAATAATTTTCACACAAACCATCTCTGAGTTAAAAATTACCGAAAATGTTGTTCCAGAAAGTTCGCGCGCTGTCTTTAGCCTTGTATCAATTTTATTTTCGGTTTTTATTCTAGGAAACACATTAGGAAAAAGTTTATTAAAAACATACAACGCACTCTATACTTCAAAAAAAGCCATGGCTATCCAAGTTCATGAAAAAGAAAATTTATTGAAAGAAGTACACCATAGGGTAAAAAATAATTTACAAACAGTATCAAGTTTATTAAGTCTTCAGTCACGCAATATTGAAAGTGGGCCTCTGAAGGGCCTCTTGAAAGGCACACAGAATAGAGTTATCGCCATGGCTATGGTTCATGAAATGCTCTACATGCGAAAAGATATTAGCCACATTGAATATGAATCCTATGTCCAAGAATTGAGCGAATACTTAATTCGCTCGATAAAAGGTATCGATAATAACGTTAATTTAAAAATTGATATCCCAGATATTAAATTAGGTATAGACACAGCCATTCCATTAGGTTTATTAATTAATGAGTCATTAACTAATGCTCTAAAATATGGAATAGTGGGTGACGAAGAAGGAGAAATCAACATCAAATTACAAAAAGATTCTGAAAACGATAATTGTTATATACTAGAAATAGGTGATAATGGTATAGGTTTTCCTGAAACTGTCAATTATAAAAACACAAAATCATTAGGTTTAAAACTAATACATAATCTTACTCGCCAATTAAGAGGCACTATTGAACGCGACACCTTAAAAAAAGGAACCAATTACATTATCAAATTCCAAGAAATTAAGCAACAACTATCTCCTATTGCTTAATTACCAATCCCTATAATATCTAGTCCATTATTTTTTTAATAAAGTTAACGCATGACATGCGCCATTACTTTCATATTCTCTATATTTAAAGAACTGACTAAAACCACCACCTTATGTTTAAACAAATAATATTAGTTACGGTAATTACATTCGTAGGCTTACTAACTATTAATGCCCAATCATTTGAAGGAGATGGCCCACACTCTCAATTAATAATTAGAGGGGTAATGCTTATTAACGGGAATGGGGCTCCACCACAAGGTCCTATTGATATTGTCGTTGAAAATAATATTATAAAAGATATTAAAGTAGTGGGATATCCAGGCGTAGCCATCGATGATTCTAAACGACCTCAACTAAAATTAGGCGGCAAAGAGCTAGATTGTACAGGCATGTACTTAATGCCAGGCTTTATTGATATGCATACTCATATTGGAGGTGATGCGCAAGGTGCCGATCCAGATTATGTTTTTAAACTTTGGATGGCACATGGGGTAACCACCGTAAGAGAAGTTGCCGGAAGAGGTATTGATGTAACGCTAGATTTAAAACGAAAAAGCGAGAGAAATGAAATTATCGCACCACGTATAATTTCCTATACCGCTTTTGGGCAAACAAGCAAGTCTTTTAATCCGTTGAACGATCTTCCAATTTCTACTACAGATCAAGCTCGTGAATGGGTACGAGCGAATGCAAAAAAAGGAGCAGACGGAATTAAATTTTTTGGTGCAGAACCAGATATTATGGCTGCAGCACTTGATGAAAATAAAAAATTAGGACTTGGGTCTGCTTGCCATCACGCACAAATGAGCGTTGCTAGATGGAATGTACTTCATTCGGCAAGAGCAGGGCTAACTTCTATGGAGCATTGGTATGGATTGCCAGAGGCATTATTTGATGATCGAACAGTACAAGATTTTCCTCTTGACTATAATTACCAAAACGAACAACATCGTTTTGAAAATGCTGGTAAATTATGGGCTCAGGCGGCAGAACCATACTCCGAACATTGGAACAATGTGATGAATGAATTATTGGCATTGGATTTTACCATGGATCCTACATTTAATATTTATGAAGCAAGTAGGGATTTACAACGTGCAAGACGTGCCGAGTGGCATGAAGACTATACATTACCTTCTCTTTGGGAGTTTTATCAACCTAGCAAAGTATCTCATGGCTCTTACTGGCATGATTGGGGGACTGAGCAAGAAGTTCAATGGAGAAAGAACTACGACCTTTGGATGACCTTTATCAATGAATACAAAAATAGAGGTGGTCGCGTAACCACAGGCTCCGATTCCGGATTTATATTTCAACTCTATGGTTTTGCCTATATACGTGAACTCGAGTTAATGCGTGAAGCGGGCTTTCATCCATTAGAAATTATTCAATCTGCGACATTAAACGGAGCAGAAGCCTTAGGCTTAGATGATAAACTAGGAACAGTGACTATTGGTAAATTAGCAGACTTTGTTGTAGTAGAAGAAAATCCGCTTCAAAATTTAAAAGTATTGTATGGTACGGGAGCTATAAAACTGACCGATGATAATGAGGTGGTTCGTATTGGTGGTGTAAAATATACTATTAAAGACGGAATCGTGTATGACTCCAAAGCCCTATTGGCAGACGTAAAACGTCAAGTTGATGAGGCCAAGGCCAAATCAAATTATACAATTAAGCAGCCTGGAATTAAAAATTAATACTTCCTTTTGTTTACTGGTACTTTAATTGCACGAAGTTGCTTTTTGTCTTTTGAAGTAAAAGAAATAGCTACAAGTACAATTAGAACAGGTATTAAAAGTGTTAGTAACATCATAATTCTAAATTTAAAAGGTGCTTCAGTGCACCTTTTTTAATATTGCAAAGATTATGCCAACTTACCATAACTCTTTTTGGTAATGAAAGCTAATTCTCTATTTACTCTAGAATTTTTATATCTATACAAACGAGCTACTGAAGTTTCAGTATTGATTGTAAACGTTTTCTTATACTCAGTACTATTAAAGCCATCAACCATAACAATACCCATTTCAATAGTGTCAACTTTATCATCTGTTTGAGGAGTTTGTGCCATTGCTAATGCTCCGGCGAAAATTATTATAAGTATGGTAAATATTGCTTTCATATCTGAATGTTGAACAATATAAAGATACCCGCAGCCTAGTAATTAAGGCTTTCAACCTCGCTGAACTACTATAATTTTCGGCTAGTGTAGATTTTTATGATGAACCGATAAAAAGTATCGATGAATGGTTTCTGGTCTAAAAACAACACACCGATATGATATGTAGTTTGTCGATATTTTTTAAAAAAACTTCTGGTACGACATTAAAGAACCATTATATGTGGTGTTCTAAAATATAGTCTGATTAAATTGGAATATAGTTGCCTATGAAACAATAGGGCTGAAAATAAACTCTGAAAAGAAAATATATTATTTGTTCCTACCTCTTTTTCCGTAGTTCTTATCACCACGAGTTTTTGGTTTAGAATATTTCTTTTTAATAATGCGTTGATAAGACCCTCCCTGATTTTCTTTCCTATTCTTTTCTGATTTCTCATGAAAACTAGCTCCACGCTCATCCTCATCTATATTTAAAGGATTTTCACGTTCTCTATGTTTAGGTTGCTCGTCGAAAGTCAATTTTGTTGCTACTTCCACATCGCTTGGTAAGTCCAATAAATTAACTTGCTGTAACATCAAATCTTCGATGGCATATTTTGCTTCCTCTTCATTAGGCGTGAATAATAAAATAGAAGTCCCCTCTTTCTCTGCCCTACCAGTTCTTCCGATACGGTGCATATAGTTTTCGGGATAAATAGGGGTGTCAAAATTGATGACATGAGAAATTTCTTGAAGATCTAATCCACGAGCCATTACATCTGTAGTGACCAAAATACGGTTCTTACCCTCATCAAACTGATTAATAGAACGTAACCTATAATTTTGAGTTTTATTAGAATGAATGATACAAATCTCTTCACTAAAAAATTCTGCTAGCTCTTTAAACAATAAGTCTGCACTTCGTTTGCTAGACACAAATACCAAGACCTTATGGTATTCCTCTTCTTTCTGAAGTAAATTCACTAACAAATTTACCTTTGTGTAAAAATTAGGAATAGCATAACCGAATTGGGTAATATTCTCTAAAGGAGTACCACTTACGGCGATAGATATTTTTTGTACCCCCGTAAAGAAGTCTGTTATAAATAGTTCGATATCATCAGTCATAGTGGCAGAAAACATGATATTCTGTCTTCTAATCGGTAACAATTCAAAAATATTAACCAATTGAAACCGAAACCCAAGGTCTAACATGACATCGACCTCATCGATTACAAGTTTTTTAACTGATTTTAATTGAACTGCCTTAGTTAAAATTAAGTCGTATAACCTTGCCGGTGTAGCAACCAAAATATCGGTACCTAAAGCCAATGCGTCTTTTTGGCGCAACATACTTTTACCACCGAAAACTCCCAATACGCGAATACCAGAATATTTAGCCAGTTTTTCAGCTTCCTCAACTACTTGTACAACCAACTCTCGTGTAGGAACCAGAATCACCACCTTAGGATGAATCTCTTTAGAAAAAGATAATGTATTTAAAATAGGAAGTAAATACGCAAATGTTTTTCCTGTACCCGTCTGCGCGATACCGACAATATCACTACCACTCATTACAATTGGAAAAGCTTTCTCTTGAATAGGCGTAGTATTTTCAAAACCTAAATCGGCCAAGGCTTTCTCTAAGTTTTTAGAAATCTTTAAATCGGTAAACAACGCCATAAGAATCACTTTTGTATTTCAAATGCAAAGCTATGCGGATTTGTTGACAAATCACGTTATCTAAGCTAATTATCGATTTTAACCTACTATATTATAATATAGAAGACCAATAAATAGGATATGAACTTATTTTGATTGTATCTAAATCAACAAATCAAATGCTATTTTTTATATATTAAACTCTTTAATTAACTGATTTTAAGGGAAATAATAAAGTTTTGTATGCCTTGCAAAATATTTATAGCTTCTACTTCTTCCTAGCCGCTTTGAATTCGCTACCATCATACCATTTCGGGAAATAATCTTCATTCGCTAATTTTAATCCAATGGTATAAAATAATTGAAGGTCTAATTGAACCCCACTTAATTCAGTAGTTTCGGCATTGTACTCGTCAGAAACTTGATGATAATTATTGATATTATAATAAGTACTCAGTTCTTTTACTTCTTCTATACTTTTATCGAAACCTTCATAAGTACCACTTGCGTATAAAGCAGGAATACCAATTTTCGCAAAATTAAAATGGTCGGATCTAAAGAAATATCCTTTTTCAGCTTCGGGATCTGGTATGATATATCTGTTTTGTTTAAGTGCCTCCGCTTCGGCATATTCATCCATTTCTGAATGCCCATAACCCGTAATGGTTAAATCTTTCATTTTCCCCGGACTAGCCAATGCATCCATATTAATATTCGCAACTGATTTTTTTGGGTCAAAAATTGGATTTTCTGCGTAAAAGGCCGACCCTAACAACCCTTGTTCTTCTCCCGTAAGCGCTATAAAAACAATAGACCGTTTTGTATTATCACTTTTCTTGAATGCTTCTGCAATAGCCAATAACCCTGCAGTGCCAGAAGCATTATCAATAGCTCCATTATATATTGAGTCACCTTCAATGGGTTTACCAACCCCTAAATGATCCCAATGTGCTGAATAAATTAGTACTTCATCTTTCCTGTCTGTACCTGGTATCATTGCTACTACATTTTTAGAGACGTCTTTTTTAATTTCATTTTTAACAGAAACGGAAACATTTAAGCCTAATGGAGTTGGTTTAAAGTCTTTAGTTCTAGAAAGAGCTTTGTAATCTTGACCTTTCATAGCCGAAGCCTCAAACATTTTTTGAGCGCTCTCGCTACTTATCCAAGACTCTACTTCTAACTTGGGCAGATCGCTCGCAATGGTTAATCTAGCACCTGTCCAACTAGATTCTATAACATTCCAACCATACGAAGCCGGCTCGGTATCATGTAGTATGATAACTCCCGCAGCACCTTGTCGTGCAGCTTCTTCATATTTGTAGGTCCATCGTCCATAATAGGTCATTTCGTTCCCTTTAAACAATGTTGAATCCCCAGATTTAAAACCTGGGTCATTTATTAGCACTACCGCTGTTTTACCTTTCCAATCTATTCCTTCATAATCATTCCAGCCATATTCTGGAGCCACTACACCATAACCTGCAAATACAAGTTCTGAATTTTCAAGACCAACATCTGTGACTGCTTTATTTGTAGTAGCCACAAAATCTTTTAAGTAGTCTAAATTGAACTTTTCATTTTTTCCGGAAATCACCATATGTTCTGAAGGCGCACCTGTAATTTCTACCATGGGAACATCTTGAAAGTAGCTATCACCGTTACCAGGTGAAAGTCCTAATTTTTCAAATTCATCTTTTAGATAGTTAACCGTTAAAACTTCACCTTCAGTAAATGGTTTTCTACCAAGAAACTCATCTGAGGCAAGACGTTCAATATGATTACCAATCGTTGTTTTCTCAACTTCAACTACTTCTGTAGTTGGCTTATTGTCGGTTTCACAACCAATAAAAGATATGATTAGTAAAAATTTAAAAAAATTATTCATAATTGAAATTTTAAATATGTGTTCGTTAAGGTAGATAGAATACAAATGAAAGAAAGATTAATGGCAACATATTTTAATTGATACATTTTGATTTTGATCGTTTCATTTTCTCCCATCAAATAGATTCAATTAGTCACTACTCGAAAACATGGTTAGGTTAAACTGACACCTAACTTAATCACGTTCCTTATCAAGTTGTTCTTTTTTATCCTCAGCTCTTTGAAGTAACAAATCTAAATCACCTCTATCGAAATATTTTCCGTTATTGATAACGGCATATATATCTTGTGTTGATTCAATATTGACCAAAGGATTAGTGTTCAAAATCACTATATCTGCTTGCTTACCTGATTCTATAGAAGCCATAGTGTTTGTCTTCCCCATTAATTCTGCTCCGTTAATAGTTGCACTTTGCAATATCTGTAGCGGAGTCAAACCTGCTTCTTGAAACAATACCAATTCTTCATGTAGCGATTGTGCTGGATACACATAAGTATTTAAAGCAGCAGCATCACTACCTGCTAATATTTTAATACCTGCTTTTTGAATATATGGTAATTGCTTTGCTATTAATTGAAAACGGTCTTTTCGCGTCTGCTTCTCCTCTGGGGTGTCGTTCGCCATTCTACCAATTCTCCATTCGTATTTTGATGTAAAACGATTCGTCAAAAAGGTTAAAAACTCATCATTTTCATGATTATCTTCATCTAAATAAGCGAGTTGTTTACCTCCAATTAATGTTGGGGTAATTGCTACATTGATTTCACCCAATTTTTGGTAAGCTAGGTTTGCTGTATCTTGATTAAAACCAGATGCATACATTTCATTAGCAAGTTCTTTTGTAATCTTTCCTGATTTCAATTTCTCAACAATATTCTTCTCATCACTACCTAATCGCAATGCATAACTGGCATGTTCTATACTAGTGAAACCTTCATCGACCACTTCTTGTATTGTAAGATCTATCGGAATGTGACCAGAAACCATGAAACCTCGTTTTTTAGCTTCTTGAACACTCTTTAAAAATAAAGGTCCGGGTAAGGTATTTTCTGTGATTTTCACCAAATCAACTTTATAGTCCTCTAATTTATCTAGCATTTGGCCTAATTCTTCTTCATTGGCAATTTCTAAATCTCCTTTCCATATAGAATTAATACCTTCTAGTTTTCTCCCCGCTGTAAAAATCTGAGGACCTAGAATCTTGTTTTGTTCTATCTCATCTCGCCAAGCAAGAACCTGTTCTCCCAAATCACTCGCCATATCACGAACCGTAGTTACACCATAAGCAATAAACACTGGAAGTAACACCAAGTTATCCTCTATCAAATCTTCACCTTCAATATGAACATGCATATCCCACAGACCTGGAATTATGAATTTATTGGTTGCATCGAATTGATGATTAGTATTGACCGCTGATTTTAGAACCTCATAATCTCCGATGGATTTTATCATTCCGCTGTCAATAAGTATAGCCTTGTCCTTTAGAGTTTCACCATTAATGACATTGATTATATTACCGTTGTACACCAATATAGCTTCGGCAGATAATTTATTGGAGGCCTTTTTTCCGGAAGTGCAGGATAATACTAGTAACCCGATTATTAAAATTGAGGATAATAATTTTCTTTTCATAGAAGAGGTTTTGGTTTTGTTTAATTGGTCAGGATACTGTGTTTTACTCTAGTTTTCACCAAATACATTATTGCCACCAATATACGTTTTTAACACATGTACATCTTTAATTTCATTCGGTTCAATGGTGAATAAATCTTCACTAAGAATAACAAAATCAGCCAATTTACCTGGTTCTAAAGTTCCTTTTATATTTTCATCGAATGAGCTATATGCTACATTATTTGTGTATGCCATTAAAGCTTCTGACACGGTAATTTTTTGCTCCGGAACCCAGCCATCAGGGTTTTTACCATCTGTAGTTTGACGAGTAGCAGCTGCATAAATCCCATAAATTGGAGAGGCAGGTGCAACAGGCCAATCACTACTAAAAACTAACGTTGTATTTGCATCTAATAAAGATTTAAAAGCATAGGTAGTTTTAATACGTTCCTTACCAATAAGTTCTTCTGCCCACCTACCATCATCGATAGCATGATAAGGCTGCATACTTGCAATAATATTAAGTTTAGAAAATCGATTGATATCATCAATAGCTAAATGCTGTGCATGCTCAATTCTAAATCGTCTGTCTCTATTACCGTTTTCTTCAATAACCCGTTCGAAAGTGTTCAATATGGTATTATTCGCTCTGTCACCAATGGCATGAACTGTAACTTGTAATTCATTGTTATCTGCATTTGAAACCCATTGATACAAACTATCTACATCAACTATAAAGAGACCTTTATCTTCCAATTTATCTAAATAAGGCTCATTGAATGCTGCAGTATGTGAACCTAATGAGCCGTCTACAAAACCTTTCATCAAGCCATTTTTCAACCATTTTGGTTCATTGGTAGTTTTAGGTTTAGATTTCCAGTTTTTTAAGGGGTCGGCAGAATAAACTCTGATTTTTAATTTCTTAGCAGAGTTCATTGTTTTTAAAACTTCATAGCCTCCTAAACTATCTACATCATGAATAGACGTAACTCCTTGAGAAATTAAATAATCTTGAGCAGCATTTATTGCTACTTCCTTTTGAACATTAGTAAGGGATGGTATTTTATTCAAAACCAAATACATAGCCTCGCTTTTTAAAATGCCAGTAGGAGTGCCATCAGAGTTTTTAACAATTTCACCATTTTCTACATTGGCAGTATTCTTATCTATACCTGCAATTTTCAAAGCTGCTGAATTGGCTAAAATCATATGCCCATCCATTCTATAAATTGCAACAGGATTTTCACCGGTAAATTCATCAATCCATTCTTTTCTAGGCAGTTCTCCACCCCAAAGTGTATGGTCCCAATTTCCCTCAACTATCCATTGGTCAGGTTTTATATCTTTTGCGAATACAGCAATTCTATTAATGAACTCTTCTTTAGTTTTGGCATCTCTAAGTTGCACACTTAAGAGACTGTTTCCACCCATTAGTAAATGTACGTGAGTATCAATAAAACCCGGGGTGATAAATTTATTTTGAACATCAATTACTTCTGTAGATTGCCCTTGAAACTTTTGAATATCTATGGCTGAACCAATGGCAAGAATGGTATCCTCTTTAATTGCCATAGCTTCTGCTTTTTGACTATCAGAATTTCCTGTCCAAATATTCGCATTGGTAATAATGAGGTCTGCTTTTACGCTATCAGTTTCACATGAAGTTAGAAGAATCGTAATAGCAAAAGTAAAAATTAGTCGTTTTATCAAGATCATGCATAAAGATAATGAGTATATCATCTTCAGTTGAAAATTAAAAAAACAATTACCCTTTTATTTTCCTTCTTTTCTTAATACTTGTAATGGTGGACTATTTAATACCCCTCTACTATTTAATAATCCTATAGAAAGTACTAAAAGAGTAATTCCTGGTAAGACCACTAAAAATGGTACCCATGATGGTATAAATGGTGTGTCAAAAATAAAATAGGCAAGTAAAAAGCTACTTACTAAGGAAAGAAGTACACCTACCCCACTACCTAAAGCACCTAAAAACAGATATTCCAAAGCATTTATTTTTAGAATCTGTTTGCTTTGAGCTCCCAGGGTACGTAACAATACACTTTCACGTATACGCTGGTATTTGCTATTACGTACAGAGCCTATTAAAACAATAATACCCGTAAGAATACTAAAAAATGCCATAAACGTTATTACCCATGAAATCTTATCCAAAATATTTTCAATGAGTGTCACCACCTGTCGTAAATCAATAATGGAGACATTAGGAAACTTTTTTACCAGTTCACGTTGCAAATTGGCTGAGGATTTTTTGTCTGGTGCGTTTGTTGTCAAAACATGAAACTGTGGTGCATTCTCTAACACTCCTTTTGGAAATACAATTGAAAAATTGAGCTGCATACGTGCCCAATCTACTTGTCGAATATTACCAACTACGGTGGTCATCAATTTTCCCTGAACATTAAATAAAATTGTATCTCCTAGAGTTACAAGAGCATCATTAGCTACATTATCTGCTAAAGAAATTGGTATAACCTTAGCATTAGGGGTTACACTAGGTATCCACTCCCCTTCTAATAACTTTTCAGACCCAATCATAGAATCTCTATAAGTAGTTCTAAACTCATGGCTTAAGATCCATTTATTGACCCGTGTGGTACTGTCTAATCGAATATCGTTAACACTACGGTCTTTTATACGTTCCATTCGCATAGTAACAATTGGAATATTATTTATTACTGGTAAACCTTTAGGTATTATTGTATTTGCCACTGCTTCTCGCTGTTCAGTCTGTACGTCAAAAAGTATCAAATTCGGACTTTCAGCACTTGATTCGAAAGATGTTTTAGCAAGTAGAAAATCTTTAGTGAAGTATAATGTACTTATTAGAAAAGTTCCGATTCCTATTGCCAATATCAACACTACGGTTTGGTTATTAGGCCGATATAAATTCAATAAACTTTGTCGTGCTGCAAAACTCCACGATTTAGGAAAATATCGTTTTATCAATCGCATAAAAAGAATGGAAACTCCTGCTAATATGGAGAATGTAACTAAGATACCTGCCACAAAACTTGCTGCAAACGACCATCTACCTAATAACCAATATGCAAAAAGGAATACGAAAAGGACTATAGACACCATTACCCATATTTGATAAGGACGCGATTTTTTGCTGGTATCTTCCTGAACGCGCAAAACTTGCAAAGGTGAAACAAACCACGTATTAATTAAAGGAGAAAGTGCAAACAAAACTGACATACTCACCCCTAATAACAGACCCACAAAAATTGATTGATACGAAGTAGATATTTCTACTTGAAACGGCAGAAATTCTTGTAGAATTAACGGGAAAGTCTGCTGTAAAACTAGACCTATTACAGTGCCAATAAAGCCGCCCAACAATCCCATACCGGCAATTTGAAGCAAATAGATTAAAAAGGTCTGCTTACGAGTCGCTCCTAAACATTTGAGAACAGCGACCGATTTTAATTTCTCTTTAATATAAATATGAACAGAGCTAGCGATTCCTACGCACCCTAACAAAAGTGCTATAAATGCTACAAGATTTAAAAATCGCCCAACATTTTCATACCGTCGTCCTAGTCGCTGACTGGTATCTGTATGAGTATCTAAATCGGCATTTTCAGCATCTAATAAAGGATCCACCTTTTTGTTAAGTGCCTTTAAATCTATATTGGGATTTTTAAAATAATAATTATACCCTAAACGGCTTCCCCTTTGAAGAAGTCCGCTTTCTTCCATAAACCGAAATGGCACAATAATAGGTGGTGCTGCCGTTGCGCCAATACCTGTACTACCAGGTGCGGTTATTAATGAACCAATAATAGGAAAGGTACTTGTACCTAATTTTACGCTATCGCCCGGTTTTAAATTAAACTGTAACATGGCGGTAGCGTCAACTAAAGCACCACCTTTTTCTTGAAATTCAATAGCTGCATTTGCGGGCTCGGTTTCTAATTCCCCATAAAAAGGAAAACCCCCTTCAATACCACGCACCTGAACTAATTTTGTGGCTCCATTTTTTGTAAAAGCTGCCATTGAAGCAAAATTCACTTCTCTTGCATCGGCTCCACCAAGGGAATCCATCAACTGAATTACCCGTTCATTTGCTGGCTGATTACTATCGATAAGAAAATCGGCTCCCATAAGGGCTTTTGACTGTAAACCGATGTTATCTTTAAGGTTATCACTAAAAGACTGAATAGAAACGACTGCGGCTATACCCAATATAATGGAAGCCATAAACAAGAGTAAGCGCTTACCACTTGCCTTGCCATCGCGCCAAGCCATTTTCAACAACCAATTAAAGTCTGCTTTTGAAGTTCGTGTTGGTTTACTCAAGATATTGCAGAGGTTTCATTGATTACTATTTTACCACCTTTAAGTCGCAACACATGTTGGTTCAGTTTGGCCAGTTCTAAATCATGGGTGACAATAACCAATGTAGTTCCCATTTCCGTATTTAAATCGAATAGTAATTTTATCACCTTTTCTCCAGTTTCTTCATCTAAATTTCCCGTTGGTTCATCAGCAAAAAGAATTGAAGGTTTGTTTGAAAATGCTCTTGCTAATGCTACACGCTGTTGTTCCCCACCCGATAGTTGAGAAGGATAGTGATCGTGTCGATCTCCTAGACCAACTTTTATCAATAGTTCCATAGCATCTTTTGTTGCATTAGGCGCGCCTTGTAATTCTAAAGGAACACTTACATTCTCTAATGCAGTCAAAGTTGGTAGTAATTGAAAATCTTGAAAAATAAATCCGACTTTTTCATTTCTTAAAAGCGCACGCTGGTCTTCATTTAACGTACTTAATTCTTCACCGCATAGTTCTATTACACCTTCATCAATTTCATCCAATCCGGCACATAATCCTAATAACGTTGTTTTCCCACTACCGGAAGGGCCTACGATTGCAAAAGTATCCCCCTCTTCTATCGAAAATGAAATATCATCTAGTATCGTCAAATTTTTGGATCCACTCGTATACGTTTTCCTTAGGTTACGTACGTTTAATATCTTTGCCATAAATCATTTTGCTACAAGCTAACAAAATAAGCAAATGATTTTGATTCTAATAAGCAAAGACTATGTTGAAAGTATTAAAGTTTCGTTATTTTTTATTGGCATTCCTACTTATTGGATGTGGAGAACTCCCTGAAAAAAAACAGAAGGATGCCACTACAGAAGAAATTAGTATACCCCAAAACGAGGTGATTGATACTGACCAGAAAATCATCTTGTTCTATGGCAATAGTCTTACGGCTGCTTATGGTTTAGATACAAAGGAAGGATTTCCGAATCGAATACAACAACGTTTAGACTCTTTGGGATTAGAATATAAGGTCATTAATTCCGGATTGAGTGGTGAAACTACATCTGGTGGATTGAACAGACTTGATTGGGTCTTAAACCAACCCGTAGATATTTTTGTATTGGAATTAGGTGCCAATGATGGACTTAGAGGTATTCCTATTTCAGAATCGATGAATAATCTTCAGTCCATGATAGATATGGTCAAGGGTAAAAACCCCGAAACCAAAATTATTTTAGCAGGTATGCAAATACCTCCGAATATGGGTACAGATTATACTTCTCAATTTAAAGCAATGTACCCCGCATTAGCTGAGTCGAATGAAATTCTATTAATACCTTTTCTATTGGAAGGTGTAGCAGGAATACCAACATTGAATTTAGAAGATGGTATTCACCCTACTGCTGAGGGACAAAAAATAGTAACCAATAATGTTTGGGAAATTTTACAATTAGTAGTTCTACCTGAACTGGATTCAGAAGTTGTTCTGGATACCAAAGTTGAAGAAGTGAATTAAGCGAAAAGTGTTTTTTTTGTTCCTGGCCTAAATTTTAGTGCTTGTTTTATTCTAGCATTCTTCACTTTAAAAAACCTTGCCGCTGT
This sequence comes from uncultured Maribacter sp., assembly GCF_963977385.1. GTDB lineage: Bacteria > Bacteroidota > Bacteroidia > Flavobacteriales > Flavobacteriaceae > Maribacter. The sequence goes on along the minus strand of NZ_CAXBOU010000022.1, from coordinate 578 downwards.
TTGGTAACCCTGAGTATTAATTTCAGATTGGTCTATTATATCTGCCATGGGCATAACAATAGTCTGCACTTTGGTAACGGGTAACCTATCTTTAGCTTGGGACTGGGTTCCCAAACAGACAACAAGGAATAAGAAAATGATTGTACGCATAATAAGTAGGTAAATTTGGTTTGTAGATAACCGCCTCAGTGTAAGTAAACGTATTTTGAAATCGACAAGATGTTCAGTTTTTACGATGAAATGACAGCTATTCGATGTATCACCTTTTTTTGTAGTCCATTTTCCTACAAGATTTTTACCCTTTTTTAGCCCAAACAATGTATTTCATCGGGTTAATAATCTTTTTCCTACAAATATTTTTTGATTCTCAACTTGACTACATCAACACTGTTGACTTATGAGAAAGAATAGTAATTACTAAATTAAATTAGTCTGATGCCTGTTCGAGTGCTGTCGAGATTCTTTCTGTAACACAAAATTAGCAAGTGGTTTATAGCGAAATACTACTCGAAATGAATTGTCAAAAACTGAAAACTGAAAACTGAAAACTGAAAACTGAAAACTGAAAACTGAAAACT
>NZ_CAXBOU010000021.1:0-72387 GCF_963977385.1 uncultured Maribacter sp. | reverse complement strand
GAGAACCTTTCGTGTTCCAAAGATTCTCGATACTATTTTAGGTTTCCGTTGCACTACAGCTAAAATCACTCGAACTGACAATTTGTTTTATAGTAAACTTATTGCAGTTTTTAGTTTTTGTAAGTGTGTCAGTTCGAGTGAATTTCGAGGTACGAGAAATTTGTATCGAGAACCTTTTGTGTTCCAAACCTGTTCTCGATACAAATTTAAGCTTCCGTTGCACTGCAGCTAAAATCACTCGAACTGACAGTTCGTTTTATAGTTAACTTATTGCAGTTTTTTAGTTTTGCAGTATGTCAGTTCGAATGGATTTCAAGGTACGAGAAATTTGTATCGAGAACCTTTCGTGTTCCAAAGATTCTCGATACTATTTTAGGTTTCCGTTGCACTGCAGCTAAAATCACTCGAACTGACAATTCGTTTTATTATCAACTTATTGCAGTTTTTAATTATTGTAAGTATGTCCGTTCGAGTGAATTTCTAGTTACGAGAAATTTGTATCGAGAACCTTTCGTGTTCCAAAGATTCTCGATACTATTTTAGGTTTCCGTTGCACTACAGCTAAAATCACTCGAACTGACAGTTCGTTTTGTAATCAACTTATTGCAGTTTTTTAGTTTTGCAGTATGTCAGTTCGAGTGAATTTCGAGGTACGAGAAATTTGTATCGAGAACCTTTCGTGTTCCAGAGGTTCTCGATACATCTTAGGCTTCGGTTATACTACAGCTAAAATCACTCGAACTGACAGTTCGTTTTTTTACTTACCTTATTGCAGTTTTTAATTATTGTAAGTATGTCAGTTCGAGTGAGTTTTTGAGGTACGAAAAAATTAGTATCGAGAACCTTGCGTGTTCCAGAGGTTCTCGATACATCTTAGGCTTCGGTTATACTACAGCTAAAATTATTCTTTCAGACGATTGTCTATTCTTTTAAAATGACAAAACGCCAGAGTTACTTCTTGTTACAAATTCTACCCCTAAAGAAACATAATCAACCCAACCAAGGTTGGCAGGATCACCGGCATCTATTACTTGGTTAAAAGACACGCCAACACCAAAATTAATCTTACGACTTGAGTTGATTCTTAGTTTTGTGATGATGTAGCCGTTGCCAAGATAAATTATTTGAAACGGTGGATTACTACTTATTAGTTGATGTCCATCCAAAACTTCCACGTCAGTAACATATGTAAAAGTCCCAAGAGATTGGGTTGTAAAGGAGGTTCTCCAAAGAACAAATATAGAGCGTATGTAAAATTTATTTCCTGAAGAAAATGTAGGCGTTGGAATGGCATAATGAACAAATGACTGATATTCATTCTTTAACTCTGAAAAACCAGTAATACGGGTCCCATTTTTGTTTCTTGAAATATTTGAAAATACTTCAGGTTTTTCAATATGTATACTTGTTCCATGTATCCACATCACCTGTTGTAATATTTCTTCTTCAACCGGTAATGTAGGTTTTTCGAATGCAAAAAATAAAGTAGAAAACTCTTGATTGCCTAACCCAGAAATTTCAGTTAATTGATTAATGGTAGTAAAGCCACCTAGTTTATTTCGATGTGCTATTATGGATTCAGATAATTCTGTCAAGTTAGAAACATCCCTATTTTTTTTAAAAACGTCTTCAATTTCTTTAGAAGTGCTCGCATTATTGAATAAATCTAAAACAGGTTTAAAGTCTTGTTCTGCAGTGCCTTGGTAATTCCCTTCCTTGTTTTTCATAATAATAGATTTTATTAGTTAAAAATGATTTTCTATTTTATATAGGGAACAACTTATGGATATGCTTGATAAAGCTTAAGGAGGGGAGCAGTTTAGATGCTAATAAAGAATAAACTTACAATTTGTAGTCCACCTACAATTATAGGAATATGTAAAAGGCCGTAAATTTTGTATAAATGGAATGTTTTTAGAATATAAAGTCCGTGTCAAAGCAGTTGTTGTTCACGTGATAGTTCCAGTAGATTTCGAGGTACGATAAATTTGTATCGAGAATCTTTCGTGCTCCAAACCTGTTCTCGATACAATTTTAGGCTTCCGTTGCACTACAGCTAAAATCACTCGAACTGACAATTCGTTTTATTATCAACTTATTGCAGTTTTTAATTATTGTAAGTATGTCCGTTCGAGTGAATTTCTAGTTACGAGAAATTTGTATCGAGAACCTTTCGTGTTCCAAAGATTCTCGATACTATTTTAGGTTTCAGTTGCACTACAGCTAAAATCACTCGAACTGACAATTCGTTTTATAGTCAACTTATTGCAGTTTTTAATTATTGTAAGTATGTCCGTTCGAGTGGATTTCGAGGAACGAAAAAATTTGTATCTAGAACCTTGCGTGTACCAAACCTGTTCTCAATACAATTTTAGGCTTCCGTTGCACTGCAGCTAAAATCAATCGAACTGACAATTCGTTTTATTATCAACTTATTGCAGTTTTTAATTATTGTAAGCATGTCCGTTCGAGTGAATTTCGAGGTATGAGAAATTTGTATCGAGAACCTTTCCTGCTCCAAACCTGTTCTCGATACTATTTTGGCTTCCGTTGCACTGCAGCATAAAATCACTAGAACTGACAGTTCGTTTTTTTACTCACCTTATTGCAGTTATCAGTATTGTAATATGTCAGGTCGAGTGGATTTCGAGGTACGAGAAATTTGTATCGAGAACCTTGCGTGTTCCAGAGGTTCTCGATATATCTTAGGCTTTGGTTATACTACAGCTAAAATTAATGGAACTGACAGAGTGCCTAATTAGTAATAGGTATAAAGTATTGAGTACGGAGTACTTAGAATTAAAAAACACGAAGTGTTACCAAAAACGAACAACGAACAACCAACAACTATTTCTTAGTTGCCTCAAAAAACTTCTCGTTGATTCCGTCAATGTAATCTAAGAGTTCGTCGCGACCACTGCGGTGACTTGCGCTGGTAACGAAATGTGGCGGAGCTTCTTCCCACATATCGGCCTTAAGCGTGTCTAAATACGTTTGTACATCGCGCTCAACGGCTTTAGGTTTTAACTTATCTGCCTTGGTGAAGATAATGGCAAACGGTATTGCGTTTTCGCCCATCCATTGCATAAACTCCATGTCTATAGGTTGTGGCTCATGGCGTATGTCTACAAGCACGAAAGAACAGACGAGCTGCTCGCGTTGTAGAAAGTAATTGGTAATATATTTCTGAAAGGTCTTTTTATCGCGTTTAGAGACACGTGCATACCCATACCCAGGTAAATCGACCAAGAACCAATTTTCATTGATTTTAAAATGGTTGATGAGTTGGGTTTTTCCAGGTCTACCAGAGGTCTTCGCCAAGCTCTTGCGCTCGGTCAACATATTTATTAATGAAGATTTACCCACATTAGAACGCCCGATAAAGGCGTACTCAGGTAAAGGTTCATTAGGGCATCGTGCAACATCAGAGTTGCTAATTACAAAGTCGGCCGACTTTATTTTCATCCGTAGGGAATTTTAAAAGTTGTTTTTCTGCAACCAATTATCAAGAATGGTATTGAACTCATCTGGGTGCTCCATCATAGGTGCATGTCCACATTCATCAATCCAAAATAAATCAGAATTAGGTAGTAGCTCATCAAAAAGTTCAGCTACATCTGGCGGTGTTACACTATCGTTCTTTCCCCAAATAATACAGGTAGGGGTTTTCATTTTAGGTAAATCTTGCGCCATATTATGACGTATCGCACTTTTTGCAATTGCTAAAGTCTTTACCAATTTTACTCTATCGTTCACTGTAGCGAAAACTTCGTCTACAATTTCTTTAGTCGCTATTTCTGGATCATAAAAAACATCTTGTGCCTTTTTCTTAATGAACTCATAATCACCACGCTTAGGGTAACCATCACCCATGGCACTCTCGTAAAGACCAGAACTACCGGTAATCACCAAAGCTTTCACCTTTGCAGGATACATTTTGGTATATAAAAGTCCGATATGGCCACCTAATGAGTTACCCAAAAGAATAACATCATCTAGCTCTTTATATTCGATAAATTTCTTGAGGTACTTGGCAAAGTTCTTAACCGTAGTCTTAAGCATTGGCATTGAGTACAGCGGTAATTCTGGTATCAGCACCTTATATCCCTTTGGAGGAAAAAAGGTGTTTACGCCCTCAAAATTACTGAGTCCGCCCATTAGACCGTGAAGAATAATTATGGTTTTGCCCTCTCCTTTTTCAATGTAACTAAACTTACCGTCGTTTTTTAAATCATTTTCCATGCACGCTGCTCATCATAATTGCCCAAATATAGGGAATTACCGAGAATAGCAAACAACTCTTTTCGATTAGGTGTACACTCAATTTTTATGTTTTAAGATTTTTCAAGAATTAGGGGTCAAGTGGGAATTTTTACTTGAAAAGAGGAGTTAGGTGTTAAAAGGTGTTCAAAAGTGGGGTAATTTATTAACAAAGTGGATTTTAGTGGTAAAATGTGGTAATAATATTTATATATTTGAGTTATATAAATAAACACCAGCCATTTTGGACATCTATTTCTTTGGGACATTCAACTGTAAAGCAGACGCTAAGGGGCGTATTATGCTCCCTATCGCTTTGCGAAATCAGGTTGCCCCAATACTAAAAGAGGGTTTTTTTATAAAGAAATCTTACCTGAGCGAATGTTTGGAACTATACCCGGCATACGAATGGAACAGGGTGATGGCAGAATTGAACGAAAAAAGCAGGTTCGATGAAGAGAACCTACAATTTATAAGAATGTACACGGCAGGCTTGCGACAAGTAGAAGTAGATGCCACCGGAAGATTATTGATCCCTAAGGATATTATTTCATTGGCAGGTATTACAAAAGAAGTAGTAATTGCGCCAATTGGTAAGCGATTAGAGATTTGGGACAAGAAGGCTTATGATGAATCTATCAGTGCAACGAAAGAAGAGAAGGTGAAGTTGGCGAAGCGCGTAATGTTAGGAGAAAAAACTACAGGAGATGTATCATAACCCCGTAATGCTGAAAGAATCAGTAGATGGCTTGGACATCAAAGAGAATGGAATTTATGTAGATGTGACATTTGGTGGTGGCGGTCATTCTAAAGAGATATTAAAAAGATTAGGAGCAGAAGGCAAATTGTACGCCTTTGATCAAGATGAAGATGCGCAGGCAAATACACTTGGAGATCCACGTTTTACGCTAATAGCGGAAAATTTTAGGTACATCGCTCAATTTTTAAAGTTCTATGGCATTCGGAAAGTAGATGGAATCTTAGCAGATTACGGAGTTTCATCGCATCAGTTCGATCAGGCCGAAAGAGGGTTTTCTACTCGTTTCGATGCTGATTTAGATATGCGGATGAGCAAACGTAATACGCTTTCTGCCTATGAGGTGGTGAACAAATATACGTATGACGATTTACGTAAGGTATTGTTCGATTATGGCGATATCAGAAATGCCAACGCCATGGCGAAAGTATTGATCGCAAGTAGAGAGGTAGAGGAGATTAGAACCACCGATGCTTTAAAGCAGGCGTTGAAGCAGTTTTTACCAGAGCATAAGCAGCATAAAATATTAGCTCAGATATATCAGGCGATTCGTATAGAAGTGAATCAAGAGATTGAAGTGATCAAGGAGTTTTTAGAGCAAGTGCCAGATTTATTGAAACCGAAAGGGCGATTGAGTGTTATAAGTTACCACTCTTTAGAAGATAGGTTGGTAAAACGATTTATACGAGCCGGACAGTTTGAAGGAGAGCCTGAAAAGGATTTTTATGGCAATATAGATGTGCCATTGAAAAAGGTAGGCGGATTGATAATTCCGTCGCGAGAAGAAATAAAAAAGAATAACAGAGCACGTAGTGCGAAATTGAGAATAGCAGAGCGTAATGACGAAAAATAAAATGAAAACTGGGGTCTTAGACCTGTTGAAAGGCAAATTTTTGGTGAGCGGTGACGCCCCTAAGAATTGGCTATTCATCATTTTCATTTCGTTTTTGGCAACGGTAATGATTAGTAGCTCACACAGTGCTGATCAGAAAGTACACCAAATCGCTTTATTGAATGAGGAAGTAAAAGAGCTTAGAAACGAGTTTGTAGACATGCGGTCAGATGTGCAGCAGTTGAAACTAGAATCTAACATTACAGGTAAGATTTCTGAGAAAGGATTGTATCCTTCAGAAACACCGCCACAAAAAATTAGGGTCAAATCTTTAAATGAAAAAGAATAAATGGCCGCAACAGATAAGAGTATACTTAAACGACTATATATTGTAGCAGCATTTCTTGTGCTGTTCGCTGGTGCTGTGCTTTTTAAGCTAGTATCCATTCAAATTGTTGATGGCGAAAAATATAAGGCCTTAGCAGAAACACGAACTTCACACATTTTTACGATTGAGCCTAATAGAGGTAATCTGTATTCAGATGATGGTAGCCTTTTGGCAACATCGGTTTCTAAATATACTATTCGTTTTGATGCGGTTACGGTAAGTAATGTTGATTTTAAACAAAATATTAAGCCTTTATCAGATGCATTGGCGAAGCAATTCGGTAATACATCTTCTCACTACCAACAAATTCTTAGAAAAGCCAAGGAGAATAAAAATAGATATGCGCTTATTGTGCGTAATCTAGATTACTCCGATTATATGGCCGTAAAATCCTTCCCGCTTTTTAATAAAGGTGCGTATAAGGGCGGATTGATCATTGAGCAAAAAACAAAAAGAGAGCATCCATTAGGTAAAATTGCTGAACGTAGTGTTGGTTATGAGCGTGTAGATGAAAATGGTTACCGTACTCGTGTGGGTATGGAAGGTGCTTTTGGTGAATACCTAAGAGGAATAGAAGGTAAACGTGCCAAGCAAAAAATCGCGAAAGGACTCTGGAAGCCAATTGGCAACGATAATATTATAGAGCCTAAAGATGGCTATGATGTGTATTCTACCATTGATATTAATATACAAGATATAGCGCACCATGCTTTATTGAAGCAATTGGAGCTGTACAAGGCAGATCACGGAACGGTAATCGTAATGGAGGTGAAGACCGGTGAAGTAAAAGCGATTGCTAATCTAGGTCAAACCCCTGAAGGTAAATACTACGAGCGTCTGAACTATGCAATCGGCGAATCTCATGAGCCAGGTTCTACATTTAAGTTAATGAATTTGGTAGCTGCCCTAGAAGATAAGGTGGTTGATACCAGTACGGTAATTGATACCGAAAAAGGAAGTTGGAAAATATATAAGCACTGGGTAAAAGATACCAAGCGTGGCGGGCATGGTGAGATATCTGTAGCCAAAGCTTTTGAAGTATCGTCAAATGTTGCGTTTGCCAAAATGATACACAATGGGTATAAGAACAATCCAGAGAAATATGTGAATCGTTTAATGAGTATGGGTATTCATAAAGAATTAGGATTACCTGTGCGTGGCGAAGGCGTACCTGTTTTAAGATACCCTGGTGATAAAGGTTGGTCAGGATTGTCTTTGGCGCAAATGGCTTACGGTTATGAGGTTTCTATGACACCATTACAAACATTGGCATTCTATAATGCCATTGCAAATGATGGTGAAATGGTGAAGCCAAGACTTTTAAAAGAAGTTAAGGAGTGGGACAAGACTATTGAAAAGTTCGAAAAGAAAGTATTGTATCCGGCAATCTGTTCACAAGAAACGGTTAAAAAAGTACAAAAGATTTTAAAGGATGTAGTTGAGAAGAAAACGGGTACAGGTCACGGCATGTATTCGAAAAACTTTTCTATGGCGGGTAAAACAGGCACTACACAAACCAATTATGTGTCTAAGGATAGAAATAAATACGAATATATTTCTTCGTTTGCAGGCTATTTTCCAGCAGACAACCCCAAATACTCTTGTATCGTAGTCATTCATAAGCCAGACAAGAGTGTTGGGTATTATGGTGCCGATGTATCAGGTCCGGTATTTAAATCCGTAGCACAAAAAGTTTACGCTACATCGCCATTAACAAGTGAGGTCGATGTAAAACATGTATTGATTGCTAGTGCTGATGCTTCTTACCAAAATTATTACAAGAATGCCCAGCAGAAATATGCGGAAGTACCTAATGTAAAAGGTATGAGTGGTATGGATGCTATTTCGATTTTAGAGAATTTAGGTATAGAAGTAGAGGTGAAAGGAAATGGAACGGTAAAACGTCAGTCCATCTCGAAAGGAACCGATATAAAAACAGTAAAGAAAATAGTATTAGAATTAATATGAAATTATTGAAAGACATATTATATGGAGTACATCTTACCGCAGTTAGCGGTACGACCTCTTGTGATGTTGCTTCAGTTCGTTTCGATTCTAGAGAAGTGCAAAAGGGTGATGCTTTTGTTGCTATAAAAGGCACGTTGACCGATGGCCATAAATATATCGATGTAGTTGTGTCAGCTGGTGCGCGAGCTATTATTTGCGAGCAATTGCCTGCAAACATGGTAGACGATGTTACCTATGTTCAGGTAGAAAATGGCAATCAGGCTTTGGCTTTAATGGCTTCTAATTATTACGATACACCTTCTAAAAATTTAAAATTAGTTGGTGTTACGGGTACCAATGGTAAAACGACCGTATCGAGTTTGTTATATCAGTTGTTTAAAAAAGCAGGATATAAAGTTGGCTTATTATCTACGATTAAAATAATGGTAGATGACACTGAGTATCCAACAAAACATACCACTCCCGATGCATTGGTTATCAACAAGCATTTGCAATTAATGAACGATGCCGGTGTTGAGTTTTGCTTTATGGAAGTGAGTTCGCACGGTATACATCAAAAAAGAACGGAAGGTTTGGTATTTGAGGGAGCGATTTTTACGAATCTGTCTCATGACCATTTAGACTACCATAAAACCTTTGCTGAATATCGCGATACAAAAAAGATATTGTTTGATCAGTTGCCGAAGAAGGCATTTGCCCTTACAAACATTGATGATAAGAACGGCTTGGTCATGTTGCAAAATACCAAGGCTAGAAAATATACCTACGCGTTAAAAAATTATGCGGATTATCGTGCGCAGGTTTTAGAAAATCAGTTCGATGGTCAGTTGTTGAAAATCAATGATAATGAACTGTGGATTAAATTAATAGGTCAATTCAATGCCTATAATATGTTGGCTATTTACGCCACCGCAGATCTATTAGGGCTAGAAAAAATAGAAACGCTTCGCTTGTTGAGTGAACTGGATAATGTAGATGGAAGGTTTCAATATTATATATCAAAAAATAAAATTACGGCTATAGTTGATTATGCCCATACGCCGGACGCTCTAAAAAATGTGCTTGAGACAATCAACACGTTGAGAACTGGAAATGAAAACGTCATCACCGTTGTGGGGTGTGGTGGCGATAGAGACAGATCTAAGCGTCCGGTAATGGGTAATATCGCATCAGAAATGAGCAACAAAGTTATTTTCACTTCTGATAATCCTAGAACAGAATCCCCTTCTGAGATTATTGCAGAAATGGAAGCAGGAGTTGAACCGCAACACGTAAAAAAGATTTTATCGATTGAGAATAGAGAGCAAGCCATTAAAACGGCATGCCAATTAGCAAACGATAATGATATTATTTTGGTGGCAGGTAAAGGTCATGAGACCTACCAAGAAACCAACGGAGTACGAATAGATTTCGACGATTTTAAAATTGTAAAAGAGCTTTTAAACAGCTTAGATAAGTAACATTGGCTTGAGAACGCCATAATGAAAAAACTATGTTAACCTACCTGTTCGAATATTTAGAAAAACAATACCAGTTTCCTGGGGCTACGCTGTTTCAGTTTTATACGTTCCGTGCGGCTATGGCTATCCTGTTTTCTTTAATTATCGCCACAGCTTTTGGTAAGCGTATCATTCTTTTTCTTCAAAAGCAACAAGTAGGTGAAACCATTAGAGATTTAGGTCTTGATGGTCAAAAGCAAAAAGCAGGTACGCCAACGATGGGTGGTATCATTATTATTTTGGCAACGTTGATTCCGGTAATACTTTTCGCTCGCTTAGATAATATTTATATTATTCTTTTGATTTTCACCATGTTATGGATGGGTGCTATCGGATTCTTAGATGATTATATCAAAGTATTTAAAAAGAATAAAGAAGGGTTAAAAGGAAGGTTTAAAGTTCTAGGGCAAGTTACGTTAGGTATTATCGTTGGTGCGGTACTTTATTTTCACCCAGAGGTAACCATGCGCGACCATGATCAAACTATAATCACCAATGATTATACAATAGAGCAAGTAAAAGGCCCGGAAATTAAGTCCACCATGACTACCGTTCCTTTCATGAAGAACAATGAATTCGATTATGGAGACTTTATTGGTTGGATGGGAGAAGGAGCGCAAGAATATGCTTGGTTGATCTTTATTCCTGTCATTATTCTAATTGTAACAGCAGTATCTAACGGAGCAAACCTAACCGATGGTATCGATGGGCTCGCCGCAGGTACATCGGCTATCATTGTATTTTCGCTTGGCATATTTGCTTTGGTTTCGGGTAATGTTTTTTTCTCCGATTATCTCGATATCATGTATATACCAAGGGTTGGAGAGTTGCTGATATTTATTACTGCATTTGTAGGAGCGTTAATAGGGTTTTTATGGTACAACGCCTTCCCAGCACAAGTATTTATGGGAGATACAGGAAGTTTAACTATTGGGGGTGTTATTGCCGTAATCGCAATAATCGTTCGTAAAGAATTATTAATACCTGTATTGTGTGGAATATTTTTCGCGGAGTCACTTTCAGTGATGCTACAAGTAGGCTATTTCAAGTATTCACGAAATAAATATGGAGAGGGCAGACGCATCTTTTTAATGTCACCATTGCATCATCACTACCAGAAAAAAGGATATCACGAAAGTAAGATCGTAACCCGTTTTTGGATTGTAGGAATACTATTGGCCATTATAACCATAGTGACCTTAAAAATTAGATAAATGGCGTTGTTGGTAGTTCTCGGAGGTGGAGAAAGTGGAGTAGGAACAGCTATTTTAGGATTAAAAAAAGGATACGATGTTTTTGTATCCGATAAAGGAAAAATTAAAGAGAAGTATAAAAACGTTCTTGAACATTTTGGAATTGATTGGGAAGAAGAGAAGCATTCTGAAGACCGCATTTTAAAAGCCGACTTAGTAATGAAGAGTCCGGGAATACCAGATAAGGTACCCTTGGTGAAGCAGTTGGTTGAAAAAGGCATTCCTGTATTGTCAGAGATTGAATTTGCATCAAAATATACCGATGCTAAAATCATCGGTATTACGGGAAGTAATGGAAAAACGACCACTACGATGCTTACGAACCATATACTCGCCAATGGCGGATTAAAGGTTGGTATGGCAGGTAATATCGGTGATAGTTATGCGAAGATGGTTGCGGAGAATGATTTTGAGTATTACGTACTCGAGATAAGCAGTTTTCAATTAGATGGTATTGTGGATTTTAAACCACATATCGCCGTCATCACGAATATTTCGCCAGATCATTTAGATCGCTATGAGTATTCATTTGAAAACTATATCGCTTCAAAATTCAGAATAGCGGAGAACCAAGACGAAAACGATTATTTGATATATGATGCAGATGATACGGTCTTGGTAAAATGGCTTAAAGAACACCCGGTCAAATCAAAATTATTGCCCTTTTCATTGAACAAAGTATTTGAAGAAGGTGCATTTATAGAACAAAACGAAATAATAATAAAAACAAAAACAGACACTATTAGCATGATTAAAGACTCTTTGGCCTTAGAAGGTCAACACAATGTAAAGAACACGATGGCAGCTGCCACTATTGCAAAATTAGTCGGTATCCGTAAGGAAACGATTAGAGCTTGTGTGTCAAATTTTCAAGGGGCTCCCCACCGTTTGGAGAAGGTCTTGAAAATTCATCATGTAACGTATATAAACGACTCGAAGGCGACCAATGTAAATGCGGCCTATTATGCTTTAGACAGCATGAAATCACCAACGGTTTGGATCGTAGGTGGTGTAGATAAAGGTAATGAGTATATGGAGTTGATGCCTTTGGTGCGTGAGAAAGTAAAAGCGATTATATGCTTGGGTGAGAATAACGAGAAGATTAAACATGTATTCGGTAATGCCGTAGATCTTATGGTAGAGACATTTGCAATGGAAGAGGCTGTGAAAGTAGCCTATAAAATTGCGGAACGTGGCGATACTGTTTTGTTGTCACCGGCGTGTGCAAGTTTCGATTTGTTTAAAAACTATGAAGATCGCGGAGATCAATTTAAGAACTGTGTAAAGAACCTATAAGGTGTTGAATATACTGCAAAAAATAAAAGGAGATAAAGCCATTTGGGCCATTGCGGCACTACTGGCTCTATTTTCATTTTTACCAGTGTATAGTGCTAGTAGTAACTTGGTGTATGTAGTGGGTAATGGAACCACTGTGGGGCATTTGGTAAAACATGCTATACTGCTGTTCTTGGGTTTTGGTATTATTTATGGTATACATAAAATACCAACGCATTTTTTTAAAGGGCTTTCTATGATTGCCCTACCTATTGTTTTAGTGCTTTTAATTTTTGTTTTGGCGCAAGGTACTTCTGGTGGTGGTACCAATGATAGCCGATGGATACGCATACCATTAGTAGGCTTCGGTTTTCAGCCCTCTAACTTGGCAGCGGTTGTTTTAATGATTTATGTAGCACGTTATTTTTCTAAGGTTAGGGAAATTAAAATTACGTTCAAAGAGAGTATTTTGCCATTGTGGCTTCCTGTTTTCTTGGTGGTAGCTTTGATTTTACCAGCTAACTTTTCTACGGCAGGCATTGTATTTTCAATGGTGATGGTTTTGTGTTTTTTGGGAGGATACCCTATGAAATATTTATTAAGCATCGTAGGCACAGGAATACTATGTCTGACCATGTTCATTTTAACGGCAAAAGCTTTTCCAGATTTATTCCCGAATAGGGTTGATACTTGGATGAGCCGTATCGATAGCTTCTCAAATCCGGAAGATACTGAGGCTAATTACCAAATAGAAAGAGCAAAAATTGCCATTGCAACTGGGGGTATAGTTGGTAAAGGTGCTGGTAAGAGTGTTCAAAAGAACTTTTTACCACAGAGTTCATCAGATTTTATCTATGCTATAATAGTTGAGGAATACGGATTAATAGGCGGTTTTGCTTTGATGTTCTTTTACTTGCTTTTACTGTTTCGTATTGTGGTAGTAGCCAATGGTTGCACAACGATATTCAGTAAGTTGTTAGTGTTAGGTGTTGGACTACCGATTGTTTTTCAAGCGATGATTAATATGGCGGTAGCTGTAGAGTTGTTCCCGGTAACGGGTCAGAACCTACCCTTGATCAGTAGTGGAGGTACATCGAGTTGGATGACTTGCTTGGCCATAGGAATTATATTAAGTGCGAGTAATAAGAGTATAGCGCAGGAGAGTTCTTCTGCACATAATATAGATGAGACAAACCCATTAGAGATATTAAGTGGGCAATTATAAATTCATCTTATCGGGTGGTGGTACAGGCGGACATATTTATCCGGCCATAGCGATCGCTAATGAATTGAAGAGAAGGCATCCTGATGCGGAATTTTTATTCGTAGGCGCGAAGGATAGAATGGAGATGGAAAAAGTGCCACAAGCTGGGTATAAAATCGAAGGATTGTGGATTACAGGGATACAGCGGAAACTGACCCTTAAGAATTTAATGTTTCCGATAAAATTGATAAGTAGTTTAATGAAAGCAAATAGCATCGTATCGAAGTTTAAGCCCCATGCCGTAATTGGTACTGGTGGTTTTGCTAGTGGTCCTTTGTTAAAAATGGCCACCTTAAAAGGGATACCATGCGTGTTGCAGGAACAGAATTCTTTTGCAGGAATTACCAATAAACTATTAAAAGATAAAGTGGAGAAAATCTGTGTGGCGTATGATGGCATGGAGCAATTTTTTCCGAAAGATAAAATTGTAAAAACAGGTAATCCCGTTCGTTCAGATTTGGTAGTGCTTAAAGCGACCAAAAATGAAGCATTAGACTATTTTGAACTGAAGGCAGATAAGAAAACGCTTTTGGTCTTGGGTGGTAGCTTAGGAGCAAGACGTATTAATCAATTGGTGGCTGATCATTTAGCCTATTTTGAAGAACTAGGCTTGCAAGTGATATGGCAATGCGGAAAAGGGTATTACGAAACATATAAGGTAAATCAGTCCGAAACTATTAAAGTTCATGCTTTTTTAAACACGATGGATAAAGCCTATGTAGCTGCCGACTTTATAATTTCTCGTGCAGGAGCAGGAGCGGTGTCAGAATTATGTTTGGTGGGTAAACCAACCTTCTTTATTCCGTCGCCCGTGGTTGCCGAAGATCATCAGACTAAAAATGCATTATCGCTAGTAGGTCATAATGCGGCAATTATGATTCGAGAGAATGATTTAGACACGCAGTTTAAAACGGAATTTGAAGCAGTGTTTAATTCTCCTGAAAAACAAGCAGAATTATCTAAGAACAGTAAGGCGTTGGCATTACCAAATGCTACTGCGGACATCTGTGATGAAATAGAAAAACTATTAAAGTAAAATGAATTTAGAGCAAATACATAACGTGTATTTTATAGGTATAGGCGGCATTGGTATGTCTGCCTTGGCTCGGTATTTTGCTTTTATAAATAAATCGGTTGCCGGTTATGACAAAACAGAGAGTCCGCTAACACAAGAGTTATCAAAATCTGGTATTGCCATACATTACAGTGATGATTTGGAACTGATTCCTAACGAGTTTAAGAATTCTGAAAATACACTAGTCGTTTATACTCCGGCAGTACCGTCCAGTCATTCTGAATATCAGTATTTCTTAACCAATGGTTTTATAATTAAGAAACGTTCAGAAGTGTTGGGACTTATTACAAAAGATTCGTTCTGTTTTGCTGTTGCTGGTACGCATGGTAAAACAACAACCTCGAGTATACTGGCGCATTTATTAAAAGAAACAGGCGTATCGATGACGGCTTTTTTAGGCGGAATTTCAGAAGACTTCAATAGTAATTTTCTATTGGAAGGCACTGATTATTCTGTTGTGGAGGCCGATGAGTTTGATCGTTCATTTATGCAGTTGACACCTAATGTGGCATGTGTAACCTCAATGGATGCAGATCATTTGGATATATATGGTGATGCACAAGAATTGGAGCGAACATTTGTTGATTTTACAAAACGATTAAAACCGGGCGGAAAACTATTCGTTCGTAATGGTTTGCCTTTAGCCGGGTTGACCTATGGTATTGAAGACGATTCGGATTATTGTATCCGGAACATAAAAATAGAACATGGCACCTACATTTTCGATTTGGAGACCCCTGAAGTAAACCTGAAAGGGGTCGAATTCAACAAACCAGGAAGGCACAATTTGCTTAACGGTTTGGTAGCTTTTGCGATGGCGATGCAATCAGGTTCCCCGCCGCATCGCCTTGCTGAGGCTCTATCGACTTTTAAAGGAGTGCAGAGGCGTTTTTCTTATAAAATTAAAAATGATGATTTTATTTTTATAGATGATTATGCCCATCATCCAACAGAAATCAATGCAGTTTTTGAAGCGATTTCAGAAATGCATCCGAATAAAAAAGTATTGGCCATTTTTCAACCACATCTATTTTCAAGAACACGAGATTTTGCTGATGATTTTGCAAAAAGCTTATCTCGATTCGAGAATATTTTGTTGTTAGATATCTATCCAGCAAGGGAAGAACCGATTGAAGGAATAGATTCAAATTGGTTGCTTGAGAAAATGACAACAAGCAATAAAAAATTAATTTCAAAAGAACAAATCATTTCTGAAATTAAAATCCAGAATCCAGAAGTTTTAGTAACAATGGGAGCAGGGGATATAGGTTTAGAGGTGATGAAAATTAAAAATGAATTATCGTATGCAGATTAATTGGAATTTTTTAAAGTTGACTGCTTTGATTCTGGTAATCACGGGGTTATACGCTTTTTCGAATAATCGGAATAGCGCTAAGAATGTTGCCGGAATGAAGGTAGAGTTCATTGGTGATGAGAATTTATACCTGACAGAAGGGACGGTTAATAAATTGTTAATACAAAAATATGGTAGCCTTGAAAATGTGCCTAAAGAAAATATAGTTTTGAATACTGTGGAAAAAGCCATTGAGGCCAATGAAATGGTAAAAAGTGCCCAAGTCTATCTTACTATAGATGGTGAGCTTACGTCGAAAATTGTTCAACGGAAACCAATCGGACGAATAGAGGGGGATACGAAGTATTATTTGGATGATGAAGGAAAAAGGATGCCTCTTTCCAATAATCATTCAGCAAGAGTTCCCATAATAACAGGCAATATCAGTGGTAAAAGCCTTGAGGATGTCTATGTCATATTGGAGCATATTAACAATGACGATTTTTTTCGTAAAACGATAATCGGGATTCACATAAAGGGTGAAAACGAATATCAATTGCGATTAAGGCTTAATAATTTTGTAGTGAACTTAGGCGGTATTGAAGATTTAGAGGGGAAGTTCAGCAATTTTAAGGCATTTTATGCCAAAGCGATCAAGGATGAAACCTTGGAGGATTATGCGGTAGTAAGTTTAGAATTCAATAACCAGGTGGTGTGCACTAAAATTTAATAGAAAATGGAACAAACTAAATATTCAGTCGGTCTTGACATCGGAACAACGAAAATCGTTGCCATTATCGGTAAGGAAAATGAATACGGTAAGATCGAGATTTTAGGTATCGGTAAATCCAAAAGTTTAGGTGTACACAGAGGTGTTGTAAATAACATAACACAAACTATAAAATCAATACAACAAGCGGTAGAAGAAGCTGAGGCTAATTCGGGTCTTAAAATTGGTTCTGTAGTTGTCGGTATCGCAGGTCAGCATATAAGAAGCTTACAGCATAGCGATTATATTACGCGCAAAGATTCTGAAGAGGTCATCAATGAAGAAGATTTAGATATCTTAATTAATCAAGTGCACAAATTGATTATGCTTCCTGGTGAGGAGATAATTCACGTATTACCACAAGAATATAAAGTAGATGGCCAAGGAGAAATTCGTGAGCCTATTGGTATGTATGGTGGTCGTTTAGAAGCCAACTTTCATGTAGTTGTAGGGCAAGTAGTTTCCATAAAAAATGTAGGTCGTTGTATTAAGAGTGCGGGTCTAGATTTAGGGAATATTACACTCGAGCCATTGGCATCATCAGATGCGGTATTGAGTCAAGAAGAGAAAGAAGCTGGTGTAGCATTAATCGATATAGGAGGTGGTACTACTGATTTAGCCATATTTAAAGATGGTATTATTAGACATACGGCGGTTATTCCTTTTGGTGGAGGTGTAATTACCGAAGACATCAAAGAAGGTTGTTCTATTATTGAGAAACAGGCCGAGTTGTTGAAAACTAGATTTGGGTCGGCATGGCCAGGGGAGAATAGAGATAATGAAATAGTTTCTATACCAGGTTTACGCGGTAGAGAGCCAAAAGAAATCTCTTTAAAGAATTTATCTAAAATAATTCATGCGCGTGTAGTTGAAATCATAGAGCAAGTCTATGTAGAGATTAAGAACTATGGTCATGAAGAGCAAAAGAAAAAATTAATTGCAGGTATTGTTTTAACAGGTGGCGGTAGTCAACTTAAGCATTTGAAGCAATTAGTTGAATATATAACAGGTATGGATACCAGAATTGGGTATCCGAACGAGCATTTAGCTGGTGATTCAGATGAGGAAGTTGCTAGCCCTTTATACGCTACAGCTGTTGGGCTTTTAATGAATGCAATTAAGAACGAGAAAAAGCTTGAAAGTATTAAGAAGAAATCTCTAGCATCTGAAGAATTTGCGCAAACAGAACAAGAGGAAGTTGAAGCGTTTGCCGGTGTTGATGAGAATGAATATGAAGGTAAAAACAGAATGTACAAGGAAAGAAAATCTGTTTTTGATAAATGGTCTGAAAAGTTAAAAGAGTTTTTAGACAACGCAGAGTAATTAGCATATAGTAAGAATATACATAACCAGTAATAACAAGAATATGAGTAAGAACAGCGAATTTGATAATATCTCCTTTGATCTTCCAAAGAATCAAAGCAACGTTATAAAGGTCATTGGTGTAGGTGGTGGTGGTAGCAATGCTATTAATCACATGTTCCAAGCAGGAATTAACGGAGTTGATTTTGTAATCTGTAATACAGATTCACAGGCATTAGACAATAGTCCCGTGCCTAACAAAATACAATTAGGTGTTTCATTAACAGAAGGTTTGGGTGCTGGTGCCAATCCTGAAGTTGGAGAACAGGCTGCAATGGAAAGTATGGAGGAAATCAAATCGATGTTGGACTCTACGACAAAGATGATTTTCATTACTGCAGGTATGGGTGGGGGAACAGGTACTGGTGCTGCTCCCGTCATAGCCAAGTTTGCTAAGGAAATGGATGTTCTTACAGTAGGTATTGTTACGATGCCATTCCAATTTGAAGGAAGAATGCGTGTTGAACAAGCACAACGTGGTATTGAGAAATTACGAAAAAATGTAGATTCGCTGATCGTCATTAATAACAATAAATTAAGAGAAGTATACGGTAACCTTGGTTTTAAAGCTGGTTTCTCTAAAGCTGATGAAGTGTTAGCAACGGCTGCTAGAGGTATCGCCGAAGTTATTACACATCACTACACACAAAACATAGATTTACGTGACGCTAAAACGGTACTTTCTAATAGTGGTACTGCTATTATGGGGTCTGCAATCTCCTCTGGCTCTGCAAGAGCTAATGAAGCAATCATGAAAGCTTTAGACTCACCGTTATTGAACGATAATAAAATTCAAGGAGCTAAAAACGTATTGTTATTAATCGTTTCTGGCGCACAAGAAATTACTATTGATGAAATAGGCGAAATAAATGATCATATTCAAATCGAAGCTGGTTACGGAGCAAACATCATTATGGGTGTTGGTGAAGATGAAAGCTTAGGAGAGGCTATTGCCGTTACGGTAATTGCCACGGGTTTTAATATAGAGCAGCAGGATGATATCGTTAATACGGAGTCGAAAAAAATCATTCATACCTTAGAAGACGGTCAACGCGCAGAGGCAATGTTGCTGTCCAATTCCAAAACTGTGCATACTTTGGAAATGGATGAAGAAGAGGTGAAAGTTAAAGAAGTAAAGCCCGTTGCCAAATATGAATTTGTTGATGAGGCAGATTTCGATTTAATACCGACAACGAACTATATTAAGAATTTTAATGTTTTTTACGAGGAAGTAGTTGCTCATAATGTTAAAGAGGAAGATTTCGTAATTATAGATTCACCATCATCGTTAAGAGATATTGAGGTGGTTGATCCTGAAGTGTTGAAAACGAAAGATGTTGAAGAAGATGATTTTGCCATAGGTTTCGACATGCCATTAAGGGATGAAGAAAAGGAAAATGTGATCACTTTTAACTTACATGATGAAGTGAAAGATTTAGATGTAAACGATAGTATTGAAATCATACCCGTTTTGGAATATAACAAGAATGGTGAAAAACGCTATAGTTTGGATGATTACATGCAATTGGAAAGTAAATTGACTGGTGCAAAATCAAAAGCAGAAGAGTTTGAGCCAAAGATTATTGAAGATGAATTGATATTCGAAAAAAAGACTGTAGCACCAAAAAGAGAAGTACGTCCAGAAGAACAACTTGATCCAATGGAAACACCGATAGAAGAGTTGTTGCGTGATAGAGCTGATGAGCGTAGAAGAAAACTTAAAGATTTCAACTATAAGTTCAAAACAAATACACCTAGCAGTTATGATGAAAAGAAGCCTGCTTACCAAAGACAAGGTGTAAATTTAAACGATAATCCTAGAGAGAGTAAAATTTCTAGAACATCGCTTAGTGGTGATAGTAATGATGATATTCAATTACGTTCAAATAACTCATTTTTACATGATAATGTAGATTAGAGATAGCGTATATCAAATATTTTTAAACCCGAATACTAAGTTAGTTTTCGGGTTTATTTTTTATCTTCGCAAACCAAAATAAGGAAGCTATGAGTTTACAGCAAAAAGTAATGGAGCAATTGAAATTGGCTATGAAAGCTAAAGATAAGGTTGCATTAGAATCACTTAGAGCTATAAAATCTGCGCTCTTAATGGCAAGTACTAGTGGTGATGGTGAAATCACAGAAGATGACGAAATACAATTAGTACAGAAATTAGTAAAACAAAGAAAAGATAGTGCTGCAATATTTATAGAGCAAGGAAGACAAGATCTTGCAGATCCAGAATTGGCGCAAATTGCTGTTATTGAGCAATTTTTACCAGAACAACTTACAGAAGAGGAAGTAGAGAAAGTAGTAGTTCAAACTATTGACTCAATAGGTGCTTCAGGAATGAAGGATATGGGTAAGGTAATGGGAATTGTTTCTAAAGAATTAGCAGGACAAGCTGATGGTAAATTAATATCTACCATTGTTAAAAATAAATTATCTTAAGTCTCAGTATTTAATTTAAATACTGAATAATAATGGCCTCGTGGCGCAACTGAATAGCGCATCAGATTTCGGCTCTGAGGGTTGGGGGTTTGAATCCCTTCGAGGTCACTAGTAAAAAAGCCACATCTGTGAAAGATGTGGCTTTTGTTTTTATAATAATAAAAGGGATTTCTTGGTTAATACTTTAATTGCTTTCTGAAGTGACCGAATTTGAGATTATATCTTTAATAATCATTTTGGCATGAATTCGGGAGTTTTCGATAAACCATTTATGGGTTTCCATTCCTCCGCAAATTACCCCTGCCAAGTAAAGTCCTTTAATATTGGTTTCCATCGTTTCTGGGTCGTAGGCCGGCAGCTTTTTCTCGTCATTGCTGATTTGTACACCTAACATTTCTAAAAACTTAAAATTAGGTTTGTAGCCTGTAAGGGCTAGTATAAAATCATTATCAATTTCGACATCTCCGGTTTGTGTTGCTAATGTTATTTTGTCTTTTATAATTGTCTTTACTGTTGAATTATAATATGCCTTAATACTTCCTTCTTCAATTCGATTAATTATATCTGGTCGAACCCAATATTTTACGCGTTGCCCTACCTCTGATCCACGAATAATCAAAGAAACCTCTGCACCTTTACGATAACACTCTAGGGCAGCATCAATGGCAGAATTACTGGCGCCAACAACCGCTACTTTTTGACCTGAGTAGTAATGGGGATTGTCATAATAATGAACTACTTTATCCAAATTTTCACCGGGTACATTCAATAAGTTAGGAATGTCGTAAAAACCTGTAGCTACGACAATTTGTTGCGCGGTATAGGTAGTTTTATCTGAAGTTATGGTAAAGGTCTCATCAACTTTTTTGACGTCCTCTACTTTTTCAAACAAATGAATATTCAATTTGTTAGAGGTTACAATACGTCTATAGTATTCTAAAGCCTCATCTCTTTTGGGCTTGGCTTCTTTGCTAATAAAAGGAATTTCATCAATCTCAAGTTTTTCTGAAGAAGAGAAAAATTGCATATTCGAAGGGTAATGGAAAAGAGAATTTACGATGGGTCCTTTTTCTAAGATAAGGTAACTAAGACCATTTTTCTTTGCTTCTAATCCGCATGCAATCCCTATCGGTCCTCCACCGATGATGATGATATCAAATTCAGTTTTCATCCCTTTAATTCTTTTATTGTATTTATCGGATCTGAACTTTTAAAAACAAAGCTTCCTGCAACCAATATGTCAGCACCTGCGTCAACTAATTTTCGTGAATTTGCTGTGGTTACACCTCCGTCAATTTCAATTAAAGCGGATGAATTCTTTCTTTTGATTAAAGCTTTTAAGGCTTTGACCTTATCATACGTATGTTCAATGAATGATTGGCCGCCAAAACCAGGGTTAACACTCATAATTAATACCACATCGATATCTTTAATGGTATCTTCTAACAGTATTATATTAGTATGTGGATTTAAGGCAACACCAGCTTTCATGCCATGTGCTTTAATTGCTTGCAATGTTCTGTGTAAATGAGTGCATGCTTCGTAGTGAACGGTTAAAATGCTTGCTCCTAAATTGGCAAATTCTTCAATGTAGCGGTCAGGGTCAACAATCATTAAATGGACGTCTAATGGTTTAGTGGCACTTTTCTGAATTGCCTTAACCACAGGCATTCCGTATGAAATGTTCGGAACAAAAACTCCGTCCATGACATCAATATGGTGGAAATCAGCTTCACTTGCATTTACCATTTCTACATCACGTTGAAGATTTCCGAAATCTGCAGCTAATAGTGATGGCGCTATACTTGGCTTTTTCATTTTATATACCCTTAAAATTCATTACAAAAATAAGGATTCTGTTAAACCTTCAGGGTAAGGTTTAACAGAATCCTCTCTCTCCGATTTATACTCTTTTATTCGATAGGAGTTAAACCGTTCTTATTTAAAATAGGATTCGCTTTTGGTTTATAACTTTCCAACACTGAATTTAACTTCCCGATTTGAACATCAAGCTCTGCTGATAGTTCTTCATATACTTTGTATGCTCCATTGGTAGGTTTTGCTTCACCTGATTCAACACTTCGTCGCAATGATGCTAAACGGTTGTTTAACTTAATAGGGAAGTTTAAAGGATCTTGGCCAGATTGGTTCTTAACCTGGTATAACTCTTCTTCTATGGTCGATAAATCATTTAAAAAAGGAGTTATGATTTTTTTATAATCATTTGATTCAATTTTATCCTTAACCTCTTTGAATGTAGTTTTGATTTTACGTATTTGTATCACCGCTTCATTAGCTATAGTGGTTTTTTCCATTATTTTGTTCGACAAATTAAATTGTTCATCCAAATCTTCTTTAGTGATTCCTTTAAGATTTGGATCCATTTCTAATTCAAAGGAATATGTTTTTTCATAATCCCCTGACTTCATTTTTACTTTATAAGTACCTAATGGTGCTTTCGGACCCCTTGCAGGTCTTGCACTCCAAATAATCATACCGTCAAAAGTAGTTGCGCCAGTATATCTTAGGTCCCACGTAAAAGTATTTATTCCTTTTGCAGTTGTAGGTTTTGAGGAGCCTCCACGTAACCAATATGGTAAATTAGGGTCTACTTCATACTTTGGTTTACTACCTGTGAACGTATTTATCAATTTATCATTGGCGTCATAAATTTCAAAAGTGATCGTATCTTTCTGGTCTTTTAGGTAATATTGAATAGATGCATCAGTTAATCCTCTATAGGTATTGCTAGGTTGAAATAATATAGCATCTTGTTTTGCCATTTCTGGAGTAAACTGTCTCAGCGGTTGTATATCATCTAAAATCCAAAATCCTCTTCCGTGGGTTCCTAAAACCACATCATTATCTTTTATTACTAAATCACGTACAGGCGTGTCTGGTAGTTTTAATTGTAGACTCTGCCATAACTCACCATCGTTCATAGAAAAGTAAACACCGTGCTCTGTGGCTAAAAATAGAAGACCTTCTCTAACTGGGTCTTCACGTACAGCTCTTGCAAAATGACCATCTTCGATACCATTGATAATTTTTGTCCAAGTTTTGCCATAATCATGGGTTTTAAAAACATAGGGCTGTCTGTCATCAACCTGATAACGGTTAGCAGCTACGTATAACGTACCAGGATTGTGGATAGATTCATCAATAATACTTACTCGTGAAAATTTTGGTAATTCTTTTGGTGTAATGTCAGACCAATTTTTGCCACCATCTCTAGTAATATGAATTTTTCCATCATCAGAACCTGCCCAGATGGTATTGATATCGTGGTTGGATGGAGCAAGGGCAAATACGGTAGCGTATATTTCAGGACCGTTCATATCCATGGTGATAATTCCACCAGTTTTGCCCAATGTAGATGGATCTGCATACGTAAGGTCAGGACTAATTTTTTCCCATGATTGTCCGTCATCTGTTGTTTTCCAAACATGTTGCGAACATGTATACATAACATTTGAATCTTTTGGGGCGAACATAATAGGGAACGTCCACTGCCAGCGTTCTGGTAAGGCACTTGCCGGTTCACCAGAGAAAAACCGTGGATACACTTGTATGTCACGTGACTGACCATTACTTCTATCATATCTAGTTAAAAGGGCCCCTTGGCTACCTGCATAGAAAATATCGTTATTTTTTGGATGCTGTGTAATCCAGCCACTTTCTCCTCCACCAACGGCATAAGCCCATCCATCACCTTGTCCACGTGCCTGCATATGTTCCCAACCATCGCTTGGTACAGCGATCGTACTATTATCTTGTTGAGCACCGGCCACATGATAGGGAATATCATTAGTTGCCATTACGTGGTACAATTGAGTAGTAATATAATCCTCTTCTGTCCAAGACTTACCTCCATTGATACTAACGACGCCACCACCATCATTGGAAGAAATCATACGTTCTGGATTATTAGGGTCAATCCATAAATCATGGTTATCGCCGTGTGGCACTTTTATTTCTGTATCAAAAGTTTTACCACCATCAGTAGATTTCCAGAAATCAACATTGAGTCCATACACAATATCTTTATCGAAAGGATCCGCATAAATTCTAGAGTAATAGAAAGCACGTTGTCTTAACTTTCGCTCATCATTAGTTCTTTCCCATGTTTTACCAGCATCATCTGAGCGAAAAACACCACCTTCATTTGCTTCTACAACTGCCCAAACACGATTGGAATCGGCCGGGGATACGGTAACACCAATTTTACCAATAGGGCCTTCTGGCATACCTGGATTTTTTGTTAGATCCGTCCATGTTTCACCTGCATCGGTAGATTTCCATAATTTACAATCGGGTCCGCCGCTCCACATTTTCCATGCTTTTCGTTGAACTTGCCATGTACTTGCATAAAGAACTTTAGGATTATTTCTGTCGATGATTAAATCTACCGCACCCGCTTTGTCGCTAACATATAATGTCTTTTTCCATGTATTTCCACCATCTGTACTTTTAAAAACCCCACGTTGTTCATTATCACCATATGGGTGACCAAGAGCAGCAACATAAACAATATCAGGATTTGTAGGATGAATTCTAATTCTAGATACTGCTTGGGTTTCTTCTAGTCCTAAGTGCCTCCATGTTTTACCACCATCTTTAGTCTTATAGACACCATCTCCTTGCGTTATGCTACCGCGAAGTTGTACCTCTCCCATACCGATATATACAATATCAGGATTGGTTTCTGCGATAGCTACTGCACCAACTGAAGAACTTGTAATTTGGCCGTCTGTAACTGGTGCCCATTCATTACCACCATCGGTAGTTTTCCAAAGTCCACCACCTGTTGCTCCAAAATAATATTCATTAGGTCTGCCAGGGCTACCTGCTGAACCTAATGAACGGCCACCGCGAATAGGACCAATATTTCTCCATTCTAAATTTTCATAAAAAGATTGGTCTAATGGGGATGTTGAAGCTGTTTTGTCTGATTTCTTTTGAGCAAAACTTGTGCTATAAGATGATAGCGTAAATACAAGAAATAGATAGAAATACTTAATATTCATAATCGTTGAAGTTTGGTTGGATTGATTTTAAAAATATCAGTTTGAAATTAATCAATTATTATACTATTCGTAAGTCATTTTTAAATTTTAACGGGTTGTAGACATGTTTAATATGTTAAGCCCATTTAATAGCTTTTCACTTAAGAATAATTTCGAAATTGAACTTGTATTTTATGATTTTGGTAATTAAAAAAGCCTCCTTTTATGAGGCTTTAATTTGAATTTGGTTAGTTAACTGTTACTCTTTCCTTGAATATATTTTATGTTTTTCATCTCCACCAGCAATGATGTATGCAAATAAATCGACAACCTCTTGCTCATTCAATCTATTCAATAAAGCTGGTGGCATAGGTGATACCGGCGAAAGTTCTTTTTTGAGAATGGCATTCTTGGCAATGCTAACCGTGTAGCTTTCGTTGAACGGATTGGGCATTATCACGATAGAATCTCCAGTTTCAGATTTAATTCGACCGGCCAGTTTCGCGTCGTCCTTTAAATGAAAAAGAGTGTTTGCATATTGGTCTGAAATTTCATCGTTCGGGCTATAAATAGCGAACATTAAGTCATAGGTACTGAATTTAGAATGTGCTTGGGTAAGATCAGGACCAGCAGCACCACCTTCACCACGCATTCTGTGACACAATACACAGTTTGCCGAAGCAAATGCTCTTTTGCCAGCTTTTATATTGCCTATGTAGTTATCTAAGCCGCCCCAAACGACATCGCCCATATTTTCGCCGGTGTAATTTTTACCCGGTCCAAAAGGTTGTGGTAAATCTGCCACTGCGCTAGATGGAGAGTATACTCCGGAAATTTCTTGAAAATAATCTCTTTCTTTTTCTGGAACATGAGTTAGGGCTCGTTGCCTTACATTTTCCATATAGGCTTTAAAGCTCATACCACCCTTAGAGCCTAACACATCAAAATACCAAGAAAAATAACGTGTTCTTAAATCTTTGTTCCATCCATTTTCGGCATTGCTTAATAGCATACCGTAATAAATAGCTTCACTTGGCGGCATTTTAGCGATAACAGCTCTAATTAATGGTCCATATTGCTCACTACGCAAGGTGGCTTCATTAGATAGCATCTCAACACCTTCTGTAACTGTTTTTTGCGCTGTATGATATTCGAGTCTTTCTACGAGTTTTTTAACTATACCGTCAGCTTCTAAGTATAATAGTATCTGAGCCAATTCTTTACTTACTGCACTATTTGTTGCAGGAAATAATGGATTTAGGAGCTTTATGAGTTTTTGTTTCTCGCTCTTGTTTGGCATTCCCAATCTAATAAAATTTAGAGAATAGGTACGAAGTAAATCCATTTGTAATTCAGCATCTAAAGTAGAAATGGGTATTGCCATTAATTTTTTCAAAATCAACGATTGAAGTTGTTGATCGCCCTGATGATTTAAGGCAATACTACTTTCAATAATTTTTCTGTAGTCGGCTTCGTTTTTGTAATTGTCTAACCAAGAAGTTATAGGTTGATGTTCTAAGGCAATTCTTGAGGCGTATCTTATAAATCGGTCCTTATTTGCTAAATGCTCCCATGCCAATTCTGTGCCTTTTGGAGAAACCGTTACATGGTACTCTTCTATTTGTTTACGCAGATTTCGTTCATGTGTGTTTTTTGAATTTACCTGAGATGTTTTGGTTGTATCTGAGCCTGTATATCGCAGACGGTAGAGGTGAGAATCTAGTCGACGACCACCCGTTGCAAAATATAAATTACCATCATTGCCAGTAATCATATCTGTTAAGGGTAGGGGGGTTCCTGATAAGAATTCTTCCCTTTTGGCTTCATAAGTACTTTCTTTCTCAATTAAATCAATAAAATAAACGGTGCCAAAACTCCAATCCATTGCCAATAGTCCATTTTTATATCTTTCTGGAAAATTTAATGAAGAGGTTGATAAAACTGCGGTTGGTGATCCTTGTTCTAAATTATGCACTGCAGGTAAATTGTCGGGATAATAGGCAGGCCATTTTCCGGATCCTGTTCGCCAGCCGTATTCACTACCGCTAGTAACATGGCAAATTCTTGTTGGTCTATACCATGGCATACCAATATCCCATTCCATGTCTGCATCATAGGTAAAAAGTTCACCGTCAGAATTAAAAGCAATATCAAAAGGATTCCTAAAACCTGCAGAAATTAATTCAAAAGATGAACCATCAGGATCAAATTTGGTTATCCATCCACCCGGTGCTTTAATGTCATTTGCATGACCTCTGGCATCTAAATAAGGGGTAAAGAGGTTGTCCTCGTCCCAGTTGCTAGGTAAGCGACTATTTTGTTTTATACTTTCAGGTATTAATGTATGGTTACCGGCAATGAAATAAATTTCTTTACCATCTGGTGATAATATAAAACTATGGGGCCCATGTTCTCCGCTTCCTTCTAATTTAAGAAGCATTTTTACGGTATCTAACTTGCCATCATTATTAGTATCGGTTATCCGATAGATGCCACTACCATTTTTTTGGTCCTCGATAGTTTCTTCATCCCAATTTTTATTAACCGCAACATACAAACTATTGAACGCCCACAATAAGCCATGTGCTTCTCCAATTTCTAAATCTAATGGGGTTACATCAGTTGTTTTGAGAACGTCGCCAATTTCAGGAGTTGCGAATTGATATAGTTTGCCATATTGATCACAGGCAAACATGGTGCTATTATCACCTTGTGCCAATGCTACCCATGAGCCTTGTTTGAAATTGCTGGGATGATAAATTTCTTCGAGTATGAAATCTTTTGGAGTGTTAAATTTTATACTTGTTTCTTCTGCTATTTCTTTTTCTTTCTCATTGCAAGAAAATAATAGCAAAGCAGTAAAGAAGGTAATGAGGTGCTTGGTTGTTGTCATTGGTTCTTTGTATTGGTCTTTTAAAGATACAAAGTAACATTGTGCAGTTCTCAGTCTAATTGACGTAATCCTTCATAAATTGAAATGGCCACTGCGTTAGCTAAATTTAAACTTCTAATATGTTCGCTGTAGAGTGGAATTTTGACTGTTTTTTGTTTGTTCTGAGATAAAATGGAATTAGATAGTCCAATGGATTCCTTACCAAAAACAAGGAACATGTCATCTTTAAATTTTATATCCCAATGATTTTTAGTTGCAGTAGCAGAAAAGAAAATCATTTCTTTTTCGTGATGTTGTTCAAAAAACGATTCTACATTTTCATAAATTATAACGTCGAGGTACTGCCAATAATCTAAACCAGCACGTTTTAAACGTTTGTCGCTAAGTTCAAAGCCGAAAGGTTTAACAAGATGAAGTGTAGATCCTGTGGCAAGCGCCAACCTACCTATATTACCCGTGTTATTAGGTATTTCGGGTTCTATTAATACAATATTGAAACTCATTACTTTTTAAAGGATTGTAAATATAAATGTTCTACTTTTTCTCTTGCCCAAGGAGTTCTTCTTAGAAATTTTAAACTTGATTTAATAGATGGATTACTTTTGAAACAATTAATATCGATTTGACCAGCCAAATCTTCCCATGAATACTTTTCAGTAAGTTCTTCTAGTATAGTCACTAGTTTAACACCATGAAGCGGATTATTAGGTTGGGTTTCAGAATTCATCAATATAATATTAGTGTTGTTTAGGTGATTCAGTTATTTCTGGAATGCAATGTACATAGATAAGGGCGGTACTTCTATTTTATTTTTCAATCTTCGTTTACCTTTTAAATCAAAATTGTCTCCAGAAACGGCTTCTTGCCAAGTCCCTTTTATATCATGGTAAATTACGTTGTTGGTAGCATTGTAAATAACAAGAATACTTTTCCAATTATCATCATTAGCATTACCTTTTATACTATAAGATAAAATTCCATCTTCAACGGTATTGAATTTTAAATGATTTACTACATCTGTGGCATTATTCATTTTAAACGCTGGATGTGCTTTACGTAGTGAAATTAGATTTTTATAATACTCAAATACCGCTTTATGTTGAACTTTCCAATCCCAATCTATTTGGTTTATACTATCTGGTAAATTATAGGAATTATGCTCTCCGTTTTTGGTACGAAGCATTTCAACACCTGCATGTAAAAATGGGGTTCCTTGAGAGGTTAGCACAATGGCATTCGCCAATTTATCCATACCAATTAACTCTTCTGTGTCAGCTTCGGGTTTTGAGATTTTTAATTTATCGAATAAAGTATGATTGTCATGACATGATGCATAATTTATAGATTGCCAAGGCTCTAATGTCCATGGGGCATTTGAATAGTTGACTTTTTCATAATCAAGTTGAGGATGTTGAATAGCACCTACAATTCCGAATTTTATAGATTCTTCGGTGTCTTTTGCACCGCTAACAAAACCGGTACTTTCATCATTAAAAACAGAACCTTTTATTCCGTCACGAATGTCATCACTAAAAGCAGCAATTTGAGGTAGCTGCTGCATGTGTTTTTTAAGTGCACGTTTTTCTTCTGGTAAGGGGGAGTCTTTGGCAGTCCACCCTTCACCATATAATAATGCATCAGGATTTATTTTTTTTACAGCTTCCGATATTTTATTCATGGTTTCAATGTCATGAATTCCCATAAGGTCTATTCGAAAACCGTCAAGGTGATATTCCTTGGTCCAATAGGTCATAGATTCTATGATGAATTTTTGCATCATGGCACGTTCAGAAGCTGTTTCGTTACCGCAAGCTGCCGCATCGGCATAAGAGCCATCTTGCCAATGACGAAAATAGTATTCGGGTACTTCTTGATTGAAATTAGCCTTTGCGGTCTTCCCTGTATGATTGTAGGCTACATCTAATATAACACCAATGCAATTATCATGAAAAGCTTTCACCATTTGTTTAAATTCCTTTATCCTTACTTCAGCATTAAAAGGGTCTGATGAAAAAGAACCTTCGGGCACATTGTAGTTTTGAGGATCATAGCCCCAATTGAATTGAGGTGTGTTTAAGTTGGTTTCGTCAATAGAATAATGGTCAAAAGTGGGTAATAGATGCACATGTGTAATTCCTAACTCCTTTAAATGGTCTATTCCGGTAGTTACATTTGCAGGGCCTTTCGTGCTCTTCTCCACTAAACCTAAATAAGAACCGGGTAAAGAAGATCCAGATTTAGTGTGAATAGTCATATCTCTAATATGAAGCTCATAAATAATAGCTTCGTTCAAATAGTTTATTTGCGGGCCTTTATCTTTGTTCCATTCTTTAGGATTTGTTGTTTCTAAATCTAACACCATAGCTCTATTGCCATTAACGCCAACAGCTTTGGCGTATATGCCTGGTGTTTCGGATAGCCATAAATTATCTATTTTAACCTGATACGTGTAATAAGTGCCATTTAAGTCACCATCAACTTTTAGTTGCCATATGCCATTCGCTTCTTTTTTTAACGGTTTGGCGGTAAAGGGTTCAGAGCTATTTCCGGTTTTAAATAATCTTAGAACAATCTCTTTTGCATTTGGTGACCATAATTTAAATACCGTTGATTCTTTAGTATAACTATGCCAAAGGTTTTCATTTATTGGTGTGGGATAACTATCAAAATCTGTAGTTTTTTTTTGATTTTTACAAGAAATTAAAAGCGTGACACCCATTATAATTAATATAAATTGTTTCATTGGTATTAGGTGATAGTGATCTAATATAAGGAAGATTAATTTGAGAGCATTTGTTGTTTTTATAATCGGTCGAATACTTTTACAGACTATTATAAATGAAAAAACTCCGGTAATCAGCCGGAGTTTATTCATCAATCAAAAAACGAACAGTCATGATAAACTGTTGTTACCGTTAAAATTACAATTAATATGCCATAAAACCAATTTAGGATATATTTAACGTGTAATTTTTATAGCTTGAACGCTTAGGATTTTTAACCCAAATACGTTTTTAATATTTTACTTCTAGAGGTATGCTTTAATCTTCTAATCGCTTTTTCCTTTATTTGACGAACTCTTTCTCTTGTTAGGTCAAAGGTTTCACCAATTTCTTCCAAAGTCATAGAATGTTGACCTGCAAGGCCAAAGTACAAACGAATAACATCTGCCTCACGCGGAGTCAATGTTTCTAATG
This sequence comes from uncultured Maribacter sp., assembly GCF_963977385.1. Lineage (GTDB taxonomy): Bacteria > Bacteroidota > Bacteroidia > Flavobacteriales > Flavobacteriaceae > Maribacter. The sequence goes on along the minus strand of NZ_CAXBOU010000021.1, from coordinate 40,844 downwards.
CACGCTCAATTTCTGTACGAAGTGACTCATGTAATAACTCTCTATCAGGATTTGGAGACTCACCACTACGAAGTACATCATAAAGGTTAGAATCTTCACCATCAATAAGAGGCGCATCCATAGATACGTGTCTACCTGAGTTTTTTAAAGATTGTTTTACGTCCTCAACGGTCATATCCAATTCTTTTGCAATTTCTTCTGGAGAAGGCATTCTTTCATGCGCTTGCTCTAGAAAAGCAAAAGTTTTGTTGATTTTGTTGATAGAACCAATTTTGTTCAATGGCAAACGAACGATACGAGATTGCTCTGCCAATGCTTGTAATATAGATTGACGGATCCACCATACGGCGTAGGAGATAAATTTAAATCCCCGCGTTTCGTCAAAACGCTGTGCAGCTTTAATTAGACCAAGGTTACCCTCGTTAATTAAATCTGGTAAAGTAAGGCCTTGGTTTTGGTACTGCTTTGCAACTGAAACCACGAATCTGAGGTTGGCTTTTGTAAGTTTTTCAAGAGCGATCTGGTCGCCTGCCTTGATGCGTTGTGCCAACTCTACTTCTTCATCAGCGGTAATCAAGTCTACTTTTCCAATTTCTTGTAAGTACTTGTCCAAAGATGCGGTCTCCCTATTGGTGACCTGTTTTGTAATCTTAAGCTGTCTCATTAAAATAAATTAAGTTCAATTTGCATAGACTGCATATACTTATACGTAAAAAACTTCCGAATGTTACAATTGAAGGTAAAAAACTTTGTTTTTCTGTTGAAATGCATAAAAAAAGCCCCAACATATATGTCGAGGCCTCCTTTTTAAACTTACAAAGAATTAATCTCTTCTTGGTTTTCTATCGCGATTACGGTCATTTCCACGACGGTCATCTCTTTTTTTATCATCACGTGGTGGTCTTTCTACAAAACCTTCTGGTTTTGGTAAAAGAGCTTTACGAGAAACTTTCTCTTTTCTTGTTCTTGGATCAAGACCAAAATATTTAACATCAAACACATCTCCCATGTTTACCACATCGGTTACATTTTCAGTTCTTTCCCATGCTAATTCAGAAACGTGAAGTAAAACTTCGTTTCCTGGAGCATCCATATACTCAACAACAGCACCAAAATCTAGCATTTTGATCACTTTTACTTCGTAAACACTACCTACAGTAGGTTTAAACAATATAGCGTCGATTTTTGCCATAACAGCATTGATACCTTCTTGTCCTACACCTAAAATTTCAACGATACCTTCTTCAGTTACTGGATCTTCGTTTATAACGATAGTGGTCTCAGTTTCTTTTTGCATCTCTTGAATCACTTTTCCTCCAGGTCCGATTAAAGCACCAATGAATTCGTTAGGAACTCTACGCGTAACCATTGTTGGCGCATGTTCTTTAACACTTTCTGCTGGAGTGGAAATAGTATCGGTAATTTTACCTAAGATATGTAAACGGCCTTCACGAGCTTGTTTTAGTGCATTTACTAAAATCTCATAAGACAATCCTTTTACTTTAATGTCCATTTGGCAAGCAGTAATACCTTCTGAAGTACCGGTAACTTTAAAGTCCATATCACCTAAGTGATCTTCATCACCTAAAATATCGGAAAGAACTGCATATTTTCCGGTTTTTGCATCAGAAATCAACCCCATTGCAATACCTGAAACTGGTCTTATCATTTTTACACCAGCATCCATTAATGCCATTGTACCAGCACAAACAGTTGCCATAGAAGAAGAACCGTTAGATTCTAATACTTCAGATACTACACGTACTGTGTAAGGACAATCTGCAGGAATCATTCCTTTTAGACCACGTTGAGCCAAGTTACCATGACCAACTTCTCTTCTAGATGTTCCTCTTAATGGTCTTGCTTCACCTGTGCAAAAAGGAGGGAAGTTATAGTGTAAATAGAAATTTTCTTCACCTTCGTGAGATGGCATATCTATTTTGTTTGCATCTCTAGAAGTTCCTAAAGTTACAGTTGCCAATGCTTGAGTTTCACCTCTAGTGAAAATTGCAGAACCATGTGTTGATGGTAAATAATCAATTTCACACCAAATTGGTCTAATCTCATCTGTCTTACGACCGTCTAAACGTAAGCCTTCATCTAGGGTTAGGTTTCTTATCGCAGCTTTTTCAGCTTTAGAGTAATACTTAGATACCAAATCACCATAATCAGCTAATTCTTCTTCAGAAAATGTTGCTTTGATTTCAGCTTTAATTTCAGCGAAGGCAGCACTTCTTTCGTGTTTAGCAGATCCAGCTTTTGCAATGGCATATACTTTATCGTATGCCATGTCATGAACTTTCTTAGCTAAATCTTCATCTTCTCTTTCTTCTGCGTACTCACGTACTTCTTTTTTACCGAAAGCTTCAGCCAATTTTACTTGCGCAGCACATTGTACTTTAATGGCTTCATGAGCAAATTTGATAGCTTCCGCCATTTCTTCTTCAGAAATTTCGTCCATTTCACCTTCAACCATCATTACAGAATCGGCAGATGCTCCAATCATCATATCGATGTCAGATTCTGCTAATTGTGCTCTAGTTGGGTTAATGACAAATTCGCCATTAACACGACCAACTCTTGCTTCAGAGATAGGGCATTCGAATGGGAAATCAGATAATTGAATAGCAGCTGAAGCAGCTAATCCTGCCATAGCTTCTGGCATAACGTTTTCGTCATGAGACATTAACTGAATCATCACTTGCGTTTCTGCATGGTAATCTTTTGGGAATAATGGGCGTAATACACGATCCACTAAACGCATAGTCAAAACTTCACCATCACTTGGTCTTGCTTCTCTTTTGAAGAAACCACCAGGGTAACGACCTGCGGCTGCAAATTTTTCACGGTAATCTACCGTAAGTGGAAGAAAGTCCACATCGCTTTGTTTGTAATTGGAAACAACTGTACATAATAACATACATTTTCCTGATTGTACAACAACAGAACCGTGGGCCTGCTTTGCCAATTTTCCGGTTTCGATAGAAATTTCTCTACCGTCACCAAGGTCTATGACCTCTTTAAATACTTTTGGAATCATAAAATTTGATTAAAACCTGCACATTGCAGATTTGTTAAACAATGGTCTTTCCGACTAATTTCTCTGGTCGGAGTTGTTGTGTTGTTGTGTTGACCAATGAAAAACCGTGTGTAGCTTTTTGTGTTCGCCTTTGCTAATGATTAGCTAAATCTCCTAAGGCACGGAGTAATTAAAAAAAAAGGGGATAGTTGCCTATCCCCTTTTTGCACTATTATTTTCTAATACCAAGCTCTACAATTAGCTCTCTGTATTTTACAATATCATTTTTAATCATGTAATCAAGAAGACTTCTTCTTTTACCTACGAGTTTCACAAGTGAACGCTCAGTATTGTAATCTTTATGATTTTTTTTCAAGTGACCGGTCAAGTGATTGATTCGGTGTGTGAACAATGCGATTTGGCCTTCTGTAGAACCTGTGTTCTCTGCTTTACCGCCGTGTTTCTTGAAAATTTCTGACTTTACTTCTTTTGTTAGATACATTCCAATATTATTTTAAATGATTTTTATGTATTATGATTGATTTTCAACCAGGCTGCAAAGATACTCTTTTTTTGAAATAAGAAACTATTTCAAATTAAGAAAAACATTGACCCAATTTATGACCTAACCTTATTGTTCTGAATTAAGTCAATATAAAGGTTGACTTTTTTCTTCAGGTCTTTTCGATGTGATATAAAATCTAAAAAACCATGTTCCAATAAAAATTCAGATGATTGAAAACCTTCAGGCAGTTCTTTACCTGTTGTGTCTTTAACAATACGAGGGCCCGCGAAACCTATTAAAGCTCCTGGTTCTGCAATGTTTATATCACCAAGCATTGCGTAAGATGCTGTTGTGCCACCAGTAGTTGGATCAGTACATAAAGAAATATATGGTAAACCGGCTTCTGAAAACTGAGCTAATTTAGCTGAGGTTTTTGCAAGTTGCATTAACGAAAGAGCAGCTTCCATCATACGGGCTCCACCAGATTTAGAAATCATCATAAATGGTGTTTTCTTCTTAATGGCGTAGTCAATACCGCGAGCGATTTTTTCGCCAACAACACTTCCCATTGAACCACCAATGAATTTAAAATCCATACAACAAATTACTATGTCCTTACCAAATGACTTTCCGTATCCAGTTCTGACAGCATCTTTAAGTCCAGTTTTTTTCTGGGCGGCTTTTAAACGTTCGCTATATTTCTTGGTATCCTCGAATTTTAAAGGATCTTTTGATGTAAGCTTTTCATCAAGTTCTGTGAACTTATTGTTGTCGAACAAGATTTCAAAGTATTCCTTACTACCAATTCTTACATGGTAATCATCTTCTGGGCTTACATAAAAGTTTTTGGCAAGATCATCAGACTCAACAATTTTGCCTGTGGGAGATTTGTACCACAGTCCTTTTGGAGTGTCTTTCTTTTCTTCAGTAGAAGTCTGTATTCCTTTTTCTTTTCTTTTAAACCAAGCCGTCATATCGTCCATTTTATGGTTGTCCTAAAATTTATTATAGCGTATTAACGTTATTTAAATCTTCAAATGCTTTTTTCAAACGATCGATGAAAGTGATTTCACCTTTTCTTAACCAAACTCTTGGGTCGTAATATTTCTTGTTAGGCTCGTCAGCACCTTTAGGATTTCCAATTTGTGATTGTAAATAGTCCTTATTGTCTTGAACATAATCACGAACACCTTCAAGAAATGCATATTGCAAATCTGTATCAATATTCATCTTTATAACACCATAGCTTATACCTTCTCTAATTTCTTCTACTGTAGATCCAGAACCACCGTGGAATACAAAATCAATATGGTTATGTTCTACACCGTATTTCTTAGTAATATATTCTTGAGAATTCTTAAGAATTTTCGGTGTTAATTTAACGTTACCAGGCTTGTAAACTCCATGAACATTACCAAAAGCAGCAGCAATAGTAAATCTCGGACTTATTTTAGAAAGTTCTTCGTATGCGTAAGCAACTTCTTCTGGTTGAGTATATAATTTGGAATCATCTACATCTGAATTATCAACACCATCTTCTTCGCCACCAGTAATACCAAGTTCGATTTCTAATGTCATTCCTATTTTGCTCATACGCTTAAGATAACCTTTACATATTTCTATGTTTTCTTCTAAAGGCTCTTCAGAAAGGTCGATCATATGTGAGCTGAAAAGAGATTTACCTGTTTCGGCAAAATGCTTTTCACTTGCATCTAATAAACCATCTATCCATGGTAATAATTTTTTAGCACAATGATCTGTATGTAAAATAACTACTGCACCATATGCTTCAGCCAATTGGTGTACGTGTTTTGCACCTGCAATAGCTCCTTGTATAGCCGCTTGTTGACCTTCATTAGAAAGACCTTTACCAGCATTAAACTGAGCTCCGCCATTAGAAAATTGAATAATTACTGGTGCGTTTAAACTTGCAGCAGTCTCTAAAACACCGTTAATAGTGTCAGAACCTATAACATTTACAGCAGGTAGTGCAAATCCTTTTTCCTTAGCGTAGTTGAATATTGCTTGAACTTCGTCTCCGGTAGCAACACCCGGCTTAATATTGTGAGCCATAATTTAGTGGTCTATTTGTTTCTAAAAAAATGAAAAACAAAAGTAGTAAAACAATTATATTTAAAACGGATAGTTGATACCTATTTGTAAAACAGAGTTGGCGAAATTATAATCCTTAAACCATCTTTCTGATTGAATTTCAGCAGGGTTATAGGTTTTGAAACCTAAATCAAGTCTGAAAAGGAAATAAGTGAAATCGTATCGTAAACCAAGACCTGTGCCTAAAGCGATGTCTTTCAAAGATGATATGCCGTCGAATGTAGCCTCAGGGTCGTCAACATTGTCTAAAACATTCCAGATATTACCTGCGTCAGCAAAAATGGCTCCGTTAATATCACCTGCTATGGGGAATCTGTATTCAAGGTTAACGGTTAATTTTAGATTAGCTTCATTGAAATCATCAATAGCGGAAACACTACCAGGGCCTAAAGAATAAGGAAACCAAGCTCTGTTGTCGTTTGCGCCACCTGCAAAATAGCTTCGTACAAAAGGAATGTTATCGGAATTACCATAAGGTATAGCAATACCAAGAAATGCTCTAGCAGCCAATACATTTGAACGTGATAGGTCCCAGTATTTGACATATTCAAATTCATTCTTTATGTATTGTGAAAAAGGAACGCCAAAGACTAATAATTGGTTATCGTCATTTTTGTTAAAAGGAACGATAGATGAAAAAGCTGATAAAAGATTCCCTGCACTTTCTAGTTTCCATCTAAATTGATAAAAACTATTATCTATAATACCTTCTCTATTGGTTTTGTTGAATGTATAGTTGGTTGCAAAAATTAAATTATTTTCGGTAAGCCGAATTCTTCTTTCTTCAATGCTATTTACTTTACTATAATTAGCACTAGACGAAGATACAGTGCCGTCTAAAATGGCTTCAGTGAACCCGGTTGTGCCGGAGGAAATTATTAAGTTGGGATTATTTGTGTCGTCATCGGACTCAAAATATTCGGCCAGTTCAGGGAATTCGCTATTATCATAGGAATCTGCTATGTCATCTAAAAGTTCATAAGTGTTTTTGTATACATTGTAAAAACGTTCTGGATTTACATTACGAACAAACTGAATGTTTAAAAGTTCAATATTGTGATTTACGAAATCACTTGGGACCCAATTATAGCCTAAAACAGTATTGAATGTCTGTTTATCAAGTCCAATGTTGTTTTGAAAACTTGTACCTATAGCTATTCTGGTTTTAGGTAACGTATAGTTAGGTATTATTTTGGAGGTGTTAATAAAAGGAAACCATATACGGGGGAAGTTAAGAGTAATGTCGCCACCGAACTCTGAAAAATAATTGGCTTCGAAAGTGTTACTGCTCAAAAGGCCATAAGATCCGTCGGCAGTAATACTTAAATTTTCAGCACCTTTAAAAATGTTTCGAATAAGTAATGTGGTGCTTAAACCTACACCTATTCTACTAAGGTTCGAACGACTAACTTCGAAATTTGTACCTAGTGAATATTTTGATTTTGGAGCTAAGTAAATATTAGTATTCACCTTATTACCTATGCTATCTGCTTCAAAAATTATGTTTGGATATTTAAAAATATTCAAGGCGTTTAGCTGTCTTGAGGTTCTTATTTTGTCGACATCTCTGTAAATACTGTCCTTTTTAAAAAATATGGCATTAGCCAATGTTTTTGGTTTAATATCGAAATTCTTAGAATAGTGTATCGTGTAATCTCTATAATCAATAGCATATAAAGAATCTTGTGTAGTAGTAGAGAGGTAATCTGTATAAATATTAATCTTATTGATTTTTTCAACTTTGTAGGCCGAAGTGGTTACTTCATTCTCACCTCTAGTCTTTAAATCGCCAATTTTTAATGTGATGTTCATCAGTTGATCATCTGCTGCTTTTATAGTATCTCGTAAGATGTCAAAAGTAATAGAGCTTTCCTGGAAATTTCGAATACCGCTATTTCTAAAAATACTGGTTAATCGTTCACGTTCATTATTAAAATTAGATAAATCGAATTGCTGGCCCTCTTTTATTAAAGAGTTGGCTGAATTTAAAAAGTACAGAGAGTCAATAGCTGTAGATGAGATATCATTTCCGAGAGAATCAATTTTGTATGGATTTCCAAGGTCTATATGATAATTAATTTTAGCTTTTTTATTCTGCTTTGTGGTATCAATTTCATAAGAAGTATTATTAGTGAAATAGCCTCTACCTTGATAATAAGCGCTAAGCCTTGCTAAACTTAAGCGAGTTCTCGTTGTGTCTAAAATAGTGGGCGCTTCACCAATGTCTTCAAGCCAATTGCTTAAGCCTGTAACTAAAAATGATTCTCCCAAGCGTTCTACTTGTTTAGCGGATAAAAGCTTTGTTAGTCTCTTTTTTCTATTCTCTTTTCTATCTAGCCAAGCGTTATAGGATGAATCAGGATTTTCTTTTGCTAAATTGTATAAATTAAGTCTTAATGGGTAGCCAAGTACGGTTGAGTTAGATTTTTGATAAATAAGACTATGAAGTTCTTCGTTGTTAATTTTTATAGAATCGGCGTAAATAGAATTTTTAATCACCAAAAATTCATCATCCTCAACTTTTTTAAGTGAGTTGCACGATAGCAAGACTATTGCCAATAGGGATAATAAGCTTAATTTAGCCATGTTGTTTTTGGAGCAAAGTGCCATCCTCATAGAAATCAAAAATACATTATTTGAATGGTTGTCAAAAGTGAATTGAAACTTATCAAAAGTCTACAGCAAAAAAAGTGCCGAAATGAGCATGGTCTATTTGTTGTCGAAGGAAAAAAGACGGTAGAGGAAGTGGTGAATTCTAAAATAAAACTGCATAAATTATTAGCTGTAGATCCCGAAGGTTTTGTGGAAGGAGTAGAAGTTGAACGAATTACCAATAGGGAGCTTAGTCAAATAAGTAGTCTAAAGAATCCGAATGGATATCTTGGTGTATTTCATATTCCTGAACAGGCAGAGCAATTACTGTCAGACTGGATTTTAGTGCTAGATGGTGTGCAAGATCCAGGTAACTTGGGTACAATTATTAGACTTTGCGATTGGTTTGGTTTAACTGATATTGTTTGTTCGCTAGATACTGTTGATTGTTATAATCCAAAAGTATTGCAAGCGACTATGGGTTCAATTACTCGTGTAAATATTCAGTATAGAGTTTTAGACTCATTTTTGAATTCAACAAAATTACCAGTGTATGGTACATTTATGGATGGTGATAGTGTAAACGATTCGAAATTACCAAAAAAAGGGATTATGGTAATGGGTAATGAAGGAAAAGGAGTTTCTAATTCTGTTGCAAAATTATGTACTTATAAATTGGCTATACCGCAATATGGAGGTGAAACTACAGAAAGTTTAAATGTGGCTTCTGCAACAGCAATTTTATTACATGAAATTAGAAAGTAGCAGAGTTTTTATGAGATTAGAGCTCAGTTCAAATATTTCTATTGAAAAGGATAAGCCTCTTTTATTTTTTTTAAAAACTAACGGCTAATGAAAATTATTCAAAAGTAAAATTGATAAAAATTCCTCTTGTTTTTAAAGATTCAATATTTCCGGTCCAAGGGCTATTTGGGTCTTGATCTGGTACCAATTCATCTGTTAAAGCAAACACGCCTCTTATAGATGGTGTGAACTTAAAATATTCTAAGTAGAAATCTATACCAAAACCAAGTTCGTAGTTATACACCCATTTTTTCATTCTAAAGGTGCCAGAACTATTGTCGTCAAGACTTTCTTCGTTACTACCTAAATTAAGACTTCTTGACCCACCACCGATAATAAAAGGTTTCCAGTTTCCTAATCTCTTTGCACTGGCTTTAAGTAAAATAGGGAAATTTATATAGGTAGATTTTACTTCTCTAATGGCATCACGTTCATCTTCAAAGCCAGTAAAGCCCATTAATCTTGATCCATAATGCAGTCCGGGTTCAAATCGTAAATCTAAAAACTCGTTAAGGCGTAATTCGCCAATAAGGCCTACATTAAATCCAAAACTTTTACTGACCAAAATATCAGGAGCATTTTCTTTGTATTCTATTTTAAAATCATATTGATTTAAACCTAAGAAATATCCCCAATTTAAGATTTTCTTGTCTTCGTTTTGTTTGTTCAATATGGGGCTTTCGTTGAATTGAGCACTCAATGTGGTGGTCATCAACAATAGCGCTAGGCTTATAAAAAACCATTTCTTCATATATCCTGGTTTACTATTGTAAGTAATCAATAATATAAAGCGAGCTTTCTAGAGCATGGCATCTGCCTTTTTCGCAATATAAATTGATGCAACCCCAAATGTTTGAGGTTTGTTCGTTACATCTATAAACCCGATTTCACGTAAAATATTGTTGAAATTTTCGCCATGAGGAAAAACAGAAGCAGATTCGCTTAAATAGCCATAAGCGGAATTATCTTTTGAGAAAAGTTTACCAATAAGAGGAAGAATATTTTTTGTGTAAAATGAATAGCCTTGTTTGTATGGCGTTTGTGTGGGTACTGATGTTTCTAAAACAACCAATGTGCCTTTAGGTTTTAAAACTCGTAGTATTTCAGTCATACCAGTTTCAAGAGTTTCAAAATTTCTAACACCAAAAGAAACTGTAACGGCATCAAAAGAATTATCTTCAAATATCAGGTTTTCACTATCCCCGACAATCATTTCTATATTATTGTCAAGATTTTTGTTCTTTATCTTTTCCTTACCGACAGCTAACATGCCAGGTGATATATCTAAGCCAACAATTTTTTTTGCACCGGTCTTTACAAGAGCAATTGCTAAATCACCCGTGCCAGTTGCAATATCTAAAATTGAATTAGGTTGTTCTTGTTTTAATATTTCGACAACTCTTTTACGCCATTTAATATCTATGCCAAATGAAATCACGCGATTTAAGCCATCATAATTTTTAGAAATAGTATCGAACATTTTGGTGACTTGTTCCTTTTTTCCTAAATCAGAATCTTTATAAGGTGTAACTTTTTTAGACATTGAATGCTTTTTTTTCGCAAAGATACAATTTAGCAAAGCTTAATTCCTTTTTAATGAGAGTGGTTATGTCCTAAATAGTTAAAGAGCTGGAAATAAATAATAAACTAATTAAATTATGTAATTTTGCCCCGTAATAATTGCTATTATTATCAAGATTACTTTTGAGCATTATTCTGTTGAAGGGTAATACATCTTCTCAATTTTTGATGGTAAGCGGTTTAATAAATTAAATGAAGATTATAATTGCTGGTGCTGGGGAAGTGGGCTTTCATTTGGCTAAGTTGCTTTCCTATGAATCACAGGATATTACCTTAATTGATAGTCAAAAAGAAAGTCTTGCGTATGCAGACAACCATTTAGATATTAGGGTTTTAAAGGGGGATGCCACTTCTATTGAAGTATTGAGAGATGCCCAGGTGCAAGATTCCGATTTAGTTATTGCGGTAACGTCTTCTGAAACTACTAACATAACTTTATGTATGTTGGCAAAACAGTTAGGATGTAAGCGGACTATCGCAAGAATTTCAAATACCGAATTTATTAAAAATAAAGAGCTTTTGAGATTTTCTGAATTGGGAATCGATGAATTGATTTCTCCTGAAGCCTTAGCTGCTACTGAGATTCAAATGCTACTTAATAAATCTGCCTTTAACGATACTTACGAATTTGAAGATGGTGAATTGATAATGGTAGGTGTATCTTTAATTAAATCTGCACCATTTGTAGGTAAAATGGTTAAAGAGGCTGCAAAGATATTCCCAGAAGTACATTTTATGCCTATTGCGCTACAACGTACCGGAACTCAATATACTGTAATTCCAAGAGGGGATACCTTGTTTAAAGAAGGTGATCAAGTATATTTTATTACCGTAAAGAAAGGGGTTGATGAGTTATATAAACTTACGGGTAAGAAAAAGGCGGAGATAAAAAATGTAATGATTTTGGGAGGTAGTAAGGTAGGTTATAAAACTGCCCGAGACCTTTGTGCCAATAAATTCAACGTTAAGTTGATAGAGAAGAACAAAGAAAAAGCTTTTGATTTAGCAGATGAATTGCCGAATGCTTTGGTGATTAATGGCGATGGAAGAAATGTTGAATTGTTAGAAGAGGAAAGCTTAGAGTCTATGGATGCCTTTATTGCTGTTACTGGTAATTCAGAAACCAATATAATGTCGTGCTTAGTTGCGAAATCTAAGAATATTAAGAAAACCATTGCCTTAGTTGAAAACATGGATTATTTTCAACTTTCTCATTCTATCGGGATTGATACATTAATCAATAAAAAACTTTTAGCTGCTAATAATATTTTTAGACATATTCGAAAAGGCGAAGTAGTGGCTCTAATGCGCTTGAATAATTTAAATGCCGAGATTTTAGAATTTATAGTTAAAAAGAATTCTAAGGTGACTGGAGCAACAATTAGGGAATTAAATTTTCCTAAGGCTGCTACTATTGGGGGTGTTGTAAGAGATGGTGTAGGTCATATCGCCCTAGGTGGGTTTAAAATTCAAGAAGGTGACCGCGTAGTGGTTTGTTGTCTACCTTCAGAGATTTCAAAAATTGAACGAATGTTCCTTTAAAATGCGGCTTAACTCAAGAATTATATTTCATTTAATGGGGCTTCTGTTGCTATGCAACGGGGGCTTTATGCTTTTGGCGGCGGTAGTAAGTGGTATTTACCAAGACGGTGCTACTTTAAGTATAACATTGGCATCGATTACGACCATGTTTGTTGGGGTGTTTTCAATGTATTATACTAGAGGACATAAGAAAGAGGTAAAACAAAAAGAGGGTTATATCATCGTAACTTTTGGATGGATAGTAATGTCAATTTCAGGGATGTTGCCCTATTTGTTTTCTGGCGCGGTCCCAGACATAACTAATGCTTTCTTTGAAACAGTATCTGGTTATACCACTACAGGTGCCTCTATTATGGATGATATAGAAGTAATGCCAGAGGGTATATTGTTTTGGCGAAGCCTTACCCATTGGATTGGTGGAATGGGAATTATTGTTCTGGCAATAGCGATTTTGCCGTTGTTGGGAATAGGAGGGATGCAGCTGTTCTCTGCAGAGGCTCCTGGGCCAAGTGCAGATAAATTGCATCCTAGAATAACCGATACTGCCAAGCGTTTGTGGCTTATTTATTTTGGATACACTATCGCAGAAACTATTCTATTAAAGATAGCGGGAATGTCCTTTTTCGATGCCATAAACCATGCAATGGCTACATTATCTACAGGTGGTTTTTCTACTAAAAATGCCAGTCTAGCTTATTGGAATGATCAACCGTTAATTCAATATATTGTCATCTTTTTTATGTTTTTAGCGGGGAGTAATTTTGTGTTAAGCTACTTTGCTTTTAAAGGAAAAGTGCAGAAGGTATTTAAAGATGAGGAATTTCGGTATTATGCTGGGTTCATAATCGTATTTACAATCATAGTGGCATTAGTTATTTATTTTAAGGCAAATATCACAGATATAACCCCTGGGTACCCAATGGTTTTAGGTAAAGCTGAGAGTTCATTTAGGCATGCCCTGTTTCAGATAATTTCTGTAATTACTACAACGGGTTTTGTTAGTGCCGATTTTACACAATGGACTCCATTTTTAACAATATTCTTTTTCGGGTTATTTTTCTTAGGGGGATCTGCAGGTTCTACGGCAGGTGGTATTAAGGTAATGCGTCATTTATTAATTATAAAAAATGGTGTTCTTGAATTTAAAAGAACATTGCATACGAACGCTATAATACCGGTGCGTTACAATAATAAAACAGTTAAGGAGAAAATCGTTTATAACATTATTGGCTTCTTTGTTCTCTATATGTTGCTCTTCATTATTGGAGCGCTTGTATTAGGTTCTTTAGGTCTGGATTTTGAATCGGCCATAGGTGGTTCAGCTTCTTCGTTAGGTAATGTAGGCCCGGCATTGGGGAGTTTGAACCCTGTAAGTAACTTCAATAGCTTACCTGATCTGGCGAAATGGTGGTGTGGCTTTCTAATGTTGGCAGGTAGGCTAGAACTTTTTACCGTATTAATATTATTAACGCCTTATTTTTGGAAACGAACATAATTGCAAAGCGATTTAAATAAAAAAAGCCCTTTACATGTAAAGGGCTTTTTTTATTTAAATATGTGGCTCTAATTTATTTTAGTGCCTCTTTGATTCTAGATATAGCTTCTTTGATTTCTTTAACGGATGCTGCATAAGATATACGAATACAATTTCCATTACCAAAAGCATCACCAGTTACAGTGGCTACATTAGCGGCTTCCAAAAGGTACATTGAAAAATCTGATGCGTTATTAATTTTTGTGCCATTGAACGTTTTTCCAAAATAAGCTGTTACATCTGGATAAACATAAAATGCACCCTCAGGTTCATTACATTTAAATCCATCTATTTCATTTAACAAGTCTAAAATTAATTTACGACGTTCTTTAAATTCGTCAACCATATACTTAATACGGTCTGGAGATTCTTCTAAAGCGGTTATAACTGCACGTTGAGCAATGCAATTGGCACCGCTGGTTACTTGACCTTGTAATTTGTTCGTAGCGCGAGCAATGTAAGCTGGTGCGCCAATATATCCAATACGCCATCCAGTCATTGCAAATGCTTTAGCCACACCGTTGACCGTAACTGTGCGATCAAACATATCATCAAATTCGGCCATTGAAGCATGTTCAGTTACGCCATAATTAATGTGCTCGTAAATTTCATCACTAACCACAATAATTTGCGGGTATTTAATTAATATATCGGCAAGTGCACGCAATTCTTTTTTGCTATATATAGATCCGCTAGGGTTACAAGGAGAGCTATACCATAACATTTTTGTCTTAGGGGTGATAGCGGCCTCTAATTGTTCAGGAGTCATTTTGAAATCATTTTCCAAAGTTGTAGGTACTTCTACTGGTACTCCGTCTGCCAGTTTAACTATGTCGCTATAACTTACCCAGTAAGGACAAGGTAAAATAACTTCGTCTCCTTTGTTTAAGATAACCTGCGCAACATTGTATAGCGATTGCTTAGCTCCTGTTGAAACAACAATTTGAGATGGCTCATAACTAAGGTTATTGTCTCTCTTAAATTTTGTAATTATCGCTTTTTTTAAATCAACGTAACCATCTACAGGTGAATAAGAGTTGTAGTCATCATTGATTGCTTGTATAGCAGCATCTTTAATGTAATCTGGAGTGTTAAAATCTGGTTCGCCTAAGCTTAAACCGATGATATCTTTCCCTAATGCTCTTAATTCACGGGCCTTTGCGGCCATTTCCAAAGTAGCTGACGGTGTAACGCTATTAATTCTATCCGAAAGTTGATTGCTCATGGGTGCTATAAATTTCTAGTATTGTAATGTAGGCTCTTTGCCTAATTCTTTTAAATGTTTGAAGTGCGAAATTATAGCTTTTCTAGTAGTTTTATACTCGTGATATGGCAAATTAAATTCCTGTGCTGTTTGTTTCACAATTTTCGAAATTTTTGTGTAATGAACGTGGCTTATGTTAGGAAATATATGATGTTCTACCTGATGATTTAAACCACCCGTAAACCAGTTTACAACTTTGTTTTTAGTGCCAAAATTAACTGTAGTAAACAGTTGGTGTATTGCCCAGGTATTTTTCATTGTACCAGATTCATCTGGTAATGGTGTATCAGCATCATCAACTATATGTGCTAACTGAAATACTACACTTAAAATTACCCCAGCTACATAATGCATTAAAAAGAACCCTATTAAGATTTTCCACCATGCAATGTCTAAAACTAACATAGGCAATACAATCCAAATGGTTATGTACAATAGTTTAGTAATAATTAAAGTACTCCAGTTCATCGTAGCACTTGGTAACTTACCGTAAGACAGTTTGCGTTTCATATACCTATACATCTGCTGAAAATCAGTAGTTATTGCCCAGTTAAATGTGAGTAAACCGTATAGTAATACAGAATAAAAATGTTGAAATTTATGATGTCTCTTCCATTCCGCATGTTTCGAAAAACGTAGTATTCTACCAGCTTCCATATCTTCATCATGTTCATGAATATTGGTATAGGTGTGGTGTAATACATTATGTTGTACTTGCCAATTGTAAACATTGCCAGCTAGTATATATATACTACTGCCCATTAATTTGTTTACCCATTTTTTGTTAGAATATGCACCATGATTACCATCATGCATTACGTTCATTCCAACTCCGGCCATACCTATGCCCATTACAATGGTCAATAAAAAGTTGGCCCAATTTGGTAATCCTAAGGTTAAGATTAGAAAATAAGGTGCTAAGAATAGAGAGAACATCACTAGGGTTTTAACGTGAAGTCTCCAGTTGCCTGTTTTTTTTAATTTATTGGTTTTAAAATAATCATTGACTCTACTATTCAAAGTTTTAAAAAACTTTGCAGAATCTGTTCTTGGAAATCGTATGGTATTTTGTTCCATAATTTGGTATTCTTTTACTTAATATGATGTAATTGAATCTATAAAAGTTTGATAGCTTGATTAAAAGCTAAATCTTTGCAATAGTGAATATACTAATAATATCTATTTACAAAGATACGGATGACTGCTGAAACCATATTTGAATATTTTCCCAATTTATCTGAAAATCAGAAACAACAATTTAAAAAATTAGAAGATCTTTATAAGGATTGGAACCAAAAGATTAATGTGGTTTCTAGAAAAGATATAGATGAACTCTATGTAAGACACGTTTTACATTCACTGGGGATTGCCAAGTTTATCAATTTTAAAGATGGCTCGTCTGTTCTTGATGTCGGCACAGGCGGTGGTTTTCCAGGTATACCGTTAGCTATATTATTTCCTGAGGTACAATTTACATTAGTGGATTCTATTGGAAAAAAAATAAAAGTAGTTGATGAAGTAGTAGGGGGTCTGCAATTATCTAATGTAAAAACTATTAATGCCCGAGTAGAAGAAATACCAGGTCAATTCGATTTTATTGTCAGTAGGGCAGTTGCTGCAATGCCAACATTCGTTCATTGGATAAAGGGAAAGATAAAGAAGGAGTCGGTGCACTCTATTCGAAACGGAATACTTTACCTAAAAGGTGGCGATTTGCTTGATGAATTAAAGGATTATAAAACCGCTGAAATTTTTGAATTGACAGATTACTTCAAAGAAGAATTCTTTGAAACCAAGAAAATGGTCTATCTACCACTGAAATTCAAAGGGTAATTAAATGCAAAATGCTTGATAATATGCCCTTCTATATTTTTGGACGAATAGTTTAATTGAGCTCCATGTTAACATTCTGAAACTACTACTTTGAGTTTTTGTTGTTATAGATTTCATAAGGTTTTGATTTTAAATTGATTACCAAGTTAAATAAAGTACGTTTAGTTTACAATTAATTAACGTTAAATTTACATTGATATTGTGTTGAACCCTTATTAAAGCTTTAAATTGAAAAAAAGTAAAAGCCCGTTAACTATATAGCTAACGGGCTTTTATTAAAAAGACTTTTAATTAGTTACTCCAAGGTGGCACGACACCATTAGATCTAGCATAAGCAATTAATTGTCCTTTATGCTCTCCATTATGTTCCATAATAGCTAAAAGACCGCCTAATTTATTCGATTTCATAAATCCGAAATCAACTTCTTCGTTAAGTGTTCCATCCTCTACTTTTGTGATTTTATCTAGAACAAATTGGTTAGATTTTTTAAGGGCAGCAATGATATTTTCTTTGCCAGTTATTTTACCTAATGCCATAACATCAACATCTTCTGGCGGGGCGAATCCTAATTTGGAAGCTAAAAAGTAATTGCCGCCAGCAACATGTAAAAGAGCTTCGGCAACAGAGTTAACTCCTTCGGTAGGTCTCCAATCATATTTATCTTCTGGGAAAGCCTCTGCAAGTTGTATTACCTGAGATTGATTTCCTGTTAAAACAGCTTTGATTGTGTTCTGTGTTAATGCTTCCTGGGCGTAAGAAAACGCTCCGGAGAAAAGCAGTGCGAATAGCAGTATCTTTTTCATAATTAGTATGTTAAGGTTGATAAAATTAAATTTCAACTATTGTAATGATACCCTTATTTTTATAAAAAATCAAAAAAAAAGGCTGAATTTAAATTCAGCCTTTTAAGTTTCTTATCCTAAAAATGGATATCTGTAATCCACAGGGGTTACAAATGTTTCCTTGATTAATCTAGGGGATACCCATCTTAACAAGTTTTGAGCTGATCCGGCTTTATCATTTGTTCCAGACGCTCTTGCACCACCAAAAGGTTGTTGGCCTACTACGGCACCAGTTGGCTTATCGTTGATGTAGAAGTTACCGGCACAATTTTGTAAAGCTTTCGTAGCCTCATCAATAGCGTATCTATCATTTGATAGAACAGCACCTGTAAGGGCATATTCTGAAGTGCCATCGATTAATTTTAAAGTTTCACTCCAATCTTTATCATCATAAACGTAAATGGTTACTACAGGTCCGAAAAGCTCGGTTTCCATTGTTGTATACTTTGGGTCTGTGGTTAAAATAACGGTAGGTTCTATAAAGTAACCTTTAGACTTATCAAAACTACCACCAGCGTAAACCTCTGCATTTTTATCTTCTTTCGCCTGGGTTATATATTTTGCCAATTTATCAAAAGAGCCTTCGTGAATTACGGCAGTAATAAAGTTGCTCATGTCTTCTGGTGATCCAGGTTTGTTGAACGATGCGATATCTGCTTTTACAAATTCTAAAATTTCTTTCGATGTAGATTTTGGTAGGTAAACTCTTGATGCCGCACTACATTTTTGACCTTGAAATTCAAAAGCTCCTCTTGAAATAGCAGTAGCTACCTGTTTTGTGTTTGCAGTAGGGTGTGCTAGTATAAAATCTTTACCACCAGTTTCACCAACTATTTTTGGGTATGTTTTATAAGTATGTATGTTATTTCCAATTTGTTTCCAAAGTTCTTTGAAAACGTGGGTTGAGCCAGTGAAATGAAGTCCTGCAAAATCGGGACTTGCTAAAATAGTGTTAGTAATCATTACTGGGTCACCATACACAACATTAATAACGCCGTCAGGTAAACCTGCTTCTTTGAATATGTCAACAATAACTTTTGCTGAAAATATTTGACTGTCACTAGGTTTCCAAACAACTACATTACCCATCATTGCAGCACTAGCAGGTAGATTACCAGCAATGGCAGTAAAGTTAAAAGGTGTTATTGCGTAAACGAAACCTTCTAGAGGTCTATATTCAACTCGGTTCCAAATACCTTCTGCAGAATCAGGTTGTTCCGCATATATCTGAGACATGTATTCTACGTTGAAACGTAAAAAGTCAATCAATTCACAAGCGGCATCTATTTCTGCTTGGTGAATGTTTTTTGATTGGGCAATCATTGTGGACGCATTAATTTTTGCACGATATGGGCCGGCAATTAATTCTGCTGCTTTTAAGAAAATAGCTGCACGTTGCTCCCAAGTTAAATTAGCCCACGCATTTCTAGATTCTAGACAATTATCTATAGCTGATTGCACATTTTCTTTGTTAGCGGTATGGTACGTACCTACAATATGTTTGTGGTCATGAGGTGGCGACATAGGTTTTGTGTTGCCTGTGCGAACCTCGTCTGCGCCTATGTACATAGGTACATCTACTGTGCTATTAAAATATGTTTTGTATTGTTCCAAAACGGCTTCTCTTTCAGAAGAGCCAGGTACATAGCTTTTAATTGGTTCATTAATTGCTGTAGGAACTTGGAAAAAACCTTTACCCATTGTCAAAATTTTTAGATTAAATAGTTGACCAAAGGTACTAAAAGGGAGTTGGACTTAAAACTAATAGAAGGTTAAAAGGATTTAGTTCAAAGCAAAAGGTGCGCTAAATTTAAAGGTTGGAATATAAACTCTAAATTTTTCAGAGTTGCTAAGATGAGTCATGTTATAGTGACCTTTCATAGCGCCAATAGGAGAGGTTAGTAAACATCCAGAATTGTAGGTGTGTGAATCCCCAGGTTGAATTACTGGTTTTTTGCCAATTACGCCTTCACCATCCAAGGTTTCCATATCATTTAAAGAATCATATATTTTCCAATGACGAGAAGTTAACTGAACTGCATCTTTACTTTGGTTTTCAATGGTGATAGTATACCCGAACGCATAATGCATTTTATAGTTTTTAAAGAATGTGCCTTCAAAACTAGTCTGTACCGATATCTTAATGCCTTTGGTTACCTGTGTTATCATCATATTTAATATGTAAAAACGCTTGCAGCTATTAATATTATTATAGCAATACTTCCTAAGATAAAAAATATTGAGTTTAGGAAAATATATTTTATAATCGTTTTAACTCTTCCTTGTTGATAGAAATTTCGCATTGCTTTATAAAGGCAGATTGCGAATATTAATAAAAATACTCCTTCACTGCCAATATTAAAAACTGTGTTAATCAAATTGCTAACAATGAGCAAGATAAATAATAACGATTGATTGTGAAAACTAAATATTAAATGATCGGTATAAGTGTATTTTTTTCTGATATAGACCATCCAAATGAAGAAAGAAAAGAATGGTAGGAAGAAAAATGTAGCAAAGGGAAGCTTAGATATTAAAGAATTCAGAAAGGTTCCTGGTCGTTTTTCTATTTCTACTATACTATTAGATAGGTTAAAAGCCATTCTATTTTCAGTGACTTCAGGTACTTCATATTTACGAACACTTTCACTAAAACTGTATATAGTGTCGCTTTTTATAACAGTGTTGAAAAATTGAATCTTTTCAAAAAACCGTTCAATAAATCCCTCTTGATTGATTTCTTTGAAATGACCTTTAGGGTTTGCTAATAATAAAGAATCATTTTCACTAAGATTATATCCGTTTAAACCTTGTATTCTTAATGAATCAAATTGTGCTAATGCTATTTTTCTTTCCTCCTCATTTTCAAATTCTAAATTATTTATCTGTGATTGTAGATCAAAAATAGGTGTGTGTTTATCTGAGCCGAATTTGTTCCAAGTTTCAAACTCGCTATTGAAACTGATAATTAAGAAGTACACGATAGACAAGCTTAATAGAAAACGGAAAGGGTTCGTATATGATAAACGTTTACCTGCGATAAATTCTTTGGTTATTTTACCAGGTTTTAGAAGTAATGCAGCTAAAGTTTGCCACAATTTAGAATCGTAAGAGATGTAATTTGAAAAAAACTCCTCAAAAAAATCAAAGAGGGTTAATTTTTTAGTGCTATTTGCTTGGGAGCAATTTGGACAATATTTGTCACTCAGGTCAAGAGGGTGTCCGCAATTGAGGCAATTAACACCTCTATATTGTAGCCGATAACGGCCCGTAGTTTTTATGGTTGGTTTATTTTCCATGGATGATGAAGAACGTAAAGATACAGCTAGTTGGTGATATTCCTAGAATTGGTAGAACCAATGCCTATTAAGCTGTCATACATGTCTCCGAAGTTGCGGTAATAAACGAGAATAAGATAATTGTTTTCAGTAAAATGAAAATTGCCTCCTACGACGTTTGGTTTTATGTTTTCGCCATCCTTGAGCACATATTTATAATTGTAAAAACCTTGCTTCATTTTCAATGTTGCTTCCATCATACCATTGACTTCGTTATAGGTCATTTTATTTTCGTCGGTAAGCGCGTAATTATTGAATTTACCGAATATGTAAACCTCGTCTAAAGCAATGAATTCGGTATAGGGTAAACTAAAATGTACATTAGTATATTCCGCTTCTCGAGATGCATTGTCTCCTTGCAAAGTTCTAATAACGAAATCGCCATTAATGTCAGGAAAGTAGCTATAGGGTTTATCGTTTCTGAAATCATCAGAAAATAGATAATGGTTGTAAAGGTCGGTAAGTTCTATTCTCGAAATTTGAGAACTTGGGGCTCTGAGATCACTAGTGTCAAAAAGTAAATATTCGTTACCTGCATAAAAGGCCGTCTCTTGATCGTATTTATATACAAGTTCATTGCCAATAGTATATTGTGGTGCAATATCGTGAAGAGCCGTAGCCCAATTATAATTTTGTAATATGGCAACTTTAACTTCTTTTTTCGGGTTGACCAGCTTGTAGCCTGATGACTGTATACTAAATTGAACAACCTGTTTTTCGTTTATAAAATTGAAATCTCTTGAGCGTTTTATAGTTGATGCTACCGTAACAAGGTCTTTATAAATCAAAAATCTACGTGAAAATTGTAGTTCATAATTGCTATTGTAAACTTCTAAAAGATAATTGCCGCTAACTTTAAGACGGACATTGTCATTGGGTATGGTCAGTTGATAGTTAGAATAGGTTTCTAGTGTGGTATAGCTATTCTCATATTCAGTAATTCTCTGGTTGTCTACACCGTCGAGGTATTGAGATTTTAATAAAGATGATTTGTTCCAATCATAATCGCAATGTATTACCTTATAGTAGTAGTCTTGTTCGTTGGCTAAAACATCATCAAATTCTAAGTAAAGAGGTTCGCCAATCTTAATAATTGGAAACTGATCTTCAGTAGGACCTTTAAAGATGATTGATTTTATATTATCTGGCGGATTTACCTCTTCTTCAACCTGTGCGACTATGTTCTGCAAGAAAAAAAGACATATAAAATGTTTAATAAAAATTCGCATCTGATGGCTTTTTTTTGAGTAAAGGTAAACAAAAACGATGCCTAAAAAATATACCTCGTTGTAATGTCTAAATTATGGGGTAATAATTATGAAAACGAAGTTTTTGTACTTAAATTTGCTCAAATTTTGTTAACCTAAAGGTCTACACGCACATGTCCAAAGACATACGAATAAAGAAAGGGCTCAACATTAACCTTGTGGGTACCGCGGAGAAGTCTACTTCGAAAGCTGTTTTGAGTAATGTTTACGCAATTCAGTTAAGTGATTTTCACGGAATTACTCCTAAAATGATGGTAAAGCAGGGCGCAGAAGTGAAAGCTGGTGAGCCTTTGTTCTACAACAAAAACATGGAGAATATGCTCTTTGTTTCACCAGTAAGCGGTGAGTTGATAGAAATTGAAAGAGGAGATAGAAGACGTATTTTGACTTTAAAGATTTTAGCTGATAAAACACAAGAGGCATTTCCTGGAACTGTTTTAGATGTTGAAAAGGCTTCTAAGGGAGAGTTGAAGGCTACTTTATTGAAGAGTGGTTGTTGGCCATTCATAAAACAACGTCCTTATGATGTTGTTGCTAATCCTGATACGACACCGAAATCAATATTTATTTCTGGATATTCAAGTGCGCCGTTACAAGCTGATTTGAATTACGTTCTACAGGGGAAGGAAAAAGAATTGCAAGCTGCAATTACAGCACTGGGTAAATTAACCCCTGGTAAAGTACATGTATCTGTAGATGATTCTGGTAGTTCGCCTTTGGCTTCTTTAAAAGGTATTGAATTACATAAAGTCTCTGGTCCGCATCCTGCTGGTTTGGTAGGTACCCAGATAAATATGTTGGATCCTATTAATAAGGGGGAGTTAGTTTGGACAGTATCACCTCAAGATTTGGTGATTATTGGTGAATACCTACTTACGGGTAAGTTTAATGCTGATCGAGTTATTGCACTTGCAGGATCATCTGTTAAGGCACCTAAATATTATACAACCAAAATAGGGTCTGAAATTTCTACTTTTCTTTATGCTAGTGGTGTAAATGAAGAAAATTTCAGGGTTATTAATGGTGATGTGCTTACAGGTTCTAAAAGCAAGCCAGATGGTTTCTTAGGGTTCTATAATAATACAGTGACGGTTATTCCAGAAGGCGACGATTATGAGTTGTTTGGGTGGAATAAACCTGTTTTTGATAAAATTTCGGCTACTAGAGCATTGACATTCTCATGGATGCAACCGAATAAAAAATATGATTTAGATACCAATACTAACGGTGAGCACAGAGCCTTCGTAATAACGGGACAATATGAAAAAGTTTTCCCGATGGATATTTTTCCAATGCAACTTTTAAAAGCTTGTATGGTAAAAGATTTGGATGAAATGGAGCAATTAGGTTTGTATGAAGTAGCTCCAGAAGATTTTTCATTAACTGAGTTTATATGTATTTCTAAACAACCGCACCAGAAGATTATTCGTGAGGGGTTAGATTTATTGCAAAAAGAAATAGGATAAGAAATGAGTTTAAAAAGTAAATTACACGAACTTAAACTGAAGTATCAGGGTAAAAAAATGGCTCCTGCATTTAATGCCTTCCATACTTTTTTGTTTTCTCCAGATGAAACTACCCACGCAGGTGGTACGCATGTAAAGTCTGCAGATGATTTAAAGCGTACAATGAATACAGTAATAATGGCATTGGTACCAGTGTTAATATTTTCTATGTTCAATGCAGGGTATCAGCATTATTCAGCTATTAACGGATTTCCAGCTGATTTTTCATTGATGAACGATTTCCTTACTTGGGATAATTTTTGGATCGGTATCATTAAGGTATTACCATTAGTTGTTGTTTCTTACGGAGTTGGTCTTTTGGTAGAATTTATTTTTGCTGTTATAAAAGGTCATGAAGTAGAAGAAGGTTATTTGGTGACTGGTATGTTAGTACCGTTAATCGTTCCAATAGATACACCATTATGGATGTTATCTGTTGCTGTTGTTTTCGGTGTTGTTATCGGTAAAGAAGTTTTCGGTGGAACAGGAATGAATATTCTTAATCCTGCATTAACGATAAGAGCCTTTTTATTCTTTGCTTATCCAACGTGGATGAGTGGTGATAAAGTATGGGTTTATGGTGCACGTGAGCGTTCAGAGGAAATCTTGGCCGGTGCAAACGTTGACGCAATTTCGGGTGAAACTATTTTAGGATATTTAGCTCAGAATAAAGGAGCGGAAATGACATACTCGGTTTCAGATATGTTTTTCGGGTTTATACCAGGATCTGTAGGTGAAACATCAGCATTTTTAATTCTTTTAGGAGGTCTATTTTTGATATATACTAAAATCGCTAGTTGGAGAATTATGGTCAGTGCTGTAATTGGTTCTTTAGTGATGGGATTGATTTTTAATCAAGTGGTTGATTTTGGTTGGGTTGCAGAATCAAGTAAGTTTTATGGTTTAATGAGTTTCGATTTCTGGAAACACCTAATCGTTGGGGGTCTAGCATTCGGTATAGTATATATGGCAACTGATCCTGTTACAGGTTCACAGACCAATAAAGGTAAATGGTATTATGGCTTTTTTATAGGATTTATCTCTGTAATGATACGAGTATTCAATCCTGCATATCCAGAAGGGGTTTTCTTGGCTATTTTATTAATGAACGTTTTTGCACCTACCATTGATCATTATGTTGTTAAGGGTAATATCAAGAAAAGAATGAACCGATTAAAGAATGCCACTATCTACCCAAAAGATTCAGATGGTAAGGCAGAAGAACTTAAAGCTGAAACAGTTTAATTATGGCAATTAATACAGATAAAAATAGTTACACCGTTATTTTCGCGGCCGTTATGGTTGTGGTAGTCGGAACGATTCTTGCATTTTTAGCATCGGCATTACGTCCAAATATTAAAGAGAATGAGCGTTTCGAAAAGCAACAGAATATCCTTTATGCAATGGGGGTTAATGAAAATGGAGATGACACCGGTAGTGTAAATTTTATACCTACTGATGTGGTTGAAAGCGAATTTTCAAATTACATAAAAGAGCAGTTGGTTATTCAAGGAGGTAAAATTACTCAGAATGATGAAGCCTATTTAATTGATTTGAAAAAGCAATTAGCTAATATAAAAAAAGGTGAGGATTATAAGTTACCTGTTTTTATTGGCGACAAGGATGGTAAGAAGTTCTATATCATTCCTATGTACGGTAAGGGTCTTTGGGATGCTATTTGGGGCTTTATCGCTTTAGATGAAACCATGACTGTACAAGGTGTATACTTTGATCATAAAGGGGAAACACCTGGCTTGGGCGCTAATATTAAAATGCGCTATTTTATGGACGATTTTAAAGGAGAGTCTATTTTAAAAGGTACTCGGTATGCAGGTATAGCTGTTGCAAAAGGTAACAACGATCCTTTAAATAATACAAAAGACGATAACGAAGTAGATGCCTTGGCAGGTGCTACTATCACAGGTAATGGTGTGTCGGCTATGATCAAGGAAACCATTAAATTATATAAACCTTATTTAGAAACAATTAGAGCAAAGTAATATGGCACTACTCTCAAAAAAAGATATAAATCTTATAAAGGATCCGCTTGCGGATAATAACCCTATTACCATTCAAGTACTTGGTATATGTTCGGCATTGGCAATTACTGCAGAATTAAAGGCATCATTGGTAATGGCCATTTCTGTAATGTTCGTGTTGGGTGCTGGTAATGTAGTTATCTCATTGATGCGAAATATTATCCCTTCGAAAATTAGAATTATTGTTCAGCTAATTATTGTGGCTACATTGGTAATTATTGTGGATCAAGTACTTAAGGCATATCAATATGAATTAAGTAAAACCTTAGCGGTATTCGTTGGTCTAATTATTACGAACTGTATCATTATGGGGCGTTTCGAAGCTTTTGCTTTGGCGAACGGTCCATGGCGATCATTTTTAGATGGAATAGGGAACTCATTAGGGTATGGAATCATTTTGGTTATTGTAGGGTTCTTTAGGGAACTTTTAGGTTCTGGAACACTTTTCGGTATTCCGGTTTTAGGTGATCCAATTACAAAAACAGGGTTATATTCTACAGGATACGAGAACAATGGATTTATGATTATTCCACCAGCTGCATTAATTGTAGTAGGTATAATCATTTGGGTGCAACGCTCAAGAAATCCAGCATTGGTAGAGGAGAATTAAAAAGACATTTAATTAGAAATTATGTTAGAACATGTAGAATTATTTTTTAAGTCCATCTTTATCGATAACATGGTATTTGCCGTGTTCTTGGGAATGTGTTCTTATTTGGCTGTTTCCAAAAAAGTGGCTACAGCAGTAGGGTTAGGTGCGGCAGTAATATTTGTATTAGCTGTAACTGTGCCTTTGAACTGGTTGTTAGATAAGTATTTATTACAAGATGGTGCTTTAGTTTGGTTAGGACCTGAATATGCAGATTATAACCTTAGCTTTTTATCTTTTATCCTTTTCATAGCTACTATTGCAACTATGGTGCAATTAGTAGAGATAGTTGTTGAGAAGTTTTCACCTTCATTATATAACTCATTAGGTATTTTCTTGCCTTTGATAGCAGTAAACTGTGCCATATTAGGTGGTTCATTATTTATGCAGGCTAGAGAAATTGAAACACTAGGCTTAGCACTTAATTATGGTGTTAGTTCAGGTATTGGTTGGTTCTTGGCCATATTAGCTATTGCTGCAATTCGTGAAAAAATCAGATACAGTAATGTACCTGCGCCATTAAGGGGATTAGGAATTACTTTTATTATTACGGGTTTAATGGGTATCGGGTTTCAAAGTTTTGGAGGAATGTTAACCGGCGGTGGTGATGAAGCTGAAGAAGCTAATGAGCAAGTGATTCAAATTAAACAACTAGAGGTAGTTGAGCCAGAAAAGGAAGTGGTAGAAAAGAATACTGAAATTGACGAAAAGGAGATTTCTTATAACGACGTAAATAAATAAATATGATTTTAGCTGCAAGTACTGGCGGAACTATACTAATAACCGTTGTCGCATTTCTAATACTATTAATGGTATTGGTTGCATTGCTTTTGTTTACGAAACAAAAACTTTCGCCTTCGGGACCGGTTACCATAACAATTAATGGAGAAAAGAAAATTGAAGTAGCTTCAGGTGGCTCGCTTTTATCTACCTTGGGTAATCAAAAAGTATTCTTGCCATCTGCATGTGGTGGTGGTGGAACATGTATTCAGTGCGAATGTCATGTGCTTTCTGGTGGAGGTGAAGCTTTACCTACTGAGACACCTCACTTTTCTAAGAGAGAATTGAACCATGGTGCACGTTTAGCCTGTCAAGTAAAGGTGAAACAAGATATGGAAATCACCATACCAGAGGAGGTTTTTGGTATTAAAAAATGGCCTGGTAAAGTAGTTCGTAATTATAATGTAGCATCTTTCATTAAGGAATTCGTTGTTGAAATTCCTGAGGATATGGGTTATAAAGCTGGTGGATATATTCAAATAGAAATTCCTGAATGTGAAGTTAAATTCGCTGATATAGATATCACAGCTCACCCAGAAGAGCATGAAACTCCAGATAAGTTTCAAGCAGAATGGGATAAATTCAACCTTTGGCCTTTAGTAATGAAGAATCCAGAAACGGTAGAAAGAGCGTATTCAATGGCTTCTTTTCCTGCTGAAGGAAGAGAGATTATGTTGAACGTGCGTATTGCAACTCCACCATGGGATCGTGCTAAAAACGGTTGGATGGATGTGAACCCTGGTGTAGCATCTTCGTATATTTTTAATCTTAAGAAAGGCGATGAAGTAACTATTTCAGGACCTTATGGAGAATTTTTCATAAATGAATCTGACTCTGAAATGTTATACGTTGGTGGTGGTGCTGGTATGGCACCAATGCGTTCACATTTATATCATTTATTCAAAACATTAAAGACCAATAGAAAAGTTAGCTATTGGTATGGTGGTCGCTCTAAACGTGAATTATTTTATTTAGACCATTTTTATAAACTAGAAGCCGAGTTTCCTAATTTTAAATTCTATTTAGCGCTTTCTGAACCAATGGAAGTTGACAATTGGAAAGTAAAAGAGAATATTGATGCTCCAGGTGACGGTTTCGTAGGTTTTATACACAATTGTGTAATTGATAACTATTTAACTCATCATGATTCACCTGAAGATATTGAACTTTACTTCTGTGGGCCTCCATTAATGAACAAAGCTGTACAGAAAATGGGTGAAGATTTTGGTATCCCAGATGAGCATATACGTTTTGATGATTTCGGTGGATAATATATAAAACGCTGATATGTAATATTATAGCCGATACTTAAAGTATCGGCTTTTTTATAAAATTTATTTAAATGCACGTATTAACAGAACAAGAACTTCACAATTTAGCGATGAACATTGTTGGTAAACAATTGGAAGATGCAGGGTTTGAATTTTTAGCTGTGAATAGCGAATTACGTAAGAATCCACAATTTGTTTGCACTAAGGACAAGAAAATGCGCTTTGTGGTTGTAAAAGCGATTGAATATCCCGGTGACCCGAAAGATATGGAGTTTTTTAAATCAGATTTGAATAAAATGAAGGAGCATGCGTTAAAATTTGATGCTACTACTTTTTATGCAGGTGTTGGTTTAGTGAATTCGACTGACCATAATTTACCGGTTTATTTAGATGAGGAGTATATTGTTGATTATGATGGTTTAGTTGAGATATGAGGAAGAAAATTTTAGTGTTAGGTTTTATTTTAGGATTATTATATTCTTGTAATCAAAACGATGCTGAAGTATATCGTAATGAGAACAGAGGTGCTGCTTTAGGTACGTCTTATAATATTATTTCTATTACTACAGAAGAAACAGATTTTCAAAAAGATATAGATTCGGTTTTTACATCTATTAATCATTCATTGTCAACTTATATACCTGAATCAGATATTTCAAGAATTAATCAAGGGGATAGTACTATTGCGGTTGATAAAATGTTCGAAGAGGTATTTGAGTTGTCTAAGGTTATAAACTCAGACACAGATGGCTTCTTTGATCCGACAGTGGGTACTTTGGTAAATGCATGGGGTTTTGGTCCAGAAAGGCAAATAACCCTTGATAGCCTCAAGGTAGATAGTTTGTTGAATTATGTTGGTTTAGATAAAGTGACCATCAATTCTAAAAAACAGGTTATAAAGACAAATAAGAATATTTATTTAGATTTTAATGCCATAGCAAAGGGTTATGCAATTGATAGAATTGCTGCGATGTTAAATGCTAAAGGTGTAAAAAATTATTTAATTGAAGTTGGTGGTGAACTCATTGCAAAAGGTAAAAATAGTATTAGTAATAAAGCGTGGGTAGTTGGCATTGATGATCCTCAAATGGTAGTTAATAGGAAAACTAAAATATTAATTAACCTAAATGATAGGGCTCTGGCGTCTTCAGGTAATTATCGAAAATTTAGAATTGACGAAGCTACTGGTAAAAAATATGTACATACTGTAAACCCTAAAACAGGCTTTACACAGTTGTCGAACACGCTTGCAGTTACAATTTTAGCTGATAATTGTGCAACCGCAGATGCTTATGCCACAGCTTTTATGGCTATGGATTTAGCCAAGGCCTTTAAGCTGATAAATGAAAATAAAAGGTTAGAAGCTTATATTATTTATTTAGATGAAAATGGAGATGCTCAAGAATATTTAACTAAAGGTTTTAAAGAGGTAGTGGTTAAATAATCATTTCTTGACAAGGGGGATTATTTCTCCTGTTGCTAATCGATACCGATTAATTTCCTGAGAGGTCAGGTTTTTTGTGTAATCTATTTCATTTACTGTAAATCCTATAGAGCGTAATTTTTCAAAATAATCTTTCCCATAGATTCGAACGTGGTCATATTGGCCAAATATTTTTGCTCTTTCAACTTTATCGATAATAGAATTATCCTCAAAAGTTTTTTCTCTATTAAGATCTTGAGGAATTTGAAAAATACCCCATCCACCTGGTTTTAATATTCGATACAGTTCAGACATTGCTTTTGTGTCGTCAGGTATGTGCTCTAATACATGATTACAGAATATAACATCAAAAGAATTTTCTTCAAACGGCAGATTACAGATATCCGCTTTTACATCTGCTAGAGGTGAATTTAAATCAGTGGTAGTATAATTAAGATTCTTTAATTTACGGAATCGCTTATAATAGGCTTGCTCAGGAGCAAAATGTAATACTTTCAGTGGTGCGGTAAAAAAGTTAGTCTCTTTTTTTAAATATAACCATAGTAGTCGATGTCTTTCTAATGACAGGGTAGAAGGGGAAAGCACATTTTCACGAGGGTTCTCATAGCCATATGGTAAAAAACTACGAAATGATTTTCCATCTATAGGATCTTCATAGGTATTACCGCTATAATAAATTATAAAAAAAGGTTTTATTACATAGCTGAGCGATATAAGAATAGGTCTAGGTACAAGATTGAGAAAAAATTTAAAAATTTTCTTCATAATCCTTACCTAGTTGTTAATAGAGGAAGAGGTGAATTCAGCTTCTTCATCACTAACAATTCCTAGTGCATCATAGATATATTTAAATGTAGATAACAATTCTGGTTTACCATTTACGATAGCAACATCATGTTCAAAATGAGCACTTGGTTTTCCGTCGGCAGTAAGAATCGTCCAACCATCTTTTAATTGCTTTATATTTTTCGTCCCCATGTTAGTCATAGGCTCGATAGCAACTGTCATTCCTTCAACGAACTTTTTACCACGGCCACGTCTACCATAATTTGGCATTTCTGGTCCTTCGTGCATCTTTCGACCTAAACCATGACCCACCAATTCACGAACAACGCCATAACCATGGTCTTCGGTGAATTTTTGTATTGCATAGCCAACATCACCAACTCTATTACCAACTTTAAATTCACGTATACCCACGTAGAGTGATTTTTTAGTTACATCTAACAGTTTTTTAATTTCTGGCGTTACTTCACCTACTTCAAAAGTATAAGCATGATCACCATAAAAATCATTTTTTAACGCACCACAATCAATCGATATAATATCGCCTTCTACTAATGGGGTATTGTTAGGTATACCATGCACGACTTGTGCATTTGGACTCATGCATAGTGAATTAGGAAAGTCATATAGACCAAGAAATCCAGGTACTGCACCATGATCACGAATAAAAGTCTCAGCTAAAGTATCTAAATGAAGTGTTGTAACTCCTGGCTTAACTTCTCCCGCTATCATACCTAAAGTTTTAGATACAATCAGCGCACTTTCTCTCATCAATTCAATTTCTTCGGCTGTCTTAATCTTTATCATAAATCTTGTAACTATCGGATGTTTCCGATTATTAAATTATATCAATGAATTTTGGGTCATAAATTTAGATTTTTCTACCCCCATCATTTTTAGAATGGTTGGTGCAATATCACCTAATACACCATCATTGATATGGTGAATATCTTTATCTACTAATATTAATGGAACTGGATTGGTCGTATGGGCAGTATTCGGACTGCCGTCTTCATTAACCATTGTCTCACAATTACCGTGGTCGGCAATAACAATAACCGAGTAATCATTTTCAATTGCTGTTGTGATGACATCTTTTGCACATTTGTCAACAGTTTCACAAGCTTTTATAGCAGCTTCCATAACGCCAGTATGACCTACCATATCTGGATTGGCGAAGTTCAAACAAATAAAGTCTACATCACCTTTTTTAATTTCCGGAATAATTTTATCCCTAATTTCATAAGCACTCATTTCTGGTTGCAGATCATATGTAGCTACTTTCGGAGAAGGACATAATATACGCGTCTCACCTTCAAAAGGTACTTCTCTACCACCATTAAAAAAGAAAGTTACATGTGGGTACTTTTCTGTTTCCGCTATTCGTATTTGTTTTTTACCTGCTTTAGATAATACCTCACCTAAAGTTTCTATGATATTATCTTTATTATAAACTACATGAACATTATGATAAGAATCATCATAATTCGTCAAAGTAACATAGTATAAGTTTAGTTTATGCATATTTTGCTCATGCATATCTATTTGGCTTAATACCTGCGTTAGCTCTCTACCTCGGTCTGTTCTAAAATTGAAGAAAATAACAACATCATCCTCTTTTACAGATGCAACCGGTGTGCCATCGGTATTGGTCATGACAATAGGTTTAATAAACTCATCAGTTATATCATTATTATAACTTTTTTGAATAGTTTGCCCTATGTCTGTAGACTTTTCGCCTTCTGCATTTACAATGACATCATACGCTTCTTTAACACGTTCCCATCGTTTATCGCGATCCATTGCATAATATCTCCCAATGACTGTTGCTAATTTGGTATTCTTATCTGCACTAAAATGAACTAAATCTTCTAAAAAACCTTTACCACTTTTAGGGTCTACATCTCTACCATCGGTAAAAGCGTGTACGAACATATTTTGAACACCAGATTCTTTTCCTGCAGTAATAAGTCCTTTAATGTGGTTAGTATGACTATGTACACCACCATCACTAAGAAGGCCTAAGAAATGAACATTTTTATTGTTCTTCTTTGCATATTCGAAAGCACTTTTTAAAACTGGTTCAGAACTTAAAGTATTTTCTTTTACAGCCTTATTTATCTTCGCTAGATCTTGATAAACGATTCTACCGGCACCTAAATTCATATGTCCCACCTCGCTGTTACCCATTTGTCCTTCGGGCAGTCCAACATTCATACCGTCAGTAAGCAAATTTGCATTGGCATATTTGGTATATAGACTATCAATAAAGGGTGTATTGGCTTTGTCAACTGCTGATACTTCTGGATCAGTTGATTTTCCCCATCCGTCCAATATCATTAAGATTACTTTTTTGTTCATCTTTCCTAAAGTTTTAGAAGACAAAAATACTATGTTCTGATAAGTAAATCTACAAGATGACTTACCTTTTTTGATTTGTGGGTGTATCCTAACAAATTTTGATTTTAGGGAGGCGCTATTTGTTAAAGTTTCGTTATAACACTGTTAAAGGATGAAACAATTATAACTGTTAGGCGTCTTTTAATATATACAATATTGTATTCATCAATTAAATCACTCATCATGAAAAAATCAATCCTAACATTATCTATCGTAGCTCTAACTATGGGTTCAAATCTTATGGCCCATGAAATTGCCGAACCGATTACCATTTTAAAAAAAGAACTGATTTCAAAAGTAGATGTAAGTTCTTTCTGCAAAGCTGTCATACAAGGCGATGTCGTAACTGTAAAACGTTTAATTGCTTTAGGTGAAGATGTCAACCAAAAATCTTTGGGGATGACTCCTGTTATGTATGCTGCCCGATACAACAAGGTAGAAGTGCTTACAGTATTACTGAAAAATGGGGCCGATTTAAAAATCAAAAGCAATCAAGGTTATTCTGCAAAACGATATGCTGAATTATCAAATGCAGAAGAGGCATTAGGTATTATCGAAACTGCACTAGGTAGTTAGTGGAATCAGAAATTCTATAATTTGCTGATAAAATTCAATTTTGAAATACTAATAGTTAGATAATAATTAAAAGTTTTTGAGCTTGTTGAATTCAACTTAATTATTGCCAACTATTTTCCATATTAAGCTAAGATTTTATAAATGTTAAATATTTATTATTTCTTTCTTAAAATTGTATTATTACTACAATAGTATGGTTATTTTTATATTATACATAAAATAATTAATTTTTAAACAAAATTATTATGAAAAATTCAATTGTCATTTTTTGCTTTTTTAGCGTATTTGCAGTAGCCGATACTTATGCAAATACTTCAAATAATATATTTTCTTCTGAACCGATGACATCGGTTTTTAAAGATAAAATAAGCTCTTTATGTAAAGCTGCTATGCAGGGAGATGTAGATAAAGTTCGCAGTCTTATAGCTCTAGGTGAAGAATTAAACGAAAAATCACTAGGTCTAACACCGGCTATGTATGCGGCAAGGTATAATAGAGCAGAGGTGTTAAGAGTTCTATTATTAAATGGCGCTAACCTTAACATAAAAAGTGAAAAAGGATATACGGCAAAAGAATATGCTACAATGTCTAACGCAACAGATGTTTTAGCAATAATTGACAAAAACTCCTAATTGTAAAACATTACATTAAAAAGCCTCATTGAAAATTTCAATGAGGCTTTTTAAATTACAAAATTCTACTCCAAATAGTGTTCAGGTAAAAGAGTAAAAAACATTAAAAATCAAATCCATTAATTGCTCTATAAACAAAAGCATACAGTGCCAAAAATATCATTAGGGCACAAAATATAGAATAGACCTTTAAAATTGTAACCAATATTTCAGGTTTGCAATTTTCAAATGCCTGTACATATAAATTCTTAAAATGTGTTATTGTTCCCATTATAGTGTTCTTCTATGATTAAATCATAGCTATAAAGGTAATTCATCAATGGCAAAATAAGCTTGGGACTTACTCAAAGTTACAAAATTATAGGTATGCTAAAACGTACTCTAGATTAAATGAACGAAAAATCCGATTAACCTTGATTTTTGTACTTTTCTATAGCTTCATTAATTTTCTCAATTCTATTTTCGGGATCCGGATGGGTACTTTGAAATTCTGGTGTACGGTTTGGGCCACCAGCTGCTTTTAATATTTCCATTACTCTTATCATCTCATAAGGATCATACCCTGCTTGAATCATAAAAAGGACTCCTAATTCATCACTTTCCAATTCATCACCACGACCATTTTTAAGTAAGGTGTTCTGACCTATACTACCAACAATGCTACCCATGTCTCCTGCGCCAACTGTTGCTCCCATTGTAGCTGTTTGCCAAGTTTGGCTATCTGCAATTCGCTCAGCAGAATGTCTTCCGATAACATGTCCAATTTCATGACCTAATACTCCTGCCAATTGAGCTTCGTTCAACTGTGAGAATAAGGCGTATGTAATAAAGCATTGTCCACCGGGTAAAGCAAAAGCATTTATAGTCTGATCATCTGCAAGTAAGTGAAAATCATATTCGTAAGGTGTTTCTCTTGCGATACTGTTTTGTACTAATTTATTACCCACAGATTCAACAAATGACTGTAACCTCTGATCAGGGTAAAGTCCGCCATGTTGTTGCGCTATTTCTGGTGCACTCTGCAAGCCAATAGCAATTTCTTGGTCAGAAGTCATAGTAATGTGCTGTGAACGACCCGTATATGGGTTTTCTTCTGTATTACTGCATTTTTGAATAAATGCAAAGGCTACAATGGCCAAACCAATGAATATTCTAATTTTCCAACTTCCTCTTCTCATTGTAATGTGTTCTAATACATGTTTTAAAAGTGTAAAGAAAGCTTATAACAAGTCTCTATTTATGTCTAAAATATTATTTTGAATATAGGTTCTTAAAAAGCTCATTGTAAAATTTTCAGCACCGTCGTAATCTTCACGAAGTAAGAGTGAAGCAATATTTTTACTTCTAAATTGCTCTAACATAGGAATTGAAATGGGAGCATAGCTATAGTGCCATGGCTCATATTTAAATCCTCTTCTTTTTGGGTCATCGGTATAAACGAGATGATAACCATAAGTTTCTGAATTTTCATCCATCCAATTTTTAAAGTCAACAAATGGTCCTTCATTTTCATATTTATGAGGCACCAAAACATCACCTTCTACTTTTCTATAACCATCAATCACATCTATATCTGTACCCCAATGGTGTCTACTGGTACCAGGTATGGTAGAATACTCTATGATTTTGTCAATAGCATCGAGTGGCTCCATTCCGTCATCTTCAGTATATGTTATGAATTTTCGTTCAAAAATTGCTCTTTGGCGTGCGTAATTACGATAGCTTGAAACAATTTTAAGATCTATACCATCGTTATACGCTGCCTTTTTCATCTCTAAAAAAGCATCGTGTGCTTCTTTTCTTAAGTTAATACCTTTGCCATACAATTCAATATCCTCTTTTCCCATGAGTTCTGTAATGGTATAATCTTGGTCTTCTTGTATAAAGATTGATGGGATAAGGCCAATAGCTAAGGCCGCTGCACTGCTTTTATTGATAAAGGTTCTTCTTTGCATAATTGTTTCTACTATTTAATTACAAATATGATGCCTTTTTTGTCAAACAGGCAAATTGGATCGTAAGAAGGAAATCATATTACTTAAGGTAAAAGTAATAAATCTTAATCTTAATAGGTTTTAAGATTAATTTTGTTCATAGGTGGTTAAGTATAAATAGCCTTGGTGTTTAATGTTTAGTTCATTCAAGGTTATAATGTAATAGTAAATACCAGAAGACAAACCTGAGTTTTTAGAAATTACCCCACTAACATTAGATAAACCGTCAAATTCATTGTTGTAATTTTTCTTTGAAAAAACTAATATTCCATATCTGTTAAAAATTTGTAGGGTATTATTAGGTGAATTTTCAATACCATCAATAACTAAATAATCATTAACGCCATCGCCATTTGGCGTCATATAAAAGTTGTCTAGCGTTATATTACCTAAAGTTTCTAAAATATCAGAATTACCACCTATAGTCAACACTTCATAGTCATTTGGTATAAATTCCTCTGAAGTTATTGAGCCATTATTAAAGTCACCTTCCACATTTGTATTTCCTAAACTAACCCATTCTTTATCGATTACGCTCCAGCCAACAACCTTCAAATCTGAAATAAAATCTCCTAAAAAATTGGCATTACTCTGTTCGTTCCAAGTTAAGGTTACCTTAGAAGAAATACTGCTTTCTAAATGCCAAAATTCATATTCACTAACAGATAAAAATTCGTTTTCCTTTCTATTAATATCGAAACTTGTTCCAAAAATACTAGGTGTAGTAGGGTCTTCAAAGTAATATGCTGATTTGGCATAATCGTTCGAAGCAATAGAATGTATACTTAAAGGTCGTAAACTACCATCTTGTCCTATCGGAAAAGTAAAATCAGATTTTTTACTCATGGCAGCGTATCCGTCTACTTTTGTATTATCTCCTTCTCCAATATAAAAAGAATCGTTTAAGAAATTGATATTTACTTCGGATGCTACTCTTGATGTTATAATATCACCAGAAATTAAGTTAGCATTATTTAAAACTCCTACAGTATTGTCTACATAAAGGTCATTATCTACCGCTACCTCAAAATCATAAAAAACAGGATTAGATCCTCCAGAAATGGTGAGGGCTTTATCCATGGAATAAAATCCTACCAAACCTTTATTTTGATTAAAGGCTCCATTATTAATGACATCCATGTGAAAACCTACAAGACCGTCGTCGTGAATTTGAATATTTCCAAAATTATGAACGGCATCTTGACTAAATGCCATTATAGTAAATAGAAATATGAATATGTAATAAATGAATCTCATCAATTATTTTAATTTGTTAATGACAAAACTTGAATCGCCTGCACCACTAAATCTTACGTTGCCGGAGTTTGCTTCTCTATATGTTCTTATTCGCACAACGTCATTAGCATTTAATTGCAAAATTTCATTAATGTGAATACTAGATTGTTCGTGACCAGAAGCAAAACGAATATATCCAGATGCTGAAAGAGCACCTACAGCGGTCCCGTTTACAGTAATTTGAGCGTTTACATTAGTTCTTTGCTGATCTCCTCCAGAATTAATACCTAATAAGGAGATATTGGCTCTAATATCGTACCGTCCTGCTTCCTTGATTGTTAGCATATTGGTAGCAGCAGTATACAGGTTAATAGCATCATCATTATAATCTTCAGTACCAAAAATAGGTGCCGAAACGCTACCTGCATTAAGATTAGTTACGATATCCGTATTTGTCCATCTTGCTCCTTGATTTATTTTTAAAAATGCTCCACCGTCATTTCCCACCTGAATTAAATTATTTGTGTCGGAAGAAACAATAGTACTGTTTCCAGAAGAAATAGCATGCCAAGAGGTTCCATTGCTTTGAATCTGAATGGTGTTGTTCGCTGGGATATTTGTGGTGCTAGTACCGGAATTATTTAGATAACTACTTATAGTTGCTGATGTATTGGTTGAATTCTTGATAATGTAAGTACGTCCTGAGCATGTATTGGCCAAGGGTAATGAAATTATACTGTTAGAATTAATAATAACGGTGTGGTGCGTTTCATCTAGAGTTAGATTCCCGTTGATTGAAATGATAGCCGTTGAAATAGACCCTTTTATCTGCAAGGTTGAATTTGCCAATTGGCCGGTATTAATGCCTACCCTAGGTAATGCATTCTGAATATTCGAACTTCCTTGAATTCTAAATAGTTCTTTTTTCAGCTGGTCTCTATAATCATAGCGTTTAAAAATGAAGGGCTCTGCACCATCATCAGCTATTATAAACTCTAATTCTCCAGCGTTATTGGTACCTGAGGAACCGATTTCAAAAAAATCAGTTTGGGCAGCACTTCCTTTTAACCTAAAGTTTCCATTTGAGTCAGTAAAGAACATAGGCTTGTAAAAGTCTGCGGCATCTGCTTGAAATTGCAAGGCAGAGGTGCCGTTATTACCTTTTAAGTATGTTATATACTGATTACCATCATTATAATCGGGGTAGTTTTGTACAAGGCCCAAAGTTTGTCTGCGACCTATTTGAAGCAAGCTGATACCATTGGATCTCAATTCCATTGGAAAGTCATTATTACTGCCTAAATAAGCTCCAGCGGATAGCGTATTTCCACTGTTCAACCAGTTAGAATTTGAGGTTGATACCCATTGTAATCCATTATAAATCATTACCTCTTTCGTGTCAGTGTTATATAACATTTGACCTTCAGCCATACCTGTTAGGTTATTGATTTCTGTAGCCGTGGCTTCGGTAAGCCCTAAAAGTAGGCCGGCTTCAATTTGGGAATAACCAATTTGAACTAAACATAGACTTAAGCATATTAGAAACTTCTTCATTGATATTGTTTATTTATAAGCTTGATAGATTACCACTAGATTATCAGCATGACTACCTACATTTATAGTAAACCCATTAGGGTTAAAACTAGCCAATGAGGCTGAAGTTATACCAATATTATCTCCATTTTGGTTACTATACCTAATACCGATACATGCGCTGTTTGATGAAAATCTGGAAATATCATTAATAGAATTACCATTACCTCCAACGTAAATGATTTGTTGTACAATACTTCCGTTATCGTCTCTCGCAAACCCATTCATAGAGCCGTAGGTATTTGCAATTCCATTGTCATTATTTCTTGTACCGTTGTCTGTATTTAAATTCAGGCTTTCAATATTTGCATGGGCCGAAAAACTAATTTGTGAAGGTTTAAAAGGTATTCCTGATACAGATAAATTTCCTGTTGATGATATGGTTAATACTCCCATATAAACACTTGGTTTACTATTTGATACCCAAGAAGAACCGTCATAAACATAGATTTCATTTACGTCTGTATTGTAAAGCATGAAGCCTTTTTCTACATTAATTGCAGAATTTATTTCTGATGTTGTGGCGTTCGTTAATCCTAAAAATAGACTGCCATCTAATTGAGTATAACCTACTATCGTTGTTAGTAGAAATAGAATCGTAAATATTATTTTTTTAAAATTCATTTTTTTAGAGGTCTAAAATGGTGAACATAAATTCAGAATCAAAACGGCTTCTGTCAGTACCTCCATTATCATTGTCACCAATGATAACTTCAAAACTTGTTGCAGTTTGATTGGAGTAGGAGATGCCCGGGTCGTCATTTCCTACACCACCTCTACCCGGTTGTGTTAATTGAATAATATAATTTGCATCAGAAACCGCACCTGTAGGTAGAGTTACTCGGTATCTTCCTTTACTTATTCTGGTAGCGGTTACCCCTGCGGTTGCTTTAGTAACTGTACCGACAGATCCAATTTTACCAAAAGCTTTGATTGGACTTTCATAATATGCACCGCCATTGGTTGCAACACTTATTTGATTGGTGGTTTCTGCACCTACCGTATTTGCGGTTTGGTCAGTATTGGTTTCATTCGTATAGGTGATAAGACCTGTAGTAGTGTTTTGATTTAAGTTTGTAGTTACATTGGCAGATTGGTTTTCCCAAACTACAGTTCCAGAACTGTTAGTTGTTAATACCTGATTATTGCTACCAGGTTGAATTTTTATTGGTGTAACATTGCCATTCAATATATTTTCGGTTTCTACGGCATTTAAATTAATTTCCGACGAATTCACCGAATTTGGTGCAAGGTCGGATTCCGTTATTGAATTGTCCACAATTTTACCTCCAGAACCACCACTGATTGCACCGTCAGCTATAATAGTAGCATTAATAGGTCCGGTTACATCACCAGCTAAATTATTAACTGAAAATATCGTAGTGGATAAAGTTAGTCCCGTACCAGCGGTGTATTGTGTATCGGTATCAATAGTATGTGCACCATCGACAAATCCCATAGTTTCAATGTCGGTTTTGGCTAATTGTGTATCGGTATCAATAGTATGTGCTCCGGTAACAAAACCTAAACCTTCGATTTCTGTCTGATCGGCATGCGTATCTGTATCCACGGTATGTGCACCATCGACAAATCCCATAGTTTCAATGTCGGTTTTGGCTAATTGTGTATCGGTATCAATAGTATGAGCTCCATCAACAAATCCCATTCCCTCAATATCCGTTTTGGCTAATTGCGTATCGGTAT
>NZ_CAXBOU010000020.1:0-107095 GCF_963977385.1 uncultured Maribacter sp. | reverse complement strand
TACTTTTAGGCTCTACGTCAATTACCCCATTTAGTTTTATGATATTACTTAAATTTCTCATTTCAATCGCACCGGTTTCAATTTCGGCGAGATTGTATTGGTCTTTGGTAAAAGTGATTTGTTTAGTTCCAGTTGCAACTGGTTGTTCTTCTTTCATCGAACTTTCTTCGGAAGATTCCGATTTTCCAGAATCGGTATCACCA
Organism: uncultured Maribacter sp.; assembly: GCF_963977385.1. Lineage (GTDB taxonomy): Bacteria > Bacteroidota > Bacteroidia > Flavobacteriales > Flavobacteriaceae > Maribacter. The sequence goes on along the minus strand of NZ_CAXBOU010000020.1, from coordinate 106,892 downwards.
CAAGCCACCATCAATAAGGTGGATAAAATGAGCAGTGAAATTTTTGTATTGAATTGAATTTTCATCTTTTTATATTTTAATTTGAAATCAATAGTTTTTATAAACCCAATAAGGCTTCGATTACTATGATGGACTGGTTATATTGATATAGTGTGTTTAGAAACTCCGTTTGAATACTATTAGCCAAAGTGAGGTTTTGCAAGTATTGCGTATAGGAAACATCACCGCTTTTAAAGCTCTTTTCTGAATTATCAATGATAAGTTCCACTTGTGGCAGGGCTTCATTTTGATAGTAATCTAAAGTACCTTGAAGTTTGTAATATTCTTGCAATAATTTTTGCAGTTCCCCTTGCAATTGGGTTTGGTTCAACTCAATTTGAGATTGAGCAATATCCTCTTCGATTTTGGACGTTTGAATTTTGGCTCGATGTCCACCAGGAAAAATTGGAATTGCAACCCCTACTTGAAAGTAGGAAAATCGGTCATCATCCCTAAAATTTTGGTTTGCTATACCGCTATTTTGAGCCCCAATAAATGTTTGGCTATTATAACCGAACATAATATCTGGCAATACCCTGTTCCTTTCCACATTGGTTTCTCGTTTCCTTACTTCCAACTGTTGTTTTAAATAAACGTAAAATGGGCTTTGCTCTACAGATTGGTTTTCAATATTTAAATCTATCTCACGGCGAACCATTTCACTATCTGTAATACCAATGTCATCGTTTGTATTTAAAACTACCTGAAGTTGCTTTTTGGCGATTCTCATATCAGCTTCGTTTTGTTGAAGCTTGTTTTTTATTTGCATCGATTGAGTTGCCGAGGTTACACTTTCCAATTTTGTGGATTCGCCAGATTCATAACGCATCGAACTTGAACGGTTGAGATTGCCATATAGACTATCTTGACGCTGCAACAATTGTTTATTCTGCATTAAAAACACATATCTGTAATAGGTTGTTTTTACATCCGCAATCAGGTCATTTTCTTCTATAACCTTTAGTTGTTCACTGCTACTAACTCTTGCTTTTGCGAGTTTGAACTGACTGGTATAAACTGTTGGAAAATTAATGCGCTGTGTAACTCCATAAAGATTATCCTTTACCGTGGGCGTATTAAATTCGCCACTTGAATATGTAAATTCTGTTCTGGGAATAGTTAGAGCACCGTATTTTCCTTTTTCTTCAACCTCGATTTCATATTGAGCGATTTTAATGCGGTTATTGTTCTGAAGTGCCATTTCAATAGCCTGCTGCAATGTAATTTTACGTTCTTGCACCATACTTGTTTCTTGTGCTTGAAGTTGTATTACCGGAAAGAATAGACCACCAATAACGATTAAAGTAGTGGCTATTTTCTTAATTCTAAAATTGAATTTAAATTTCCCTTCAGTAAAATAGATATACAAGACTGGCAATACAATTAGCGTTAATGCAGTCGCCGTAATCAAACCTCCTATCACCACAGTTGCCAATGGTCGCTGTACCTCTGCACCTGATGAATTTGACAATGCCATAGGTAAAAAACCTAAAGCAGCTACGGTAGCTGTCATTAACACAGGTCTCAATCTCACACGAGTTCCTTTAATGACGCGTTCATAAATATCGGTTACGCCTTCTTTATCAAGCCTGTTGAATTCTGCCACCAGTACAATACCATTTAAAACAGCCACACCAAATAATGCAATAAATCCAATTCCTGCTGAAATACTAAAAGGTAAATCTCTTATGATTAGTGCAAAAACACCGCCTATCGCTGATAAAGGGATTGCCGTAAAAATGAGCAAACTTTGTTTCATTGAACCGAAAGTAAAATACAACAACACTAAAATCAACAACAAGGCTATTGGTAAAGCAATAATTAAGCGTTGATTAGCCTCTTGCAAGTTCTGAAATTGACCGCCATAGGTTACATAATAACCTGCTGGCATATCAACCTTCGAATTCATAATTTGCTTAATGTCCTCAATAATACTTTGCACATCCCTGTCACGCACGTTGAAGCCAACAATAATTCGACGCTTTGCATTGTCACGTTGAATTTGTACAGGTCCCGGTTCAAATGAAATGTTCGCTACCTGACTTAATGGAATTTGATTTCCCTGTGGTGTACTAACATACAGATTCTGAACATCGGTAATATCGGTTCGGAAATCTTTGTCCAGTCTCACAACAAGGTCAAATCTACGTTCTCCTTCATAAACAAGTCCTGCCGAAGTACCCGCAAATGCAGTTTCGATAGTATTATTTATATCCTCGATGTTCATTCCATATTGAGAAATCTTATCGCGGTTCATTTGTATATTAATCTGTGGTAATCCAGTCACTTCTTCAACATACAAATCTTCAACACCTTCTACCGATTTTATTTTACTCCCAACATTACCAGCCAAATCTGAAAGTATATTGAGGTCTTCGCCATAAATTTTGATGACAACATCCTGTTTTGCACCAGTCAAAAGTTCGTTGAAACGCATTTGTATGGGTTGTTGAAAACTAAAAGTAGCGTTAGGGATTATTGACAGGGATTCTTTCATCTCTGCTGCCAGTTCTTCTCTTCCGCCAGCTTTTGTCCATCCGGATTTTGGACTTAAAATAACCATCATATCTCCTGCTTCAATGGGCATCGGGTCTGTTGGAATTTCCCCTGAACCAATCTTGTTTACGACTTGCTTCACTTCATCTGGATATTCATTTAATAATATGGTCTGCGCCTTTTGAGAAACATCAATCATCTGGTCGATGGAACTTCCAACAGGGACTCGGGTTTCAACCGCAAAATCTCCTTCGTCCAATTGCGGAATAAACTCACCACCCATATTTGCAAAAACGATTAGCGTAATGACAAATAAACCTACTGCCAATCCCAGAACCAAAAGTTTTGCACGCAAAGCAGCTTCTAAAATAGGTTGGTACATCCGCTGAAAGAAATCCATCATTTTATCAGAAAAATTCCGTTTATGTTCCGTCTTGCGACCCAGTGCAAGGGCAGACATCATTGGAACGTAGGTAAGTGATAAAATTAATGCTCCAAGAATAGCGAACATTACCGTTTGCGCCATTGGATGAAACATTTTTCCTGCAACCCCGCTCAAAGCTAAAATAGGCACGTAAACAATTAATATAATGATTTGTCCAAAGGCAGCGGAATTCATCATTTTTCCCGCAGAGTGCCTTACCTCGGTATCCATTTGTTTAGATGTTAGCTTTTCAACGCCTGCGTATTTCTTTTTACTGGTATGAATCCCAAACATTACAGATTCAACAACAATTACAGCCCCATCTACAATAAGACCAAAATCTATGGCGCCCAAACTCATTAGGTTTCCGGAAACCCCAAAGAGGTTCATCATTGCGATTGCAAAAAGCATTGAGAGCGGAATGACCGATGCCACTATCAATCCACCTCTTAAATTTCCAAGAAAGAGGATTAATACAAAAATTACTATCAATGCACCTTCCGTAAGATTTGTGGTTACAGTCCCTATAGCACGGTCCACCAAACCTTTCCTATCCAGATAAGGCTCAATGGTTACGCCCTCGGGTAAAGTTTCTTTAATCTGTTCAATTTTAGCTTTTACATCATTGATAACTGCGGAAGAGTTTGCTCCCTTTAGCATCATTACAATTCCTGTAACAACTTCGCCCTCACCATTTCGAGTAGCCGCTCCATAGCGCACACCGTGACCAAATTGTACTTTGGCAACATCCCTTACAAGTACTGGTGTGCCGTTATTTACTTTAACAGCTATTTTCTCCAATTCTTGTAAATTGTTAACCAGACCCTCGCTCCGAATAAAATAGGCATTAGGACCCTTATCTATATAAGCGCCACCCGTGTTTTGATTGTTTTTTTCCAGAGCGGTAAAAATATCTTCAATAGTAACATTCATACTTTGAAGTTTATCTGGGTCTATGGCAATTTCATATTGTTTGACCAAACCCCCAAAACCACTCACTTCTGCAACACCAGGTGTTCCTAATAGTTGTCTTTTGATAATCCAATCCTGTATAGTTCTTAATTCGGTGGCATCATATTTATCTTCGTATCCTTTTTCGGTATGAATTACATATTGATAAATTTCACCCAACCCTGTAGTTACGGGTCCCATTTCAGGTTTTCCGATTCCTTCAGGAATATCTTTGGCAGCCAGCGTTAATCGCTCTTGAACTTGTTGCCTTGCCCAATATAAGTCTACACTTTCCTCAAAAACAATAGTTACTATAGAAAGCCCGAATCGAGAAAAGGAACGCATATCCTTAATGCCAGGAATACTAACCATTGTTTGTTCTACGGGAAACGTAACTAATTGTTCTACTTCTTGTGCCGCTAAAGTTGGGGATATGGTTATAACCATAACTTGATTGTCTGTTATGTCTGGAACTGCATCAATGGGAAGCTGTGTTAGCGAATATGCGCCCCATCCAATTAGAGCCAGCGTAAATAATCCGATAACAAGTTTATTGTTTATCGAAAATGCGATGATTTTGTCTAACATTTTGTTTAAAATATTTTTAAGTCGTAAATAATAAAAATGAAAATACCATACAGGTTATCTATGGATTTGAGTTGTACAAAACCAATGATTAATTCTTAAAAAATAAATATGGTAAAATGGTAATTAAAGCGAAGCTTGCTATTACCAAAGCATAATAAATTTGCAGATACTATGAATGTATCTGCCTAATTTTATTAAGCTAAATAGAAATTAACAGGTAGGTGGACCTCGTGTGACGAGAGATGAGAGATACCGATTAAGATATGAATGAGATAGTTGATATGTAGGCGGTTTACTATTTTGCCTGTAACCAATAAAAAAATATTTTTGAATATCTAAAGAGGTCTTCGCAACATCATTGTCAACAATGGTTTGTTGCTCAATAGTGTTCTTTTTTAGAACTACAATTTCACTTGAAAATGAAGAGTGCGTGTGCACATCCATAAAGAAATCAAAGAACCCAGAAGGAATTTCCTCTTTTTCTTTGGCATCATTATCGTTATGATGATGCTCGCCAGAATCAGCAATATCTGTGTGCGAATGAGATTCTTCGTGCTGATGGTGCAAATGAGGAAAAACCTGATGCAGCAGCATTAGGCTAAATAAGCCTAAGAAGAAAAACGCAGATATTTTATTTGCTTTATGCATTAGTTACAAATGTAATAATTTATAATTGGTTTTTGTTTTGTTTTCTGATTGTTAGCTTTTTCTACGCGCAAAGGCAAAAAACAGCTCTTTTATTTTTTTAAGGTGTTGGTTTTTTTAGCGTTGGCAAAAATAAATCTGCTGTATGATATAAAGTAAGGTGATATATTTGAGAATAAAATAGAATTAATTCACACTTTACACCTTGTTTAAAGTGCTTACAATGTTGAAAATAAGGATGATTTTACTATTGTCGACCTAATTTTACGTAGTATAATTTTTATAAGTATCAAAAAAAATAAAGAAGATATAAAAACCATTAGGGGGCCGTTTACGTAAAAAACAAGACCTTATTTGATACAATCTTTTAAATTGAAAAGTTCTGTAAAAATTATTGATTTAGGTAGTGGTGATAGTAAACTTATGAACTACCTGCTTGATATCTCTGCGAGTGCTATAGAAAAAGTAAAAAGGCGACTTGGGAACAATTCGACCAAGGTAAACTGGATATTGAGTGATATCACTGAATTTAAACCGCAAACAAAGTATGATGTTTGGTGAGAGTGGGCAACGTTTCATTTTTTGATAACAGCGGAACAAATTGACAAGTATATTTCTATATCACAAAGTGCTATAAGCAGTTCTTAATAATCGGTACTGTTTCTGAAGATGGTCGCACAAAATGATTGGACTAGAGGTTAAACAATATAATTCAGACAAACTCACAAGTACGTTTAAAATTTGTTCACCAAAATTAGGTGTAAGGGAACGGCACATATAACCCCTTTGGGACTGATTAACGTTTTCTATTCTGTTCTTTTAAAAAAATGAAAGTTTAAATATAGTTTTAAAAACAAATTGCACTTAGAAAATATAAATATTACTATATCCAATCTTGTAGAGGTTAATAAGGAAAATAGTAAATAGAAGTGTTAATAAAATTGAAACAAAATAAGTTCTTTTGAAAAGTCTCTATAGAATAAAACTAATTTTATTTCAGGCAAATTGACACCTAATAAGACTTTATGCGTATTTTCAACTTTTGATTGTAAATACTGCTATTATTGAATTGGGGGGCATATGCCTGCGGAAGTTGAAAATCTTCCGCCTCCAATCCTGACCGAACGGACGACCTTCGCCCCCCGTTTTCGGTCGTCTTTCCGGCTCCGAATTTTCAACCCCCTCGGAACCGCGCATAAACCCAAATGAACGAAGAAAAATCGTCCGCTTGGATTTATCTTGCCTTTGCACAATTTATCACTAAATTTTCTTGTTTAAAATATTGAAGTTCATAACGTTATCTTTGTGTAAGCTTTATAATAAGTTCTGATGAAAACAAATATAACTATTCCGCTCTAAATCCAACTGAAAAGATAAGTCCACTTTCATAAAACGCTCAGCACATTCCCCTACATTTCGGTAAAAGAGCTTCACTACATAAGTCTTGGACACCACCCCCAATTTCAGCTTTCCATTGCGTTAACCCCTTCCGCTATGCTGGAAAGGAACACTTCATTCCTAAGCCAAAATCGTGAACGAAGTCCGCCAAATGGGAATTCCATTTAATCATTTGGTACCGCTTCCTATGTTGTTGTACTTCACAAAAACCTTTAGACCTTCATCCTTACCATCGCTGTTATTCCCTTTTTATGCCAGCAAAATACCAACATTTAGAAGTTGAACGGACTGCATAAACCAGGCTCGTACCTCGCTCTTTTTTATAAGTCCTTATCAATTCCAAATATTGAAAATGTATCAGCAACAAAAAAAGGTAACAGCGACGGCACTATGGGAAGTAAATCTAAAATAAATCTTATGAAATCTTACAAAAACATCAAAAAGGAAGCGGCACCAACAAAAACAAAAAAGGAAAACGCTCTAGATATAATAAGTAAATCACTTCAAAAAAAATAAAAACAAACTATCTGAATGGTTCGGGTAGCATTTTAATTAATCTTTAAATCTATTACTATGAGTACTTTAAAAAATCATGTACAGTTAATTGGAAACGTTGGGCAAGAACCAATTATTACGAACCTTGAAAGCGGTAAAAAAGTAGCCCGTTTTTCAATCGCAACAAACGAGTATTACAAAGACGCTAAAGGCGAAAAGCAAACGGAAACCAATTGGCATACTGTTGTAGCTTGGGGCAAGACTGCCGAAATTATTGAAAAATATGTGGTAAAAGGCAAAGAAGTTGGTGTTACAGGGAAATTGAAATCTCGAAGCTATGATGATAAAGAGGGTATCAAACGATATGTAACCGAAATCGAAGCGAACGAAATCCTTTTACTTGGAAGTAAAAACGACTAGTACTATTTAAAAAGCAAAGGGCGTTCCCGAAATTAAACGCCCTTTTTTCAATTCTCATTATTAACCTTTTAAGTAGAAAACAATGAAAGCACAAGTTAACGAAATCAAAGAAGGGTTACAACATTTTCATGGAACGGAAATGTTCTATCAAATACCATTATTAAAAACCCGTTTTACGGACGGGTTAAAATATTTGGCGGAAGCAGCTGAATGTTTTTGGCTTATAACAGACACTTCCGTAATCGCAAAAGGTCTGATGAACCGAAGCGAGTTTATAACGATAGACTTCAAAAGGCTACATAAAGAAAAACCGGATTTTGAAGGATACGAAGCGGAAATAATTTACAGCGACGGTAATGATACTATTTTGGAAAAGCAAAGGTATAGGGTAACCGATTTTCCACTCGATGAACTGCGGTTATTTTTTGTAAATGATACGTTGATGTTACCTAGCGAATATTAAAATCTACAGCTATGGTATATCTCAATTTTACAGACCTGAGCGAAGAGGCGCAAAACCGACTTTTAGAAAATTCTAAAAAAGACGTTGAACGAAAATTTGGCGATAGTCTTCGAAAATATATAAAAGAAAATCACACCTGTTTTGAAACTATGGTTGAGGAAGAAGCAATACGAAATTTATATTCTTACACTTTTATTTTTAACCCTTAAATTTTGAAATAATTAAATTGACACCTCTGAAAATTCAGGGGTGTTTTGCTTTTAATCAAGATCATATCAAGAAAAAAATTGTATCTTTAGTTTGCTGATGTACAGCATTCAATTTTAAGTAGGGTTATCCACTTTTCGACTTTCGCCGATAACCGTACACATCGAAAAATAACATATCGGAAATTCATTTCCTTGAAATGGCAATTGGCTTTTTAGCCAGGTTGTACGAAATTTTTATTCGCTTGTGGCGAATGAAAAGGAGTAGCAAGAGGGTAACACGCTGCGCGATGTTAAGTATTCCTTTTCGTTTTCAAATATCTGATTATCAGCGATTTGAATATATTTTAATTTCCTGACAATCAGAGATTTGCGACAAACGGGCTGTAAATGCCCATTTTTAGGGAAGATTTTGCGACAAATCGGCGAAATATGGACTCATTTATTGGAATTAGATTTAAAAAGGAAACTGCAAAACGTTTCCAGACTTTCTCACGCACTTACTTCAAATCGCACACCGAGGCAATGTCCACGATGCTCGATTTTTTCTTCTACAATGAAATCTCGCCAAAGGAAAAATTGGGTCCGACGGGGCGAACCATCGAAGCTAAATTACTTAAAAGAATCAATGCGGTTATTGCCATAATGCGAGATGTGGAAAAGACACAAACCAAACCTACGGTGGCTATGATTCAATCACTATTTGAAACAGAAGAGCCAGAAAAAAAACCGCTGATTGTGGAAAAGAAATATGCGGAAGAAAAGAAAGAAGTACGCTTTCGCGAAAAGCGAAACTTAAAGAACGAACTCTAATTTTTAAGCTATGTACATCACAATAACACCTCAAAAATTAGGCGGCACTTATAGTCAGGGTTCAGCGGATTTTGCAGGCTATTTAGGGTCGGTTTTTTAATGATTTCGAAAAAAATTCGTAATATTTGGTGGTGTTCATGTAGTAGACCCAATAGTCCTTCGATATATCGGTTTTGCACCATTTCCTATAGTGGTAACAGGCCAATTATCAGGTCAGGTATACCTCTAAAAAAAATGCCTTTACCGGCAACTAATGACATCGAACCCCGCTTTGAGATTATAGAGAATGGAAATGACAATTTTGCACAACGGAATCGTTGGCGCAAAACCCCTTTTTGTTTTCGGAATGAATGGCACAATTTCCATGTCTTTAATTACCTTTTTTCAATTACCCTAGCGTTAATTTAAGTTGTAGTCATTTTGAGCATGACTATTGGAATTATAAAATATCGCATGGCTTTATTTAATAGCTGGAAATGGACAATTTTAATTAAATAGTTTTAATAATTAAAATATCCATTTCTATTTATCTACGAGGAGATTCATGTTTTATAAATAAATTCTTTGTCCTATAATTTACTTTTATAATATTCAAGACCAATAAACTGAATCTTATCGGTTGAGGAATAAATAATATAGATTGTTATGTTTTGTATCCATTTATTAAAGTACCTTTAGTTATACGAATGATTTCGAGGCAAAAGTTACCTATTCGGTTACCTGATATTTTAAAAAACCTGTAATTATTTGATAATAAAGGTATTGAGGTGTGGAGGGTTAGTTCTGCCACCCCGACAAAAACCATGTAAATCTTATGATTTACATGGTTTTTTTGTTTTATGAATATTCAATGACATTGTCCGTTCATAGTTTACCGGTCAAGTATTTTTCTTCCCTGAATAAACTCTTTATTAATGAAAGCTACGGCTGACTGTAAGTTCAGGGTTTTCTAATATTTTGTTTTGTCGTTTTTAGAAGCCCAGTTGTTGAAGACCTCTACAGCTTCATCTTGTAACATTTGTTTGAAATGTATTTGTCTATCTTGCATACCAACCTCTAATTCATTATAAATGAATTGGTCATCAAAATCTATAGCTTTAGCATCTGCCTTTCCGCATCCGAAATAAACAGCTTTGGGTCTAGCCCAGTAAATAGCACCAAAACACATAGGGCAAGGTTCACAAGAAGTATATATGATACAGTCTGTAAGTTGAAAAGTGTTCAGCTTTTTACATGCATCTCTGATTACTACCATTTCGGCATGTGCCGTAGGATCATTAATAGAGGTTACCTTATTATGGCCTTCCGCAATGATTTTCCCATCTTTTACAACTACGGCGCCAAAAGGTCCGCCTGCATTTGAGTTCATTCCTTTAGCTGCCATTTCAATGGCTCTTCGCATAAAAAACTCGTGATTATCTTTCATATTATTTACTTCAAATTGATTAAAGAGGGCTGCAAATTACGCTTTTTTATGTGCGGCTTTAGTTTGATTTTAATTTGATTGAAAAGTTTCCATTATTATAGTTATGTTAAAAAAATTGAAAGTATATGAATTTGATCACGACTATTTGTTAAAATCAACCAATTTTGAAAATATTAAAATTAAATTATCAATTAGTTATTTTTTTATTTTTTGTCTCGAGTGTAGTATTCGCCCAGCAAACCGAAGTGTCAATTTTTATCACTGGCAATACTGCTGATCTCAAAGATTCAAATGTATTAAAGGGGATAGTATCCGAAGCAGGAGGAAAGACAAAATCCTCTATAATAGTATTAGGGAATTCAGTTTCTGAAAATGAATTCAAGTCTACCCTAAAATCGCAACTACAAGTATTAAAAGGATCAGAGGATGTTCTATTTATTCCTGGTAAAAATGAATGGATTAATGGGCACAAAGGTGTAAAGGAAATAGAAGATTATATTCAAAGCAATAGTGAAGCGAAATTCTATCCGAATGATGCTGAACCTATCAAATCACGTGAAATAGGTGAGAACGTAGTATTAATTACTGTAGATTCTCAATGGTTTTTAGAAGATTGGGATGATCATATCTATATCAACGAAGAATCTGAAATTCAAAATAGAAACTTATTTTTTTTAGAATTTGAAAATCAGGTAAAAAAGGCACAAGGTAAAATTATACTTGTGGCCATGTATCACCCATTATTCAACAATAGTAAGCAAGGGTTTATTAGAAATATTGGCGGATTTTCTAATCAAGACATACAAAATAAGCAGTATAGAAAGCTTAGGAATAGATTAAGAACAATTTCAAGAGGTTCAGAGAATGTAATTTTCTTATCGGGGCAGGGCAAAAACCTTCAATTCATAGATGGAAGTGTTCCGCAAATTATTAGTGGCGCGGCAGGAAAATTAGAACCAGTAAAAAATGGAAATGAAGGAGATTTTTCATTAGCTGAAAATGGGTATGTGCGCTTAGATATTGCTGTAGATGGTGAAGTAACTGCCAATTATCAAGCATTAAAAAAAGGTGTTTTTGAAGAAGTTTTTAAGACTACAGTTCTAAAAGGAGATAGTGAGCGAACAATAGATTATACTTTCAAAGAGGACTTTTCCGTTGCTAAAAAAGCTTCCATTTATACAAAGGAAGCTGTTACAAAAAGTGGTTTTTACAAAACTATGTGGGGCAATCATTATCGAGAGTTTTATGGTAAAGAAGTAAACGCACCTGTTGCGTTATTAGATACCTTAATGGGAGGTTTGGTGCCTTTAAAACGTGGGGGTGGGCAACAATCAAAATCGCTTCGTTTAGTAGATAAAGAAGGCAAGCAATATGTTATGCGTGCCTTAAAAAAGAGTACCATTAAATTCTTACAGGCTAATGCTTTTCAAGAAAGCTATATTGGTGAAGTTTTAGATGGGACTACGGTAGATAAATTCTTAGCAGATTTTTACACTACGGCGAACCCCTATACTCCCTTTGCTATAGGAGGTCTTTCTGATGCAGTGGGTGTTAACCATACCAATCCTGTGTTATATTATATTCCGAAGCAAAAGGTGCTTGGTGTTTATAATGATGAGTTTGGTGATGAGTTGTATATGATTGAAGAACATGTTGGAGACACGCAGATTGATTCAAAAAGTTTTGGTAAACCTCAAGCGATATTAAGCACCGCTGATGTATTGCAGGAGATAAACAAAACGGGTAAATCGGTGGTAGACGAACCTTCATATATAAGAGCTAGGCTCTTCGATATGCTTTTGGGGGACTGGGACCGCCATGAAGACCAATGGCGTTGGGCGCTTTATAAGAATGATGATGGTACTGAGTATTGCAGTCCTATACCTAGAGATCGTGATCAGGCATTTTCTAAATATGATGGAGCTTTAATTAGTTTCTTAACCAGGGTAATACCTGGTTTGCGAAAAATGCAAACGTATGGTGAAGATCTTAGAAGTGTAAAATGGTTTGCTTCATCTCCATATCATTTAGATTTGACGTTAATACATGCTTCTGGTTGGGAAGAGTGGGAGAAGCAAGCTGACCATATTCAAACCGAACTTTCAAACGATGATATTGCAAATGCCTTTGAAGCAATTCCTGAGGAAATAAAAGGAGCTACCATAGATGATATTAAAGTGAAGTTACAGGGTAGACGAGATAATCTTAAAGAAATAGCCAAAGCATACTATCTATATCTAAACAAATTTCAGGTGGTTACTGGTACACAAAAAGCGGATGATTTTACCATTACAAGATTGCCTGACGGAAAAACGACTATAAAAATTGACCGAAAAGATTTGGGTCTTCTAGATCACACATTTTCAAGTGATATTACCAAGGAAATATGGCTTTTTGGATTAGACGGGAAAGATACTTTTGTGGTAGAAGGCAATGGAGACCATCCTATTAAAATTAAAATTGTTGGTGGACAAAAACATGATACATACGATTTTAAGAATACCCAAAAAGTAAAACTCTACGATTATAAGGGCAAAGAAAATACAATAGTAAATAAGCGCTCTAGAAAATGGTTGGTGAATGACTATGAATTAAATAATTACGACCATAAAAAGGTGAAGCATAATTTTAATCAATTACTACCTTTAATAGCAGTAAACCCAGATGACGGACTACAAATAGGAGTAATCAGTAATCATACTTCTTATAGTTTACAACGTAATCCATTTACTTATAAGCATAGTATTAATGCTGCTTTTTATACAAGTACTTCGGGTTTTGATATGTCTTATAAGGGTGAATTTTCAAACATATTTCACAACTGGAATTTTGGTGTAGAAGGTTTGTACACTAGTCCTAATTTCTCTGAAAACTTTTTTGGCTTTGGAAATGAGACTCTATATGATAAAGATGAGGAAGATTTAGATTTTAATCGAGTTAGAATTCGAAAATTCAAAGCCGCAATAGCATTTAAATGGGAAGGGATTAGCGGTGGTTCGTTTTATTTTAAGCCATTGTTAGAATCCTTTAGTGTTGAAGATACCCAAGGGCGTTTTATAACGCAGTTACCTATTAATAGTACTTTTTTTGATAGACAAACCTATGGAGGTGTAGAAGCAGCTTATAATTTTAGAAATAAAAACAGCGCAGCTTTTCCTACTTTAGGTTTAGATGCTGGTTTGACTATTGGTTATAAGACTAATATTGATAATTCCGATGCCGAGAATAGTTTTGCTTATCTACAACCACAATTGGCCATTGACCATAAACTGACCAAAAGTGGTAGTGTTGTTTTTGCTACAAAATTAGGAGGAGAAATTTTAATTGGAGACGATTTTGAATTTTATCATGCAGCTACCATTGGAGGTAATACAAGCCTAAGAGGTTTTAGAAATGAGCGGTTTACAGGAAAACAATCCTTTTATCAAAATACAGACCTTAGATTTCCTTTGGGTGGGGTAAGAACTAGCCTGGTTCCATTTAGATTTGGCTTTACTGGAAGCTTTGATTACGGTAGGGTTTGGACTGCAAATGAAACTTCAAAAAAATGGCATAATTCTGTAGGTGGGTCATTGTGGCTTATTGGTGCAGAAGCATTTACTACTAATTTAGGTTATTTTAGTAGTGTAGATGGTGGTCGTGTAGTTTTCACACTTGGCTTTTCATTTTAATTAAAAAATAAAAATTTTCCATGAAAAAACCAATTATAATTGCCCAAGTAAGCTCTTTAGAAAACAAAAAACCAGAACACGCTTTAGTCAATGGTTTAGATTTAGTTATAATAAAGTTCGATGATGATATTTCAGTTCTCTACGGGCGTTGTCTACACAGAGGAGCCTTAATGTCAGACGGTCATATGGACGGTCATAATCTTATTTGTGGTGTTCATGGTTGGGATTATAGATATGATACAGGTGTTTCCGAATATAATAATAAAGAGGTTTTACACAAGTTTACTACTAAAATAGAGTCAGGTAATCTTTATATAGATGAAGAGGAAATTGATACCTATTTAAAAGATAGTCCACAACCTTTTAATAGAGATGCTTATTTAGGTGCTTATGCCGATACCCATCCAGAAGAAACGGAACTTTATACAGGTTACATAAAAGAATTAGCTACAAATGGGTTAAAAAACTTAGGGCATCACGGATTTTCAGCTTCTATGGGAGTGGATAGAAACACGTTACCAAAATGGAGCGATATTCAGTTTTTACCAGCACAATTGGCAAGCAGACCATTGCTAGATGAAGATGATGTGGCAACAAAAATAGTTATAGGTCCTAAAGCTAAAAAACCTTTAGTTTTAGATATTCCTTTGTTTGTTAGTGATATGAGTTTTGGAGCACTTTCTAGAGAAGCAAAAATTGCATTGTCTAAAGGTGCGCAAATGTCGGGCACCGGTATTTGTTCTGGTGAAGGTGGAATGTTACCTCAAGAACAAGAAAACAACAGTAAGTATTTTTACGAATTAGCTTCCGCTAAGTTTGGGTTTACTTGGGATAAGTTAGATAATGTACAAGCATTTCATTTTAAAGGCGGACAAGGGGCAAAAACAGGCACAGGCGGACATTTACCAGGTGCTAAGGTAAGTAAAGAGATTGCAGAGGTAAGAGGGTTAAAAGAAGGAGAGACAGCAATATCACCAGCAACTTTTCCTAATTTTCACGGCGTTGAAGATTTTAAGGTTTTTGCGGCACAAGTACGAGAACGTACAGGTGGTATTCCTATAGGATTTAAAATTGCCGCTAGTCATATTGAAAAAGATATTCAGTTTGCACTAGATGTAGGTGTAGACTATATTATTTTGGATGGTAGAGGCGGTGGTACGGGTTCTGCGCCAACCATTTTAAGAGATAATATTAATATTCCAACAATACCGGCCTTGGCAAGAGCTCGTAAATATTTAGACAAAGTTGGAGCAACAGAAGTAACACTTGTAATTACCGGTGGTTTAAGAATTGCAGAAGATTTTTCAAAAGCATTAATGTTAGGTGCAGATGTTATTGCAGTGTCCAATTCGGCATTACAGGCTATTGGTTGTTTGGGTATGCGTGCTTGTGGTAGTAATAATTGTCCCGTCGGTATTGCAACACAAAAAGAGTCTTTGCGAAGCAGATTGATAATCGATTCCTCGGCAAAACAATTACATAATTATTTTGATGCTACAAACAACCTAATTAAAGTAGTGGCAAGGGCTTGCGGTCATGATAATGTTTCTAAATTTAATTTTGATGACTTGTCAACTTTTAATTACGATATGCACAAACTAACAGGAATAAACTACGCAGGTAGTAATGCTTAAAAACATAAAAAGATGAAAAAAATGATGCACTTAGCAGCGCAATATTTAGCCGCTGCAGGAATAAGTTTTGTTGATAAGCAGGATGATGATAGTCATACTAACCTGGGTTTTTCAATTGATAAACAACAATTAGAAACGCACCCCTTATCATCGAACGGAGATGTAATTGCTTTAAATTACAAAACCTTTTCTTTAGAATGGATTTCACCTAAAAACAATGCATCTTTTCCGTTGGATGGCAAAACACATCAACAAGTATTGGAATGGTTAATTAGAACTGCCGATGCATTTTTAGGGAAGAAATATACCTATGACTTTCATTACGATTTACCCTATACAATTGATAATGCATTTAAGTATAAATTGAATATATCAGAATTAAAAGAGCTAGCTGCTCTAAGAATTTTGGCTCAGACAAGTTTAGAGAAAACACTTAGCGATACAGGATTAAAATCGGATGTTCGTGTTTGGCCTCATCATTTTGACTCTGGTGCTTACGCAAGTTTAAATAATGACTTGGCAGTAGGTTTTGGGCTAGCCGTACCAGATGATATGATTAACGAACATTATTTTTATATTAGCGGTTACCACGGTCATAATGGCATAGATACGTCTAACTTCGATACGCTTTCTTTAGGTGAATGGAAAAATGAAGGATTTAAAGGCGCGGTATTACCAGCTTTAAAAGTAAGTGAAGCACAAGCAATTCAGTTTTTTATAGAAGCTATAAACACGTATAAAAAGTAACTATGAAAGTCACGAGTCTTTCCTTAGAAGCCTTTAAAGAGATGGATTATTGGGCAGTTGAGAAACTGAATTTGTCCATTGAACTAATGATGGAAAATGCCGGTTTACAACTCGCACGATTAGTGACTAAGAAGGCACTTAAAAACTCCGTAATAACCATTGGTGTTGGTAACGGCAACAATGGTGGTGGAGGTTTAGTGGCGGCACGCAGACTTACGGCTTGGGGATTTAATGTGAATTTAGATTTGGCTGTGCCGATAACTAAAGATTTACCAAAAGCACAATTAGAACGTGCTTTGTTGTTTGGCGTAAAAGAAGGTATACCAAAGAGGACAGATATTTGGGTAGATGCCTATTTGGGCTTTTCTCAACGGTTGCCTTTATCTGCTAGTTTTATAGAAAAGATTAATGAAGCAAATGCTTCATCTGCCTTTAAAATTTCTTTAGATATTCCAGTAGGTATTTCTAAGGATGGTGAACTAGCCGGGTTTAAAGCGAATCAAGTGATGACTTTAGCCGCGCCAAAAACTATTTTAGAAAAATTACCAAATGGGGTAGAAGTGTTTGTAGCTGATTTAGGAATTCCTAAAGCTGTCTATGAGCATTTTAATATAAAAATGCCCAGTTTTACGGAAAATCAATTGATAGCTTTATAACCAACATATGAAAAACGCTAAGGAAGAAGCCAAAGAAATTGATAAACAACTGAGAGATGAATTGGGTATTGATAAAGAGAAGTTAAAAGAACTTAAAAAGAAACTATTAAAAGTAGAGCCTCGCTCTGAACGTGGTGCGGAAACATTATTTCGTTTGGTATCTAAAAACCAGTATACCTTAAATACAATGATTGACAGAAAATCTAATATTTTGATTTCCATCAATGCACTAATACTTTCTATTACAATAGGCACTGTACTTAACCAATTGAACCAAGACCCGCATTTAATTTTTCCTGCTACTATTATGCTGGCTACCAACCTAATTTCTATTGGGTATGCTGTATTTGCAACAAGACCAGAGCTTACACATGGTAAAAAGAGTAACAACAACCTTTTGTTTTATGGAAATTTTAATACTATGAATGAAGAAGAGTATACAGAGGAACTTACCAGTTTAATGTATAAAGGTGATGAGCTTTATAACACAATAGCAAAGGATACATTTCATTTAGGAAAAACTATTGACAGAAAGTTCAAATTACTAAGAACCTCTTTTCATGTATTCTTGGTCGGTATAGTTTTGGCAGTCATTGGTTTTATCGCCTGCCATGTTATGTTTGGAGATTTATTTAAATAGTGTACATTATAAATTAAAACATCTTTTTCAAGATTAAAAAATTACAAGGGTTATATCACAAATTAAGTTACAACCCTTGTTTGTTATTAATGTTTCACTTTTCAAAGAAATCCAAATATCTATCGGTACAGGCTAAAATGCCCTACAAATTCTCTAGCATCTTCATCTCCGTTGAGTTTAATAATGTACCAATAATCACCAAGTGGTAGATTAGAGTCATTGTAAAGTCCGTCCCAACCTTCTGAATCTTGAATCATTCTGTATAGTTTTCTTCCATACCTATCATATATGGAAATAGTGATATTTGGGAATACTTCAAGGTTCTTTGGTTTCCATAAGTCGTTAAGCCCATCACCATCAGGAGTGAAGAAGTTAGGTATTTCAATATCAATGAATTCCATGAAAATCTCATGGGTAACACTACAACCATTTTCATCAGTTACTGTTACACTGTAGGTGTCCGTTCTATTAATAAAGAATATATTTTCATCAGTTACCATTCCATCATTTATCTGATAGGTGTAGTTTGGATTTCCGCCTAAAGCTTCGGCCGTTATTTCATTTATATTATAATTACTCAATTGCAAAGTAATCGGTTCGAATTTTTCTGCCACAAAATCAAACGTATTAATACAACCATTAGAATGGGCAATGGTAAGTGTATGTTGTCCAGGTGTTAGATTGTTGAAATCTGAATTTAGTTCCAAATCATTAGAATCGTTCGAATCTATACTATACATCAATTCAGAGACTACGGACTGGTCTTCCATTTCAATGTGCAGATAATTTGTTGGCAAATTCCCGTCACATTCATAAATTAACTCTACCGTACCTGCTAAATTAACTCCAGATTCTATAGTAAACACATCGTTTATCATACAACCATTAGCATCTTTAATAAAAATTAAATAAGTACCTGTTGGTAAATCGCCATAACTCATTATGCCTTCCTCAAAATCACTATCCTCATTTGAATTTAGGCTAGTACTATAAGGCGCTGTTCCTCCTTGAATATCAAGTGTTACGCTACCATCTTCACTGCCAAAACAAACTTCATCTTCTGTAGTGGTCGTAAACGTTAATTCATTTGGCTCATCAATGTTAAATTCAAGCACTTCAAAACACCCTTTTGCATCCTGGATGATGATGGTATAAACTCCGGCAGCCAAATCAGTGAATGTACTTTCATCATCAAATTGGTTGAGGTTTGGTGAAATAGCATATTGATATGTTTCGGTTCCTCCAGTTACCAATAAAGCGATTACACCATCATCAGCTCCCATACAAGTAACATCTGTAACTTCACTTGTAACAACTAGTGGGGTCGGTTCAGATATTTCAATGCTTGTTGAAACCCATTCGCAATCTCCACTAGTTACACCTACAAAGTAAGTGCCTAGGGGTAGACTTTCAAAATAACCTAAAGTATTGGTAGGCGTGGCTGCTTGTGTCATGGCACTATCATAGTATAGACCGTATATATAATCACCAAGTCCGCCAGAAGCTCTTGCCGAAATAGATGCTGTGCTTTCTCCGTTACAATTTATATTGGCTCCGTTCAAGTCCAATTCAGCTGTTAACGGTATTATGTCGTTAATAGTAACTGTATTGGTTAGTGTCGGAGTACAACCATTCGTATCTTGAACATAATACTTATAAGGAATTGTGCTTGGTGCAATATCGAATACATGGGTATTGCCTCCGTTCATATCAGTAAACGGGCCTGTTTCGGTAGTACTAAATTGATACACATTTCCGGCAAAAGGAGTTCCTCCATCTACTGAAAGTGTCAACTGGGCATCTTCATCACATGTTAATGAGGTGGATACAACCAAACTACCTACGACAGGTATAGGATCATTAATTATAACCTCTGATGTTGTATAGATACATCCAGCATCATCTGTAATATTGATACTATAACTTCCTGATTTTAAACTACCAAAAGTGGCTGAAGTTTGTGTGGAAGACGTGGAAATAATCATTCCGTTTTCAATAGAATTTATACTGTACATAACTATTCCGACACCGCCCGAAGTAAGTGTTGCAGTAATAGATCCATCAGCATCACCAATACAATTTAAAGTTTGAATTGCAGGATTAATATCAGCAATCAATGGGTCGACTGTAAGAATAGTACCGCTTAAGGTAGTGTTCGTACATCCCGCTGCATCGGTAACTACTATGGCATAATTTCCGCTAGATAAGTTTGTGAAAACATAACTATAAATGTCACTTTGTGTTAAACCTAATGAAGGGATATAGATAGTATATGGTGCTATTCCACCGGTAGGCTTCACAGATAATCTTCCTTGGTTATTTGAGCATGAAGCATTCCCGATTTCACTTATAATAGCATCTAATGCTGTATCTGCACCACCAATGGTGACCATCGTTTCTTCGGTACAATACGGAAAGTCCATTTGTTCAACAGCGATACGATAAGTTCCCTTTGGCAAATCTATATTACCACTTATAGTTGCAGTTCCGCTTCCATTAGAAACATTAGTGTCATCACTTATATCAGAAAGCGTACCATTTGCATTCCATACAGTCCAATCAAAATTACCAGAATATCCTCCTGTAATTTCTAAATGGTTCTGACTCGTATCTCCTGCACAAACCACGGCACTATCTTTAACTACATTTATATCGAAGTCTTCTATTTCTTCAACAGTTTGGGTTACCGTAATGGAACAATTAGTAATTGTATTAGTTACTCTGAAAGCATGAATACCAACTTCTAAATCTAAAAACATACCTGTTGTGTTGGTGTCTCCTGTGGCCACATTTTCAAAACTATAATTGTGTCCGGCAGTTAAAGAATCGGACAGTGTACCATTTGCTGTAATGGTTATGGTTTCACCATTGTTGGCACATGAAATTTCATCATCAATTACTATATCGGCATCTTGTAATTCATCAAAAGGATTGATGATTGCAGTTGTGGTACCCATGCATCCGGCAGTATCATATACATTAATAGTATAGGCTCCGCCTGCTAAATTGGTTATAAAGAATTTATTATTGTTTCCGTCTTGAATGACATTGTTAGAAGCGTCGACAAACTCATATCGTACATAATTTCCGGCACCTCCAATTACTGCTACGGAGTTCACAATGATTGAAGCATAATCTGAATTATTTCCTGCTTCGCAACCAAATTGTACTACATCAGTAGCAGGAATGTTTACAGTAATTGCTGTTGGTTCATCAATTGATTTAACAAAAGAATTTTTACTACAACCATTTGTTCCGGTGGCCCTAACTACATAATCGATTGGAGCTAAACCTTGAAAACTTCTTGTAGCGCTGTCATAGGTGAAATCTGCCGATGGAATAGGGTTCAGAGCACTATCTAATAATTCATAAGTCAATGGCGAAATTCCATTATCCGTTTGTGTAATGGTTATACGACCATCATTTGCACCGTTACAACTAACATCTGTAGGCGTAGCCAAAAACTCAGGTTCAATTCTATCAGCAACTACAATTGTAAATATTCTTTCACAAGCTTCATGGTCTGTGGTAGCATCAACAAAAACTTTTATTTCATAAGTTCCAGCAACTGTAGGGTGATATTCAATAGAACTTCCTCCCATGGTTGTTTTAGGAACGAACATGGTAGATGAAGTGGTTTCTTCAACCGAATACTCATATACTCCCGAGCCTTGTAGCGCTTCAATTTTTATGATGGCATTTTGGGGTGCCGAACAGTCTAGAAATTTGGTCAATTTAACATTTGCTTGTAAGGCAGGTTGTACGGTAAACGTCGTATGAGCTGTAGAGCAACCATTACCATCAATAACATACATATCATAATCACCCGATGTTACTCCAGTGAAAACTCCTCCATTGTTTAAGAATGAAGTAGGGGTTGAACCGCCTGTTGCTACAATAGCGTATCTAAGGTTTCCTACAAGGGAAGTTGCAGATATGGTAAGTTCGATATTACCATCACAATTTGCCACTTGAATATCAGTAATAATTGGGTTTGGAGTGAGCGTCATAGCAACGGTATACGGAGCACTTGTTGTACAACCATAAACGTCGGTTATTGTAACATTATAATTACCTGCTGGAGAATTAGCTGGTATTTCAATAGGGTTCTGCGATGTTGCAGTAATAGCAGTAAATCCGGCTGGTCCAGTTATATCAAACGTATATGGAGCAGTACCTCCATTAATATTGGTTACAGATATGAGTCCGGTTTGGTTACAGCCAATTTCCTTTGTTTCAGTTACGGTTGCTGTAATAGGAAGCTGTTTTTCAATTTCTATGTTTTCGCTTCCCCCGTGGCATGCATCTGCCATGGTACTATTTACTTGAGTGACTTCAATATAATAATTGCCAACCGGAAGGTTTAAAAACTCAATTGTAGAGGAATACGCAACATTTTCAGCAGATGCTCCAGTTCCACTAAATAAAGTAGGGTTTATATCACCTACTTCATAAAGTTCCCATCTCATGTTTGGTTCAGCAGTATCTGGATTTATCGTAAAAGTGATAGACCCACTAGTTGCATCACTACAACTTGGAATAACATTGTAAGTAATGTCAATAGGGATATTCACCAAATCATTTACGTTTTCAAGACTTTCACGAACACAACTACTTGCATCCTTTGCATAGAACGTATAGCTTCTACCAGGTGTTAAACCCGAAAATTCATAAGGGTCGTTTATGCCTTGTGGGGTCACGGTCCAAGATGCTGTACCGGGGTCAAAATTAATAGGATCCTCGGTATAGGTATATACGTACGGTGCATTACCTTGACTTCCTTGAACTTTCACCACTAGTTGATTACAATCTACAATAATGGGTAGTATGTTAATATCAAGGTTATCTAAAGGATAGGTTAAGGTATAAAGTGGCAAGTTATACCTGCATAAAGTATTACCACTACCATCTACTGTTCTAATCGATGGTTGAATTTCATATCCAGAAGTAAGGCCCAAATCATCAAAAGTATCAGTGGTTCTCCATGAAGCTCCATTGTCGTGACTAAATTCAAGAGTTCCGCTCAATCCTGCGGTTGGGTAATTTTTAAATTTAAATCCAAAAGCCGGAGTACAAGTACCTGTGGTGAAATCTGTTTCGACCTCTGCGGTAAGTACTGGTGGGTCTACAATAGCTATAGTAGATTCTATAACAGTGCATCCCAACCCATCTGTTACGCGTACTTCATAAGTACCAGCCGGAGTATTGTTGAAAGTATTGGTAACTGCAGACAGGTTTGAAACAGAAGCAATCTCACTTCCACCTTCATATAGAAAGTAGGTAAATGGTCCTGCTTGAGTTATTTCTGAGGTGGATAGACTTCCTCCCCCTAATTTTTGAATATCGACAACTATGGTTCCATTACCGCCATTACAGTCTGGGTCTTTTGGAGTAACACTTAATTCCCATTCCACTGCGGGATTCACAATAATATTGGCTACAATAACTTCGCAAAATGATGAGGCACCGTTGTTATCACGTACGTATAAATCAAATCCTGTTAGGTTTGCTATGGCCAAGGCATTATCAATCGAAAAGTTAGTTGAGGTAATAAAATCACTTGTCGTCGCGGTGTCACCTTTTGGAACCAATGCGTAGACGAGAGTTCCATTGCCACCAGATGCAGTCACGTCTATTGCGCCATCTGCACACGTGCTTACATCCGTTTTTGATATATTGACCAAAAGTTGTGAGTCGATGGTGATTGTGGTAACTCCTCCATCACATCCATAAGAATCTTTAACATTAACGGTATATATTCCATTTGATAAACCATCGAAAGTATACGTATTCGATGTAGATGGAGTAGGCGTTTGCCATGGACCTCCATTTAATTGAAAAAGATATCCGCCGCTACCTGTATCGGCATTAAGTTTAATTGTGGCATTATTGCCCCCATCATAACAACTCGTGTAGACTGAACTATAAGTAAGTGCTACTGGGGCATTTATGGAAACCACAGCACTTTTTTCAAAACAATCATTAATATCTTTAACAACGATAACATATTTTCCTGTAGTTAATCCATTAAAAGTTGCACCAGTGCTGTTTGGAAAGGCAACCAATGTATTACCTAAATCATCTTCTAATGCGTATTCGTATGTTTGGATGCCACCCGTAACTGCTGCTTTAATTGTTCCGGTAGGATCACTACATGTAGGATTTTGCTCAATACTTGTATTAATTACAATTGCATCGGGTTCAGCAATAATTTGGGTCAAGGTTATAGAGCAAGATGTATCATCTACCTTTCTAACCAATACACTTTGTGTTCCTGCCGAAAGTACTTTGGCAGTTGTAACCGGAGATGTTTTAGATAAAATCCAATTACTCCCACTATCAATAGAATACTCAAAACCGTTATTGGCGTCAAAATTATCTACATCAAATGAAATGGAGCCGTTATTATCACCATTACAGGTTACATTCGTATAACCGATTATGCTCGTTTCAAAATCTTTTCCATCCTCGATAACCACGGGGATATTCATTATTCTAGGGCAAGATTGTGGAATCTGTTCTACTAAAATATCATCGATGGCCACATCATTTCCACTATTTCCAATTTTTTTGGAAATGATAGTGAAATCTAATTCAGTATTGGAGCCAGGGTTCATGGAAAACTCATAGGAATTCCAATCTTTATTTTTAGGAATATCATTGGTCTGTACTTCCCCAACTACCGTTCCGGTACCAGGAATACGCATTTGAACATAAATATTTGGGTCTAATTGTCCACCACTTTTAAGTAAGTTGATAGCTGAAAAAGATACTCTCATATCTTGATTAGGGATAATATCTACTATCGGTTTTTGATAAATAACCTGTCCTGGTTTTGGTGAACCTACGTTGATGACCAAATAACGGCCATTCGAATCTGTACCGTTCGATGTATGGTCGGTTGGGCGTAGCCATGAACTAAATGGAGAAACGATATAGCTAGTGACAGAATATTCGAAATCGTTTACATATTTGTTGCTGCCCGCTTGATCTTCATAAGTGTAGCCCACAGTAAAATCGCTATCAACTGTAGGTCCACTACCGAAATCTTCAAGAAGAAGTACACTAGGGTTAGGTGGGTTGTTTTCTGTGTATTCAGCCGTAATATTATATGTGCCAGGTACTATACCAGCAAATATTCCATCTGTAACCGATACTGTAGGAGTAGTATTTATAGTGTATACATAGTTATAAATAGTTTGGTTGGAAGTAACTATAATGTCACCGTTACCTTCACAATCATAATCTAAATCTGTATCAAAGACCGGTATCGGAGGCACTTGGTCAATAGTAAGAGGTATAGAAATTTCACAACCTCTAGAATCTTTAGCGATTAAAATATGGCTTCCTGAAGGTAATTGTTTAGTTCTTAAACTAGAATTCATGGGGTCATCCACAATAAATGTACTTCCTCCGTCAAAACTAAACTGATAAGGTGCTGTACCGCCTTCAACATTGGTAAAACGAACTTCAGAATATTCATTGACATCACAAGTACCCGTGCTTGAAACACCTGCATTGGCTTTAAAGGATTCAGGATCATCTAACGTAAAGTCTAATTCACCTTCGCACCCATCTGTACCTCTTACTTTAACGGTGTATGTGCCAGGGGACAAGTTTACAAAAGTAGGATCGTTCTGTTGTGTGCTCCAGTTATTAATTGAATATATATAGGGAGTTTGTGCCCCAGAAACATTCATTGTAACTTGACCTGTACTTGAACCCTCACACCTCACCTCAGAATCTATAGTTGGTGTGGCTATGCTTAGGTCACCTAAATCATTAATGGTGATTTCATTGGAAAGGGACCAGCAATTATTGCCGTCAACTATCACAAAACGATAGGTACCTTCTTCTCCTGAAGTAAAATTAAAAACTCCGGGAGCGATGGTGTCACGTTGAAATTCACTAGATGGAATGTCTGAAATTTTAGTGTAAGAGGAGCTGCCATTTTTTTCCCATATCGCATATAAGTAGGATGGATCTGGAGAACCTTTTGTTCCTTTTAGGGTAACAAGACCATCAGTACACGATATATGTTTTGTGGTTACCGCACTTACTTGTGGGTCAGGAATTTCAATAATTGTAAATGTTTCAGTTACTTCACAGTCATCATCGGTACTGACCACCACAACATAATCTCCGGCTATAAGTCCATTAAAAGATATGTCGCTGCTTATTTGGGCCAATTCATCATCAACGAGTATACCTGGAGCTCCAGAACCATTGTCTTTATAAAGTCGATAATGATAGTTTGCTCGACCTTGCCCCATTTGTAGTCTTACACTTCCCTGACTCATACAAGTAACGGGTTCTTTTGAAAGATTAAGTGTAAGGTTCATGTCTTCGACACCAATATTTTCAGTGCTAAAAACACAACTTCCTTCTATAGGCTCGCCTGTAGATGGATCTAACTGAGTGAAATCAACACGATAGATACCAGAATCCGAAATTGTAAAGTTTGGACCGTTCTTGGCAGAATAAGATACTACTACTGAATCTGAATCAGTATCTACTAACTGATAACCATATCCAGAACCAACATTATTTATTCTTATAAATCCATCTGTGGAACAAAAGATATCTTCGCTATCATAGTCAAAATCAAGATTGTTCTGGAAAACATCAAAATAAAAGATACTGTTACAACCACCAGAGTAAGAGATTACCAGTCGATAGCGGCCTTCAGTATTTACAGTAAATCCGTTACCGGTATTTACTTCTGAATAAGAACATCCAATTTGGTTATTTGGACAATCTGGATTTATAATACTACAGCTTCCTTCATTCAGTTTCTGCCATGATATTTTAAGAGCATCGGTTATATTAAGCAGTATTTCTTGTGTGTCATTTGTGCCACAAAGGAATAGTTTAGGTAATTCTGAATTATCATTTGAACAAGTAACTATTTCTCCTTGTATATCGTTGGTAAAATTTGCATCACCATTTAAAGTGTTGAAATAATTGATTATGGGGTTTATCTGAGTATTACCAAAACGAGTTACTATATTGATTTCTGTATTAGTACCACAAGAGGCAGACTCTTTTACTACTAAATATTGACCTGTTTCTTGTACCAATACCGTTGTAGGGTCATTATCAGGGTCACTATCACTATAAACAGTATCCGTTGAATCTAACTGTCCATTATTATTTAAATCTTTATACCAGGTATATGTGTCATATCCTGCTCCTGCATTGAGTTCTGTTTTGTCTCCACAGATTTGAATTTCGTTTTCAAAACTACAATTTGTAAGGTCATCTAAAAGGAAATTGGTAGCTCCCAGTGTCACGAAGCCGCAACTACTCACATTAGATACACTTGGATCATCAGATATGGTTTGTCCACTGGTAACTCCATTATAAGTTGAATATGCAGTGTTATTGATAGTAGAACTACATGCAGTCACAAAATCATGACAATCATTAGAAACCTTAACCTTTATTCGTATTTCGTAGGTGTTACTTTCTTTGGTTACTAATACATCAGGAATATTAAATGTTATTTCTCGAGAATCGGAAGGATTAATAGTTGTTGTAGTACCTGGAGCCTTGTCAAGGTCAATACTCTCTATTTCAACATTTTCAGGAAGAACATCACGAATTGTAAAGTTGGTGGCATTGTCATTACCGCGGTTCCAGAAACGAAGAACATACTCCAAAGATTCGCCGAGCAATACACCTGCACCAGTAATATCATTACCAGCTAAATCTTCAACCTTTTTTTCAACCAGAATGTCTGGATCAATGATTTCAACGGCGACGGTAGTTAGAAAAAGTATAACACCTTCACTAGAGGTACTTATTAGTATTTCGCCATTATCGTGGTCATTGGGCAATACTGAATTATCAGGGTTTTTAAGTTTTAAAATATCGGCATCCCATCCTAAGGTATTATGACTTGCTGGGTTTCTTGTGTCTACCCAACTACCTAAATTACTTATAGTACTATTAAAAATGTTATTGCTAGGGTTAATGGCATCGCTCAAATAGGTCCAGCCATCCGTTGGTTTTGCTCTAAAGCGCATGCTAGGGCCAGTAATTCTGTCTCCATCCATAGTTCCTGCCCCAATTACGGCATTAACGGGTAGTGGTGCTGGTACAGTTTTAAATCCACCGAATGGGAAACTTACTTCTTTATAAGTGCTTCCCATGGCTGCATAGCCGTCAAAAGTAGAGATGTACTTGCTGGTTGAATTAAGATTTTCATAAATAACGACCATGGTCCAACCCGCACTGACATTTTTTTCGTTAGTAGATGCTACTATATTTGCTACGGCATACTCGCCATTAGGGTCTACCAAACCAGATAGTAAATGGGTTACGTTAGCATAGTTAAGATATGAGGTCATGTTTTGACCACTTAAGTAATCTACATCGATTACACCTGGATCTGTAAATCCGTCACCATCTCGGTCACCGTCCTTATCATATATTTGTTCGTATTCAAATTGAGAATTACTATTAGGCCCAATATCGATGTAAGACCCACCAGGAGTCTTAAATTTTACAGATTTATATCCATTTCCTCTATTGGTGTCACGATAGATTCCTCCCCAATACAGTCCGGCATAAACAACCGCCGAACAAGATGGCGCGTTCAATTCTGCAATACTAGAACTGAAGGTATTTGCGTCTCCATCGATATCTATATAGTCCATATAAACATTCTGGTTGCTAGAACTACCATTATAAGCAACATTAGGATTGCTACTTACACTGACAATATTGTTAGCAACATAAACTAGATCTCCTTTTACCTTTATATTACCACCAGGTAATCTCGGTTCAAATGGGACTGACAGCTGCGCATGAGATATGCTAACAAAAGCAAGTAATAAAAGAAGTGTAATGAACTTTTTTGAGGGCTTTTCAACAAGTTTGGTTGACATTATTTAGCGTTGTTAGGTGGGGGGTATTAGAAGGCTAAACTATTGAAGTAAATGGAATCTTAAAATGTTATGTTGTGGACATGCTCAAAAATGTGGTTAACTCTGTGTTTTACATGGTTTCACAGATTTTTATAGAATCATTAAAGAATGAACTAAAACCTCTATAAAAGACGTTGCACTAGGAGTTTCTTTTAATATGATTTAAATCCATTAATTGGGTTTTAAAATTCATTTATTTTGTAATCCATAACGCTTTCTATTTTTTACTTAAAAATCAAGGTAAAGTCTTCCATTTTCTAGCCAAGATTTATGAATACCATCTAATTGCTTATCCTTATTATTAATAGGTATATTCTAAACTGCCATCGAAGACCAACTTCTTTGATAATCTTCTTTTTTATATAGTCAACGTAATCAGTAAATTG
Source organism: uncultured Maribacter sp. (assembly GCF_963977385.1). Lineage (GTDB taxonomy): Bacteria > Bacteroidota > Bacteroidia > Flavobacteriales > Flavobacteriaceae > Maribacter. Next base: position 77,863 of record NZ_CAXBOU010000020.1, on the reverse strand, counting down.
ACAAATTTATAATTGACTAGGTCAATAGGGGGCATTATTTAGCAGAATTTCGAGTTGTATGTGTTATTTTAAATAAATGATAGTTATAATCCATTAGGAGTATTTTTTTCTATAACTTTATACCGTAAACTTTAGGGGTGTTCTAAAATTTTAGAACTGAGAAAAACCCTTTGAACCTGATTTGGTTAGTACCAACGAAGGGAAAAGTAGAAAAACACATTGTAATATGTGTTTACGCATCCTTTTCATGATAGTAAGCGTTCTAAAACGCATTTACCTATCAATTCAATACTTTCTCGAAGCCCTTATTATTTACAGCATATTTAAAAAATATACTGTACTATGATTAAAATCTGGGTCAACGAGCAAAGTTTAGAAATCGAAGAAGGCTCGACAATTCTTCAATTACTTGAGCAATTAAATTCACCCAAAATCGGCATTGCTGTTGCAATTCAAAATGCCATTATCTCTAAAAATTTTTGGGAATCAATAACCTTGTCCAATGAAGACAATGTTTTAATAATTCAGGCCGCTCAAGGCGGATAATTCCCTACTCAATATTTAAACAACATACTCTAAATGAAAAATAAAGATACAGCACCAAAAGAGGGGAAGATAACAAGGCATCCTTTTCCTAATTCCACAAAAATTTATGTAAGTGGTATCATACATCCACAAATTAAAGTGGCGATGCGCGAAATAGCTTTGAGTGATACTAAACATTCTATTACTGGAAAAATGACATCGAATGAGCCTGTAACGGTGTATGATACTTCTGGTCCATATACAGATCCTGAAAAAGTAATCAATGTTCACCTTGGTATTGAAAGAATACGTGAGCAATGGATAATGGATAGAAATGATGTGGAGCGTTTAAATGAATTTTCATCTGATTATTGCAATGAACGCTTAAAAGATATGAGTCTAGAGCATATGCGTTTTTCGTTATTAAAAAAACCTTTGCGCGCTAAGGGTGGCAAAAATGTAACGCAATTACATTACGCCAAAAAAGGAATTATAACCCCCGAAATGGAGTACATCGCTATTCGTGAAAATCAACGAATAGATGAGATGACCGAAATTAAAAAACAACATCCTGGGGAGCATTTTGGAGCATCTATTCCTGCTAAAATTACTCCGGAATTTGTTCGGGAAGAAGTAGCTAGAGGTCGAGCAGTTATTCCATCTAATATTAATCATCCAGAGGCAGAACCGATGATTTTGGGTCGAAATTTTTTGGTAAAAATAAATGCGAACATAGGCAATTCTGCAACGACATCTTCTATAGAAGAAGAAGTGGAAAAAGCGGTGTGGGCCTGTAGATGGGGCGCTGATAACATCATGGACCTTTCTACGGGTCAAAACATACATGAAACCCGTGAATGGATAATTCGTAACTCTCCCGTACCTGTTGGTACCGTTCCTATTTACCAAGCTTTAGAAAAAGTAAACGGTGTTGCCGAAGACTTAACTTGGGAGATTTTTCGCGATACTTTAATAGAACAGGCCGAACAAGGTGTAGACTATTTTACCATTCACGCAGGGGTATTGTTGCGCTATGTGCCGATGACAGCGAGTCGGGTAACCGGTATTGTTTCCCGTGGTGGATCAATTATGGCCAAATGGTGTTTAGCACATCATAAAGAGAGTTTTTTATATACTCATTTTGAAGACATTTGCGAGATTTTGAAGAAATATGATGTAGCATTTTCTTTAGGAGATGGGTTGCGCCCTGGGTCTATTGCCGATGCGAATGATGAAGCGCAATTTGCAGAACTTGAAACTTTAGGAGAATTAACTCAAATAGCTAGAAAGCATGAAGTGCAATGCTTCATAGAAGGGCCTGGCCATGTACCTATGCACATGATCAAGGAAAATATGGAAAAGCAGATTGAAGTTTGTGACGAAGCTCCTTTTTATACATTAGGTCCTTTAACGACTGATATTGCTCCTGGTTATGACCATATTACCTCAGGTATAGGTGCTGCAATGATTGGTTGGTTCGGGTGTGCGATGCTCTGTTATGTAACACCAAAAGAACACTTAGGATTGCCGAATAAAGAAGATGTTCGGGTGGGAGTTGTTACTTATAAATTGGCTGCGCATGCTGCCGATTTGGCAAAAGGGCATCCAGGTGCACAACATCGAGATAATGCATTAAGTATGGCCCGATTTGAATTCCGTTGGGAAGATCAGTTTAACTTAGGTCTCGACCCTGAGCGTGCTTTAGAATATCATGATGAGACATTACCTGCCGATGGTGCGAAAGTTGCACATTTCTGTTCTATGTGCGGTCCAAAATTCTGTTCAATGAAAATATCACAAGAAGTTCGCGATTTCGCTGCAGAAAATGATATTGTAGACAACGAAGTGATTCAAAAAGGAATGGATGAAAAGTCTAAAGAGTTTAAGAATAAAGGATCAAAAGTATATTTATAAGATAATGATTTGGGAGTTTCCACACTTAAAAAAGTGTGGTCGGGCTTTCTCTCTATATCTTTTTTAAGTAAAATAAAAAAGGATGCCGCTTCAATCCCTAACTTAAAAAGTTAGTTATAAATTGAGCAATGTCGAAATAAAAGTCAAAATGATAGTTTTAATAGCGCCAGAAAATGATATTACTAATGAAATTGAAATACTTCATCAATTATTTGAAGAAGGTTTAGAATACTATCATTTTAGAAAACCTTATAAAAACGTAGAACAGCATCGTAAATATTTGAATCAAATAGATTCAAAATACCATAATAGGGTAGTGGTACATTTATTTCACGAACTAGTGAATGAATTTAATTTAAAGGGAATTCATTTTCAAGAAAAGAAAAGATTAGATCATATTGACAACCCTGGTCGATATTTTAAGAATCTAGAGATGTATGGTAAAACTATTAGCAGTTCATTTCATGAATTAACAGCGCTCGAGGAATGTGACTTTGAATTTGACTACCATTTATTAAGTCCCGTTTTTTCATCTATCTCAAAACCTGGATACCAAGGACGCGGATTTGATGTTAATCACATTGATAAGACAATAATTGGCATGGGCGGTGTAACCACAAAGAACATAAAAACTTTTGATACTTTAGGGTATAAAGGTATTGGTGTTTTAGGTGGTATTTGGAACAGTAGCGAACCGGTTGAATCTTTTAAAAAAATGAAAAGATATTTTGAATAACCTAAAATATATATTGACCATTGCAGGCCACGACCCTAGTGCTGGTGCTGGGGTCACATCAGATATCAAAACTTTTGATGCCCATGGGTTGTATGGGCTATCTGTTTGTACGGCTATTACGGTTCAAAATGATATTGAATTCAAACAGTGTTCTTGGGTTCCTGTAGAGACTATTATATCCCAAATAGAAATGGTTTTCGAGCGCTTTGAAATCAATACAGTTAAAATTGGAATTGTTGAATCATGGCAGACCTTACTTTTAATATTGGAAAGATTACATACGATAAATCCGAAGTTAAAAATTGTTTTAGACCCAATTATAAAAGCTAGTGACGGTTATGATTTTCATGGGGGTGAAGATCAAAACGTGCTAGATGAAATCTGGAAGCATTGTTATATAATTACTCCTAATTACAATGAAATTAAAAGTTTATATCCTCAAATGAATATTGAAGATACACTCGAGCATATTAGCAGTTTCACGAACATCTATTTAAAAGGCGGACATAGAAAAGACAAAAAGGGCTATGATGAATTGTATTATAGTAAAATCATAATGGTAAATATTCCTCCATTTTTAGATGAAGTTATAGAAAAGCATGGTAGTGGTTGTGTTCTGTCTTCAGCGTTGGCAAGTAACATTACCTTGGATATTGAATTGGAAGATGCTTGCAAGAATGCAAAATATTACACTGAACAATTTTTAAATTCTCATCCTTCATTATTGGGAATACATACAAAACAAAAAAAAGAATGATACCAAAATTGCATTATATCTCACAAGGGAAAACAGTAGAAGAGCACTTAACGAATATTAACAATGCGTGTACTAGTGGTATTGAATTAGTACAGTTGCGACTTAAAAAATTTAAGGAAGCGTCTATTCTAGAAGCAGCTGAAAAAGCTAGGGAAATTACAGGTCGATTTCAAACGCGTTTAATAATTAACGATTATTATAAAATTGCGAAAATCGTAAAGGCCGACGGAGTGCACTTAGGTCAATCTGACTCATGTCCATCAATCGCACGCAAACATTTATATTCTTGGCAGCTTGTTGGCGGTACAGCAAATACTTTAGAAGATTGTAAAACACTCCTTTCCAAAAATGTAGATTATATAGGTATGGGACCGTTTCGATTTACATTAACCAAAGAGAATTTGAGTCCGGTTTTAGGTTTAGATGGATATACGAACATATTAAAGAATCTTGATACAGAAACGCCCATTATTGCTGTTGGTGGAATAACCTTGGATGATGTCTCCGATATTATGAAAACCGGAGTTCACGGAATTGCTGTTTCAGGAGCGATAACCACAGACTTTAATCGAATTGGGAAGTTTAAGCAGTTAATAGCAGGAGATGAAGTGCAGGAAAAAGTATGGACGCCTTATCAAAATAATAATTAATGGGAGACGTACTCAGAATAGCTAATAAAACCTTTACCTCAAGATTGTTTGTTGGTACAGGGAAGTTTAACAGCTCTCAAAAAATGCGAGATTCAATTTTAGCTTCTGAAAGCGAATTGGTAACCGTAGCCTTGAAGAGAGTTGAGGCGAATAATGAATCTGATGATATATTGGTTCATTTAAAAGATAAATCCATCAACCTTTTACCAAATACATCAGGGGTGCGAACTGCAAAGGAAGCTGTTTTTGCAGCTGAATTAGCAAGGGAGGCTCTAGAGACCAATTGGATTAAATTAGAGATTCATCCAGACCCTAGGTTTTTATTGCCTGATCCTATTGAGACCCTAAAGGCAGCTAAAGAATTGGTTGATTTAGGTTTTGTGGTGATGCCGTATATTCACGCAGACCCTGTTTTGTGTAAACGGTTAGAAGATGTTGGCGTTCAATGTGTAATGCCTTTAGGAGCACCAATTGGCAGCAATAAAGGATTGATGACCAAAGATTTCTTGGAAATTATAATTGAGCAAAGTAATGTGCCAGTGATTGTAGACGCAGGTATTGGTGCACCGTCGCATGCGGCATATGCAATGGAATTAGGCGCGGATGCCGTGTTGGTAAACACGGCGATAGCAGTATCTCAAAATCCTGTTGCAATGGGAATTGCTTTTAAGATGGCGGTAGAAGCGGGTAGAATGGCTTACTTAGCGAAGTTGGCACCAGTAAAACAATATGCCGAAGCAAGTAGCCCTTTAACATCTTTCTTGAATGAGTAAATTTAAAGACACTTTCGAAGCCTATGATTGGGATACGCTTGTGAATGAAATTTATAGTTTCACTTCTTTCGACGTAAAAAACGTATTGGTAAAAGAAAAGATTACCCTTGAGGATTTTAAGGTTTTGATTTCCCCTGCTGCAAAGCCATTTATAGAGCACATGGCACAACGCAGTAATGGGCTGACAAAGAAGCGGTTCGGTAACACCATGCAAATGTACATACCTATGTATCTTTCAAATGAATGCCAGAATATCTGTACCTACTGCGGTTTTAGTATGATCAATAAGATTCGAAGGAAAACACTTTCCGATAAGGAAATTATTGAAGAGGTGGCACATATAAAAAGATTAGGATACGACCATATACTTTTGGTTACTGGCGAAGCTAATAGAACGGTTGGTGTATCTTATTTGAAAAATGCCATAGCTTTAATTCGTGAACACTTTTCAAATATTAGTATTGAGGTGCAGCCATTAGATGAGGAAGAATATAAAACCTTAATTCAGGAAGGTTTGTATGCGGTATTGGTATATCAAGAAACGTATCATAAAGCAACGTACAAAACACACCACCCAAAGGGTAAAAAATCAAATTTCGATTATCGCTTGAATACTCCCGACCGTTTAGGAAAAGCCGGAATCCATAAAATAGGATTGGGTGCACTATTCGGATTAGAAGATTGGCGTGTAGATAGTTTTTATACGGCACTTCATTTAAAATATTTACAGAAGACGTATTGGAAAACAAAATATTCCATTTCTTTTCCAAGGCTACGTCCTCATCAAGGCGAGGTTCAACCCAAGGTCGAAATGACAGATTCCGATTTGGTACAATTAATATGTGCTTACCGTCTTTTAGACGAAGATGTTGAACTGTCAATGTCTACACGTGAAAGTGAAATCTTCAGAAATAATATTATAAACTTGGGAATTACCTCAATAAGTGCTGAATCCAAAACAAATCCTGGCGGTTATACGGTTGACCCAGAATCATTGGAGCAATTTGAAATTTCAGATGAGCGAAGTACCGATGAAATTAAAAAGATGATTCAATCACAGGGATATGAAGTAATATGGAAAGATTGGGATAGAAGTTATTCGTCATTCCTCTAAAATGATAGGGTCAACACATAGTGCAATTAAGTGGGTTTAACATTTTATTTGTGACAACCATTTAGATTAGCTTATATACTTTAACGTGCTAATTCACTTGATAGAATTCAATACTCTTCAATTGGAAGGATTATTTATGTTAAAATTATATTTTAATTAAACCTTTTTAAATAATTGCTGTCATAGAGAGTAAGGGTTTTTTTAATTCAAGATCTCATAGATGAATTAGCTATAATTTCATGCTAAAAGCATGTTAAATAATGCCTAACATTTACATAAAATAGTCTATTAGAATTAGATTTGTTAGTGTTCGAAAAACAGAATATCTAATATCTTTCCTTACTGCCTATGAAAGTAAAATACATAGTTTATAGTTTATTGATAATAGGGATTATTTCGTTGATTGTGTATCGAATCAATTCGAACAGTGAAATTGGGTCACCGAAGTCAACCGATGCTTTAGTAAAGACAACCAATGTAAAAGGTATGGTTTTACAGGCACAGCAGTTCAATGATAATATCTCCTTGTCCGGGACTATTGAGGCTAATGAACAAATAGAGATTAGAAGCGAAGTTTCTGGGGTAGTCGAAAGTATAAATTTTGAAGAAGGCAGTAAGGTTTCGCAGGGTCAAGTGCTGTTTAAAGTTAATGATATTGAACTACAGGCCCAATTATCTAAAGTACAGACGGCCCAAAAATTAGCTTTTGAAAACGAGCGAAGAGCAAAGCTATTATTAGAGAAACAAGCAATTAGTCAAGAAGAATATGAAATTGTGAGTGCAGATTTTCAGTCTGCTAGTGCCGAATCTGAACTAATACAAGCCCAACTTTCAAAAACCATTGTTCGCGCTCCATTTTCAGGAACTATTGGTTTACGTTCAATTTCCAAAGGAACTTATGTTACACCTGTTACTCCAATTGCAAAATTGGTTAATACGAGTAAATTAAAAATAACATTTTCTATACCAGAGAAGTATGCTTCGCAGGTTTCAATTGGTTCAGAATTAACCTTTTCGACATCAGATTCCAATGCGGAATATGAAGCAAAGGTTTATGCTATTGAACCAGAAGTTGAAATTGCCACACGGACCTTGAGAATGAGAGCCATTGCAGAGAATAAAGAAGGGAAGTTGTATCCAGGTACATATGCAAATGTAATTTTGCCTTTAGAGAGTGTTGATAACGCACTAATGGTACCATCAGAATCCTTAATACCAGTACAGAATGGTAAAAGAATTTTTATTTCGGAACAAGGAAAAGCTAAGGAAATAGATGTAGAAATTGGAGCTCGTACCGGAAATGAGGTTCGGGTATTATCGGGTTTAAAAGCAGGCGATACAATTTTAACTTATGGTGTTATGTCCTTAAAAAATGGTACTCCCGTTACAATAGACTTTAACAAACCACAAACTAGTTCTGCTGAGAAATGAATTTATCTACCTTAAGTATAAAGCGACCGGTTTTGACAATTGTAATGAACCTTACAATTGTTCTATTTGGAATTATTGGATATACATACTTAGGCGTACGTGAATTTCCATCTATTGATCCAGCACAAGTTTCGGTACGTACTACTTATTCGGGCGCGAATGCTGATATAATTGAATCTCAGATTACTGAACCTTTAGAAAAAGCTATTAATTCAATTGACGGAATTCGAAATATTACATCATCGAGTGTACAGGGTTCAAGTTCAATAAGCATCGAATTTAATCTAGATAAAAATTTAGAAGATGCCGCTAATGATGTTAGAGATAAGGTTTCACAAGCTGTTAGAAGCTTGCCTGATGACTTAGATGCGCCACCGGTAGTATCTAAATCAGATGCCGATGCACAGCGTATTCTGTCCATGACGGTTCAAAGTGATGGTAAGAATATTTTAGAACTATCTGATTATGCAGAAAATGTAATTGCTCAGCGTATAGAAACTATACCAGGAGTAAGTAGCGTTCAAATTTGGGGTCAACGAAGATATGCGATGCGTCTTTGGATAGATCCTTTAAAATTATCTTCCTACGGCCTTACAGTGTCAGATGTTCGTACGGCTTTATTGGCTCAGAATGTAGAATTGCCATCAGGTAAGTTAACGGGCGACAACACTGAACTAACGGTTAAAACAATTGGAAACCTAAATACCGAAGAACAGTTCAACAATATCATCATCATGGCGAATGGTGAGAAATTGGTACGCCTAAGTGATGTTGGTAAAGCCACGTTAGAAGGGGAGAATATGGAAACCAAAATGAGCGATTCTGGTCAGCCAATGGTTGCTACAGCGGTGATTCCCCAACCTGGAACAAATTATCTGGAAATTGCAGATGCGTTTTATGAGGAATATGAAAAGCTCAAGAAAGACTTGCCTGAAGGATTTAAGTTGAACGTGGTAATCGATGATACCGTTTTTGTGAGACGTGCAGTTACCGAGGTGGCAGAAACCCTTCTAATATCGATTATACTGGTAATTCTAGTGATTTTCGTATTCTTTAGAAACTGGTCCATGGCGCTAAGGCCATTAATAGATATTCCTGTTTCCTTAATAGCAACCTTTTTTATAATGTGGCTATTTGGTTATTCGATAAACGTATTAACATTATTGGCCATCGTTTTGGCTACGGGTCTTGTGGTAGATGATGGGATTGTGGTAACTGAGAACATCTACAAAAAAGTAGAGGAGGGCATGAGCCCGATAGAAGCTGCAATAAAAGGGTCTAATGAAATATTCTTCGCAGTTATATCTATATCTATAACCTTGGCGGCTGTATTTCTTCCTGTTATTTTCTTAGAAGGTTTCGTAGGCAGGCTCTTTCGGGAATTTGGTGTAGTACTAGGGGCTGCAGTATTAGTCTCTGCTTTTGTATCCTTATCCTTAACACCTATGCTTAATGCTTACCTTATTAAACCTGGTAAACAAAAGCAGTCAAAATTTTATCATTTTACAGAAAAGTACTTTTTGAAAATGAATCATTCGTACGCCGATTCTTTACGGAGTTTTATGAAAAGAAAATGGCTGAGTTTTCCTATTCTATTTGGTTGTTTGGGACTTATTGCACTTTTTTATGTTTTACTTCCCAAAGAAACAGCTCCTTATGACGATCGTAGTTTTGTTCGACTGAATGTAAATGCACCAGAAGGATCATCTTATGAATATATGGATCGTTTAATGACCGATATTACAGAGTTGATAAATGATTCTGTGCCTGAGAAAAAAGTAAGCCTTGTTCTTACTTCTCCTGGGTTTGGAGCATCTTCGGTAAATAGTGGTAGAGCTAATATCGCCTTAGTGGATCCTAGTGAGCGAGAACGTTCACAACATGAAATTGCGGAAGATCTAGGGCGTTGGGCAAAAGCCTATGTTGGCGGAAAATCAAATGTGTCTGAACGACCTACTATTTCAGTGAATAGAAGGGGAGGTCCTCCAATTCAGTTCATAATTCAAGCGCAGAATTTTAAAAAACTCGAGGAAAATATTCCAGCTTTTATGGCAGAGGCTGAAAATGATGAAACGTTTTCATTCGTAGATGTAAATTTAAAGTTCGATAAACCAGAAATTTATGTGACCATAGACCGTGAAAAAGCTGAAACTTTAGGGGTTTCAGTTATAGATGTCGCACAAACGCTACAACTATCATTAAGTGGTCAGCGATTTGGATATTTTTTAATGAATGGAAAACAATATCAGGTAATAGGCCAATTTGATAAAGAAGATAGGAATGCGCCAATGGATTTAACTTCCATATTTGTAAAGAATAAAGATGGACTTCTTATTCAACTAGATAACCTGGTACAAACTTCAGAACATAGTAGTCCACCACAATTATATCACAATAACAGATATATGTCGGCGACCGTATCGGCAAATTTGGCTCCGGGTAAAACTCTAAATGACGGTATAGCTGCAATGGAAAGAATTAAGGAAAAGGTTCTTGATGATTCCTTTACCACTGATTTAGGCGGAGAATCAAGAGATTTTGTTGAGAGTAGTTCAAATACATTGTTTGCTTTCGGATTGGCTTTGTTGTTGATATTTCTGATTCTTGCTGCTCAATTTGAAAGTTTTATAGATCCTTTCATAATAATATTGACGGTACCTATGGCAGTTGCTGGTGCATTATTTTCACTTTGGTTATTTGGTCAATCTTGGAACATCTTTAGTCAAATTGGTACTATTATGCTGATTGGTTTAGTTACCAAAAATGGAATTCTAATTGTAGAATTTGCTAATCAATTACGAGAACAAGGTTTAGAAAAAAGGGAAGCAATTTTGCAAGCATCAGAATCTAGATTACGGCCTATATTAATGACAAGTTTAACTATTGCGTTGGGTGCTTTGCCAATTGCACTGTCATTAGGTGCTGCGTCTACGAGTAGAATTGGAATGGGAGTGGTAATTATTGGTGGAACTATGTTTTCATTAATGCTAACCTTATTTGTAATTCCTGCCCTTTATATGTTATGGTCTAGGGAAAAAGTAGAAAGACCAGAGTTTAAAGCGCTTGAAACGTATTAGAATGAAGAACAATAAGTATATAGTCATTTTTTTAATTCTAATTGCTCTTAATTCTTATGGGCAAGAGGTGCTAACAATTCAAGATGCGGTAAAGACTGCGGTTGAGAATAATTATCAAATAATGACTGCGGACAATAATTTAAAGATAGATTCAATATCTGTAAGTCCTGGTTATGCGGGAATGTTACCTTCTTTAGAAGCCAGTTTAACTGATAATAATAGTGTTCAAAACCTCTCACAAACACGTTCAGATGGTTCGAAAGTTGAACAGGATAATGCAAAGAATAATAGTTTGAATTATGGTGTGGCCATGAATTGGACTTTGTTTGATGGATTACGAATGTTTGCCAATTTTGAACAACTGAAGCAAAATCAAAACTTGGGTGAAGCCGAATTAAAGCAAGTAATTCTTACCAAGGTAGGTGAGGTGATGATTACTTATTATGACTTAGTACAGCAACAGCAGCAATTATCAGCTTTAGATAGTACCATTTTAATTTCTAAACAACGGGTAGAATTAGCACAAAATAGATTTTCGATTGGTAAGGCATCTAAACTAGAAGTTTTGAATGCTAAGGTAGATCTCAATACCGACCTGACATTAATGCAGCGACAAAAGGAATTATACGCAAACACTAAAATTCAATTGAATCAGCAATTGGCGCGAGATTTGAAATCAGATTTTATTGTGGTGCCTGAAATTTTCGTTGATGACAGTTTATTATTTCCAGATTTAGAATCTTTGGTTATTTCTAATAACCCACAATTAAACGCAGAACGTATAAATAAACGAATTAACGAGTTAGAACTAAAACAAATAAAGGCGGCAAGATACCCGACCATTTACGCTACAACGGGTTATAATTTTGGTAGCTCAGAATCAAGTCTTGGTTTTACAACAAGTTCTAATTCAAGAGGATTTAATTACGGATTTGGTGCTACCTTGAATCTTTTTGATGGCTTTAATCAAAATAGAGATGAGAAGATAGGCAAGTTGGAGTTGCAGAATTCAGAGGTTGCTATAGCCCAACAACAGCAGCAATTATTGTCAATACTAGGAACTACGTATCAAACTTATTTAACGAACATAAGCCTTATTGAGTTAGAAGGTAGTAATGAAGCCATAGCAAAAGAGAATCTTGATATTACAGTAGAAAAATATAGAATAGGTATTATTCCAACTCTTGAGTTTAGAACCGCGCAATTGAATTATATAAATGCTAAGGTTCGTTTTAGTAATGCCAAGTTTCAAGCAAAATTATCAGAGATTATATTGAAACAATTATCAGGTGATTTAGATATATAGCGTGAAAGTAAAGGGTTGTCTAAGAACGAATTTTATAATTACGAATTCTCTAAAATCCATTTATTAAGCTCTTCCACATCTTTCTTTTTACATAATTCGGTTCCTGCTGTCATGGTGGCTGCAGTTCCGCAAGCAACCCCATATGTAGCCATTTCCCTTATAGATTTTCCTTGTGCTAAGGCTAAAACCATTCCGGCTACCATGCTATCGCCTGCACCAATAGTGCTTTTTTGAAATACAATTGGTGCCTTAATATGATTAACTTCATTATTTGCGACAATCATTGCGCCTTGTGGCCCCATCGAAATCACCAAAATCTCACAGGGGTTGTTCTTTATAAAATCTTTAGCAATTGATTCAAGTTCTACGTATGATATTTTTTCAATACCGCAAAGTGTAGCCAACTCACCCAGATTTGGCTTTAATAAATAAACTCCCTCATTAGCTCCTTTTATCAAAGCTTCACCTGATGTATCTAAAATATATTTTGCTTTATTCTTCTTGGCAATTTTAGAGATTTGCGCGAAAAAATCGATGGGCATTCCTAGGCAAAGGCTTCCACTAGCTACCAAAAAATCATTTTCCGATAAAACAGTATCCAATTGTTTTAAAGCACTTCTCCACTCACTATCCTTAACCACCGGACCTGGCATACCAAAGCGGTATTGCGCATTGTTTTTAGTGTCGGTCACTGCAAGATTCTCACGAACCCATCCAGAAATAGGAATAACCTGTTGTACTATATTTAATGCTGTCAACTGATTCTGTAGTTGGGTGCCAGTCGGTCCTCCTGCCATGTACATACAAATTGAATTACCACCTAATTCTTGAATTACCCTCGAAACATTAATTCCGCCACCACCAGGTTCGTAGACAGGAACGTTACATCGTAATTTACTATTTGGTTTTATGCCGGCAACAGTAGTGCTTTTATCAATTGCTGGGTTTACAGTAAGTGTAATAATTTTGTTCATGGCAGTAAATAATTCATGTTTTATATCAAATATAATTTGATGAGTTAATTGTAGCTATGACCAATGTCATTGGTGTAAACCATGTTCATAAATATCTTCGTTTAAAATAAGTAAGTATGAAAGGTATTTTGAGAATAGGAAGCGTTTCAGGGATAAAAATAGAAGTTCATTGGACATTTACATTACTACTCATTTGGGTTGCATTTTTAGAAATACAGCAGGGAAGTGACCTTAATCGAATTCTGCTAAATGAGGCACTTATATTAGTCTTGTTCTTTTGTGTAGTACTTCATGAATTAGGGCATGCACTTACCGCAAAAAAGTTTGGTGTGAAGACGAAGAATATTTTGTTGCTGCCGATTGGGGGAGTTGCTACTTTAGAAAAAATGCCAGAAAAGCCAGCACAAGAATTATGGATTGCATTGGCAGGTCCGGCAGTGAACGTAGTTATTGCTATTCTTCTTCTTTTGGTTGTGCCTGTACGAAGTTATTTTAATTTCGATTCTATCGTCTTAGAGGAAATGCTTTATGAGCCAACACTTCAAAACTTTTTGTTTTATCTTTTTGTAGCTAATGTGATGTTAGTTGTCTTCAACTTAATTCCTGCTTTTCCGATGGATGGTGGACGCGTACTTCGTGCGCTTTTGTCTTTTAAACTTGGTCGTGTAACGGCTACCAATATTGCTGCAAGTATTGGTCAAGGTTTGGCTTTTATCTTTTTTGTACTGGGACTATTTTTTAATCCTTTCTTAATTCTAATTGCTCTTTTTATATTTTTTGGAGCCTATGGTGAAAATCAAATGGTAAAACAAGGAGATTTGCTTAAAGGGCATTTGGTAAAGGAGGCTACTTTAACCAATATAACAAAATTGCAGCCGAGTAATAACTTAGAAGAGGTTATTGATATTCTACTGGCAGGAACAGAAAAAGATTTTGTGGTTGTTGAAAACGATAAAATTATCGGTATTCTAACGCAAAAAGATATCATAAAAAATGCAAAGAAACCTTTGGTTTTGGTTGGTGACATTATGCAGAAAAAATTTAAGACCGTTGATGTGACGACGGAAATCATGAAAGTATTGCAGATGATAGGTAAAGAAAAGAATAGCTTTTATCCCGTAGTGGAGAACGGTAAACTTATGGGTGCTATTGATACAACAAATATTAGCGAATTTATTCTTTTAAAAACTGCTAGTAGATAACTCTTTAATAAATGTATATGTTATGATTTTTAATCATGAAGATTGAAGAATTTGAAACCGATGTTAGTTTTTAAATGGTATCTACAGAAAAACCATTCATTAACTCAGATTCGATAGCTGACATTGATTTGCTTAGCGTATGTTTTGATTCTAATGCTTCAATGGCAGACTCATAGCCTAATTCAAATATTGCATCAATGTTTTTCATTGAAAACATTCCGAAATTTTCCAATCCTTTAGGACTTATTAGTAGATTACAGTCATCAAATTTAGACTGTGATTCATCGGCAAGTTTAATATGATACGCTCGTTCTACAATATTATATGCATGTTTAAGGTCCTCTATTTTAACTTTCTCGAAAGGGTTTACATATACACCAACAATTTGGTCGCAATACATTTTAATTAAGTCAACTGGAAAAGTGTTTAATGTGCCGCCATCTATATAATAATTATCATTAATATGAACAGGTGCGAAAAATCCAGGAACCGCTGCTGAAGCTAAAACAGGTTTAATCAGTTGCCCTTCATGAAATATTTTTAGCGTTCCATCTAATAGGTTGGTAGCTGTTATATAAAGAGGTGTTTTAAGGGCTGAAAAATTATCTACTGGGAAATACTTTTTTAGTTGGTCATAAAACTTAGTAGTATCTATAATTCCTGGCTTGTTTCTAGCATATTTATTAACAGAAAATAAGTCTACTGTTTTGAAGAATTCTAGCATTTCTTTCCAAGTACATCCTCCAGCATATAATGCTCCTACAATGGCACCAGCGCTAGTTCCAGCGATATACGATGGAAATATACGGTATTCTTCAAGGGCCTTGATAGCTCCTATATGTGCTACACCTCGCATTCCGCCACCAGAAAGAACTAATCCTGTTTTCATTTAAATCGCTTTAAACCTTAATTTCAATGGGCTTAAAAGTGTTAAGTCCAAAATTTATATGAGTAAAATGTGAGTATAATTTTACTGAAGTAATGATACTTTTTACGAGCGATGATACTGAGATTAAATTGCTGCTAATCTCGATTTCTCGACCTACGTCTATTACGAATAAAATTTAATGCTTTGCTTGAAATGAAAGTAATCAATAATCTTTTTAAGGTATCATTTTTAGTGAAATTTGTTCCAAGGCTATTGCGAAATAATTGCGGAACCAAATCTACTCTAGCGTTTTGAACATTAAGTTTCAGACTTTCTTGATTAATCTCGCGTTGAAGTTCTAAAATTTTCAAGCGCTTATCTATTTCTTCAAAAGATGTATATCCCTTTACCATAATTAGACGAAATAATATTTAGACAATTTTTTAAGAACAGGAGCATTCAATCGTTCTCTAAAGAGATAGAGTAAAATTGCAACTAGAATATAAAAGCCGGCTACAACAATAAAACCGATAAAATAGCTATTAAACACTTCAGATAAGCCTAGGCAAGCTGCAAATGATAAGAATAGCAATGCAAAAATAGAGCTTGTGCCTATCACTATAAACTTTAAGATACCTGTAACATGTTTCGATAAAATTTTAAAGATTTTAAGCCTATAGTATTCATCGCTATGTTCTATATATGACCTCATTTCGGTTTTCAGCCCCATGAGGTCATTTTTTAATTCTTCAAAAGCCATACTGACTATTTTTGTAGTTGAGCGTTCTTCGCTTTAAGGTCCTCTAGTTTTCGCTCTAATTTATCAATGATATCATCTGCCTTGTAGCTCATGGTAGAAATCGCCTCATCTAATTTTCTGTCAAATGCATCTTTCTTTTCGTTTGCAGTTTTGGTAAGCTCATCTTTTGCGTGAGAAACACGTTCAGATAAATCGTGACTAGTATCTTCTACTTTTCTTTTGATTTTATGACGGGTTTCTATTCCTTTGTCCGGAGCATAGAGTATACCTATTCCAGCTCCTATTGCTGCACCTGTTAAAAGCGCTAATAATACATTTCCGCTATCGTTTTGCATAATATTGATTTTTAAGTTATTATGAAATTTATATTTGAACCTAAATTTAAATACTTAAAAAGGTTTTGGAAATGACTTTCATCATAAACTATAATTTATGTTATATGTAAGTTCTTTTTTTTTTAAGTAAAACTTGTTATAAATACAAGTGAAGAATAATGTAAATTAATTGGAAGCAAAAAATTTACATGATAATATAATCTTTAATTAATTTAGTAAATTAAAAACTTGTTTTGCAATCTCTAATTCTTCATTCGTAGGTATTACCAATATTTTGACCTCAGAATCTTTTGTGTTTATCTCACGAATAGTAGATGATCTTAATTCATTTTTAGCATTATCTAAATGAAGATTGAAATAGTCCATTTCCTTACAAACTAGTTGGCGCATTAGACTTGAATTCTCGCCGATACCCGCTGTGAAAATGATTGCATCTAATCCGTTCATGGCTGCAGTATACGCACCAATATATTTTTTAATACGATAAGCGTTCATTTTTAAAGCTAAAACACAGTTAGTATTACCTTTACTGGCCTCGCTTTCAATATCTCTTAAATCATTAAAACCGGTAAGACCAAGCATACCACTCTTTTTATTCAAAATTTCATTCACTTCGTCTAAACTATAGCCTAAGGTATTCACCATATAAAAAATAATAGAATGGTCAATATCACCACTTCGAGTACCCATAATAAGTCCATTTGATGGAGCAAATCCCATACTGTGATCAATACTCACCCCATTTTTGATAGCTGTTATACTACACCCATTACCCAAATGAATAGAAATGAGTTTGGCATAATTATTTCCTAAATACTCCGTTGCTTTTTCAGAAACATATTTATGACTTGTGCCATGAAATCCGTAAGCCTGAATTCCCTTTTCATTATATAATTCAGTAGGTATAGCATATTTTTTTGCTTTTTCAGGTACCGTGCCGTGAAAGGCAGTATCAAAAACCGCTATTTGCTTTGCCGATTTAAAAAGTTTTTCGGCCATTTCAATACCTACCAGATTGGCAGGATTATGTAATGGCGCTAAGGGAGAGAACATTTTAATTTTATTCTTAACCTCATTGTCAATTAAAGTAGTTTCAGTGAATGCGCTGCCACCATGTACCACACGATGCCCAATAGCATCAATATCTTCGGTACTTTCAATGACCCCTTTTTCAGAATCCAGTAAAAGAGCTGTTATTCTTTCTAAACCTTCTTTATGATTTGTTATTTCGTAGATTTTTTCAATTTTATATTCTTGAGATTTAAATGTTGAAATAGATTCGGTACTACCGATACGTTCTATCATGCCTGCACAAATAACTTGGGCTGTAGGCATTTCTAAAAGTTGATATTTTATGGAAGAACTACCAGAGTTGATAATTAATATATTCATGAAAAGTAATTTTAAAGACCTTGTGCTTGAATTGCAGTGATTATTACTGTATTGAAAATATCATCAACCGTACAACCACGACTTAAGTCATTGACGGGTTTGTTAAGTCCTTGTAGCATTGGACCTATGGCCAAAGCTCCGGTTTCTCGTTGAACAGCTTTGTAGGTATTGTTACCCGTATTTAAATCAGGAAAAATAAAAACACTTGCTTGGCCGGCTACTTCAGAATCTGGCAATTTACTAAGTCCGACTTTTGCATCAACCGCTGCATCATATTGAATAGGACCTTCTACTTTAAGGTCAGGTCTTTTTTCTTTAATAATTTCTGTTGCCTTTCGTACTCTATCCACATCTTCACCTACACCCGAAGCACCTGATGAATAAGAAAGCATAGCGATTTTTGGTTCAATACCAAAAGCTGCACTTGTAGCAGCCGAAGAAATTGCTATTTCAGACAATTGTTCTGCTGTAGGGTTTGGATTTATTGCACAATCTCCAAAAACGGTAACCCTGTTTGGTAAACACATAAAGAAAATAGAAGAAACAATAGAAACATCTGGCCTAGTTTTTATGAATTGTAACGCAGGACGAATAGTATGTTGTGTAGTATGTACGGCTCCTGAAACCATTCCATCGGCATGGCCTTTGTACACCATCATAGTGCCATAATAAGATACATCTTCCATTAAATCTTTGGCCATTGCCAAATTCACGTTTTTATGCTTCCTTAATTCGAACAATGTAGTAGCATACTCAATAAATCGGTTTGATGTAGTAGGGTCAATGATATCAATAGTGTTAAGGTCTAAATCGATATCCAATTCTGTTATTTTAGCTTTAATCTGTTCTCTATTTCCTAGTAAGGTTATAGATACGGCATCAGCGTCGATAAGCTTTTTAGTGGCTAAAAGAATTCGTTCATCTAACCCTTCAGGTAAAACGATATGTTTTTTGGTAGATTTGGCTTTTTGAAGCAAATTATACTGAAACATTCTAGGGGTAATACCTTTTGCTTTAAATGTAATTAAACGTTCAGACAATTCTTTTGTTGGAACATATTTTTCAAATTCCTGAATTGAGGTAATTATTTTCTCAGTGTTATCGGCGTAAATACGTGGTCTAATCGTACCAATTTTATTGGTCACTGAAAAAGTTCCGCCTGCTACTGAAAGAATAGGGATAATATCAGATAATCCTTCTATTAATTTAATAATTGACTCTTCAGGAATGAGTCCGCCAGTTAGAACAATGCCTGAAAGATTGGGGTAATTGGTAGAAATATTAGCTTGTAAGGCACCCAAAATTATATCTGCCCGATCCCCAGGTGTAATCACCAAACTATCTTTTTTTAAGTGTGTTAGGTAATTACGTAACTGCATGGCACCAACACTAAAACCACCTACTTGATTGTTTATATAATCTTCGCCAAATAGAATTTTGGCATCTAATTCTTGAGCAAATTCCTTTACCGTTGGGCTACCGAGTACATTGTTTATAGGAATTGTACCGACCAATACATTGTTAGGTAATTTTTCTTTTAGACCATTAGTCACTATATCTAAATTCTCTGGTTTTACTTTATTAGCGATAATGAGTAAAACTTCAACACCTTTCTCCATAAATGAGTCATAGGCCATATATAGGTTACCTAATAGTTCATCTAAAGTCTTATTCTTTCCGCTGGCTAAAATAATTGCAGGGATACCTAAATTTTTTGCAATAAGTACGTTTATATCCCATTCAATGATAGCACCTTCCCCAGAGAAATCAGTGCCTTCTACTAATACAAAATCGAAGCGATTTTCAATGGTTTTGTATTTATGAATGATGTGACCAACGATTTCATCATCCTTATCTTTATTTTTTAATTGAACCACTTGGCTACGCGTATAGGCATAAGCTTCTTCTGGTTTCATATCTACATTAAAGTAACTTAGAACCGTATCAATATGGTTATCAATTTTACCATTTGGAACGTCATCTATAATAGGTCTGAAATAGCCTACTTTGGCAGTTTTGCCTAATAAAAGTTGCATAAGGCCCAATGAAACAATTGATTTTCCACTATTGGGTTCAGTGGTAACAATATAAATAGCTTTGCTCACGAGTAAAGAGTGTTGGTGTTTAACAAATTTATAGGATTCTTTGGCGATTATGAATCCGTATGATTTAAAATTATTATAATCGCCCGGTCATTTTTGATTTAACTAGCATAGTTAGTAATGAATTTGACATGGCCAAATATAGATATGGTTGGTTTATATAGAAATGACAATGCTCATACAATTTGTATGAGCATTGTCATTTTCATCATAAATACTTTAAACTACTTTCGATTAAGATATCAATAAGACATATATAATGCATGAAAAGTTTAAAAAGGACACTGATTCATTATTTCTAACGGAAGAACGTGCTTTTCTAGATGGACCTCGAAGTAGGTTTAAAGAGCTGTGGTTCACATTTAAAGTGCAATATCAGTTTATTAGAGCGTTTAGAAAACTACATTTTATAGGACCTTGTGTTACCGTTTTTGGTTCTGCTCGTTTTAATGAAAATAATGAGTATTATAAACAAGCTGAAGAAGTCGGAAAAGCACTATCTGAAATGGGGTTTGCCGTTATGACTGGTGGAGGCCCAGGTATTATGGAGGCGGCTAACAAGGGTGCTTTTCTCAATAATGGATATTCTATAGGATGTAACATTATTCTTCCTCATGAGCAGGAACCTAATCCATATTTACATAAATGGATTAACATTCCATACTTTTTTGTTCGCAAATTTCTATTGTTGAAGTACTCTTATGCCTTTGTGGTTTTGCCTGGTGGTATTGGTACATTAGATGAGCTTTTTGAGGCCGTAACTTTAATTCAGACCAAAATGATTCTCAATTTTCCTGTAATTATTTTTGGTAAGGAATATCATAAAGAATTATATCACCATATTAAAATAATGGCAGACAATGAAAGTATATCAAAGGAGGATATGGATTTAATGTTTTTAACCGACTCGGTAGAAGAAATGAAAGCCCATCTAAAAGAACATGCTGTTCAAAGATTCGGACTCATTAAAAAACCAATGAGAACAAGGTGGTGGTTTGGAGAAACTAAAATAAAATAGAAATAAAATAAGTTAAATTAATGAGAATCAGATTTATATATTTATTGGCCCTAATTTTTTCCTTGGTTTTTTTTATCTCTTGTCAGCCTAAAAAACAATCAAATTTAGAATCGGTACAAATAGATAGTTCCAAAATTTCAATGGTGTACAAGAAGAAAATAAAGGAACTAAGTGATGTACAGATTTTAAAGAATATAAGAGTAGGAGATTATTTTGAGTTTATGGATTCTGTAGTGAGTAAGTACGATTCGCTTGTGCCTTACTCTTTATCTGAACATCTTTTAGTTAGAAATAATCCATGGATTATAGATACTTTGGCAAATACTGATTATTACAGAATGATGGCACGAGATTCATTTGTTTATGACCAAAAACAAATGATTGTTCTTCCAAAAGGGAGCCAATTAAAGATTCCAGATTCTCTTAGCGCTTGTAAGTTGCTAGAAGATTTCTCTAATACCGAAATTGACGTGAATATTCCTGAATATAAATTACGGATCTTTCAAGATTCGATATTGTTATACTCGTTTCCAGTTAGGGTAGGTCAATATAGGGAACGCTATTTGAAATTTGGAGATAGGGTAACCGATTTAAGAACCAAAACAGGAAAAGGTAGCATTGTAAAACATGTAAAACATCCAGATTTTTACAATCCTGTTAATGGTAATCGTTTTTATGTAACGAGAAGAGATGATGGTAAAACAACTATGATGCCTCAAATTCCTTGGATAGAAACTGAAATCAATAATATTAGAAATGGTCAAATGATACATCCTACTACAAATCCTAATACCTTAGGTAAAGCTTATTCTAACGGTTGTATTGGGGTGGGGGAAGCAGATGCTTGGACGATTTATTATCATGCTCCATTAGGTACTAAACTAAGAATTAGATATGATTTAGAGACTTATGATGAGGGAATGGTCATTTCGGTATTTAAAGATGTCTATAATTTAACCGATTAGAATGATTATGAATTGTCTTTGTGATTGTTTTTAAAGTACCCCATATTAATAATTTTATTAATTTTACTAAAGTGAACAAACTGTTTTCCATACTATTATCATCGCTAATCATGTTGCAAAGTTTTGGTGTGCATTATGATGATATTGTTCAATTAGATGAATTAATCGAGCATGCGCAGTTTCATAGTGACCAGTATGGAGATAATATGATTGTTTTTCTTTCTAAGCATTACGGTGAATTAAAAGCAGACCACCAAAGAGATCATCAAGAAGAAAAGAAAGATCACGAAAAACTTCCTTTTAATCATAGTGCATCACATACTAGTGTTGCAGATGTTTTTATAGACACATATAAGTTAGAATTTAATACTATTGAATTGTTGGATTATAAGTCGCTTAATTTCTATTATCAAGCACTAAAATCTACATTACATTCACAAGGTATTTTGCAACCACCACGCATTTCATAATACAATCGATTTTTAATTTATTTAGTTCAAGTTCATAGGTATGAATTTGAGCGCTTAACATTGATTAATATGAAAAAATGCTATCACATATCATTAATTTCAGTTTAAAGAATAAGCTTATTATTCTATTATTTACCGTATTCATAGTTGGCTACGGTCTATTTGCCCTTTCACAAATTCCGATTGGGGCAGTGCCAGATGTGACGAATAACCAAGTTCAGGTAATTACCACGTCGCGTAATCTTTCTACTCAAGATATGGAGCAATTTATCACCTATCCGGTAGAATTGGAAATGGCAAACTTACCAGGGGTTAAGGAAATTCGGTCCGTATCAAAGTTCGGTCTATCGGTAGTAACCATAGTATTTGACGATGATTTAGGAACTTATTTACCAAGACAGTTAATTGCCGAAAAAATAGCTTCTGCTTCAGAGAAAATACCTGCAGGTTTTGGCACGCCACAAATGGGGCCAATAACTACTGGTTTAGGAGAAATCTATCAATATGTACTTGAAGTTGAACCTGAGTATAAAGATGAGTATACCACCACAGATCTAAGAACAATTCAAGATTGGGTCGTTAAGCGACAATTGTCTGGTATACCCGGTGTTGTTGAGGTCAACACTTGGGGCGGATTTTTAAAGCAATATGAGGTTGCTATAAATACCCAGAAACTTAATGCAATGAATATCACCGCTAGCGATGTGTTTAAGGCATTGGAAAGTAATAACAGTGTTTCTGGTGGTGGCTACATAGAAAAAGTAAATCAGGCATTTTTTATTCGTGGTGAAGGATTGGTTTCATCGCTAGAGGACATACGAAATATCGTTATCGAAAATAAAGACGGTATCCCTATTTATATTAAGGATATTGCCACGGTAGATTTTGGTAGTGCCATACGTTTTGGAGCAATTACTGGTAATGGCGAAGGTGAGAAAGTCATGGGGCAAGTCATGATGCTAAAAGATGCGAACTCTAAAAAAGTAATAGAGGCGGTTAAAGAACGTGTAACTGAAATTTCAAAGTCGCTACCGAAAGGGGTTTATATTAATCCGTTTTTAGAGCGAAGTGAACTAATAGCGAAAACAACATTTACAGTAACTGAAAACTTAGTTTTAGGATGCTTGATTGTCATCTTCGTGGTCGTTTTGTTATTAGGGAACTTCAGGTCAGGTTTAGTCGTTGCATCGGTAATTCCGTTGTGTCTGTTATTCGCATTATCACTCATGTATATATTCGGGGTGGATGCCAACTTAATGAGCTTAGGAGCAATAGATTTCGGTATTATCATAGATGGTGCGGTAATAATTGTAGAGTTCATAGCCTTTGAAATAACCAGAAAACAGCATGCTCTAAATAGTTTAGACAAATTAGAGAAACAACATCTAAAAGATGAAATAACCTTTAATGGAGCCTCAAAAATGATGAATTCTGCCATATTTGGGCAACTCATAATTTTAATAGTTTTTATACCCATTCTATCTTTAAGTGGAGTAGAAGGCAAAATGTTCAAACCCATGGCATTGACTTTTAGTTTTGCTTTAATAGGGGCAATGATTTTGTGTTTTACCTATGTGCCAGTAGCTGCATCAATTTTCTTAAAACCGTCTAAAGAATCTGATAAGAATATTTCGGTTCGTTTAATGAAATGGTTGAACAAGAAATATGAGCCAGTTATAGATTGGGCATTACAAAGTAAGAAATTGGTCTTGGGAGTTGCATCAGTACTTCTTTTAGGTGCAATATTTTTATATTCCTCTATGGGTGGGGAGTTTGTACCCACATTAGATGAGGGTGATTTTGTGATACAACCAGTTTTAAAAACAGGAACATCATTAAGCAAGACCGTTGAGATTACTACTGAAATAGAAAAAATACTATTGAAGAATTTTCCAGAGGTAGAGCAGGTGGTAACAAGAATTGGTGCAGCAGAAGTACCCACAGATCCCATGTCTATGGAAGAAAGTGATGTCATCATTAAATTGGCTCCAAAAGGAGAGTGGACAAGTGCTGATTCTAAAGATGAACTTGCAGATAAATTTAAGGAAGCGTTGGCTGTAATACCAGGTATGGAAGTAGAGTTTACCCAACCTATAGAAATGCGATTTAATGAATTGATCACTGGTGTACGAGCAGATATCGCTATTAAGATATTTGGACCAGATTTAGATGTTCTTGCTAAAAAAGGAAGCGAAATTGGTAATTTGATTAAGGATGTGGAAGGTGCAGCAGATATTAGTGTGGAGAAAATTGCTGGATTACCTGAAATGAGTGTTGACTACGACCGTGCTAAAATTGCCCGATTTGGATTGAATATTCAAGAATTGAACGACATGGTATCCATGAGTTTTGCTGGCAAAACAGCTGGCAGTGTTTTTGAGGGCGAAAAACGTTTTGATCTCGTTGTGCGTTTAGATAAGGCAAAGCGACAAGATATAGATGACCTAAAAAACTTATATGTAGACCTACCAACCGGTGGTAAAGTTCCATTGAGCGAATTGGCAGATATCAGTTATAAAAAAGGTGCAGCCAAAATATCTAGGGATGATACAAAAAGACGGACCGTAGTAGGAGTCAATGTGCGTAACCGCGATTTACAATCGGTAGTAGATGATGTGCAAAAACTAATTAATGAAAATGTGAAATTACCTGCAGGTTATACCATTACCTATGGTGGTCAATTTGAAAATTTACAGAGTGCCCGTGACCGATTGCTAATAGCCGTACCAATAGCATTAGTATTGATATTTGTACTGTTATATTTTGCTTTCAAATCGGTAAAAGAAGCACTTATGATCTATTCCGCTATTCCATTAGCAGCGGTAGGTGGCGTATTGCTTTTATGGATGAGAGGTTTGCCATTTAGTATTTCTGCAGGAGTAGGTTTTATAGCACTTTTTGGTATAGCCGTGCTAAACGGAATAGTTTTAATAGAACATTTTAAGGAGCTTAAAAACCATTCATTCAATAGTATGGAAGATTTAATTAAACAGGGGACTAAAGATAGGTTAAGAGCGGTATTGCTTACTGCTTCTGCCGCTGCACTTGGCTTTCTGCCAATGGCGATATCTACGAATGCAGGTGCAGAAGTGCAAAGACCCTTGGCAACTGTAGTAATTGGGGGCTTGTTTACGGCTACTATTTTAACCTTGGTGGTTTTACCCGTATTGTATTCCATTTTTGAAAGCCATGATAATTCAAGAAAACCAATTTCTAAAACAACTTTAAAAAATGGTATTGCGTTTATTGCGATTCTTGTTTCTGTTGGAGTTTCGGCACAAGAATCAAAAAGTCAAAAGCTTGATGAATTAATACCCTTAGCTATTGAAAACAACGTGGGTTTGAAAGCCGGTAAATTAAAAGTAGAGGAATCTCAATCAATGATTAATAGCGCGTTTAATTTCAATAAAACGCATGTGTATTATGAATACGATGAAAATAATCTTGCCATTAACGATGTGCCGCTAAAGGTATTTGGTATCCAGCAAGATTTTCGTTTTCCTACGGAATATTTTTCCCAAAAGAGGGTGAATAAGGTGAAGAATAATCTGGTGCAAACCGAGTATGATATTCAGAGTAAAGCTATAGAAAGAGATGTAACGATTGGGTATTATGAGTATCAAATTGCACGTGAAAAAGTAAGGGTGTATAAAAGGTTAGATAGTTTGTACGCTAATTTTTCATCTGTAGCAGCCAGAAAATTCGAATTGGGAGAAACCAATTATTTAGAAAAGATAACAGCAGCTTCAAAACAGCGAAAAATCAATCTAGATTACCAACAAGCTATTCAACAGGTGTCAAGGGCATATGCTAATTTGACAAGAATAATTCAAGTTGAAGATAACTTAGTGCTATCCGAAGAAATGAATCTAAAAATAGATTTGAAGGATATAACTATTGAAAGCACTCCAGAGATTGCCTATTACGAAACTAACATGCAATTAATGGCTGCCGAAAGTAATTTTGAAAAACAGCAACTACTGCCAGATATTAGTGTAGCCTATTTTCAAGGTTCAAACTCAGAACTGAATGATAATCTTTTAGGATATCAAATGGGGTTGAAAATTCCATTGTTATTCAGCGGGCAAGCGGCTAGAATTAAAACTTCTAAAATTGCTAAAGAAAGGGCAGTAATGGAGTCCATTGATTATAAAATTCAAATAAAGTCGAAGCAGGAAATTTTACTCGAAGAAATTTCACAGATTCAAAATTCGTTGAATTATTATGAAAATGAAGGTGCTAAGCTATCCGATGAAATTTTAAAGACCGCTCAAATTAGTTTTAAAAATGGTGAAATTGATTTCTATCAATATATACAGAGCTTAGAAAGTGCCTATGATATAAAATTGGGCTACCTAGATAAATTGTGCGAGTACAATGAAGCCGCAACAAGCATTAATTTCTTAACCTTATAAATACTGCATCATGCAAAACCATATATATAAAATTTTAGTCCTTTTTACTTTCGCAATGCTATCAAGTTGTGGAGATAAAGAGAAGCAATCAAATGAAAATGCGACATTAGAAACAAATACAGATGATCGTATTCAAGTTACCCAAGAACAATTTGACCAAAACAACATGAGTTTAGGGCAAATTAAAGAAAGTGATTTCCCTATAATGGTAACCACATCAGGTATGATAGATGTACCGCCAGAGAATAGGGCGGTAGTTAGTGCTACCATGGGTGGTTATATTAAAACGACACCTTTGTTAATTGGTGATAAGGTTCGTAAAGGTCAGTTGTTGGTGACTATAGAAAATCCGGAGTTTGTATCCTTACAACAAGAATATATGGAAGTTCATGGACAGCTAAGTTATTTAAAGGCAGAATATGACCGTCAACAAACCATGGTTGCCGAGAAAATATCTTCACAGAAAAGTTTTTTAAAAGCCGAGAGCGATTATAAAACTGCAGTTGCCAAGTACAACGGTTTACGAAAGCAATTAAATATGTTGAATATATCTACAGAGCAAGTTGAAAAGGGAATAATAATTTCGGTAGCATCTATTTATGCGCCAATAGATGGCAGTATAACAAAGGTGAATGTCTCAAGAGGAACATTTGTTTCACCGTCAGTTTCAATCATGGAAATCATTAATAATGATCATATACATTTAGAACTTTCGGTTTTTGAAAAAGATATTTTGAAGGTGAAAAAGGGGCAATCAGTGGAGTTTAGAATTCCAGAATCTTCAACAGAAACCTTTAAGGCAGAAGTTCATTTGGTAGGTACTTCAATTGATGAGAATAGAACCATTAAAGTACATGCGCATTTAGAGAACGAAGAGGCAGCCAATTTTTTAACAGGAATGTTTGTTGAGGCAAATATCATTTCAGATTCATCAACCCAATTGTCATTGCCTACAGATGCTATAGGTGTAATTGATGACCAATCGTATGTTCTACTTTTAGATGAAACAAAAGAGGGAAATTATTATTTTAAACAATTGCCAGTACAAACACAGGGTAGTTATCAGAATATGACCGCTTTAGATAAAAAGGCAGTTTTTAAGGAAGGAGCACAATTTTTAACAAAAGGTGCGTTTAGCCTGATAGGAGAGTAAATGAATGATGGCTTTCTAATATTATGACAATAATGTGATTTTAAAAGAAAGGTAATGGTATAATAATTGACTTAGGTTAAGTTAAGTACAATAAATAAAAAGACATGAAAAAGTATATATTGTTAGTATTGTTTGTAGCAACCGGAGTAGGGACGTCGTTTGCACAAGAATGGCAAACCGATTTTAGTACCGCTAAAGAAATGGCGAAATCTAAAGACTTACCTATTGTTTTAGTGTTTCAGGGTTCAGATTGGTGTGCACCGTGTATAAAGTTAGATAGAGCTGTATGGGCTACTGATGAATTTAAGGTTTATGCGAAAGAACATTATGTAATGCTACAGGCAGATTTTCCACGCAGAAAAAGTAATGCACTGCCAGAAGAACAATTGAATAAAAACAAAGCCTTAGCAGAAAAATATAACAGGAACGGAGTTTTTCCTTTCGTTGTTGTTATGAATGCTAAAGGGGAGGTTTATGGAGAAACTAGTTATAAAAAATTAGCTCCAAAAGAATACATAAATGAAATGAATTCATTCATAAAATAAGGTGAAGAAGTTAGTATTCATATTAACATTTTTTTCTGTTTGTCTGCTCGTTGCTCAAGAGCCATATAAACGAACCCTAAAGTTAATGGGTAGCCGTTTTGACATTACGGTGGTAGCTAAAGATCCTGTTGAAGCGAATGAATATATTGATTTGGCTGTCAATGAAATAACAAGAATAGAGCAGTTAATATCTTCATGGGATTCAAACTCGCAAACATCGGAAATCAATAGAAACGCAGGTATTAAACCTGTAAAAGTTGATACCGAGTTATTCGATTTGATTCAAAGGGCAATAGGTATTTCTAAGTTGACCGATGGAGCTTTTGATATCAGTTATGCTTCGATGGATAAAATTTGGAAGTTTGATGGTAGTATGACCGTTATGCCTTCTGCAGATTCAATTAAAGCTTCGGTTGAAAAAGTGGGTTTTCAAAATATAGTGTTAGATAAAGAAAGCAGTACTGTGTTTTTGAAGCTGAAAGGAATGAAGCTTGGCTTTGGTGCAATTGGTAAAGGTTATGCAGCAGATAAGGCTAAGGACTTATTGATTTCAAAAGGTGTTGTGTCAGGTATTATCAATGCTTCAGGAGATATGAATACCTGGGGTAAGCAGCCCGATGGTAGCGAATGGAAGGTTGCTATTACTAATCCTATGGATAAGAATAAGGTGTTCGCCTTATTACCTATAACTAACGGGGCAGTAGTGACATCAGGTAATTACGAGAAGTATGTGACTTTTAACGATGTTCGATATACCCATATTATCGACCCTCGAAGTGGGTATCCAGCAACAGGTATAATAAGTGTTACCGTGTTTGCCCCAAAAGCAGAATTGGCAGATGCTTTGGCGACATCAGTATTTGTGATGGGCATAGAAGTGGGGTTAAACCGTATTAATCAATTACCAAAAGTAGAATGTATTATAATTGATGATAAAGGAAATATCATCACATCGAAAAATATAGAAATAGAAAAATCATGATAAAGAAGATTTTGATTATTGCTGTTATTGCCAGTTCATTTGGCAGTTGTACGGTGCTTAAAGAGTACGAGAAAATAAATATTAATGATCCAGATATGGTTTTGCAAGATAAAAAGGCAGACCGTAATTTAACTACAATGCATTCCTATAGAGAGGCAGCTGTAGGTGCTAATGGAGGAAAGACTGGCGGAGGCTGTGGATGTAATTAATTAAAATAGAATTTCATAAATAATGAAAATATTTAAATCGATTGGTTTTATAGTGACTCTACTTTTGGTTGCGTCGTGTTATTCGCAACAAGCTCAAGATTCTGTAAAAACATATAAGAAGAGAGTTTTAGAGACTACCGAGGTGGATTTCTTGACAAGCTATTACTCGCAAGAAGGTGACAATGCTGCTGTAAGTGGAGGTTTAGGAACCGAAGAGCTTACAGACTTTACAGGTACATTTGTAGTGTCGATACCATTAAACGATGATGAAATATTAACTATAGATGCGGGCGTTTCTGCGTACACATCAGCATCTTCGAGTAATGTTGATCCATTTGATGGCGGGCAACCGGCAGATCCGTTTGTAGCTAGTTCTGGAGCATCTAGTTCAGATACTTGGGCAAACATATCTGGTTCCTATAGTCATAGTTCAGATGATAGAAATACAATTGTAACGGGTAAACTATCGGTATCTTCAGAATACGATTATTTCTCTTTAGGTTTTGGTGGTGGATTAACGAAACTATATAATGAGAAAAATACAGAAGTTAGTGTAAATGCTAATGTATATTTAGATAAATGGAATGCTCTTTATCCCTCTGAATTAAGACCTTTTGCCAGTGGAGCAAATGGTTTGGCTAATGGTTTTTTTACCAATAATACAATTACTGGAAATACTGACTACAGTCCTATTTTTACTGAGTTCACTGATGAAACTAGAAATTCCTATTCTCTAGGATTTGGATTTTCTCAAATTCTGAGTAAGAACCTTCAGGGATCTTTGGCATTAGATTTCATACAACAGCAAGGATTATTATCAACTCCTTTTCAACGTGTGTATTTTGCAGATGTAGCAGATTCATTTATTGAAAATTTTCAATTGGCAGATGCAGTAGAACAATTACCTGATAGCAGGTTTAAAGTAGCTGTAGGTGGTCGTTTAAATTGGTATGTTAATGAGACAGTTGTAGTACGCAGCTTTTATCGATATTATTCTGATGATTGGGGTATTAGTTCGCATACTGCAAGTGTAGAAGTACCTATAAAACTGTCAGATAAGTTTACGATATATCCTTCTTATAGATATTATCAGCAGACAGCTGCAGATTATTTCAATGGTTATGAAGAAGCCTTGTCTACAGATACTTTTTACACTTCGGATTATGATTTATCGGAGTATTCTGCGAATCAATTTGGTATGGGAGTTTCGTATACAGATATATTTACCAAAATGCATATCTGGAAACTAGGTCTTAAAAGTATTGACCTTAAGTTTTATAAATATGACAGGGATACCACCTTTAGTTCTAGTATAATTACTGCAGGATTCAAGTTTGTAATGGACTAATTAACGAAGTAAAATAGATTTAAAAGCAGGTCGTAAGACCTGCTTTTTGTTTTTTCTAAATGGTTATAATTTTCAAATCATTTAGAAATAATCAATTGAAATAACTAACTTTTCAATTATATAAAAAAGCAATAAAATTTTAATCTGAATGGAATTGAGAAAGGAATATGACCTTGTTTGTGTAGGTGCAGGTATTATGAGCGCCACGTTAGCATTGTTGGTAAAACAGTTAAAGCCAGATCTTAATGTACTGATCGTTGAACGATTAGATAAAGTAGCGCAAGAAAGTTCTGCTGCTTGGAACAATGCAGGAACAGGACATTCTGCACTATGTGAACTTAACTATTCGCCAGAAGATGAAGATGGACAAGTGAACATAAAAAAGGCAATTGACGTCTGTACACAATTTGAAATTTCTAAGCAGTTTTGGTCTTTTTTGGTTAGTGAAGGTCTAATTAAAGACCCAAAGTCATTTATTACTCCAGTTCCTCACCATAGTTGGGTAAAAGGAAAAGAGAATTCAGATTATCTAGAAAACAGGTATAAGGCATTGAAAGAACATTTTATGTTCAATACCATTGAGTTTACTAGAGAGATAGCTAAAATGAAAGAGTGGTTTCCTTTAATGATGCATGGCAGAACAGAAGATGAGGTTATGGCAGGCTCTAGAATAGATAGAGGTACGGAAATGAACTACGGCTCGTTAACAGAACAATTGTATGCTATACTTGAGAAAGAATATAATACAAAAATATTGTTCAACACCGAAGTAGAAGATATTGATCCCGATACCGATATCGAATGGCTTCTTAAGATGGAGGATAGAAAAACAGGTAAGAAGGCAACGGTAGACGCTGAGCATGTTTTTATTGGCGCAGGTGGAGGTAGTTTGTTATTGCTTCAAAAAGTAGAAATTGAGGAGAAGGACGGTTATGGAGGTTTCCCGGTAAGTGGGGAATGGTTAGTCTGCAAGAATAGAGCTATTATAGAGCAACATAATGCCAAAGTATATAGTAAAGCTGGTATAGGTGATCCGCCAATGTCCGTTCCGCATTTAGATACCAGATATATTAATGGTAAAAGAGAATTGTTATTTGGACCATTTGCTGGTTTTAGTCCGAAATTCTTAAAAGAGGGTTCTAATCTAGATTTGTTTAAATCAATTAATTTTGAGAATATACCATCTATGTGGGGTGTTTTTTGGCATAATTTACCGCTGACAAAGTATTTGGTAGAACAAGTAGCTATGAGTTTTGATGATAGAATGAATTCGCTTAGAGAATTTATTAAAGAGGCAAAAAATGAAGATTGGGAAATATTAGTTGCCGGTCAAAGAGTTCAAACAATTAAAAAGGATGACTTTGAAGGTGGTTCTTTAGAATTTGGAACACAATTGGTTAGTAGTAAAGACGGTAGAATAACGTGTCTTTTAGGTGCATCTCCGGGAGCATCAACTTCAGTAAAAATCATGTTAGATGTTCTTGAAAAAGCATTTCCTGAATTAACTGAATCTGAAAGCGGAAAACGACAGCTTAACAATATGGTGACTTTTTATAAAAAAGAGGTAACTAAAGAAATGTTTAAAGAACAGCTAGAAAAATCAAACGCAATTTTAAGTTTAAACGGTTGATTATTAAGCTCATTTAAGCTATATTTTTTTCCATACCCAGTAATAGAACACAATAAAAATAGATAAGTTGCATTATCATTATTTACTATAGAGTCAACAATTAAAAATGCGATTTAGATTTCCTTTATTTTTTCTTCTCATAATTAGCTTTGTATCACAAGCACAGTTAAGTGATTTGGCTAGAATTGATTTTACGTATATCCCGAATAAAGGGTCTGATGTAGAATATACTAGGTCTAGGGTACTTATAAATTATCCAATTCGTTTAAAGGGAGAAGGGAAGTACTTATTCGTCGGTTTCGATTATAGTAATATTCATCTTCGTTTTAAAGATGAGAATTTACCTTTTGATAGAGACTTACTAAATGATTTTCAAGTATTAGATCTTACCATTGGGTATACAAAACCACTTAAAAATGGATGGCGATTAGGTGTTCGTTTTCAACCAGGTATTAGTACAAACAATACAGCCAAAAGCTTAACTGCAGACGATGTTGTTTTTTCCGGCGATATTGTTTTTGTAAAGAAGTTTGAAAAGGAGGCCTACAAGCCCTCAAGGTTGATAGTTGGTCTATCGTATTCACAAAATAGGGGATATGTTTTTCCATTACCGTTTATAAGCTATTATAAAAAATTCAGACCAGACTGGTCGTTTAACATAGGAATACCGAAAACCAATTTACAATACCATCTATCTGAAAGGCATCGTCTAAAGTTATTCGCCCAACTCGATGGTTTTACTTCTAATATTCAGAATGGAGCTTTGGTCAACGGAACTGAAAATGCAGAGATTATAAATATGTCCTTGATTAATGGTGGTTTGCAATATGAGTATCATTTAACGGATAACTTACAATTAGGTTTACGTGCAGCCTATAATTTTAGTCTCAGCAATAAACTTAAAGATGGTAGTAATAATAATATATTAACGATTGATAATGATTCTAGAAGTTACTTTAGGGCAGTATTGAAATTCAAGATTTAATTTATACGCTTTTAAAAATTAAAAACGCCAGAAAAGAAATTTTCCGGCGTTTTCGTTTTACAATAGCATAAGGGCATTAGCCAATTACTGATTTCTCAGTAATAAATGGTTGATTATAATGTCTTTGGCCAGTAGCTTTATATAAGGCATTTGCCAAAGCTCCTATTATAGGAGGCAAAGAAGGTTCTCCTAGACCAGTTGGATCAATACCATTATCTACAAAATAGCATTCAATTTCTTTTGGTGCTTCTTTATGTCGTATTAAGCGATAGGTATCAAAATTAGCATGTTGAGGTTTACCATCTTCAAAGGTCATTTCGCTATAAGTTGCATGACCAATACCATCTATGATACCGCCTTCTATTTGATTTTTTGCTGCCATTGGGTTTATAACAATACCACAATCAACTGCACACCATACCTTGCTTACTTTATGTGGCGTTTCATCTGTTGATAGATCCAGTACTTGTGCAACATAAGAGTTATGGCAATAATATGATGAAACACCTCTAGCTGTTCCATTTTTTTGATTTCCATCCCAACCAGCTTTTTCTCTAACTAATTTAAGAACACCTGCGTAACGCTCAGGGTCATAGTCATTATTTTTTGGGTCACCCACAGGATTTTTAATTGCTCTGTCAAATAACTCTAGTCTAAATTCAATAGGGTCTTTTCCTGCAGCCTCTGCAACTTCATCTATAAAAGCTTGTTCGGCACCTGCCACAAAGTTAGATCGTGGTGCACGCCATGCTCCTGTAGTTACATTGGTTTCTAAACTAAATTTTTCAGCCAAGTAATTATCTACTGCACCTGCAGGAAATCTATTTTCAAATATCAAATCATCATTTGATCCAGCACCTTTCACATGCCAAGCAATTAGATTTCCTTCCTTATCTATTCCAGCTTTATACTTTACTTTATACGTTGGCCGGTATGTACCTTGGGTCATATCATCTTCACGAGAATAAACCAATTTAATCGGAGCCTGCATTTTTTGTGAAATAACGGCAGCCTCTACACCAAATGTTCCATATAGTCGCCTTCCGAAACCACCACCCATACGGGTCATTTTTATATCAATTTTTTCCACTGGCAAATCTAATCGAGATGCAAGGGTTTTTTCTAGAAACTCAGGAGTTTGAATGGGACCGTTCAATATCGCCCTTTCACCGGTTACGTCGGCGTAAAAATTCATGGGTTCCATAGTATTATGGGCCAAAAATGGAGCACTGTAAGTGCGCTCAATAATTTGAGCAGCTTTTTTAAATGCACTAGCCACATTACCATCTTTACGAGCTGGTTCTTTAGAAGAGGTATTTAATAATTTTGTCAATGCCTCATCATGACCTGTAGTACTTTCTAAAGTAGAAGTTTTCTCCCATTCAACGTTCAATGCTTTTTTTGCCTGCATGCATTGCCAAGTGGTCTCACCGACGATAGCTACTAATTTATCTATAGCACCACCATCTGACCATTGTCTTTCAACACCTTCAGGATACACATCAATAGGAAAAACATCTTTTATACCTGGCATTGATTTAACCGATGCTGCATCCATAGATTTGTACGTCATTCCAAAAGCAGGTGGATGAACTATCATAGCAATCATCATACCTTCCTCTTGAATATCAATTCCGAATAAAGGTTTTCCTGTAACCAAATTTGGTCCGTCTACATTTCTTCTATCTGTCCCTATAATATCAAAATCTTTCGTTTCCTTAAGTGAAACTTCTTCAGGAACAGGCATTGTTGCGGCCAAAGATGCCATTTCGCCAAAACCAGCCGATTTATTAGAGGCTTTATGACTTAAGACGCCTGCGCTTGCAGTAATTTCTGAAGCAGGTACTTGCCATGCATCTGCTGCTGCTGCAATCAACATATGCCGAGCGGTTGCCCCAGCCATACGTAAACCTTGCCAACCGGCACGAATAGATTGGCTGCCACCCGCTAATTGTCTTTGAAAAATATCGGTATTTAATGGCGCCTGTTC
Source organism: uncultured Maribacter sp. (assembly GCF_963977385.1). Lineage (GTDB taxonomy): Bacteria > Bacteroidota > Bacteroidia > Flavobacteriales > Flavobacteriaceae > Maribacter. The sequence goes on along the minus strand of NZ_CAXBOU010000020.1, from coordinate 42,237 downwards.
TACGATTACATTGTTCCAATCTACATCTAATTCATCTGCCACAATCATTGGCATTGATGTTTTTACGTTTTGACCAATTTCTGGATTAGGAGACATTATGGTAACCATTCCATTCTCCCCAATTTTTAAAAATCCGTTTATATCGAACCACTCTTTTGGCATGTTACTAACTTGCTCAGGTGTTGGTTTGCATGATGCTAACCAACTAAATCCTAAAATCATACCTCCACCTGCAAGGGAACTACTTTTTAAGAAAGAGCGTCTATTATATGTTGTTTTTATTAGAGTCATCTGTTTGTTTTTTAATGAAAGTTAAAATCCCAAAATTGTGGGTCACTTGTTTTACGCATTTGAAGTATTGGCAGCGTTTTTAATCGCTTTCTTAATTCGCGTATATGTGCCACAACGACAGATATTACCGTTCATAGCATCCTCAATCTCTACATCTGATGGATTAGGATTTCTTTTTAGAAATGCACTAGCATTCATAATCTGACCTGCCTGGCAATATCCGCATTGGTAAACGTCTTCTTCTATCCAAGCTTTTTGTACCGGATGGTCTCCTTTCTCTGATAACCCTTCAATAGTGGTAATTGATTGTTCGCCAACTGCAGAAACAGGTAGTTGACAAGAACGTACCGCATTATCACCTAAATGAACGGTACAAGCACCACATTGTGCAATGCCACAACCAAATTTTGTACCTACTAATTTTAGATGATCTCGTAATACCCAAAGCATTGGTGTAGACGGATCTACATCTACTTCTTGGGTTTTTCCATTAACTTTAATACTGAAATTTGCCATTAGTTTTTACTATTTAATTGAGTCCCTTGAAATTAGGTAATTTTTTAAAGTAATTAGGGAGATTGACTAATAAAGTATCTTAAAATTTGGATTAAAGGGGGAATAATATATAAATCAAACGAAATAGTAGGTTATTTTAATTTCATATTTAATAAAATAAAATTATTGTTAGATATAGAATAGAGTAAAACAAATAACATTCTACAGTATAAAAACTAAAAGAGTTACTTATAAATTTAATTGTGATATTCCTTTATTAACACCCTAAGTATTTTTATAAAACTGAATGATACGATGCTTTTGTAAAGCATTTTGGTTAAATACATTAGGACATGATAACTCAACATATTTCAAATACAGTTTCCGAATCGATCATTAATACCATCGGAAATACACCTTTGGTCAAGCTGAACAATACAATCTCCAAAAGAAATTTTAATCTTTTTGGTAAGCTAGAAGCTGCAAACCCTGGCGGCAGTATTAAGGATAGAACTTCGTTATTTATTTTACAACAAGCATTAGCAAATGGTAGAATTAAAGAAGGTGATACCGTAATTGAATCTAGCTCTGGTAATATGGCGGTCGGCTTAGCACAGGCTTGTTTACATTTTGGCCTTAAGTTAATAGTTGTGGTAGATCCAAAACTAAATTTACATACCGAAAAAATTCTAAAGACCTATGGTGTTCGCATTGAAAAGGTAACGAAACCCAAAGAACAAGGTGGATTTTTGGCAACGCGGCTAGAACGTGTTCAAAACTTGTTAGATGGCATTCCAAATAGTTTTTGGTCTAATCAATATGGAAATTTAGATAATCCATTAACGCACCATAAGACCATGACAGAAATTATGGATTCTTTACATGGTAAATTAGATTACTTATTTGTGGCAACAAGCACTTGCGGTACGTTGATGGGTTGTGCCGATTATATTTATCAAAATAATCTTGACACAAAGATTATTGCTGTAGATGCTGTTGGGAGTGTTTTGTTTGGCGGGCCTCCTTTAAAAAGACTAATCCCCGGACATGGTGCAGGTGTACCTTCACAATTTTTAAATACTACAAAAATTCATGATTACATATATGTTGACGATGTAGACTGCGCGAGAGGGTGTTGGTCGCTTTTAGAAAATGAGTCCATTTTATGTGGAGGTTCTTCTGGGGGAATGATAAGTGCCGTTAGAAAGTATAGTAAAAAAATTGAAGATGGAAGTAATTGTGCACTGTTCTTATGTGATCGTGGAGAACGATATTTAGATACCATCTATAGCATTGAATGGTTATTGAAAGAGCTTCCTGAATGCAAAAATGTTTTTACACCATTAGGCGGATGGTAGATTTAGATTTGAAAATGGATGATTATCTCACATATAAAATTGCTATAGTTGGCTTCGGGCCTAAAGGATTTTATGGTTTAGAGCGGCTATTGGCGAATTTAAATTTGGCTTCAATAAATAAACCCATTGAAATTCATATTTTCAATACCACCCATTTTTTTGGTGCAGGTGATGTTTATAGAAATGACCAGCCCCAATGTCTAATAATGAATTACGCTAATAGTAATATTAATGTATGGCCATCAGAAAGCCCTAATCCTATTTTGAGCAATACACCAGATTTTGTTACCTGGTTAAAAAATGAGGGATTTTCAAATTTAGGGTTACATGATTATGCCCCTAGAGCAATGGTTGGTGATTATCTAATGTTCTGCTTTCAAACCTTGATAAATAAAATGCCAACTAATGTAAGAGTTATGACTCATGTAGGTACTGTAAAGGATGTCAATAGCTTAAATGGGGATTATAACCTTGTGTGGAGCGATAGAAGGAGTAAAAAAAAATCAAGTATTATATGTCAGAAAGTGCTCTTCACGACGGGTCATACATCATTTAAACCGCTGTCTATAGAAAAAATATCGAACGAGAATAAAGTACAATTTATATATCCAACAAATGAAAGACTCAAGCATTTAGCGTCAAATTCATCAGTTGCTATTAAAGGGTTTGGCCTTACAGCAATTGATGCGATTTTAGCACTGACGGAAGCTAGGGGAGGTGTTTTTAAGGAGGATAGAAATGGCTTTATGTCTTATGAACCTTCGGGTAGAGAACCGAGAAAAATTTATGTTTTTTCTCGAACAGGAATACCTATGATGCCAAGAAATGGATTGCCAAATTCCAATTATAAACTCCGATATTTTACAGATGAAGTAATCGAAAATCTTCAACACGAGGCTCCAATAGATTTTAATTCAATCTTACTACCATTAATTAAAAAGGAATTTTATTTTGCCTTTTACCGCATTTTATTCCAAAAGTACGGTCATGATCTTTTGTTCGATGTCAATTTTGATTTAATTGAACATCAGGTTAGATTATTTCACCAGAATTATCCAAATGCTGAGGTTTTTAGCTGGGGTACTATTGTGAATCCCTTTGAAAACAAAGAAACCCTATCAACTGAAATCCTAAAGGAATATTTTGAGTTTCTAATAAATGAAGCTCAATTAGGAGAGGAGGTAAGTCCGTTTATGGCTGCAGTTTCTACATGGCGTAAAATTAATCCCATCTTCAATAAATTATATAGTTACGGAGGCTTGGATGCTGATTCTCACAGGGAATTCGATAACTATTATTTCGGACTTTTTAATAGATTGGCATACGGTCCTCCTATAAATAATATGAAGAAATTATTAGGGCTTCTTGAAGCGGAGTTATTGGATTTTACGTTTGCAAAATCTGCATATATAATTGAAGATGAGCATAATGAAAAATTGCGATTACTAATTAATAAGGGATCTCAAAAAGTCTCGATTGACTATTATGTCAATGCAACTATACCAAGAGCAAGAGAGGGTGGTTTTGAAAATGAATTATATCAAAATTTAAAACAAAACGGACTCATTAAGCAATTTGAGAATAAAGGGAATTCTAGCTATAAACCAGGTTGCTTAGCCATAAATGAAAATGGCAATCCAATTGATATAAATGGGGAGGCAAATACTGATTTCACATTTTATGGCACACCAACCGAAGGTATCACTTTCGATAATGACACCTTATCAAGATCTAGAAATGACTTTGCGTCTGCATGGGCGAAAATAATTTGTGAGGAAATAATTGAAAGAGAAAATAGAAAAGAGATATATGAAAGACAAAAGCACATATTATAAAGGAAACCAAGAGGAAGGACTTACACCTATAACTTCAAAATGGATGCACGAACTATTTGAAAAACAAGATGTTATAAGGGGTTTAGTGGAAAGATATGGTTCTCCTATAAATATTCATCATTTACCATCTTTTAATGATAATTGTAATAATTATAAACAGTTATTTGATTCATATAATTTAAAGTATAGCATATTTTATGCTCGTAAGGCGAACAAATCTAAAGGTCTGGTAAAGCAGGCATTTGCCTCTGGTATTGGTGTAGATACCGCAAGTTTTAAGGAACTAGAGCAATCATTATCATTGGGTGGTACTAGTGAGAATCTGGTGCTTACATCTGCAATTAAAACAGAGGAGCAGATAGTATTGGCAATAAACAACGGTATAACTATAGTTATAGATAATGAAGATGAATGTATTTTAACACAAGCAGTTGCGAATAAGGTTGGTAAAAAGGCCAATGTAGGTTTTCGCTTAAGCGGTTTCGAAGTAGATGAAGAAAAGTTATATAGTCGGTTCGGTTTTGATGTTGATGAGGTGGTTCATTTTATTGGGTCTTATATAGGCGAAAACAAAATCTTTAATAAGTTAAACCTGATTGGGTTGCATTTTCACTTAGATGGTTACTCTACATACCAAAGAAGTGTCAGTTTAATAGCTAGTATACAAATTGGCATGCGCCTTAAGCAAAGAGGATTTCCAATATCCTTTATTGATATTGGTGGCGGAATTTTAATGAATTATTTAGAAGATGAAAATGAATGGCAAACTTTTGACGAGAAACTTAAAACAGCTGTTTTAGAACAAAACAATGATATTACTTTTAATAATAACGGATTAGGGTACACGCTTGAAGATGGTAAATTGAAAGGTAAATTGAATACCTACCCATTTTTTAATAAAATCAATAAAGATACTTTTCTGCGCGAGATTTTAGATTTTGTTGATTATGATAGTGGGTCATCAGTTGCTAGTCTTTTACGCAAAAACGAAATTGAACTTCGAATAGAACCTGGGCGATCTTTATTAGATCAAGTAGGAGTAACGATTGCTAGGGTCGTTCATAGAAAAAAAGATGCCAAAGGACAATGGTTAATTGGTTTAGAAATGAATATGAGTCAAATGATGAGCTCAAGTGCAGATTATCTTTTAGACCCTTATATGATGTATTCTTCAGAAATAAATAAACCAGAACCTATAGATGTTTATTTCACAGGTGCATATTGTTTGGAACGTGATGTTCTTTTGAAACGTAAAATTAGATTACCAAAATTACCGGCAATAGGGGAGTATGTTGCTTTTGTAAATACGGCAGGTTATATGATGCACTTTTTTGAAACGGAAGCACATCTTTTCGAGCTTTCAACGAACCTTATGTTTACAGGTTCAAATGAAAAATTATCGTTCTTTCAATTTATAGATGATACTAAAATCGTTCTTGATTAGCTACATACATTAGGAATTGAATCAATAACAAAGCGTTTTAAGACAATCCAATTTTTGCTAATTAGGTAAATTGAATTAAAACAAAATATTATGAAAATACAAGCATATTTAGCCTTCAACGGTAATTGCCAAGAGGCATTAAATTTTTACGCAAATCTATTTAACGCTGAAATTAAGAACAGACAAACTTATGAGGACAAGAACATAGATGTGCCATCATCTTTTCGCCAAAAATTACAGCATGCTGAATTAAAAGGAAAAGGGGTTCATTTTATGGCATACGATGCATCACCAGATACACCTTTAAATAATGGAAATCAGATTAATATGAGTGTTGATATTAATGATTTGGATGAAGGTAAGCAACTGTTCAAAAACTTATCAAGTGGAGGACAAATACATCATGAATTCAGGGAACGAGAGTGGGGCCATTTTGGGAGATGTACAGACCGTTTCGGTATTGGATGGATGGTAAATGTTGACAAATAAAAAGATAACTATGGTTATTATATATGAGTACGATGGTGTTACTGCTAGTCAAAGATTAGAGAGTTTCACAGAAGAAAAGTTAAGTAAGCTTCATCATAAATTTGATGATATTATTAGGGCAGATGTATTCTTGAAACAAGAAAACACTTCTTCTGAAGAAACGGGTATGATTTGTAACATACGGCTTAGTTTACCAGGGCCAAGAATATTTGCTGAGGCAAGTAATCAAAATTTTGAAGAATCGGTTGTTGAATCTGTTAAAGAATTGGAACGACAATTGAAGAAACGCAAAGACAAAATGAAAACCTATTAAAAAGTTAGGATAAAAAAAGCCCTTGCAATATGCAAGGGCTTTTAAATTTGATAGATTATTTTATTTATAATCTTCTAAAATTTCAGTGGTTTCTAAATCGTTGTGTAATTTCTCACGCTGTGCTCTAATAATTTCTTTCAATCTCGGTGGCATCATCGTTTCGGTTAAAGCTTTGTCATAATCTTCAATAGCAGATTTATCACCTCTTACGGCTTCCTCTAACATTGCCTCATCATTATCACCTGCAAAAAATGCTTTAACATCCATCCATGTTCTGTGTACGGCGCCAGCAGTACTTCCATCTATTGCAACACTTCCTAAATCTAAATCGGGCACAGCAGCTCTGATTTCTCTTAAAAACTGCATTCGTTCAATCACTTTATTTTCAAAGTAAGTTTTAATGCCTACTTGTTCAGAATTTTTTGATGCTTTTTCAAAACCTTTTATAGCATCCTCATTCTTGTTAACTAAATCCTTTAATCTGTTTTCAATTTTCTCTATGTCCTTATTCATAATATTAAATTTTATGTAAACTAATATGCTTTCTGTTTAACTATAACTCTTCCTCTAAGTTACTTGTATTTAGGAATAATTGTTAACTATAATAATAAATACTTTTGCTGTATTCATATTATTTTGATGTGATTAATTGTCTTGATTTTTTATCTAAATTTTCGCTTATATTTTTTACGGATTGAGTTAAACATAGCTGTTGTTTCGTAGTATTTTAGTGTAAATACTTAAACAATAAGATTATGGGATTATCACCACTATTTGGAGTAGCGAAGATGCTAGTACGCAGTAGAAAATTAAAAATGGCAGCGGTAGGTTTACAGCTTGCCTATTTGGGATACATGTATATTTCTGATAAAAGAAAAAATAAACAGGTAATGAAATAAGTAATATATTTTTATAACCAATTGATATTTAGAGATATATAAAGATTTTTCGATAGGTTAGTTTACATATTATTACAAAACCTATGAATTTTTATTAAGAACGGAACGAATTAGTTAGTAGAACTTTGTGGTCTTAACCCCAAAATCTAGTAACATGAACAATTCATTAAAATGCAGCCTTTTGTTTGCTTGTATGGCGACCATGGGCTATGGCCAAGATTTGGCCTTCAATCAGTCCTCTACAAATTTTCAAGAGAGGAAAATTACAGAAGTAACAAAACGAGCAGACAATTACAAGAAGTTGAAATCTCTTGGTTATGCCGATAAAGAAATTTTCGAAGACTTAGGTAATGCCAACTTTCTAACTAAGAAGTATGAAAATGCATTGTATTGGTATGGTAAACTAATGGAAATTTCAGAAGATGGATCTTTATCTAAGAGTTATCAAAAGAGATTTGACCATGCCGTCACTAAACTAGGTAAGCAAGTTCAAAACGAAATCGCAGATGAGAATTGGACAGAGTTGGTGAAAGATGACTACAAAATGACACAAACTGTCATTCCATCTCGTTTAACATCTAATAACAGAAACAAATTTTTACCGTGGGACGACCAAGGTAGTAAAGAAGAATTTGCATCAAATAGCGCGAATCCATCTAAAACTACTGGTGAATATTCTCCACCAGTGGCACTAACAAACAATGGTAACACTGCGTATTTCAGCAAAACTACATACCGTAAGCCTGCAACCGGTATTTTTTCTAAAAAGCAAGAAGTATATAAAATTTATAAGGCAGATAAAGTTGCCGGAGAATGGAAGAAAATTACCGAGGTTGCGATTTGTCCGGGAGATTATTCTGCAAAGCATCCGGCAGTTTCCCCAGATGGTAGTCGTTTATTCTTCGCATCTAATATGCCAGGTACTTATGGTGAATACGATATATATGTAGCTACGATTCAGAAAAATGGCGGCTTAGGTCAAGCTAAAAACTTGGGTAGTAAGGTAAATACAGCTAAGAATGATGTACATCCAAACCCTATTTCAAATGGTACGCTTGTTTTTGCCTCAGAAGGTAGAGAAGGTTTTGGCGGCCTAGATGTATTTATGGTAGAAGTAGGGCAGAGAAAAGTTGGCCTTGCCGTAAATATGGGAAACTCAATAAATAGTTCATTTGATGAATATTCTGTAAACCTTTTACAAGGTAATGGTTCTGGGTATGTGGTGTCAAATAGAATAGCAAAAGGTAAGAGCGTGCAGAATGTAGCTTTTAATTTGAACGATAAACCTATTAATGAGAAAGATAGAGATGACCGCTTTTTAGAAGCATTTAATACTGAAAGACAGACACAGTATTCTAGTTCTGTTTTTGACGATGAATAACCACCCATTATTCATTTCCCCCAATTAATTTGACAAACATATCACTAATCATAAAATTCAATCGTTATGGAAAGTCCGTTAAAAATCAATAGTTTAATTATTGCATTACTTTTATTGGCCCTTGTCCAAACAGCCAATGGCCAAGAAACCAACACAAATTTAGGATCAAGTAGTACTTATCACAATCAATTATTCTTCAATCGTTTTTTCATCAATCCTACTTTTTCATTGGTGCGCGAAAACAAATCTTATTTGAACATTTTGCATAGAAATCAATATGCAACATTTGATGATAACAGTCAAAATTATTTTCTAGGGTTCAGTAATAAGATAAATGATCATACAGCTGTTGGTATAGGAGTTTATAGCCAATGGTCTGGTGTAGTGCAAGAATTTGGTTTTAATGCCAATTACGCTTCGTCAGTACGTTTAGGAGAAAAATCAATATTAACTTTCGGTACAAATATTACATATTTTAATCAGGGATTAGATAAAAATAGAATTGTCGTTAGTGAAGATGACCCTGAACTTGCAAATGCTAGAAAAGAAAGTAAAATAGCAATACAACCAGGAATTAATCTGTCATTAGGAAAATTTGATTTTGGTTTTTATGCAGAAGACCTTCTTAAGTATAATCAAACAACTAATGAGTTTTTAACCGATTTATCTACCAAAAGTGTTAAGGCATCTGTGCAGTATACTCACTCGTTTGAACATTCTAGAGGTCTTTTTGAAGATGCACGATTAATGCCAATGGCACAAGTAGGTCAAAACTTAGATGGTAGCTTATACTATTTTGGGTCTTTGTTATTGGACTTACCAAATTACGGATGGCTTCAAACTACAGTAGATGAAGAATATGGAGTAGCGGCAGGAATAGGTTTTAACCTAAGTGAGAAAATGTCTCTTGGTTATTTAATGGAAAAAGATTTATCTAGTACGGATGCCAACCTTGGTTGGAATCATGAAATAACTTTAGCATATAAATTTAAAGATGATGATCTAAATATAACAGTAGCAGATAATTCATCTGATAATCAAATAGATAATATTGTTCGTAATTACGAAGAGCAAATCGCGCACTTGATAGACGAACGTGATAGTGCAAGAAAATCGAACCAAAAAAGAAAACACACAGATGTATCTGATAATAACTTGGCTTACGAGAACAAAATTATATTAGACGAATTAATTCTTCGTCAAGATTCTATAGAAGGTGAAAGGATTGCAGCTTTTGAAGAACGTTTCGAGCTAATTGTTAGAATGTTACGTAACGATATAGATACCACTATTAAAAGTTCATTACAAGATTTTAGTGTAGAGGAAAATACATCATATGCGTCTAATGGCGATAATGATATGGACTTTGTAACAGAACCTGCAGATGCGTTCGCAACAGCAAAAGTAGCATCAACATCATCAAGAAGAGCAAATTTCAAAGAGTTGCCGGTTAAAATGCTGGTAGATTCTGATGTAATAGATATGAATTCTGGTTACTATGTAATTGCAAATGTTTACAGTCAAACTAAATACATGAATGCTTTCATGACTGAACTTAGAGAAAAAGGGTTAGATCCAAAACAGTTTTACAATAAGGAGAACGGTCTATACTATGTGTATTTAGCAGATTATGATTATAAAAATGATGCTCAAATGGCTGCAAGTACAGATTTAAACGGAAAATACAATCAAGAAAAGTGGATTATGCAGGTTAACGAAACAACGGCAACAGCATCAAATACTTTTGAGGATGATGATATAAGTAGAGAATAAGGGTGAGATTGAGCCATTATTTTCTACGATTTTATGGTTGATTTGAATTGTCAATAAAGGAGGGGGCGTTATCCGGGGGGATGACTGGGTTCCCTCCTTTTTTTTTATTATAAAATAGTGGTAGTTGTCGGTTAAACATTTGGTTTACAATCGATGAACTACCTTTTTTATTAGTAAAAAGCTGTATTTGAACGAAAATTCTTATGTTTTCGTCGACTATATTATATTAATATATATATTTCTCGAACCAAATTTATTGTAAATCAATGTTTAACCCCAAATCCCCCCACAATTATGACAAAATTTTACCTACTAATTTTTTGTATTAATCACCATCTCTTTTTCAATGAGATTTCCAATTTCTTAGCAAAAAGAATTTTCCTTATTCCAAAATTTAGCGATCGTTTCGGTAGTCTAAATTTAAATCATTAGCGACCAACGCTAATTGATTTAAATAAATTAGACTGAACATGGGCGAGGAATAATCTAAGAACAAAGATTGTTCTACGAGGTATACTCATTTGGTATACTTTAATGAACTTATAGTTAAATCTATAGGCTCATAAGTACTGCCTATGTTTAGTTTTTCAAGAACTTTTAGGTTCTTGATATTACTCAAAACTAACCCTAGGTATTCTTCTGTTCTTAGAAGGGTATCGCTAACATTTTGAAATTATGAAAAATTCTAGCATTCGAATTATTGTATTAGAGCAAGATAAATCATTACATACTGTTTATAAAAATCATTTTGAAGAAATAGAGGATTATGAATTAGTTGGCAGTTATACTTCTGCTAAAGAAGCCTTAAAAGATTTTAGTTTTACAAAACCGCAAATTGTTTTATCTGAAATCGATTTAAACGGTACTAATGGTATCGATGCCATTAAACTATTCAGGAAAAAAGAATGGGGTATTAAAATAATAATGTTTAGTGAAATCAATGATTTCGACGTTATTAAAAATGCTTTCAAAAAAGGTGCAAATGGCTATTTGACAAAACCGTTAACCTTAGATAAATTAGAGCATGCATTACGTAGTATGGAAAAGGAAGGTGCTGCGATGAGTAATGATATCGTAAAAAAAATCATTCATAATTTTCATAAGAAAACGTTTGCATTTTTCTCTGAAAGAGAGAACCAGATTGTAGATTTCTTGTGTCAAGGAGCTACCTATAAAATGATTGCACAAAAGCTTTTTGTAACCCCCAGTGCAGTTAATTTTCATATTCAAAATATCTACTTAAAGTTAGATGTGAACTCCAAATCTGAGGCGCTTTCTAAGCTCGAACAATTACAAAATCAACTAGAAGAGTATTAAATTAAACAATATTCAATGTTGGTTTTAGTGGTATTACGAAAACCTTTTCGAAAATTATAGAGTAACAATATTTAGTATAAATAGTTGATATTAAGTTCTTTGTGTTAATTTTAAATAAAATATTTTTTTTCATTATGTTGTATTTACTATAAATTTTCGTTGAGGTAATATGGAATTGGACGCATAGTAGTTATTTTTGGTTTAACTTAATACTGCTATAAATCAATTCACACTATTTATGTACCATTTAGGATTAGATATAGGAAGCTCATCTATAAAAATTGCTCTGGTAAATGCTGTAACCGGAAAGAGTATCGGAGTGATTACTGAGCCCGAGACAGAAATGTCAATGGAGGCTGTAAAGAATGGCTGGGCAGAACAAAGTCCAGAAGATTGGTGGCGTTACGTATGTAGCGGTATCAAAAAATTGAGCTTACAATATAATATAGATATAACCGATATTTCGGGTATAGGTATTTCATATCAGATGCACGGTTTAGTGTTAATTGATAAAGAGGGAAATGCCTTAAGAAAATCTATCATTTGGTGCGATAGTAGAGCAGTTGCTATTGGTCAAAAAGCTTACGATGAAATAGGTGCTGAACGCTGCGATACTCATTTATTGAATTCGCCGGCGAACTTCACAGCATCTAAATTAAAATGGGTAAAAGAAAATGAACCCGATATCTACGCCCAGATTTATAAAATGATGCTACCGGGCGATTATATCGCTTATAAATTGTCAGGAATAGTAAATACAACTGTATCCGGACTTTCAGAAGGTATTTTATGGGATTTTAAGAAAGATGAAATCGCAGATATTTTATTGGAACATTACGGCTTGGAAAAAGCAATGATTCCAGATATCGTCGATACCTTTTCGGTACAATCAAACGTAAATGAAAAAGGAGCTGGGGAGAGTGGTCTTAAAATTGGCACGCCTATTCTATATAGAGCTGGAGATCAACCAAATAATGCACTGACCTTAAATGTTTTTAAACCTGGTGAAGTAGCTGCCACTGGTGGTACATCTGGTGTTGTATACGCTGTAACCGATAATCTTTCAGTTAAGGAAAGTTCACGTGTAAATAACTTCGCACATGTAAATTATACTCCGGGTAAACCTACAAGAATCGGTAAATTATTGTGTATAAATGGAGCTGGTATTCAATACAGATGGTTGTTGAATAACCTTGATGTTGATTCGTACGATGAAATGAATACATTGGCGAATGATGTGCCTATAGGTTCAGATGGTATCGCCTTAATACCTTTTGGTAATGGTGCAGAGCGCATGCTTAAGAATAAGGAGGTTGGCACGCGTATCGTTAACCTTAACTTGAATAATCATGGTAAAGGCCATTTGTGCAGAGCTGCATTAGAAGGCATTGCTTTTTCATTTGTTTATGGTATGGAAATCATGGAATCTGATGGAATAAAAGTTAATGTAATGAGAGCAGGTAACGACAATCTTTTTCGTTCAGAAATTTTCTCAACTACTGTTGCTACGTTAATTGGCTACGATATAGAAATCTACAATACCACAGGTGCAATTGGTGCAGCTAGAGCAGCAAATTTGCATAAAGGTGATTTTGAAGCTTTTGGTAAAGCGATATTAGAAAATGATTATGTAATGACGTTTAGTCCTAAAGTAGATAAGGAAGTATATCAAGAAGCCTATACTACTTGGAAAAATGAATTGGAATTAATTTTAAACAAATAATAAAATCAACATAATGGCAAACAAGGAATATTTTAAGGGGATAGATAAAATTAAATTTGAAGGGAAGGAATCTGACAATCCAATGGCCTTTAAATATTATAATCCCGATCAGGTTGTGGCAGGTAAAACCATGAGAGATCATTTTAAATTTTCAACAGCATACTGGCATACCTTCTGTGGGCAAGGTTCAGACCCATTTGGTCCTGGTACCCAAAATTTTGAGTGGGATAAATCTTCTGATGCCATACAAGCAGCTAAAGATAAGGCAGATGCGGCTTTTGAATTTTTTGATAAAATAGGATTTGATTATTTCTGTTTCCATGATTTTGATTTAATTCAAGAGGGGTCAACTTTTGCAGAATCTGAAAAAAGACTGTCTACGATTACCGATTATATAAAGGAGAAGCAAAAGGAAACAGGTAAGAAATTACTTTGGGGTACAGCCAACTGTTTTTCGAACCCTAGATATATGAATGGTGCGGCAACCAATCCTGATTTTAATGTAATGGCAAGAGCAGGTGGTCAAATTAAATTGGCTTTAGATGCAACTATCGCTTTAGGTGGTGAGAATTACGTATTCTGGGGAGGTAGAGAAGGTTATATGTCTCTTTTAAATACTGATTTAGGTCGCGAGGTAGATCACTTGGGTCAATTTTTAACGATGGCAAGAGATTATGCTCGTAGCCAAGGATTTAAAGGAAATTTCTTTATCGAGCCAAAACCAATGGAGCCAATGAAGCATCAGTACGATTTTGATTGTGCTACTGCTATCGGTTTCCTTAAGGAGTATGGTTTAGAGAATGATTTTAAAATGAATATAGAGGTGAATCATGCTACGTTGGCACAGCACACTTTTCAACATGAAATAGCTGTTGCAGCGAAAGCTGGTATGCTTGGTAGTATGGACGCTAACAGAGGTGATTACCAAAATGGATGGGATACTGATCAGTTCCCGAACAACATTCAAGAAACAACAGAAGCTATGTTAGTATTCTTGGCAGCTGGCGGATTGCAAGGTGGCGGTGTCAATTTTGATGCAAAAATCAGAAGAAATAGTACAGACTTAGATGATGTATTCCATGCACATATAGGTGGTGCAGATACCTTTGCGAGAGCATTGATTACTGCAGATAAAATCATTTCATCATCAGCTTATAACAAGTTACGTGAAAAGAGATATAGCTCTTTCGACGCTGGTAAAGGGAAAGATTTTGAAAATGGTAAATTAGATTTGAAAGATCTATACACTATCGCAAAAGAGAATGGTGAATTAGAATTACAGAGTGGTAAACAAGAGATGTTCGAGAATATCATTAATCAATACATATAATTGATTAAGCTCTAACTGTATCAGTAAAATACGTTAGTAGTTTTATCATCCAAAATAATATAGTAATCTGTCCCTTGGTTTTCCATTAGGGACAGTTTGCTTTAGTATGAATACAAGGTGGAAGCAGCGTGTAAAATGAGTTCCATTTAAGAATGAAATATGAAAAAAGTAACTTTAAAAGATATTGCTGGGCATTTTAATGTTTCTATTTCTACTGTTTCAAAAGCTGTAAATGATAGTCATGAAATAAGTGCTGAATTAAAACTGAAGATTCAAGAATACGCGAAAGAAAAGCACTATAAACCCAACAGATTAGCACTGAATTTACTGAATAGAAGTACCAATACTATTGGGGTTGTTGTGCCTAATATCTTAAATTACTTCTTTGTTCAGGTTTTATATGGTATTGAAAAAGTTGCCAATGAGAATGGATATAATATAATTAGTTGTATTAGTAATGAATCTAGTGCAAAGGAAAGTAAGACCTTAGAATTTTTTGATTCGGGAACCGTCGACGGACTTATAATTTCTTTAGCGGAAGAAACCCAGAATGAGAATAAACATGAAGCTTTATCGGATATTATAAATAATGATATACCGGTAGTGCTATTTGACCGCGTTACAGATGCGCTAGAGTGCGACAAAGTTGTTGTTGATGATTTTGAAGCAGGTTATAAAACTACGAAACACTTAATTAATATTGGCTGTAATAATATTGCGGTTGTAAACCCTACAGGCAGTTCAAGTGTAGGTAAGTTGAGGCTTTTAGGATATAAAAAGGCACTTGAGGAATTTGATATACCTTATGATCCTAAGTTGATAATGAACCTTACATCAAAGGACGATTTAGATATGTTGATGTCCTTTTTACTTAACTATAAAACAATAGAAGGTATAATTGGTTTAGATGAGATTACGGCTGTAAAAGTGTTAGAAGTGGTAAAAGCTAGAGGGTATAATGTGCCCAACGATATATCTATTATAGGGTTCACCAACGGGCAATTATCAAAATATGTGACACCATCATTAACCATGGTTAGTCAGCATGGCAAATATATTGGCGAACTTACCGCTAAATTACTGATAAATAGAATTAAAACACCAGGTCTGCCTTATGAGACCAAAACTGTAAAAACCAGTCTTTTGGTTAGAGATTCTACTAAAAAGCTACAATAATTTATACGGTGTCAGGATGTGGATGCTCCCATTCGCCTCTATAATCTCTTTGTAATAATGTAGTTGCTTCAGGGTCGTTTAATACCGTTCTACTCTTTGGGTCATAAATTAATGGTCTTTTTAAATCCATTGAAAGGTTAGCTAATATGCAACTAGCTGTTGAAATGTGTCCCTCTTCAATATCAGCAATAGGCTTAGTATTGTTTTTAATGGCGTTTAAAAAATCTATCATATGCCCACGTGTTGCAGGTGCTGCATGTAACTCTATATCTTTTTCGGTTAAATCTTCAGGGTATTTTTCACGTTCATAAAGAACATCGAAACGGGTAATTTCTCCACCATCAATTGGAATAAATTCTGCCTTCATTACATCTCCTTTTAAAACGCCTTTAGAACCATAAATTTTAAACGACCAAGGGTAATCTGGGTCGGCTGGGTTACCCCAAGTTCTATGCTGCCAATTACAGTTAAGGTCATCATATTCAAATACTGCCGATTGTGTATCGGATATATTCGATTTTCCATCCTTCTGAACAAAAATTCCACCTTCAGAGCTTATGCGTTTTGGCCATCCTAGATCTAGCATCCACCGAACAGTATCGAGCATATGAACACACATATCTCCGGTTATTCCGTTTCCGTATTCCCGAAAAGTTCGCCACCATCTTCGGTGTGGAATACCATCGTAAGGTCTCATTGGTGCCGGGCCAGTCCACATTTCATAATCAAAGTAATCGGGTACTGCTTGTAGCGGAGGGTTGTCATTTGCACGCATGTGATAATAACAAGCCATATCAACATGACCAATAGTACCTAACAATCCCGTATCTATGATTTGTTTTTTTACATCAATTAAATGTGGTGTGCTTTTTCTTTGGGTACCAACTTGTACCGTTCTATTGTACTTTCGGCCTGCAGCAACCATGGCTTCTCCTTCAATGATATCGACACTAATAGGCTTTTGTACATATACATGAGCGCCAGATTTTAGGGCTTCGATACAAGTTAAAGCATGCCAATGATCAGGTGTGCCGATTAGAACAATATCCAAGTCATCACTTTTTAGCATAGTTCTGTAATCAGAATAAAGTTTAGGTTTCTTCCCATTTTTTTGACGTTGAGAAACGAGTAGTGCAGTTTCGTTTAGAAAATTCGAATCTACATCACAAAGAGAAACAACTTCAACATTAGCTACCTGAATTAACCGCATTAAATCACTAGTACCATACCAGCCAGTACCTATAAGTCCTACTTTTTTGGGCTTTTCATCTTTAAAGAATTCAAAACCATATGAGTTTAAAGAAGTTAGCAATAGTGAAGCCGATGCAGCTTTAATAAAATTCCGTCTTTTTATAGGATCTTTGAACTTTGACATGGTGGTGTTTTTTGGTTACTTATGAAATTGATAATAAGAAGAGTTAAGGTATGAAATCATTTAAAATTAATACTCCCTGTTTACGAATTTGTCATTATGAATCATATTTAAGTATATTTAAATCATATTTATTATCAATTCTATGAAATTACGTTTAAGTCTTTTTTTATTATGCCTATTTGCAATCAGTATTGTTAAGGCAGAAATAACGTTACCCAATATCTTTTCGGATCATATGGTTTTGCAAAGAGAATCTAATGTTTTGTTATACGGATGGGCAAATCCAAATGAGGAATTTACGATTTACACAAGTTGGGATGATACCACGTTAAATGTAAAAACCGGAAATGATGCGAAATGGGAAATACAGGTGGCAACGCCAAAAGCGGGAGGGCCTTATCGAATTAGTTTTAAAGGGAATATTAATGAAGTTATTTTAAAAAATGTGTTGATAGGTGAGGTATGGCTTTGTTCAGGACAAAGTAATATGGAGTGGAGTGCCAACAGCAATATTGACAATAAGGAGTTTGAAATTAAAAATGCAGACCATCCGAATATTCGATTATTCACTGTTGAGAAAAGAACTGCAGTATATCCGTTAGATAATGTAATAGGAACTTGGGAAACTTGCTCTCCTGAAACCATGCAAGATTTTAGTGCCGTGGCTTATTTCTTTGCTAGAAAAGTTCAAAAAGAATTGAATATTCCTATAGGGTTAATCGATTCGTCTTGGGGTGCTTCTTGTGCTGAAGTATGGACGCCAGAATCTGTTTTTGAAGCACATCCAGAATTGGTTACAGCACATGAACTGATTCAACCCAATAAATGGGTGACGATAGAGAAATCTATTTTATATAATGCCATGATTGCACCATTGACCGATTTTAAAATTGGAGGAGTTTTGTGGTATCAAGGAGAATCGAACACGGCTAACGCAGAATCTTACCAACAGATTTTTACTGAAATGATTACTTCATGGCGCGCTAATTGGAATAATGATTTTCCATTTTACTACGTGCAAATTGCACCGTTTAAATATGGTGGAGAGTTCGAAGGTGGTATAGTTCGTGATCAACAACGCAGAACTTTAGCCTTGAAAAATACAGGAATGGCACTGACCAGTGATATTTGTACGGTTGAAGACATACATCCACAGAACAAACAAGACGTTGGTTTGCGATTGGCAAATATAGCTTTGAAACAACATTATAATATTTTAAAGGACCAAGAGGTTTATGGCCCTTTGTTCGATTCTGCAGAAATTATAGGGAGTCAAATTCAGGTAAAATTCAGTCATGATAAGGGGTTAAAAAGCACCAAAAAAAATATAGAATTATTTGAATTATCAAATGCGAAAGGGGAGTGGTTTACGGCTAAAGCAAAATTGAAAAATGGTGCTGTTTTAGTGAGTTCAAAAAACGTTAAAAACCCTAAAGCAGTCAGGTACGCTTGGAAAAGTACTAATTTAAGTAATTTGATTAATGAAGCAGGTTTACCTGCATCCACATTTACAACTGAGTGAAGTAGAGTGCGCGAATGACCTTTAAAATACTACGCCCATCCAATCATTACTGTTATTCAGCTAAAAACAAGTACTATTTTTTGATTAATAACTAAATTGTATTCAATAACTAATTCGAAATTATGCAGATAAAAGAATCCTCAGAATTATATGATGTCATTATTGTTGGTTCTGGCGCTGGTGGTGGAATGGCTACCAAACAGTTGGCAGATGCTGGTCTTAATGTAGCTGTAGTTGAGGCGGGTCCATTTTTTGACCCAGCTGATCCTAAAACTATGACTCAATTAAAGCAACCATATGATTCTCCTCGTAGAGGAGCAGGAACTGATCGTGCTTTTGGTGAATGGGATATGTCTTGGGGAGACTGGGAAGTTGATGGAGAGCCATACACACATGAAGAAGGTACAGAGTTTAAGTGGTGGAGAGCAAGAATGTTAGGTGGACGAACCAACCATTGGGGACGAATTTCTTTACGATTCGGACCAAAAGATTTTAAAGGAAAAACGCGTGATGGGCATGGTGATGATTGGCCTATAGGGTATGATGATGTTAAACCTTACTATGATAAATTAGATAAGCTAATTGGTGTTTTTGGAACCAATGAAGGCCGTGAGAATGATCCTGACGGATTCTTTCTTCCTCCCCCGAAACCAAGATTGCATGAGTTGTTTTATATCAATGGCGCAAAGAAATCTAATATCCCTGTAATACCGGGTAGACTTTCAATGTTGACCAAAAGAATTAATGAAGATCGCGGTGTTTGTTTCTATTGTGGGCAATGTTCCCGTTCTTGTTCTGTATATGCCGATTTCTCAGCGGGTAGCTGTTTAATATTTCCAGCACAGAAGAGTGGTGGTAAAGTAAAGATATTCGTTAATTCAATGGTTCGCGAAATAACGACCAATGAGGAAGGTAAAGCAACAGGAGTTTCATACATCAGTAAAGACGATAGAAAAGAATACAAGCTTAGAGGAAAGGTTGTCGTATTGGCTGCATCTGCATGTAGTTCGGCGCGAATTTTGTTAAACTCTAAAAGTAAACAACACCCTAACGGATTAGGAAATAGTAGTAATCATGTAGGTAAGTATTTACATGATTCAACTGGTGCAAGTGCCGCAGGTATCATCCCAGGATTGTTAGATAGAAAGACTTCTTATAATGAAGATGGTGTTGGTGGTATGCATGTGTATTCGCCATGGTGGGGCGATAATTCCAAGCTAGATTTCCCTAGAGGGTATCATATTGAAGTTTGGGGAGGTATGAGTCAACCTAATTATGGTTTTGGTTTTGATCCTAATGCAATGAACAAATACTTCGGATTAAAATCTGGAGGTTATGGAGATAGTTTGCGAGATGATGTAAAAAAATATTACGGTTCAGTAATTGGTTTTGGTGGTCGTGGTGAAGGTCTTGCTCGAAAAGATAACTATTGTGAAATTGACCCAACAACTGTTGATCAATTTGGTATTCCTGTATTAAAGTTTAATTACAAGTGGTCAGATTTAGAAAGAAATCAAGCCAAGCATATGCAAGATACTTTTGAAGAGCTAATTCATAATATGGGTGGTCATTATTTAGGTGATAAACCTGGTAAGGATAAAGATTATGGGCTACATAAACCAGGTGAAATAATACATGAAGTAGGAACGACAAGAATGGGTGATGACCCAAAGACTTCCGTAACTAATAAGTATCAGCAGTTACATGATGTTGACAATGTTTTCATTGTAGATGCAGGGGTTTTCGTTTCTCAAGCAGATAAGAATTGTACTTGGACAATAATGGCACTTTCATGGAGAGCATCTGACTATATTATTGAACAACTTAAAGCACAAAACATTTAGATGATGGACAGAAGAAAGAGTTTACAAACATTAATACTTGGTGGTGCTGCGGCCAGTACTGGTTTAGTATTTAATTCCTGTAAAACGGAAAACGCTGATACTATCGATGAAGCTATTATCAGTGGTAGTGAGAAATATTTTGGAAGAACGCCAGAAGAATTGGAGCGTATTGAAAAAATAAATGCAGAGCAATTATTTAATGAACATGAGATGGAAACTATTGCAGCATTGGCTGTAGTTATTCTTCCTGCAAAAGAACCGCATGGCGGACCTATTGAGGCTGGTGTTCCCGACCTTGTAGAATTCATGGGAAAAGATATTCCAGAAATGGCACCTACGCTGTTAGGTGGCTTAATGTGGTTGGATCATAAGAGTAATACAGAATTCGGAGCAGAGTTTAAGTCTATTACCTTAGAACAAAAGAAACAGATCTGTGATGAAATTTGTTGGCACGATGAGGAAATACCTTTAGAAAAACAACCTTTAGAAATACAGTTTTTTTATATGATGCGAGGCCTAACCGTAACAGGTTATTATACCTCTGAAGTAGGTATAGCAGAACTAGGCTATAAAGGTAATTCACCTAATGTTTGGGATGGGGTACCTCAAGATGTTCTTGACCAGCATGGTGTAGCTTATGATCCAGCATGGATAGCAAAGTGTGTAGATCAGAGCCAAAGAAATGTCATCGCCGAATGGGATGAAAATGGTAATTTACTTACCTAGATAAAAGAAATAATATGAAAAGAATTATCATAGCCACTATCCTTTTGGGTAGTGGTTTTCTGGGGCAGTCACAAGAGGTTGGCTTGCAACTCTATAGTTTGCGGGATCAATTTAAAGTTGATGTATCAAATACATTGGGCCTAATTAATGAATGGGGAATTACTAAAATTGAAGGAGGAGACACTTATGGTATGCCCGTTGATGATTTTAAAGCTTTACTTGATAAAAACAATTTAGACGTAGTAAGTGTAGGTGCTGGTTTTGATGACTTAGAGAATGACATCGAAAAAGTCATTAAAAACGCTAAAGATTTTGACGCTAAATATGTAATGTGTGCTTGGGTACCTCATGATGGTAACAAATGGGATTTGGAAGAAACAGAACATGCAACCAATGTTTTTAATAAAGCAGGTAAGATTTTGAAGAAAAATGGACTCACCCTAGCTTATCATGCGCATGGGTATGAGTTTAGACCTTATAAGAATGGTACGTTGTTCGATTATATGGCCAAGAATGCAACTGATTTCAGTTTTGAATTAGATGTATTTTGGGCACAACATGGTGGTGCAGATCCGTTAGCTTTGATGAAAAAGTATCCTAAAAAGTTTGTCTTACTTCATTTAAAAGATATGCACAAGGATGTAGTTGGAAACGATACCGGCCATGAAGAAGATGATTCTAATGTTGTGCTAGGTACAGGTCAAGTAGATATTTCAGGTATTGTTGCCGAAGCTAAAAAGTTAGGTATAGAATATATGTTTATTGAAGATGAATCATCTGATGTAGTTTCACAGGTGCCTAAAAGCTTAGAATATCTAGGTCAATTAGAAAAATAGAACCAATTAACCATAAAAAGCCCATATTTCAATTATGAAGTTTGGGCTTTTTTTATTCTATTTTTTTAAACTGTAATAACCTAAAGTCACCAACTTGGCTACCTTCTATTTTTAAGGCTTTGAGTGTGAGTGTGCCACTTCCTTTGGAAAGGGTAATAACACCTAAATTAAGCGGTTTAAAATCTTTAACATAAGATTCCATTCTTGGAACTCTATCCTCGTTCATGCCAATTAATTTGGGGTTATGTGGTTCTATAATTTTCTTAGCTATTTTACTATTGTTAAAGCTTAGTTCAACAATTGACCCTAAATCTATTTCTGGGCACGTATAGTACAATTCTACCTCAAATCTTCCATCGTCAATTACCTCAATATTCCAGATAATTGAATCTTTAACTGATATCCAATTTGTGAAAAATGAGTCATTAGGCCATTGATTACTTCGTTTAATATTTCCATGGGCTTCACCGTCTCTTGCAGGCAGCTGAGTATATAATGCTTTTGGGTAACCCAATGTGAAATCACGTTTATCGTTTTCCTTGGTTATTTGAATCGTCTCTTTTTCCCAGCTATTCTTTGCCGTAATTAGTGAGTCTGTAATTTGTGGATATTTATTCGATACATCAAATTTTTGACCACGATCAATACTAATATCGTAAAGTCTATTTTCTTCATCTAATCTAAATTGCTGACTTCTAACACTTGTTTTACCATTCCAATGATTATAGATAAAACGGTCTTTAATAGGTACAGCATTTCCTAATAGTAATGCGCTCAAATCTATGCCATCAATTGGCTTTTCTGTTTTTATAGGTATCGATAGTAAATTGCAAAGGGTTGGCAAAATATCGATACCACTTGCTACTTCGGTAAGGTTCAACCCTTTTTCAATATGGTTCACCCATTGAATATAGAATGGAGTACGAACGCCACCTTCATCTACGTATCCTTTTTTACCTTTCATGCCACCGTTCCATCGGTATGAATTAGGTCCATTGTCTGAAAGATAAATAATGATGGTGTCCTCTTCTAAACCTAGCTGTTTAATTTTATCGGTAACTCTGCCAACATTATCGTCTATATTTTCGACCATGGCCAACGCGGCTTTTGTAAATTGTAAATCTTCCCCTATATCAGCTTCAGAAAGTAATTCTAAGGACTTGTATTTCATTCTATCCCAATATTTATCAGGTACTTGCATTGGACTATGAGGGGTGTTGTAGGGCAGATAAAGAAAGAATGCTTCATTGGCATTCTTCTCAATAAAATCAAGTCCTTTATCTGTAAGGTCATCTACTAAAAAACCATTCCCTTTAACTATCTCTCCATTATATTCTAACATGGGACTAAAGTAATTACCCCAATGGCCAGAAGCGAAACCATAAAACTGTTCAAATCCTCTTGAATTTGGGTGATAGGGAGGTTGCATACCATTATGCCATTTGCCAAATGCAGCAGTATGATAACCTACATTTTTAAGAAGTTCAGCTATGGTAGTTTCATTCAAATTAAAACGTTCACCTCCAGATGAGGTTTCATAAACGCCCATACGAGTAAAATATCTACCGGTCAATAATTCGGCTCGTGTGGGTGAGCAAACTGGTTGCACATAGAAATTTTCAAAGGATGCTCCATTAATTCTTAAAGAGTCAATATTGGGTGTATTTAGATTGGTGTTACCATTGCTACTTAAATCGCCCCAGCCTTGGTCATCAGCAAGAATCAGAATTATGTTAGGTTTTTTTATTGAGGGTTTCGAGCTTTTTTCCTTTACTTTTTCAACACAAGAAATTAGTGCTGATAAAAAGATAAGAATGCTTAATATTTTAAATTGCTTCATGAAATATCTAAAGACTTTACTGGATTTTTAAAATTTACTCTTTAACCGCTAAACCCACCATAGAATCTGCTGTTCCATAATATAGAAACCATTTATCTTTAAAATAGACCAAACCTTCAATGAAGGTAGTACCGGCCTTATACTGACCGCTTATTTCATGTGGTAGGCTAGGACAGATAAAAGGAGTGTCTAGTCTTTCTATCATCTTAGTTGGGTCATTTTTATCGAATAAAACTTGCCCTCCACAATAGGTTCCTTCTGGAAATTTGTCTGTGGCACCTTCGCCGCTTAAATTCTTTCCATTGTATAGTAAAAGAATGCCTGCATCTGTATATAGGGCAGGAGGACCTGGTTCGGTTAAGTGGCTATCGAACTCATTTAAAGTTGGTTTAAAACTATGCAGTAATTCTCCTGTTTCGGTCAATGTTGGCTCCCAATCGACACCATTACTAGAAGTTGCAAGATTTACAAATAGCTCGCCCCAATACATTAAGTACTTCCCGTTTATCTTTTTCGCAATCAATCTTCCATCTGCCAGCTCTGTTACAATAGAACCCGATTTGCTCCATTCATTTAAAAACTTACCATCATTAGCATCTTCAAAAATAGGGCCTTGTTTAGACCAATTTCTCAGGTCTTTAGAAGTCGCACTTGATAGACGGGCAACATCTTTATTCCAACTTGTGTATAACATAATAAAGGTGCCATCAGGAGTTTCCACGACACGTGGGTCTTCGATTCCGCCAGGTTGGTCCCATTGCGAAAATTCGTCATTATCTGGGAATAGTACAGGTTCAGGATATTTTGTGAAGTCAATCCCGTTTGTACTATAAGCCAATCCGATACGAGAGGTTCTTCCGCCTAAAATAGCAGCAGGATTATCCTCTGCCCTAAATAATAGAAATACAGTATCGTTTTTTACGATTGCTCCAGGATTAAAAACATCGGCTTTTTGCCATTTTACTTCGTTGTTTGATATTGGGTCTAAAAATGTATAGGTCGAATCTGCCTGCATTATTGGATTTATTTTGGTTTTTTCAAAACCTAGCAACCAAGGAGATTTGTTAACTTCTTTAGATTCAGATGTTGAGCCTTTTTCATCTTTACAAGAGATAAACAAAATTGCGAGTGTGAAAAATAACGATATATGGTGGTTCATAGTTTTTGGTTAAATTGCTATAATTAAAAGGTACAAGTAAGGTAGTTATTATTCTACAAGTACGTAACCTATTAAAGGAAGATGTTGAATAACAGAAGGGTAAAGAAAATGAGTTGCTTAATGACTTTAAAACAAGAATTTAGAAAAAGCTTTAGATTAAGAATGATAGCGTTTTTTAATTTGGTGTTGATACTTTCTTGTAAAGAAAATGTTAAGACAGAAATACCTGAGTCAACACCGACAAATGTATTCGTAAAAGTAGATTCTTTGCCTAAAACTGATATTATAGAATTAAAAAGTAAAAAGGAGGTAGTGCCTTTAGCTTCACTTATTGATACAACATTTGTAAGATTGGCAGATTACAGCGATGGTTTTGCCTTTGATTTAAGATATGCTACCGATAATAATTTCTTAAAAGAAAAAGTATACGATTGTGCTGAATGCTATACTAGGGTAAAAACTGTAAAAGCTTTGTTAGCAGTTAATAAAGAATTTAAGGAACACGGAGTTAAAATAAAATTTTATGATTGTTACCGGCCAAATTCAGTACAATACAAAATGTGGAAGATAGTTCCCAATCCGCAATATGTGGCAAATCCTGTTAAAGGTTCTATTCATAACAAAGGTGGGGCCGTAGATATTACTTTGGTAACTATAGAAGGGGAGGAGTTGGATATGGGTACGGATTTTGATTTTTTCGGTAAACGTGCGTATCATGATAATTTTGATTTGCCGAAAGAAATTTTAGAAAATAGAAAATTATTGAAAGAAACCATGGAGAAATATGGTTTCTGGTCGACAAGAACAGAATGGTGGCACTATAACTTACAAGGAGCATCTAATGATCCTATAGCCAACTTTAAATGGATATGTGAATGAAAAAGGTTAGAGATATGAAATATATAACATTGCTTATTGTATTAATTTTTGGAGGGCAAATCATGGCACAAGATATTATTATACCATTATGGCCAAAGAATAAGATACCAAATTGGAAAGCAAGTGATAAAAAAGAAGAATATATAGAAACAGGTGGAATTCACAGATACGCAAATGTACAAGAACCTACAATTGAAGTATTTTTGCCTGCCAAACAGAATGCTACAGGTGAGGCAATGTTAATATTTCCAGGTGGTAGTTATCGAATACTAGCCTATGACTGGGAAGGAACGGATATTGCAAAATATCTGAATGGTAAAGGTATTGCAGGTATAGTTGTTAAATATAGATTACCATCAGATGCATCGCAAACAAATAAACAAAATGTACCATTAATAGATGCTCAAAGAGCTATACGAATGGTTCGTTATGATGCTGAAAAATTTAATATAGATATAGATAAAATTGGTATAATCGGATTTTCTGCTGGCGGACATCTCGCATCTACCTTGGGCACACACTTTGATAATCAGGTTTATGACCCTATAGATGATGTGGATAAACAAAGTGCCCGACCAGATTTTATGGTATTAGGGTACCCAGTAATAAGTATGGGCCCCATGACTCATGAAGGTTCTAAGAAAAATTTATTAGGTAAGAATCCTTCCCAAAAAAATCTAGATTCATTTTCAAATGAAAAACAGGTTACCACAAATACGCCTCCAACTTTTTTGCTTCATGCTACCGACGATACCGCCGTTCCAGTTGAGAATAGTTTACTTTTTTATAAGGCCCTAAAGGATAAAGGAATCTCGGCTACAATGCATATTTATCCAAAAGGAGGACATGGTTTTTCGTTAGCACTTAAAGATCAGTATTTAAAAGGTTGGCCAGAGCTTATGCATGCCTGGATAGAAAGCCTTGAATAGTTTTTATTTTACCAGAAGAACATAGAAGATAATCTAGTTAACTTTTATATTTTTGCAATCCAAATTCGGGATGTAGCGCAGTCCGGTAGCGCACTCGGCTGGGGGTCGAGTGGTCGCAGGTTCAAATCCTGTCATCCCGACGAACCACTTTTTAAGTGGTATCAAAGCACTGTTAACTGACTGGTTGACAGTGCTTTTTGTTTTTAATGTATTCAAATGAATTCATTTGATATCATATAAAAGGTGTAGAGTTCGGTGAATGAATCGGTATACAAGTTGTTGTAAATTTAAGTAGCATTTAGGGCTATTTAAGGTCGTCTTTGCAAACAAGGTTTGTTTAATTCAAAAGACGTGTATCATGCGCAACAACAGCACTTTAGCAGTACTTATTTTCACTCGGGACATTACCTATAATCCCGATAAGCTAACAATTTATGCCCGGATTACGGTCGATGGAAGGCGCGCCGAAATCAGTCTAAAACGTTATACTTCGGTGAATGTTTGGGACGTTTCCAAAGGAAGGGTCATTGGAACGACCCAAAAAGCAAGACTGCTCAACAGCTATTTGGATGAGGTGTATGTACAAATTATGGAGGCGCATAAGCAATTGCTTTCCGAAGGTAAAGTGATTACCGCACAAGCCGTCAAAGCCCGTTATTTGGGGCAGGACGAACAACACAAGACCTTGATGGAATTGGTCAAGTACCACAATACCACTATGGATTCCGTACTGAAATACGGTACGATGAAGAACTACTATTCCACGGAACGCTATCTGCATAGATTTTTGAGGGATAAATTCAAGACCCCCGACATCTACTTGAAGCAATTGAATTACCGATTTATTGCGGATTTTGAACAGTATCTAAGAAATTATCAGCCGGATAAGGCAAGACGGACTTGCTCCAACAACGGTGCGATGAAGCACTTGGAACGCTTGATGAAAATGACCAACCTTGCGGTCAAGTTGGAATGGTTGGAGAAAGACCCTTTTCACCAATTCAAGTTAAATTTTCAAAAACATAATCGGAGTTACTTGTCCGAAAGAGAACTCGAACTAATCGAGGAAACAACTTTTAAAGGTGCGGGTTACGAAAAGGTTCGGAACGTATTTCTATTTTCCTGTTATACAGGTTTGGCCTATATAGACGTAAAGCAGTTATTAGCCGAACAAATGGTTTTGGGTATCGATGGGAATTATTGGTTGCATACCAAAAGGGAAAAAACGAACGAAATCGTCAAGATTCCACTACTACCAAAAGCAAAGGCCATCATTAAAAGATATGCTGATGAAATGAGGCAGCATCCAGAGGGTAAGTTGCTACCTGTTTTCAGCAATCAAAAGATGAATAGCTACTTGAAAGTGATTACAAAGGCTTGTGGTATCCATAAAAAAATCACATTTCATTCCGCCAGGCATACTTTTGCTACCACGGTAACACTTTCCAATGGTGTACCCATTGAAACGGTGTCAAAAATGTTGGGCCATGCAAAATTGACCACTACACAAATTTATGCACGGGTGTTAGAGAAGAAAGTCGGGGAGGACATGCAAAATTTGATTGCCCAATTTGAGTCCAAAAAGCAACAGAAACTTTCTAAAGTCGGCGATTGATTTTCAAATTAGGCAAACCATTTAGAGGTATTCAAATTTTAGTAGCGAAGCGGAGAAGGTTTGAATAGCAAGAGGGTAACACGCTAAAGCGATGTTACGATATTCAAACCATTGATTTTCAATTAATTGAAAACATTCTGGTTATGGAGCTTAGGCTAAATTTGCGTCAAACACCCTGTAAGCCTCTAAAAACACTGAAAGAATTTACAGTAAACCGTTTTGATGACATAAATCGTTTAACGATTAAAATACTGCTATTCAATTGATTATAAAAATTATAGAAGTACTCATGAGTTTTCCACTAGGACAAATTTGCGTCAAACCTTCTGGAAACGCCTGAAAACATTAATAAAAATTACAGTAATGGATGTGAAAATTAAAAGAAAAAATACCTTTTCGGCTATAAGTATCAATCGGATAACCGCTGAGCGATTCCGTGCCTATTCCAAAACCGTTTCAAAATCACATTCGGATACGATTGATACCATGATCGACTTTTTTGAAAAAGCGAAAATAACTCCCAAAAGTGAAGTGATTATTAGCTTTATCAAGTTCCAAAACTACATGATGGGACGTATTGATTATATAGAGGAAGTATTGCGTAGGATGGAGCGTGAGCAGCTAAAGCCCACCCATGATATGCTTAAAAGCCTATTCGAGGGAACGGCATTGAAGAAAAAAGAGCAACCCTTACTCGTGGACAAAAAGAGCATGAGAATGACTAGAGAGGAGTGGAATATGGAAGAGGGGAAAGTTTCCTTCGAAAAATACCACGATGCCATAAAAGCAAGAAGCAAAGACCGACAAACTTTTTTTAAAGTTCTGGAAAGTATTACTAAAGTAGAACCCACTTTTGGGAAGCCTTATTTTAAAGTTGAAATTGATGCAGTTGAATTGGAAAGGATTCGAAAGGAATTAAATGGAAACCAAATTTAGTTTTTATCGGATTCACTTTGCATTTTTGTTAAACTCCTGAAATTTAATTGGAACGCTTTTTGTTATTTTAGTTTATTCTGACTGACTTCGACCAAACAATGATAAAGAAATCGCTTTTTTATTTTACACTGCTTTTACTCTCCTTTTCCTGCGTTACACGGATGGAAAAGCCCCAAAGCTTTAAAGAACCATTTAAACGAATTTATTATGATGAAAGTTGGGGCTATATAGATTCAAATGGCGACACTCTCATCCCTCTTAACAAATATGAGTTTCTAAATCCGCTTGATAAAGAAGGAATGATCCTTGCCCATAATGAAGGTCGTTCTGGCTACATCAATATCAACCAAGATACTCTTGTTGATTTTATTTATGAGGACATAGGGCTTTTCTCAAATGGTCTGGCACCAGCAAAAATGAATGGGAAATGGGGCCATTTAACTAGGTCAGGAGAAATTATGGTTCCATTTGAATTTGACAATGAGGGCTATTTTTATAATTGTGGTCTTGCTGCTGCAAAGCAAAATGGGAAATGGGGGTTTATAGATAAATCTGGAAATGAGGTAATACCAATAAAGTATGAAAAAGCTAGTTTCAACAAATTGGATTCATACGTTTGTCTATCCCAGAACAATAAATGGGGTTTTTTTTCATGTGATGGACGGAAATTGACAGATTTCCAATATGATCGGATAGTCGAAGGCAAATATAACGAAGATAATTATACCTACTTCAAAAATGGCCCATGTCTGGTAAATATTGACGGTAAGTATGGGTTCATTAATGAAAATTTTAATGTTGTAATTCCCTACGGAAAGTATACAAAACCTATTGCCTTCGATCAATCGAAAAGAGCGATAATTGAAACATATATGGGATTCGGTTTGATTGACCCTGAAGATCGTTTCATTCTCGAACCAAAATATGAATCAATTGAATATTTTCCGTATCCCTCCGAACGATATAAGATTAGATTAAATGGATTAAATGGAATTTTTGATTCTTTTGCAAACAAGATTTTACCAATCCGATATAAGTCTATTGTGCCCAACTATTTCAAGTTTGATACTATTTCAAAAGGCACCCTGATACTAAAAAATCAAAATGGGAAGTTTGGGGTATCAGATTATGATGGTAATATTCTTATTCCTTTGGAATACGATTCCATTCAGAAGTTTCAAGTTGTTAACGGTTATAGTTATTCGGTAGTCTTGCGAAATAATAAGTACGGTCTAATTAACTGGCAGGGCAAAGAGGTTATACCAATCGAAAATAACTTTATCCGGTCAGGTCGGTGGTTTGATTACCTTATTGTCGAAAATAAAGGTAAGTTCGGTTTATTTACCAAAGGCGGAAAAGAAATCATTCCGTTGAAATATGACTATTTGAGACCATGCCACTATGATGAAAATAACCGATTCATTGCTGGTATTAATGGTAAGTTAGGAATTATCAACAAAGAACAGGATACAATTGTTTCTTTGGAATATGATGAAATTTCCAATTGGGTAGAATACGGTCCGAAAGAACATCTTGTGGTGAAAAACGGGAAGCATGGGTTAATTGGTAGGGAAGGCGAAATTGTTGTTCCTCCAATCTACAATGAAATAACCGTTAACAATAGCAAACTAATAAAAGTCAAACAGGATGAATTGTACGGAACCATTAACTGGAAAAACGAAATAGTACACCCCATTAAATATGAGCAAATCTATTGGGAATGGCCTTACTTAACTGGCAAAGATTTGGATACAGTTTTTTTAAAGGAATCAGGAAAATATTTCGCTACCGACACTTTAGGAAATATCCTTGACAACTCCGTTTCCAAAGAGTTTATTGAAGAAAAGTTTGAGTACTTGATTACTTCAAACAATTCATACTAGGAGATATAGGATGCGCCCTATTTCGATTTTACTTAACGCTTATCTACCGGAACACTATAAAATCGAAACAGGATCCGTGCGCAAAGTTTAGAGGTAAGGATTTGGGACAGTTTAAAAAATGCCTCAAAATTAAAAGTCCAACCTTTATAGCTAGAGTTAATCTTTTTCAATCCAGCTATTTAATATTAAGGAGGGGTCGACAACTGGAAGTGTCAAGCCGTTCCAATTGGTTCTTAGGGTCTTTTCAAAAATAATACCTCTTAGAGTAGAATAGGAGATACCTGATAATGTGGCTACAAATAAAGTCTGGAAAACAGGTAGGTCATCCTCATTTAAATGATACATTTCTTCTAAATTTTCAATAATAAAATGGAAATTATAGCGGAATTGACAAGATTTCGCTTTGTCTTTACCAGATGTTTTGAATTCTACTTTTAATCCCAGTAGAAAACCATTAGCAGAAATGTTATAAGCACTTTTATGAGCAAGGTTTGTATCGAATTCCGACTGTTGATCAGCCTCATCGATTTCTTCAATTTTCGAATACACCTCTTCAATTAACTTGAGATGTATTTTTGCTGGATCGATATTAATTTTTTGTTTTGTCATTAGCTTGCGTATGCAGGCATGGTAGTATTATAATTACCTTCTGTATACTCTTCCACTTTTTCCCTAGTAGTTCTTTCAATATGGAAATAAACGTATTTCTCAACTTGTTCTACGTGAATAAGAGGCTCTCCTAGGGCTATTTCCATTTTTATAATGGATTTTTGAGTTAAATTATGTGTGCCGCTTAACCACTTGGATACTTCGGATGGAGTTTTTCCTAGCATTTTTGCAAAATCGGTATCACTAAGCTTTCTTTCTTCCAATATTTTATGGACTTTATTTGAAATGGCAAGATTAAGACTTACTAGTCTTGCGATTTCAGGATTGCCTTTTTCTTTAAGCCAGTTGCTTATGATTTTATTTTTTTTCATAGTTAATAGTATAGAATTAGGTCATCTGAATAGTCTATATCCTTATTTCCATCAATCCAAACGATATCCCGTTCTCTGATGGCACTGTCAATTACGTTTGTTAGTTTATTGGCTAATTCGAAATGCTTTTTCACATTTGGACATTCTTGAGGCGTTTTTGCAGTTTTTACGGCACCTGAAAATAAAATAACCACATTTTCATTCAACCTATGACAATATAATCTAAGGTTGTTGGGTACTGTTTCACCATCTTCGGTATAAACGGGTTCTTTTCCGATTTGATTTGGGGGCAAGCCCAT
This sequence comes from uncultured Maribacter sp., assembly GCF_963977385.1. GTDB lineage: Bacteria > Bacteroidota > Bacteroidia > Flavobacteriales > Flavobacteriaceae > Maribacter. Next base: position 9,590 of record NZ_CAXBOU010000020.1, on the reverse strand, counting down.
GGCTTCTCCCTGATGTTGCTCATGTCTAAAATATCTCGTAGTTGCTCCATATTTATCACCTATTTCCCCTAACCATGCAGTAATATGGTTTAGCTTATCAAGATTCAAAACTTCCTGCTCTTTAATGAAAGACTCGTATAAAGAATAAACATAGTCAACACTTCTATCTTCTTGATTCAAACAAACAGAATAGTAACATACTTTGGAATAATCATCAATATGTTTTAAGCGTACTATGCCATTCATTGGTCGGTAAATATATAAATTAATTTCACTTATAAGTGAAATGCTATGTTATTTTGTTGTGAAAACATTGTATTTTGTAGTGTGGGTTGTATAAATGGAATTTATTTATCGGTAAATATCTAAATAAATAATCAGTTGATTTATAATTACAAGCATATATATCATCTAGTAACATTTTCTTTTTAATCCCACTTTGGAGATTGATGCTAGTTCTTATAAGAAAAGCTAAGCGATCTTATGTTGTCCCCACGACAAATTTGTTCCTTAGCAGCCACACTTGTTGTTTAAAAATGTTTGATTTTGGGTACTTTTAGTACGGTAGATAGATTTTTTACAAACCATATACGATGTAAATGAGGGATTTTAATTCACTAATCAAAAATACTGGTGAAGTTTCAGCGATTGTAGGTTATTACAAACAATATGAAATCTGCGCATTGGAAATTTACGATGCACTTTTAAACAATCAGTTAGAAGAAGTAGAGTTCGCTTCCAAAGAATTAAAAAAGCTTGATGACATACTTATAATTTGTAAAAATTATGTACTGGCTTATCAAGTAAAAGATATTACTGAAAATTTTACATATAAAAGCTTTCTTAATTCTGACAACAATCTTTTTAAAGGAAGTTTTGAAGATTTTTCACTGCTAAAATCCAAATACCCTAATAAAGAAATAAGAGCCTATTATATATCAAATCAAAAACCTTCATCTCATGATAAAATTCAATCATTTAGCGGTGTAGATAAACCTCATTTTAAAAAATTTAAAAGCTTCTTTTGGGATGAAATAAACGATTCATCTAAGTCGTTGCATTCATTTTCATCAGATTGGACACCCATAATTAATGAGTTGAAAACTGTCTCTAATTCTAATGATGAGGAGCTAGAGGCATTTATCAAATCGTTTAGATTTTTGCTTGAAGATGAATATGCAAAGGTTAAGAATACAAAGCTAGGGGTCAACTATTTGAGAATTGATGATATTGAAAAAATTTCTAGACAGATCTTTACTATTATTGGTAAAAGAGGAAATGTCATTTTAAACGAAAACCAGATATTACATGAGTTTGGTTTGTTATCACGTTACGAAACACATTTTAAACACTCCTTTTTTGTTGATAATGAACACTACCAGCCTATTAATGAAACTATAACAAATCTTGAGGACTTACTTAAAAATACACATGGTGGTTATATAGCATTAATTGGAAATGCAGGTTCAGGAAAGTCCACCCTATTAACTAAATGGATAAGTGGCAGAAAAGAAAATATACTAAAATACTATGCTTATGTAAATAAAGAATTAAACAACGAGTTTGGTTATAGAGGTGAGGCAAATATTTTTTTAAAAGATTTACTAGTTCAAATCAGAGAAAAACAATTTTCGCAACAAGAAAATTTGCCTTCCCACGATTTCCAACAGTTGCAAAAGCAACTTTATAGCGAATTGGAAATATTGAGCAGAGGGGGTGAGAAAACTTTTATTATTGTTGATGGGTTAGACCATATTGAAAGAGAACAGAAAGTCAACAGAAGTCTTATTGACATATTGCCCAATCCCGAACAGATACCACATAATGTCTACTTTATCCTTGGAACTAGAACTACAGAAAACCTAGAGGGGCTTCCGGACAGAATAAAGATTAATCTTCAAGACGAAAATAGAGTAATAGTAATAGCTCCATTATCAATAGCTAAAGTAACAACACTTTTAGATTCGCATCAAATCAGTTTAGCAAAAGACCAAATTTCTGCTCTACATTCCAATACTTTGGGACATCCTTTATTTCTGCGATACACCATTGAGGAAATCAAAAATGCTGATGAATCACTTTATGACACCATTATATCCCAAAAAGATTTTAAGGGTGACATTTACGATGAATATAAAATCTTCTGGAGTAAAAATAAAGATGAGGATGAGTTCGTCGACATTCTAGGTATAATTTCTAGATTTCGATACTCTTATGTTGATATTAGTTTATTACCTAATTTTATTAAAAGCCGTAAACATTGGAATAAGGTACAGAAAGTTTCCGAACATTACTTTTTCAGAAAAAATAATATTTGGCAATACTTCCATAACAGTTTTAAAGAATTTTTGAAAGAAGAAACCGCCAAAGATTTCATAACCGATCAATACAATGAAAAACTAAATAAAAACTATCACCAAAGAATTTATGATGTTATAAAAGATTTAGATAACGACTATGAGTATAATATCCTGTTTCATCTATATGAGGCACAAGAGTTTACAAAAGTCGTCGAACTTGGGAATCAAGAATTTTTCAGGTCACAGTGGTTTAGTTTCCGAAATTACAAGTACATTTTTGAAGATATAAAGATTACGGCAAAAGCATCGTATAAAGCAAAGAAACCTAAAGCTTTATTTGACTGTTTTGTTAGCTATTCAGAGTTGGACCAAAGGATAAATAATTTTTATCTGAGCAACTATACTAGTACTTTTTTAAATCTAAATTTAATTGCTCTATCTAATTCATTTGTTTTCGATGCAACGGAGCTTTTAGTATCGAATAGTAAGGTGTTAGAATATGCTCTAGACCTATATAAAAAGGGATACGAAGATTTGGCCTATGAACTTCTTAAAAAGGGTGAGCCAAATTATCTTTTAGATATTGCAAAACAAGCTTCTCCGAATAGATATGATAGAAATGAATTGAATGAAATTGATGAAGTTTCTTTAATCATTGATTGGGCTAAATTGGCAAGTCTATATAACGAATTGCGAGACGTTTTTAAACGAATCGAAAACTTAGAAATAGTCTATGATGAGCATAGGCCTAACAATAGCAAAAGGAATATCATAGTAGAAACAGTAGAAGGTCTTACCGATTTATATATTGAATTAGAAGATTGGAGCAGGCTAAATCAACTAGAAAAATATGTAAGAAACCTTGACGAATACAATCAGTTCTTTTTCTATTTTGATATAGTGTGGGAACTTCCAAATCAAGACGCATTTTATGAAAAGTGTCTTGATAGATTAACGACTTGGAAAATAACACAGTCAAATCCGATTAATAAAAGATTGGCATTGTTTAATACTTTGAGAGTAAAAAATCTTGATAAAGCAAAAATTTACTTTAAGCAATTACTTCCACCAAACAAGATTAAGTCCTCTAATAACTTTGATCGCTTTGATGAAGGTTTTCTAAATTATATTTTTCACTATTCAGGCCTATTTTATATTACATCTAAAAATTTTGAGAAAGAACCTGATTTTACCCCGATAGAGTCGAAAATAACCCTTACGGCGTACTATAAAGAGTTTGCAAAATTAGGTAAAGCCTTTGCTTACATTTATCATGATAGTCCCGAGGCTGCAAAGGAATTTCGCTTCAGATTTAAGGAATTAATGCACTATTTTCATTTTGATGTTACCGATTATCAGTACGAATATTCAATCAGTCAAAACAAATCATCATTAGTAAATCTAATTCTGAATATTAGTTCAAAAATCTCTAATGAATTTTTCAACGAAATATTAGAAGAGATAGATGAAGAGTGGTCAAACTACTCCCGATATTGGGGTAACAGTTCTAAGCAGCAAATAATAGACTTTGTTATCGACACAAAAATAAATGATACTTGGTGCGAAAACTATTTGAATCACTTACATAATTCCATTTTAGAATATAGTGATATAAGCTCTAGAATAGAAAGTGGTATAGAACAAATAGAGCTTTGGTCGAAGCTTGACAAATATGAAAAAGGGAATGATATTTTGAATAGGCTTATGTCTATTTCTGTTGATATTCGATATGAGAAGGACTATCAGCTTGATTATATGATTGATTGGCTTGTCAGCCTTGAAAAAGATAAAACAGAAGAGTTTGAATCTTATGTAAAAAGTCTCGATTCTATAAAGCACAAAACAAGTCATTCTACAGACTATATAGTTAAACAGATTTTTAATTACGCTTTGGGTAAAGGAAATAGTTTTAATCTATTTAAATATTTACTATTCAATCAGTTTACTAACTTAAATGACGCTTTAGAATCATTCTTAAGTCATTTTATAGAAAGGTTTTCAAACAACACTTCTTTTATAAAACTATATTCTAGAGTTATTCTCAACCATGATGGTTCAAATAGATTTAGAAGTACTTTCTTGAACAAATTATTTTCCTTAAAACCTAGTTTGGATGATTTGAAATTATTGGTTCAGGAAGTAAATATTTATGCGGTATATCAACAAAGAAAGGACTATTTATCTGCAATACAGGAATATGCTCAAGATATTGAACTCCCTTTATCTGAAATCGGAATTGAACAGGAGTTAACTTCTAAGTTAGAATCAAATTCTCCCTCTGAATTACGTCTTAAGGGATTAGATAAAATGGAATATGCCGAGGTTTTAGTAAAAGTGGATTCTTACCAAGATATTCTTAATTTATTGGAACAAGAAGACCAAGCAAATAGTTTCTTTAGATGGTCAAAAATTATTATTGAGAAAATTGATAAAATAACAGATGAAGAAATTAAATCCCTTGCAGAAAAAATAAACTTAGGGGTTTCAGAACTTGCAGATATTGCCGAGCACTTAGGCAAGAAGAATCGTGATAAAAAGACGATAAGCAAGCTGCTTCACAAGGCTATTGCAAATTCCTCGGATATTAATTGGAGTTGGGTATACGATGGGGGCAGTAAAATAAAAACCTATAAGCAATTGATAAAAATAGATGAGGGAGATGAAGTAAGGGATATTGCTTTCAATGATTTTGCCAACAGTATTGAAATATCGAGTAGTAGATTATTCAATACAATAGATGATATTTTTAAAATTATCGACCCCAAATTCTCCTATGATGATTATTATTCACATATAAAAGGCTATAAGGATCTATTTATTGACATTCATTATGAAGAAAACGATTCTCCTTCAATAGTCGGAATCGATTCCGATGATAAGATCCTAGAATCTTTAATTCTATTTCTTACTGAAATACCGAGTGGATTTGATAATATCATTTTTGAGATTCTGCTAGAAGAGTTCCAATCAAACCAACCTTTAGTCAAAGCCATTCTTAATCATTACCATGAAAATGAATACGATTTTAAGTTTATAAAACTACTTGCAGGACTTAGCTTAATAGATTTAGATTTTGTTTGGGATTTCCACGAGAAGTTAACAGGGCTTGTTAATCACGATCGATATGATATACATTCTATTGGTTGTAGAATAGTGAAACGTATGGGTGAAGATTATGAATCCTTTTACCACCCAAAAACTAAAACTCTGCCATTTATCTATACAATTGAAATTGTCCATAGCCCAGAATTAATTGTATCAGGAATTGAACGCATGGATAGAATTCAACAAACGGGGTATTTGAGAGAAACCAACGACCCTATCGAATATTGTAACATATACATGGAGGATATCAAGAAAATTTCAGAAGATAGTGGTTTAGAGGTAATTAATATTGCGACCAGAATTAAAAATATTGGAGAAAGCTATCACAAACAACCAGATTGGTTAAATGGGTTGTCCGAAAAAGAGATAAGAAACATATATAAACACGACCTAGAGTTAAAAATACCATACAGAAGACCTCAGTCTCAAAAGGTTTGGTGTGGCTTAATGGTTGTTTTAAAAGAGTTATTGGAATTAGACTACTTAGATAAATGGCTTTGTGATTTTATTTCTAATCAATTTGAAGAAGAAACTTTTTTTATAGGACCTACTAAGAAACCAAAATTCATATCCTCTATTATAGGCAGTGAAGAAAGAGATTATGCACCTTCTGCAAAAAAAGGTTGGGTTTATGAACTATCAGATGATTATTTAAGAGATAAATTGAGTTTTCAGGTTGAAAATGGGTTTTTTGTTCTTGCTGAAAATAGTATCATTGAAGGACAAGGTGACGGGATTAGCAGTGAAATTAGACAGGCTTTTGTGGCAATAGAGAAGGAATCTGATATAAAGGATAACCACACAATATTTAATGTTGATATGAAAGCGCGTATTGAGGATTACCATAATTTAAGCAAAAACAATTCCATTTGCTTTTACAATTGGATTTTAAACTTTGGAAAAAAAAGAAATTGGTTAGCCATAAATCCTAGTTTGGCTAAAGCAATGAATTTGAAATTATCTGATGAAGGTAATTTTCGCTGGGTAAATGAAAATGGAGAAATTGTTGTTGAATCAGTCTTTTGGCGTAATAATGATGAGGGTAATCGCAATAGAAATTTACACTCTGAAAGCGGTTTTGGTTGGTTTGTTATAATCTCCCAAGAAGGATTAAATAGAATCAAATCTCTTGGTGTTGGCCATTTATTCCATCATAAAAAAATATTTAGAAGAATGGAGTTTCACCAAAGGAGGTATAACACACATATAAAAGAAGAACATGACCATTGGAATATTACTGAAATAGACATATAAACTTGTTTATTTTATATTAAAATATTTCTTAATTTAGTATTGCAAAAGACGCATAAAATTTGCATCTATTTGTGCCATTTTGAACCGAGTTTAGAGTTCGGTTAACCATTTAAAATAGAGTCTTTAAAAGACTGATAGTTAACATATTGCGATGATAGCATTACTTCTGTCATCCCGACGAACGGCCATTTTGGCAATATCAAAACCCTGCTAATCGTATGATTATCAGGGTTTTTCATTTTCCATGCATTCATATGATATCGTTTGAAACCACCATTCTGGTGTGCAATTCGGTGTACAAAGCGGTACGTATTTTGTGCTAACTTTAAATAGCATTTAGACCATTTTAGATGTAGTCTTTAAACAAAAGATGTTTAATTAAAAAGACTTACAACATGCGTACAGACAGCACTTTAGGAGTAATTTTCTTTACTAGAAGAAAACGAAGTAATCCCGAATTATTGGACATCTATGTCCGAATTACGGTCAATAAACAGCGCGCTGAATTCAGTATAAAACGTGACATTTCGGTGTGCAATTGGCATATTTTCAGGTGTAGAGCCAAAGAAATCGACCATAATCACATTTTACTTAACACCTATTTGGATGACGTCCATGCCGAAGTTCTCAATGCCCACAAGCAATTACACTCCGAAAGGAAGGTGATTACCGCCAAAGGAATCAAGTTAAGGTACTTCGGGGAGGACGAACAGCGAATGACCTTAATGAAGTCTGTGGAGTACCACAATCTAAATATCAACAATGAACTCAGGATAGGAACTTTGAAAAACTATTTCTCTACTGAGAATTATTTAAGAGAGTTCCTCCAAGAAAAGCACAAAACGGATGATATTTATTTGGTACAACTCAACTATAGGTTTATTGTAAATTTTGAGAATTACATTAGAACCTATAAGCCGAAAAAAGAAAGAAGAACCTGTACCAATAATGGGGTGATGAAGCATATGTCTAGACTGATGAAAATAATTAACATGGCTATCCGAATGGAGTGGTTGGACAAAGATCCTTTTAAGAACTACAAGCTAAGGTTTGTTAAAAATGAAAGGGACTATCTTACAGAACGAGAGCTAGATTTATTTGAAGGAACTACCTTCATAACTATTGGCCTACAAATAGTCAAGGATATCTTCTTATTTAGTTGTTATACAGGTTTATCCTATATTGATATTAGAGAATTGAATCCCAATCAAATCCTTGTTGGTATCGATGGAAATAAATGGATACATACAAAGAGAATTAAAACCAACGAGCAACTTAAAATTCCATTACTTCCTAAGGCAAAAAAGATTTTAGAGAAGTACAAAAACGAAATTGTAGCATCAGATAAATTACTTCCTGTTTATAGTAATCAAAAGATGAATAAGAATTTGAAGGAGATTGCCAAGGCTTGCGGAATACATAAGAACATTACCTTCCATGTAGCGCGCCACACTTTTGCTACAACAGTGACACTATCAAACGGAGTTCCTATAGAAACAGTTTCAAAACTTTTAGGCCATACTAAACTCACCACCACTCAGATTTATGCTAGGGTTTTACAAAAGAAAGTAGGAGAGGATATGCAAAACCTAATGAAACTTTTCGAAGCAAAGGAGAAACAAAGAAGCGAAGCCCCCAAATCTTACCTTAACTGAAATGCGCATGGTTCCTGTTTGGTTTTTGTAGCGTCCCGATAGGTAAGCGTTAAGCAAAAACCGAATAGGGCGCACCTACTTTTTCCTTATGAAAGTACTCATTGAAAGTATTCAAGGTTTAGAAGCGAAGCGGATAAAGTTTGAATAGCAAGAGGATAACACGCTAAAGCGATGTTAAGAGTTTCAAACCATTGATTTTCAATGAATTGAAAATAATTACTTATTATAGTTTATTGAAAATTTGTATCAAACAAGCCACAAGACCCTATAAACGTTGAAGAAAATTACAGTAATGGACTTAAAGAACAAGAAAAAAAGCACATTTTCAGCAATTAGTATTAATCGAATAACAGCGGAGCGATTTCGGGCATTTTCCAAGACAGTTTCAAAATCACATTCAGACACTATTGACACGATTATTGATTTTTTTGAGAAGACGAAAATCACTCCAGAAAGTGAGGTGATGATTAGTTTTATTACGTTTCAAAATTACATGAAGGGCAGACTGGACTATATTATTGAACTAATTCGAGAACAAGAACTTAAATACCATAAGCCTACGCATGATATGCTTCTAAGTCTTTTTCAAGGTCAAGCTATTCAAGAAAATAAGCAACCTGTCTTATTAGAAAAGAGTTTAAAAAAGTTGACACTAGAAGAATGGCATAAGGAGCAAGGAACTGTATCCCTTGATAAATACCATGAACTAGTTCAGTCCAAAGGAAATGACTTGAGAAAGTTTAGAGAAGTACTCCGTAAAATAAAAAGAGTAGAACCCGCTTTTGGTAAGCCGTATTTTAAAATTGAAATTAATGCAACCGAATTGAATATCCTTGAACAAGAACTAATTAATAAATGAACTATTTAATCAACATAAGCAGGATGCGCCCTATGCGGTTTTTGCTTAACGTTTATCTACCGGAACACTACAAAAGCCGCACAGGAACCACGCGCAAAGTTAGGGGTAAGAATTTGGGACTTGCAGCACGAAATTTTGTTTCGCTCGCTAAAACTCAAAAAAATCGAGGACTTACGTCCCTAAGTAGACTAAATATTTGCGTGAGAAAGTTCTGCTAAGACTTTTAGTTTAAAGCTCTCGCTATAGCGTCTTACATATCCATCATTTTTATACATATACTTGAAGTGTTTTGTATACATATTTCAGGACGGGTCATAATTAATGCCAACGTGTTTGTATATGGTTTGTTGCGTGGTTTATGCAACTAATTTAGTAAATAATTACCGACCAAGAAAGTCCGCGAGGACTTTCGTAAGT
>NZ_CAXBOU010000019.1:0-108403 GCF_963977385.1 uncultured Maribacter sp. | reverse complement strand
ATACCATCGATATCTGTCTGTAACTCGGTTATTGCCGCCTGGACATCTGTACTTGCGGTATTCCCTGCCGGAATGAAAGGAACAGCCGCAGCATTTTGGTTGTCGGTATTGACAGTATGAGTTAGGTCTGAGATTTGACTTTCTGTTATTGTTAGGTTAGTATCATCGATATCGACAAGAATTTCGTTATTGATAGCATCCTCGGAAACAGTAACTTTATTGGAACCTGCATTTACGCTTCTGAATTCGAGGTCGACACCGTTTTTTTGGATGAAAGAGGCAATACCGGCAGTTCCTTGGTTCGAAGCTGTATTCGTTTCGCCTGTAATGGTAATACCATCGATATCTGTCTGTAACTCGGTTATTGCCGCCTGGACATCTGTACTTGTGGTATTCCCAACCGGAGTGAAAGGAACAGCCGTAGCACTTTGGTTGTCTGTGTTTACCAAAGTGCTGCCAGCAAGTTCATCAATCGCTGCTTGTGTGTTAATTGCCGTTAATCCTGAGGTAGTAGGGTCATAAGGTACTTCACTAGCATTTTGGTTATCAGTACCGCCACCGTTTATAGTTGCCCATACAACGTCTCCATTAATATCAGTAGTTAAAACTTCATCAGTTGCTCCAGGTTCTATTTTGGCAGGTGTAATTGCTTCAGCCATTATAGTAAGTTGACCCAAATTATTCATGGTAGCATCGCCACCCACAGTAACTTCTGCAGGTACATCGCCAGTAAATCCTACTAAGATAGTTCCGTTGGTCAAGGTGGTTATACCAGCATTAGTATCTACATATGCTTTTGTAGCCGCATCTTGTGCCAATGTTGGGTCTAGCAAATCTTTAATTTGACTATTTCCTGCGCTATTTCCATTTCCTAATACATCAGTCAAATCTTGTGTTCCTCCAAGGTTGGCATCGACATAACCTCTAGTGGCAGCAGAAGTTGGATCTGCCGAAACATTTAAACCTAGAATTGGGTTTAATCCAGCATTATTGCCTTGAATTAAAACTTCTTCTATATTTTGTATTTCATTTGTAGCACTACCATCAAGATCATTATAAAATGCCCCACCGTCAATAGCATTTGGTGTAATAGAATTATTTGCTGCAGCACTAACGATGGTTTGCGCAGAACCCCCAACGACATTATCTACATAAACCTTTACTGCATTCTGGGTTGGGTAATCAACATTAGAATTGCCAAGATTTATATCAGGATTTTTATTTGCAATATTTTCTTTGAGTGCTAAACCGGAAGTTACGACCGCATCTGTGGCGAAAGCACTTAAATTTGCCGTGGTAGGGTTTCCGTTTTGGATATTGATTGTAAGCTGTTCATTGGCTAAAGTTGCCGTGCCTAAATTTTGTTCATCGGTGTTATCTAAATAGGTGGTAAGGTCAATAGCAGTGCCACCTTCTTCTAGGGTAAGAAAATTATTATTCAATGTCAATTGTTGGTCATCTGAACCGACCAAAGCGCTTAAATCTACAGAAGCCCCAACTGGGGTTGCAGATTGGCTAATGCTTAAGGTGTTCGTTAATTTAGTAAAGGTTAAATCTATTAACTCATTAGTGTCATCTATGTCTGCGTCATCATTAATATGATTCGCAATTAGTGTTGTGTTGTTAGAAATATTTTGCTGTATACCATCTGTTATTTGAAGTGGGCTCGCTGGTGTGCCACTGCCTGTTAGTGTAATTTCATCTCCTACGGCACCTTGTAAATTTCCAGCTTCGCTCCATTGTACAATTCCGTTTTCATCGGTAATTAAAACTTGCCCTGGTATATAATTCGCCATATCGGTCGGTGCAATACTTCCATCACGTATTTCGTCTGAGCCTACTGCATTTTGGCGTATTTCACTAGATCCAACAGATTCTGCCGCTAATTTTTCTTGGGTGATACTATTGTCTTGTATGTCGTCTGGCCCTATACCACCATCTACTATATTATCACCAAGTATGCCGTCTTTGGCAATCTCTAAATTATAGCCACCGGCAGTAGGTGTTATTTCTATAGTTACTCTATTATTGATTATTGGGTCGTTGGTAATGGTGAAGTTTACTGCATCGCAAAGGTTAATCCATTGTATACCATCGTAATAATTAATACACTCGGTATCGATATTATAGACCATACCACCTCTTTGTGGGGTAATAGCTTCCATTTCTAATGTGGTAACCCGTGTAATGACCAATACCTTTGAGGTACTTTCTAATTCTAATACAGATGAAGGGTCTATATTTTGGGGATTGTCGCCTATTTTTATTTGCCCGAATACTGTTGATATTGTGAGCATTGTAAATAAAATAAAGAAAATTATGCCTTTCATACTAAGCGTTTTATAACTTTAAAATGGTGTAAAACAAAAATAGGATTATCTTCTTATCTAGCTTTATTTTTAAGTTGAAATAGTATGCTAATAGGTTAAAGAACATCTAACTTCGTTGAATGGGTATGTTATTTGTGCTCATAGACACTTTATAAGGTACAAGTTGAAATGGCCTATACACTAAGAAATTAACAAAAGTTTATTGGCGCGATTTTTTTTATCATGTTAACATATCTTTACTTTATATCCTGAATGCCCTATCATAGGGGTATTCTTAGCTCAAAATAAAATAAATGACCAAAAAATTACTCTCTTTAATAGTATTATTCACCGTAGTAGCCGGTTTTTCACAAGACGATGATAGACGACCTTTAATGGGGTCCGTTATTTATATGGATGTGGCAGTACCTAACGAGAATGTTATTAATTCTACCTCTGAAAGGGCGACCATTACCAATAACCAAGGGCAATTTAAAATTAATGTAAAACTGGGTGATCAGTTAGTATTTACAGCTGTAAACTACAATATTATGGTGGTAACCATAACAGAGGAAATATTGGCGAATAATCGCTTGGTGGTAGAGGTTAAAGAAAAAGTGACCGAATTAGACGAAGTTGTTATTACACCAGAACAGCAAGAGCGTTTTTTAAAGTTAAAGAACGAAGAGTTTAAAGAATATGAATATGAGATTGACCGTGGCACAGAGGTACAGAACATATCAATGTCTCAAGCCGAAAGAGGCATGCAAGATGGTTTAAATTTTGTTAATATTTTCAGGGCTATTTTTAAATCGCAGAATGAAACAGAAGAGCCTGGTCCTCAATTGAAGGTAAGTGATGTAATGCGGCAAGTATATGATGATTCGTTTTTTGTGGTTGATTTAGGGATACCTCAAGATAGAATAAACGAATTCTTAATTTACTGTGATACAAGAATGCCTGCACAATCGCTACTTAAGAAAGAAAATGAGTTTCAACTCATAGATGCTTTGGTTACAAACAGCAAAACATTTCTTGAAGGAATAGATGAGGAGTAACCTTCTTGTATTTTTAATTTTCTCTTCGGTTGCGGTAGTAGCTCAAACAAGTGAGTCTAAAAAATTGGAAGGGAGGGTCTATAGTGATGATGGTGATGTAGCCGCTACACATGTACTCAACTTAACTACGAAACGGGCTACAATAACCGATAACAATGGCTTTTTTGCAATACAAGTCAATTTCTTGGATTCTTTAGAGTTCTCAGCAATACAGTACAAAAAGAAGATCGTGGTAATTAATTCTTCGATACTAGACAGCAAATTTGTTGCCATAAACTTGGAAGATGCTTTGACTGAGTTAGACGAAGTAACGGTCACACCCTATAATCTTAGTGGCGATTTAATCAAAGATTTGGCTACATTGTCATTAGACCCCATAGTTACAGCTTCAACATTAGGGTTGCCCAATGCCTACGTGAAAATACCTACAAAAGCAGAACGAGAGCTTTCGGCTGCAACTGCAAACCCTATAATGAGTTTTGATCCTTTGGTCAATGCTATTACGGGGCGTACCAAAATGTTGAAACACCGCGTAGAAAGAAATAAATTGTATGATAGAACAAAACGTGTACGTGATTTTTTCACTGACGAGGAATATGTAGACGGCCTACGTTTACCGCTAGATAAAATTGAAGATTTTCTGTATTATTGTGAAATAGACCCTAGATTTCAAGGCATAGTAGATACCCATGATCGAATTGCAATTTGGGAGTATATGCGACAAAAGAGTATACTTTATCGAGAAAACAATTCGTTAGATTAGAGTTTTTGAATTTGGCATGTGGTTTGCAAAGGTTATATAAAATAAGAAGGTATGAGATTTATTAAAACTAGTTTGTTGATCATATTGCTTCCGCTTTTTGCTTTCGTAGGGGCGCATAAATTCTACATAAGTGTCACCAATGTTGATTATTCAGTAAAAGACCAATCGGTGCAAATAATTACCCGAGTTTTTATTGATGATATGAATGCTGTTCTAAAAGAGCGTTACGGTATACCTTCAAAATTAGGAACTGATAGAGAGTCATCTGTCGATAAGGAGTATCTAGAGAAATATATTCGCACTAAATTTTTGGTGGAAATTAATGGTAAAACTGTGAATTATAATTTTATAGGCAAGAAGTACGATTCTGATATGGTCATTTGTTATTTAGAGGTGACCGACGTTCCGCTTAAGAGTTTAAAGCAGATAGGTATCGTAAATGAAGTACTTACCGATATATACGATGACCAACAAAATGTAGTCCATTTTAATATTAATGGAAAGAAAAAAAGCCATGTATTGATCAAGTCACATACTAAAGGAATGTTAAATTTGTAACATATCTTAAGAAATCTCTATAAAAACTTTAATTTTCCCACACTAAATATTTAAATAATGATGAGAGTAAAGTACGCGTTAGCCTCTGTTTTATTTCTTTTTGTAGCAGTTACTTTTGCACAAGATGAAGTAACCAAAGAAAAGGAACCAGGGCATATTAACCAAAGTAAGTTTAAACAATTATACGAGGAGTTTTCGACTCCGAATACCTATAGGTCGGCTTCTGGTGCACCAGGTCCAGATTACTATCAACAACAGGCAGACTATGTGATGGACATTCGTTTAGACGATAAGAATGCTAAAATTTTTGGGGAAGAGACTATTACATATATTAATAACTCTCCTGATGATTTAGAATATTTATGGTTACAAGTAGACCAGAATATAAGAACTAAAGATTCAAAAGCAGCATTGAAGAATGGTAGCGGGGTACCTGTAGCTGATCAGCCAAGTGCTTTTGTAAGTACATACATGACAGAGCCTTTTGACGGTGGGTTTAATATAGATTATGTAAAAGATGCTTCTGGTAAAGCATTGCCATATACTATTAGCTTTACAATGATGCGTGTCGATTTGCCAACTCCGCTTAAAAGTGGTGACAAATTTTCTTTCGACGTAAAGTGGAACTACAATATTCCTGATCACACAGTAAACAGAGCTAGATCTGGATTCGAGTATTTTAAGGAAGATGGAAATAGAGCTTACGTAATTGCTCAGTTTTTTCCAAGAATGGCAGTTTATAATGATGTAGAAGGATGGCAGAATCATCAGTTTTGGGGTAATGGGGAGTTTGCACTTCCATTCGGAAACTATGAAGTAAATATTACCGTACCTGCTGATCATATTTTAGATGGTACAGGTGTACTTCAAAATAGAAAAGACGTGTACTCAAAAGAAATGATGAGCCGTTATGAGCAAGCAAAAAAATCTTATGACAAGCCTGTAATAATAGTTACTCAAGCAGAAGCGGAAGCAGCTGAGAAAGGTTTTTCAGATAAAACGAAAACATGGAAGCTTAAGGCTGAAAATGTTCGTGATTTCGGTTTTGCTACTTCCAGAAAATTCATTTGGGATATGCAAGCCGTGAAATTAGGAGGTAAAGATATTATGGCAGTTTCCTTGTATCCGAAAGAAGGTAACCCATTATGGGAAGAGTATTCAACTAAGGCAGTAGCACATACACTTAAATCGTATTCATCTCATACGTTTGATTATCCTTATCCAAAAGCAATATCGGTACATGCTAAGAATCAGGGTATGGAGTATCCAATGATTTGTTGGAACTATGGTAGACCAAACAAAGATGGTAGCTATTCTGACAGGACAAAATACGGAATGATCAGTGTAATTATTCACGAAGTTGGTCATAACTTTTTTCCGATGATTGTTAACTCTGATGAGCGTCAATGGGGATGGATGGATGAAGGTTTAGATACTTTTATGCAGTATATGGCAGAACAAGAATTTGGTGAAGCTTATCCAGCAGCTATTGCACCTAATGATAAGTACCCTTCAAGAAGAGGTGACCCAGCGAAGATTGTTCCTTATATGAGTGGCGATCAAAGCACGATATCTCCGATTATGTCAAATCCTGAGAATGTATTTCAATTAGGTCCAAATGCTTATGGAAAGCCTGCAACTGCATTGAATATTTTAAGAGAGACGGTGATGGGCCGTGAGGTATTCGATCATGCTTTTAAAACGTATGCGCGACGTTGGATGTTTAAGCACCCTACACCAGAAGATTTCTTTAGAACAATGGAAGATGCTTCTGCAGTTGATTTAGATTGGTATTGGAGAGGATGGTTCTATACCACCGATTTTGTAGACATGGGCGTTAAGGATATAAAAAAGTACTATGTAACCGATAAGCCAAATAAAAAAATGCAAGCATATCTTTCAGAACGAGGTATGACAGAAGCAGATTTAGCGCCATTAGTATATTTAGAGGAATATGGTGATACTGATATTGTGGCATCTGAGCTTAAAAATAATTTACCATCTGAAAATTCTAAAACGCTTAAAGAATTTATGATGGATAATATGACCGAGGCTGAAAGAGCCGCGGTAAAAGAACCAAAGTATTTTTATGAGGTAACCTATAACAGTCCGGGTGGTTTGCCAATGCCATTGATTGTAGAATACACTTATGCCGATGGTTCGGTTAAGAATATAACGTATCCGCCAGAAATTTGGAGAAAGAACAGTAAAGAAGTAAGTATGGTACTTTCTTCGACTTCTGAGCTTACCGGTATAAATATCGATCCTAAAATGGAAACAGCAGATATTGATATAACGAATAACAGCTGGCCGAAGAAAGAGCAAGCAAGTGAATTCGATAAAATGAAAGAAGCGATTAAAGGAAAATAAATTAAAAAAAATAATTCGTAAAAAGCCTCGTAGATATACGGGGCTTTTTTAATTTCGATACTAAACTTGTTTATATTTGTAGTATGATTGCGATGTATTCATTATTTATAAGTGGCGCAGAAATTTTCTTCATTATGTTTATCGTAGTGATGGTTTTTGGTGCCGACAAAATTCCTGGTATTGCCAAGGGGTTAGGTAAAGGTATGCGCCAATTAAAGGACGCTACCGAAGATATTAAACAAGAAATTCAAAAAAGCGCTGACAAGCAGGGTATTGATACCAGTTTTGTGACAGATATCAAGAAAGATATCGATGACATGAAAAAAGATGTTGGTTCTGGCTTGGCAAAAGATGTTAAGAAGCAAATAAGTGATGTAAGCAAGAATATCAGCGATGTAACTGGTGCTATTAAGAGAAAGTAACCTATTCTATTATGCTAGATAAGATTTTACAATGGGATCGTGAGGCCTTTGTCTATCTTAACAGTCTTGGTATAGAGCAGTACGATTTATTTTGGTCAACAGTTACTAAGTTTCCACCTTGGATTCCTCTTTTCATACTTATTATCTCCCTTTTTTTTATAAAATTCAAAAAGCGTGAAGCATTGTTTATGATTTTGACTCTTTTAATCATGGTCATCTTCGTAGGCACGTTAACAGATTTGACCAAGAACGTAGTAGCTCGTTTAAGGCCAAATAATGATGAAGAAATAAATACCTTGATTCGTATTTTAAGAAGTCCGTCTGGGTTTAGTTTCTTTTCTGGTCATGCTTCATCGTCATTTTCTGTCATCACTTTGGTTGTCCTATTTTTAAGGCATCGCTTTAAATGGGTGTACCTATTTTATATATGGCCTTTTCTATTTGCCATGAGTAGAGTTTACGTTGGGGTACATTTTCCTATCGACATAATCATAGGTGCTTTGGTAGGGGTATTTTCTGCTTGGATGTTTTATAAATTGTATGGGTTGCTTATTTTACCCTACTTAAAGTCAAGCCATCACGTATAGGTAGTAGTACCGTCTCTAAAAGCGGATGTTCACTGAGTTTTTTATTATAATCTAATAATACCTTTGTTGTAGTATCCTTTGGGTCTAATGGCTCGACAACTTTACCAGACCATAAAACATTATCAGAAAGTATAATTGTGCCCGATTTTGTTTTAGGTAATACTTTTTCTAAATATTTATCATATTGTTTTTTTTCAGCATCAATAAATATGAGGTCGAAAGTAATGTCAAGTTCAGGTATAATATCTAAGGCATTACCTACATGCTGAATAATTTGGGTGCCATAATCGCTACGGTCAAAATACGTTCTTTGAATTTGTTTTAATTCTGCATTTACGTCGATGGTGTGCAGTTCTCCATCTTTTCGTAATCCTTCCGCAAGGCATAAAGCGGAATAGCCGGTATAGGTACCTATTTCAAGAATATAAGTAGGGTTGATAATCTTAGACAATAGACTAAGAACTCGGCCTTGAAAATGCCCTGTGAGCATGCGTGGTTGAATTACTTTTAAATGAGTCTCACGAGTTAGATCTTGTAATAGCTTAGGTTCTTCTTGCGAATTATCGGCCAAATAATTTTCTAAAAGTGGCGATATAAAATGCATACGTTTCTTTTTGCAAAAATAAGGTTTTAAGCCTTAATTTAATGCCGTCTAAATAAGTAGGATATGAATAATGAAATTAGAATTAGAGAAGCTGTACAGGAAGATTTACCAGTATTGTTACAATATGAACAAGAAGTTGTTAAGGCAGAACGACCTTTCGACCCTACGATTAGGAATAGCGATGTTACCTATTATGATTTAGATGCTTTAATGTCGAATCCGCAGGCAATAGTATTGGTAGCCTGTGAAGGGGCGAAAATTGTAGCTACGGGTTATGCTCTTGAAAAATCAGCTCGCCCATATTTAGATCATGAGACTTTTGCTTATTTAGGATTTATGTATACAGATCCAGACTATAGAGGTAGGGGTATAAATGGTAAAATTGTTAGTGGGTTGCAAGAATGGGCCAGTTCAGTTGGGTTAACAGAAATCAGGTTACATGTATATACTGAAAATGAGCCAGCCATTCGCGCCTATGAAAAAGTAGGGTTTAAAAATCATATGGTTGAAATGCGACTACGAACTAAATCGTAGCAAGCATTTATTCATAAGGGCTCATAAGGTTATGAGCTTATAGTTACTTTTATATAAAAATAGTTATGGAATTTAAAAATACGCTTGAGTATGCACAATCGTTAGATGCTCAAGACGACTTACGAAAGTATAGAGATGAATTTATATTCCCTAAAATAAAAGGGAAAGAGGTTATATATTTTACAGGAAATTCTTTAGGGCTTCAACCAAAACGTACCAAAGGTTTTATAGATGAGGTTATGAAAGATTGGGCAGAACTTGCTGTGGAAGGTCATTTTTATGCTGAAAAACCTTGGTGGGATTATCATGAACGTCTAGCGGAACCATTAGCAAAGGTTGTAGGTGCATTACCAGAAGAAGTTTCGGTGATGAATACTTTGACAGTAAATCTTCACTTATTGATGGTTTCTTTCTATAGACCTACAAAAACTCGATTCAAAATTCTTTGTGAGGAAAAGGCTTTCCCTAGTGATCAATATATGTTTCAGAGTCAAGTGCGTTTTCATGACTTAGACCCTGATGAGACCATCGTTGAGTTAAAAAAACGTGATGGGGAGCATCATTGGAGAACAGAAGATATACTTGAAAAAATAGAAGAACTTGGCGATGAATTGGCACTGGTTTTAATAGGCGGAGTAAATTATTACAATGGTCAGGTAATGGATATGAAAAATATAACCAAAGCTGGCAAAGCTGTTGGGGCTAACGTAGGGTGGGACTTGGCCCATGCTGTGGGTAATGTAGAATTAAAATTACATGATTGGGATGCTGATTTTGCTTCATGGTGTAGCTATAAATATATGAATAGTGGTCCTGGTAATGCATCAGGTATATTCGTTAACAAAAGACACCTGAATAAAAAAGATATTCAAAGATTTGAAGGCTGGTGGGGAACTAAAAAAGAAACTCGATTTCTTATGAAACCTGAGTTTGAGCCAATGGAGAATGCTGATGCTTGGCAAATTAGTAACGTGCCTATATTGTCAGTTGCACCATATTTAGCATCGTTGACGATGTTTGAAGAAGTTGGTATGGATAAATTGATTGAAAAGAGAACTAAAATTGTTTCCTATTTAGAATTTATTCTTCATGAGATTGATAAAGAGGTCGATAGTTCTTTTGAAATAATTACACCTAAAGAAAGAGGTTGTCAATTATCTGTGTTTTTGCACGGACAAGGAAAGCCTTTGTTTAATTACTTAATGGAAAATGGTGTAGTTACCGATTGGCGTGAGCCAAATGTAATACGTTTGGCACCTTCACCATTTTATTCGTCTTATGAAGATATGTATCGATTCGGTCAAATTTTGAAAGCAGGTGTTCTTGCGAATTAACCAGTTATCAAAGACCAGTTTTGAGTTTTATAAATTAACAATGTAATATTATTTTTCAACAACCAACAACCAACAACCAACAACCAACAACCAACAACCAACGGTAAATGAAATCATTAAAGCTAATATTAGGTAACGCCAGATATTTCGGACCCTCTTGGGTTTTTGCCAGTATAAATATACTTTTTGGTACGTGGGCGATTTATATACCTAGCGTTAAAGAGGCGTTGGATATTAGTAAATCGGAATTAGGAATTGCCATTTTTTTTCTGGCTTTGGGCGTATTCTCTATTTTTCCATTTGCATCATCGATAATAAATAGGGTTGGGGTAGGTAAAACTTCTTTTTATGGAGTACTACTAAGTTGTGCCACAGCCATGTTGCCATTATTGGCTACAAATTATTATGTATTGATGATTGCCTTATTTTTATTCGGTGCATCGAATGGTATCACCGATATATCTATGAATACTTTGGTGACCGAAATTGAGAAAAAGGACAAGGTGAAGTTTATGGCAGCCTCTCACGGTTTTTTTAGCCTGGGCGGAGTTTTAGCAGGTTTGGGAAGTTTTTTAATTGGTCCGTTATCGAATCCTGTGCTACATATGTCAATTGCAGTTTTATTGGTTCTTGTGGTCAATTTCATATTCAGGAGGAAGTATATTTATGAAATAGCCGAAGAAATAGAAAACGAGCCGTTTAGTTTTGGATTGCTAAAACCACTTTTACTATTAGGTCTTATTTCATTTGTTGCCATGGGTAGTGAAGGAGCTATTGTAGATTGGAGCGGACTTTATTTAAAGGAAATTGCTCTGGCACCTGAAGCTTTATGGGGATTAGGCTTTTTAGGATTTCAAGTGACCATGACCTTGGGTCGTTTTTTAGGTGATGGAATTAGTGATAAAATAGGCTCCATAAAAATTGTAACATTAGGCGCTATTTTGGCAATTGTAGGCTATGCATTGGTACTGACTACAGATATTTATTTAAGTATTATAGGTTTTGCTCTAAATGGACTAGGTTTTTCAGTAATGGTGCCGGAAGTTTTTAGAATAGGGGGAAATGTGAAAGGTATAGATTCCTCAAAGGGAATAGCTTTTATAGCTGGTTCTGGTTATGCGGGTTTTTTGTGTGCACCGCCTATTTTAGGATTTTTAGCCGAAAAATACAGTCTTACGCGAAGTTTTGTGGTGCTCCTAGCCTGCGGATTCTTAATACTGTTTTTCACTCTTTTATTGAAAAAGAAAAAAGCATAAGCGAATTTGTCTGATGTTATTTTTTGATATTACTTCTCACCCTAAACTCGTTGTTTGGGTCTTGCACTTTTTCAATAAAATCTAACATTTCTTCAGTTAACAATAATTGGTTTTGAGCGTTCCAGTAACTCTGATCATAAGGATGATTTATTTTAAATAAGTCTTTAGAGGTGCTAACGTTTTTCTTGACATCAAAATCGCCTTCGTTGTCTGAAGTGGTTAAAATAAAAGATATATCGTAGAAAGAGGTAAATGACTTATCCTCATCTGTCAATTCAACTTTAACATCATATTTTGCTGAGGCTATATAGTATTTACCTGTATTAGAAGTTTTGGAGAGCGATATTTCTTTCTCAAATGATACCGTTCTAAATCTTATTTTTTTACCACTTTCCTGAAAAGGCTTATTTTTAAATTCAACGGACATTTTAAACCGTTCCATCGCATAGTTGTCTGTATTTATAATATAATGACCCGAAAAATCCTCATTTTCAATTGAGGGTTTGGATTGAAAATTTATGTTGATTTTTTTACCATTATCGAAAGTAGATTCGGTCAGATCAAAATCATCTCCAGTAGCATTTACTGGTATTAGGTTCATGAACAAACCGTAAAATGAATCAAAAATAAAATAGACTTCATTTTCATCTTTTACAAGACCAACTTTACGCATGTTGGTCATTTCAACTTTAAAATCTTTATCATCAGGGTTAATATCTTGAGTATAAAGAAGTGTTTTTCTTTCTAGTTTTCCCTGTATATCTTGTATTCTGGTAATTTTACCATTATACCGTAAAACACCTCTAAGCAAAAACTTCTCTTTGTATGGATAAATAGGGTAGTTGGAGCTTACGGAATCCCCTATTTTTTGCCATAGTGTTTTTTCATTGGTAACGGTGACCTCATTTAACTCTAATACACTTTTGTTGAGGTAGATAGTATCGCCTACTTTTTGAAATGTGGTACGTAGTTTATCATAGCCAACCCTGTAAATAGTCACGGAGTTTAAAGATGATGAAAACTGAAAACGCCCGTCAGCATTGGTCATCGTGTGGTCGGTCTTGTTGTAAAGACCAACGAATTCTAATGGAGATTTGTCTGCATTATCTACGACAATACCACTTAATTCATTTTGAGAATAAACAAGAGTGGAAAACAGGAAAATAATAAAAAACTGAAGTTTCATTGGGTATTTGATGTTTATTGAAATTATCAAACACTATACCGCATTACTTCACTTCAACACCTGTAAAGAAAAGTGAAAAATCTGCATCGGGTCTTTTGTGCATCATGCTGATTTTTAAACCTTTTAAGTTTTTATAGTCTTCCCAACTAGTAACCATGTTAGGCTCTTCTTGATTTTCTTTTCTATATGCCCATTCTTTAATGATATAATTATCGCCAAAATAATAATCATAAGCATCGCCAGGTGTATAGCCACCATCATTTGCGTAAACAGTAGTTAATTTGTGCATAGGAGTTTTACTGATAGGGGCCTCTACATTTTCTGTATGTTCATAGGTAAAACCTTTTTGGTCCCAAACCAATTGGTAAGGAGCTAACAGCCAGAATTTATCATTTACAAATCCGCCATCTGTAGCAATCATAGTGCTATCTACCGCTTTTCTGTTATAGTTGATGGTATCTTGTCTAGTCATCATAGTAACATCGTTCGAACCTGTTTTCCATAACCAGGTACGTTCGAAGTGTTCAGCATCGCGATCAACATTAAATGTAAATTTTATACTAGAGACATCTTTCCAGTTCTCAAAACCGTTTGCATTCGCGATTTTTTCAAGAACTGTCAATTCCGTATCTTCGGCTTCTTCAATTTTCGTTTTTTTATTGTCGGTTTTGCAACTTGTAATTATACTTGATATTACTATGGAAAGGATAATTAGTTTTTTCATTTTCAGTACATTTTGAATCAAATATATCAATTACAGTATCTTTAACCTACTTTTATTTTTTGTAAACAAAACACAATAGTGACATTTCTAAAAAAGCTATGTTTTATAATAATTGGAAGCGAATTCAACCAGAGTTCTTCTTCTAATACGGTTGATGATAGATATACCGATATTGAACTGATAGAGCAAATTGTCACTAATAAGGATGCTTTATTGTTTGGGGAGCTCTATGATCGATATTCGAAATTGGTCTATAACAAATGCTTGGGGTTTGCTAAATCTAATAAAGAGGCTGAAGATTTGACTCAAGATATTTTTTTGATGCTATACGTTAAATTAGGATCTTTTAAAGGAACATCTAAATTCTCAACATGGTTATATTCTTTCACTTATAATTTTTGCGTCAATTATGTAAATAGAAATAAGGAAAGAAAGATTAATGATAATTCAGTAAAATTTGATTCACAAGAAGAAGTACCAGTAGATGTTACCGATAATCTATTGTTGCAAATGCAAGTAGATAAACTTAAAAAAGCTTTAGAGCTTATAGCGCCAGAAGATAAATCACTTTTATTATTAAAATATCAAGATGGCGCTTCAATAAAAGAATTAGAAGATGTTTTAGAGATTAAATCAAGTGCCATTAAAATGAGACTTAAGAGGGCTAAAGCCAAAGTTGTGGAAATGTATAAAACCATACCGTAATGTCAGAACAGAACAATAATCCATTTAAAAATTTAGAAGGGGATCTTAAAGATGTTCCTCCTGAACTACGGAAAAAAGTTATGGATGATATTGCTACGGCAAAGTTGATTATGGAATTAACCAATCTGTTTACGGGTAATTTTGCCTCAGTTATAGAAGGCATGATGAAAACGAAAACTAAATAAATTATAATTAGAAGTAAAACTATATTCATGGAAACAGTTGATAAGTGGAAAGAACTAACCTTTGAATCTTTAAGCACTATATTCAAAGATATTGCAGCTGCACTGCCTGGTATATTCGGTGCATTTGTGGTTCTGATATTTGGATGGATTATTATTAAAATAACCACATTCATCTTAAAACGAATTTTTAAGGCGATTCAATTAGATCGTTTTTCTGAAAAAATTAATGAGGCTAAGCTTTTTGGTGAGGCAGATATCAAAATAGATTTACCAAAAGTAATTGTCACTTTTATTAAGGTATTGCTATGGTTGGTATTTATCATTGTTGCATCTGATATAATGGGTCTGTCTATTATATCAACAGAAATAGCTAACCTATTACGTTATTTACCAATTTTACTTTCAGCGCTTATTATTTTTATGATTGGTCTGTATTTGGCTAAAATGATTAAGGAAATGATTGTTAAGGTCTTCGATTCAATCGGTATGGGCGGTGGTAAGGCTTTAGGGAATGCATTGTTTTATCTGATAATTATTTTTGTAAGTATAACGGCTTTAAACCAAGCAGGAGTCGATACTCAAATCATCACCAATAATTTCACGATAATACTTGGAGCTTTCTTATTAGCAATAGCATTAGCATTTGGTTTAGGAGCTAGAGAAGTAGTGGGTGATTTATTAAGGTCATTCTATTCGCGAAAGATTTATGTAGTAGGAGATAAGGTTAAAATAGGAAAATTAGAAGGTACTGTTGTTGGTATAGATAACATATCTATGATACTTAAAACTAAGAATGGCAAGGTTGTCATACCTATAAAAAAGGTTGTTGAGAAAACGGTTGTAGTTGAAGAACAATTGTGAAGCATAAATTTCGTTTTCATTTATGAATGGTGAAATAGGATTTGAATTCGGAGGTCCTATGCCGCATTCGTTTATGAATTAATTCATTAATTTTGTTAGAGATAATTAAACTTAAAATATGAGTGCTAAAAAAGGAAAAATTCAGGAAGCCATAGATGAGAAAATGCTGGAGGAAAGAAAAGTATTCCTATGGGGTATGGTTGATGACGATTCTGCAAAACATGTAATTGATAGGTTATTATATCTAGATATGCAGAACAGTAAAGAAATTCAACTTTATATAAATAGTCCTGGGGGTTATGTTACTTCTGGTTTTGCCATGTACGATACCATAAAATCTTTAAAAAGTCCGGTTTCTACGATTTGTACTGGTTTGGCAGCATCAATGGGTTCTATTTTATTATCAGTTGGTAAAAAAGGTAGAAGATTCATTCAGCCACATGCTCAAGTAATGATTCACCAGCCTAGTGGTGGTGCAAGAGGTCAAGCTTCAAATATAGAAATTCAGGCTAGAGAAATTATTAAAACTAAAGAGCTTAGCGCACAGATATTAGCAGATAACTGTGGTCAAGATTTCGATAAGGTTTTAAAAGATTTCGATAGAGATTATTGGATGAATGCAGAAGAGTCAATAAAATATGGTATAGTTGACGGAATAATGGAATAAATATCTAAATACAGATAATTTAAAAAGTCCTTTACTAAATGTAGTAAAGGACTTTTTTTATGGTTGAAGATTTATGGATTATAGCTTTGCTCTTTCTGCCCAAAAGATTTGCAGACTTATAACCTGTGCAACTATTAATTAAATGAGCACTTTCTCTACTAGGCATATTACCCAGATGAATTGTATTAAAATGTTTCAAATTTTTAATTTTGTGTATTAAAAATACAAATAACGTAAACAGTAATAATTTAGGATTGAAAAAATGATTTGTTTAGTTTGTAGTAGGAATAGTGGAAATAGGGCATAATTTGCTACTTTTAACATTCAATTAATGTTGGCGTAAAGCCTATTTCATGACCCAAAGTAAAAAAAATATAGCCATCATTGGCTCAGGATTAGTAGGTTCTTTACTTGCTATTTATTTGAAGAGGTACGGACATCAAATTACAGTTTTTGATAGACGACCTGATATTCGAAATGTTGAATTTTCTGGTAGATCTATAAATCTTGCAATGAGCAATAGAGGGTGGAATGCCTTAAAAGCTGTTGGTATTGAGGAAGAAATAAAAAAAATAGCCATTCCATTAGATAAACGTGCTATGCATGTTGTGGGTAAACCTGAGTATTTTCAAAAGTATGGTAAAGATGGGGAGGCAATTTGGTCGATATCTCGAGGTGTACTTAATAAGCGAATGATAGATTTGGCCGAAAAGAACGGAGTAGAATTCCGTTTTGAAGAAAAGGTGTGGGATGTTGATTTACCGGAAGCGAAAGTGTATACAGGGGATAGTGAAAAAGGAGAATGGAAAGAATACCCATTTGATTTAATATTTGGTTGTGACGGCGCCTTTTCAAGAGTACGTCATAAGATGCAGCGCCGTAGTCGTTTTGATTATTCACAAGATTTTATAGATGTGGGGTATAAGGAATTGACTATTCCTGCGAATAGTGATGGCACACATAAATTGAATAAAAATTCTTTTCATATTTGGCCAAGAGGGAAGTTTATGTTTATAGCTATGCCCAATTTAGATGGTAGTTTTACATGTACCTTATTCATGCCGTTCGAAGGTGAAATTTCGTTTGACAGTATTAAAACCAAAAATGATGCAGTTCATTTTTTTAGCACCTATTTTCCTAATGTAAAGAATGAAATTGAGAATCTGACAGAAGACTTCTTTAAGAATCCGACGAGTGCAATGGTAACCATGAAATGTTATCCTTGGACCTATTGGGATAAAGTGGCCCTGGTAGGTGATTCGGCGCATGCTGTGGTACCTTTTTACGGTCAAGGTATGAATGCTGGGTTTGAAGATATTTTTGTGTTAGACGAGATTATTAAAGAATTCGGAGATGATTGGGAAAAGATCTTTAATACCTATCAACAAAGACGTAAACCTAATGCCGATGCTATTGCAGAATTGAGTTACCGAAACTTTGTAGAAATGAGTAGTAAAACTGCAGATGCCAATTTTTTACTTCAAAAGAAAATAGAGAAACATTTTTCAGCAAAACATCCTGATAAATGGATACCTGCATATAGTAGAGTTACATTTTCTGAACGACCTTATGCAGAAGCCTTAGCTGCAGGCGATATGCAAGAAGATATTATGAAAGAGGTTATGAAATTACCGAATATAGAAAAAGAATGGAAAAGTGCAACAGTTGAAAAATTGATGTTAGATTTAATTGACTAGTATGTTAGTTGTCGGATTTTATTTCTGATTTTCGCATGGGCATACCATCAATAAGTGTAAAAACTTCCTCTAGTCGTAATGGGTAAGGTTGGCTTGATTTAATACTGCTATCTTTTCCGACTAACACATATCCGTTCAAATTTTTAGTGATGCTATTTGCTTTCTTTAAGGGTATTTCTTTTCTGTCTGTGTTGTAGAATTTACCATCCTTGTACAAAAAAAGGATAAGGTCCCTTTCTTTTATTTCTTTAGAATGGTTACGTAAAATTTTCAATGCAGCTTTGGTATGGATAGAATCAATTTGATTATCCGAAAGAATCAGAATTCTATTTTTCCACCTGTAGTCCGATAATTGTTGAGCAGTTAAGGAGGAACCTTGCATTATAAAAAGTAATAAGACTGTTTTTAAAACATTCATTAGTATGAATTTAAACAAAAAAAGCCATCTAATAAAAGATGGCTTTTTTACTTATCACTTTAATGTTACTATAATTTAGCAAACATTTTATGCATTTTCTCGCTTTCTTCTTCAGCCAATGTAGGATCAACTAAAATACGACCACTGTGTTCATCAGTAATAATTTTCTTTCTAGAAGCGATTTCAACTTGTACTTGTGGTGGAATAGTAAAGAAAGAACCACCTGAAGCACCTCTTTCAATTGGCACAACAGCCAAACCATTCTTAACATTATTACGAATACGTGCATATGCCTTAACCAAACGCTCTTCAATTTTATCTTGAAACTTGATTGATTCTTGTAACAACGCTTTTTCTTCTTTTTCAGTTTCAGCAAGAATAGCATTTAATTCGCTTTTCTTGTGCTTCAAGTGAGCATCACGTTCAGATAAACGTTCTTTCGTTTCTGAAATAACCGCTTTCTTCTGGTCAATTTGAGCTTTGAATTCTTTAATATTCTTATCAGCCAATTGAATTTCCAATTCTTGGAATTCCAATTCTTTACTAATTGAATTGAATTCTCTACTGTTACGAACATTTTTTTGTTGCTCGCCGTATTTTTTAATTAGAGTCTTTGCTTCTTCAATAAGATTTTTCTTAGCACCGATTTCGAAATTTATATTTTCTAGATCAGATTTAAGTTTGTCCATTCTCGTTTTTAGGCCAAGGACTTCATCTTCCAAATCTTCTACTTCTAAAGGTAGTTCACCACGAACATTCCTTATTTCATCAACTCTAGAATCAATTAATTGCAAATCATATAATGCTCTTAACTTTGCTTCTACAGAGGAATCTTCTTTTTTTGCCATATTAAAAATAATTGATGGGATTTGTTATACTTTCCGATAAATGGATTGCAAAATTAGGAATTTTTTTCGTAAGATAATCAACTAAAAGGTTTTTTGTAAACTGCTCAGTTTCAAAGTGTCCTATATCTGCCAAAACCATTTGGTTTTCAGCCTTGTAAAATTGATGATATTTAATGTCTGCAGTAATAAAAACATCCGCTCCCGCTGCTTTTGCTGCTCCAATGGCAAAAGCGCCACTACCACCCAAAACTGCAACTTTTTTAATAGGCTTATCCAATAATTTAGAATGTCTAACCACTGAAGTGTTCATTTTTAGCTTTAAATGATTTAAAAACTCAGTTTCTGTCACCTCTTTTTTTAATTCACCGATCATGCCCATACCAATATATTGGTTGGTATTGTCTAAGGTTTGAATGTCATACGCTACTTCTTCATATGGGTGAGTAGCGATTAAACTTTTAATAATAGCATGTTCAGTGTTCTTGTCAAAAACACAAGTTAACATTATCTCTTTTTCCGTATGCGTTTCTCCAACAGTACCCATTACTGGGTTGGCTTTGTCATTTGCTTTATATGTTCCTTTGCCTTCAGTAGAAAAACTACAGTTCGAATAATTTCCAATTTCACCTGCACCAGCATTAAAAAGAGCTTTTTTAACTTCTTCAACATTAGCGATGGGTATGTAGGTCGTTAATTTCTTTAAAGTGTTCTTTTGAGGTATTAATATTTTCGTTTCAGTAATACCCAATACCTCACAAATTTTGCCATTGACACCATGCCCTACATTGTCAAGAGCAGTATGCATAGAATATATTGCAATATTGTTTTGAATAGCTTTTATAACCACACGTTCTACATAATTTCTGCCCGTAATTTTCTTTAGTCCGCCAAAAATGATAGGGTGGAAACTAACGATTAGATTACACTTTTTTGCAATGGCTTCATCAACAACATTTTCTAAAGTGTCTAATGTGACTAAAATACCTGTTAATTGGGTAGATGAGTCACCAACAAGTAACCCGACGTTATCAAAATCTTCTGCATAGCCTAATGGAGCAAAGTCCTCTAGGATCTGTGTTATGGTGTTTATGGTCATTTTATTGAAAAATAAGGTATTCAAAGATAAATTATTATAATTTCGTACTGATGCAGGTGTTACGAAAACTTCTTTTTCCTATTTCTTTAGTATACGGTTTTATAGTGTTTTTGCGAAACCGTTGTTATGATTTAGGAATATTTACTTCTAAATCTTTTCAAACCAAAACAATCTGTGTTGGTAATTTAAGTGTAGGAGGAACTGGTAAAACTCCAATGATTGAGCTGCTAGTAAGGTCACTTCAAGAAAATTATCAAATAGCAATTTTAAGTAGGGGATATAAGAGAAGATCAAAAGGTTTTTTACTTGCCAACATTAATACTAATGTAGAGAATTTAGGGGATGAACCGTTTCAATTAAAGTCTAAGTTTCCAAAGGTTGAGGTTGCAGTAGATTCCGATAGAAGAAATGGTATCGCACAATTAGAACAGAAGGTGAGACCAGATGTAATTCTATTAGATGATGCTTTTCAGCATAGAAAAGTAAAGCCTGACTATTCGGTTCTACTAACTGCCTACGATAATCTCTTTATAAATGATTGGTACTTGCCAACAGGTGATTTAAGAGATACGAAAGGTGAAGCTCGTAGAGCAAATACTATAGTGGTTACAAAATGCCCTAAGAATTTATCGGTAACAGAAAGAAGCAAGATAAGGGATAAAATCAAACCCAACGAACATCAAAAAGTACTATTTAGCTATTTGGAATATAATAAGGAATTGAAGGGAATTAATATAAACCTCGCTCATCTGAAGAATAAAAAGGTGACGTTGGTGACCGGTATTGCCAACCCGGATCCATTAGAGAAATTTTTATTGGAAGAAGGACTCACCTTTGATCATATGAAGTTTAATGATCATCATTTTTTTACTGAACAGGAATTTGCTTTATTAAAGGAAAAAGAATGTATTCTTACTACTGAAAAAGATTATGTTCGGTTGAAATCTAGACTTACACAGTTATATTATATTGAAGTATCTCACCAATTTATGGGGGATGATAAAGAAATATTTGATGCCGAATTACATCAATTTATGACAGCGAATTCTTAGGTTTTTTATCAAAGATATTCTCGCCTATTTTTTGATAGAACACAGCTGGTTTAAAAGGTTTGGTAACCACATCATTACAACCAGCGGCATAAAAACTTTCTAAACTATCATCTAGTGAAATAGCAGTTAATGCAATGATTGGTGTGTCTTGATTGAACTTTCTGATTTCAATGGTAGCCTCTTCGCCACTAATGCCAGGCATATGTATATCCATTAGAATGGCATCATATACGTTTTCTTGAGCTAAGGCTATAGCTTCATGACCATTGTTTGCGATGTCGCTGGTCATTTCTTTTTTAGATAGCATCTTTTTAGTAATAACTTGATTGATTTTATTATCCTCAACAATCAAGAGGTGAAGGTTTTTAAAATCGTAATCACGCGGAGTAATTTCAAAAGAAAAATCTTCTGGAATATTATCTAGACTTTTCATTTCAATTTCAAAAAAGAAAGAACTTCCTTTTCCTAAAGTGCTATCGAGTTCTATTTTGCTATTGAACAATCCTAAAAGACTTTTTACAATTGTAAGTCCTAAACCAGTTCCTCCATATTCACGGTTTATTTGAATAGAACCTTGTTCAAATCCTTCAAAAATGCTTTTTTGCTTTTCTTTTGATATTCCAATACCGTTATCACTTACTTCAAAATAGATAGTTACATCATCGTCAACTTTATTTAGTAGTTTGGTGATAACCTTTACTTCGCCACCTTTGGTGAACTTGATAGAATTACCGATCAGGTTCATGAAAATTTGAGAAAGTTTCAATGGGTCACTTAATAAATGGCCAGGTATTTCTGCATCATACTCTAAGGTCAATTTAGTATGGTTAGACTTGGCACTTTGTGCCAATGAATTTATTACTTCATTAATAACCTTATAAAGGTTAAGTTCCATATTAAGGGGTTCTAATTTATTGGCATCAATTTTATTAATATGAAGTATATCATTAATAAAGTTCAATAAATAATCACCAGAAAATTTTAAAGCCTTTAAATGTTCTTTTTGATGTTCATGCGGGTCTTCCTCCAAAAGTAGGTGGGTAAGGCCTGTCACGGCATATAATGGTGTTCTAAGTTCATGGCTAACAGTAGAAAGAAAATTTGTCTTTGCTTCCATAGCTTGCACTGCGCCATCTCTTGCTATTTGCAGTTCTTTGTTTTTGGTTTGAAGTAAGTCGTTGGTTTTTAATTTGATTTGGTTGTTACGATATAAAGTAACTGCCAAAAGTGAGATGATAATTAAAAAGGCAGACGCTAAAATGGCTGTAAGTTCAGATCTATTTTGTGATTCTGTTAGTTCCTCAATTTTTTTATCTAATAGTGCTATTTGTTCAGTCTTAAAATCATCTTTTATCTTATCGGCAGTTTTAGCTTCAATCTTGTTCTTTTCAATATTGAAAATAGAGTCTTTTAATTGTACAAGATTTTGACTGTTCACTAAAGATTTTTGATACAAACCTAGCTCTTCATATACTATTGTTAAAAGTGCGTTTGCTAATTTTATATCTTCTAAAAAGCCATTTGTTTGAGCTACGGCTAATGCATTTTCTCCGTTCTTAGCAGACTCTGTTAAATTGTCGGTTTTTAAATTTAGCTCAGCAAGAGTTAAATATGCTTGAGTCGTCAAATATTCTTTCTCATGAATATCGGTATTTACAATAAGGGAATTTAAATTTTTCGTAGCACTATCAAATTTTTCTAAACTGATATAAACCTTAGCCTCAGTTAACAATAGATTATTATAGAAATTTCTATCATTATTGAGTTGTTTAGCCTCATTAAGCATGAATAGCGATTGAAAATTTCGATTACTTCGATGCAAGAGAATCGCTTCAATATATTTATGCATTGCATCTCCGTAAGGGTAGGCGACGTCTTTTAATAAAACACTGGCACGATCCCAATAGAATTCAGTATCCCCTTCTTTGTCTATTTTTAAGTAAAGTAACGCCAGCTCATGTAGACTATCAATTAGTGCTTTGATATCTTCATTTTTTTCAGCTTCATTAGCGGCTGTATTTAGGGTTTCTAACGCTAAATCTATTTTATCTTGATTCTTGAATTTTCTAGCTTGGTCAAAATACGATTGAATATCATTTTGGCTAACTGAATCTTGTGGAAATACGCAAGTGATAGTCGCCAGAATGAAAATGGGGACTATTAGGATTTTAATTGCTTTATTTAAGAATAATAGGTTCAAATATAATTTTTACTGTTCATGTAGTTAATCAAATCAATAATCCTACTGCTATAACCGGTTTCGTTATCGTACCAACCAATAATTTTCACCATTTTTCCTATTACAGAGGTCATTAAAGAATCAAACGTACAAGAATAGCAACTATTGTTTATATCTATAGAAACTATTGGATCATTGGTGAAGCACAATATATTTTTGAACTGATTTTTCGATGCTTTTTCAAATGTATCGTTTATTTCCTCAATAGTTGTAGTCCTTTTTACATTTAGGGTAATATCGGTTAGAGACCCATTGGGTACGGGCACTCTAATGCCACAACCACCAATAGAATCTGCTAGTTCAGGAAATATTCTGGTCAATGCTTTTGCTGCGCCTGTTGTTGTAGGTACAATAGATTGAGATGCTGCACGTGCTCTTCTTAAATCTCGATGGGGTTGATCATGTAAACTTTGATCGGTGGTATATGAATGTATTGTAGTAATATAAGCTTGTTCAATACCGCATAGGTCATTTATCACCTTAATCATCGGTGCAGCATTATTGGTGGTACATGATGCGTTTGATATGATGTCATCGTTAGTATCCAAAGTGTTTTCGTTAATACCAAAGACAATCATTTTTATATCATCTTCATTTGGTGGTACTGAGAGAATAACTTTTTTTGCCCCGTTTGTAATATGAAATGACAATGTTTCTCGGTCTTTAAACTTACCAGTACACTCTACAACTAAGTCAACATTAGTAGCAGACCAATTTATTTTAGAAGGATGAGTTTCGTTAGTTAATAGAATTGGCTTGTCATTAACTATAATATGCTTTTCATCATGACTAATATTATGAGGTGATGTACCGTGTATACTATCATATTTTAATAAATGAGAAAGCGTTCTTGTGTCTGCTAAATCATTAATGGCAACTACATTTAAGTGTTCTTGTTGTTGTAAGAGGCGGAATAGGGTTCTACCTATTCTTCCAAAACCATTAATGCCAATATTTATTTTTTGCATTGGTTAATTGTGGATATTAGTTATCACTTTAAAAAAGAATAATAGCAATAGATTCCAGAATTATATCTAAGAATATTAATAGCTAACAATAAGAATTAAAGAATGTGTTTATGCGCTTTGTAGGATGATCTTACCAAGGCACCACTTTCTACATGTCTAAATCCCATTTCTAGACCTATATCCTCATATTTTTTAAATTGCTCTGGAGTAATAAATTCTTTTACAGGTAAATGTTTCTTTGAAGGTTGAAGGTATTGACCAATAGTTACAACATCGACATTCACTTTTCTTAAATCGGCCAACGTAGTAATTACTTCATCTTCATGTTCACCCAAACCTAACATGATTCCAGATTTGGTTCTATTGATGCCTTGTTTTTTTAAGTAATTAAGTACCTCAAGACTACGCTCGTATTTTGCCTGAATACGCACTTCCCTAGTCAATCTTTTAACTGTTTCCATGTTGTGTGAAACAACTTCTGGGGCCACTTCTATAATTCTATCTAAATGCTTTTCAATACCTTGAAAATCAGGAATTAAAGTCTCTAGGGTAGTGGTTGGGTTCATTCTTCTAATGGCCTTTACCGTTTCTGCCCAAATAATGGAGCCCATGTCTTTTAAGTCATCTCTGTCAACAGAGGTGACAACTGCATGTTTAATGCCCATAATTTTTATAGAACGAGCTACTTTTTCAGGTTCTGCCCAATCAACATTTTCTGGTCTACCAGTTTTTACACCACAAAAACCACATGATCTAGTACAAACGTTTCCTAAAATCATGAAGGTAGCAGTTCCTTCGCCCCAGCATTCTCCCATATTTGGGCAACTACCACTGGTGCATATTGTATGAAGGTCATATTTATCGACCAACCCTCTTAACTGTGTGTATTTTTTACCTGTAGGTAATTTTACCCTAAGCCATTTCGGTTTACCTTTTGGTGGAGCAACATTTTCATTTAGGACTGTAGACATGCTAATATTTTAATACAAATATACGAACTAATAAAGTGTCTTTAAAGTAGAATAGTCTTTGAAAGAATTGGCTTTTAAAATGTGAAAAAGGAGAATATTGAATAGGAGTTTACTTTCTAGCTTTGATAATTTCAGAAAGTAATTTTTTAGCCCTAAGTAGCTTTACTTTAACGCTGTTCATAGGTTCGTTCAATTTAGCTGCAATATCTGCATAGCTCAACTCATTGAAATATCTAAGATTTATGACTGTTTGATAATGAGGCTTTAATTTCTTGATATCCCTCAATAAATCAGCTAAATTTTGTTCTTGAATCAACTGATCTTCCATGGAAGGAGTGACATCTAATGCACTGGTAATTGCCTCTACGCTGCTTCTAGAGTCTAACAGGCTTTTTTTGCGTTTACGAACCAAGTCAATATGAATGTTTTTAGATATGGTGATTAGCCAAGTTTTAAAAACATAATCATCATTGTAGGTATGTATTTTGTCAAACGCTTTAGAGAATGTTTGTATGGTAATATCTTCAGAGTCATTCTCGTTTTCAGTACGTTTTAATTGAAAGCCATAAACATCGTTCCAAAACATATCCAATAATCGACTAAAAGCAATTTGCTTGCCTTCTTTCGCTTTGAGTATTGTTTCTTCTAAATTGTCTACGTTATTCAAATAATGGTTTTGAGTTGAATAAATTCAATAAGATTGAATATATTTTATTCAGAAATTACATCTTTCTTACAATCTTGTTCGGCAGGTAATTTACCGCACATACCGCAAGCTTGTCCGTCTTGATTCAAAAAGGGGCTCTGACTTGCACAGGTTCCCGCAAACTCACCGTCTTTCTTAGACCAAATTTTAATTGCGATACCTGCAAATGCCAATGCCAATAAACCGATGGTTAAAAATAATAGTTTCATAAGCTAATTTTAAACAAAGATAAAAAATAAAGCCCCAAAATAGGGGCTTTAAGAATACTTTATGTTTGAAAAATTAGTAAGCTATATTCGCTACTATATTTTCTACATTTGGGGCATGATTGCCGCCTTTTTGTTCGATTGTGATATAACCAACAGCATTTTCGGCATAAGGTAATGCCATTAGTTTTTGTTGATCACCTGCTTCTTCAATGATACCTAGGTTAATCATTTTTCCGTTAACCTCTGCCCACATTTGAAAACATTGGCTTTCTGAAATGTGAGGTAGTTTGCTCACATTTATATAGGATAATTTCTTAACAGGATTTATGTAGGCAACAGCTTTTAAATCTTTTGCTTTTTGATTTCCCTTTACATTATACTTTTTTGTCTGTGGGTTGTTTAAAACAATAAATTGGTTTCGCACATCTTCCAACTGTTCTTTCATGTTTTCTTCAAGCAACTTTATCTTGTTGCTAACCACACTATTCTCTTCCTGTAAATTCTGATTTTGATTCCAGAAAAAAGTTGAAATCCCTGCAAACATAATAGCAGTAATACTTGCTGCAATAGCATAGCTGATGAATCTTTTTCTTCCACTTCGTTCAGATTTAATTCTTGAATGAATCTTATCTTTTAAACCTTGCGGTGCTTCTATAGCATATTGTTTAGCGAAAATCTCTAGATTATCCTGTAATTCTATATATGTTTCGCGCACTTCTGGGTACATCGCGATATATCGTTCAACTTGCATAGTTTCCAAATCGGTAGTAGCGCCTAATAGATATTGCTCTAATAAATCAGAATCTAGAAAAATTTTTATTTTGTCTTTCATAATACAATATTTAAGATCATGGCTATAAGTGCAGGACCATAGATTTTACCTAATTCGCGCAAACCTATTTTTAATCTAGATTTAATAGTTCCTAAGGGTATATCCAACTCATCACTTGCTTCCTGTTGGGTCATGCCTTGAAAGAAAAGCGCTTCTAAAACAATCTGATACTTATCTTCAATTTTGCTTAGGTGCTCTCTTACATCCATTAACTCTGGCCTTGTACTTTCTACGCCTAAAGTATATACGTCAGAAACATCTATTTGGATTTCCTTATCAGACTTTGTATTGACACTTCTTAACTTATCAATTGCTGTATTACGTGTAATTCTAAAAAGCCACGTAAACAGTTTTGCTTTTTTAGGGTCATAGGTGTCAGCCTTCTTCCAAATTTTTACAAAAGATTCTTGAACCACATCTTGAGCCAATTCTGGGTCACGTACGACTTTATTGGCGACACCTAATAGAGTGTCTGCATAATTATCATACAGAAGTGAAATCGCTTTTTCGTTTCGCTCTTGTAATAATTCAACGATATGATTTTCTAATAGAGTGCTCATAATTTAAAAGATGTACATATTTTTTTAAATGGACATCCAAATACTAAGATTGAAACGTATATGTTCAAACGCTAAATTATAAAATTGATTGTTAATGATGCGTTATCTGAAAATATATATCGAATAAGTGGTCGGCTGGTAACTGCCCACTTTGTTTTTGGTTGGTTTGGTTTGGTAATAACCCCTGTAATTTATTTTATAGGGGTTATTTTATTAGGTTAACCTCCGGACTGATAGTTATATTGAATTTCTTTTGGACCTCCTTAATAATTTTTGATGCAAGATCTAAAATATCCTTTCCTGTAGCCTTATCGTAGTTTACGAGAACCAATGCCTGCTTTTTGTGTACCCCGGCATCACCAAATCGTTTTCCTTTAAATCCACATTTTTCAATCAACCAACCAGCTGGAATTTTATAGATTGAATCTGAAATTTTATAAAAAGGCGCTTCAGGATGATTGGCTATAAACTCATTAAACACTTCTTTTGAAACCATCGGGTTTTTAAAAAAGCTACCACTATTGCCTAATTCTTTTGGGTCGGGTAGTTTACTCTTCCTTATGGTAATTATAGCGTTTGAAATATCTTTTATCGTAGGGTTTTTAATAGCCGTGCGCTCTAACTCTTCTTCAATTGCACCGTAACCAGAATTTATTTTATGGTTATTTTTTGTCAATGTAAAAGTGACGGAAGTGATAACAAATCTATCTTTTCCTTCATTTTTGAAATATGAATCACGATACCCAAATTTGCATTCTTCTTTAGTAAGGGTAATTAATTCTTGGTCTTCGATTCGAATAGCTTCACAGCTTACAAAGCTGTCTTTTAGTTCAACTCCATATGCACCAATGTTCTGTATAGGTGCAGTACCTGTATTACCTGGTATGAGCGACATATTCTCCAAACCTCCAAAGCCGTGATCAAGCGACCACATAACCATTTCGTGCCAGTTTTCGCCTGCCATTATTTCTATTTGAGCAGTATCAGGCGATTCTGAAATAATATTTTTTCCTTTTAGATTTACATGTATAAAAAGAGCATCGATAGTATCAGTAAGTAACATATTGCTGCCGCCACCAATAATTATCTTTCTGGGATATTCTTTATTGCCTAGAATAACACGTAAATCTTCTAATGTATTTATTTCCACAAAGTATTGCGCAGTCGCATCAATACCGAACGTATTATAATTTTTTAAAGAAAAATTGTTATGTATTATCATTAACCGTTATAGCTTTTTAGAGCTTCACCTAAAATATGTACGGCTCTTTTTAAACTGTCTTGGTCTAGAACATAAGCAATTCTAATTTGGTTCTTACCTAAACCTTCTGTAGCATAAAACCCAGCTGCAGGTGCAACCATTACAGTTTCATTATCGACTCTAAAATCTTCTAATAGCCATTGGGCGAAATGGTCTGCATCTTTAATAGGTAATTCTGCAATACAATAGAATGCCCCTTGAGGCCTAGCAATTTTTATCCCTTCAATTTTTTCTAGCTCTGCAATTAATATGTTTCTTCTAGCAACGTATTCAACTTTTACCTCTTCAAAATAACTATCAGGAGTGTCTAAAGCAGCTTCACTTGCAATTTGAGCATACGTAGGTGGTGAAAGTCTAGCTTGTGCAAATTTCAATGCTGTAGCTATAAATTCTTTATTTTTAGAAACTAGAAAACCAATTCGAGCTCCGCACATACTATATCGTTTAGAAACTGAATCAATGATAATAGCGTGATCATCTAATCCATCTTCCTTTAATATAGACGTATGAACTTTGTCATCATAAGTAAACTCTCTATATACCTCGTCAGCAACAAGAAAGATATCATGTTTTTTAACTAAAGATGCTAATTTTTGTATTTCTTCCCTACTATAAAGATAACCTGTAGGGTTTCCTGG
Organism: uncultured Maribacter sp.; assembly: GCF_963977385.1. Lineage (GTDB taxonomy): Bacteria > Bacteroidota > Bacteroidia > Flavobacteriales > Flavobacteriaceae > Maribacter. The sequence goes on along the minus strand of NZ_CAXBOU010000019.1, from coordinate 78,785 downwards.
ATTACAAATTAGAATAGCTTTGGTTCTAGATGTAATTAATTTTTCAAAATCCTCAATAGGAGGAAGGGCAAAGTTATCTTCTATCTTTGATACTACCGGCACAACTTTTACACCACAAGCTGTTGCGAATCCGTTATAATTAGCATAAAAGGGTTCAGGAATAATAATTTCATCATTAGTGTCGGCAATAGTGTTCATTGCAAATGATAGTGCTTCAGAACCGCCAGTGGTTACAATAATATCAGAAGCGCTTACTGGAATGCTATTTTTCAAATAATATCCCGCAATTTTGTTTCTAAATTCTTCAGAACCTTCAGTTCGGCTATATTCAAGAACGTTAATGTTGTTGTTTTTTACCGCATCTAAAGCTTGTTGAGGTGTTTTTATATCTGGTTGACCAATATTCAGATGAATAACTTTTACTCCTTTCTTCTTTGCATTTTCTGCAAAGGGTACTAATTTTCTTATTGGAGATTGGGGCATGGTAAGCCCTTTGTTAGAAACAGATGGCATATGAATATTATTTTACACAAAAGTGATAAATGATAATGATTCATACAATTTTATTAGCTTTTATTTGATTTTTTGAACTAGTGTTAAAATTAGGTTTAGTAACGGTAAAATATGTATCTTAATGAGGTTAACTAATTCATTAAGATTATGTTACGTAAATTCTATATACTTTTTGCTGTTTTATTAATCTGTTTTTCTTTTTCGGGAATAGCGCAATCCTATCAATTACCTGCGGGCAAAAAATTTCATAAAGTGAAGTTTCAGCTTATTAATAATTTAATGATAATACCAATAGAGGTGAATGGAACTGAACTTTCGTTCGTCTTAGATTCTGGTGTAGGCACGCCAATTTTATTCAATTTATCTGATCAAGATTCCATACAACTTAATAATGTTACAGAAATAATTATAAATGGTTTGGGCGAAGGAGACCCCATAAATGCATTAAAATCAACGGGTAATTTTGTGAAGCTTGGTAATGTTAAGAATGTTTCTCAAAACATATATGTTGTAATGGATGCTGGTATAAACTTCTCGCCAAGCTTAGGTATTCCTGTGCATGGTATTATAGGATATGACCTGTTTCGTGATTTTGTAGTTGACATTAATTATATAAACCAATCTATCAAGTTTTATGACCCCAAAGAGTATAAGTATAAAACGTCGAAGAACACTCGAGTGGTCGATATGTCTATAATTAGAAAAAAAGCATATTTAGATGCTAGTGTTATGATTAACGATACAGAAGAACTACCTGTAAAAATGTTGATGGATACAGGAAGTAGTGATGCCGTTTGGCTTTTTGAGGATGAACGAATACAATTGCCCGAAAAGTACTATACTGATTTTTTAGGGAAAGGGCTTGCGGGTAATATTTATGGAAAGCGAACCAAAATTCATCACCTGAAAATTTCAGATTTTATATTGAGTGATGCAAAGGCAGCTTTTCCTGATATGGAAACCTTTACTACTATAAAAGATTTTGGTGGAAGAAACGGAAGTTTGGGGGGTGAGGTTTTAAAGCGCTTTAATGTAGTTTTTGACTATGCAAATGAGAAAATTATTTTGAAAAAAAATTCCAATTTTGGTAAGCTTTTTCAATACAATATTAGTGGTATAGATTTACAACATGCTGGTATACGTTATGTTTCGGAGAGAATAGCAGACTCAAATGGGGTGGTTTATAATAATGAAAAGACCTATGGTGATGTTCAGATAATTTTACAAGGGGCAACGAGGTTAAGTCTTGTGCCTGAAATAATTGTGTCTGGTATACGACAAGGTAGTCCGGCACACTCAGCTGGGTTAAGAGAAGGCGATGTCATCTTAGCGGTAAATGGAAAACCAATTCACCGATATAAGTTGCAAGAAATTATGCAGATGATTAATAATAAGAAGGATAAGAAAGTAAAAGTATTGGTAGAGCGTTATAACAATGATTTACTATTCAGTTTTATTTTAAAACCACTGTTCGAGTAAAAAGTAGTAATAAAAAAAGCCCAACTATAAAGTTGGGCTTTTAAATATCTAGGAATAAACTTTTATTTGGTACCGGTACCTAAAACTTCTCCTTTTATTTTTAAAACCTTTGTTGGAGTATCAGCATTAGATATTACAGTAATCGCTTTACGAATAGGACCTACTCGGTTAGTATCATACTTTACCTGAATTTCGCCGGTTTTACCTGGTAAAATTGGATTTTCGGGTTTTTTAGGAATTGTACAACCACAACTTGAACTAACTTTACTAACTATAAGTGGGGCTGTTCCTGTATTTGTAAATTCAAAAACTCTTACACCGTCTGAACCTTTGGCAATTTCGCCATAATCAACTGTCTCTGATTTAAACTCAATTTTCGCTGCCGCATCTTGTGCAGTTAAGCTAAATCCAAGCAAACCAATAAATAATACAAGTACTATTTTTTTCATCATTTTTAATTTTGGGTAGACTTCAAAATTAAATCTTTTCAGATCAACCTCAAAATCCTTTTGTTATACTCTAACGTTACTTATTTTTGTTTCGTATTTATGTTTGGGTGAAATTGGCTGAAATGACCGTTAGAATGTCAATTCGGCTTTATTTTTAATAACCCATTTTATTATTATTCAAAAACTGTTCCAAATATGGAAATTCCTTCAAAATATAATCCGCAGTCTACAGAAACGCATTGGTATGAGTACTGGATGAAAAACGGATACTTTCATTCCGTACCAGATGAAAGAGAGCCTTATAGCATTGTAATACCTCCGCCAAACGTTACGGGAATATTGCATATGGGGCATATGCTGAACAATACTATACAAGATGTATTGATTAGAAGAGCTCGTTTATTAGGTAAAAATGCATGTTGGGTGCCAGGTACTGATCACGCATCGATAGCAACAGAGGCTAAAGTTGTTGCAAAACTGAAAGAACAGGGTATCAATAAAAATGACCTTACTCGTGATGAATTTTTAAAACATGCTTGGGATTGGACACATGAATACGGTGGTATAATTCTAGAACAGTTGAAAAAACTAGGTTGTTCTTGCGATTGGGATCGTACTGCTTTTACAATGGATCAAGAGCGCTATGATAGTGTAATTAAGGTGTTTATTGACTTATATAATAAAGGATTGATTTATCGTGGTTATCGCATGGTAAATTGGGATCCAGAGGCTTTGACTACCTTATCTGATGAGGAGGTTATATATGAAGAAAGGCAAGGTCTCTTGTATTACTTGGCTTATGAAATTGAAGGTTCTGACGAAAAAGTTACCATTGCAACCACAAGGCCAGAAACAATTTTGGGTGATACCGCTATTTGTATTAATCCGAATGATGAACGATTTACACATCTAAAAGGTAAGAAAGTAATTGTGCCTATTTGTAATAGGGTAATACCGATTATCGAAGATGAATATGTTGATATGGAATTTGGTACTGGATGTTTAAAAGTGACTCCTGCGCATGACATAAATGACAAAGCTCTAGGTGAAAAACATAATTTAGAAGCCATCGATATATTTAATGACAATGCGACATTGAATAGTTTTGGTCTGCATTATGAAGGTAAAGACCGTTTTGTAGTTAGAAAGGAAATTTCCAAAGAATTAGAGGAAAAGGGATTTTTGGTAAAAACAGAGACCCATATTAATAAAGTTGGTACTTCTGAACGTACCAAAGCTGTAATAGAGCCTAAGTTGTCTGACCAATGGTTCTTAAAAATGGAAGATTTGGCCAAACCTGCTTTAGAAGCGGTTATGGAAAGTGGAGATGTTAAATTGTATCCAAAGAAATTTGAGAATACATACCGTCATTGGATGGAGAATGTTCGAGATTGGAATATTTCAAGACAACTGTGGTGGGGTCAACAGATACCGGCATTTTACTTTGGTGATGGTCAAGAAGATTTTGTCGTAGCTGCTAATGAAGTGGAAGCACTTGAACTCGCTAAGAAAAAATCTGGTAATTCTAATTTACAAGTAAGTGACTTAAGACAAGATTCTGATGTGTTAGATACATGGTTCTCATCTTGGTTATGGCCAATAAGTGTTTTTGGAGGTATTTTAGAACCGGATAATGAAGAAGTTAATTATTACTACCCAACGAATGATTTAGTTACAGGTCCGGATATCTTATTTTTCTGGGTAGCTAGAATGATTGTTGCTGGATATGAATTTAGAGGGGAACGACCTTTTGAAAATGTTTATTTCACCGGACTAGTGCGAGATAAGCAAAGAAGAAAAATGTCTAAATCTCTAGGTAATTCACCAGATGCTTTAAAACTTATTGAGGATTATGGTGCAGACGGTGTTAGAGTAGGTTTATTATTAAGTTCTGCTGCGGGTAATGATTTAATGTTCGATGAAGACCTTTGTCAACAAGGTAAAAATTTCGCTAATAAAATTTGGAACGGATTTAGATTATTGAAAGGTTGGGAAGTGGCAGACATTCCTCAACCAGAAGCATCAAAACTTGGTTTACAATGGTATGAGGCGAAATTGAATAAGACCCTGATAGAAATTGAAGACCATTTTAATAAGTTTCGTATTTCAGATGCTTTAATGTCTATTTACAAGTTGGTTTGGGATGACTATAGTTCTTGGTTATTAGAGATTATTAAGCCAGCATACCAACAACCGATAGATAAAACAACCTTTAATAAAGTGATTCAATTGTTCGAACAGAACTTAAAATTGTTGCATCCCTTTATGCCATTTTTGACAGAAGAGGTTTGGCAGCATATATCTGAGAGAAATACAAGTGAGGCATTAGTTATTGCCAAATGGCCAACGGCAGGTAAGGTTGATGAAGAATTAATAGGGCAGTTCGAGTTTGCTGCTGAGGTTATAGCAGGAGTTCGTACAATTAGAAAGAATAAAAATATTCCGATGAAAGAATCATTAGAGCTTTCTGTCTTAAATACTGAGGAGGTAGATAAGAATTGGGATGTTGTAATTTCTAAGTTGACGAATGTTTCTGGAATCACCTATTTAAAAGAGCAATTAGAAGGTGCGTTAACATTTAGGGTAAAAAGTAACGAATACTTTGTGCCTATGGATGGAGCTATAGATATTGAGGCTGAAATCTTGAAAATAAAAGAAGAGCTAAAGTATACAAAAGGCTTTTTAATGTCAGTACAGAAAAAACTATCGAATGAGCGATTTGTAAGTAATGCACCTGAGAAAGTTATTTCAATAGAGCGTCAAAAGCTTGCAGATGCAGAAGCTAAAATTGAAACTTTAGAAAAGAGTTTAGCTAGTTTAGGTTAGTTTTTCTTTTAGATTAAATTATAGAAGCTTCATTCCTATTTAATTGGGAATGAGGCTTCTTCATTTTGTAATGAGAACTTAATATCCGATAGATTTTGTATATTTAAGTTAGAACATAATTTATAAGATTATGAAGCCACTACGTAAAGAAGAAATTAAGCAAGAAGTATTTGATTTATATGACGCATATGCGCATAATAAGATTGAAAGGCGTGATTTTGTACAAAAACTTTCGGTGTACGCAGTAGGAGGTATAACTGTCGCGTCTTTGATGAGTTTTATGATGCCTAATTATGAGGATACATTTTTAGTAGAGAAAACTAATCCCGATTTAGATTCTGAGTTTATAACCTATAATTCTCCTAAAGGTGGCGGTGATATTAAAGCATTATTATCCAAACCAAAATCAGCAAAAGGTAAATTACCAGGCATTGTGGTGGTTCATGAAAATAGAGGACTAAACCCTTATGTAGAAGACACCGCTAGAAGTGCTGCGCTATCCGGGTTTATTACCATAGCGCCCGATGCTTTGAGTCCTTTAGGAGGATACCCAGGAAATGATGATGAGGGTAGGGAAATGCAACGAACCCGTGATAGAGATGAAATGTTAGAAGATTTTATTGCTGCTTTTGAATATTTAAAGAATAACAAAGATTGTAATGGTAAAATAGGTGTAGTAGGCTTTTGTTTTGGAGGGTGGATTTCTAATATGATGGCTGTGAAAGTTCCTGACCTATCTGCAGCTGTACCATTCTATGGCGGTCAACCGACTGAGAATATAGCAGATATAAATGCACCATTGATGTTGCAGTATGCTGGTTTAGATGAACGCGTAAATGCTGGGTGGCCTGAATATGAAAAGATGCTAAAAGAGCATAATAAAAAATATATTGCATTTTTCTATCCAGACGTTAACCATGGTTTTCATAATACGTCAACACCACGATATGATAAGGAATCTGCAGAATTAGCTTGGTCGCGTACACTAAATTTTTTCAAAGAAAATTTAGTGTAAAACATTGATTATGAGTTTATTTTTATCATAATATTGAGACTGTTACAGAGATATTGAGTTATTATTACTTTTATTTGAGTCAATCAAAATGGTGTAATACTGTTAATTTTAACATATAAACAATCTAAAAAACACATTATGAGAAGTCTTTTATGGTTAGTAGCAGTTATATGTATAGTTATTTGGTTACTTGGTATGCTAGGTATTGTTCCTGGCCTTGCAACTGGTAGTTTAATACATATTTTATTGGTAATAGCAGTTATTGTTATTCTATACAATATAATTTCAGGTAAGAAGGTATTGTAGGTAAATGAACCTAAAACCAATAATGAATAAAATATATACCCTTGAATTTTATCAAGGGTTTTTTTATACCTCTTAATCAATGTATGAGTTGTTAATACTGAATTGAGTTTTAAGTAATTGCAGTTTAAAATATTACCTTTAATACTATGATAAGACCATATGTACTTGCAGAAACGAATTGGGATAGTTTAAAAGATGAACGGTTCGACTTGGCGGTGTTGCCATGGGGAGCAACAGAGGCGCATAATTATCACCTTCCTTATGGCACAGACAATTATCAAGCACAGAGTATAGTCGAAACTTCAGCTAAGCTATCATGGGAAAAAGGGAAAAAGGTAATTGTTTTACCAACAATTCCTTTTGGTGTTAATACAGGGCAGAAAGATATATATCTTGATATGAACCTAAACCCTTCAACACAATTAGCAATACTTAAAGATATTGTGACTGTATTAAATAGACAGGGTATTTATAAGTTATTAATTTTTAACGGACATGGAGGTAATAATTTTAAGCCTCTTGTTAGAGAATTAGGTTTGATATTTCCTAAAATGTTCATTAGCTTTTGTTTTTTTCCGCCAATGTTGGATAAATCAAAATATTTCAAGGAAAAAGGTGACCATGCCGATGAGATGGAAACAAGTCTTATGCTTTATTTAAGGCCAGATTTGGTATTGAAAAAAGAGAAGTGGGGTAGTGGTGATGAAAAGAAATTTAAGATTAAGGCATTTAACGAGGGCTGGGTCTGGGCAGAACGACAGTGGTCTAAAGTGAGTAGTGATACAGGAATTGGTAATCCTGAGTTTGCAACAACTGAAAAAGGTGAGCGATTTTTTAATGATATTTGTGAAAAATTGGAAGAGCTTTACTGTTCATTATGTGATGCTGATTTGAATGATTTATATCATTGATTGAAACTCTTTTGATGATTATTTAAAGGAATTAGGGTTTCAGATAAATTATCATTTTGTAATCTTTTTAAATTGATGTCTAACTCAAGTTTTAAAGAAAATAAGGCGCTCAGAATAATTATGTTCTTAAAAATATACTGACCAGCCAATGTAAATACTAATTCATCTTTACCGAATATCTCTTGTGGTAAAAGGAATAAGGGGGTAAATGTAAAAATAATATGTACAATAGCTAGATAGATAAAGAATCTTGGTTTCCAATTCAATATCAAGAAGAGACCAATTATTGTTTCGCCTAATGCCAGGATTATTAATCCGAATTGAGTAGGTAACAGACCTAGCGTAAGTATGCTAATAGTATTAGTGGCTAAATCTTCAGCGGGACTAAAATGTGGAATAAACTTAATAAAGCCAAAAATCAGATAGACTGCACCAATAGAAATACGTAAAATGTTGTATTTTATTTTTACTAATCGTTTCATTGAAGGTTAATCATTTATTTAATATATGCGGAGATTAATTCATTTTGGCTAAAATGTTAAATCTAAATCGTACCGAATTATTGATATGGAGAGGTTAGTAACGGTAATTATTTCAACTCTTTAGAAACCAATTCAATATAGAATTTCATAGCCTCTTTTTTTTTCATATTCTTAGCCTGAAATAATGCATTTGCCTTAAAAGCATTGATTAAAGGAGTTTTGCTGCCAGGGTTGTCAAAATTAGAATTTGCAATTTTATAGTATGCATAGAGTTTTAGAAGCACATCTGCTGGTATAGGCTCGGTATAACTATTTACATAAGTTACGGCCTCCTCAAATTTAATATGTGATTTCTTCTTTTTCATTTGGATCAACAAAAGTAGCTATACAGGTACCGGCACCTTTTACCTTTTGGTTTAGTTTTACATTTATTTGACAATCTAAAGGTAAGAATAAGTCAACTCTAGACCCAAATTTTATAAATCCTGAATCGTCGCCCTGTTGCACGCTTTCACCTTTCTCGGCATAATTGACAATTCGCCTTGCCATGGCACCAGCTATTTGGCGATATAATATTTCACCAAACTTAGGAGTTTTAATAACTACAGTAGTCCTTTCATTTTCTTCACTCGATTTAGGGTGCCAAGCTACTAAAAATTTTCCAGGATGATATTTTGAAAAAGTAATACTACCGCTGGCAGGATATCTAGTAACATGTACGTTTACAGGTGACATGAAGATAGAAACTTGTTTTCTTTTATCTTTAAAAAATTCATTTTCAAAAACTTCTTCAATAACAACTACCTTACCATCTACAGGAGAGAGAATTTCATTAAAGTTCTTTACTGCTATTCTTTTAGGGTTTCTAAAAAACTGAAGAATTGTTATCAAAACAACTAAACCAATGAGTTGAACAGTTAATTTTAACCATGAAATATCAATGAAAAAATGAGCTAAGATTACGCTGATTCCTACTAAACAAAAAGAAAACAAGATGATTTTTTGTCCTTCTCTATGAAACATAACTGAATATATTTAAAGTTAAATATGCAAATGGTGCTGCAAATACTAAGCTATCTAAACGGTCTAGCATACCACCATGTCCTGGCAAGATAGCACCACTATCTTTAACACCTGCAGCTCTTTTGAATTTTGATTCTATTAAATCACCTAAACTACCGGCAATGACAATGACTGTTGCCAATATCATCCATTGTACAGGACTAATTAGTTCTTCTTGTGTAGCAATCAAATATGCCGCCCCAAGTGCAAAAACAAATCCTCCAACGGTTCCTTCAATGGTTTTTTTAGGAGAAACTGATGGAAATAATTTAGTTCTACCTATACTTTTACCTACTAAGTATGCAAATGAGTCATTTACCCATATTAAAATAAATATTCCCATGATAAGAAGTTTTGCAAAAGCATCGTTCTTATAAGGTATCATGGTAAGAAATATGCATCCACCTCCAATATAAAACAAGCCTATTAAAAACTTCTTTAGTTTATTCAACTTTATAGGCTTTTTAGAAAACAGGTTTACAAGTAGATAAACATCAACTATAATGGTGATGACCATTAAAATATTTATTACTTGCTGATCCTTTACTAAATAGATGAATACCCACCAAAGTGCCAGATATGCAGCGAATATGTGATATCCCCTTAGTCCTACAAGTTTTTTGTATTCATACAAACAAGCTAGGCCAAAGGTCATAAATAAGAAATCGAAAGCATCGGAGCTAAGGAAAACTGCAGACAATAATAAAATGATATAGACAGCCCCTGTTAATGACCTTCTTAAAATTTCTTTCATACTATAAATCTTCCAAAAGTAAAAGATAAAGATTTTTAGTACTACTACCATAAGTTAGAAAATCATCTGAGTTTTCTGCGGTAGCTTTAAAGTGTTTTAACGTGGTTATGTTGGCCGGAATTTGTTGGCCGTATTTTTTCTTTATTGTTTTTAACCCTTCACCAATTGATTCTACTAATTGACTTGTTGTTGCGAATACTACAACATTACTTGGAAGCTCATTTACTTTTTTCTCATGTAACTGGTTAGAGCAAACAAGAATACTGCCGTTTTGGGCAATGAGATGTTCACACGTAGTAAAGAACACCTCACTTTGTCTTGCATTATCTGTAAAGGAAATTGGTTCCTTAGCAAATTTTTCACCTAATCTTTTGTTTAAAATATAAAAAGGTTCGCTTTGCCAATTATTCTCTTCAATTATATTTTGTAAAGCCCTTGAAACCTCAGAGTCTGAAATACAGTATATAAATTTTCCACCGTTTTGTTTGAAGTGAATTGTAAATTTTTCATCTACAGGAATATTTATATCCGGCATATGGTCGCCTCGCGTTTCCGCAGTTTCTTTCGAAACCTTTTTCTTGCCACCACCAAATAAAATATCTAAAAGCCCCATTTATATGTTTATAATAATTGCTAATCTAAAGTAGTGCAATATTATTTATTATCCGTAATTTCTTGCTCTTCTGTTTTAGAATCTGAATCTTTTATATTCTCAAGCTTTTTTTTGTTTTCTAAAGCTAAGATATCTTTTTCGAAATTTCGTACACCAAATATTTTTTCTAAATCTTCTTTAAAGATAACTTCTTTCTCCAATAATCTTTCGGCCAAGGTTGTTAACTTGTCCTTATTGTCGGTTAGAACTTTAATAGCTCTTTGATACTGTTCTTCTATAATTTTAGATATTTCAGCATCTATTTTTCGAGCGGTATCTTCACTATAAGGCTTTGAAAAACCATAAGAATCTTGTCCTGCAGAATCATAATAGGTAATGTTTCCTATTTCCTCGTTAAGACCATAGATGGTTACCATTGCTCTAGCTTGTTTCGTAACTTTTTCTAAATCACTTAAAGCACCTGTAGATATTTTATTGAAAATTACTTTTTCAGCAGCTCTACCACCCATAGTTGCACACATCTCATCCAACATCTGTTCAGGTCGAACAATTAAACGTTCTTCTGGTAAATACCAAGCAGCACCTAACGATTGTCCTCTAGGTACAATAGTTACTTTTACTAATGGCGCAGCATGTTCTAACATCCAACTCGTGGTTGCGTGACCTGCTTCGTGATAAGCAATAGTTTCTTTTTCCCCTGGAGTAATTATTTTGTTTTTCTTTTCAAGACCACCAACGATTCTGTCAACGGCATCTAAGAAATCTTGCTTAGTAACTGCTTTCTTTTCTTTACGTGCTGCGATTAAGGCAGCTTCGTTACAAACGTTAGCAATATCTGCACCTGAGAAACCTGGAGTTTGTCTTGCCAAGAAATCTAAATCAAGTGTTTCTGCTGTTTTGATAGGTCTTAAGTGAACTTCAAAAATTTCTTTACGTTCACGAATGTCCGGTAGGTCAACATAAATCTGTCTATCAAATCTACCTGCACGCATTAAAGCTTTGTCTAATACATCTGCACGGTTAGTTGCGGCTAATACAATAACGTTTGTATTGGTGCCGAAACCATCCATTTCTGTCAATAATTGGTTAAGCGTATTTTCACGCTCATCATTAGAACCAGTGAAATTATTTTTACCTCTAGCTCTACCAATGGCATCAATTTCATCAATAAATATGATTGCTGGAGATTTATCTTTTGCTTGCTTAAATAAGTCTCTAACTCTAGAAGCACCTACACCTACGAACATTTCTACGAAATCAGAACCTGAAAGTGAAAAGAAAGGAACTTTTGCTTCACCGGCAACTGCTTTAGCTAGAAGGGTCTTACCTGTTCCTGGAGGCCCTACTAATAATGCACCTTTAGGAATTTTACCTCCTAAAGAAGTATATTTATCTGGGTTTCTTAAAAAATCAACGATTTCTTCAACTTCTTCTTTTGCACCTTCTAAACCAGCTACATCTTTAAAAGATGTTCTTGTATCGGTCTTCTCATCGAATAATTTCGCTTTTGACTTACCGATGTTAAAGATTTGACCGCCTGCGCCGCCGCCGCCGCCGCCGGACATTCTACGCATTAGATATATCCATATACCAATAATCAATACAAATGGTAATAAAGAAAGTAGAAAATCTAAAATGGCTGTAGATTCCTTTCCAAATTCAATAATGGTATCTAAGTTGTTTTCTTTTTTGATTTCAGTAATCTCATTTTGAAAAATTTGAAGATCACCATAATCTAAAGTGTATTGTGGAACATTGCCAGATGATGGAAGAAAGGATTTTTCGTTAACATCTTTATGAACTTCTTTAGCAATAGCCTCGTCAGTCAAGAAAACTTTTGCCTGATTGGTATTTGTGATTATCAAAATCTTTTTGACATCACCATTTCTTAAGTATTGTTGAAGTTCTGAAGTAGTAGTTTTGTTAGTACTAGCTAAATCATCACTATTGAATAATTGAAATCCTATAAGTAGTACTGCTACTAATCCGTAAATCCACCAAGAACTGAATTTTGGTTTTTTCGGATTTGTTTTGTTTTCTTTTGCCATTTTAATTTTTTATTGATTAACGCTGCTTTCTATGGTTGTGAACTTTGCATCACCCCATAAGCCTTCTATATCATAGAATTCTCGAACTTGCTTTTGGAATACATGGACTACTACGTTTACGTAATCCATTAATACCCATTCTGCATTGTCCTCACCCTCTACGTGCCAAGGCTTGTCTTGAATCGCTTTACTGACTGTTTTTTGGATAGATCCTACGATTGCATTTACATGCGTATTGGAGGTACCGTTACAAATAATGAAGTAATCACAAACGGTATTCTCGATTTCTCTTAAATCTAATAGATTTATATTGTGCCCTTTTACTTCGTCAACTCCCTGTATAATTAATGCAATTAACTCATCAACGCTAGCTTTACTTTCCTGCATTCAAAAATTTTAGTTTTTACAAAGTTATTATATTTTTGTTCTTTTAGGTCTAGTTTTTAACAATACATTAAAGATTTATAATATGTAATGCATATGCAAATAATCAAACTTGATGCCACGGCGTCTACTAATACCTATTTGAAGGAATTATCGACAGTTAAAGAACTCGAAGATTTTACAATTATAACAACTAATAATCAAACATTAGGTAGAGGGCAATTAAATTCTAAATGGGAGTCTGAAAAAGGTAAAAATCTAGCAATCAGTATATTGAAAAACAATATCGACTTACCTATAGCGCATTTATTCTTAATGAATATTTGTGTTTCATTAGCTATTTTGAAAAGTTTAAGTCTATTCGGAATTCCGAATTTGAAGGTAAAGTGGCCTAACGACATTCTGTCAGGTAATTTTAAAATAGGAGGAATTTTAATTGAAAATATTATTTCTGGATCAAAAATAAAACAAAGTATAATTGGGTTTGGGTTAAATATAAATCAATCAAAATTTAAAAATGCTCCAAATGCCTCGTCTTTAAAAAATATAAAGAAAAAAAGTTTTAACCTTGATACGGTCTTTTATTCTATAATTGAAAATTTGCATCAACAATTAAACAGACCTATTCTAACTTTTGAAAATGACCTGTACAAAGAATATCATTCCAAATTATTTAGAATAGGAGAGCAGAGCACTTTCAAAATTCAAGAGGATAAGCTAATTGAAGGTGTTATAGAAGGAGTCTCTAATAACGGAAAGCTTAAAGTAAAATTTGAAAATGGTGACCTTCAAGAATTTGGGTTAAAAGAAATACAACTTCAGTATTAAATCTTCCCCAAATTAGTTGATAACGTATTAATAAAGTTTGTAATAGGCTTTTTTATCATCATTGCCATCATCGCATTAAAATCACCTGAAAAACTTAAAACTACTTCGCTCTTATCATTTTCTAATTCTATAATATCTGCAGTTAAGGTAAACGGTAGTTTTTCACTCGCAGCACCTAAAATTAGTTTGTCAAATGGTGTTTGTTCTTTTTTCTCTAAAACTATTTCGGGCATTCCCTTTAATGCGAACAAAAATCTATTTTCATTTAAAACTTCGAACTTATCAATGTTTTCAGGCATTAATTGTCTGAAGTTTGATAATTCGTTTAAAAAGTTAAAAGTATCTTCTTTACTTTTCGATACTTGAGCCTTTGGTGTTTCTATAAACATAATTATTTAATTGACCATTGTGAAGGATCCTTCCTCCATTCCATTAACGTTTTTAACTGCTCTTCTTTTACGTAACCCGTATCAGATGCTTGTTCTATAAGATACTCGTAGCTGCTTAATGTATGCAGTTCGGTATTTTTTTCTTTAAAATTGTTCGAGGCTGTTTCAAAACCATAGGTGAAAATGGCCAACATGCCTTTTACATTAGCATCGATAGCCCTTAATGCGTCAACGGCGTTTAAACTACTTTTACCTGTGCTTATTAAGTCTTCGATGACAACTACCGTTTGGTGTGCTTCTAAATGCCCTTCAATTTGATTTTGTCTGCCATGAGATTTTGGTTCTGGCCTTACATATACAAAAGGTAAGTTTAATTTGTCTGCAACTAATGCCCCTATACCAATTGCACCTGTAGCAACACCCACAATACAATCTGGCTTGCCATATAGCTGTTCAACCTGCTTCGCCATTTCATCTCGAATGTAATTTCGGATGATAGGATAAGATAGTAAAATTCTATTGTCGCAATAGATAGGAGATTTCCATCCGGAAGCCCAAGTAAAAGGATTTTCCGGTTTCAATTTTATTGCATTAATTTGCAGCAGAAGCTCTGCTGTTTTTTTAGCCGTGTTTTTGTCTAAAACCATGACGCAAATGTATAAAGTTTTTGTTAATGAATTGCCTTTGATTTTAACAAATAAGCTCTCCGAAACCGCAAATGGGGAGTATTTTTTATTAAATCAGGCTTCAATACAAGAGGCAATAAGGTCTTTGAAGAAGGGAAAGCTACAAGAAGCATATATCTACCACCCAAATCATGAGGAGATTTTAAAGAAATTTACTAAACAAATTCCATTAGTTGTTGCAGCCGGTGGTGTTGTTACCAACGAAGAAGGAAAAGTTTTATTTATTTATAGAAATGATAAGTGGGATTTGCCAAAAGGTAAATTGGACAAAGGAGAATCTATAGAAGATTGTGCTATTCGCGAGGTTGAGGAAGAAACTGGTGTGAAAGGGCTTAAAATTGAAAATTTCTTACGAACCACATACCATATTTTTAAAAATAATGGAATAATAACGCTTAAACAAGTTCATTGGTATGCGATGAAGACCGATTACACTGGTAAACTAAAACCTGAAAAAAAGGAAGGAATCGTAAAAGTAAAATGGAAAGGTCCAGTTAAAATTCAAAAGGCGCTTTTAAATTCATACGCGAATATTAAAATTTTGTTTGAAGGCGATTAATTTAAATTTATAATTCTGTAAATAGGATATTGTAAATGTGCTTTCTCATAGAGATTACTTTGTTTATATAACCAATCTAACTGAAGATACCAGTTGGAGTTGAAATTCGCGTCTAGTTTCTTTTTGTTTATGAACGTATTTTTTAGAACTGAATCATTTTCTAGCATCAAAAGTGCAGTATCTTCAAAAACATAAGGAGAAAAACCTTCTTTCTGCTGAAGAATAGTATCGAAGAAATTCCAATTAAAGAATGAATCTATAGCAGCTGGCTCTAAAGTTTCTATAATATATCTAACTCCTGGTTGATCTGTGGGCACTACTATATCGCCAGAATGAAAATTTACATTGGTTTCAATTGAATTTATTGTAGTATTAAAGTGCAAGTAGTGACCTTCATAAGGCGAGGAAACAGTTTCATAGTCAGCTATTTGATAAGATTCTACCTTTATGATGGTATCTTTTTTAATTGTTGAGTAAGTAATGTTATTTAAATCTAATTTTTCAATAATATTCTGCCATTGTTTACCTATGACATAAGCTTTTGGGATTTGCACTGAATCTGATGCTTTAAAATAATCTTGGTATGCTACTTCATTTTCAATAGGTATATTACGATTGAACTTTAATCTAGGTAATCCGGTAACTTCGCTTATTATGGTATCTGCTTTGTATCCTTTAAAAATAAACTTTGACACTTTTGTGGTATCTACTTGCCAGGCGATTGGATAATATTCATTTTGGTTAAACGCTTGTGTAGAATTATCGCGCATTGCTCTTATTTCACTTCCATCGTTTTCTGTGATAGCAATCATTTTCAGCATTAGCTCATAAGTACCTTCTACTCGTTTGTCATATGGTTTTAACATATGTGTTTCAACCATCATGCCCAAAGTATTCCATAATGTAGTATAGCCACTAGAATATCTCGGGTGGTCCATAAATTGTTGAAACCCTATTTCTGGCGGTTTATTGAAGACATTCACATAGGGCGTAATTTCCCAATTAGATTTTAAAAGTGAGTCTTTTAGTTGCGGCATTAATCGGTCATGAACATATTCTCCTAATTTGCCACCAAGCTTGTTGTGTTGCGTAAATAGGTGAGTAAGCGTGTATTGATAATCGGCACCATTACTTACATGGTTGTCAATAAAAACATCTGGGTTTACAAGATGGTATATTTTACTAAATGTTTCAGCATTTTTAGTATCTGTTTTAATAAAATCTCTGTTTAGGTCATAATTTTTGGCATTACCTCTAAACCCATATTCTTTAGGTCCGTTTTGATTTGCCCTTGTTGTATTATTTCGATTTAATGCGCCACCAATATTATAGATAGGTATTGTAGAAATAATAGTTTGATTTGGAGTTTTTATTTTTTTGCTTGCTAAGTCTCTAAATAATAACATAGTAGCATCAACGCCATCACTCTCGCCAGGGTGTATGCCGTTGTTAATAAGCATCATGGTATGGTCTTCTCCTAATTTTTTAAAATTAAAATCACCTTGTGCGTTAAAGGTTACTAAATGCAAAGGCTTGCCACTATCGGTAGTGCCTATAGTTTGAATATTTATACTAGAAAATTCTTTAGATAATTTAAGGTAGAATTCAACTACCTGATCGTAGGTGGCAGTTTCAGTTTTATTCGAAATCTCGAATGGTGTAGGAAAATTAGCTTCGGTATTTTCTATTTTTTTCTCACAAGAAATCAATAGAACCAATAGTAGGGATAGATGTATTATTCGCATTACCAAACGAGTATTTTAGGATTAAAATCCTTATTAGCTCAGTAAAAATAATCAATACTTTATTGCCTTATGCAATTTTGGTAATTTCTGCAATTTTACTCCTATCCATCGGTTTTTGATTGAAGGTAATTAAATGGTGACTTTTATCTTTATAAAAGTCCCATTGTTGCTTATCAAAAGGGTCAATAGATGACGTAACAATGTTTATTCTTAATTTTTTAGATATTGGTAGTTTTATAAAAGATTCCAAAAATTCCCAACCATCCATTATAGGCATATTAATGTCTAAAAAGATGATTTCTGGAATAGGTTGGTTGTTTTTAAGCTTTTCTAAAATTCCTTCGTATGCTAATAATCCATTTCCATACGATACTATGGAATTACAATCTATAGTGCAAGAAATTAATTTACGCAAACCAAAAACTGTTATTGCGTCATCGTCAATTATAGTGATATCACTAATTTTCGTCATTAAAGAATATTTTAAATTCTGTTCCTTTACCTACTTCGCTAGTTACTTCTACTTTACCGTTCATAGCATCAATCTGGTTTTTAGTTATGTATAGACCAATTCCTTTTGCATCTTTATGATCATGGAAAGTTTTGTACATGCCAAATAATTTTTTACCATGCCTTTCTAGGTCTATTCCTAAGCCATTATCAGCAATAGTTAAAATAGAGTAATTATTTTTTTTAACTGCACTTAGGGTAATAAGTGGTTTTCTGTTTGGGTCTCTATATTTAACAGAATTGGTAATAAAATTCGTTAAAATGCTATCTAAATAGGAAGGTACAGACTTTACATTGAAATTAGAAGGAATATTATTCTTTATAGTAGCATTATTATTAAGAAGATAAGAAATTAAATTTTGGTTTACATTTCTTACTTTCTCGTTTAGATTTATTTTCTGCTTTTCTATGTTAGTATGAGTATTAATAGAAACAACATCATTTAGATTATCTAATGTCTCCAAAAGATTTTTAGAAGCATCATTAAGCATTCCAATTATCCGAACCTTTTCATCTTCTTCTGGTTCACTTTCCAAAAAGTTTAATAACATTGAAAAATTAGCAGAATGAGATCTTAAGTTGTGTGATACAATATGAGCAAAATTCAAGAGTTTTTTATTCTGAATAGATGCAATATTTATAATATTTCTTAATTCAACTTCTTTTTCCTTCAATTTAGAAATGTCTAAACTAATACCTACAATGCCATATGCAACCCCATTATTATCTAATAATGGAATTTTTGAGCTCAGAAAAGTAGTTTTTTTGCCATCTAATTTTACATTTATGGTTTCTTTACCTAGTACAGGTTTTAAAGTATTCATTACATGTAAATCCTCTTCTCTTGACTTTATGGCTGATTCTGAAGGATAAAGTTCAAAATCATTTTTACCTAAAATTTCATTTGGATCATCAATGCCTAAATATTTACATTCTTCTTTATTGACTAAAATTTTTCTAGATTCGGTATCCTTTATATATACGTTAACCGGTAAGTTGTCAATTAAAGTTCTTAGTAATTTTTCATTATCTAAAGTCTTAATATCGGCGACTACTTGATCATTAATATCTTGAATTGTTCCTAATAAACCAACTAATTTACCTTTGTTGTAAACTGGTTTTCCACCAGCCATAATCCACTTCTCGTTTCCCTCAGCAGTTATAATTTGCAATTTTAAATTATTCCAAGCTTTACCTTTATCTTGAGCCTCAAAAAGAGCCATTGAAATAGTATTTCTGCTATGTCCTTCTTTATAATAAAAAAGAGCAGTTTCAATATTCGGTGTAAAATGAGGTGGCACTTCGTGTATTGCCTTCGTGGTGGTGCACCAAAAAAGTTTATTGTCATTGAAATTATATTCCCAACGACCAATTTTAGTTATTTCGGCTTGTTGTTGTAAGAGTAAATCTTTCTTATTTAATTCCAATTCGTTATTGACAGAATCGGTTATATTGTTAAGTTGAATTATGGCTCCAATTATATTTTCGTCTGAATCATACCATGGGGCAATTGTCCACTCGAACCAAAGTTGTTGATCATTGTTATCTTTTGCTTGGTGAATACCCATTGGTTGGGCATTTCCTTTAAAGCAATTCTCTAAAACCATTTTCCATTTAGGACTTAGTTTAGGGAATACCTTAAATAAACTTTTAGTCTTATAGCTCTCGTTATTATTGCTAAAAATGCTCTTCCATTTATTAGATGTATGAACAATATTATAATCAGTATCAATAAAAGCCGTTGGTGAAGGCAATTGACTAATTATATACGAGGTATTTATTGCTTGGGGAACTTTTATCATACCGATGTAATTTCTTACTAAAGTAGTGGGACTACTGGGTTTTAAATGAATATTTGTTGTGAAGAGGTGGATAAATGTTGTATATCCACTTAAAGTCTGCTTAAATAAGTATTTATCTTATTTTTTATTAAAATAAATTTTAAAAATACTACCCTCATTTGGAGCACTTGTTACTGTTATTTTTCCATTCATAGCTTCAATCTGGTTTTTGGTTATGTAAAGACCAATACCTCTAGATTCTTTATTCCTATGAAACGTATTGTAAAGACCAAATAGTTTGTGTCCAAATTTTTCCAAGTCAATTCCTAAGCCATTGTCTTCAATACTTAAAATTGTAAAATTTTTATCTTCCACAGTACTAAGTATAATTAAAGGATTTTTTTCATCACTCCTATATTTAATAGAATTTGTAATGCAATTGGTTAAAATGCTATTTAAATATGCTGGCAATGCTTTAATTTTAACAGTATCTGGAATTTCGTTAATTATTTTTCCATTAGTTTCTTTTAATAAACCAGCTACATTTTGTTCTACTTGAAATATATGTTCATTTAAAGAAAGCATTTTTTTCTCATCATTAATTTTAGATTTAACGGCAACAATTTCTCTAAGTCCTTTAATAGTTTCAGATAAATTATCTGAGGCATTAAACAACATGTTCATTAATTTAGAGCGTTGATTTTTACCTTTTTCTGCATTTAAAAAATTTAGTAATAAGGAAAAATTGGTAGCATGAGTCTTTAAATTATGAGATACCATATGGGCAAAATTTAAAAGTTGCTCATTTTGCTCTTTAGATGATGATATTGTATTTTTTAAATTTTTCTCAAGTTTAGTTTGAGAGGTAATGTCCTCAAAAGTGCAAAGAATATGTTTAGTTCCAGAAATATCGTCAACCAATGTACCAGATACTTTTATATTTAAATTAGTCTTTTTTTGATTTAAGAAATTAAGCTTAATTGGGTCGAATGAACTCTTCTCTTTTAATTGAATTTTTAAAGTCGCAAGTTTATTTTTTACATTAGAATTTAAAAAGGTTTTAAAATTTTGGCCTAAGAAGTATTCTTTTTCAAAACAAGTCAGTTTCAAAAATTGTTCATTCACATTTATAAAATTTCCTTTAGCATAATCTATGATTGCTAAGCCAAATGGGACTTTTTCAAATAATGGATAGTCATCTGAACTTTTGGTTAATTGCTTTGAATTGTCTTTAACTGTATCTGTAATATTTTGAATGGTTCCAATCACTCTATTACATTTCCCTTCGCTGTATTTAGGTCTCCCTATTGTGTTTACCCAAATAATGGTCCCATCTTCTCTTTTTAATTGTAGTTTTTCATTCCAAGGCTTTCCTGAGCATATAGCATTATCTATGATTTTCTTTTTGGTATTTCTAGAATTCCCTTCTAAATAAAAGGCTAAAACTTTTTCTAAAGTCGGTCTATAATTTTTTGAAACGCCAAATATTTTATTTATCACAGGAGTCCACGATAATGTTTTGTTTTGAACATCATACTCCCAACTACCAATTTTTGCGACAGAACTTTTTTGTTTTAGAATTAATTTGGTCCTACTAAGTTCTAATTCGAGCTTATGGGAATTAGTAATTGGTTCTACTTTTATTATTACACCTATAATTTTTCCATAACCATCTTTCCAAGGGTTTAGGTGCCAAATAGTATCATTTGAAGAATATTGGCAATTCTTGGCGTTATATTTGAATTTAATATCTCGAAGGCCGTCTAAACTATAGGCTAAATTTGTATTAATCTTTTCTGATATATCCGGGAATAGATTACCAATATTTTTTCCTTCAATATCTTGTAAATCCAATCGAAAATTTGCGAGCCACCTAGGTGAAGCATTTATAATATTAAAATTTGAATCAATTATAGCTATGGATGATGGTATTTGCCCAATCCAATTTAAAGGTAAAGATGTATTATTTATTGATTTCAACATGGTTAGAGAGAAATTTCTTACGAATCTATAAGAATACTCTAACTATATGAAGGTCATTGTTGTGATTTTATCAAAAGTTGTTGTAGAAAAGGAATATTGTGTTGTGAAATTCCCTTGAAAATTTATTTTCTTACAGAATCGGGTACTAAGCCTGTGTAGTCCCCATTGTTTCGAATTACGTCTCTCACAATAGATGAGCTTATATATGATTTGCCTGACGAGGTCAATAAAAACACGGTTTCTATTTCTGATAATTTTCTGTTTGTATGTGCAATTGCTTTCTCAAATTCAAAATCTCCAGGATTTCTAAGACCTCTCAAAATAAAATTTGCATCCTCTTTCTTACAAAAATCTACTGTTAACCCTTGGTATGTTTTCACTTTAATTGAAGGTTCGTCTTTAAATGCCTCTTCAATAAATTGCATACGCTTTTCTAAACTGAACATATATTTCTTGTCAGCGTTCTTTCCTATAGCAATGATTATCTCGTCAAATAGAGTTATACCTCTCATGATTATATCGTGATGGCCTAAGGTTAAAGGGTCGAAGGAGCCAGGGAAAATTGCGCGTCTCATAGATAGGTTTTACTTTTTAAATATAGGTATTTTAAGACAATGCCTCTGTTATGGCGTGTTCAAATAGCATACCTAGTTCAATACCAGCTGCTTTAGCTTGTTGCGGTAATATACTTGCTGTAGTTAAGCCGGGTGTCGTATTCATTTCTAGTAAGAAAGGTTCGTCTCCAATAAATATGAATTCACTTCTAGAAAAACCGGTCATCTTTAGAATATCATATATTTTTTCAGCTACGGCCGTTACTTTTTCTAGCTTAACTTTATTAATTCTTGCAGGTGTAATTTCTTGTGATTTGCCTTCGTATTTAGCCTCATAATCAAAGAAATCATTTTCAGTAACAATTTCAGTAATGGGGAATACTGTAGTTTTGCCTTTTAGTTTTAAAACACCTACAGAAACTTCAGTACCCTCAAGAAAGCCTTCTATGATTATTTCATCATCTTCTTTATAGGCTGTTTCTATGGCACTTTTTAATTCTTCCTTTTTATACACTTTAGTAATACCATAACTACTACCAGATTTATTTGCTTTCACAAAACAAGGTAGTTTTACTGTATTAATAATATCAGTCTCATTTATTTCATCGCCCCTATTCAAATAATATGAAGGTGCTGATTTAATGCCATAGGGTTTCAGTACACTTAGTAAATCTCTTTTGTTGAAAGTAAGCGCTGCTTGGTAAAAGCCACAAGATGTATGTGGTATTCCTAATAACTCAAAATAAGCTTGCATGAGTCCATCTTCACCAGGTGAACCATGAATAGCGTTAAATACACAATCAAACTTTATTGAGCCTTTATTTATGGGGATAGAAAAATCATTACGGTCAATCTGGGTTTCGTTATCGGTATCATCAACATAAACCCATTTATTTTTAAAAATATGTATTCTAAATAGGTTGAATTTATCTTTATTAAGGTAGTTATAGACCACATTACCACTCTTAAGCGAAATTTTATATTCGCTAGAATAACCGCCCATTATAATTGCTATATTTTTTTTCATACGTATGGTCTATATAAAAGTTAGGGCAAAGATGAAGTATTGATGTAAAATAAAAAAGAAAACTATGAGCATTCATACAAACATTTTTGTTTTTGGTATTCAAGTAACTATAAACCGAAGCAGCTAAATGGTATGAGGGCATTTACTATATTTGTCGGGTCAAATAATAAGTATGAGGAATTTTTTCAATTTTTTAAAAAGTAAGACATTTTTTATTCAATTAGGTCTTGCGTTATTGGTATTGGTGGTTACTGTATTTCTTGTATTGAGATATCTTAGCAGTACCACAAATCATGGTGAATTTGTTGAAGTGCCAGACTTTTCTAAAAAATCTGTCATGGATATGCGAAAATCAATAGAAGAAGCTGGGCTAAGATATGAGGTCTTAGATTCTGCAAACTATAATCCAGATTATCCTAGGTTTTCAATTATCGAACAAAATCCTTCGGCGGGTGCCAAAGTAAAGACCAATAGAAAAATATATTTAACCGTTAACCCATCAGGATATAAAAAGGTTACTGTGCCTAAAATTATTCAAGTAACGAAACGGAATGCTTCTTCAATGTTGAAGGCAGTAGGGTTAGATGTACAACGTGTAACTTATGTAGATGAATTAGGTAAAGACATGGTGTATCAATTAAAATTTAAAGGAAAGTATATTAAGCCTGGAGATAAACTGCCTAAAACATCAAAAATAGAATTGATTTGTGGTAATGGTTCTATTACTGAACGTGCCATTATAAAAGCTGAATCAGAACAATAAATGGAGAATATAGAGCAACCGGAGAATGAAGATGGTGAACTTTTTGAACATTACCGCTTTGTAGCCTCTAAAGGACAAGTGCCGTTAAGAGTAGATAAGTTTTTGATGAACTTCATTGAAAATGCTACTAGAAATAAAATTCAACAATCAGCTAAAGAAGGTCATGTTTGGGTTAATGATGAGATCGTAAAATCTAACTATAAGGTTAAAGCAGGTGATGAAGTAAAAGTGTTATTCGAGCACCCACCACATGAATTTCTTTTAGTTCCTGAAGATATTCCTTTAGATATTGTTTATGAGGACGATGTTTTATTGATAGTCAATAAGCCTGCGGGTATGGTAGTGCACCCAGGTCACGGTAATTATTCAGGTACTTTGATTAATGCATTAATTTTTCATACAGATAATTTACCGGCAAATAGCAATGAAAGACCAGGTTTGGTTCATCGAATAGATAAGGATACTTCTGGGTTATTAGTAGTGGCCAAAACTGAAGCTGCCATGACTCATTTGGCAAAACAATTTTTTGACAAGACTTCTGAACGTGAATACATAGCTTTAGTTTGGGGGAATATTGAAGAAGATGAAGGTACTGTTGTCGGTAATGTAGGTCGAAATCCTAAGAATCGATTGCAAATGCATGTTTTCCCTGAAGGGGAAGATGGCAAAGAAGCGGTTACTCATTTTAAAGTATTAGAGCGATTAGGGTATGTAACCTTGGTTTCTTGTAAATTGGAAACAGGTAGAACACATCAAATTCGTGTACACATGAAGTATATAGGTCACACATTGTTCAATGACGAACGATATGGTGGCGATAAAATTTTAAAGGGAACTACATTTACCAAGTACAAGCAATTTGTCGACAATACTTTTAAATTATTGCCAAGACAAGCATTACATGCTAAGACTTTAGGCTTTATTCACCCTGTAACAGGTGAAAAAATGAGTTTTGACTCAGAAGTGCCAGAAGATATGACGAGTGCAATAGAAAAGTGGCGTAATTACAGTAAAAGCAGTACGGAATAGGATTCTTCGATAGTACTATTTAAACTCTTTTTTATCTTTTGTAGGTCTTCCTGTAATTCCTTTTTATTTTTGGGTCTACTTAAAATTTGCATTATGAAAATTGTTATTTCACCGGCTAAATCGTTGGATTACGAAAGTGAACTTCCAACGACTTTATATACAACTCCAGAGTTTATAGAGGACGCTGAAAAGCTGAATAAGCTTTTGGCTAAGAAAAAGCCTAAAGCTTTGTCTGAATTGATGTCTATTTCAGATAATTTGGCTCAGTTGAATTGGCAACGAAATCAAGATTTTGAAACTCCGTTTACACCTGAAAACTCTAGGCAGGCGATATATGCTTTCAATGGCGATGTGTATCAAGGTTTAGATGCATATACTTTATCTGAAGATAAAATAGAACGTCTACAGAAAATACTTCGAATATTATCTGGTCAGTATGGCATATTAAAACCACTAGATTTAATGCAGCCTTATCGACTAGAAATGGGTACTTCATTGAAAGTGGGGCGAAAGAAAAACCTCTACGAATATTGGGGTAATAGACTTACCGAATATTTGAATGATGAAATGGATGAAGGGGAGTTACTTGTGAATTTGGCAAGTAATGAATATTACAGTGCATTACAGCCAAAAAATATAAAGGCAGATATAATTACTCCCATATTTAAAGACTGGAAGAATGATAAATTAAAAATCATTAGTTTTTTCGCGAAAAAGGCAAGGGGCTCGATGGTGCGTTATATTATAGATTCTAATGCGAATACGTTAGAAGATATTAAATGTTTTAATTTGGATGATTACGAATTCAGTCAAGAGCATACCATAAAACAAAATGAACCCGTATTTATTAGATAAAATATAATGAACGCTTCTACGTTATTAGGTATACTTAAATAGCGCATATGAAACGGGTTTTAGTACTTTCTATTTTTTGCATAGGTTTATTCTTCTCTTGTACTGATAGAGATGATAATGTTAATATGGTGAATATTCGTATTCAGAACAGTACAAGTCAATTTTTCAGCGAAGTTCGTATTGCACAAAATGATACCATATACGAAAATATCGAAGCTGGTAAATTTTCTGAATATATGGAGTTTGAAACGGCTTATGCAAACGCTACTCTTACCATACTTACAGATTCAACAAGTTTAAATTATTTTCCTACTGAGGTTGCTTCAGATTCTTTACCAATAGGTTTTTATACCTATGAGATTACTATAGATGAAGAAAACCAAATAGATCTCAACTTTAGAATAGACGAGTAAGCCTTATTTTTTTTTGCTGATTTTTATTTTCTCCTCAATCGTAGGTCTCTTTTTGATTTTTCGAGGTCTTCTTGCTCCATAAGAATTGTTTGATATTTTTCCTTTTTTCGACTTTTTGTCTCCTTTACCCATAACTCGTTTTCTTTGCTTTCACTTAAAGTTAGTAATTTAGAAATGAATTGTCGTTATAAAGAACAAAGAGAATAAACCTATAATGAAAAAAGTATTTTTTCACACCCACCCCTATGAACCATTTATTGACGATAACACTGAAAAACTAATCGTAGGTACTTTGCCGCCACCTCGATTTACTACAGGTGATTTAAAGCAAGGTGATGTAAATTTTTGTTATGGTAGTAAAGACGGTCAATTGTGGCTAATTCTAGATAAAATATTTAACCTGAACCTAAAATTTGATACTACCGATGAAGCCATTGAAGAACGAAAAGCATTTTTAAAACAAAGACATATTGGTATTTGTGATATTGTAGCATCTGCTGAGCGTGAGAAAATAGATGCTTCTGATATAGGAATGCATAATATCACTTTACGAAATGTGCTAGATTACTTAAAGCAGTTCCCGAAAGTAAAGACACTTCTTTTTACTGGAGGAAATAGTAAAAACGGACCTGAATATTTTTTCAGAAAACACTTGAAAGAGCATAGCGTCTCTTTGGTGAATGTTTCAGATACTGCACCTAGAGTTCATGAATTTATACATCCTGCTACAAAGAAAAACATAAAGACTATTTCTCTTATAGCACCTTCTGGAGCTGCAAATAGGGCCGTAGGTAGTCTTGAAAGTTATAAGATGATGAAGCGTGAAAATCCAAAATTCAACACGTTAGATTTTAGGGTGCTACAGTATAGAGAATTTTTCTAATCATATTGTTTCTAAAACTTCTTAAAACTAAAAAGAGTCCTGTTTTAGAACAAGACTCTTTTACGAGAACACTATATGAAAATGAAAATTTTATTTACTTTATTATATTGTAAATGTAGATAGCTTTGTCTGTATTTTGGAATATTTGTTGTCAATACGCACTATTTTGTGGTATCCCTCTAGTAAAATGATATTTCGTGCAAATGATTCTATAGATTCTCTTGGAATAGCGATATTTATATTCGAAATTTAGCAAGTTTGCCATAATGGTATGGCTTAAAGTTTTTGAAATATGCAACAACAAGAAAGGTTGGCGGAATTTAAAAAATCTGTCCAAAATAAATTTAACGTCTATAACAGTCTATTCCTTAATTTACCTTACAAGAATATTGAGAATGTAGGTATGTTAATTCCGTTATTGCTGAACCAATCAGAAAAAGGTTTAAGTAACGGTCTTAATCCGAAGGAAATTCTAGAGAACTTTTTCGAGAATTTTGTGGAAATAAAATCAGAAAAAGAGCAGATAGATTTTATGTTTCGCATCATACAATATGTTGAGCGACAAGTAGTACTATATGATAGTGTTGAAGATGCTGCATTCCCAAAACTACAAAAGCATTCTAGTTCATTGTCGTTGAAAGATTATTTTCAGTTGGTTGAAAAAAATAATTCATGGGATACTATTTGGGATAAGCTAAGCACCTTTAGTGCTAGAATAGTACTAACAGCACACCCAACACAGTTTTATACTCCTGCTGTTTTAGATATTATCACCAACCTAAGAACATTGATTTTAGAAGATAAAATTGATGAGATAGATGTAGGGTTGCAACAATTGGGGCTTACCTCGTTAATAAATGCTAAGAAACCAACACCATTGGATGAAGCGAAGAATATTATATATACACTAAGACATGTATATTATGATGCTATTGGTGACATGTATGCGTATATAAAAGGTAGTGTTGGTTCTAAAACTTTTGAGAATCACGATATCGTTAAATTAGGATTTTGGCCAGGTGGTGATCGTGATGGTAATCCGTTTGTTACAGCAGATATAACAAGAGATGTAATGAACGAGCTTCGTTTAACATTAATGAAATGTTATTATAACGAGTTAAAGAGCCTTTTACATAAACTTACGTTTAAGGATGTTCAAGAGCCGTTGCAAAAATTACGCTCTAATTTATATAGCGCAATGTTCGATAGTTTAAAAGATATTGGATACGAGGATTTAATTGTTCCTTTAGAGGAAATTAGACGAATCTTAATAGAAAAATATCAGAGTCTTTATTTGAGTGATTTAGATCGCTTTATCGACAAAGTGAAAATTTTTAAAGTGCATTTTGCCACAATAGATATTCGTCAAGACCATAGTATGCATACCAAGGTTATTGTAGAAGTATTAAAAAAGAAAGAATTTATTAAGGAAGACCTTAGTGAACTTTCTGAAGAAAAGCTGATTGGTATTTTACTTCACGAAAATTTACAATTGGATCCGAATGACTATGAAGAAGAAATTGTAAAGGATACAATTAAGAATATTCTTCAGTTGCAGACTATTCAGGACAAGAACGGAGAGGAAGGTTGTAATAGGTATATCATTAGTAATTCTGAAGATATTTTCTCCATCTTATTTGTTTATGCCCTTTTTAGATGGTGTGGTTGGGCAGATAAGAAAATAACGTTTGATATAGTTCCTTTATTTGAAACCATGAAGGGTATGGACAGCGCTCAAGATACAATGCGATTTTTGTTCGACTTGGTAGAATACAGAAATCATTTAGAAAATAGAAACAACAAGCAGACTATAATGTTAGGTTTCTCTGACGGAACCAAAGATGGAGGTTATTTAAAAGCGAATTGGTCTATCTTAAAAACAAAAGAAGAGCTTTCTGCCGTATGTGGTGAAAATGACATTGCGGCTATTTTCTTTGATGGTAGGGGAGGACCGCCAGCGAGAGGTGGTGGTAAAACACATCGTTTTTATGCAGCACAGACCAAAGAAGTTGCGAATAACGAAATTCAACTTACTATTCAGGGTCAAACGATTACTAGTACTTATGGTACAAAAGAACAATTCATATATAATAGTGAACAATTATTGACTGCAGGGTTGTCAAATACTATTTTAGGAAAGGAAATTTCCATTTCTGAATCGGATAGAAAGTTAGTTGGAGAGTTGTCTGAATTAAGCTTTAAGAAATATGATGATTTAAAACATCACGATAAGTTTATGCCGTATTTAGAGAATATGAGTACACTAAAGTATTATACGAAAGCTAATATAGGTAGTAGACCAGGTAAGCGAGGTAATAAAGCTAAATTAGAGTTGTCAGATTTACGTGCCATTTCATTCGTAGGATCTTGGAGTCAATTAAAGCAAAATGTACCAGGTTACTATGGTATTGGTACCGCTTTAAAAACGTTGGAAGATGATGGTAGATTTGAGGAAGCAAAGAAATTATATGAAGAAGTACCTTTCTTTCAGGCCTTAATGATGAATAGTATGATGAGTCTTTCTAAATGTTATTTTGAATTGACGAGTTATATGAAAGAGAATGAAGAATACGGAGCATTTTGGGAAATACTACATGCAGAGTATAAATTATCAAAAGCAATGTTGTTGAAATTATCTGGAATGGAAATTTTAATGGAGAAAGAAGCAATCTCTAGAGAGTCTATTAAGATACGTGAGAACATTGTTCTACCATTACTGGTTATACAGCAATATGCGCTACAAAGAATAGGCGAAGGAACCGAGTTCAAAGAATTGTATGAGAAAATTGTAACTCGTTCTTTATATGGTAATATTAATGCCAGTAGAAATTCAGCATAATTCTTCTAAAAGTAGAATTTAAAAAGGGACCAATTTGGTCCCTTTTTTGTTTTATTGAATAATAATGAAAAGTTCTAGTTCGGTGTGCTCAACAAAGCATAGAAAAGTTGAATACCATAGGCAATCTGTCCAATTTTTAAGTTCTCATTCGGACTGTGTTGATTGTTATCAGGATTTACCATTGGAACAATAAATGCTGGTATTTTTAATTCGTTTATAAATGGTGAAATAGGAACTGTACCCCCCATAATTCTAATTTGCACCGGTTTTTCACCAAATTTATTCTCCATTGTTTTTACAATAGAATTACCAAACGGATTATTTAAATCTGTGCGAAAAGCATCGGTTACTGAACCTTCTACAATGGTAACGATGTGGTTATACTTCATACGTTCCTCTTTCGTAGGTACGGTATTCATGACGTGATACCCTTGTTTTTTAATATGGTCTTTTACTAAAGTCTTTAGACGGTTGCCATCAGATTCAGGTACCAATCTCAAATCTAATTCTGCCGTAGCCGTAGCAGGAACAATTGTCCTTGCTTGATCACCGATCCAAGCAGAACCTAATCCTCTAATATTCAAAGAAGGGTATTGTAGCGCTTCTTGATAAAAACTACCTACTTTTTCAGGAGTGGAAATGGCTAAATTAGAATTGATTTCCTCCGCATTATCAGGTACGCTCTTTAATATTTCAAGAGTAGCCTCATCTAAAGTGATTCCGTCATAATACCCCTTTATCAGTACTTTACCATCACTATCTTTCATGGTAGCTAATAATTGAGCTAATTGAAACCCAGGGTTTGGTGCGTAATTACCATAATGACCACTATGTTGAGGTTTTAGAGGACCGTAAGTGGTCAATGACAACGTAGTAATTCCTCTACAGCCATAAACTATAGTTGGTTTTTCTGAAACATGTACAGGCCCATCATTAATGATTAAAAAATCTGCTTTAAGTAAATCTTTATAGGTGCGTACTGCTTTTGGTAAAGGAGCACTACTTCTTTCCTCTTCACTATCTAAAATAACTTTTACATTGTAAGGAATATCAACATTTTCTTTTCTTAGGATATCAATAGCGTTTAAGAACATTACGATAGGACCTTTATCATCTGAAGTTGATCTACCGAAAAGTCGCCAATCATAATTGATATCATCAGTTAAATCAGAAAATGCTTCCGTTTTCCAGCCATCATCTGTTTTTGATTTCAAAACTACTTTGTAAGGGTCTGGTTGGTCCCATTTTGAAGGATCAACAGATTGTCCATCCAAATGCATATAAAATAAAATAGTAGGCTTACTATCGTCTACTGGTAGTGCGGCGAAAAATAGGGGTAAACCTTCAGTGTCTAAAATAGAACTATTAAATCCTCTTTCGGTAAACTTTTTTCTAAGCCAGTATAGATTAGAATCAATATCATCTGCATTCAATGCATCATTTGGTAATGCAACAAAGTCTCTTAACTCACTTATAGAATTAGCTACCTTAGATTTTATTAAAACGGAATCTTGGGAGTAACTAAAACAAATTGATAAAAGGAATAGGAAGGAAAGTGATTTTTTCATGAATGCTTTCGTAGATATATTCTTTAAAAGTAATGAAAATGAAGGGAATTCAATTCGAAATGAACCACTACATATGTTAAGGTTTCTAGTGTTACATGATTATAATAGATGTTACTGAAACAAGGTCAGTTTGTTATGAAATATTAAGCAGTATTATAAATGCAAAAGTTGTATAATATAGCTATATCTTATTTTAAAGAATTTAAAAAAACTTAGAATCCTTTGTTCTGTAGAGAATAGATATAGTGCACTAATTTCTTTTAAGACGAATTACAAACTTCTAAAACACGTTTAAACTAGAATTAAAATAACAATATCTAACGAATTAATTCTATGTAATGCTATTTGGTTTGAAGAATTTCATAATTATTAATCGAATCAGAAGTACAAATGGAAAGCCATGTAATAGTACGTCAAACCAATCCATAAATTGCATTTCTTGTGCACCTCCAATTATCCATTTTAATTTTCCATAAAGATGTGGCTCCGGAAAAAAAGGTGCCATACCCAAGGTAAGGCATAAAAGTAATATCAGTTTCCAATTGTTTAAGAACTCTTTCAAACTAACGTATTTGATTAATGAAGTTGGCTATTTTGGAAATTCCGTGAGCCGTTAAATGCTTAATAAAAGCAGAGCCTATAATGGCTCCTTTTGCAGTTTTTGTGGCTTGTTGAAAAGTCTCTGCATCTTTGATACCAAAACCTACAATCTGAGGATTCTTTAAATTCAGTGATGCAATTCGTTCGAAATAGTTTTCTTGTTCTTTTCCAAATCCTGATTTTGAACCTGTTACACTTGCTGAACTTACCATATAGATGAATCCGTTAGAAGCTTCGTCTATTTGTAGAATACGTTCATCACTTGTTTGTGGCGTAATTAAAAACACATTTACAAGTCCGTATTTTTTAAATATAGCTTCATAATCTGCTTGATAAACATCTAAGGGTAGATCTGGCATAATGAGTCCGTCGATACCAATTTCTTGACATTTTCTGCAAAATGCCTCAACGCCATATTGAAGCATCGGGTTGAAGTATCCCATAATTATTAATGGGATAGATACCGATTTACGAATATCTTTCAATTGGTTAAAGAGTATTTCTGTAGACATACCATTCTTCAGTGCAGTTGTTGAACTTTCTTGAATAGTTGGGCCATCTGCTAAAGGGTCACTGAATGGTAAGCCTATCTCAATCATGTCAACACCACTCTTTTCTAAATCTTGTATGATTTGAACGGTATCATTTAGTACTGGGTAACCTGCAGTGAAGTATATGGAAAGAAGTTTTTTATCTTCTTGTAATCTATTATTTATTCTATTACTCATCTTGTTATGCTAGCTTAAAATAATCTATATAAGTGTTCAAATCTTTATCACCACGACCAGAAAGGCTTATTACAACAACATCATCTTTCTTAAATTTTTTGTGGGCAAAAATCGCAAATGCATGTCCGGTCTCAATGGCCGGTATTATACCTTCGAGTTGAGAAAGTTCTAACCCTGCTGCCATGGCTTCATCATCGGTGGCGGAGTAAAATTCTGCACGACCAGATTTGTATAAATGAGAATGCATTGGTCCTACACCTGGGTAATCTAAACCAGCAGAAATAGAGTAGGGTTCTGTAATTTGACCGTCAGTAGTTTGCATCAACATGGTTTTGCAACCATGAATTATACCCACTTTGCCAAGAGCTGAAGTTGCTGCGCTTTCTCCGGAATTAATTCCTTTACCCGCAGCTTCAACAGCGATAATACCAACTTCAGGCTCATGTAAAAAGTGATAATATGTTCCAGCAGCATTACTGCCACCGCCAATACATGCTACTACATAATCAGGGTTTTCACGACCTTCTTTTTCTTTTAGTTGCCATTTTATTTCTTCGGATATAACAGACTGAAAACGTGTAACCATATCTGGGTAGGGGTGTGGCCCAATCGCAGATCCTATTATGTAGTGTGTATCTACAGGATTGTTAATCCAATCTCTAATCGCTTCGTTTGTAGCATCTTTCAAAGTTCTACTTCCAGATTTTGCAGGTCTAACCTCTGCTCCCAACATTTTCATTCGGGCTACATTGGGGGCTTGGCGAGCAATATCAATCTCACCCATATAAACTATACATTCTAGTCCCATTAAAGCACAAACTGTTGCGGTAGCAACACCATGTTGACCAGCACCTGTTTCTGCAATAATTCTAGTTTTACCTAATCTTTGAGCCATTAGAATTTGACCAATAGTATTGTTTACCTTATGCGCCCCTGTATGGTTGAGGTCTTCTCGTTTAAGATATATTTTACAACCGTACTTTTCAGAAAGACGTTTGGCAAAATATAATGGAGATGGTCTGCCAACATAATCTTTTAATAGCTGGTCAAATTCTTTTTGAAAAGAATCCTCATGCATAATTTTAAGATAATTGGCACGCAGTTCCTCAACATTGGGATATAACATTTCTGGAATAAAGGCACCGCCAAATTCCCCATAATATCCTTTTTCATCGGCATTATAATTCATAGTGCTTTTTTAAATAGTTGTAATTCTTCAATTTTTTTTAATCCTGGTACTGTTTCAAATTTACTGTTAACATCAATTGCGTAGCAGTATTTTGATTCAGGTAATTTTATAAACTCATTTATGTTATCCAGGTTATTCAAACCAATACCACCACTTAAAAAATAAGGTTTGGTAGAAGTATATTTTTTTAAAACAGACCAGGCAAAAGTATAACCATTGCCGCCGGGTAATTTTCCTTTGGTATCAAAAAGGTAATAGTCACATACATTCTCGTAAGGAATCAAAGCATTAAAATCGAACTCTTCTTTGATAGAGAAGACTTTAATGATATCTACTTTTTGGTTTATTTTTTTTAATTCAGCAGCTATTTTAGAACAGTATTCTGGACTTTCATGGCCGTGTAATTGCAACCCTTGTAACTGATGTTTCTTAACTTTTTCAATGATATAATTAGGCTCTGCATCAACAAAAACGCCTATTTTATTAATGTTATGAGGAAGGTCAGGAATTTCTCCCTCAAAGAATCTAGACGAATTTTCCCAGAAAATAAAACCAAGGTAGTCTGGTCGCAATTGTGCAACTTCAGCCGTATTTAGTTTCATTCCGCAGACCTTCAGTTTCATATTTCTATTTTAAATTTTGGATAAAGTCGATAGCACTTTGTCCTGGGTTATCGGTCTTCATGAAATTCTCTCCGATAAGAAATCCCTCATAACCATACTTTTTTAAATCTTTAATGGCTTCAATAGAGCTAATACCACTCTCTGAAACTTTTACAAAATCATCAGGTATCAATTTTGATAAGGATTTGCTAGTTTCTAAACTAACCTCAAAAGTTTTAAGGTTTCTATTATTAACCCCTAACATATCTAAGCTAGGCATAATTGATTTGTTCAATTCTTCTTCATTATGCACTTCTAGCAGCACATCTAATCCTAAGCTTTTGGCAAGCTCGGAAAAGGTTTTGATTTCTTGTTTTGTTAATACGGCAGCAATTAATAATATAACATCTGCGCCATAAGCTTTTGCCTCTATGATTTGATATTCACTGATAATGAATTCCTTACGAAGTAATGGTAGTTTTACCGATGCTCTAGCTAAAATTAAATCTTCAATAGAACCGCCAAAATATTTGATATCTGTAAGTATGCTCATACCACATACTCCGGCTTTTTCATAGCCTATTGCAACTTGCCCAACATTTGCATTTTGGTTGATGCTTGCTTTAGAAGGAGACCTACGTTTAAATTCAGAAATTATACCCGTTTTACTTTGCTTCAATGCATGAGATAAAGAGGTTGTTTCTCTTTCAAATAGCGCTGACACTTCATATTGTGATACCGGAATTATCGATTTTTTTAAATCTACTTCTTTGCGTTTATCCGCTACTATTTTATCTAGAATGTTCATTTCTTTTTTTAATGTCATTTCGAAGTACGAAGCAATCTTTTCTTTTCTAATACTTGAATAATAATTTGCTTAGTCGCAAAACGCCTGGCGTTATGACGTTTTAATTTCTACTTAGTTCTTGTATTTTCTTCAATGCAGCCAAACCTTTTCCACTTAGTAAAGATTCTTTGGCTTTTTCAAAACCTTCTAGAGGTGTTAAGTTGTTCACTGTCGCAATTGCAATACCGGCATTAGCACAAACCACATTATTTTGAGGTTCGGTACCTTTACCTTGTAAAACGTTTAAGAAAATTTGGGCAGAAGAATCAATAGAATCACCACCAACAATATCTTCTTGCCGTATTTGTTTCACACCAAAATCTGATGGTTTTAGCATGCTCTCAGTTTTGTTAGATATAGTCTTTGTATTTCCTGTTAAGGATATTTCGTCGTAACCATCTAAAGCATGTAAAACAGTGAAATTTTTATCGGTCTTCTGATATAAATAGCCATACATGCGAGCTAGTTCTAAGTTGAAAACGCCTACCATTTGATTCTTTGGGAACGCAGGGTTCACCATAGGTCCTAGCATATTAAAGAACGTTTTCACTCCTAAATCTTTGCGAATGGGAGCCACATTTTTCATGGCTGGATGAAATAATGGAGCATGAAGAACACAAATACCAGCCTCATCGATACACTTTTCTAGAAAGCCGGCATCATTACTGAATTTAATTCCAAGAAACTCCATCACATTACTACTGCCACATTTAGAGGATACTCCGTAATTACCATGCTTAGTAACTTTTACTCCCGCACCTGCAGTAACAAAAGAGGCTAAAGTAGATATGTTAAATGTATCTTTTCCATCACCACCAGTTCCGCATAAATCAATTGGGTTGTAAGCTGATAAATCAACTGCCAAACATAAATTTAACAATGCATCTCTAAAACCTTCTAGTTCTTCGATGGTGATACTTCTCATCATATACACCGTTAAAAAAGCGGCTATTTGGCTTGTATTATAATCCCCTTTTGCAATATTGACCAAAATACGTTCCGCATCGTCTTTGGACAATATTTCGTGATTTATAAGTTTATTCAGTGTTTCTTTCATCCTTTTAATTGTATTTGGTGAAACCTTGTTACTTTCTACTAAGCTTTAGCGTTTAACCAATTTTCTAACATTTTTTTTCCATGGGGAGTCAATACCGATTCTGGATGAAACTGCACCGCACGAACATCGTATGTTTTATGACGTAAAGACATAATTTGTCCGTTTTCGTCAAGTGATGTTACTTCTAGAACATCCGGTAAATCAGGATTCACCACCCAAGAATGGTACCGGCCAACTTCAATTTCTTCAGGCATACCTTCAAAAATCACATCCTCTTTAATGATTTTTATTTTAGTCGCTATTCCGTGATAAACCTCTTCTAAATTAATAAGCGTACCGCCAAATACTTCTGCAATTGCCTGTTGACCTAAGCAAACACCGAATATACTTTTGGTGGATGCATATTTTTTAATGATTTGCTTTAATAAACCTGCTTCATCTGGAATACCAGGGCCTGGGGAAAGCACTATTTTTTCAAAAGCATCTATTTCCTCCAACGTAAGTTGGTCGTTTCGTTTTACAACAACTTCACAATCTAATTCTTCTAAGTAGTGAACAAGATTGTATGTAAAACTGTCGTAATTATCTATGACTAGTATTTTCTTCATCTTAAATGTCTTCGGCTATTTCTAGTGCTTTGGTTAAAGCACCTAATTTATGATAGGTTTCTTGTAGCTCGTTTTCTGGGTTGGAAGCTGCTACGATACCTGCTCCTGCTTGGTAATGCAGTTCATGATTTTTGCTAAGAAATGTTCTAATCATAATGGCATGGTTAAAATTGCCAGAAAAGTCCATAAACCCGATAGCGCCACCATAGTATCCACGACTTGTTTTTTCGTATTTTTCAATAAGCTGCATGGCCATATGTTTTGGTGCGCCACTTAAGGTGCCAGCCGGAAAAGTATCGGCTACCACTTTCATGGTTGGAATATCACTCTTTTTCATTCCGGTAACTTTTGAAACTAGATGAATTACATGAGAGAAAAATTGAACCTCTCTGTAGTTTTCAACTTGTACAACGTTGCCATTTCGGCTTAAATCGTTCCGAGCTAAATCAACTAACATTACATGCTCACTATTTTCTTTGTCGTCAGCTTTTAATTCCTTAGCAAGTTCAGCATCTTGTTCATCATTTCCAGTTCTTTTGAATGTGCCAGCAATTGGGTGTATTTCTGCTTTTCCATCACTTACAATTAGTTGCGCTTCTGGAGAGCTTCCGAATATTTTAAAATCGCCATAATCAAAATAGAATAAGTATGGAGAAGGATTTACCGAACGTAATGCCCTATACACATTAAATTCGTCACCTTTGAATCCTTGAGAAAATCTACGGCTTAGTACCAGTTGAAAAACATCACCACGTTGGCAATGTTTCTTGGCCAAAGCAACTTGTGCTCTAAAATCTTCATCTTCTAAATTTGATTTACGTTCACCCTCGATGTTGAAATTATAAGTCGCAAAACTTCTGATGTTTAAGAGTTGCTCTATTTCAGGTATATTATTTTCAGTATCATAACAATGAGCAAAAAGATAGGCTTCATTTTTAAAATGATCTATAGCAATTATATTTTGGTATACCGCATAATAAATATCTGGTATTTTAATAGTATCGTCCTTTACGGTTAATTTGACATCTTCAAAATAGCGAACGGCATCGTAGGCCATATACCCAAAAAGACCGTTGTTTATAAATTTAAAGGTATTAGTATCCGCTTTAAAAGCTCTACTAAAAGATTCAATGATATCAACAACATTAGTATCTGAAGTAATGGATGATTCTTCTACTAAACCGTCAGGAAATTGTTTGGTGATAATTTCGTTTTCAACCTTAATTGATGCAATAGGATTACAACATATATAGGAGAAACTGTTATCATTAGCATGGTAATCACTGCCTTCTAATAAAATACTATTGGGAAAACGGTCTCTAATTTTTAAATAAATACTTACCGGCGTTAACGTGTCGGAAAGAATTTTTTTATGATATGTCTTAAATTGATAGGCCATAGGTACTTTTATAAAATAAGGAAGGCTTGTCGTGATGACAAGCCTTTATATAGTTTTACTACAATGATGCTATGCTCACGTTGTTATTCGTAAGTTGTTCCACCACCAAGTATTTACAATTAAATTTTTCATTGAGCTTCAAATATATAAAGGAATTTCAAACTTTCAAACTTTCACTCATCAAAAATAAAAATCCCTTTGATTATATACCAAAGGGATTTAAAATTGTTTGAATTTAATTTAGGTAATACTTAAATCAAAAACAATTATAGAGCTAAATCTACAACTAAATCAAAATCATCATAAATGGCTTTATCACCAAGATTATCAAAAAAGCTACCAGAACCATATTTAATATCAAATTTTGTTCTGTCAACTTTTACAGTAACTGTTGCTTTATTCTCGAACATAGAAACTACTAAAGTAACTGGCTTTGTAATTCCTTTGATAGTTAAATCTCCAGTAACTGTATATGAATTTTCATTCATAGGTTTTACAGAAGTAAAAACTAGTTTAGAGGTAGGATTAGCATCTACACCAAAGAAATCTGCAGATTTTAAGTGACCTTCCAATTTTTCTTTTCCTTGACCAGATTCTAAATCATTATTAGATAAGGTCGTCATATCTACTACGAATTCGCCGCCTATTAATTTCTTGCCTTTCATTTCTAAGAAACCAGATTTCAATTTAATTGAGCCATTATGCTCCCCAGTAACTTTATAGCCTTTCCAAGTAACGGTACTTTCGCTAACCTTTACTTCTTTCTTTTCATTTTCAATAGGAGTAGAAGCTGTTGCCGTTAGACCAAAAACTGCTACTAATGCGATACTTAATATTGTTTTTTTCATGTTTTTTAATTTTAAATTGTTTGTGTATTTATTTAAATAAGGGTGATTAATTGTTCTTTGGAATATCTGACTTTTGGGTAATTTTGAGTTGCATCATCATCTGATCTATAGCCTATAGCTAAAACAACTGCAGCGTTCAAATTGATATCATTTAACCCTAAAATTTCATTGTATTGGTTCTTGTCGAAACCTTCCATTGGGCAAGTATCAATTTTCATTTCAGCTGCAATAGTCATGATGTTTCCTAAGATTATATAAGCTTGACTAGATGTCCAACTATTTTTTTGAGCATCTGGCAGGCCTAATAATGAAGATTTCATTATTTGAGAAAAACCTTCAACATCTTTATTTGAAACACCACGAGTTTCAATAATGTTGGCAATATAATCATCAACCATATTGCCATCAAATGTAGGTTTGTTGGCAAGCACTATTATATATGATGCATCTGTAATTTGCGGTTGGTCAAAAGAAGCCTTTCTTAGTTTTGCCTTTATATCATTATCCTCTATAGCAAAAATGTGATAGGGTTGTAACCCATAAGAAGATGGGGTTAATCTAGCAGCCTCTAAAATCGTTTCTAAATCTTCCTTACTCACTTTTTTAGAGGTATCGAATTTTTTAGTGGCATATCGCCAATTTAATTTGTCTAGTACTGTATTCATTGTATGATTTTACTTAAAATTTATTTAGTAATGTATTCAATTCGTGTAATTCAGATTCATTAAAATTTTTAAGTATCGCCTTTTCCGTTTCAAAAAGTATACCGTCAATTCTCTTTAAAATATTTAATCCTTCTTTTGTGATTAAGATTTCTACTTTTCTTCTATTTTGTTTACAAATATTTCTACTCACAAAACCTTTCAAAAGTAATTTATCAACTAGTCTTGTGGTATTGCTCATTTTAGAAACCATTCGTTCATTAATAGTTGAAAGATTTGCGGGTTTACCTTTTTGACCTCTTAAAATACTAAGCACATTAAACTGTTGAATTGATATATCGAAAGGTTTTAAACTTAATGCCACTTCTTCATCGACCTTATTCATAACTAAAGACAAATGAATAATTGTCCGTTTATGTAATGACATTTCAACATTCGTTTTTATAATTTCTTCAACATTCATGTATGTACAATATTTGTATATACAAATGTATATTTTTATTTGATTTGTTTTTACTTTTGAAAGAATAAATTTTTGTTAAAAATTTGTTCAAGGCATCATTAAGGAAAAATCGATTATTTTTACCGGATAATATTTATACTATGGCAGATTTATCACAACAAGAGTGGGAAGAGCAATTGGAAAAGGATTCCAATGCCGTAATTCTTGACGTAAGAACAGAAGAAGAAATTGAAGAAGGAATAATTCCTAATTCTATCAATTTAGATATTTATAAAGGTCAAGGATTCATTGAAGAGCTTGAAAAATTAGACAAGTCAAAAAACTATTATGTTTACTGCAGGTCAGGAAATAGAAGCGGACAAGCTTGTGCAATCATGAAAAGCGTTGGCATTGACAATGCATTTAATCTTCAGGGAGGTTTTATGAATTGGGAAGGGGAAACAGCTTAATTTTATTTTTTTACGGAAAAATTACACCCGCTTTATAGCGGGTTTTTTACTTTTATAGAATGAGGGAAGATTTACTTCATTTTGTATGGATGTACAGAAAGTATCCTATTAATGGTTTGGTAACTTCTACGGGTGATAGAATAAATGTTGAATCTACAGGTATTCACAATCATTTAAGTGGTCCAGATTTTTTTAATGCCAAAGTCCAATTGAATGGTCAATTGTGGGCTGGTAATGTAGAGATTCATGTGAAATCTTCTGATTGGTATGCACATAATCATCAAGAAGATATTAACTACGACAATGTAATATTACATGTGGTTTGGGAAGATGATGTCTCCGTATTTAGAAAAGACGGTAGTACAATACCGACCTTATCATTAAAGAAATATATCCCCTTAAAATTATTA
Organism: uncultured Maribacter sp.; assembly: GCF_963977385.1. Classification (GTDB taxonomy): domain Bacteria; phylum Bacteroidota; class Bacteroidia; order Flavobacteriales; family Flavobacteriaceae; genus Maribacter. Next base: position 37,669 of record NZ_CAXBOU010000019.1, on the reverse strand, counting down.
GAATCCTATCAAACACTTTTTGATTCTAGGAATTATAAATTCATTAATTGTGAAAATGAGTTTGATACGGTCGATGTGTTCATGAGAAAGAATTGGTTAGATCGATTATTTGTAGAAAGGTTAGAAGAAAAATCCGTTTTTATAAATCAATTACTTGAAGAGACAAATAATGATTGGGAGCAGGTTTTATTTATAATGCTATTAAAAACGTTTGGTACTAAAATTAATAAGGATGTTTTTGTTGAATTGGGAAAAAATATTGATTTCTCAATAATTAGAAAGCTTCATGCAAAACCCTTAGAGTTGGAGAGTCTACTAATGGGGCAAGCAAGATTTTTAGAAGATGATCAAGAAGCCGATAGTTATCATAAATCATTAAGAAAAGAGTATACTTTTTTAAAACATAAGTATCAGCTTAATCAACCATATAAAACTCCTGAATTTTTTAGATTAAGACCTCCCAATTTTCCTACCATTAGGCTTGCACAATTAAGTGCTGTTTATTCTACGAATAATAACTTATTTCATTTAATAATTGAACAAGAGTACCCTGACATTTCTGAAGTTTTCAATTTAGGAACAAGTGAATATTGGGAGACTCATTATAACTTTGGTAAAACATCTAAAAAGAGTATTAAGAAAACCTCAAGCTCATTTTTAGATTTGCTGATGATCAATACTATTATTCCTTTAAAATTCTGCTATCAACGGTACAAGGGTAATGTAGATAATGAACTTTTGTTTAGAATGATGAGCGCTATTAAGAAAGAAGAGAATAGTATTATCGCTAATTATAGGAAATTAAATATTCCTATTAAAGATGCGAAAGAGTCCCAATCATATATTCAATTATATTCTGAATATTGTATTAAAGACAAATGTTTAGAATGTGCCGTTGGTGCATCTTTAATGAATATAAAAGGCTAATTTTATACGCAATGAATGTATTCTATAAACTATTGCTTTACTTTCAAAAAAGAGGTTTTGAGGTGTGTGGTAGAATTGCTGAGCGTTTAGGTATAAGGGCTAGAGTAGTTCGCACATCATTTATTTATCTAACATTTGTAACGGTTGGTTTTGGCTTTGCGCTTTATCTTTTTTTAGCTTTTTGGCTTAGAATTAAAGATTTAATTTATACCAAACGAAATTCTGTTTTTGATTTGTAATCTATGATACAACTATTTAAGTCTAAAATTTATCTGGCATTGGCCTTAATGCTTATGGCATTAGCATTTGGGGTGCTCGGGTATCGATTTGTTGCGGACTATTCTTGGGTTGATGCATTTTACATGACCATAATTACAGTAACTACAGTAGGCTTTTCAGAGGTGCGCCCAATGGGTCCAGAAGGCAAGATTTTCACCATAGTGCTCATTGTCACCAGTGTTTTTATATTTGGATTTGCAATTTCTGTAATAACAGAATATTTAATCAGTAGAAACTCATTACAATTACTAAAAAAGAAGAAAATGAAGAATATCATCGATAAATTGAATCAGCATGTAGTCGTTTGTGGATTTGGAAGAAATGGTATGCAGGCAGCTGAAAAATTAAAGGCATATAAAAGGCCATTTGTGGTTATTGAAAAAGATAAGGAAATAATTGAACGTTACAGTGAGGATATTTTATTTGTGGAAGGTGATGCAAATGATGATGATGTTCTTTTAGATGCTGGTATAGAAAGAGCGCAATATTTAATTGCTACGCTACCGGATGATGCTGCAAACCTTTTTGTTGTTTTATCGGCACGCCAAATGAAAAAAAATCTTTTTATTATTAGTAGGGCCTCATTGGTGAATTCTCAAAAGAAATTATTTCTTGCCGGCGCCAATAAAGTAATAATGCCAGATAAAATAGGCGGAGATCACATGGCTTCATTAGTAGTTATGCCAGACCTTATTACTTTTATGGATAAACTTTCAATGGAAGGGGAGAATACGACCAACTTAGAGGAAGTCGCAATTGAAGAATTTTCTAATAAAAATGAATTCAATTCCATTAGAGATTTAGACTTACGTAATAAAACAGGATGTACGATTATAGGATATATAGCTCCAGATGGTAACTACATAATAAACCCCGAGGCTGATTTAAAACTTCATCCAAAAAGTAAGGTTATTGTTTTGGGAAGACCAGAGCAAATTAAAAAGTTAAATCAAATGTTCCATTTAGAATAATCATCTTTTATCGCTTTTATATTTGATTGCATCCAATATTTTTAGGATATTGCTAGAATAACTAACTAAATCAAAATAAATTTTAAACTTATGAAGTATAAACTTCTAACTCTATTAACATTGTTAATACCGTTTATAACCATTGCTCAAGAAAAAGGTTTAGATGAAATAGTAAATGATGCTTTTATGCCTTTCGCAACATGGTGGGAAGCTACAGTTTTGACTCCAATAACAATTGCGGGTTACAACATTCCAATCGTATTAATATTGTTAATTGTTGGCGCTACCTTTTTTACTATTTATTTTAAATTTCCAGGTATTACTAGATTTCCAATGGCAATAAATGTTGTTCGAGGTAAATATGAAGAAATAGAAAAGTATGGTTTAGAGAAAGTACAGCTGCATATGACCGAAGATGGTGATATACCTGATACGATAAGAGATGAGAGTGAAGAAGGGGAGGTTAGTCATTTTCAGGCATTGGCGACCGCAGTTTCTGGAACAGTTGGTTTAGGTAATATTGCAGGTGTGGCTGTTGCAATAGCATTAGGAGGTCCTGGTGCTACATTTTGGATGATTGTTTGCGGTCTAATTGGTATGTCGACAAAATTCGTAGAATGTACGTTAGGGGTGAAATATAGAGATGTAGGCCCTGATGGTACGGTATACGGTGGTCCAATGTACTACTTGTCAAAAGGACTAAGCGAAAGTAACATGAAAGTTTTAGGTAAAATTCTTGCAGGAACTTTTGCTGTACTTTGTGTAGGCGCTTCTTTTGGTGGTGGTAACGCATTTCAGTCTAACCAGGCTGCAGTACAGCTGACATCAATGTTTAATCTCGAAGGTGGTGCTACTGGCGTCATTATTGGAGTAATACTTGCTGTTTTAGTGGGTATTGTTATTATCGGAGGAATTAAAAAAATAGCAAGTGTAACCGAAAAGATTGTTCCATTCATGGCCGGTATATATGTTGTGGCATCATTGGTGATCATTTTTGCTAATATTAAATATATAGGAGATGCCTTCGTGATGATTTACGATGGTGCTTTTTCTCCAGATGCTGCAATAGGTGGTATCGTTGGTGTAATTATCGTAGGTTTTCAAAGAGCTGCATTCTCTAACGAGGCAGGTGCAGGTTCTGCTGCAATTGCACACTCGGCTGTTAAAACAAGATATCCTGCAAGTGAAGGTATCGTTGCTTTATTAGAACCTTTTATTGATACAGTAGTTATTTGTACTATGACAGCTTTGGTTATTATATTCTTTAACATGGATGCTGGTGCATTTGATTATGGTAATGGTGTTGGAAGTACAGTTCTTTTAAATGATACTGGCGCTTATGTCGGTGGTGTAGATTTAACGTCTATGGCTTATGACTCTGTAATACCGGGTTTTAGATATGTACTTACGATAGCGATTATATTATTTGCCTTTTCAACGATGATTTCTTGGTCTTATTATGGACTTCAATCTTGGAAATATTTATTTGGTAGAGGTAAGGTTGCAGATATCGTTTACAAAGTATTGTTTCTTATGTTCGTTGTTATTGGTGCAGCGGCAACGTTAGATGCGGTAATTAAGTTTTCTGATGCAATGATTTTAGCGTTGGTTTTTCCAAACATGATCGGCTTGCTTATTCTTTTTCCAAAAGTGAAGAAAAGTTTAGAAAGATATTTAATTGCAATCAAAAAGGTATATTAATAGACTGACTTTGAGAAAATTAAAATCCCACTTCAAGTTCAATAAACAAGAACGAAGTGGGATTTTCTTTTTGTTGCTTTTCCTTATAGTTCTTCAATTAGGGTATTTTATACTCGACTTTTATCAATTAAATGAAAAATACCCATTAATTATAGATAGCGATACTCAGGTAAAGATTGATTCACTGAAAAACGCTTTATCGAAAAGTGATACCATCCAAATGTATCCTTTTAACCCTAATTATATATCAGACTTTAAAGGGTATACATTAGGTATGTCAGTTGATGAGATTGACAGATTACATAATTTTAGAGAGACTGATAAATTCGTGAATTCAGCAAAAGAATTTCAAAGAGTTACTAGCGTTTCCGATTCATTACTAAATATTATTTCCCCTTTTTTCAAATTTCCTGAATGGACAAGAAAAGCTACTTTTAAATATGGGAAGAGAAGTGTTGAAGTGAAGACAAATACTAATACTGAAAAATTAGTTTGGCAAGATTTGAATGCAGTAACGGCTGAAGAATTACAACGAATTAATGGAATAGGGGAGAAGCTGTCGGCAAGAATTATCAAGTTCAGAGATAGATTGGGTGGATTTTTGGTGGATGATCAACTGTTTGAAGTCTATTATTTAGATGAAGAAGTTGCTAGCCGTATTTTAAAACGATATAAAGTGATAAATAAGCCAAATATTGTTAAGATTAATATTAATACTGCTACAGCAGAAGAACTATCGAAATTAGTATATATTCAAAAAGTAGTGGCTCAGCGCATAGTAAATTATCGTAATCTCAACGGAAGTATCAATTCATTGAGCGAATTATTAAAAATAGAAGAATTTCCCGCAGAACGAATTGACAGAATTAATTTATATTTGTCACTATAAAAAAAATGCTATGCAAAGTATGTACTTCACTGAAGAACATCAATTATTTAGGGCGAGCCTAAAAGATTTTTTACAAAAAGAAGTTGTTCCTCATATAGACAAATGGGAAGAGACAGGTACTATTGAAAGGTTCATATGGAAGAAATTCGGAGATATGGGCTATTTTGGCCTAGCCACTCCAGAAAAAGATGGGGGCTTAGGTCTTGATTTATTTTACACCGTAGTTTTGTTAGAAGAACTTCAGAAAGTTAATTCTGGTGGTTTTGCAGCTGCAATTTGGGCACATGCCTATTTAGCAATGACCCATCTCAATAAAGAAGCAGATTCATTTGTTAAGGAAAAATATTTACGACCAAGTGTCGATGGTGATAAAGTGGGTTGTCTTTGTGTATCTGAGCCTTTCGGAGGTAGTGATGTAGCAGCGATGCGAACAACTGCGGTTAGGAAAGGTGATTTTTATATTTTAAATGGTTCTAAGACCTTTATTACAAATGGTGTATATGCAGATTACATGATTGTAGCAGCTAAGACATCACCTGAGTTAGGGAATAAAGGAATCAGCATTTTCGTGGTTGATAGACATAGTACAGGGGTTACCGCTAATAAATTAAATAAATTAGGTTGGCGGGCATCCGATACTGCAGAGCTGGCTTTTGATAATGTGCAAATTCCTGTAGAGAACTTAATGGGCGATGAAAATATGGGTTTCTCATATATCATGGAGCATTTCTCTTTAGAACGATTAATAATGGGGATTAACGCTCATGCTAGATCAGAACATGTTTTAGAATATGCTCTTAATTACATGTCAGAGAGAGAAGCTTTTGGGAAATCAATTAATAAATTTCAAGCTTTAAGACATAGGGTGGCAGATTTGTATGGAGATATAGATATGTGTAAAGAGTATAATTATTCGGTTGCCTATCGTTTAGATAAAGGGCAATATGTGGTGAAAGAAGCTACAATCTCTAAACTGAAATCTACAAAAATGGCAGATGAGGTAGCTTATGAGTGTTTACAGTTCTTAGGTGGTTATGGGTATATAGAAGATTATCCAATGGCACGTAATTTTAGAGATAGTAGATTGGGGCCGATAGGAGGAGGAACCTCAGAGATTCTAAGAGAGATTATAGCTAAGATGGTCATTGATAAAAAAGAATATAAACCAGCTAAGGTTTAAGATAAGGAAACTAAAGTTTTTAAAAATCAGAAAATAGGTTGCCTAAATGAATATAGTTATTATATTTGCAGCCTTAATCATAAAGAGAGGAGGTTATAGCCCATGTTAATAATACCAGTAAAAGAAGGAGAAAACATCGATAGAGCTTTAAAACGTTTCAAACGTAAGTTCGATAAGACAGGTACAATGAGACAGTTACGTAAGCGTCAACAGTTCAATAAACCATCAGTTGTTCGAAGAGCACAGATACAAAAAGCAGAATATATTCAAGGTCTAAGAGATCAAGAGGAAATTTAAGCTTTGTTATAGTGAAATATAAATCCCGCAATTTGCGGGATTTTTTTTGTTTCGAACCCAAGTGATTTAAATCTTTTGATACCTTTAGAGTATGCTAGTGACTGAATTCATTTCGTATTTATCTTTGGAAAAAAATTATTCTAAACATACGATAAAGGCTTATGAAAAAGATATTCTTGAATTCAGTCATTTTTGTAAGGTGCAATATGATGTTGGTGATATTGATGCGGCAGATTATAGTCTTATTCGTTTTTGGATCGTTGATTTGTCTGAAAGAGAGATTAATAATCGTTCTATAAATAGAAAAATTTCCTCATTAAAGTCCTATTTCAAATTTCTTCAAAAAATAGAGGTTCTAGACACAAACCCACTAGTAAAGCATAAAGCGCTAAAAACATCAAAAAAAATTGAGATACCATTTTCGGAATTAGAAATGCATAAAGTACTTTCAGTTATGGAGTATGCAGATGATTTTGAGGGTGTTAGAGATGAGTTGCTGATACATGTTTTATATACGACAGGTGTGCGTAGGGCAGAGTTATTGGCGCTTAAAATGTCTGATGTAGATTTCGAGAACATGACCATAAAAGTTTTGGGAAAACGAAATAAAGAACGATACATACCAATGTTGCTAGAAACTAAAAGCAAATTTGAGGCTTATTTCAAAAAGCGATTGATGCTTGTTGATATTAAAGAACCTGGCCTTGTATTTCTTGCGAAATCGGGCAATAAAATGTACGAAACTCTTGTTTATAGATTAATAAACAAGTATTTTAGAGTAGTTTCCTCAAAGGTAAAGACAAGTCCACATATCTTGAGACATACCTTTGCTACGCATCTTTTGAATAAGGGAGCTGATTTAAATGCTGTAAAAGAGTTGTTGGGGCATGCAAGTTTAGCTTCAACTCAAGTTTATACGCATAATAGTATTGCTGAATTGAAGAAAGTTCATTTAAAATCGCATCCAAGAGGAAATAAAGAATAATTGTATAATCAGGTTAATTTATTTAGCCGTTAATTTCTGACTATGAAAGTAAATACGCAATCGGTAAATTTTAATGCAGACAGTGAATTGATAAATTTTCTGCAGAACAGGCTCGATAAAGTTGAAACCTTTTATTCTAAGGTTATTAGCTCTGATGTTTATATGAAAGTAGAAAACACAAGTTCTAAGGCGAATAAAATAGTAGAAATAAAAATAACAGTACCAAAAGATAAATTTGTTGTTAAAAAACAATGCAAATCCTTTGAAGAGGCGGTAGATTTAGCTTGTAGTTCGCTGGAAAGAAGGTTAATAAAGCAAAAGGAGAAATTAAGATTACAAGCTTGATAAAAATTTTTAAAAATTTGTTTTGAATAAACAAAAAATACTATACATTTGCAGTCCGTTAGAAATAGCGGGCTTTTTTATGACAGAAAAGTTGTGAAATAAGCCGATGTAGCTCAGCTGGCTAGAGCAGCTGATTTGTAATCAGCAGGTCGTGGGTTCGAGTCCCTCCATCGGCTCTTAAGTTCTTTAAAATATTAGTTTGAGGGGAGATACTCAAGCGGCCAACGAGGGCAGACTGTAAATCTGCTGACTACGTCTTCGCAGGTTCGAATCCTGCTCTCCCCACTAAACTTTTATTAAAGAATTTTAAGATTGAAATATTGTAATTTTATAAGCGGGAGTAGCTCAGTTGGTAGAGCGTCAGCCTTCCAAGCTGAATGTCGCCGGTTCGAACCCGGTCTCCCGCTCTATAATTGTGACAGAAATGTCATCCTGCGAAGGCAGGAATCTATCTTTTAGGTAGGTTCAACACTTTACGCCGGTGTAGCTCAGGGGTAGAGCGTTTCCTTGGTAAGGAAGAGGTCACGAGTTCAATTCTCGTCATTGGCTCAATTAAGGTATAAATTTGTACACTAATATAAACTAAGATTAAAATTCATTAAACATGGCAAAGGAAACTTTCGATCGTTCCAAACCGCACTTAAATATAGGTACTATTGGACACGTGGATCACGGTAAAACTACATTGACTGCTGCTATTACTACGGTATTGGCTAACGCGGGTCTTTCTGAAATGAGAAGTTTCGATTCTATCGATAACGCTCCTGAGGAAAAAGAAAGAGGTATTACAATTAACACTTCACACGTAGAGTATTCTACAGCTAACCGTCACTACGCACACGTTGACTGTCCTGGTCACGCGGATTACGTAAAGAACATGGTTACTGGTGCTGCTCAAATGGATGGTGCTATATTGGTTGTTGCTGCTACAGATGGTCCAATGCCACAAACTCGTGAGCATATCCTTTTAGGTCGTCAGGTTGGTATTCCTAGAATGGTTGTATTCATGAATAAAGTGGATATGGTTGATGATGAGGAATTGATCGAGCTTGTTGAGATGGAAGTTAGAGAATTGCTTTCTTTTTATGAGTATGATGGTGATAATGGTCCTGTAATTGCAGGTTCTGCATTAGGTGCATTGAACGGTGAGCAAAAATGGGTTGATACAGTAATGGAATTGATGGAGGCTGTTGATAGCTGGATCGAACTTCCTGTAAGAGATGTTGAAAAGCCTTTCTTGATGCCTGTTGAAGATGTATTTACTATTACTGGTCGTGGTACTGTTGCTACTGGTCGTATCGAGACTGGTATCGCAAACACTGGTGATGCAGTTGAGATCATTGGTATGGGTGCTGAAAAATTAAACTCTACAGTTACTGGGGTTGAGATGTTCCGTAAGATATTGGATAGAGGTGAAGCTGGTGATAATGTTGGTATCTTATTGAGAGGTATTGAAAAATCTCAAATTAGCCGTGGTATGGTAATCTGTAAGCCAGGTTCTGTTAAGCCGCACGCTAAATTTGAAGCTGAAGTTTATGTATTGAAAAAAGAAGAAGGTGGTCGTCATACGCCATTTCACAATAACTATCGTCCACAGTTCTATGTAAGAACTACAGATGTAACAGGTAATATTTCACTTCCATCTGGTGTTGAAATGGTTATGCCTGGTGATAACCTTACAATTACAGTTGAATTGATTCAGCCAATCGCATTGAGCGTAGGTCTTCGTTTTGCTATCCGTGAAGGTGGTAGAACAGTAGGTGCTGGTCAAGTAACTAAGATTATAGAGTAGATTAATATAAAGAGTATTGTGTATAAGGGTGTCTTGCTCAAGCGGGACACCTTTACATGCAAATAAAGGAATAAGTGGTTTTATATCACTATTCATACGGGTGTAGCTCAGTTGGTAGAGCACTGGTCTCCAAAACCAGGTGTCGGGAGTTCGAGTCTCTCCTCCCGTGCACAATAGAATTTGGAAGAAATATCCTTTTTGTTGAAATTGTAAAACAGAATTTAAATGTTCACATATATAAAAGAATCCGTTGAAGAGTTAAGGAATAGTATTACTCTTCCTTCACGTGCAGAATCATCAAATTTGATGGTTATTGTAGCTGTGTTTTCTATCCTTTTTGCTTTAGCGACTTGGGGTGTAGATACGGTCTTTAGTAAAGTGATTAAGTTATATTTCAACACCGTTTTAAACTAGTAGGTCCTATGTCAGAAGTATTAGATAAAAAATGGTATGTTGTAAGGGCTGTCAGTGGTCAAGAGAATAAAATCAAAGGATACATTGAGAGTGAAGTAGAACGTCATGGTTTTTCTGACTACTTAGAAGATGTTCTTGTGCCTACTGAAAAAGTAGTTCAGATTAGAAATGGCAAGAAGATAAACAAAGAAAGAGTTTATTTTCCTGGTTATATTATGATCAAGGCTAACTTGGGAGGGGAGATGGTTCATATCATCAGGTCAATTACTAATGTTATTGGCTTTTTAGGAGAAACTAAAGGTGGTGATCCAGTTCCGTTAAGGAAAAACGAAGTAAATAGAATGCTAGGTAAGGTTGATGAGCTTGCTGTTAATACTGATAGCATAGCAATTCCATTTGTATTTGGTGAAACAGTTAAGGTGATTGATGGTCCGTTTAATGGTTTTAACGGTACTGTTGAGAAAATTAATGAAGAAAAACGTAAGCTTGAGGTAATGGTGAAGATTTTTGGAAGAAAGACACCTTTAGAGCTTAGTTACATGCAAGTTGAGAAAGTATAAGAATAAGTGTTACATACATATTTTAAAGTAGTGTTGCTTCCGTAAACACACTTTCAATTTAATTTTAAACAATGGCAAAAGAAATAGGTAAAGTAGTTAAACTACAAGTTAGGGGAGGTGCAGCGAATCCGTCGCCACCGGTTGGACCCGCCTTAGGTGCTGCTGGTGTTAACATAATGGAATTCTGTAAGCAGTTTAATGCTCGTACACAGGATAAACCAGGTAAAGTATTACCAGTTGTTATCACCGTTTACAAGGATAAGTCTTTCGACTTCGTTGTAAAAACACCACCGGCGGCAATTCAGCTATTGGAAGCGGCTAAGATTAAAAAAGGATCTGGCGAACCTAACAGAGTAAAATTAGGTAGTGTTACCTGGGACCAAATCAAGGCAATTGCCGAAGATAAAATGGTTGACCTTAACGCATTTACAGTAGAATCAGCTATGAGTATGATAGCAGGTACTGCACGTTCTATGGGTATGAAGGTAGCAGGAAAAAAACCTTTTTAAAATCTTAAAAGCAATTAAATGGCAAAGTTAACTAAGAAGCAAAAGGAAGCGCACTCCAAAATAGAGAAAGATAAATTATACTCTGTAACGGAAGCTTCTGCTTTAATAAAAGAGATAACCAATACAAAATTTGATGCGTCTGTAGATTTGGCTATTCGTTTGGGTGTAGATCCAAGGAAAGCAAATCAAATGGTTCGTGGTGTAGTAACACTACCTCATGGTACTGGTAAAGATGTTAAGGTTTTAGCATTGGTAACCCCAGATAAAGAAGCAGAGGCTCAGGAAGCTGGTGCTGATTATGTTGGGTTAGATGAGTATTTGGAAAAAATTAAAAATGGTTGGACGGATGTTGATGTTATCATCACTATGCCAAGCGTTATGGGTAAATTAGGTCCTTTAGGTCGTGTATTAGGTCCAAGAGGTTTAATGCCCAATCCAAAAACAGGTACTGTAACTATGGATGTGGCTAAGGCTGTAGCTGAAGTAAAGGCAGGTAAAATAGATTTTAAAGTTGATAAAACTGGTATCGTACATGCTGCGATAGGTAAAGCTTCTTTTTCTGCAGATAAAATAGCAGATAATGCTAAGGAGTTGTTAGATACTTTGAATAAGATGAAGCCAACTGCGGCAAAAGGTGTTTATATGAAAAGTATTTTCATGTCTAGCACAATGAGCCCTAGTTTGCAATTAGATCCAAAGTCAGTTTAACAAACTGCTAGTTAAAAATTATAAGTATGACAAGAGAAGAGAAAGCAACGGTTATAAAAGATTTGACTACGCAGTTAGCAGATAGTACAACAATCTATTTAGCAGATATATCTGGTTTAGATGCTGGTACAACTTCTAATTTAAGAAGGGCTTGCTTTAAGGCTGATATTAGACTGGCTGTAGTTAAGAATACATTGCTTGCAAAAGCAATGGATGCTTCTGATAAAGATTTTGGCGAATTACCTGGAGTGTTAAAGGGAAATACCTCTTTAATGTTTTCAGATGTTGCCAATGCTCCTGCAAAGTTGATAAAGAATTTTAGAAAAAAATCTAAAAAACCTTTATTGAAAGGAGCTTTTGTAGAAGAAGCAGTTTACATAGGTGATGAGAATTTGGATGCTTTAGTTAGCATTAAGTCTAAAGAAGAAATGATTGGTGAGATTATTGGATTATTACAATCTCCTGCCAAGAATGTTATTTCTGGACTTAAATCTGGTGGTGGTAAACTTGCTGGAATCCTTAAAACATTATCTGAAAGATAAGTACGCACTATAAACTAAGTATATTTTAAAAATTTTATTAAACGAAAGAAAATGGCAGATTTAAAAGATTTCGCAGAACAATTAGTTAACCTTACGGTAAAAGAAGTAAACGAGTTAGCTGGTATATTAAAAGATGAGTACGGTATTGAGCCTGCAGCGGCAGCAGTAGCAGTAGCTGCTGGTGGTGGTGAAGCGGCTGAAGCAGCTGAAGAAAAAACTGAATTTGACGTAATTTTGAAAGCAGCAGGTGCTTCTAAATTAGCAGTAGTTAAATTGGTTAAAGAATTAACTGGTTTAGGTTTGAAAGATGCAAAGGATATTGTTGATAGCGCACCTAAAGCTGTTAAAGAAGCTGTTTCTAAAGATGAAGCAGAAGGTATCAAAAAATCATTGGAAGAAGCTGGAGCAGAAGTTGAGCTTAAATAATAGCAACAACCATATCATTTTTGGTTTAGGTCTTTTCGCTTTTTGCGGTTAGACCTAAGCCTTTTTATAGAATTAGGTATATTTAGAGGTATACGACCCATTTAGTACTCACGATCAAAACACTGTCCGTAGATGTTCACAAATCAGACTGAAAGAATAAGCTTTGCTTCCGCAAGAAACACACCGGATTATCCGGATTTCTTGGATATTCAGATTAAATCTTTTCAAGACTTTTTTCAACTAGAGACTAAATCAGATGAAAGAGGTAATGAAGGTCTTTATAACACCTTCATGGAAAATTTTCCAATAACTGATACTAGAAATCAGTTTGTATTGGAATTCTTAGATTATTTTATAGATCCGCCAAGATATTCGATTCAAGAATGTATTGAGCGTGGTCTTACATATAGCGTACCGTTAAAAGCACGTTTAAAGTTGTATTGTACGGATCCGGAACATGAGGATTTTGAGACGATAGTACAAGATGTGTATTTGGGTACAATACCTTACATGACTCCTAGTGGAACCTTTGTAATCAATGGTGCGGAAAGAGTTGTGGTTTCTCAGTTGCATAGATCTCCAGGGGTTTTCTTTGGTCAGTCATTTCATGCAAACGGAACAAAATTATATTCTGCTAGGGTAATTCCTTTTAAAGGTTCTTGGATAGAATTTGCTACCGATATTAATGGCGTAATGTATGCTTATATCGATAGAAAGAAAAAATTACCGGTTACTACATTGTTCAGAGCTATTGGTTTTGAGCGTGATAAGGATATATTAGAGATATTTGACCTTTCTGAAGAGGTTAAGGTTTCTAATGCCGGACTTAAAAAAGTATTAGGGCGTAAATTGGCTGCTAGAGTATTAAATACATGGCATGAGGATTTTGTCGATGAGGATACTGGTGAAGTTGTGTCAATTGAACGTAATGAAATTGTACTTGATCGTGATACAATTCTTGAGAAAGAACACATTGCAGAAATTATTGATGCAGATGTAAAAACTGTTCTTTTACATAAAGAGAATAATGCGCAGTCTGACTATGCTATTATTCATAATACGTTACAGAAGGATCCAACTAACTCTGAAAAAGAAGCAGTTGAACACATCTACCGTCAACTACGTAATGCTGAGCCGCCAGATGAGGAAACGGCTCGTGGTATAATTGATAAATTATTCTTCTCTGATCAACGTTACAACTTAGGTGAAGTTGGTCGTTACAGAATGAACAAAAAATTACAGTTAGATATCGGAATGGACAAGCAAGTCTTGACCAAAGAAGATATTATAACAATTATAAAATATTTAATTGAGTTAATTAACTCAAAAGCGGAGATTGATGATATTGACCACCTTTCTAACCGTCGTGTTAGAACTGTAGGTGAGCAATTATCTTCACAGTTCGGTGTAGGTTTGGCTCGTATGGCTAGAACTATTCGTGAACGTATGAATGTTCGTGATAATGAGGTATTTACACCTATAGATTTAATTAATGCTAAGACATTGTCTTCAGTTATTAATTCTTTCTTTGGAACCAATCAATTATCTCAGTTTATGGATCAAACGAATCCATTGGCAGAGATAACGCATAAAAGAAGATTGTCTGCTCTAGGGCCAGGAGGTCTTTCTAGAGAGCGTGCTGGTTTTGAAGTACGTGATGTTCACTATACACACTATGGTCGTTTATGTCCTATTGAAACTCCAGAGGGTCCAAATATTGGATTAATTTCTTCACTTTCTGTTTTTGCGAAAGTGAACCCTATGGGATTCTTAGAAACACCATATAGAAAGGTTACTAATTCTGTTGTTGATATAAACAATTTTACATATCTAAGTGCTGAAGAAGAAGAAGGAATGAAAATTGCGCAAGCAAACATTCCTATGAAAGAAGATGGTACTATAGATGCTGATAAAATTATTGCAAGAGAAGAAGGAGATTTCCCAGTAGTAGATCCATCGGATATTCAATATACGGATGTAGCACCAAATCAAATAGCCTCTATTTCCGCATCTTTAATTCCATTTTTGGAGCATGATGATGCGAACAGAGCGTTGATGGGATCTAACATGATGCGCCAGGCGGTACCGTTGTTGAAACCTCAATCACCTATTGTTGGTACAGGATTGGAGCGTCAAGTGGCTTCTGATTCTAGAGTATTAATAAATGCAGAGGGTGATGGAGTTATTGAATATGTAGATTCTCAGAAAGTTACTATTAAATATGATAGAACTGAAAATGAAAGATTAATCAGTTTTGAAGAAGATGAGAAAACTTATTTCTTGGTTAAGTTTAGAAAAACTAACCAGGGTACCAATATTAACCTAAAACCTATTGTTCAAAAAGGTGATAGAGTTAAAAAGGGACAAGTTCTTTGTGAGGGTTATGCAACTGAGAAAGGTGAATTAGCTTTAGGTAGAAACTTAACTGTGGCATTTATGCCTTGGAAGGGTTACAACTTTGAGGATGCAATTGTAATTTCTGAAAAAGTTGTTCGTGAAGATATTTTCACATCTATTCATGTTGATGAATATTCATTAGAAGTAAGAGATACTAAATTAGGAGCTGAGGAGCTTACTCATGATATACCAAATGTTTCTGAAGAGGCTACAAAAGACTTGGATGAAAATGGTATGATTAGAATAGGTGCCGAGGTTAAGCCAGGTGATATTCTTATCGGTAAGATTACACCAAAAGGTGAATCAGATCCTACTCCTGAAGAAAAATTATTACGTGCAATCTTTGGTGATAAAGCCGGAGATGTTAAGGATGCCTCTTTAAAAGCATCACCTTCTTTGAGAGGTGTTGTTATTGAAAAGAAATTGTTTTCGAGGTCTGTAAAAGATAAGAGAAAACGTTCTGAAGATAAAGAAGAGCTTTCTAAACTGGAACTGGAATATGAAGTAAAGTTCCAAGAATTGAAGGATGTACTTGTTGAAAAATTATTTACCATAGTTAATGGTAAAACTTCACAAGGTGTGCTTAACGATTTAGGGGAAGAGGTTTTACCTAAGGGTAAAAAGTATACCATGAAAATGTTGAATTCTGTTGATGATTTCGCTCACTTGGTAGGCGGAAGTTGGACTACGGATAATGAAACAAATACGTTGGTTGCTGATTTACTTCACAACTATAAAATTAAACTTAACGATTTACAAGGTAACTTAAGAAGAGATAAGTTTACCATATCTGTTGGAGATGAATTGCCTGCTGGTATTATGAAACTTGCTAAGGTTTATGTAGCTAAAAAGCGTAAACTTAAGGTTGGTGATAAAATGGCTGGTAGACACGGTAACAAAGGTATTGTCTCTAGAATAGTACGTCATGAAGACATGCCTTTCTTAGAAGATGGAACTCCTGTTGATATTGTTTTGAATCCATTGGGTGTACCATCTCGTATGAACATCGGGCAGATTTATGAAACTGTATTAGGTTGGGCAGGTCTTAAATTAGGTAAGAAGTTTGCGACACCAATTTTTGATGGTGCAACTTTAGACCAAATTAACGCCTATACTGACGAAGCAGGTATTCCAAGATTTGGACATACATACTTATTCGATGGTGGAACAGGACAACGCTTTGATCAACCTGCTACGGTAGGTGTGATTTACATGTTGAAACTTGGTCACATGGTAGATGATAAAATGCATGCACGTTCTATAGGACCATATTCTTTAATAACGCAACAACCATTGGGTGGTAAAGCTCAATTTGGAGGTCAACGTTTTGGAGAAATGGAAGTTTGGGCACTTGAAGCATACGGTGCTTCTGCAACTTTACGTGAGATTTTAACGGTTAAGTCTGATGATGTTATCGGAAGAGCTAAGACCTATGAATCTATCGTTAAAGGTGAAACAATGCCAGAGCCTGGTTTACCAGAATCTTTCAACGTTTTAATGCACGAACTTAAGGGATTAGGTTTGGATATTAGACTTGAGGAATAGTTCAATATTTATATTGAAGAACTATTAAGTAAAACAAATTAAAACATTATCAGCACGCTATTATGGCAAGAATAAAAGATAATAACCCAATAAAAAGGTTCGATAAAATTTCAATAGGATTAGCTTCGCCAGAGTCAATTTTGGCAGAATCTAGAGGTGAAGTTTTAAAACCTGAAACAATTAATTATAGAACTCACAAACCAGAACGTGATGGTTTATTCTGTGAGCGTATTTTCGGTCCTGTTAAGGATTATGAATGTGCTTGTGGTAAATATAAACGTATTCGTTACCGCGGTATAGTTTGTGACCGTTGTGGTGTAGAAGTTACTGAGAAAAAAGTAAGAAGAGATCGTGTAGGTCATATTAACTTGGTAGTACCAGTAGCTCACATATGGTATTTCCGTTCTTTACCTAATAAAATAGGTTACCTATTAGGTTTACCTTCCAAGAAATTGGATATGATTATATACTACGAACGTTACGTAGTAATTCAGCCAGGTGTAGCTAAAGGTCCAGAAGGGGAAGAAATTCAAAAGATGGATTTCTTAACTGAGGAAGAGTACTTGAATATTTTAGAGACTATTCCACCAGAAAATCAATATTTAGAAGATTCTGACCCAAATAAGTTTATTGCTAAAATGGGTGCAGAATGTCTAATTGATTTATTGGGTAGAATCAACCTAAAAGAACTTTCTTTTGAATTAAGACATAAAGCAAATACTGAAACTTCAAAGCAACGTAAAACGGAAGCTTTAAAACGTTTACAGGTAGTTGAAGCTCTAAGAGAATCTCAAGAAAATAGAGAAAATGAGCCAGAATGGATGATTATGAAAGTAATTCCGGTTATTCCACCAGAATTACGTCCATTAGTACCGTTGGATGGTGGTCGTTTTGCAACATCAGATTTAAATGATCTTTACAGAAGGGTAATCATTAGAAATAACCGTCTAAAGAGGTTAGTAGAAATAAAAGCACCAGAAGTAATTTTACGTAATGAAAAACGTATGCTTCAAGAGGCTGTAGATTCTTTGTTTGATAATACAAGAAAAGCATCCGCAGTTAAGACAGAATCAAATAGACCATTGAAATCCCTTTCTGATTCATTGAAAGGTAAGCAAGGTCGTTTCCGTCAAAACTTATTAGGTAAGCGTGTAGATTATTCAGCACGTTCTGTAATTGTTGTTGGACCAGAAATGAGGTTGTTCGAATGTGGACTTCCAAAAGATATGGCAGCTGAACTGTACAAGCCATTTGTAATCAGAAAGTTGATTGAAAGAGGTATTGTTAAGACAGTAAAATCTGCTAAGAAAATAATAGATAAGAAAGAGCCTGTAGTTTGGGATATTTTGGAAAATGTATTGAAGGGACATCCTGTAATGTTGAACAGGGCTCCTACATTACACCGTTTAGGTATTCAAGCGTTCCAGCCAAAACTTATTGAAGGTAAAGCAATACGTTTGCACCCATTAGTATGTACTGCATTTAATGCGGATTTTGATGGTGATCAGATGGCGGTTCACCTTCCATTGGGACCAGAAGCAATTTTGGAATGTCAATTATTAATGTTGGCTTCACATAATATTCTGAACCCAGCAAATGGTTCACCGATTACTGTACCATCTCAGGATATGGTTTTGGGTCTTTATTATATGACCAAAGAAAGAAAATCAACACCAGAGCTTGTTGTAAAAGGTGAAGGAATTACATTTTATTCATATGAGGAGGTAGAAATAGCCTTCAATGAAGGAATGGTTGATTTAAATGCTGGTATAAAAGTTAGAGCAAAAGATTTTAATGAAGAAGGAGAATTAGTTTTCAAGATCATTCCAACTACAGTTGGAAGAGTGTTGTTTAACATGGAAGTTCCAGAAGCTGCAGGTTACATCAATGATGTATTAAACAAGAAATCACTTCGTGATATTATTGGTGGTATTTTGAGAGTGACCGATGTTCCTACAACGGCCGATTTCTTGGATAAGATTAAGACAATGGGATATGATTTCGCATTTAAGGGCGGATTATCCTTTAGTTTAGGAGATATTATTATTCCACAGGAGAAGCATGAAATGATTGCTGAAGCTAACGTACAAGTTGATGGTATCAAGGCCAACTATAATATGGGTCTGATTACTAATAATGAGCGTTACAATCAAGTAATTGATGTGTGGACATCTACAAATGCGCAATTGACCGAATTGGCAATGAAGCGTATTCGTGAAGATCAACAAGGTTTCAACTCAGTATATATGATGCTTGATTCTGGTGCAAGGGGTTCTAAGGAACAAATTCGCCAGTTAACAGGTATGCGTGGTTTGATGGCTAAGCCTAAAAAATCTACAGCAGGTGGTGGGGAAATTATTGAAAACCCTATCCTTTCTAATTTTAAGGAAGGTTTATCCATTTTGGAGTACTTTATATCAACACACGGTGCTCGTAAAGGACTTGCGGATACAGCTTTGAAAACGGCAGATGCTGGTTACTTAACTAGAAGATTGGTTGATGTATCACAAGATGTAATTATTAATACAGAAGATTGTGAAACGTTAAGAGGTGTTGAAGTTCAGGCCCTTAAAAAGAACGAAGAAATAGTAGAAAGTCTTGGGGAAAGAATTTTAGGTCGTGTATCATTACATGATGTTTATAACCCAATGACAGAAGAATTAGTTCTTACTTCAGGTCAACAAATAATGGAAGCCGATGTTAAGAAAATTGAAGCTTCTCCAATTGAGAAAGTAGAAGTTCGTTCAGCTCTTACTTGTGAGGCTGATAAAGGTATTTGTGCAAAATGTTACGGAAGAAACCTTTCTACCAATAAAATGGTACAAAGAGGTGAAGCTGTTGGTGTAGTTGCTGCTCAGTCAATTGGTGAGCCAGGTACACAACTTACATTAAGAACTTTCCACGTTGGTGGTATTGCGGGTAACATATCAGAAGATAATAAATTAGAGGTTAAATTTTCAGGGGTTGCCGAAATTGAAGATTTAAGAACTGTTTCAGGAGAAGGATCAGATGGTAAGCCTGCAGAGATTGTTATTTCAAGAACAAGTGAAATAAAGGTTGTTGATGCTAAAACAGGAATTACGTTAAGTACTAGTAACATTCCTTACGGTTCACAATTATTTGTTGAGAACGGTGCTAAGGTTACTAAAGGAGATGTAATTTGTTCTTGGGATCCATATAACGGTGTAATCGTTTCTGAATTTCCTGGTAAAATTGCTTATGAGAATATTGAGCAAGGTATAACTTATCAAGTTGAGATCGATGAGCAAACAGGTTTCCAAGAAAAAGTAATTTCTGAATCTAGAAATAAGAAGTTAATACCAACTCTTTTGATTCAAGATAGTAAAGGTGAAACATTACGTTCATATAACCTTCCGGTTGGATCACACATCATGGTAGATGATGGTGATAAGATTAAGGAAGGTAAAATTCTTGTGAAAATACCTCGTAAATCTGCTAAGGCAGGTGATATTACGGGTGGTCTTCCAAGAGTAACTGAACTTTTTGAAGCACGTAACCCTTCCAATCCAGCAGTAGTATCAGAAATTGATGGTGTTGTTTCTTTTGGAAAAATTAAAAGAGGTAATCGTGAGATTATTATAGAATCTAAATTGGGCGAAGTCAAGAAATACTTAGTTAAGCTTTCTAATCAGATTTTGGTTCAGGAAAATGATTACGTTCGTGCAGGAATGCCATTATCAGATGGTTCTATTACTCCTGAAGATATTCTTAAAATTAAGGGCCCATCTGCTGTTCAACAGTATTTGGTAAACGAAGTACAAGAAGTATATCGATTACAAGGTGTGAAGATTAACGATAAGCATTTTGAAGTTGTTGTTAGACAGATGATGAGAAAAGTTAGAATAGTAGATCCAGGAGATACTATTTTCTTAGAAAATCAACTGATACATAAAGATGATTTCATTAAAGAAAATGATGATATCTTCGGTAAGAAAGTGGTAATGGAATCTGGAGATTCAGATAACCTTAAACCAGGTCAAATAGTTACTCCTCGTGAACTTAGGGATGAAAATTCTTTATTGAGACGTGGCGATAAGACTTTGGTAGAGGCGCGAGATGCTGTATCGGCAACTGCTACCCCAATTTTACAGGGTATTACAAGAGCATCGCTACAGACGAAATCATTTATTTCTGCAGCATCGTTCCAAGAAACAACTAAAGTATTGAATGAAGCTGCTGTTAGTGGTAAAATTGATACATTAGAAGGTCTTAAAGAGAATGTAATTGTAGGACATAAGATTCCGGCTGGTACTGGAATGAGAGACTACGATAGCATTATCGTTGGGTCTAAGGAAGAATACGATGAGATAATGGCCAGAAAAGAGGCCTTAAGATTTTAATACAATAACCCTCAAATTTTATTTGGGGGTTATTTTTTTAATATAAATATATGAGTGACAATAAAAATCCGAATCAAAAACAAATTAATATTGAGTTGGATGAAAAAATGGCGGAAGGTATATACTCTAACCTAGCTATTATAAATCATTCAGTTTCAGAGTTTGTAGTTGATTTTATAAGTATGATGCCCGGTGCCCCAAAGGCAAAAGTTAAGAGTAGAATTATTTTGACTCCCCAGCATGCTAAGAAATTTTTAAAAGCACTGAACGATAATGTTCAACGTTTCGAGAAAGCACATGGTGCAATTAAAGACTATGAACAACCTTCGATACCAATGAATTTTGGTCCAACAGGAGAAGCTTAAAAAAAAAGACCAACTTTAAAAGTTGGTCTTTTTTTTTATTCAAATTCGGATGTAAAATGAAATTTTACTAAAGGGTATTTTTGCTGCGTCATTTGTAAAGAAAATTGGGAATCTGCTAAAAATACTAATTGTCCCCTCTTATCTTTTGCTAAGAATTTTTGTTTTACCCTTTCAAATTCTTTGAATTCATCGGTTTTTCTATTTTCGGTACCAACCCAGCATGCTTTGTGTACATTGAAATTTTCATAGCTGCATTTTGCTCCATATTCATGCTCAAGTCTGTATTGTATAACTTCAAACTGTAAAGCACCTACAGTACCAATCACCTTTCTACCGTTCAATTCTAAAGTAAATAATTGAGCAACACCTTCATCCATTAATTGGTCAATGCCTTTGTTCAGCTGCTTTGATTTCATTGGATCGGCATTATTAATATACCTGAAATGTTCTGGAGAGAAGCTTGGTATGCCTTTGTAATGTAAAATTTCTCCCTCGGTAAGTGTATCACCAATTTTAAAGTTTCCCGTATCATGTAGACCTACGATGTCTCCAGGATAAGAAATATCAACGATTTCTTTCTTTTCTGCGAAAAATGCATTCGGACTTGAGAATTTTAAGTTTTTTCCTTGTCGTACATGTAAGTAAGGTTTGTTACGTTCAAATGTACCTGATACTACTTTTATAAATGCTAATCGATCACGATGTTTTGGATCCATGTTAGCATGAATTTTAAACACAAATCCGGTCATATCTTTTTCATTTGCTTCTACTAAACGTTCTTCAGCATTCTTCGAGCGTGGAGTAGGGGCAATTTGGATAAAACAATCTAAAAGTTCTCTAACTCCAAAATTATTTAATGCGGACCCAAAAAATACAGGTTGTTGGTCTCCTTTTAAATATAATTCTTTATTGAATTTTGGGTAAACACCCCAAACTAACTCTAGATTATCCCTTAATTCAGTAGCTGCATTTGTCCCAATTATTTTATCTAATTCAGGATTGGTCACATCATCAAAGGCAATAGTTTGTTCTATATTTTTCTTACTGTCTCCACTAAACAGATTAATATTTTTTTCAAAAATGTTGTAAATACCTTTAAAGTCATATCCCATACCTATGGGGAAACTTAGAGGAGTTACCGAAAGACCTAATTTTTGTTCTAATTCATCTAATAGGTCAAATGCATCTTGTCCTTCTCTATCCATTTTATTGATGAATACCAACATAGGTATTTTTCGCATTCTACAAACTTCTACTAATTTAACAGTCTGTTCCTCGACACCTTTTGCAACATCAATAACTACAATTACACTATCTACCGCTGTTAATGTTCTAAAAGTATCCTCTGCAAAATCTTTGTGACCAGGAGTATCTAGAATATTTATTTTTTTATTCTTATAAATAAAAGCCAGTACAGAAGTAGCTACCGAGATCCCTCTTTGTCTTTCAATCTCCATAAAATCACTTGTGGCCGATTTTTTAATCTTATTGTTTTTAACTGCTCCAGCTTCTTGAATGGCACCTCCAAATAGTAATAATTTTTCCGTTAATGTAGTCTTACCGGCATCGGGGTGAGAAATTATGCCAAAGGTTCTTCTTCGCTCTATTTCTTGCTTAAAAGTCATGTAGAATATTTGTGCAAAAGTAATATAAATTAAATTCTTATCCTTTAAGTTTAATTAATCAAAATCACTGTTTTGTTTTTTGAACAGTGTATTGTGTTTTATTTAAGTGTTATGAATTTAAATTTTATGGACAATAGTCTTTTTGTCCATTCTTAACGTAATTACAATATGATTTTTATGATTTAAAGGTTATTTGACTAAGATTTGAACCGATTGTCAGATGAATTTGAGGGTTGGTCGAAAAACAGTTTGAGTTGGATAATTTATAATATATCTTAGCATAGTTTTTATTAAGACTGCCCCACTTTCTTATAAAGAACCGAGTACTATAATGCCATGGTGATTAGTAAAACACTAACACTTATGGGTAAAATTACTTTGACTTTACGTTATTTTTTTTCGTTAAAAGGTTACGCTCTTTTGATAACGTTATTTTTAACTTTGTCATTTTCTTCTATTAATAATCTGGAATACGATTTATCGAGTTTTTATACTTTAGATAGTGATGGTGACGGTATTTTAGATTCAGTTGATATAGATGATGATGGTGATGGAATTATTGATACGAGGGAGGACAAGAATTTAGATGGTGATCATGACCATACGACCAGTCCTACAGATACAGATAGGGATGGAGTTCCAGATTATTTGGATGTGGATTCTGATAATGATGGGGTTTTGGATAATATTGAAGCCCAAGCTTCGAGAAGTTTTATAACTCCTTCAGGAACAGATAATGATAAAAATGGATTGGATGACGCTTATGAGACCGCTCCGGGAAGTGGCCAAGGCCTTATTCCCGTGGATACCGATGGTGATATTATTTCTGATTATTTGGATTTGGATTCTGACAACGATGGAATACTAGATAGCCTTGAATCCAGTGTGCTAAGTACTGATTTTGATTGTGAAACTGTACCGAAATTGAATTTCAGTAATTCACCTACTTTGGAATCAGGTGAGGCCCTAGGTGAAGGTGCAGTATATAGATTTTCAAATATTACAGATAATCTTGATGCATTGGTAACTATCGAAAAGGTAGTAAATGGTAGAATAAGTTCATTGGATCAGAATTTTAAGGAT
Source organism: uncultured Maribacter sp. (assembly GCF_963977385.1). Lineage (GTDB taxonomy): Bacteria > Bacteroidota > Bacteroidia > Flavobacteriales > Flavobacteriaceae > Maribacter. Next base: position 13,768 of record NZ_CAXBOU010000019.1, on the reverse strand, counting down.
CCCGAATTTTTCAAACCTGAAATTCAATTTACGACATCAGATGAAATAAGAAGGCCCTTTGTTGATTTGCGTATTTCCATCGTGAAAACCGGAAATAATGAAATGGTTGTTCTTGATGAGTTGATTGCCAACTTTATCGACGTAGATGGCAACAAACAGTATCAGGAATTCAATAGGTTTGACACTCCAGTGAGTTATACTTATGACAATCCAACTGATGTTGGTGTTAACTATACATCCGGAGGTCTGTTGATTAACGGTGGAATGAAAGAATACCATGGTATATCCAATTCACATCCATCCGTTAATGTGGCTGTTGAGTTTGTGAACATAAGTACCTTTGTCTTTCGATTTGGAATACAAACTCCAACTAAGGATAATTTCACTACTAATGTCCCAAGGCAATCAGGAATTCAATTTTCCTGTATAGATAACTTTATTGATCCTCAAACAATTACTTTTAGTAAGGATATAGATTCGGATCGGGACGGCTATCCTGATAGGGTGGATATTGATTCCGATAATGACGGTATTCCAGACAATGTAGAGGCCCAAACAACTGACGGATATATTTGCCCAACCGGTCTTGATGATGATAATGATGGTCTTGATAATGCTTATGACAATGGTAATTTTGAAGGTTTAAACCCTGTGAATACGGATGGTACTGACAATGTTGATTATCTTGATGATGACAGCGACAACGACTTGGTTCCCGATAATAATGAGGGCAACGATTTTAATTATGACGGTATTCCTGATCAGAACTATACGGGTATTGATACAGATAACGACGGATTGGACGATGGTTACGAAGGTTCCGAAGTCAATGATGGTTTCGATGTAAACGATGAGATCGACAATCCTGCAAACTATCTTCCTGATACGGATGGTACTGATGATGTTAACTATAGAGATCTTGATGACGACGGCGACGGCATCGATACACCGGATGAGGATGCGAACAATGATGGTAATCCCACCAACGACGATACCGACAATGACGGTACACCGGATTATTTGGATCCTGACAGTAACCCAGTCCCCGATACCGATGGTGACGGTGTACCTGACAGCACAGACCTTGATGATGATAACGATGGTATATTGGATACTGTAGAAGATCCGAATATAGATGGGGACAACGATCCATTGACCGATGCTTTGGATTCTGATAATGACGGTAAGCCGAACCATCTTGATATCGACAGCGATAACGATGGTATTCCTGATAATGTTGAGGCGCAGACCACTTCAGGTTATGTGGCGCCTAATGAAGATGATGCTGCTACGTATGCATCTAACGATGGTGTGAACAGTGCTTATCCTACGGGGCTTACACCTGTGAATACGGATGGTACGGACAATGTTGATTATCTTGATGATGACAGCGACAACGACCTGGTTCCCGATAATAACGAAGGCAACGATTTTAATTATGACGGTATTCCTGATCAGAACTATACGGGTATTGATACAGATAACGACGGATTGGACGATGGTTACGAAGGTTCCGAAGTCAATGATGGTTTCGATGTAAACGATGAGATCGACAATCCTGCAAACTATCTTCCTGATACGGATGGTACTGATGATGTTAACTATAGAGATCTTGATGACGACGGCGACGGCATCGATACACCGGATGAGGATGCGAACAATGATGGTAATCCCACCAACGACGATACCGACAATGACGGTACACCGGATTATTTGGATCCTGATAATGGTAATACTGAGGAATTAGATGTTGTTGATGATGTTGTAACAACACCTATGGATATACCTATTGATATTGCCATATTGGATAATGATTTTGGAATCCCTACGGATGGTACGTTGACATTTACCGACCCATCGAACGGAACAATAGAAGTGAACGATGGTGGAACTCCAGACGATATTTCCGATGATACGATTACCTATACACCAAATGATGGGTTCGAAGGGACCGACAGTGTTGATTACACGGTATGTGATACCATGGGTAATTGCGATACGGCAACCATTACCGTTACGGTAGGGGAGCCAGTTGCATTGGATGTTGTTGATGATGTTGCAACGACACCTATGGATATACCTATCGAGATAGCCATATTGGACAATGATTTTGGAATCCCTACGGATGGTACGTTGACCTTGACAGACCCATCGAACGGAACAATAGAAGTGAACGATGGTGGAACGCCAGACGATATTTCCGATGATACGATTACCTATACACCAAATGATGGGTTCGAAGGGACCGACAGTGTTGATTACACGGTATGTGATACATTGGGCAATTGCGATACGGCAACCATTACCGTTACGGTAGGTGAGCCAGTTGCATTGGATGTTGTTGATGATGTTGTAACAACACCTATGGATACGCCGATTGATATTGCCATATTGGATAATGATTTTGGAATCCCTACGGATGGTACGTTGACATTTACCGACCCATCGAACGGAACAATAGAAGTGAACGATGGTGGAACTCCAGACGATATTTCCGATGATACGATTACCTATACACCAAATGATGGGTTCGAAGGGACCGACAGTGTTGATTACACGGTATGTGATACCATGGGTAATTGCGATACTGCTTCAGTTGATATAACGGTGACTAATAATAATCCTACACCACCAGAGGAGTTAGCTATTGAAGTGAATCAAATGGTAACACCAAATGGTGATGGTAGAAATGAATTCTTATTTATAAGAGGTGTAGACAAAATTCAACGCAGTTCTTTAAAAATCTTTAACAGATGGGGAGTTGCTGTTTATGAAGGCGAAAATTATAATAATCAAAATAATGTATTTGACGGTAGGTCAAGGGGGAGGTCAACTTTAGGGGTTGACGATTATCTTCCTGCCGGAATATATTTCTATATATTTGACTACACCACTTTTGAGGGTGAGAAGAATGTTGATAGTGAATATCTGTATATTAGTAGATAATAGTTTGTAAAATATGAATATTAGAAATAAGGTTTTAAGTCTACTAGGCGGTTTATTGTTAGTTTGTGGAAGTGCTGTAGCACAACAAGATGCGCAATACACCCAGTATATGTTTAACACCATGAGTGTAAACCCAGCTTACGCTGGCTCTAGAGGTCAATTAAGTATTGGTGCTCTATACAGGTCGCAATGGGTAGGCTTAGATGGAGCCCCTAAAACTCAAACATTGAACATTCAATCACCGATAAGAAATAGCAAATTAGCCTATGGTGTTTCAATAGTGAATGATGAAATTGGGAATGGTGTCGTGCAAGAAACCTATTTTGATGCCGTCATTTCATATACCATTGACGTATCTGCAGAAGGTAAATTATCATTTGGATTGAAAGCTGGAGGGAATTTGTTAAATCTAGATTTCACCAAGTTGCGTAATTTTGATGCTGAACCTGTTAATTCAGATAATATTGAAAATAAATTTTCGCCTAATGTGGGTGTTGGTTTATATTATCACTCTGATCGATTTTATGCTGGTCTTTCTGCACCAAATCTTTTACAAACAGAACATTTTGACAATTCTCAACAGACTGCTGGGAGTGTTCAATTTTTATCAAAAGAACGTATCAATTTCTATTTAATTACGGGTTATGTCTTTGATTTGAATGGTAATTTAAAATTTAAACCAGCATTATTAACAAAAGTAGTTGGTGGTGCACCTTTACAGGTAGACATGTCTGCCAGTTTTATGTTCAATGAACAGTTTACCTTCGGTGCAGCTTACCGATGGGATGCAGCCGTTAGTGCAATGGTTGGTTTTCAAATCTCTGATCAGTTTATGATTGGTTTGGCATATGATAGAGAAACTACAGATTTAGGAGGAACACAATTTAATGATGGATCATTTGAGGTACTCTTGAGATATGAATTGGTTAAATCTTTTCAAAGATTGGTTTCACCTCGTTTTTTCTAAATGGCAAACTTATATATGAAACATAGCGTAAAGTTTATTGTAGTAATCTTGTTTTTCTTTCATGGCTTCACTGAAGCTCAAGAACGACTAATTGAAAAAGGAAATGAAAAATTTGAAGCATATTCTTTTAGTCCGGCAATTGATATTTATAAAAAGGTATTAGATAAAGGCTTTGTATCTGCAGATTTATTAAGAAAATTAGGTAATTCCTATTACTATAACGCAGATTATAAAGATGCTGCTGATACATATAAGAAGTTGGTAGCAGAATATTCTAAAGAATTAACTGCTGAAGATTATTTCAAGTATGCCCAAACACTGAAAACGCTCGGAGATTATGATACTTCTGGTGCGATAATGGATAAGTTTAAAGAAATTACAAAAGGGGATGGTCGCGCTACTGCGTTTAATCAGGACCGTAATTTTATGGTTGAGATTGAAGAGAATTCTGGCAGGTATAATCTGGGGGCTTTTGAGTATAACTCACCTTATTCTGATTTTGCACCTTCATTTTATAAAGAAGGATTAATATTTTCTTCAGATAGGGATACTGGGAATTTTGCTAGATATCGTCATACTTGGAACGCTAAAGATTTTTTAGATTTATATGAGGTTAATGCAGATAGTTCTTCTTTAAATAACGTAAAGAAATTAGATGAAAATGTCAATACTCGGTTTCATGAGTCGACCTCTGTTGTTACTAAAGATGGGCAAACCTTATATTTTACTCGAAATAATTCTGAAAAGAAGAGAACAGTAAAAGATGATAAGGGTATTGTTCGACTAAAAATATTACGAGCAAAATTGACCGATGAGGGTTTATGGGGTGAAGTTGAAGAACTTCCTTTTAATAACGATTCATATTCAGTTGCTAACCCTGCTTTAAGTCCTGATGAGAAAATATTATACTTTGTATCAGATATGCCAGGTTCTGTTGGTGAATCAGATTTGTTTATGGTAACCATCAATCAAGATCGCACATTTGGCCCGCCTCAAAATTTAGGTCCTAATATAAATACTGAAGCGCGCGAAACTTTCCCTTACATTACAAGTGAAGAAATTCTTTATTTTTCATCAGATGGGCATCCTGGTTTAGGAGGTCTAGATGTTTTTGCTACTAAAATAAAAAGGCAAGATTTTACAGGTAAGGTCTTGAATGTTGGTAAACCCGTGAACAGTAATAGTGATGATTTTACGTTCATTTTTAATGAAGAATTAAAAACAGGTTATGTCGCTTCAAACCGGGAAGAAGGCTTAGGGTATGATGATATCTATAGCTTTATAGAGACAAAACCTTTGGCTTTTGATTGTATTCAAAAAGTTACCGGAACGGTAAGAGACAAAATTACGAATGAAGTTTTGGTAGGGGCAACTATTAAAGTTATTAATGAAAATAACGATGAACTTTTCTCAACAATTACTGATTCTGACGGTACATATAGTTTAGAATTAGATTGTAATAAAGGTAATTTTGTAAGAGCTTTAATGGAAGGCTATATTCCTTTTGAAGAGTACATTGGTATTTCTGATGGCAAACCAAAAATTATTGATTTTTATTTAGAGAGAGATCAAATTACGGCTGGCTTTGGAGACGATTTGGCCAAGTTGCTTCAACTAAGTACTATCTATTTTGACTTCGATAAATATAGTATTAGAAAGGATTCTGAAGTTGAGATTGAAAAAGTTATCGCTGCAATGGAAAAATACTCTAGTCTTAAATTAAAAGTGAATTCTCATACAGATAGTAGGGGACCAGCGGCCTATAATCTTTGGTTATCACAAAAAAGAGCTGAGTCTACTATTAATTACATGATTAAAAATGGTATTTCGACTGATAGACTAGTTAGTGAAGGTTATGGTGAAGCTAAACTTTTGAACGAATGTTCAGATGGTGTAAAATGTAGTGCAGCGAAGCATGATGTTAATAGAAGATCGGAGTTTATAATTCTAGAGTAAATTCCTATAAAATTTCAATAAAAAAGCAACCAAATTACTGGTTGCTTTTTTCGTTATAGATAATTGATAAATACCATTATTGATATGTTTAATAAGTTGATTTTCACTAAATAAACCTATTTTTTTAAGACATTAATAAATGAAATACTATTGTATATTATCAAATAAATTTACGGTTAACAGCAATAATCTATTCATTCACTTAGTAATAACCTTACTTCACAACAAATTTTAGGGCTAACCCACCTCTATGTTTATTTTAGCCAATGATTTATGTGATTTTTATCATTTTGATATAATCCAAAAATCATTGTCTTAAAACATATGAAATTAAAATACATATTTAATTTACTTATTATATCCATGTTTTATACATCAGTGTATGGTCAAGAGACCTACTTGGATAGATTTAGTAGTGTATCTTACTCAAACAATAATGGTTCTCAAAGTTTCTCTACTAATTGGATAGAAACCGGAGATACTGATAATGGTCCTAATAATCAGTATATTAGAATTAGTAATGATCGATTAGAGTTATATTATTTATACGGTGAAAATATCCGAAGAACGGCTGATTTATCTGGAGCTTCTTCTGCTACACTATCTTTCGATTGGCGAGCCATTAGTTTAGGCGGTAATAGAGATTTGGATGTACAGATATCTAATAATGGTGGAGCTAGTTATGCTAGTATTGGAACGATTACAGGAAACAATAATTCAGGAGCTTTTAGTCAGAATATTTCAGCTTATATTTCAGCAACTACAACAGTTAGGTTTGCAAAAACTAATACTAATTGGCGAAGTGATGATTACGCTTATATAGACAATTTTGAAATAACTGCAGTTTTTCCAGCTCCAATTCCTGTTATTGAAATAAACGATGTTACCATTGCTGAAGACGGGGGTAGTACTACTTTTGTTGTTTCTCATACAGGAACAAATGCAGCTGGCCCATTTACTGTTACCTTTCAAACTTTGGATGGTAGTGCAATTGCGGGGAGTGATTATACATCAACTAACGGGGTTTTAAATTTTAATGGGAATACAGGTGATACGGAGACTATTACGGTTCCAATAATTGATGATGGCCTTATAGAAGGTTTTGAAAACTTTACAGTTCAATTTACTACATCATCAAATCCTTCAGTTGATATAACTGATACCGCAACTGGTACAATAAATGATGATGATGCACTTATTATGACCAATGGCGTTACTATGAATACATGTAGTGATACATTTTTTGATCCAGGAGGTCCTTCTGATTACGCAAATAATTTAGACGTTGTCTATACAATTTGTCCAGATACTGCAAATACATATATTAACGTCGATTTTAATAGTTTTGAAGTAGTATCAGGAGATGTTTTGTATATCTATGAGGGTACCAATACAAGTGGAACTTTAATTGGTCAATATGACAGCTCAAATATACCTACCGCTATAAATTCTTCACATTCCTCGGGTTGTTTAACATTTAGATTTACGTCAGACGGAAATACTACAGGAGCAGGTTGGGAAGCAACCGTTAATTGTTTTCCTGAAGGGCCCATTATAATTATAGACGATATTTCTTTTGATGAAGATACAGGTAATGCAGTTTTTACAGTAAGATCAACAAGAGCTGCCCATGGTACTAATGTATTCTTGTTTGGATTTGTAAATGTATCATTTACAGTAGATTTTCAAACAGTTAATGGTACTGCACTAGCAGGAAGTGATTACACAGCAACATCAGGAACCCTAACTTTTACTGGAGCATTAAATAATGTTCAAACGATTTCTGTACCAATAGCAAATGATGGTATACCAGAGTTTGCCGAAGATTTCACTATTGAATTTACAGGAGCAAATGCACAATATGCAACTGTTAATTATACAGACACAGGTACCGGTACTATAAATTCTCAGATTTTAGCGAATGATCCTTTAACATTATTTCAAGAATTTGACGGTTATTATGACTATTCTACTACAGGTGGAACATTAAGAACAAGTGGCAATGGCAATGATCCCTGTGCAATAACAACCTCATCAACAAATAGATTAGTATCTCCAATACCTAATACAGGTATTGTTGAAAGAGCATATTTGTATTGGGCACATTCAAATACCAATAGAGATGCCAATGTCACCTTTGAGGGGCAAAGTGTTTCAGCAAATCTTTTATATCAGACATCTTTAACAAATAGAAATTTTTATGGTTATGTTAGTGATGTTACTTCAATCGTAGCAGCAATACCAAACCTTTCAACTAATGATTTTGATTTTAGTGGTTTGGATATTGATAATACTGGTAGTTATTGTAGTACCGCAACAGTTTTAGGTGGTTGGAGCTTAATTGTTTTTTATGAAGATCGTTCGTTACCAGCTGTAAATATTAACTTGTATCAGGGTTTTGATGGGTTAAGCAACGATGGTAATTCTTTTACACTAGATTCTTTTTATGCAATTGCTGGTGCAGGTGCTAAATCTACATTTTTATCATGGGAAGGTGATCCTGATTTAGCTTCTGGTGGTGCTAATCCTGAAAGATTAACAATTACCAATCAAGCCAATGTTACTTCCAGTTTGACAGGTGATGGTGGTCAAACGGGTACGAATGCATACAATTCAACAATTTATGATAATACTGTAGGTCCTGTTTATAATACAAGCAATATTTATGGGGTAGATTTAGATACCTACGATATTTCCTCATTTATCTCACCAGGTGATAGTCAAGTAACAACAAATGTAAATGTGGGTCAAGATTTTGTTATTTCTGCCGCTGTTGTTATAAAAGTACCATCTAATTTGATTGCAGGTAGAGTATTTGAAGATGTGAACTACCCTGGTGGAGTTGGAAGAAGTCAGGCTACCTCTGCTGGTATTGGTATCTCTGGCGCAATTGTAGAACTCTTTGATTCATCAGGTAATTTTTTACAAAGAAAAACCACCAATATAACAGGAAATTATTCTTTTGGGGGTATGGCCGATGGTGACTTCAATGTTAAGGTTGTAAGTTCCACGGTTAGATCTAACAGGAGTAATGGGTTAAATTGCTCGGCATGTTATCCCATTCAAACCTTTAGAATTTTTAGTGATACTGATGGAAATTTGTTCGATGTTATTGATGAAGTAGGAGGTGTCAACCCAAGTGCTACGCAAGATGTAGCATTAGGTATTATTAATGGTGCACAAAGTGTATCTACAGTTTCAGTTGAAAGTAACGGTATCGTCGATATTAATTTTGGTTTTAATTTTAGTACAATTGTAAATACGAATGAAACCGGTCAAGGTTCTTTGTCGCAATTTGTAATTAATTCTAATAATTTAGGTGAGGCAATTTTAGATGTGGAACCGAATTCGATTTTTGACCCTGTAGCTGGTGAAGATATTTCAGTTTTTATGATACCTAATACAAGTGATCCATTGGGTAGAACTGCTGATGCCAAGTTTTCTACTGGTTATTATGATATTGAATACTCCAATTTTAACCCTATGCCAATTATAACCGGTAGTAATACGGTAATTGATGGACGAACGCAAACGGCCTATACAGGAGATACTAATATAGGTGTTTTAGGGTCTGGGGGAAGCACCGTTGGAGTTTCAAATGTAGTCTTGCCAAACTATAATAGACCAGAAATTCAGGTATATCGAGATAATGGTGACGTATTTAAAACAACAGGAGAGAATGTAGCTATAAAAAACTTATCAATTTTTGCAAGTAATAATTCAGGTGTTAGAGTTGATGCAGGTTCGTTGTCTGTATCTAATAATATAATTGGTTTAGACGCTTCCGGGGTAACAACAAATGCTCTCAATATTGGTATTGAAAATTTAGGAGGAAATTTAATTGCAGACGGTAATTATATAGCAAATTCTAGTGATTATGCTATTTTGATAGATGGGGGTACTTCATCAATAATACAGAATAACCATCTCGCCAATAACGGGAATCAAGCATGTGATGATGCTATATTACTTATAGATGGTACAGGTATACAAATACTCCAAAATTTAATCGATACATCTGCATCAACCGCTATTGATGGTGAGGCTATTACAGGAGGTGTTATTATATCAGAAAATTCTTTAACTACGTCAGGTCAAGATGGAGGCAATTGTTCAGGTAATCCTCAACAAATGGCTATAAAATTAGCTGGTGATGGTTCAGACATTATCAGTAATAAGATTTATTCAAATGCAGGATCTGGTATTAGTATAATTGGTGGTACATCCAACCGAATTAGTCAGAATTCCATTTATGCGAATGGTACAGCTGGTGATGCGTTGGGTATAGATTTAGCTGATGATGGTGTTACTTTGAATGACACGGCAGATGGAGATTCAGGCCCTAACGGATTAGAGAATTTCCCTGTTATAGGAGGAGCATATATCTCAGGAAATTCTCTAGTTGTCACAGGTTGGGCGGCACCTGGAACAACTGTTGAAGTATTTTTCACAGATATTAACGAAGGTACTGCAACACTGGGTGATAATAAGTTAGGCCTAACACAAGACTATGGTGAGGGTCAGGTGTATATAGGTACTGCTGTAGAAGGGAGTGCGAGTGATCAAGATGGTTCTACTTCTTCATATTTAGATGAAGATGGTAATACTGATAATACCAATAAATATAAATTCACCTTTCCTTTACCGCCAGGTACGAATTTAGGCGATTTAGTGACTACCACGGGTACAAGGGCAAATTCTACCTCAGAATTTTCACCAAAAGTTGTAATAACTACTTATACCGTAATTACAAACAGACGAATTACCTACCGAATTAAGTCAAACTAATTTCTGTTTTTGGGTATTGAATTTTTAATTCTCATAAATAAAATTATGACTATTTTCCTCACTAATCTATCCGTATTTGAGGGTAGGTAATATCTCAATTTTATCTAAGCGTGACAGAATTTTAAAATTTTTAAAATTAAATTTTGGAGTTGAATTATGGAAAAATAATTAACTGTTAGAGCGCTCAAAAGTACCGAAATGACAGTACATAGTCGACAAACAACATTCATTTCAATGTAAAAAATAGAGAACCTTACCTCATGTTTATCTACGTATACGGTGTAAATATCTCTCTACACAACATTTATTTTAAGGTGCACTACTTATAATGAATATTTGTTTATTGTGATTGCCAGTGATCCGTCTTGTTGAAAAATAACCGGAACTATCTGAAAAACACATTTTGAACAACCTATATGACCAAAGAATTTTTGAAGGTGGAATTGAATATTAAAAGTATGAAGAGTCAAACTACTACAACCCTAGGTAAATCCATTAAATCCTTAATGGTATTATTTGCTTTACTGTTGTCAGGCATTTCTATAGCGCAAACCACAGTAACATTAGAAGACCAATGTAATTGTGAGGTTCTACAAGGAACTGATGTTTCTGCAGCAGGAGCAATTACGCCTGCCGGTGCTGATTTAGGTGATCTATATGTCAATACAAATACTGGAATCATTTACTATTGGAATGGAACAACTTGGGAGTTGACATCTACCGATAGTCAGCAATTACAGGGTTTTACTTTTGATGTAGCTACCGGTGAGTTAGTCTTAACATTGGAAAATGGAGGAACATCAAGTGTAAACCTACCTATAGAAACTCAAACTACGTTATCTGGGGTTTCGGCCACAGGAAACGCTATAGGTGTTTATGAAAATGAAAACGGAGACCTGGTTACTATAAATGAGACCATTACTTCAATAGTGGATAACAATGATGGTAATGTTACTTTGGTCAATGAGGCCGGAGCAAGTGTGACCATTTCAAAATCGGATATCACAGCAAATCCTGATGGAACATATACGTTCACGAACAATGATGGTAGTGATGTAACGATTGACACGAACGGATTGGTAATAAGCAATCTAGTTGTAGGTAACCGAATTGCGACACTGACAGAGGCAGATGGTACAATTTCTGATATCAATGAAACGATTACATCAATCATAGATAACAATGACGGTAATGTTACTTTGGTCAATGAGACGGGGGCAAGTGTGACCATTTCAAAATCGGATATCACAGCAAATCCTGATGGAACATATACGTTCACGAACAATGATGGTAGTGATGTAACGATTGACACGAACGGATTGGTAATCAGCAATCTAGTTGCAGGTAACCGAATCGCGACACTGACAGAGGCTGATGGAACCATTTCTAATATCAACGAAACGATTACCGATATTACGGGTACATCGACCACTGGTAATGAAATCGGTCTTTATGAAAAAGAGGACGGTACAACTATATCCATCCAAGAGACGATTACTTCAATAGTAGATAACAATGATGGTAATGTTACTTTGATCAATGAGGCAGGTGCAAGTGTTACCATTTCAAAATCGGATATCACAGCAAATCCTGATGGAACATATACGTTCACGAACAATGATGGTAGTGATGTAACGATTGACACGAACGGATTGGTAATCAGCAATCTAGTTGCAGGTAACCGAATCGCGACACTGACAGAGGCTGATGGAACCATTTCTAATATCAACGAAACGATTACCGATATTACGGGTACATCGACCACTGGTAATGAAATCGGTCTTTATGAAAAAGAGGACGGTACAACTATATCCATCCAAGAGACCATTACCTCGATAGTGGATAACAATGATGGTAATGTTACTTTGGTCAATGAGGTCGGAGCAAGTGTGATCATTTCAAAATCGGATATCACAGCAAATCCCGATGGAACATATACATTTACCAACAATGATGGTAGTGATGTAACGATTGATACAAATGGCTTAGTAATCAGCAATCTAGTTGCTGGTAATCGAATCGCGACACTGACAGAGGCTGACGGTACAATTTCTGATATCAACGAAACGATAACTAGTATAGCTGATAATAATGATGGTACAGTAACATTTACACGTGAAGATAATAGCACACAAACAATTTCTAAATCTCAACTTTCCGATAACTTAGATGGTACGTTTACATTTAATAATGGAGATAGCGCTCCTGTGTCCTTTGTTGGTACAGATGACCAGAATGCATCTGAAGTTAACTTAGCCACCCCAATTGATGTTGATGGTGATTTAGTTAATGAAACTACAGTTGAGGAAGCTATTGCAGATTTAGCGAATAGTAGTAGTGATAATCAGAACTTAACGGGGGCTAATTTAAATGGATCGAATCAACTTCAAATTGATATTGAAAATGGTGCGTCTACTACGGCTGATTTATCAACATTAAGTGAAACTGTACTAGCTGGTACAGGAGCAGTAACTGTAGATGATGATGGTAACGGAAATTATACGGTTAACTCTACTGATACAGATGAAGATGAAACCAACGAATTAGCGGTATTAGCTTCAGGAGCTCCAAGTACAAATGGGGTAAATTCTGGAGATACTTATGTTGATACTGATAATGGACAATTATATGCATGGGATGGAACAACTTGGCAACAGGTTGGTGGTAGTGCAATACCAGATGCCGACCCTGATCCAGAGAACGAATTATCTGATGTAATAATTACAGGAACACTTTTAGAATTGACCAATCCTGCTCCGGGATCAACCGGTGTAGATTTAAGTAATACGTTTGCTACAGATCTAGAATTGAGCGATGCCATTACGGCTAGTGAACTTGCAGATGGAGACAAGGATGACCAAAATGAGATACAGGACTTAACATATAATCCTAGTACACAGATTTTAAATATTACCAATAATCCAACTGCTACGGATATTGACTTATCATCTTTGGTAAATACTGACACACAAGATTTATCCATTGATCCAACAGGTAAAATAATTTCATTGGTAGATGGTGGCCAAGTAACAATTAATGCTGACGATGCGGACAATGACCCAAGAAACGAGATTACAACTGTTGGTGACAATGGAGACGGAACGACCACTA
>NZ_CAXBOU010000018.1:0-130615 GCF_963977385.1 uncultured Maribacter sp. | reverse complement strand
GTTAACTCTAAAAATATGTCTTTCATAACGCTACTGTTTTTTTAGGGATTGTAAAATGGCCAATGCCATAAATTTTATGTTTGTGGTGTTTGATAGATAATCGCTTTCTTCTTTATTAGATAGGAAGCCTAATTCCAAGAGAACAGAAATACAATTACCTACTGTTTCGCGAAGCACCTGAAAATTTGCAAACTTTATACCTCTACTCTCGTACCCAATTACTTTGCAAAGTGTTCTTTCAATTTGATAACCAACAAAAACAGATTCTTTAGAATATTCCCCTTGCTTGCTCGAAGTGTAAACTTCAACACCTCTAGCATCTGAATTATCAGAATGATTGCAATGTAGGGACACAAATAAATCCGCTTTTAGTGTTTTGGCCAGCTTCGTTCTATCCGATAAGGAAATTAAGGTGTCTTTATACCTGGTCAAATAAATATCGAGTGGCTTTTCTAATTCATTATTGAACTTTAAAATGGCATTCGCAATATCCAGAACCACATCCTTTTCTTGGATGCCATTTATGCCTATGGCCCCAGCATCTTTTCCACCGTGCCCAACGTCAATCACAATTCTTTTTTGAGCAGTCGGTTCTTGACTAAAAACGATGCACATTTTTAGAAGCAAAAAGACAAAACTGACGTTTTTGAGCACTTTTTTCATTTTCAATTTTCAGGTTATCAACAACTTTCCTTCAAAAACTCATAGAATTTGATGCCAAATAATAGCAATTAAATTCAATTGATTTCAAATAATATTTTATTCACAAATAATTGATATTCAGTTATTTATGTACAAATATATGTAAATTTAAGAAAGCGAAAATAAATAAAAACTCTAAACCTTTTATTATGAAAAAATCAATCTATTTGGCAACTTTTTTGTCGCTGCTCTCAACATCACTTTTTGCCCAAATTGGGGGAATTGAAGATTCCGTTAATGATGTGGGCGATACCATCAGAACCATCTTTCCAATTTTACTTGGGGTTATATTTCTTGTTGGTTTCCTATTTAATGCCGGACATTTCTTTGGGGAAAATGCAGACCTTAAAAAAGGTATTACCCGTGTCCTTGTCTTTGTTTTAATCGCAGGTGCAGTTGTCGGCATATTTACTTATCTGATTTCTATCGTAGTATAAATGAAGAAATTTGAGCCCTATAAAAACATTAGGAAAAAGGCAGTCATTTTTGGGCTGCCCATTTCCTTGTTTGCCCTAATGATGATGTCCATACTCGCTTCGCTAATGGTTATCATCTTCTCGTTCAGTTTTGGAATAATTATAGGTGTTGCCATTTTCAACGCTGCTTTATACATCGCGCTCACGAGAATTAGCAATAATCCACAACTGTTTCAGGTGGCAAAAGTATTCCCACAAATTATAAGTAATAAACAAAACTCTGGCTTCGATTATGAACAAGATTAACCTTTCGGCATATCAACCTATCGCAGATATTCAAGATAATATCGTGTTTGCCAATAATGGCAACGTGGTTTTGTGCTATAAAGGGAATCTACCGGAAATCTATTCGCTTTCTGAAAATGATTTTGAGGATATGCACGGTGCTTGGTTTCAAGCCCTAAAATCATTACCAGTTGGGACTGTAGTTCATAAGCAAGATATCTACCTGAAGAAAACTTATACATCGGAACAATTACCAAATAGCACCTTTTTAGAAAAAGCCACACACGAGCATTTTAAAGGTCGCGGACATATAGAACATAAGTGTTACCTGTTTTTTACTTTGACAAAGAACAAGGCACTCAATAACTCAAAATATGTGAATCCGTTCCGTAACGTTTCAAAAGGAACTGTGCAAGAACTGGATGATAACGTGCAACGGTTCGTCAACTCGGTAAGCGATTCCGTTTCCTTCATAAATAACAGTCGTAAAATGGAATTCCTTCCGATTGATGCAAAGGAAATCCAACAGTTAACCAAAGGCTATTTCAATGGCTTTAACGAAGGTTTTGATACCGATATTTTATTAGAAAAGAAAAGCGTCAATATTGGCGAAAACCATTTTGATGCCCTTGCCATCAATAGCGAACTGTGCTTTGGCGAAAGTGTACAGAGTAGCAAAACCAATGAGAAATTCACTTCTGACGATTTTGTATTTCATCAAGGGTTTATTGATGGCTTAGGGCTTACGCTTGACGAAAATCATATCGTCAATCAAATTTTGTATTTGGATGACAAACAGAAGTGGCGCAAGTTGCTCGACAAAAAGATTGAAGAACTCAACAAGAGTTCAAGCTTCGGTTCGCAAAACAAAGTAGTACTTGGCAAAATTCAGCATATCCTTGACCAAATCAATGCGGATGATAATGCACGGATTATTCGTGGTCATTTAAACATTGTTTACTGGGCTCGGGAAGCCCGAGAGCTAGATAGAATCACTTCAAAGATTAAGACTGAGTTTAAGGAACTTGATATCATTCCGTATTATCCTAGAGGCGAAGAACGAAAGAATTATATCCTGAACAGTTACTGCTGTTTTTCGTCTAATTTCTCAAATAACGATTTATACGTAACCGATTTAAAGCACGCACTATGCCTGTTCATCAATAACACCAATTACAAAAGCGATGCTACTGGAATCATCTTTAACGACCGTGAACATAACATTCCCGTTTTAAAGGATGTTTGGGACGAAAAGAAGAAACGTATCAAGGCACGAAACTTCGCCATTTTTGCGCCAACAGGGGAAGGCAAATCCTTTTTGGCTAATAATATTCTACGCCAATATTTTGAAAGTGGTGTACGTCTGGTCATCATTGACCTTGGTGGATCCTACACCAAATTTGCCAAACTCTACCCAGAAAAATACACGGTGCTTCGCTATGAAAGTGGCAAAAACTTGGGCATCAATCCATTTTATATAAGTGATACTAATGACCTAACACCGGAACGTTTGGAAGACTTGTCTGTTTTCCTCTTTGAGCTCTTTGCTTCGGATTTAAAAGTAACCAAAGCACAATCGGTTTCGGTCAAAAAGATATTGCGTCATTATTACGATAGCACTTCTGAAAATCATTCGTTGGAAGGCTTCTATGATTTTATAGAAAGGAATCAAGAAAATCTTCTTGATAACCTAAAAATCCATCCCGACTACTTTAATGTTACGAGCTTCTTGCACGTAATGTCCGAATATGTCGGCGATGGTCTGTATAGTTTCCTTTTTGAAGTGAGTGAAGACCAGACCTATAAAATCGAGGATAAACGATTGATTGTTTTTGAACTGGATGAAGTCAAGGACAACAAGGAAATCCTGTCCGTGATGTTAAAGCTGATTAAGTCCGCTATCCAAAGAACTATTTGGAAAAACAGAGCTGAAAAGGGTATCATTCTATTTGATGAGTTTGCCAAACAACTCAAGTTTGATAACGTATTGGAAAGCGTGGAATTCTATTATCAAGCTATCCGTAAACAAAATGGTGCTATTGGGATTATACTTCAATCCATAAATCAACTTCCCAATAATTCAACATCAGCCAGCATACTAGAAAATACGCAGGTCATTTATAGCCTGAACAACGAAAAAGGATATGACGAATTGGTCAAACGACTCAATCTATCTAGCCACGATTTAAACCAATTAAAATCCATCAAAAACAATCTTTCTGGACCACGGAAGTACACCGAGATGTTTATCAAAATAGGAAAGGAAAGCAACATTTTTAGGCTAGAAGTTCCGAAGGAAGTATATGCGGCATACTTGACCGATGGACAAGAAAACGAGGCCATAATGAAGCTCTTCGATGAGCATAACAATATGGAAAAAGCAATAATTCAATTCACATCTAAAACATAATATTATGAAGACAAAAATTTTAGTACTCGCAATCGCATTCACTTTTTTACTGCCTGCACGCGCTGCGTGCCAGGGAATGCCCACTTATGACAATACCAACTTTATTAGCTTGGTAAAATCTCTTGTCGAATCTGCAAAACAGACCTCTCAACTTATTAAGTCTGTAAAGTTCCTGAAAGATGCAAAAGAAAGTATAGAAAAGGTGTCAAGTGTTGTCCAACAACTTAGGGCAGTTGAAGAAATAGCAGCCAACAATCAACGCCTTATCAATGTAATGCAAAACGATTTGCAGGATATTTTAAACTCGCCTTACATCAAGCCCGACGAAGTTACACGTGTTGCACAATCCTTTGACGCCATAGTGCAAAACTCTTTGGACACCGTTGACTTTATGGGCGAAATCTTGTCCAGCGATAATCTAAAAATGTCCGATGCCGAACGCGCCGAAGTGTTAAAACAGAAAGAAAAGGAATCCAGAGAAATGGTTTCAAACATTCAAACAAAAACGAAACGCTACAAGGATATTATTTCTTTTAGAAAGATGCAGGACAAAATTAATAACCGAGAAACAGAATACTAATAATGACCGCAGCCATACTTTTAGGGATTGGACTGGAATACGTTGATGCGGTATTTCAAACCATACAGAACAGCAGTTTCTCGCAATATACTATTGCAGGAATGAAAACGCTTGCTGTATTGTTCTTTCTGGTCAATATCCTAAAAAAATATAATGAAGGTATTGCGGATAAGGATGGTTACACTTGGGGATTGAGTCCTGGGGAATTGATGAAGAATTTTGCAATAGTTATTCTGGTCATATTCTCGACACAAGTACTTGGCTTCTTTGATAGCATTTTGGTTTCCATTGAAGCTCAATATCGTGGTACAGCACCCGCTTTATTGCCTTTGCAGATGCAGGATATTCCTATTGAAGAGGAAATCAATTTTTTAGAAGCAGCTCAGGCAGCAATGGCATTATTGTACGAAGCTCTTGTTACGCCACTTTACGGATTTAAAATATTTGCCTTTATCATTAGTCTTTTTCTTTGGATTTTGGACTTGTTCATCTACCCATTATTCCTTGCAGAACGCTACTTTTTACTTGGAATAATGCAAGCTTTCTTTCCGTTGGTTATAAGTTTGGCCGTTTTTGAAAAGTTCCGTTCGCTTGCCTATACCTTTTTTAAATTATACGCTGCGGTCTATATGCTAGTACCAGCCTTCTTTTTGGTCAACGTATTTGTAAACGCACTCTATACTGAAATCAATACGAACTTCTGGACAAGCCTTTTTGGGACAGATGTTGGCCAGGGCTTTTTTGCACCTGTGGTTCAGCTTGGGTCGGTAGGTTTCATTGTTTTTCTAAAATTCAAATTATACAAACGCGCCACATCGTTTACGCTCAGATTATTTACTGCCTAAGACAGATTAAAGATAGAACTATGAAAACACCCTATAAAAACATCTATGCCGTCCTAAAATTGAACAGATTTATCGTGTTGGCAGTTGTCATTTTTGCGATGCTATCGAGCACCCTTTCCCTATGGATGGCATTCAAGACAAATAAAGAAGCACTTAATAGTGCCTTCGCCATAAATACCGATGGCAGCATTATTCCGCTGAAGCTCGTTACACAAAAAGAAAATTTTAGGGTTGAAGCTTTGGCACATTTAGACCTGTTCCACAACTACTTTTATAATATCGATGCCAGTAATTACGAACGCAATCTAGAAAAGGCACTTTGGCTCGGCAACAGTTCCGTGGATAACCTATACCGACAAAAAAAAGCGGATGGTGTCTACAACCGATTGTTACAGTATTCTTTGGTAGAAAAAGTAGTGAGTATTGATTCCAAAATAAGCGAAAACAGCGGGTCATATAGCTTTACAACAACCACCATTTTTGAAATCAATAGAGGGACTATTATCGATAGATACGAGTTGGTTTCTACAGGAAATCTGATAATGGTTGACCGTAATTTCCCAAATAATCCTCACGGATTGTTAATTACCGATTACTTCGAGAACACCTTAAAAAAAATAAACGATGAAAATTGAGCCGAACCGCCTACCGTCGGGCGGTTAATTGGCATTTAAAAACAACACTTATGAAAATAGAAAAGAACAAAATAGTATTTGCGGCTGTATTGGCTGTGATTTTCATATTCCTGATTTCCTATTCTATGATGGTTATGGGCGATGATGAAAGCGAAAATGATAATCTAGAACAGACCTTAGTACCAGATTTGGACGAAAACCAAAAAGAGTATGATTCCAAACTGGATGCCATCAACGATTTAAAGGAAGCAAGGGAAACCAATGCACCGAGTATATACGACGAAAAGTTAATTGACTCGTTAGGGTTCTATGACCCTGACCTTCCAGAACGTGAAAAAGAACGCATTGTAGATAGTATCTATGATGCGGGTAAGATTCATTACTCTGAAAAGAAGTATCAGAACTTTGGGCAAAAGAAAGTTGCTCAAAATAATACCCGTCAAATTGATTCTACTGAACTAAAACGAGAACAAAAAATTGAAGCCAAAGAGTTAGGACTAGAACATCAACTGTTCTTTGCTGCATCGCCGAAACCTATTGATTTTTCAACGTTAGGCAATACGGATGAAACTATTTATGTGGTTGTCGATGGCGACCAAATCGTAACTGCAAATACTAGATTAAGAATGCGGCTTACGAAATCCGCAACTATCAATGGTAAGCTTATGCCAAAAAACACATCAGTTTTTGGGTTTATCAGTTTTCAGCCCAATCGCGCGCTTATTGAAATTGAAAATATCAAACATCATCCAACAAAGCTTAAAGCATTTGACTTGCAAGATGGAAGCGAGGGCATTTATGTCGAGAATAACTTTAGAGCGGAAGCAACAAGGGAAGTATTGGATGATGTCATTGGCGATATCAATATCCCAACCGTTCCACAAGTGGGCGGACTTACACAAGTATTTCGGCGTTCCAACCGAAGGGTAAAAGTAACCGTCCTAAACAATTACAGATTAATCCTAAAAGCCGATAATCGGCAATAATAAAAAGATACTATTATGAAAACTTATATGATAATTATGATGGTTTTTTGTGCAACCCATATTATGGCGCAACAGTCGCTCGACACTATTTACACAAACGATACCAAAAATGTAGCCCTATTTTTTCCAGAACCCATAAGACAGGGCATAACGGGCTCAGATAATTTTGTCTTTACCTACAATCGTGAAAAAGAACAGTATTTTGGATTACTTCAGGCGAAGCCTGGGAAAGAAAGTAATCTACTGGTAGTCAATAGAAATGGTGCAATTTTTTCGTATATTGTAAGATATAAAAAGCAGCTATCAAAGCTCAATTATTTCATTCCATTTTCAAATAGTATTGGGAATGAAAAACCAATAGTAACCGATTCGATTCAGGTTGTAACTTCTGAAAAAAATATAGATAACAGAACCTACTATTATCAAAAATTCTGCTCCTATCTTCTTAACAGAAACCAACGTATCGGTCGGATTAAGAAGCGAACGCAAGGCATTGGTTTGACTGTTGAAAATATTGTTTTTGATAAAGAAGAACTCTACTTCGTTGTCCGGATTGAGAATAATTCTACGATGGATTACGATTTGAATTTCTTGAACCTTTCCATCGAGACTCGACAAAAAGGGAAAAGGAAATCTTTACAAAGTTTGTATCAAGAACCTATTTACAAGCAGCATCTGCCTTCAAAAATTGCAGAAGGTAAAATGGTGCGGTTTGTTTACGTTATGCCCAAATTTTCATTATCAGATGACCGTAGGGCAATTTTGGAATTGAACGAGAAGGATGGCGAACGCAATATAAAACTGAATATATCGCATAGATATATCAATAACCCAAATTAATAATATTATGAAAAATTTAGTCTTTTGCTCACTCGTACTTTTATTTATTTCTTGTTCTGAAACCAAGAATATGTCTCCATCAGAAACCACTAAGATTGTGGTAGAAAGTTTTTATGCTAAAGATAATAGCACTTTAAAAAAACATACCACTTCCGACGGCTATGATAGTTTACTAATGATTCAGGGTTTAGTGCCAGACGCAGATAATGATGCAAGCGTTGCCATATCAGATGAAGTTATCGAGACTGATATTGCGTGGGTCAAATACAGTTCTAACTATGATAGTAAGCCTGGTATTTTTAAACTAGTAAAAGAAAATAACCAATGGAAAGTGACTAATAAAGGTCCTAGGGAAAAAGGGCCTTTTTAAGTATCTTGCTAATTCACATCTATCAATTCTAAATATTTGTTATAAAGCGCAATAAATATTTTATCAATAAGCGATAGTAAAAAAAAGTACACAAAATAATTTTCAAATTTATACTCTTCTTTTATTAGGGTTGCCAGCGTAGGTAGATTCTGTTGATATGATGAAGTATTATGAGCTGTTCTGTTTCTGTGTCTATATAAATGATTCTGGTAGATTTCCTGAAGTAATGGATTTGAAAATAAACTTCCCTTGTCATTAGCAAAATGATTTGCATTTATACCAACTAATAGTTTTTCAAAATTAACAAACTCTCTTTGCGCCCAGATAGATAGATTAGATTTTGAAAATATGCCTGAAATCTCAGAAAAAGCTGACCTCAAAATAGCTTCTTTATCAATATTAATATCAGAGAATACAAGACCATTTTTTTTCAACTGATTTATAAGTTCTCTATAAATTTTTTGCTTTTCAGAATAACTAGAACATTCGCCCAATGGGGTCTTAGTAAACTCGTATCTATATTCATAATCAAACGTTGCTATCTCCCAACATATACATTTCATCTTTTGCTCCTGAAAACCAGTAGCTTTTAAAAATGTAGATTGCATCACATAATCGTATAATGGAAATGTTTCAATACCCTTCCCTATACCTGAACTCGCCGTAACGGCATCCTTCAAAACCTCTGTTATTGGGGAAAAAATAAAATCTGAATGTGTGTTAGTTCGCATATCTACAGTATATTTCTATAGAACTTTGAACTCTAGACCTAAGATGTCCTAAATTACTAGGCGCTCTGGTGTGTGAGGAATTTGCTTTAAAAGCATTGATTTGTACTTGGACTTCTGCCATAAGTTCCTCTTTGCGCTCTATATTTATTGAATTGTTTTCAAAAACTAAAACATAGATAAGGCCAAAGAAATACATATCTAAATCTATTATCGAAGGAAATTCATTAGAAATATCTAGTTCGCTGGCAGTATTTCTTAAATTAGTTAAACGTTCTTCAAAAGCTCTTTGAGGAAATATGGTTGAGAATTTACCATACTTTCCTTCATTATCAGCTACTACATCATAAATATATTCTTCGTAATACTTTTCCATTTTAGGTTTATAACTACGTGCAATTCTATGGGATGTTTGTTCTACGGAATATTGAGAAAGCATTGATAAATATCGAACAAAATCGATAGTTGTTACGCTACTTGTTCCCTTAATAGCATAGGATTTAATAAAGGTAGGACGAAAGAAACTTTCTAAATTTTTATCTAAATAATATAGTGAGGCTCTACTTTCTTGCGGTAATAATGTTTCTCCTTGAATATTTATATTGCGGAATACGGTTGAGTAGTATTTTTGCTGGTCGTTTTGGTCTGTAATAGATGGCACCAAATATGAAAATCCTAAAAAATGGGTTTCGAAAAAAGTATTATCAAGTTCTAAATCTATCCGCTTATAATTGCCATCGATAATCTTTGAATTAATTTCTTGTTTTGTTCGCCCTTTTGAAGTTAATAAGTCAAACTTCCATTCAAAAACATTGTCCATAACTTCGTCTGGCTCTTCATCATCATCATTGTCATTTACAAAAGTCTCTACTGTTTTTTTGAATTCGGTTTCGTCTGGGAATAAACCAAGGTAGGCTAACAAAATACTCGTTAGGCGTTGTTGGCCGTCAAGTATTAAATTTTGACTTTCATCATCATTTTTAAAAGCACCAATAGTAACTGGTGGTATAAATTGTTTCTGTTTAAATGTATCAATTAGCTTTTCAACTTTCTTTTCGTTCCAAACAAAAAAGCGCTGATATTCTGGCAAAATTACATTCTTTTTTAGAATAAGTTCTATCCAATGTTTTAAGGAATATTCTCCATAATAAACTCTATTATCCATAAATTAATTGTCCTTTAATGTAAAGTTGTTATGTATAATATTTGCAAAATATAACTGATATCTATTTTAATTTTCCTCAAGTTTTATTTTCCAATAGCCTCTGGTATCGCCTTGGCGTAACAAAAAACCTTTATTTTTGATAGATGTAATATGTTTGCCAACAGCAGATTCATTTATACTTAAAGCTTCTGCTATTTCATTATAGGTTATTGAAGGATTTGTAGCAATAAGTTTAAGCACTTCTTTTTGTCTTTTAGTTAGAGCTTCGGTTGAATCAATTACACCACCTATTGCACCACCTATTACACCACCTTCTTGACCACCCTTTACACCACCTATTTGACCACCTTCTTCAACAACAGCTTCTTTAGCAATAAAAGTCATTCTTAGGAAATTATCAGAAAAACTAAAACTTTCTTTTCCGTAATGTCCCAAAATACGAGGTATACCAGAACCCAATTGCTCAACCAGTTCCAAATCCTTATAAATACGCATTAGTTCTTTGTTACGTGGGACTGAAAAACCTTCAAAAAATTCTTGCTCGCTCAATCCTTCAGGTAAACCACCTGCCGAAGTGATTTCAATTCTATCGCTAAAAATTTCAAACTTTGGTGTTATTTCGTTGGTATAATCGTTATGCACAAAAGCATTGATAATGGCCTCACGCAATGCGATGGGATTCCAAAGTTTGGCTTGTTGTCTTTCCTTAGCTGTTATTTTTGTGTTGGTTCGGTTCTCGACAGCAATTTTATCTATCACTTGCTTGGTGGCTTTGACCAAACATTCGTGTCCGTATTCGTTACTTTCTATAAGGTCTGTCCGGGTTGTGCCGGAATACTTGGCCACCTTTATAGAAGTGTTGTTCTTATCTGCCAAAAGATAGCCAGCATAGTTGAAAGCGCCATCTTCGGTAAGTAGCTCCAGGTTCTTTGAGAATGCTTTACCAAGGGAATATCCCGACTCCTCATAATAAATTTTCAACTGGCCAAAGCTCAAATCCTGACGACCTGCCTTAATTTTACTGATGGAATTTCGGGTACGTTTAGCAAACAGCTCGTCTATCATTTTTTGTGGCATCGGTTCAGCAGCTGAACCCAAACGAATGAAACAACCCTTTTCACTCATCCCGTATTTTTTGAGATGATACGGTTTTTCTGGACCGCTGGCCACAATAATTTTTAGGATGTTCTTACTGTCCCTTTCCTCACTCACAATATCGAACAAACCAAGTGCAGAAGGGCGGATGTTATTTTTGAGTCTATCTTTTATTTTCAACTGGTCGCCATCTGCATCTGCCAATCCGTAAGTATTTCCATCCTTATCGATGCCGATATAAATAATGCCACCTTCACGGTAGTTCAAGAAAGCAATGACCTCTTTTTCGAGTCCATCGGACAATTCTCGTTTGTATTCTATACGGTTTGTTTCGGTCATTTACTTAAATAAAATAGGTGATGAAAATAATGATATTAATTTGCGAAAATTGATTTTGTTTTCTGTAATAGGGTACCTGACAATTTAAAAATTTATTAAATATGATAGCAAATTGATGGATACGGCAATTTCCTTTAATAAAAGATGCTAATTAAAATAATAAACCTAAAAAAGGTTATCGTAAAAAGGTTAAAACATATATATATATATATATAGCAAATTAATGATAAAATGAGCAGGGTATCATTTCCGAAACGGACAATATTGTAAGCAGTAACACTCCAATAGTTATGGACCAAAGCCAAGTATATTGTTTGATTCTGCTATTGATGAAATTTTTCTCATATTCAAATTCTGAATCATTATTTAAAACGCGATTAATATCTTCTTCGATAAGCAGATCTGTATATCGTGATTTGAGATTACCATATTTCCTTATAAGACGATTTCTTTCTTTGAGAACGGTAAGTCTGGAAAATAACAAAAACACTACCGATAAGACTAAGAATGCAAGAGCTACAGTAGTAACTTCATTATTAAAGACTTTCAAAAAATTCCCAGAACTAAGTGTTCTTAATAAGAATATTGAGATAAAGAAAGAAACAAATGTTAAACTAGATTGTTTATAAGCGGAAAGAAAACTTTGTATGACTTCCGAAGACTTTTGAGATATCCAACTCAATTCATCTAATATGTTTGAACGAAGCGATATGTAACTTGCAACGTTATCTTTGAGATAAGTCTGATGGGCAGATTTTATAGAGTGAATCAAACCACTATCAGCCGAAATATTATCAGCTCTAATATAAAGTGATATAATATTTCGGGCTACTCCTAATTTATCAGCCACATTACCCTCAGAAGAGTATATCCAATCAAATAATTCTAAATAATTCTTACCATTATTAATTAGTTCTCTATCCAACTCGAATGACCCTTGCACAAGCTTATAGCCATTTAATCGATATTCTATAGTAGAAGATCCTATTTTTGAATAGTCGAAAATAGAAATTATGGAAAAAGCTACGGTAAGGATATCCAACTTTTCCACTATTGCATTAGTTGTTAAGGGCCTTTTCGTTAAATCAAAGTGAATTGGGGTATAAGGATATTTTTTGCTGTCATTGAAGTAGCAATTGGCTTCTACTAGATGAAGCTGAGACTGAAATTCACATTTTTCAAAATCATAACCAAATTTTAGCCATTTAGTTTCAAAACTAGGTAAGGATTTTTCAAGATATTTGAACTTCAGACAATTATTTAACCCAGTAGCTTCTGAAAGGATATCGACGAACTGTAAGAGAGGCAAAGATTTTACAAAGGCATTGAAAGAATTCCAAGAGTAAATACTTAAACAGCCATTTTGAGAATTTTTATCAATCTCTATTTTTAAAGTAATTTGCTCACTTGATTCATAATGCTCAAAATACTCATTTAAGGATTCAACAAACCCGGAATCATATGAGGTTGAGATAAAACCGATTGGTTCTTGTTCCTCTACAACTAATGAAAGCTTCAAAGTATCCTGTTTCGGAATAAATTGTAAAAAGCTTTTTATGCTGATATCCGTAAGCGAAGGTTTCTGAGATATTGCAGAATTAAAACGAAAAGTTGTCGCCCTGTCGTCAATCTGAATTGACGACTTAACAGAACTAAATAACTTTTCAACTTCTTCAACTATATTCATTCTTCTTCTTCAGATATTTCGAGAGTGTTCCCTTTGAAATGTTCATAACCTGTATCGGTTCGAATAATAATATATTTTCTGTTTTCTTTGTCCAGAAAACCACTTATAGTACTATCTAATTCAGGTATATTTTCTTTTATTATAAGGTCTACCTTATCCGTCAAATTTATTTTACTTTTAACTTTTCTTGACGTTACTTGGTCTTCCGCAATTGGGAATTGAGAATCAAAGTTGTATCGTTCGGGAAGATTTCGGATTTTTTCTATTATTGCAGTTTTAGGCAATTCAGATTCAATTGGCACATAATTATTTAAAGTCGCTTCTAAGAAGCTCCCCATTTCAAATTGATTTTGAGATTGAAAATATCCAACAGCTTTGTTTCTAATTCGAGTATGGTCAGCTGGAAATTTCTTTTTCATATTGTTGAACACCTTGCTGTCTAATAACTTTAAAGCAGTTTTAGTATTATATTCTGAAGTATATACTTCATCTAATTCCAAAAATGTATCCCACCAATAAGTTGCCAACCTTGTAGTCGTGTCATAAACAAATGTTTCCTTAGCTTTTCCAGCTTCAAAGCGAACTAGAAATGCTTTAAAAATCTTTTTTTCATAAGGTAAACCACTTTTCAAATTGAAATCATCTTCATCTAAAAATCTAATTTGGTCGGCCTTACTGATTACTATGATATCAGAATCTCCGTCTAGAATATGTGCTTGAAATAAACTCCCCTTCTGTATTTCGTTACCTAAATGTGCAATAGCTGCCTGTGTTGTCTTTTCTACACCTAAAAGCCTTTTAGCATTAGCATCTTTACCACTATAATTTCCTCCCATAAATTGACCCAAGACTGAACGTACTTCTGTAGTATCTCTTCTAAAATTGAACTTACGTTTGCTTGTTCCTTCAGTAATTTCTGTAATTAATCTTTGTGTGTAATTTATTAGATCTTCGCTTTGATTTTCGATATCAATTTCCTCGACATTATTTAAATGGTGGTCAACCTGATGCAATGAAGTAAATTTTATTTCCATATTAGACAGTTGTAGTTTATGATATGAACAGACCTCTAAAATAATTGAAAAAATTAGGATATTAGGCAACATACACAAATTTGTTAATTGAGAATTGGAATTCACATCTCTTCTTAAAAAATATTTAAATTGAGAATTATTACTGAAATATTGACCGCGCCTCATCATAAACCCGGTCAAAATTAGCTGCTAAATCAGCTTTAGAAAACTGTTTAGTTTCATTAGGAAGTTCCCTTTGAATATCGGCTAACTTAAACTGCACCTTCTTATCCCTACCATCTGCATAAGTGATAAACTCGCCTTCCTTTAATCTAAAGAAAACATCTGCCCTTATTTTCGGAATTTCCTTTTCGCCAGTAGTAATTCGTGTATCAAAATCAAGATTATGTCCTCGACTGATACTCTTGGTTGGGTCTTTGATAATTTCAAAAAAACGTTCGTAATATTTGGCGGTGTCCGGGTCGTTGACCTTACCAAAAAACTGGTAGGATAGATTGCTCAAAATCGCTTTACTTGCCTTATCGCCATACATCATATCGTTTTGTATTTTGTCCTGCATCACATAAATAGTTGAGATGTTATAACTACGCAACGTTGCAGGGATTCGGTGCATATTTAAAAGGCGTATGGTAGGCGCTTCTTCCATCAACAAAAATGCAGGTTTTGAATTCCGCACGCTCATTTGTTTGGTAATGGTGTGGATAATGGTAGCAATTACAGGCGAATACGAAGTCTCAAATTTTGGGTTGTTGACTATTGAAATGACCGCAGGATTATCTTCGCTATTGATATTCAATGGCACTTCGTCTGCGGATAGTGCCATAAAAATACGCTGTGTACTTATTCGTTTAAGCGCATTTGCCAGAGTGCTTTTTACTCCAGCAGTCTGCCGTTCTGAATCCTTACCGCTAATAAATGCATCTGCCATCGCTCTTGATGTGGTGTTGGTTTCCAAAAATTGAATTAGGCTATCTGTATCTAGGTGTTGATAAATCGCTATCAAATGCGGTAGTGTACAATATTTAGGGTAGTCGGTTTTCAATTTCCAAATCAAGCCACCAATCAATCCTTCAGCAGCATCGTTAAAGAATTTCGTTGTTCCAGACGTTCCGCTCTCTCTTTGCTCCAAAAGGTTTTCAATTAAAACCCTAGACACCTCGTTTACGCTTTCCTCGTTCTCTAAATAGCGTGGCGCAATGGGATTTACCCTATGGATGATTTTATCAAAGGAAATGACCTTAAACGGAATATCACTATCCTTAAAAAGGGGAAATGCCATTTCGGTGAGTTCAAAATCTTTGTAGTCGTGAATGATACCGCAAAAGCCTTCTTTCTGGAAGTGTTTTAGAAATCCGTAAACGACACTTTCGGTTTTTCCGCTTCCGGCGGATCCGATGACGGATGCGCCACGTTTAATATTATCTAGTTTGAAATTTCCTTTGGTAGTAGCAAAATTGACTTGGTATTTACTATCGCCATTTTGCGAGTTTTCAGTTTTATGCAGAAAAACGTATAGTCCTGTATTAACTAATACTAGCGGACAGACTAGATACAACAAAATTATTGTTAGTTCATTTCTATCAGCAACATAGAATATGAGGGTCGAAAGCAAAATAAAATTCAGAAGAAACGCATACTTGCTTACCCGAAACATCGCATAGAAAACAGTACTGGTAAAACCAATAATTAAAAGTGTCGTTAAAATATTATCTATCTGCATACTACTTATATTCCGATGGAACTTGATTTAATTGCTATTTCCGCACCACGTCTTAAGCGTTTGAAAACCCGAAGCGCGATTTGTGCCTGACTTACAGGAATACTGGGTACTACAGGCAATCCCGTTTTCGCCATCATTTTAAACGCCAATGCCTTTTCGTTTGCCGGTAGTTTCATCAAGGCGGCAAAATAGAGATTAGGATTTTTTACAAAATCTTTTCGTTCCTTATAGGTCTCGGCAAAATTGCGGTTATATCCAAAAGTCTTGTCGAAGGTTTTTTCCGCTTTCGCGAAAAAGGTATCTCTATCAAAACCTCGCTTTACCTTTTTACCGTGCATCTCAACTTCCGAAGCTTTATGCTTACTTCCTGGGGAAAGACTTACAGAATTTGAGGCATCTTTTCGGCTCACTATAATATGGATATGACTTTGGTTTCCGTCTTTTTGCATTCCCTGGACAATACGTTTTCCATTTTGTTGATGTGGTGCTTGCCCTTCTAATTTGGCAATTTCTTTTTTTATCTTTTTTATATCCCCTTCAGTTCGTCCTTCTTGGATGTTTCGAATTTCAGTTTTCAGCTGAAGTATTTTTGTCGCGTAAGGTTGGTTCTCTTTTATCTGAAAGTCCGTCCCCTTGAAAGTTCTTTGATGTTCAATTTTGGCGTAGTATTTTATATCGTTGATTGTAATAGGTCGGCCATTAATTTCCCGATTGAAGCTGGCGACATAATCCTTCATCAGCTCACGCGTGTAGGTTTTTAAATCTTGGCTATTGTTCTGAAGTTTTCGTAATTCATACTTTGAAGGACTGACCGTAATCGAATAAAACTTGGGTTCTTTCTTTTTCAATTTTGCGGTGTTTCCATCAATTTCTTTGACCACTTCTTCAGCGGAAATTTCATCGCCATATTGGTTAAAAAAGTGTTCTACATCTTGTTGTTCCAAACCTTGATTTTCTTTCTCTAAATAGCCTACAAAATCCGCTGAACCTTGACTATAAGTGCCGCCTAATTTTTGAGGTGTTATTGTGATGTACATAGCTCAAAAATTTAAAGTTGATTATTTGGGTTTTGCTTTTCGCGAAAGCGTACTTCCTTTTTCTCTTTGGCATATTTCTTTTCCACAATCAGAGGCTTTTCATTTGGTCCTTCTGTCTGAAAAAGAGATTGAATCATCGCTACCGTAGGTTTGGTTTGTGTCTTTTCCACATCCCTCATTATGGCAATTACAGCATTGATTCTTTTAAGTAATTTGGCTTCGATGGTTCGCCCCGTCGGACCCAATTTTTCCTTTGGCGATATCTCGTTGTAGAAGAAAAAATCAAGCATCGTGGACATTGCCTCGGTGTGCGATTTGAAGTAAGTGCGTGAGAAAGTCTGGAAACGTTTTGCAGTTTCCTTTTTAAATCTAATTCCAATAAATGAGTCCATATTTCGC
The DNA here is from genome assembly GCF_963977385.1 of uncultured Maribacter sp. Classification (GTDB taxonomy): domain Bacteria; phylum Bacteroidota; class Bacteroidia; order Flavobacteriales; family Flavobacteriaceae; genus Maribacter. The sequence continues at coordinate 113,342 of NZ_CAXBOU010000018.1, read as the reverse complement.
CGATTTGTCGCAAAATCTTCCCTAAAAATGGGCATTTACAGCCCGTTTGTCGCAAATCTCTGATTGTCAGGAAATTAAAATATATTCAAATCGCTGATAATCAGCTATTTGAAAACGAAAAGGAATCCGAAACATCGCGCAGCGTGTTACCCTCTTGCTATTCCTTTTCGTCACGCGCAAGCGTGACAAAAATCCATACAATCCGGTTAAAAAAACCGATTGCCATTTTAGGAAAATAATTTTCCGATATGTTATTTTTCGATGTGTACGGTTATCGGCGAAAGTCGAAAAGTGGATAACCTTACTTAAATTTGTATGCTGAATTTCAGCGAAATAAAGATACGTATTTTTATTGACTTGGTATTGATTACATATAAAAACACCCCTGAAAATTCAGAGGTGTTTTAAATAAAACTTTAAAGTTTCAGATATTGAAAACATAACTGTATGAGTATAGGTTTTTAATCATTTCTTCATCTATCAATTTTTCATAATCTGCCCCAGTTTCTTCTACATACTTTTTTATGGATTCCCCAAAAAGATGTGTAACGTGTTACCTAGAAACTTGTAAAAGTTCCTCTTGCTTTTCCTCGCTCAAATCTTGAAATTTAATGTAAATCATAGCTTCAAAATTTAGTATTCGCTAGGTAACATCAGCGTGTCATTTACAAAAAATAACCGAAGTTCATCAAGCGGAAAATCCGTGGCTCTGTAGCCTTGCTTTTCCAAAATATTATCGTTGCCATCGCTGTAAATTATCTCGGCTTCATAACCCGAATAATCCTGTTTTTCTTTGGACAATCTTTTAAAATCGATTGTGATAAATTCGCTTCGGTTCATCAGACTTTTTGCAATTACGGACGTGTCGGTAATGAGCCAAAAACATTCAGCTACTTCGGATAAATATTTCAGTCCGTCGGTAAAACGTGTTCTTAATAATGGGATTTGGTAGAAGAAATTAGTACCACTAAATGTCTGTAAATTTTCTTTGATTTCATTAACTTGTGCTTTCATTGTTTTGCTTTTTTAAATTAGTGAATAATGAAAAAGAGGGCGCAACTTTCGAGAGGAACGCCCTCTTTAGTTTTTAAGACTACTTGTCGTTTTTACTTCCTAGTAAAAGGATTTCATCGGCTACAACTTCCGTTACATAGCGTTGGTTTCCATCATCGGTGGTATAGGTTCGGGTCTTTAGTTTCCCTGTTATTCCTACTTCTTTGCCTTTACCTACAAATTTTTCTACAATTTCGGCAGTCTTGCCCCAAGCAACTACCGTGTGCCAATTGGTGTCCGTTTGCTTTTCGCCCTTTGCATCCTTGTAATACTCGTTTGTTGCGATTGAAAAACGGGCTACTTTCTTTCCGCTTTCAAGGTTCGTAATGGTTGGTTCTTGTCCAACGTTTCCAATTAACTGTACGTGATTTTTGATACTTTTCATAATAAAATATTTAAGTGATTTTTATTTCCCCTATTGATTTAAAACAGATTAAATTTTAAGGGGTGTTTATTCTTTTCTTCTGTGTGTAACACAATGGATAGAGTGGGTTTTGTCAAGACTTTTCGGGAATAAATCAGGTGTGTTTGCGACGTAGTAAATTCCTTGGAATTTCAAGGAAGTAGAAACCTTATTTTTCACTAAAACTTTGTATAGTCTTGACAAGTTCCATAAGGGCATTAGCAATTCTTTTAAACGCAGTTACGTTTGAGCGTACCGATAGTTAAGCGAAATAAGTGGCTGTGTTTAATCTAGAATTGGTTATGTTCTGCCTGTTTTTCGACGACCCGAAAAACAACAAAGGCTTTATCCATTATAAACCCCTTAAAATCTGCAAGACAGCGGTTCGGTTTTTAAGGATTTTCGAGTGAAGGCTCAAGAAGACTTCGCCGAAAATCCTGTTAAGAAAATCTAGCCGATGGCTTTCCGCTCTTTTTGGCGGACTTACCTATTTTTTGTAACGGAATAAAGTGTCCCGAACCAGCGCAGCGGTTCGGGTTAACGGAATGAAGGAAGCAAAACAATAGGTGTGTCCAAGACTTATGTAGGGAAGCTCTTTTCACGGAATGAAGTGCTTTCTTGCCTTTTTCGGCAGGCAGGCACGTAATGCAGGGGAATGTGCTGAACGGATTATGAAAACGAATTATCCTCTTTAGTAAACTTTAAGGCGGACTTGACTTCAAAGCTGTAGATTGGAATGTAGTTTGACCGCATTTCGTTTTTCCCGGAATTGAGCGGGCAAGTGAAATGGAAAATGGAAGCTTTGTAGTTGTGTCCAAGAACTTTGTAGTGAAGCTCTTTTCCCGGAATGTAGCTTTTTGCGGAATGTTGGGGTATGTGCTGAACGGTTTGTTGTGTAACGCTTTTATTCCTAGTCTTAGCTTCAAATTAAAATCCAGTTTAAGGTACTGGATGAACCTATTTTTGAAACTTACACCATCGCGTAAACTTCATCGAATATCAACTTATCCAACTTTTCCTGTTGGGAAAAAGTTTTCTTTAAAGTGTTATGAAGCATCCAATTGAAGGCATTGTATCCATCCCACAACGTTGGTGTCTCGTACCAATCATTTCCTTCTACTGCTATCAAGTCTAGTAGTTCCCTAGATTTCTTGGAAGGGATATCGTTGGTATCGCTACATTCATATCGGAACAGTTTCGTTTTTTCCAGTATGTCTTTCACGAAAGCTCTAGTGTCGATAAGTGTTATTTCTTCCATTTCTTTGAATTTTTGAGTGATTTCGTAGTACTCGTTATCCAAAAACCGCTCGAAAAGTCCGTTCAGTTTCGGTAGTATCAACTCGGTGTTGTTTTTCGTGTGCTTTATCGAAAAGTCAATCTGTGCATTTGAGACGTGTAAACCATTTGTACACACTTCTCTGTAAAACCCAAAATGTCCTGAAGTTTTTTCTCGACCATCATAGGAATTTTTGAAGCGCAGCATCGGTAATATTTTACCCTCTTCATTTTTCAGGGAAAACTGGTTGTCATCCTCTATGATAAAGTCGGTTATAAAAGACTATCATTTCTATTGATAGTTCGTTTATGGTATTTCAAGTGGGCATCTATCAAGAGCTGTTCAGCTTTCTTGAAGAAGAGTTCATTTGGTATGTGTCCATAACTGCTAGACACGACGTTGACAATTTTGCCATTGGATATTATGGCATTTTCCAGTCCTTTTCTGGATGGCATTCCAGTAATACTTTCTAAAGATTTCATTTCATTGGAAACGAAAATTTCATCTTGTTGTAATTTGTGTAAATACATAGCTTTTGAATTTAGATTAAACAATATTTGAGCAAAACCCAAACGGAAGCTAAAATCTCAGCTCAAAAGGAAACGGAATAAAAAGTGAGTGTGCGAACGGCTTTATGCCGTAGTCTTTTGATGGGTGTATTTTACGAGTTTACCTTTGCGCTACTATTGATTAATTATTTCTTCCTTTTGTAGTACTTCATTCCCACAAAAACTTATCTAAAAAAAAGAAGAGCCAGCACGAATGCCGACTCTTCCTTCCAACAAAAGCTACTCTTTGAAATCCTCAATTTCTTTTTCAAGTATGGCTATTCTTGCCTTTAAACGTTCTTCACGTATATCCCTTTTTTCAATGTATTGCTTTTCGATATCGGTAATCTTAGTTTTATGATATCCTTGCATGGCATTGTAGAATGAAATGTTAGTCAGATTGTTCACGTGATTACTTTCCCCAAAATGCACTTGCTTGGTAAGCATATACCGTATCAGCTTATGAAAAATTTCTTTTTTGAACTTCTTCTTGAAATTCTCAACGATTTCAACTTTGGATAGCTTTGATGTATCGCCCAATAATCCTGAAAAGTACTTTTGCTGACTAAAGTAGTCCACATTGTTTTCGTAGAGCGAAATTGAAAAGGCTACCATTTCATCCACCGAAAGCGTTTTCTTGGTCTCGATGTAGTTGGTCTCTCGAATCATTGTTACTACTTCTTCAAACTGTCGGTTATTCTCGATTTGTTTCTTCCGGATTTCCCTTTCATTAATTTTGATAATTTGTTCATCTGGTGTACAATCATCCATTTTTCTGTTCGATAATGGAACAGAATGCACTTCGCTTTCCTCTTTGGATTTTTCAATAAGCTTCACGAAAACTTCTTTGTGTAGATACGATTCAGGATGAAAAACGATGCCATTTCTAAATCCATTGGCTGTAGCTGAATTGTATTTTTCCAATTCCTCGTTGTAGGTCTTGATAGCCTCGTCAAAATCTTCTTTTAGCTCGTCTTCATTGTAGTCGTAATTTCGATATTCCTCTTTTATGGCTTCCAATGTTGGGTCAATTGGTTTTTCAATGATTTCAACATCGTCCAGCAGATAGACCTTCAAACCATTTTTTTCTAGCTGTGAGATGACCAACTGATTACGTTCATCATCTGCCCAATACTTGCGTATTTCAGGAATCAATAGCACATTCTCTTTCGTCGATTTCTCAATCAAGTTCAAGAACGATTTGTTTTTCTTGGATTCGTAACAGGATGATTTTGTGCAGACCATCTTTCCATCCCCAAATAGGTTTCCCTGATTTGCGGCATTGAACGGGCACACATTACAAGCCCCAGCTTTTGCAACCAATGCTGAATCTTCCACATCAAACGGTGCTTTCTCTAAATCATAGGTCTGATTTTTTATCATTCTATTGATTTGATGCGCACTAAATTCTTCTCCCATAGTTTCCAACATCATTTGTTGTTCTTCTGGCTCAAAAAGTGCGACACCGACACCTAATGAAATGGTCATTTCGCCACTACGAACGAATATTTTGAAACCTTCGATAAGTCCAGCTAATTTTAGTCGCTGTCTGATGAAATTATCGCTTCTGCCCAATCGCTTCGCAATCTCGGTCGGCGCATATTTTTCACTTAGATAGGCAATGGCATCTGCTTCCTCTGTAGGTTCTACATCTTGCCGTTGTAAATTTTCGATAATTTGAATTTCCAAGATTGCATTGCTTTCGTAATCTCTCACGATACAAGGCACAGTCTCTTTACCTGCTAACTTACTGGCACGATAACGTCGTTCGCCCATCACGATGATGTATTCTTTTTCTGATTTTCGAACTGTAATCGGTTGAAGTACCCCGTGTTTTTCGATGCTTTCTGAAAGCTCTTTTAATAATAATTCATTGAAAGTTTTCCTAGGCTGCATCGGGTCTGGAATAACCTTTTCGATATTCAAATTTTGAATTTCCAGTCCAATAGCTTTTCGAGTCAATTTTTCTTTGACTTCATTTTTAACGGTTGCATTGGCTTTACCGTTCCTTCTCGTTTTAACTGCTTTTGTTGTCATAATACTTAAATTTTAGATTCAACAATATTTAAGCAGGAACCAAACGGAAGATAAAATCTTGGCTCAAAAGGAAACGGAATAAATAAGCAAGGGAAAAGCGTTGGCTTTATGCCGTAGTCTTTTGATGGAAGTATTTTACGAGTTTAAATTGCGGTTATATTGTATGATAATAAACTTTCCTTACGAAGAACCCAGGTTACAGCTTAGTAAAATTTATTATTCTGACTTAGAATTTATAAAGATTGATAACAAATGAATAGATTCAGAACTAAAACAAATGTTGCTTAAGAAAAAAGAACAATGTTGTACCTATGTTGTACCTAAAATAAAAAAGCCGAGACAAAAATCTCGGCTTTCCCTTGCTGTACTCGAGGCGGGAATCGAACCCGCACTCCGAAGAACTGGATTTTGAATCCAGCGCGTCTACCAGTTCCGCCACTCGAGCATAATTGCCATTTAAAAACGACCTCCTGTAAAAATAGGACTGCAAAACTAAATAATTATTTTCTTTCTATCACCAAAAATAACAAGATTTATGCATTAGCAACCAAATTTAATTTTTAAATTTGCACCTCCTTAAAAACAAGAACTTCAGCAAGTAATTGAAGCAACTGTTTGGAAAACAACAAGAAAGACATGTCATACCAAGTTCCACAACCGAAAATATTTGCTTGTACCCAAAGTAAAATCTTAGGCGAAAAAATCGCTAAGGCATACGGAATGGAATTGGGAAATGTAATATTTTCCCGTTATAGTGATGGTGAGTTTCAGCCTTCATTTGAAGAATCTATCCGAGGTACAAGAATTTTCTTAATTGGTTCGACACACCCTGGTCCTGAAAATTTAATGGAAATGTTATTGATGATAGATGCTGCAAAAAGAGCATCGGCCCGTCATATAACAGCCGTTATACCTTATTTTGGCTGGGCAAGACAAGACAGAAAAGACAAACCTAGAGTTCCTATTGCAGCGAAACTTGTTGCCAAAATGCTCGAAACAGCAGGCGCTACTAGAATTATTACAATGGATTTGCATGCCGATCAAATACAGGGCTTTTTCGAAAAGCCGGTTGATCATCTTTTTGCATCAACCCTATTTTTGCCTTACTTAAAAAATCTTGGGCTAAAAGACTTAACCATTGCTTCACCAGATATGGGTGGTTCTAAAAGAGCATACGCATATTCAAAAGCCTTGGATTGTGATGTGGTTGTATGTTACAAACAAAGAGCTAAAGCGAATGTTATTTCACATATGGAACTTATTGGTGACGTTCAGGGAAAAAATGTGGTTCTTGTTGATGATATGGTTGACACCGCCGGAACTTTGACAAAGGCAGCAGATTTAATGATGGAGCGTGGTGCTCTTAGTGTAAGAGCAATAACAACACACGGATTATTATCAGGTGATGCGTACGAAAAAATCGAGAATTCGAAATTAACGGAATTGATTATCACTGACTCTATTCCAATAGAAATAAAGAGTGATAAAGTAAGAGTATTAAGCTGTGCTAATCTGTTTGCAGACGTAATGGAAAAAGTACACAACAACACCTCTATTTCTTCTAATTTTTTAATGTAATTAGGAAGAAAACCAAAAAATAGAATATTAATTTTTAATACATATAATGAAGTCAATTACAATTAAAGGATCAGAAAGAGAAAGCGTGGGCAAAAAGGCAACAAAAGCCCTACGTAATGCTGGAAAGGTTCCTTGCGTAGTATACGGAGGGGATAAACCATTACACTTTTCAGCAAATGAACTAGCGTTCAGAGACTTGGTTTACACTCCAAATGCACATACAGTTGCAATTGAATTAGATGGTGGAGCTTCTCTTAAAGCAGTAATGCAAGATATTCAGTTTCACCCTGTAACCGACAGCATCATACACATTGATTTTTATCAATTGTTCGATGACAAAATGGTTACTATGGATATTCCTGTACGTTTAGAAGGAAACTCTCCAGGTGAACGTAATGGTGGACGTTTATTGTTTAGAAAACGTAAACTTGCTATTAAAGCATTACCAGACAAATTACCAGATTTCTTTGATATCGATATTTCTAAATTGAAAATCGGTCAAAACATAGCTGTAGGTTCTTTGTTGAATGATGATTTCACCATTTTACACCCAGATACTACTGTCGTTGTACAAGTTAAAACTGCTCGTACTGCAATTGCTGTTGACGAAGATGAAGAAGGAGAAGAAGGAGCTGAAGGTGCCGAAGGTGCTTCAGAAGAAGCTGCTCAAGAATAGACATCTTATTATAAGATTTACTAATAAGCATCCCGATACATGTATTGGGATGCTTTTGTATTTTTATCCCTTAATTCAAATAGATTATGTTTCGTTTTTTTAAATCAATTTTCACAAAAACGAATTTAATTAGTGAAGAAAAAGACCCTATGAAAAAATATTTGATTGTCGGTTTAGGCAATATAGGAGACGAATATGCAGAAACCCGTCATAATATCGGGTTTAAAGTTTTAGATGAAGTGGCTAAGGCACACGATTTTAATTTCGAAACCGCTAAACTAGGCGATATAGGCTCATTTAAGATTAAAGGCAGAACTGTAATTTGCTTAAAACCCTCAACCTATATGAACCGTAGTGGTAAGGCTTTAAAATATTGGATGGATAAAGAGAAGATTCCACTAGGCAATATTTTAGTAATTACTGATGATATTAATCTACCATTTGGCACCATACGCATAAAGACAAAAGGAAGCAATGGCGGACATAATGGATTAAAGGATATTCAGCTATTTCTCGCTACAATCTCGTATAATAGATTCAGGTTTGGAGTAGGTGCAGATTTTGGCAATGGCAAACAAGTTGATTATGTTTTAGGCCAATGGAACGATGAAGAAAAAGAAACGATTGCGGAGCGTTTACAGCGTTCTACAGAGGTAATTAGTTCATTTGTACTCGCTGGTATTGCTCGCACCATGAATCAATATAATAACACCTAGATTACAGCACTTTAAAATTATAAATACCAGAATTTGATTTATTACCTTCAGCATCAATTACGACAACACTCCAATAATAAACGGTATCTGCCGTAACAGACGCTTTAATACTATTTACTTCTGGCTGCAGTGTTTGAAGCAAATCTATAGGAGGTGTTTCAACGGAAAAATAAACTTCATAATTCACGATATCATCGTCTAAATCTGACGCTGTCCATGATATGACAACCTCGTTATTGATATCCTTAAAGACATTTTCTGAAGATGCCGGACTCACAATTGTTGCCGGAAAAGGTGCAAATGTTGTTCTTGAACCTGAATTATAAAAATTCCATACCTCACTCAATACCGATTGCTCCACTCGACTATTTTTAGAACGTACAATCCAAGAAAATTGCTCTCCTTTTTCTAATGGCAATTTTGCAGAAGTGCTAGATGACGCAATAGTCTGTACTGTACCGTTAGCAGTATTCGTCACCCTTAATTCATAGGTTTCGGTATTATCGGCTGCAGACCAACGAAATTCTACCTGACTAGTCTCCTTGCCTAAACTTTGACCAGTAGTACATTCAGAATTTTGTTCTGGATAAACTAGCTGCGCAGCTTCTGGAGGCACTGGCGTACTTTTCTTTTTACAGCTTGTAAAAACCATCATTAAACATATACCTAAAAACAAAAAGCGCATCATTCTTTAATTACTTTAGAGGTTCCTTTTATCGTCTTTCCTTCGTATTTAATATAATAAATACCACTAGACAATGAACTCAAATCTAACTCTATTATTCCTTGTTGCGTAGACACGCTAGAACTTAAAATCAATCTTCCATCAGCTCCAAAAATACCCACATTTACTTCTTCATCAATAGCACCTAAATAAACTTGAAGAATATCAATTACAGGATTTGGAAAAACAATTGGTTTTTCAAAAAAGCCAACTTGTTCTTCATAAATTCCTTGACACGGAATATCGGTAGTCACTTTAAGTGTGTTCAATCCTTTCTCTAAATCTAAAACCAAAATGGATTCTTCAGTCTGTATCGAAATTCCATTTAACTCTATCGTAAAGAAAGTAGACCCTTCCATCTCAAGGGTAATTTGTGAGCCATCCAATGCAATTTTAGATGTAACACTTAACGGTGATGGTTCTGTTATTTGAACTGCTACACAGTATTCAATATAAGAAATACTACCGTCAGTTCCAGTAATACAAAGTGAATAAGTACCAGAACTCAAATTCGCCAAATTAAAGGAATTAGAAAAATTTTGAGTTAAGTTTATTCCATTCCCCAAAACCGTTATTTGATAATCAAGAGCAAGTTTCGGAATTACAGTTAATGATCCATCATTATTATCGCTACACGTTTCACTTACTAAACTTACCGTAAAGTTTTCAGCAGGAAAACGATAAACTGGACATCCAGAAGCATCAACTTCCAATCCTTCTGGTGTACCAAGGCAGAGATCATCCCCATCGTCAAAAACTCCATCGTTATCCGCATCTGGTCTAAAATCTCCTTCTACACAAACTTCAAGAGAAAAAGCCTTCAAACTACCTCCGTCAGAAGGCGCGTTATCTCTTATTTCTAAAGTCCATTCCCCAAGTATCGACTCACCATTAAACGCACTTAAACTTCCCAATGGTTTCACAATACCACTAATACCTGGGTCAATAGAACAATTAAAAGCAGGACTGTCATCATCAAAAGTGGCATTAATATTTCTTGCTTCACCACATGAGCTAGAAACTAAAGTAACCATAGTACCAGCGGGTGATGTTAGACTAATAACCAAATCTGCTAAAAAAGTATGATTAAGTTCTATGGTAACATTCATATCGGCCACAGGCAAATCTTCATAGAATACAATTTTAGAACTAACAACAGGGGTTCCACTACTTGATATAGCAATAGGTAATGCCGTTGCATCTTTTGTGGCACAATTAAACTGTATAGTTGAAAAACTAAATGGAGTACCAAAAACACCTTCGCCACAATCATTTTTTGGTTTTACTCTCCAAAAATATTCACTGTTATTATCTAAAAGTGTAGGCGAGTATGAATCTGTACCTACGGTTGCAGATTCTATAATATTTAAAAAATTGACATCGGCAGCAATTTCAACATCGTATAGTGTGTTACCTACAGCAGATTCCCATAGTAAAACAATGTCTTTAGATACATCTACCATATTATCAACAGGAGCCAGTAATGGTACTACTTCAAAATTATCATCATAAACCCTTAACTGAAGGGTAACTTCCTTAGTAACAGTCGCAGAAGTAGCCAAAATTCGAATAGGATACGTACCGACAGCTATACCTGAAACACCTTCAAAGTCAATAATAACAGAGGTATTATCAGTATCTGCAGATACTGGCGTAAATTGTGCTGTTAAGCCAATAGGCATATCTGCCGCACTGAATGTACTTACCTCGTTAAAACCCAAATTAGTTTCATAAATAAAAGGTATTGTTATATCATTAGGCTTACATACATCGAAGACAACGTCCTCAAAACTAAGTACTATCTCAGACGGTGTAATAGAAAAACCAGCGGAATTAACCGAAAAGAAAATATTATTATCGGCTTTCACCATAATACGACCGGAGGTGGTCGATACATTTGGAATAATTACACTTTGACTTCCATCATTAATAGTATTTTCAACCAACACTATAGGATAAGTAATACCACGATCTGTAGACAAAAATATTGATACGGTTTCTGCGCTAATTGGCGCAATATCGGTATTGGCAACATCCCATGTTATAGTCTGTACCGACCCTGCCTGAAAAGATAGTTCGGTATCTTGCGAGGTAACTACAAATGGCCCAGCTTCGTTTAATATAGATACCTGCAATTCATCTGAAATTGATTGGCCACCGTTTAAAGCATTATCACGTACGGTCAATGAAAATTTCATTTCACGTCCAATATTCGAAATTGTTTCCCAAGCATCGCCTACTGTAGGCGATATTTGTGTCAACTCATCACTTAAAACTCGATTTAATTTAGGAAAATAACGTTCTGGTAAAAGGCTTGGAGGTAAAGACCTAAAATTAGCCCCTGCAGGGTTATTAGGCCCGAAAGTGGCTTGCGTAACCACACCATTATCTATCTGTTCCCAAGTATAACTAAGAACATTCAATGCATCAACATCATTTGCCTCACCAGTTAAAACGAACGGCGTTCCTTTAGGAATACTATAGTTAGACAAAGGAAGTAATGTTGGTGGTGTATTAATTATAACTTGAGTTTCACCACAAGAAACAGTTTGTAAATAATCCCTTATTTGAACAATACTTACATAATGAAAATAATCATCGCTGTTCGCTGCAACGTTGTTGCTCCCTGTTATACCTGCATAACCCATTATGGTTGTACCACTTGCTGGCTCAACCTGTACTATGGTACCTTCAGAAATATGTGAGAAAGAATGGTTTGCACCAAATTGATGCCCCATTTCGTGGGCGACTAAATCAATATCAAAAGCATCACCTGTAGGAGAAGACAAAGTTGTATAACCACTACCTTTTCTATTGTCTGTACAAACGGCCCCAATAAAACCAGAATTACCATCTAAGGTATTATCTTGTTGGTTAAACAAATGTCCAATGTCATAATTAGCTTCACCGATAATATTGGTAAGGGTATTTTGAACTTGAGCACTTAAACTACCTGTATAGGGATCCGTCTCAGGGTCTGTAAAAATCACCAAATCGGTATTATCGATTAACTCAAGACTTATTGCTAAATCACGCTCAAAAATCGCATTTATTCTTGTCAAGGTCGCATTGATTGCTGCAAGTGCATCTGCCTTAGTACCGCCATGAAATTGAGTATATTCACCAGAAGCTGAAATAGCAACCCTAAAAGTTCTAAGAGTCTGATCATCTACCAATTTAGCGGTTGTATTTTGAGAAAACTCCATTACCTTAGGCATTGTACGACAGATAAAATTTAGGTCGCTTTCTTTTTGATCTGTTCTTCGATATAAAACATAGGTATCGGTGGCAGATTTTTGCATAAAAAGTGCTCCACTGTCCCCGGGTGTACTTATCATACTTTGTATACCTTTTGGAGAAATACTAAAACGAACCTGCATAGCCGCATCATGCAAAGCGATTCCTTTATATGATTTTATGGAAGGATACCTTTCAGCAAGTTTGGCAGAAAACACATTTGCCTCCTCTACTTGAAATGGAATTAATTTACCCTGTTCATCAGGGAAATAAATTATTTTAGAACTTGTCTTTAGAGAAAGGGCATTAAAAAATTGTTCTTGATTTAAAACAAAGCCTTTCCCTTTATCAACTTGAATACGTTGCTTAGAAAACTGTTTAGCAAGTCCCGTTAATTCCGTATTTTTCCAATATGTAGATTGAGCTACCCCGTAAAAGGAAAGAAATACTATGGTAATTGAAAAAACTAGGCGTAATTTTGCAATCATTAAGAGGCTTTTATCTCAAATCAAATATAAGTCTTTTTATTTTCTATCATAGGTGATTACAGTCCGCAACATTTCCAAATATAAAGAAGAATATCCCACAGTCATTACTATTGGCACCTTTGATGGGGTGCATATAGGTCACCTTAAAATACTTAACAAAATCATAAACCATGCCAAGAGCACAGAGCTTAAATCGTCGGTACTGACTTTTTTTCCTCATCCGCGAATGGTTTTGCAAAAAGATACCGACATTAAACTATTGAATACAATAGATGAAAAAGTCAGTATCTTAGAACGACTTGGTTTAGATGTTTTAATAATTCATCCGTTTACAAAAGAATTTTCAAGACTAACGGCTACTGAATTCGTTCGTGATATTCTTGTCAACACCTTAAATATTAAAAAGGTAATTATTGGTTATGACCATAGATTTGGTCGTAATAGAAATGCCAACATAACGGATTTAATTGCTTTTGGCAATGCGTTAGACTTTACTGTCGATGAGATTCCTGCACAAGAAATCGATGATGTTTCTGTAAGTTCTACAAAAATCAGAAAGGCCTTAGAAGATGGTGATATAGATACGGCAAATAGTTATTTAGGATATGAATACATGCTTACAGGTACTATTGTAAGAGGAAAAGGAATTGGCAAACAACTAGGTTACCCTACCGCAAACCTTTCAATTGCTGAAAATTATAAGCTAATACCTAAAAATGGTGCGTATATCGTTAAAAGCACTTTGGATGGTAAAATAGTTTATGGCATGATGAATATTGGCTTTAACCCAACTGTCAATGGCACGGCGAAATCAATTGAAATTAACTTCTTCGACTTTGATGCTGATCTTTATGATAAAAAGATACAAGTCGATATTTTAGCACGCTTAAGAGATGAACATAAGTTTGAATCGATAGATGCTTTAAAAGCGCAATTAGTAAAAGACAAAGAAAAATCACTCCAATATATTCAGCGATAGTATGTTAAACAGGTTATTATTTCAACGTATAGATAATAGCTCTTTAATCATTTTTCGCATATTCTTTGGTATTTTAATATCCCTTGAATGTTTTGGCGCAATCGCTACGGGCTGGGTAAAGCGGAACCTAATAGACCCTAAATACAATTTTCCATTTATTGATTTTGATTGGCTACAACCTTTACCTGGTTTAGGCATGTATTTCTACTTTAGTCTTATGGGCCTTTTGGGTCTATTTATAGCTTTTGGTTTTAAATACCGGGCGAGCATGATAACCTTCACCCTATTATGGACGGCTACCTATTTAATGCAAAAAACCGCTTATAATAACCACTACTATTTACTTATTTTAATTTCTTTTTTGATGTGCTTTTTTCCTGCAGGAAGAGCAAAATCAATTGATGTCAAATTAAATCCGAAGTTAGAAACCAATTCAATGTACAGTTATGTTAAATGGACTATTGTGCTTCAACTATTTATTGTTTACGTATACGCATCTATTGCTAAAATGTACGGAGACTGGCTAGATTTCAGTATGATTGAAGTTTTGATGCGACCTAAAAAAAATTATTGGGTGATAGGTGAATTTTTACAACAACCATGGGTACATACTATTATAGGAATAGTAGGGGTGTTATTCGACTTGCTTATTGTACCAGCTTTACTTTGGAAGCGGACCCGGAAAATAGCATTTTTTCTATCTGTTTTCTTTCATTTGTTTAATTCCATTATTTTTCAAATAGGTATTTTTCCATATTTATCGATAGCCTTTTCCGTATTCTTTTTTGAGCCAAAAACTATACGAAGTATATTTTTCAAGTCAAAACAACCCTATACTAAATCAAACGAAATTGTAATTCCCAATCACAAAAGCAGCCTAATCTTGGTAGCTGTCATTTATTTTATTGTCCAATTATTATTGCCAATTAGGCATTATACTATTGACGATGATGTTTTATGGACGGAGGAAGGTCATCGAATGAGCTGGCGAATGATGTTGAGAAGTCGAAGTGGCAAAGGAGATTTTAAGGTCATCGACAAAAACACTCAGGAAGTTTTCGAGATAATACCCAAAAACTATCTTACCCCTGGTCAACAACGAAAAGTATTTGCCTATCCGGATTTTGCATGGCAGTTCGCCCAATATTTAAAGATAGAATTCGAAAAAAAGAATATGGATGTTGCTGTCCATTTAGAGAATTCCCAAATCAGCATCAACGGAAAGTCATTTGTACCATTTTTAAATTCAACAATTGACTTGGCTGCAGAACCATGGAAACCATTAAAACACCACACTTGGATTTTGCCGTCAAACTTACAGGCAAACAAGTAACTTTTTAAATTGATTTAATGCTGACATAGTTTATTCGATTTGCTCTAAAAACTCGTCGCCTAACTCGTCAATATTGATGATATCTAATATAAAATGTTCAAAAACCAATTTAATCGATGTTTAGACCTTAGAGGTAGCCAGTTTAAATCTAAGATTAGTGTAAATTTGCAGCCAAATACGACCAGTAATGTTACAAATACATACCATAAGAGATAATAAAGAAGAACTTATCCTTGCCCTTGCAAAGAGAAATATTGATGCCAAGCCACTATTGGAAAATATCATTCAATTAGACGAAAATAGACGTACTACACAAACACGTTTAGATAACATTTTGGCAGAAGCTAATAAGCTTTCGAAAGAAATAGGTGTATTGTACAAAACAGGAAAGGCTCAAGAAGCTGATTCGCTTAAAGAACAAACGGTCAACTTAAAGGAAGAATCTAAACAACTGGGCGAAGATTTAAATACTATCGAAGAAAAGCTACAAGCATTGTTATACCAGATACCAAATGCTCCACATTCTTCTGTTCGTAAAGGGTCTTCTGAAGAGGATAATGAAGAAATTTTCAGAGAAGGTGATATTCCTGTTTTAGATGCTGCTGCACTACCACATTGGGAACTAGCAAAAAAGTATGATATCATCGATTTTGAATTAGGAGTAAAAATAGCAGGAGCAGGTTTTCCTGTTTACAAAGGTAAAGGCGCCCGTTTACAACGTGCTTTAATCGCATACTTCTTAGATAAAAACACAGAAGCAGGGTACACAGAGATTCAAGTGCCTCATTTAGTAAATGAACTATCTGGCTATGGTACTGGACAGTTGCCTGATAAAGAAGGTCAGATGTATCATGTAACGGCAGACGATCTTTACTTAATACCAACCGCAGAAGTACCAATTACCAATATTTTCAGAGATGTAATTGTAAACGAAAGCGATTTCCCTATTACTTATACAGGCTACACACCATGTTTTAGAAGAGAAGCTGGTAGTTATGGTGCACATGTTCGGGGACTAAACCGTTTACACCAATTTGATAAGGTTGAAATTGTTCGGGTAGAACATCCAACGAAATCTTATGATGCTTTAGACGGAATGGTAGAACATGTAAAGAATATTTTAAGAGAATTAAAACTACCGTACCGTGTTTTGCGCCTTTGTGGTGGTGATTTAGGATTTACGGCTGCACTTACTTTTGACTTTGAAGTATTCTCAACCGCACAAGACCGTTGGCTAGAAATAAGTTCTGTTTCTAATTTTGAAACCTACCAGGCGAATAGGTTAAAATTACGGTTCAAGGATGAAAATGGAAAAAATCAATTAGCACATACCTTAAATGGTAGCTCATTAGCCTTGCCTCGTGTATTAGCGGGAATTTTAGAAAATTATCAAACGCCAGAAGGCATTAGAATACCAGATGTATTAGTGCCTTATTGTGGCTTTGATATAATTAATTAATCTTGATAAATTTTAACTTTTAGTACTGCAAATGTGAATTGGCAGTTGTAAGAGTAATTAAAAAGGAAACGCCGTGTAAATTTAATTTACACGGCGTTTCCTTTTTAAGAAATTCCTTAAATTTAAAGATTGGTTTAAAACATAATTCGCACATGGAATATACAGTAAAAGCACATTCGTTTTCTAAGACCAATGCCCTTATAGAAATAAAGCAATCAAGCATTGATTTTGGAATTACCCCAGAAACAGCAGATAGCTTACCAAACCCAGCAGAGTTATTTTTAGGTTCATTTTCGTCTTGTATACTTAAAAATGTTGAGCGCTTTTCTGTTCTTATGCATTTTGAATATACCACAGCTGAAATTTCAGTGAAGGCCACACGTTTAGAAAAACCACCAAGAATGGACGAGATAAACTATGTTTTAAAAGTACATAGTAAAGACAAGAATCTGAATATCGAATTACTTAAAAAAAACATTGAAAAGTTCGGAACAATTTATAATACGGTAAAGTTGTCTTGTACCATAAATGGCACAATTGAAAAAATTTCAGAGTAGAAAAAACGAATATTTTATCCTCTATTTTTACAGCAAAATTAGCCTCATATATTCTGCTAACAAACCAACTTGAAAATGGATATTTGCTATAACGAATAAGCAAAAGAGAAATACCACCTTTACGATAAATAAATATCAGAATATGAATTGGATTATTTTAATTATTGCAGGGGTATTCGAAGTAGTCTTTGCATTCTGTTTAGGAAAGGCCAAAGAAACCACAGGTAACGAAATGTACGTATGGTATACAGGTTTTTTTATTGCACTATGTATTAGCATGGTCCTTTTAATAAAGGCTACACAAACCCTGCCCATAGGAACAGCTTACGCAGTATGGACAGGTATTGGCGCTGTTGGCACAGTGTTACTGGGAATTGTGGTATTCAAAGAACCTGCCACTTTTCTTAGACTGCTCTTCATCACCACTCTCATTGGCTCAATTATTGGTTTAAAGGTAGTATCTCATTAAATTTATACCAATTAGAAATTCAGTAACTAATAAATAGATTTACGATTTAATTTTATTAAGGTTATAAATTGAAAATCTGATTATCATGAATAAAAAAGTTACAGAATATCTTAATGTACTTCCCTAATATAAAGATGAGCTTACTTGGATTCGAGAGATAATTCTTGATTGTGACTTGGTAGAAAATTTCGAATGGAAATATTCTTGATATACCAATAAGGGTAAAATATTGTACTCTGCATGGTTTTGAAAAATATAGCGCCCTCTTGTTCGTCAAAAAAGGTGTTTATTACATTTCTCACAAGCAAAACAGCCTACAACACAGCTATCAAGAATTGAAAAAAATCCGAAACGAATTTTTGATGGCAAGAGATTAAATAATTGTATTTGCGAACTTTCTAAACGAACGCTAAACTGCTATCGTTCTCGCAATAACTCTCCACTATATAAAAATATTGCACCTATGTTGTTACCATCTCCTTAACAACATCTTATAGCATTCTACGTATCTTTGAATATGCGTTTTTTAATCTTCCTCTTAACTTATTTAACATTGGCAACTTTTGCTTGGGCACAAGATGATTTCTTGGCCAAGCAATATTATGCTGACGGCGATTTTGAAAAGGCTGTAGTTTTCTACGAGAAATTAATAGAGAAAAATCCTAGACGTACACAATATGTACAAGATTTAGTTGCATGTTACCAACAACTAGAACGTTATGAAGATGCTAGTGAATTTCTAAAGGAACGTTTAAATGACCGAAACCCCTACCCTACTTTATTGGTTGATTTAGGATACAATTACGCCCTACAAGAACAGGCAGAAATGGCACAAGCCTATTATGATAAAGCTTTAGATATCATTCCTAAAAATCCCAATTACGGATATGCTATTGGTCTTCAATTTCAAAAGTACACTTTATTAGATATGGCCGTTAAGGCTTTTGAAAAATCGATGCGTCTCAACCCTGCATTAGATTTCAATTTTCAATTAGCACGTATTTATGGTGAACAGGGTAATGTTGAAGCCATGTACAATGCTTATCTAAATCTGGTTATTGATGGTAAAACTTCAAAATCGAATATTCTAAGAAGTATCGATGATTTTATTTCGGAAAATTCGGAGGATAAAAATAATATTGTTTTAAAGAAAGTTCTTCTTGAACGCGCTCAGAAAAATCCTGATATCGTTTGGAACGAATTACTTAGTTGGCTATTTGTGCAACAAAATCAGTACAGTAGTGCCTTCAGACAAGAAAAAGCAATTTTTAAACGCATCAATGGCAGTTCTACCATACGTTTAGAGAATTTAGGTGATAATGCCCTAGAAGATAAAGAACATGAGGTAGCTAAAGAGATTTACAGCTACATCATTGATAATACGAACAACGAGATAACCAAACTAGATGCAGAGTTAAACCTAATCGATATTGAATTAATAACCGCCTCTAAAGGTCAATTAGATGCCATTCAAAAGAAGTATGACGCACTTTTAGATGCGTATGGATATAAGACACAGACATTGCAGCTTCAAGTAGCCTACGCAAATTTTCTCACGTTTAAAAAAAATGAACCACAACAAGCAGAAAAGCTTTTAAAAAATAGTCTTGAGCTTCCATTAAGTGACCGCGGCACTGCCTATCTAAAATTAGCTTTGGGTGATATTTTGGTCTATCATAAAAAATTCAACGAAGCACTAATCTATTTCTCGCAGATACAACAGAAATTAAAAAATGATGTGCTTGGCCAAGATGCTCGCTTTAAAGTTGCCCAAACCAGCTTTTATAAAGGCGATTTTGATTGGGCGTTGACCCAGTTGAAGGTTTTAAGAAGCTCAACATCACAGTTAATTGCCAATGACGCAATGCAATTGAGCTTATTGATTTCTGATAATTCATTGGAAGATTCTACCCAAACAGCTTTAAAAAAATATGCCCGAGCAGATTTTTTAGCCTATCAGAATAAAACCGAGGATGCTATAACTGCTTTTAACGATATTCTAGAAAATCATAAAGGTGAAAAAATTGAGGATGAAGCTTTGCTTAAACAGGCCCAGTTATTTGAATCACTAAAAAAATATGATGAAGCCCAGCTGAACTATCAAAAAATAATCACTTTTTATGGAAATGGTATTTTAGCAGATGATGCCTATTATGCCTTGGGCGAGCTTTACAGAAAAGTCTACAAAGACACTACAAAAGCTAAAGAGCATTATGAAAAAATAATCTACAACTATCAAGACAGTTATTATTTTCCGCAAGCGAGAAAAAACTTTAGAATATTAAGAGGCGACTCAATTAATTAAAAACTCTATTCGCAAAATTAAATTTAAGATCTGGTTGAATTAACTTTGTACCTAACATTTGAGTTTAAAATAGAATCTGAATAAAACACATGTATATATATAATATAACCACCAATATTGAAGAAACTAGCCATGATGCTTGGGTAAAATGGATGAAAGAAATTCATATACCAGAAGTATTATCAACAGGTAAGTTTTTAAGTGCGAAATTTACGAAAGTATTGATCGAAGAAGATATGGGTGGCTTCACCTATTCTGTTCAATATACCGTGCAAGACAAAGCCACTTTAGATCGATATTATGAAGAAGATGCTCCTAAATTAATAGAGAGTATTCAACGTAATTTTGCAGGCAAATTGGTTTCCTTTAAAACAGAATTAGAAGTTGTAGATGAATACTTTGTTCAACGAGCAACCGCCACACATTACTTGTTTACCTATGGCACCTTACAAGAAAGAGATGTGCAATTAGGTGTTTTCTCTAGACCCCTAACTGGCTTTGAAGATGATTTACCGTTGTATATTATTTCAGATACCATGGTCGCGGACCTTTATCCGACGTTACATCATACAGGACAAAAAGAAGATATCATTAAAGGGCGGGTCTACACATTATCACATCAAGAATTGCAAAAAGCCGACATTTATGAAGGTGAAGCTTATGAGCGCATTCAAATTCAATTAGCATCGGGAAAAAAAGCATGGGCATATATTGCTAAATAAGCTTGGTTTAAGAACACATTATGGGAACGAAAAGGAAAAAGAATAAAGGTGATAAGTATGCACATAAAAAGCATCAGGAAAAAGGTCCCGTTAAAGCCAAGAAGCACTTAGGTCAGCATTTTTTGAAAGATGAAGATATTGCCAAACAAATTGCTGATACACTTTTACAAAAAGAATATCATAATGTTATAGAAATCGGACCTGGCACAGGCGTTTTAACAAAATATCTACTACTACGAAACAGTAATTTAGTGGCGATGGATTTAGATACGGAGTCTATAAAATATCTAAATGAAACCTTTCCTTTAGAGCATCCAAAAGCATTTGAAGGTGATGGTTCTTTTAAAGTCATTGAAGCTGATTTCTTGAATTTTGATATTCAAACAATATTCGGCACAGAGCAATTTGGCATTACGGGCAACTTTCCCTATAATATTTCTACCCAAATTGTTTTTAAAATGCTCGAATTGAGGGATCAGGTTCCAGAATTTTCTGGTATGTTTCAAAAAGAAGTAGCCGAACGGATATGCTCTAAAGAAGGCAGTAAAGCATATGGAATTTTATCTGTTTTAGCTCAGGCTTTCTATGATGCTGAATATCTTTTTACGGTACAACCAGAAGTATTCGATCCACCGCCAAAAGTACAATCGGGTGTATTAAGACTTACCCGTAAAGCAAACTTTCAACTTCCTTGTGACGAGCAGTTATTTCGTAGAGTAGTTAAGACTGCTTTTAACCAACGTAGAAAAACATTAAGGAATAGCTTAAAAACCTTTGCTCTTTCAGATAATCTCAAAGAAGATACTATATTTGACCAACGACCGGAACAACTGTCAGTAGAAGATTTTATAGCATTGACGAAGAAAATAGCAGATGACACCCTTTAAACTTACAGAAGAACTTGTAAACGATATAGAACAGCACATTGAAAATCAAAATGATGCTGAACTAACTACATTGTTCCATGATGTTCATTATGCTGATATTGCTGAAATTATCAATGAACTTGATGATGATGAAGCTACCTATCTGATTAAATTATTAGATAGTGATAAAACTTCTGATATTCTTACGGAGTTAGATGAGGATATTCGAGAAGCTATCCTAGGAAATCTATCCTCTAAAGAAATTGCCAGTGAACTTGAAGAATTGGACACTGATGACGCGGCAGATATTATTAATGAACTTCCTAAAGAGCAGGTTCAAGATGTTATCTCAAAAATAGAGGATCGCGAACATGCTAAAGATATTGTTGACCTTTTACGTTATGCAGAAAATTCTGCCGGTGGTCTTATGGCTAAAGAGCTTGTAAAGGTTAACGAAAATTGGAATGTATTGACTTGTGTTAAGGAAATGCGCGCACAAGCTGAAAATGTTACTCGAGTACATTCTATATACGTGGTAGATGATGAAGATAAACTCAAAGGTCGATTATCATTAAAGGATTTATTGACTACATCGACCAAAACACATATAAAAGATGTATTTATATCTAAAGTAGATTATGTAAATGTAAATGAGGATCCTGAGGAAGTGGCAAGGATTATGAGTAAATATGACTTGGAAGCCATACCTGTAGTTGATGAAATAGGCAGACTGGTAGGTCGTATTACTATTGATGATATTATTGATGTTATTAAAGAAGAAGCAGAGCGCGATTACCAAATGGCTGCAGGTATTTCTAGAGGCGTAGAGGCAGATGATAGTATTTGGGAATTGACCAAGGCTCGTTTACCATGGTTAATTATTGGTATGTTTGGTGGTATTGGCGCAGCGAGTATCATTAGCAGTTTTCAAGAAGTAATGAGTACATTTCCCATTCTTCTAATATTCGTACCCCTAATACAAGCTACTGCTGGTAATGTTGGTGTACAATCATCGGCCATAATGGTACAAGGTCTTGCAAACAATACGGTAAAAGGCGAAATTTTAAATCGTTTAATAAAAGAATTCACCTTGGGCCTAATCAATGGAGTTGCCATTGCTGCTATAGTATTACTAATAAGTCATTTCTTCTTTCACACCAGTTATCTGATTTCAATAACACTCTGTGTAGCCCTCGTTGCAGTCATTATAATAGCGGCATTGATAGGTACTTTTATACCTGTATTTTTAGACAAAAGAGGCGTTGACCCAGCAGTAGCCACTGGTCCTTTTATTACAACAGGAAATGACATTTTCGGTATTTTAATCTACTTTTCTATCGCTAAGCTTATTTTAGGCATATAATAAAATACTTTTTCTTCTTATTAGATTACCATTCCTTTATGTATCTTACTTTATACAACTTTATTTAAGTCTAATTGTGCGCGCTATGTAAGATAGCATGCATAATTCATCATTTAAAAATTAACAGCACCAATGAAGAGCATAAATCTAAAAGACAAATTTGAGTTGGTTGATGCGTATTGGCATCCACACCAAATCGGCACTGTAGATAATATGCAAGTATTGCTGGCAAAGTTAAAAGGTGAATTTGTATGGCATGCCCATGAAAATGAAGATGAACTATTTCAAGTTATAAAAGGAACACTTCATATGCAATTTAGAGATCGAACCGAAGTCGTGAACGAAGGTGAAATAATTATTGTTCCGAAAGGGGTTGAGCATTGCCCAATCACAAAAAACAATGAAGAGGTTCAGGTATTATTATTTGAAAAATTAATTACAAACCATACGGGAAAGGTTGAAACTGAATTAACCCAAACCAATTATCCAAAAATATAATTTCTAGTAAATGAAAGTATTACACGTAGATGTTAACCACCCACTAATTATTGAACAATTTTCTGAATTAGGTTTTCAGAACGATGAAGATTACACCTCATCTAAAAAAGAAATTGAAAACAAAATTGATAAGTACGACGGATTAATCATTCGCAGTAGATTTACTATTGACGCTGAATTTTTAGATAAAGCGAAGAACCTTAAATTTATTGGTCGATTAGGTGCCGGACTTGAAAATATTGACATAAAACACGCCAAATCGTTAGGTATATTTCTTGCCGCAGCGCCTGAAGGTAATCGAAATGCAGTAGGTGAGCATGCCATGGGTATGCTGTTGTCGCTATTCAACAAATTAAACGAGGCTGACCGAGAAGTTAGAAGTGGAAAATGGGATCGCGAAGGCAATAGAGGTATAGAATTAGAAGGCAAGGTCGTTGGTATTATCGGTTATGGTAATATGGGCAAAGCGTTTGCGAAAAAACTAAAAGGCTTTGATGTAGAGGAAGTAGTTTGTTATGACATACAAGGCGGTGTAGAAGATGAAAATGCCAGACAGGTAGGAATTATGGAATTTCAAAACCGCGTTGATGTAGTGAGTCTGCATGTGCCTCAAACAGAATTGACAGTCGGTATGATAGATTCCGAATTTCTAAATAAATTTGAAAATCCTATTTGGATTATAAATACTGCAAGAGGAAAATGTATTAAAACAGCTGATTTGGTTGAAGCATTAAAATCGGGCAAGGTTCTAGGTGCAGGATTAGATGTTTTAGAGTATGAAAAGGCTTCTTTCGAAAATATGTTTTCGGAAGGAAACTTACCTGACGCTTTTCAATATTTAATAAACTCAGACCAAGTCATACTTTCACCACACGTAGCAGGTTGGACAGTTGAAAGCAAAATAAAATTAGCGCAGACCATAGTTGATAAAATAAAAGCGAAATTTTTAGCTTAAAATGAAATATTCAGCCAATTCACCTGAGGATTATGTTAACCAGCTACCCCAAGAACGGCGAGAGGTAATTGATAAATTACGCATTATTATTTCACAAAAGCTACCGGTAGGCTTTGAAGAACAACTTAGCTATGGGATGTTGGGATATGTTGTACCACATGCATTATATCCGGCCGGTTATCATGTAAACTCAGGACTTCCTTTGCCTTTTATAAATTTAGCATCTCAAAAGAATTTTATTGCACTGTATCATTCTGGTATATATACAAATACTGATTTAATGACATGGTTTGTCACAGAATATCCGAAATACTGTAAACGTAAACTAGATATGGGTAAAAGTTGTATTCGATTCAAGAACCTAGATGATATTCCTTATAAATTGATTGCAGAGCTGTGTACTAAAATGACGGTCCGAGAATGGATTGATTTATATGAGAAAAATCTAAAAAAATAAAATACATCTAAAAAAACGGAATCATGAAAAAAAGAGTCACAGGATTAGGCGGTTTCTTTTTTAAAACGAAAGACCCTAACAAGGTAAAAGACTGGTACAATAAGCATTTAGGTCTTGATACAGACCAATATGGAAGTACTTTTTGGTGGAAAGACAAAGAGGGAAATGATTGCTCAACACAATGGAGCCCTATGAAAGATGATACAACATATTTTAAGCCTAGTACATCGCCTTTTATGATGAATTTTAGGGTAGAAAATTTAGTGGAATTATTACAGATTTTAAAAGAGGAAGGAGTTACAGTGGTCGGTGATATTGAAGAATTTGAATACGGAAAATTTGGTTGGATCCTTGATCCCGATGGTAATAAAATAGAACTTTGGGAACCTATTGATAAAGCATTTTTATGATGTTCAAATATTTGTTACATTTAACATTCATAATAACCACCAAATAATAACGAAAATGTCAGACGAGAATAAAGATTTAGGAGATAAAGCAGAAGATGCTTTTGACAAAGCTAAAGAATCTGCAAAGGACTTAGGGGACAAGGCGGAAGATGCCTTTGATAATGCCAAAGATAAATCTGAAAAAGCATACGACAACGCAAAAGAATCTGCGAAAGAATTTTCAGAAGACACTAAAGAATCTGCGAAAGAATTTAGCGATGGTGCTAAAAAAACAGCTAATGAGTTTACAGCAGGAGCAAAAGAAGCATTTAGCGGTGCTGGAGGCGAGAATAAAAAAATGCTAGCAGGTATATTAGCTATTATATTAGGTAGTTTAGGTATTCACAAATTTATTTTGGGATATCAAAAAGAAGGAATTATAATGTTAGCGATAACACTGGTAGTAGGATTTTTCACTTGTGGAATTGGAGCTTCTGCTATGGGTTTAGTAGGCGTTATCGAGGGAATCATCTATTTAACAAAATCAGATGAAGAGTTTTACAATACCTATCAGGTAGGTAGAAAACCTTGGTTCTAAAAAATTAAAGTCGGGTAAAATACTATCCGGCTTTTTTTATTTAATTTATTATCGTAATATTGCAATATATAAATATGAAATGGGCGTTACCAAAACACAAATTTTTAATCTAGAGCAAAACGAATTGGCTGTTATCTTTAAGGTATTATCTAATCCTGCTCGTATTGCCATCTTACAATATATAAGTCAACAAGACTCATGTATTTGTAATGATATCGTTGATGAAATAGGATTGGCACAACCAACAATTTCACAACATTTAAAAGAACTAAAAAGTATTGACCTCATAAAAGGGGAAATTGAAGGAAAGAAGGTCTGCTATTGCATCAATCTACCGAGATGGACAGAAATACAAGCCGTTCTAAATTCATTTTTTAATACCACAAAAAGCAATTGTTGTTAATTAAAATTCTAAAACATGAAAACAAATGAATTTCTATCCTTATTAAAGGAAAACTCAGATAAGAGTTTAGTATTTGAATATGCACCTGGTTTATTGGTAGGTGCAAACTACCATATCACAGAAGTAAAAAATATTACTATTGATTCTGTTGATTGTGGCGCAGGAACCGATTTCTGGAAAGAAACTATAATTCAACTTTGGGAAAGTCCCGAAGAACTTGATAAAAGAGATTACATGGCTTCACAGAAGGCCTTAGATATCTTAAACAGGGTAGACCAAATAAAGCCAATGGAAAAAGACGTTGAAGTAAAATTTGAATACAGCAATTCGTTGTTTCATACTGCTCAGTTATTTGTCTTATCTCATCAAATTAAGGACAATAATCTACTTTTTCACTTAGGCGTTGAGAAAACAGATTGTAAAGCAAAAGAAACGTGTGGTGTAACAGAACCAGCAGAAGTTATGGAATCGTCTTGTGCACCTGGTAGTGGTTGCTGCTAAAACATTCAGAAATGAGTGATATAACAATAAGACCAATGTTAGCAACAGACTGGGAGTCTGTTGCTAACATTTATAAAGAAGGTATTGAGACGGGAGTTGCAACCTTTGAAACCAATGTTCCCTCTTTTGAATCTTGGGACAGAACACACATAAAAACCTGTCGATTTGTTGCAGAACTCAATGGTACCATTTTAGGATGGGTAGCACTATCGCCTGTTTCAAGTAGATGTGTTTATGGTGGTGTCGCCGAAGTCAGTGTTTATATTTCAAAAATTAGTAGAGGCAGAGGAATTGGAAAATTATTATTGAAGTATTTAATTATCGCCAGTGAGCAAGAAGGCATATGGACATTACAATCTGGAGTTTTCCCAAGCAACCACGGCAGTATTAAGGTACATGAGGCTGCAGGTTTTCGGTTCATAGGAAAACGAGAACGCGTAGGTAAGCTAGATGGCCAATGGATCGACAATATACTTTTTGAACGCAGAAGTACCATCGTAGGCGTAGATTAAACTATTCCTTCTCTGGGTTCTGGGCTTCAAGCAGTCTACGTTCCAATTCAGCCTGAAATTCTTCCATAACCGGCTTTACAGTACTTTCTGGTAAATCTGCAATCTTGATGTACATTAAGCCATCAACAGAATTGTTAAATAGTGGATCTACATTAAAAGCAACGACCCTTGCATTCTGTTTGATGTATTTTTTGATCAACACTGGCAATCTCAAATTCCCAGGTTCAACCTCATCTATAAGTCGGTCGAATTTATTTAAATCGGCCTGTGTTTCATCAAAAACAAATTCTTTATCTGCATCATTAAGCTTCACCTTAAACTCCTTTTTAGGCCTAATATATTGTGCCACATAAGGATCCCAGTAATTTGATTTCATAAACTCAATCATCAATGATTTTGAGAAATTTGAAAACTGGTTACTAATGCTTACTCCGCCTATCAAGTACTTATGTTCTGGAAATCTTAATGTTGTATGTACAATACCTTTCCAAAGCAAAAAGAGAGGCATTGGTTTTTGTTGATACTCTTTAGTAATATAAGCACGACCCATTTCAATGGAATGCTCCATCATATCATATAACTCTGGCTCTACCCTGAACAGGTCTTGAACATAAAACCCGTCAATACCATGTTGCGGAAATATCTCAGAACCCATACCCATTCTGTAGGCTCCAACAATACATTTTGCCTCGTTATCCCATAAAAATAAATGGTGGTAATACGAATCGAAACTATCTAAATCAATGGCCTTATTGGTACCTTCTCCAATAGCTCTAAAAGTCACCTCTCGTTGTCTCCCGATTTCCTTTAATATAAAAGGCATGTCCTTTTCCTTCGCCAAAAACACTTCGTAGTTCTTGCTTTGCAACAAACGACAATCTTTTTCCCTAAGCTTTTCGATTTCACCCTCCATTACCTCTTTTCGAACTGCTGTAGCAATTTTCTTAGGTTGCTTTGGTAGTTTTAAAGAAGTTGGTATTTGATCTATTAAACGCTCTTTTTCATATGCATTAGACAAAATGTAGGTCTTGCGACGTAGCAAAGCGGTATACTCTTCTAAACTTTCTTGTTCTTTTTGGGTAGCGACTGAAATTGGTTGTCCAATTCTTACTTTAATAGGTCTATTTCTTTGGGTAGAAACCTGTGAAGGTATCATCGCTGTTCGTAAAGAATCACCCAATTTGGCGATACGATAAAACAACGAACTATTCTTTGCATGAAAGTATATAGGAACTACTGGTACATCTGCTTTTCTAATCAATTTTATAGCAGCTTCTTCCCATGGTTTATCTACCATCATTTTACCTTCTTTCTGAGTAGAAACCTCACCGGCAGGGAAAACTCCCAATACATGACCGTTTTGTAAATGTTGCAGCGTATTCTTAAAACCTGCTATACTACTCTTAACGTCCTTATGTTCTGAAAATGGATTTACGGGAATAATGTACGGCTTAATCGGCTCCATACGCTGTAGCAAAAAATTAGCCATTATCTTATAATCAGGCCGTTGCTTTACCATTAACTTAAAAAGTAAAATACCATCAATAGCACCTAAAGGATGGTTGCTAATGGTTATATACGGACCTTCTTTTGGTAGTCTTCTATAATCTTCTTCGGGTATTTCGTAATCGATTTCATAATGCTTTAAAATAGCATCAGCATAAGCCTCTCCCTCTAAATGCGCAATAGAATCATAATAGCGGTTGATACTAGATAATCGGGTTAACTTTAATAAAACCCAGCCAACAAAAGTACCAAATACTCCATATTTAGAGAGATTGATGGCCTTTGCAATTTCTTTGGCGGTAACTAAACCCATATATCATCCTCAATTAGACTGTAAATATAGGAAAATAGCAGTAGTAGCTTCGTTATTAAATAGCCTGAAATAAAAAGGAGATTACTTTACAACAAGTTGCACAGTCTCTGTTCCTCTTTGTTCTAAAAGTAACTCATAACCATTCTGTAAAGATTCTAATGATTTTGTATCAAAATGACGAATAGTATATAAAGATACATTTTCGTGATAAGCAACCTTAAACTTGCTTTTTAACTGCTCAAGCATTGCCTCTAAACCACCAAACTTATTATCTATACAAACCGAAAAACTAATGGCAGAATTTTGAATAAGGTCTACCTTAATTTTATGTTGATGGAATAACTTAAAAAGTTCGCTAATACTATCTTCTACGATAAATGAAAAATCGAGCGAAGACAATTTCATTAAAACCTGATTCTTTTTTACAATAAAACAGGGAACCTTAGGCTCGATACCAACACCTTTACCGACTGTTGTTCCTTTGTTCGTAGGGTTGATAAACGATTTAACATGCAACGGAATTTCTTTTCTCTGTAATGGCTGTAATGTCTTTGGGTGAATTACAGATGCGCCATAAAAAGCCAATTCAATTGCTTCTCTGTATGATATATTGTTGAGTAGTTGCGTTTCTTTAAAATACCTTGGATCTGCATTTAATACACCTGGTACATCTTTCCAAATGGTTACAGAATCTGCATTTAAACAATATGCTAAAATCGCCGCCGTATAATCTGACCCTTCTCGACCCAATGTTGTGCTAAAATTATTATCATCACTACCTAAAAAACCCTGTGTAATATTCAAAACCTTTTGATCGATTTTGGCAACATTTTCTTGAGTTCGTTCCCAATTTACAGTTGTATCTCTATAATTACTATCTGTTTTAATGAAATTTCGTACATCTAACCAATTATTTTGAATACCGATTTCTTTGAAATATGCGCTAATAATTGTAGTTGAAATCAATTCACCGTACCCTACTACTTGATCATATACAAAGTTATAATTAGGCGATTTGTTCCAAACTAGAAAGCCATTTATTTCATCAACAAGAATTTTAATATCCTTATAAATAGAGTGTTGGGCGTTAGGAAATAATTCAGAAACAATACCAAGATGGTAATCTACCATTTCGGCCACTTTAGATGCTATTTCTCGTTTGTCATTAAAATATGCATTAATAATAGCTTCCATAGCATTGGTAGTCTTCCCCATTGCAGAAATTACCAATAACGTATTTTCATACCCTACTTCTTTTAAAACCTTAACAACATTTTTGACCGCATCTGCATCTTTTACCGATGCGCCTCCAAATTTAAAAACCCTCATAATCTTTTTTATCTAAAATCGTAAATCAATAAATATATGATTACGCTATCGCGTTTAAATAATTTTTTATACCTACTTCGTCTAATTGTACAACATCCCAATCACGCATTACATTAGCGCCTTTGCTTTCGTAAAAGCCGATTGCGGGGTCGTTCCAATCAATAACTTCCCAACTAATTCTTTTCACGCCTAAATCATTACCGTATTTTACAACTTCATCTAAAAGTGCTGTACCTAAACCAGTACCACGCATTTCCTTGGTAACAATCAGGTCTTCTAAATGAATAACCGTTCCTTTCCATGTAGAATATCTTGGATAAACCAAGGCCATTCCTACAACTTTATCTTCCTTTTCAGCAACAAAGCAATGAAACAACTTATGTTTACCAAACCCATCTTCTTCAAGATTTTGCACACTCACTTCAACGGCATTTTCTTCTTTCTCAAAAGTGGCTAATTCATGAATTAATTGAAGTACTTGTTTCATGTCTTCTTTCTGGGCGGTTCTGATTGTGTATTTCATAATTGTTACAAATAAAACACAAAGTTATAAATATAAAAAATGAAATTAAAACCAAAATTGACCGTTTAACAAAATATCGGATATTTGTATATAACTATAAACTAAAACATGTCACCTAAAAAAAATCAAACCCTTGGGGAGTTTATTATTGACAATCAAGATTCATTTAAATATTCTTCAGGAGAGCTATCAAAACTTATAAATGCCATTAGATTAGCAGCGAAAGTTGTTAATCACGAAGTAAGCAAAGCTGGCTTAATAGACATTTTGGGTGGTGTTGGCGAAACCAATATACAAGGCGAAGATCAGCAAAAACTAGATTTATTTGCAAATGAAAAATTTATTCAAACCTTAAAAAATAGGGAAATTGTTTGTGGTATTGCATCTGAAGAAGAAGATAGCTTTATCAGCATCAATAGTAACGATGAGAACAATCAGAATAAATACATTGTACTTATTGATCCATTAGATGGTTCTTCAAACATTGATGTTAATGTTTCAGTAGGTACTATATTCTCTATTTATAGAAGAATAACACCAGTAGGAACTCCCGTTACTATAGAAGATTTTTTACAACCCGGCAATAAACAAGTTGCTGCCGGCTATGTTGTTTATGGCACCTCAACAATGTTGGTATATACGACTGGTGACGGAGTAAATGGTTTTACTTTGAACCCTGCCCTTGGTACTTTTTACCTATCACACCCTAACATGAAATTTCCAGATGATGGTACTATCTATTCTGTAAATGAAGGTAATTATGTTCATTTTCATCAAGGGGTAAAAGATTATATCAAATACTGTCAGATGGAAGAAGGCGACAGACCTTATACCTCTAGATATATTGGTTCGTTAGTTTCAGATTTTCACAGAAATATGATTAAAGGTGGTATTTATATGTACCCAAAAAGCAGCGTAACCCAGAGTGGTAAACTTAGATTGCTTTATGAATGCAACCCAATGGCTTTTATAGCAGAACAAGCTAATGGACTTGCAATTGGTGGCAAAACACGAATTATGGACATTGAACCAACAGAATTACACCAGCGCGTTCCGTTTTTCTGCGGAAGCCGTAATATGGTAGATAAGCTTCAAGAATTTTTAAATAAGTATCAATAAAAAAAGGGAGCAAAATGCTCCCTTTTTCATTTTATTCCTTTTTCCTTTTATTCCTTTTATTCCTTTTATTGTTTAACCAAGTATAGATAATCCTCAAAATCTATTCTGCCTCCAAAAATGGCAACCGAACGTTCAATAATTTTATCAGCTTTTTCTCCTGTAAAGCCTAAGCCTATCGCATATTTTTTTATCAATATTCTTTCTTGATCATCAATTTCATGATCAGAATAAATGATTCTAAAAAGATCATATAAACGCTCCAATCTTTTCTCAGAATCAGGAGTTGAATCAATCGGATATTTATTTTCCTTTTTAAAGACCTCCTCGTACTCAGCCTTCGTTATATCTAATTTACTCGCGAACCGATCTAATAAAACTTTTTCTTCAGCACTAATTTCACCATCAATTGACGCTAAAGTTGCTAAAGCGGCAAAATGGGCTAAATTTCTACTATGTTCACCACTTGTATATAAATCTGCAAAAGACATATTCTAGTTTTTAATTATTGAGCAAATATAAATTTTTTAGAGGTCATAGTTTACATCTAGTACAATTTTGTTCTTTACAAAATATTGTAACTTTCCGTAGCTATGAAATCACCCCTTTTACAATTCACAAACAATGGTATCTATTGCGAAAAGGCTAAGGTTTATCTTGACCCTTGGAAACCTGTTGATAAAGCCATTATATCGCACGGTCATGCCGATCACAGTCGACATGGGCATAAAAAATACATTACCCATCACAGAAATGTTCCCATTATTTCTCATCGATTAGGAGAAATTAATGTTATTGGCAAAGAATGGGGAGAAACCTTTGTCATTAACAATGTAAAGTTTAGTCTTCACCCTGCCGGGCATATTATTGGCTCTTCACAAATTAGAGTGGAACATAAGGGTGAAGTTTGGGTATTTACTGGAGATTATAAAACCGAAAATGATGGTATATCAACTCCTTATGAACCCATTAAATGCGATACGCTTATTACAGAATGTACATTTGGGTTACCTGCTTTTAAATGGACACCACAAGTAGAAGTATTTGAGAATATAAATAATTGGTGGGCAGAAAATAAAGCTGAAGGCAAGACTTCAATACTATTTGGCTATAGCTTAGGAAAAGCGCAACGTTTACTTAAATATCTAAATACGGATATTGGAGAAATTTATACGCATGGTGCCATTGAAAATATGACTGAAGTTTTGCGGCCTTTAGTAGATTTTCCTAAAACGACACTCATCACCAAAGACACAAAAAAAGAACAGCTATTAGGAAATATAGTCTTGGCACCACCAAGTGCACATGGTAGCACTTGGATTAGAAAAATGGTGCCTTATGTTACTGCATCTGCCAGTGGATGGATGACCTTTAGAGGTGCCCGACGACGACGAGCGATAGATAAGGGTTTTGTGCTTAGTGATCACTGTGATTGGACAGGATTACTTGCAAGCATCAAAGAAACTGGTGCAGAAAAAGTGATATGTACCCATGGCTATACCGATATATTTTCTCGCTATTTAAGAGAAGAAGGGTACGATGCACGTACAGAAGCAACCCAATATGGAGAAGAAGAAGAAGAAACAGAAGCTGAATTAGCTTCAAAGTCTACAGCAATAGCATGAGAAAATTTGCCCTCCTCATAAAAGCGCTAGATAGCACCAATAAAACCACAATTAAGGTACAAGCATTGACTGATTATTTTCTAAATGCAAGTGATACTGATAAAGTGTGGACGATTGCTATTCTTTCGCATCGTAGACCACCTAGGCCTGTTAACACCACCTTATTGAGAGAATGGGCATCTGACCTTGCTAATATCCCTCTTTGGCTTTTTGAAGAAAGTTATCATATCGTTGGTGATTTGGCAGAAACAATTGCGCTGGTAATACCTACAGCACAACAATCATCAGAGAAAAGCTTAACAGTATTTCTACAGGAAATGATTTCTTTAAAGAAAAAATCTGATGAAGACAAAAAGGCTTATCTATATAAAAACTGGAAAGTACTCAATTACTATGAGCGCTTTGTTTTTACAAAACTAATAACCGGTGGTTTTAGAATTGGCGTCAGTCAAAAACTAATGACAAGGGCTTTAGCTAAAGCTACAGAAATTGATGAAGATATTTTAGCCTATAAGCTTATGGGAAACTGGGATCCCAATACCATCTCCTTTCAACAACTGGTGCTTGAAGAAAATGAAAGTGATTATCTCTCAAAGCCCTATCCATTCTATTTAGCCTACGCCATAGAGGGCGAACCTCAAGATTTAGGAAGTGTTTCAGATTGGTCTGCAGAACACAAATGGGATGGTATACGCTCTCAAGTTATTCTAAGAAATGATGAATTGTTTGTATGGAGCCGTGGCGAAGAATTAGTAACAGATAAATATCCAGAATTCGAAAAATTTATAGGTGTGATTCCTAATGGAACAGTAATCGATGGTGAAATATTACCATTTCCAAAAGGTAGTATTGGCACTTTTAATGACTTACAGACTAGAATAGGCAGAAAAACTGTTTCAACCTCATTGCTGAAGAAAGTCCCGGTAATCTTAAAAGCATATGACCTTTTAGAATTGGAAGGGAACGATATTCGTAAGCTAGCATTTATTGAACGCAGACATTTACTCGAAAAAATGATTCATACTGTCACTTCAAATGTACTGGAAAATACAGTTATGAATTCGGCTCCGTTTAGTGATATCCCTCTTCACCTTTCGGAAACCATGCAATTTTCTAATTGGCAAGAGATTGCCGAGGAACGAGAACGTTCACGTGAAAAACATAGCGAAGGTTTAATGCTAAAACGAAAAGACTCTCCGTATTTGGTAGGCCGTAAAAAAGGAGATTGGTGGAAATGGAAGGTAGACCCATTAACTATTGATGCAGTGCTCACCTATGCCATGCGAGGTCATGGTAGACGAAGTAATCTTTTTACTGATTATACTTTCGCTCTATGGAGAGAAGATGATAATGGCGAAAAAGAATTGGTCACTTTTGCAAAAGCCTATTCTGGTTTAACCGATGCTGAATTTAGAAAGTTAGATGCTTGGATAAAGAAAAACACTTTAGAGCGTTTCGGACCTGTGCGTAGTGTTACGCCACACCATGTTTTTGAAATTGCTTTTGAAGGTATCGCTTTATCGAAACGTCATAAAAGTGGTATAGCTACACGATTCCCTAGAATGCTTCGGTGGCGTAAAGACAAGAATATTCAAGAAGCTAATTCTCTCGATGATTTAAAGGCATTGATTCCATAATGAACAGAGAAGAGCTTTTCAATATCGCAGAAAATTGGTTTCAAGATCAAGAATGGAAACCATTTAAATTCCAAAAAGACACTTGGAAAGCTTTTTTACAGGGTAAAAATGGACTTTTAAACGCACCAACCGGCAGTGGTAAAACCTATGCTCTTTGGTTTCCTATTGTTTTAAATTACATTAAAAACAATCCAGATTACAAGACCAAACACAAAAAGGGGTTAAAAGCTATTTGGATTACTCCGTTAAGGGCTTTATCTCAAGAAATAAAACAGTCTGCAGAACGTGTAACTTCAGATTTAGGCACTCAAATGACGGTTGGTATTCGTTCTGGCGATACCTCAACAAAAGAACGAGCGCAACAGAAAAAACAAATGCCCGACCTTTTGATTACCACACCAGAAAGTTTACAATTGTTATTAGCCACCAAAGGTTATGATAAAACCTTTAAGGATTGTTCCGCTATTGTCGTTGATGAATGGCATGAAATTCTCGGTACTAAACGCGGAGTACAAATGGAGTTGGCATTATCTCGAATAAAAGCCATTTCAAACGAATTACGCATTTGGGGCATATCTGCAACCATTGGTAATTTAGAACAAGCACGAGATGTACTATTAGGTCCAGAATCAAAAGCACTTGAAAATTCGGTATTGATTAAAGCGAACATTAATAAGAAAATTACGGTAAGAAGTATTATTCCGAAAAAAATGAAAACTTTTCCATGGCGTGGTCATCTAGGTCTGCATTTATTAGAAGAAGTTATTCCTATCATTAATAACAGTAAAACCACTTTACTCTTTACTAACACACGTAGCCAGTGTGAAATCTGGTTTCAGAAAATTTTGGAGAAACATCCAGAATACGCCGGAGAAATGGCTATGCATCACGGTAGCATTAATAAAGAGACTAGAGTTTGGGTAGAGAATGCTATTCGTAATGAAAGTTTAAAAGCGGTGGTTTGCACCTCAAGCTTAGATTTAGGTGTTG
The DNA here is from genome assembly GCF_963977385.1 of uncultured Maribacter sp. GTDB lineage: Bacteria > Bacteroidota > Bacteroidia > Flavobacteriales > Flavobacteriaceae > Maribacter. Next base: position 77,201 of record NZ_CAXBOU010000018.1, on the reverse strand, counting down.
ATTTTGCTCCGGTAGAAACCGTTATTCAGATTGGCGGGCCCAAAGGTGTTGCTCGTTTTCTGCAACGTGCCGGGCGAAGTGGCCATAGACCAGGAAAGGAAAGTGTCATATACTTTTTACCTACACACGCCATTGAACTAATTGAAGCTTCTGCATTACAAAAAGCAGTAAAGCAAAATACTGTTGAAGACCGCCTACCCTACCTCAACAGCTATGATGTATTATTACAATATTTGACCACATTGGCGATTTCTGATGGGTTTTACCCTAATGAAATTTATCAGGAAATTAAACAGACCTTTTGTTATCAAGCCTTGTCTAAAGACCAATGGCAATGGCTATTGAACTTTTTGGTAATGGGAAGCCAGAGTTTACAGTCTTATGATGAATATAAAAAAGTTGAAATCGAAGATGATGGCAAATTTAAAGTCAATAATCGTGGGGTTGCAATGCGACATCGATTCCAAATCGGTACTATTGTCGGCGATGTAAATTTAGCCGTTAAATACCAAAAAGGAGGATACATAGGTTCTATTGAAGAGTTCTTTATCTCCAAATTAAACAGAGGGGATGTTTTTACCTTTGCTGGTAGAAATCTAGAGTTTATAAGAATTAAGGAAATGACCGTGCAGGTTAAAAACTCTACTAAAAAAACCAATAAAATTTCAAGTTGGATGGGTAGCCGGCTGACACTTTCTGCTCAAATGTCAGAATTACTAAGAAACGAATTGTACAGTTCTAGCGAACCATTAGAAAATCAGTCCGTTGAGATACGTGCCTTAGCGCCACTTTTTGCTCGTCAGCGAAGAGAAAGTATTGTGCCGAAACCTTCTGAATTTTTAATTGAAACTTTTAAAACACGAGATGGCTATCATCATCTATTCTATCCTTTTGAAGGTCGATTTGTTCATGAGGCAATGGGTAGCCTTTTAGGGTATCGCATAAGTCTGCTTTCGCCAATAACATTCTCATTGGCCTTTAATGATTATGGTTTTGAGCTACTTTCTGACCAACCTATAGATATACAACAAGTGTTAGATAATGATTTATTTACTACGGATTACATGTTGGAGGATTTACAGAAAAGCCTTAATTCAACTGAAATGGCACGACGCAAATTTAGAGATGTCGCCATTATTAGCGGAATGGTCTTTACAGGATATCCAAAGAAGGGCATTAAAATGAAACATTTACAAAGCAGTTCTCAATTACTGTTCGATGTATTTCGAGATTATGAACCTGACAATCTACTTTTTCAACAAGCCTTTACCGAAACCTTCGAGCATCAATTAGAAGAAGGTCGATTACGATTATCATTAGAACGCATTGCGACCCAAGAAATAATATGGAAAGAATGTGAAAAAGCTACTCCATTTTCATTTCCCTTAATTACTGATCGTATGAGTCGCGAAAAATTATCGAGCGAAAAATTAGCAGACCGTATTAAAAAAATGGCAGCTCTTTTGATGAAGAAATAGGTAATTTTGTTTTATGACCCACCCCATTCATCTTCATGACCAATCTTTTCAAATGCATTTTTCAGGAGCTCTTTTTTGGGTAGAAAAATCGATGCTTTTAATTAGTGATGTTCACCTAGGGAAAGTGTCGCACTTTAGAAAATATGGCGCAGCTGTACCCCTAAATGCTGTTCAGCAAAACTTTGACACCTTAAGTACCGTAGTTGATTGTTTTAAGCCAAGAACAATCACTTTTATGGGCGATTTATTTCATTCTTCAATTAACAGTGAATGGCTACTTTTTGAGAAATGGGTACACTCAATAACCTCAAAAATTATTTTGGTAAGTGGAAATCATGATATTATCTCTCCTTTGAAATATGAGGATATAAATATAAAAGTGACTTCAGAGTTGGTTTTAGACACTTTTTTATTGACCCACCACCCTGAAGAACGTAATGGATTTTTCAATTTTTCAGGACATATACATCCCGCAATTAAATTAAGCGGTTTAGGTAGGCAATCGGTAAAACTACCTTGCTTTTATAAAACTGACGCCCAAATGATTCTACCGGCTTTCGGAGAATTTACAGGTTCACATACATTAGAACCATGTGAAGGATGTGAAGTTTTTGCTCTTTTGGGTGATGCAGTATTACCTGTGCCCATTAAAGAAGTAAAAAAGAAACGTTATTATCGAAAATAGTTCATTTAAAGTGCTAAAGAGCATAACTTTATAAAGTAACCATAATAATTTTACAGATTATGAATAAGAAACTATCCATACTCAACTTAGCTTCTGTTATTTTGGTAATCGCCGTAAATTATATTTCTCAGGTGTTTACTTTCAACGACACTACTATTGGTGAAATCAGCTCAAGGTATGTTAATCTTTTTACCCCAGCTAGTTACGCCTTTGCCATTTGGGGAGTCATATTTTTAGCATTATTAGGGTATGGTATCTTTCAAGTGTATAGAGCATTTTTTACCAATAAGAAAAATCTATTTATTGAGCAGACAGGTTATTGGTTCATCTTAGCTAATATTTTAAATTGCTGTTGGGTATTCGCTTTTGTTTATAACTATACAGGGCTTTCGGTACTTATTATGTTCGGTATCTTAATTTCACTTATTAAGATTATTCTAAACACTAATATGGAACGTTGGGATGCTCCCATTTCTACAATAGCATTCGTTTGGTGGCCTATCTGTTTTTATAGTGGTTGGATTTCTGTGGCTACGATTGCAAATATTTCAGCATACTTAAGTAAACTTAATTGGAATGGAGGCTTACTGTCTGAACAGGCTTGGACAATTAATATGATTGTGGTGGCTATTGTTTTAAACCTGTTGATGGTTTGGAAAAGAAATATGCGTGAATTCGCGTTAGTAGGTATTTGGGCTTTATTTGCTATTTATAGTAGACATGAAGGTTCAAATAATTCTATTGCATATACAGCATTAATTGGATGCATTATTCTTTTCATTGCCATATCGGCACACGCATTTAAAAATAGAAAAACGAGTCCGGCTCAAAAATTACAAGAGCGCCTAAAACAAAAACCTTAGACCATACTTTTTATATCATTTATCCATGAAGGGTATGAGAAAATGGTAGATTTAATATCTTTATCTGTCATATTATTGTTTATAGCCATGGCAAAAATATTGATGGTTTCGCCTGCATCTGGCCCTAATAGATGCGCACCGACTATCTCACCTGTTCTTTTGTTCATAATAATTTTATAAGCATATAAGGGAGCATTAATTCGCTTGGCATTAAACCACCCAGTCGCAACTTGAAAATTAACCTTTGTATTTTTGTACCTACTAATTGCTTCTTCTTCAGAATAACCTACTGAAGCCAAATTAGGCAAGGTAAACACCACTGAAGGGATTACAGGCACCTCTAAATTTTTACTATTTCCATTTAATATATTTTCAGCGACTACATAACCTTGTCTACCTGACAATGGGGTTAGAGGTAAATTTTTATCCGATACATCTCCACAGGCATACACTATTGAGTTACTGGTACTTTGTAAAAAGTTGTTGGTTTCCACACCTATGTCGCTGAAATTTACATTCCCTTTTTCTAAATCAAGACTTTCTAATGCAGGCACCCTACCAGTGGTATTGAACACCGCATAAGTTTCTAAAATTTTCTCATCACCTTTAACTTCATACGATAACTTAAAGCGTTTTCTCTTCTTTTTCAAGGCGGTAGGCTTAGCACCGAATATGAATTTTATCCCCAATGATTCAGAATATTTTTTAAGTTCTTTGACCAAATCAGCATCAAAAGAATGTAAAGGCCTTTTTCCTGAATCCATTACCGTTACCTCTGCGCCTGCCCTTGCTGCCATATGTGCAAACTCCATCCCTATATATCCTGCTCCGACAAACACAATTCGTTTAGACAATTTTTTTAAATTTAAAAAATCATCACTGATTTCAAAATGCTTTGCGCCAGGTATCGATAAAGTTCTTGGCACCTGGCCTGTGGCAATTACTATGTGGCTAGCGATTACTTTTTTACCCTCAACCAATAATGTTTGTTCGTCTAAAAATTTAGGTGATTGATGAAATAATTTGACACCTATTTCTTTTAATTTTTTCTCAGTTGATGCGGGAATAGTACTAGTAAAACCCTTCTTAAATTTCTGCAGCTGCTTCCAGTCTATTTTAGCAGGTTTACTGATGCCCTTACCTGTCAGGTTTTGAGTAGCCTCAAAAGCTTCTATAGCACTAAGGAGTATTTTTTTTGGGTCACAACCTCTATTAGAACAAGTACCACCAAACTCACGATTGTCAGCAATTGCAACCTTTTTACCTGCTTCAATACATGCTTTAGCAACAGTTTGCCCAGCAATACCACTACCTATAACAAAAACATCAAATTTCTTTTCTTCCATATTCATATATTTTTAACGACCCTATCACCCGATTTGATGAGTGTATCATTTCTTAGTTATTATTTGACGGTAGCGACAAATTTTTAGCGACACTCTAAATTGCAACTTTTTTGGAGTACTATGTGACGCATATTCGATAAAAATGAGTCGTATCCGTTTCTTAGGTATTCTTATATTTGCACAAATTTAAAATTGTTGAGTCATTCTTCTATCCAACAACAGTACAGCCAGTCTCCTCAGATAGGGAAACTGCTAAATACTATTGCCAATTCTGAAAATTCCGGAATTAAAAACATTCAATTAAAAGGGCTCGTAGGCTCTTCTTTATCGTTTGTATTAGCAAATGTTTTTAAGAATAGTGACCGTCCTTTTTTAGCTATATTTAATGATAAAGAGGAAGCTGCCTATTACTTAAATGATCTGGAGCGCCTTATTGGAGAAGATGATGTTCTCTTCTACCCAGGCAGTTATAGAAGACCCTATCAAATTGAAGAAACCGATAATGCCAATGTACTATTACGTGCCGAGGTACTGAACAGAATAAATTCAAGGAAAAAACCTGCGGTTATCGTCACCTATCCCGATGCGCTTTTTGAAAAAGTGGTTACACGCAAGGAACTGGACAAAAATACCTTGAAAATGAAATTAGGAGATACGCTCTCCTTAGATTTTTTAAATGAAATCTTGTTTGAATATAAATTTAAACGAGTAGATTTTGTTACCGAACCTGGTGAATTCTCGGTTCGTGGTGGTATTGTCGACGTTTATTCTTTTTCGCACGATGAACCATATCGGATTGAATTTTTTGGCGATGAGATAGATAGTATTCGAACTTTCGATGTTGAAACACAGTTATCAAAAGAAAAAGTAAAGTCTATAACTATTGTGCCAAATATGGCCAATAAGTTTTTAACTGAAAAAAGACAAAGCTTTTTAACCTACGTAGCAGCGAAAACATTGGTTTTCGCAAAAAACACAGACCTTCTCAATGATCGTTTAGATGATTTCTATAATAAGGCAAAAGAGGCCTTCACTAAACTTTCTAAAGATATTAAGCATGCCGAGCCAGAAGAATTGTTTATGGGTGGCTCAGAATTCAAAAAGCAGCTATCTGATTTCACCTTACTAACTCAAGGTACACTGCGAGAAGCTGCAGAAGTAGTTGAATTCCATTCAAAACCTCAACCATCCTTTAACAAGAAGTTCGATTTGCTTATCGAAAATCTTAACAACTATCGCGAACAAGGGTTTACAAACTATATCTTTTGTGCTAGCGAACAACAGGCTAAACGTTTTCATGATATTTTTGAAGAAGTTAATGAGCAGGTTCACTATCAGATAATTGTTTTTCCATTATTTCAAGGTTTTGTAGATGACGACCAAAAACTAGTATGTTATACCGACCATCAAATTTTTGAACGCTACCATAAGTTTCATGTAAAAAATGGTTACGCCAAAAAACAAGCTATTACCTTAAAGGAACTAACCAAACTTGAAATTGGTGATTATGTGACTCACATTGACCACGGTATAGGCAAGTTCGGCGGACTTCAAAAAATAGATGTAGAAGGCAAGAAGCAAGAAGCGATAAAGCTGATGTACGGCGAGCGTGATATTTTATACGTCAGCATACATTCATTACATAAAATTTCAAAATTTAACGGTAAGGACGGTGCACCACCAAAAATATACAAATTAGGCTCTGGTGCTTGGAAAAAAATAAAGGATAAAACAAAGAGCAGAGTCAAAAAAATTGCATTCAATCTTATAAAGGTATATGCAAAACGAAGGCTTGAAAAGGGCTTTCAATATAATCCTGATAGTTACTTACAAAACGAGTTGGAAGCTTCTTTTATTTACGAAGATACTCCCGACCAAAGTACCGCTACCGAAGATGTAAAAAGAGATATGGAAAGTGAACGCCCTATGGATCGTTTAATATGTGGAGATGTAGGGTTTGGTAAAACTGAAGTTGCTATACGTGCAGCATTTAAAGCTGTGGATAACGGTAAACAGGTAGCGGTTTTAGTGCCGACTACCATTTTGGCGTTTCAGCATCATCGTACTTTTACAGAACGTTTAAAAGATATGCCGGTGACAGTTGATTACCTGAACAGGTTTCGTACGGCAAAAGAAAAAAAAGACACTATAGAACGACTGGCAGCTGGCAAGGTTGATATTATAATTGGTACGCACCAGTTGGTGAATAAGAAAGTACAGTTCAAGGATCTTGGTCTATTAATTGTAGATGAGGAACAAAAGTTTGGCGTGGCTGTAAAAGATAAATTAAAAGCCATTAAAGAGAACGTCGATGTACTTACATTGACAGCAACACCTATACCACGTACACTTCAATTTAGTCTTATGGCGGCTCGTGACCTTTCTACGATTAACACTGCGCCACCCAATAGGTATCCTATAGAAAGTCAAGTTGTACGGTTCAATGAAGAAATAATTCGAGATGCCATTAGTTATGAAATTGAACGAGGAGGTCAAATTTTCTTTATCCATAATCGAATTGAGAATATTAAGGAAGTCGCGGGTATGATTCAACGCCTTGTACCTGATGCAAAAGTAGCTGTAGGACATGGCCAAATGGAAGGAAAAAAATTAGAAGCCCTTATGCTAGGTTTCATGAACAGTGAATTCGATGTACTAGTTTCTACTACCATTGTTGAAAGTGGTTTAGATGTAACCAATGCAAATACTATTTTCATCAACAATGCCAATAATTTTGGTTTGAGCGATTTACATCAAATGCGTGGCCGTGTAGGTCGAGGGAATAAAAAGGCCTTTTGTTATTTTATAACTCCACCTTACGAGGTTATGACAAACGATGCCCGCAAAAGAATAGAAGCACTAGAGCAATTTACCGAATTAGGTAGTGGCTTTAATATTGCTATGAAAGATTTGGAAATACGGGGTGCCGGAGATTTATTAGGTGGCGAACAAAGCGGTTTCATCAATGAAATAGGTTTTGAAACGTATCAGAAAATACTAGCGGAAGCTATTGATGAACTTAAGGAAAATGAGTTTAAAGACTTATATGACGAAGTAGAAGGGCCTCATGAAAAGATTTTTGTCAAGGAAACACAAATCGATTCAGATTTTGAATTGCTCTTCCCAGATGATTATATTAACAATATAACTGAAAGGCTTACCTTATACACTGATCTTAATCAAGTTAAGAATGAAGATGCACTTCAAAAATTTGAAGCACAACTGGTAGACCGTTTTGGAGAATTACCAGATCAAGCTGCAGATTTATTAAATTCTGTTCGTATAAAGTGGATTGCAAATAGCATTGGCTTGGAGAAAATAGTGATGAAACAAGGTAAAATGATTGGGTATTTCATTAGTGACCAACAGTCTGCCTTTTATCAGACCACTACCTTTACGCGGGTATTACAATATGTACAATCACATGCGCAGCAATGTAAAATAAAAGAGAAACAGACCCGAAACGGATTACGATTGTTATTAGTTTTTGAAAATATAAGAACCGTAGATAGGGCATATTTGGCATTAAAGCCATTCGAAATTAAAGAAAAACAAATTGTTTAAAATGAAATTTGATATATCTGAAAAATTAGCCATGGTTAATGTAATCGATTCTGTAATTGTAGCTGATGGCGAAGTACATAAAGGTGAAATTAATGCATTAACCAAGTTGATGGATGTTATAGATTTTGATAGTAATTTCTTGGTTCAAGCTCGTACTATTGACATAGAGCAGAGTGTACAAATTCTAAATGGCATGTCTCAAGACAAAAAAAATAACCTAGCGCTAATTTTAGAAAATGTTGCCATGTCTGATGGTTTCGTACACGAAAAAGAAAATGAAGTGATGAGTCATATCTTTTCAGCTATCGGCATAGAGAAAATTGAAAAAGATTAATGAAAAATGAATGATAAAATAGGGCTTAAAGAAGCAATGTCAATCGGTATCGGCGGTATGGTCGGCGGTGGCATTTTTGCAGTTTTAGGTCTGGCAGTATCACTAGCCCAAGGTGCCACACCAGTTGCTTTTTTAATTGCAGGTATTTTAGCACTAATTACTTCATATAGCTATGTGAAACTTTCTTTAGTATATCCTGATCGTGGAGGTACTGTTAAATTTATTAATCAAGGGTTAGGTAAAAATGTTTTTAGTGGAGGTCTTAACAATCTGCTTTGGATCAGCTATATTATAATGCTTGGCCTCTATGCCTCTGCTTTTGGCTCTTACGCCCCAAATCTCTACTCCTTTACTGGTAACACTACCATGGATTCTCATCTCTATGCGAGTGGAATCATATTAATTGCCACGGGTATTAATTATTACAGTATAAACGTGGTAAGCAAGATTGAGTCATATGCTGTAATGATTAAACTTATTATTCTTATTGGTTTTATAGGAATAGGCATTTACGGACTTATAGGAAATCCTAATTTAGAGCAGTTCGCCTTTAATAATTGGGAAAGTCCATTGAACCTTTTCACTGGGGGTATGGTTATTTTTGTCGCCTATGAAGGCTTTGAACTTATTGCCAATTCTGCTGCTGATATTAAAGACCCAAAAAAGAATATTCCAAGAGCATATTATTGGTCTGTAATCTTTGTTATTATTCTGTATATAGTGATATCTGCGGTCACCATAGGTTCATTACCTTTTGAAAAAATTGCAGATGCCCAAGACTATGTTTTGGCAGAAGCAGCTAAACCCATGCTAGGCAAAGTAGGCTTTACCATAATGACTATAGCTGCCTTAATTTCTACATTTTCTGCTATTAACGCCTCACTTTATGGCGGCAGTAGGGTTAGTTTTGAAATTGCCGAAGATGATGAACTACCACATGAATTAACAAGCCAGTTATGGAATCAGCCCATCGGTTTATTCATAACAGCAGTGCTTACATTATTGTTGGTGAACACATTAGACTTAGAGAGTATTTCAACTTCGGGAAGTGTTGGTTTTCTTCTAATATTCGCTTTGGTAAATTTTAGCGCCTTTAAATTATCCACAGAAATAAACGCTAAGAAGATCATCACTTTAATTGGTTTTGCACTTTGTCTTATTGCCTCAATAATACTCATTGTTCAACAATATTCTTCTAACAGAACTGGAGTTGTCGTTTCCGTATCCATCATAATCTCTTGCTTTTTTATAGAGTTTGTTTACAAAAGAAGTCGCACAAATTAGATAGGGAATGCACCTGATTAAAAATCTTCGCGCACTTCAATATCCACTATCGAATGTTTAAAATTTACTTTACATTAATTTAAGGCCATCCACTTTTGTATATTAACAAAGAAATTAATTTTATAAAAATTTGGCTTTGAGCGATATAAAAATTTTAGCTAGTGAAATGAAAAAGGTACTGAATACCCTTTTCCTAAAACAATTTTTTTCTAGTAATCAAGCCAAAATATTAGCCAAAATACATACTGAAAGTACCTTAGACGGCATTAACTCGCATGGTATCAACAGAGTGCCTGCATTTATTGACTATGTAAATAAAGGTCTCGTAAAAATAAATTCTTCACCAACACAAGTGGCTTCTATGGGTAGCATTGAAAGATGGGACGGAAACCTTGGCTCAGGTATATTAAACGCTATCACTTGCACTGATAAGGCTATAAATCTCGCCAAAACTCACGGAATGGGTTTAGTTGCATTACGAAATACGAATCATTGGATGCGTGGTGGCACCTACGGATGGCAAGCGGCTGAACAAGGGTGTATTTCTATTATGTTTACCAATACTATACCCAACATGCCGGCTTGGGGAGGAAAAGAAAATAGAATTGGAAATAATCCTTTGGTAATTTCCATTCCACGAAAAGGTGGTCATGTGGTTTTAGATATGGCACTCTCTCAATTTTCATTTGGCAAAATGGAAAACCTTCATTTAAAAGGTGAACAACTACCTTTTCATGGTGGTTGGGATTCAGACAATCAACTAAGTAAAGACCCTAAATCTATTATCGATTCCGGTCGTGCATTACCAGCAGGTTATTGGAAAGGTTCTGCACTATCCATGATATTGGATATGCTAGCAACATTGTTATCAGCTGGAAACTCCACTTATAAAATTGGACAAAAAGGACATGAAACTGCTATTTCACAAGTATTCTTGTGTATTGACCCGAATGTTTTTTCAGATAGCCAATTACAAGAAAAATTATTGAACGAAATAATTCAATACACCCATGACGTTTCACCGATGAACGAGGGAAATAAGACTTTTTACCCTGGTGAACGAACATTGGCAATAAGAACGAAAAACCTAAAATATGGCATCCCCGTAAATCCTAAAATATGGAAGCAAATAATCATGCTCGCAAGTTAAATTGAAGATTTACTTCTTTTAATTTTCAGTATTTTTAATAACTACACTTTCAATCAACCACTCATGAAAAATTTATTTTATCTATTTGCAGTACTACTAATCGCTTCTTCCTGTAAAGAATCTCCACAAAAGAAAGTGATTAAAGAACCCTTAGTAGTTACGGCATCAGCTAAGGCAAGAATAGATTCTGTACTCAAAAACTTTGTTGAAGCTAAAAATATTGCTGGTGTTTCGGCACTTATTTTCGAACAAGGTGAAGAAGTGTACTATAACGCTTTTGGCTACGCAGATATAAATGCAAATAAATTAATGGATAGAAATACCATTGTTCAGATCTATTCCATGACCAAACCAATCACAGGTACTGCCTTAATGACCCTTTACGAAGAAGGTCTGTTTAAACTTGACGATCCTATCTCAAAATACCTACCTGAGTTTTCTAATATGACTGTTTATACAGGTGTGGATTCTAAAGGAAATGTGTTGACCGCACCACTGAAAAGAGACATTAGCATAAGAGACATTACAAGACATACTGCTGGTTTTCCTAACAGAGCTGACATTCCTGGCCTCAGTAAGCTTATGATAGAAGCGGATGCCATGAATCGCGAAAATACCTTAGCCCAAATGGGAGAGAAAATGGGAGAGGTCCCGTTATGGTTTCAGCCTGGTACACAGTGGGAATATGGACCAAGCGTAGATGTTCAAGCATTATTAGTAGAACGAATTTCTGGTGTTCCTTACAGTGAATATGTTGGTGCCCATGTTTTAGACCCACTTAAAATGATTGAAACTCGATATTTTATTCCAGAAGAAGACAGAGACCGATTTGCTAAATTATACATTAGAGAAAGTGAAGGTAAATTGGTACAGGATTCTATAACATACAGTAATTATACTGAACATTGGCCCCTTACCCGTGGTGGATCAGGCCTTACCTCAACTTTAGATAATTATATGCGTTTTGCTCAAATGCTTGTTAATGATGGAAGTTTAGATTCAGTACAAATTCTAAACCCGGAGACTGTAAAATTAATGGCAACCAACCAATTGGCAGATAGCGTTACAGAACGTTCTTGGCTACCAACTAAAGGTCAGGTTGGCTTCGGAATCGACTTTGCGGTTCGCGTATCACCACCTAAAACTCCTGAAGAAAACAATGGCATGGTAGGTGAGTTTTATTGGGATGGCGCTGCATCTACCCTTTTTTGGGTAGACCCGGTTAATAAACTAACTGCCGTACTCTTTGTACAACTATTTCCGTATGATCAAATTGGTCTTCACAAACAGTTTAGAGATGCAGTATATGGACCATATCCATTTAAAAAATAATACAAGTTTCATTCGTTAGATAACTTTTGACAAACTTGTAAAACTCATTGCTAAGTATAATTCAAATTCCTTCCGATTTGCTTATCTTTCTAACCTTAAACAGAATACATGGAGTTTGAAGAGTTTGTAAAAGCAGCCTTTGTAAAGATGATTTACGAGGTGATAAAGGCAGACGGTAAAGTGCACCCCGGAGAGTTAGAATTATTAAATAAGCTAAAAAAACGCATTGATTTTGATGACGCATTCATAGAAAGGACTAAGGAGTTAGACTATGACAATGCCCTAGTGACCCTTTACAATATACCTCATGATCAAAAGAAAGCCCTGGTAGATATTTTAGATGAAGTGGCCATGTCTGATGGCTCTATTCACAAGAAAGAAATGGCATTGATTATTAACACATATATTAACATTGGTTTAGGGGAAGAATCCGAATAATAGTATGGAATTTACAAGAGAGGAAAAATTAGCTGTAGTTAAAATGATAGACTACGTTATATTAGCCGATAGCAAAGTAGATCCTGCCGAAATGAATTTGCTTACGCAATTAATGGAACGTTTTAATTTTGATAGCTTTTTTATAGGTCAGGCGAGAAATTTAAATAAGGATAAAGCGTTTAAAACATTAAGTCTTATGTCTTTGAACAAAAAGAAAACCTTGGCCCAACTTTTAGATGAAGTTGCTAAATCTGATGGTTTTGTTCATGATAAAGAAATTATTAAAATAACCGAAGCTTTAGGCCATATGGAAATAGGCAAAGAGTTATCTAATAAAGTATAAGTACCATACCTATAACTTAGCTTTTTCAGCTATTGACTTCCACATTCAACTCAAAGTTAATTAACACGGACTTCAACAAATCAAAAGACATTAAATGTCATTCTTTTTAAGCAATTCTGGTTCGATAATTGTTTTACCTATTTCTATGAAAGTTTTTTTTACTTACTGCATCCTATTTATTTCGATTGGCTTACATGCCCAAGGTTCTATATCTGGTAACTTCTCTCCCGCAAAAGATTTTAAATGGCTAATAGCTTATGAGTTAACTCCGGGTGGCGAAAGGTATGTTGTAGATACCGCCGTAAAAGATGGTTCTTTTACTTTAGAAATGCCTATTAAGGCACAGCCCAGCATGTATCGATTGGTGTATGCCGTACCTCAAAATGAATTTTACATCGATGTGATTTATAACAAGAAAGAGCATGTGAAATTCAATTTTAATCTACAAAACGGATTAACAATTACCAATTCGGAAGAGAATAAATGGTTTACTGAATATTTTTCTAAAATAACAGCGGCTCAAGATCGGTTAATGGAGTTTTATGAAAAAGGAAATGATTCAAAAAAAGAATATTCCGATATTATACAAAACCTAAAAACTATTCAAAAATCATATGAAGAAAACCTTACTAATACTATAGCACATAAATTTATAAAGGCAAATAAATCATACCTTCCTGTAGATTATGAAGATTTAGAAACATTTCTAAAACAGAAAAAGAAACATCATTTTGATAATTTAAACCTAAATGATCCTATTCTACAAGGTTCTAATTTTTTAACTGATAAAATTGCTAGTTATGTCTTTTCTGCCCTGCCCCCAGACATTGTAAACAAGGATGCTTTAGAGATGGAAGTAAACAAAAATGTAAAAACTGTAGCAGACATAATTAAGAGTACACCTATTAGCTTTCAAACAAAAGCCATACACCAAATATGGGAAATAGCCGAGGCAAATACTATGGGTTCTGTACAAGATTATATTTTTACAAACCATTTGAAAAAATTGGCTACTGCCAATGGTAATCAAAAAATGGTGGATGAAATAGAAGCTGCATCAAGACTTAGAATAGGTACATTATCTCCTGAAATTACTTGGGAAACGAATGAAAAAAAACACGCTCTTTCAACCATGGAAAAAGCGGAAAACTACCTACTTGTCTTCTGGAGTAGTACATGCTCACATTGTCTTAAAGAGCTGCCTGAATTACACAAAGAATTAAAGGGTTTTGAATCTTTAAAGGTTTTAGCAATCGGTTTAGAAGATGACGAGATAAATTGGAAAAAGGTATCCGCTACACTACCCAATTTCAGTCATGCCATCGCACTCGGAAGATGGGAAAGTGATTATGCCAAAACTTTTGGCATTCAAAGTACACCCACCTACTTTATATTAGATAGTGAAAAACGCTTTATTGCCAAACCGGAATCAGACAAAGAAGTCGTTGAATTTTTAGAAAATTAAAGGGATTTTAAATCCTTAATAGTTTTGAAAGCTATATCAACCTGCTCATCATTAACAAGAATGGTAAATTCATTTGTAGTAGATATTACTTCGTAAAGAACGATACCTTCCCAAGCCAAACGTTGAAATATAAAGTAGTAAATGCCAGGAACAGAAACATTTTCTGCTGGTAATTTAACTGTGATTGATGAGAGCTCCTCTGCTTTTTGAGTACACTTTTCATCTTTGAACAATCGTTCCACTGTCTTGTCCATAACATTACTAATAACAATGTTTATTTCATTAACACCACGACTAGAAGTGTAAAAAACATCTTGATTGTTATTAATCTCTTCCAATAATTTAGCCTGATGAACCAATATTTTATCTGAAGCCAAAAAAGTGTAATCGGTTAATGAAGAGCGCACGGTTATCTCTCCTATATTCTTTAGAACTTTTAATATTTTGTGGGTTGCTCTAAATTCAAGATCGTCAGATAATCGTTTCAAGGCCATTACAATTGCACCATTACGAATGTCTTTTCCCAATTCATGTTCAATCTCGGGCTTAACTATTCTAGACAATGAAGTAAGGTTGATGATTCCTTGAGCTAGAGCACTTTGTAAAAATGGTTTTTTCTTAATGTACTCCTCTACGACTGATGATATTGTTTTCATTTTACTGCTTGGTTGTTACGCAAATATAACAACTTGTTACAAATAAAACAAAATGTTTTAATATAAAATCTATTAAATCGGTAGTTAATTCAAAAATGATAGAATGCAGATTCCAAATGTTCTAGCTCAAAACGCTTTTTATTTTTTAGGATTGTAATGATATCAAAACGTACCTCAACATCAATTTCGTTATCTATAACATAATGATTCGCAGCCAT
This sequence comes from uncultured Maribacter sp., assembly GCF_963977385.1. Classification (GTDB taxonomy): domain Bacteria; phylum Bacteroidota; class Bacteroidia; order Flavobacteriales; family Flavobacteriaceae; genus Maribacter. The sequence continues at coordinate 62,045 of NZ_CAXBOU010000018.1, read as the reverse complement.
TACCAATAACTTAATTTTCTTTGGGGTAACCGTTTCTGCGATATTCTCAATGAAATCAGAACTTCTTGACCTTACCTCTACAATGGCCAACGTCGCATCTTTTTGAGCAATTATATCCACTTCTGCCTGTAGATATCTATAATTTTTATATTTGATGATATATCCATTTTTTATCAGATAGTCAACCGCTATTTGTTCGCCTTCCTTTCCAAATTCATTATGTTTTCCCATAATAATCTCTGTAAATTGTGCAATTCATCGAAAATAAGGGTGTTTCGACGCTTTTTTATTAATAAATATCGTTATTTGGATATTGGATATCGAAAATAGATAGTTTAAAATACTATACCAAATTTTGAAACGTTTATCATAGAAGCCCCAACTCTACGAACGTAATATAAATGCCTATTTAAGAATATGGAATATTTCATTAATTGTAATACTTCTACTCTTGCTCCGTATACAGCTAATTTAGACCAATTAAGAGCATCACACTTATACAGAAGATTAGGATTCAGTGCTTCGGTCGCAACTATAAATCAAGCAACCGGACAATCCGCAGGAGCAGTAGTAGATAATTTAGTAGATCAAGCGCTAAACATGTCGCCGATACCTGCGCCAACTTGGGCCAATTGGACCAATGCAAATTATCCTGAAGATGATGATGCCCGAAATCAATTGAAAAATCAGCAGAAATCTGAATTTCAATTAGATTATGCAAACGGTTTACTGAACAACAACCTAAGAGATCGGTTAAGTTTTTTCTGGAGCAACCATTTTGTAACCGAGTTAGATGTCTATAATTGTAATCCTTATTTATATCAATATATAGAATGCCTTCAACGTAATTCTATTGGCAATTTCAAAACTTTCACAAGTGAAATTGGGTTAACCAATGCAATGCTCTATTACTTAGATGGGGTTTACAATAACGGTAACAATCCTAACGAAAATTATGGCAGGGAGCTCTATGAGCTTTTCACTTTAGGTGAAGGCAATGGCTATACAGAAGAAGATATTATTGAAACCGCTAAAGCGTTAAGTGGTTATGTAGAGCGAGGTGAAGTTGGGTGTTCCCCAGTTGCTTTTGATGCTACTAAGCACGATGCTGGCTCTAAAACAATTCTAGGTCAAACCGGTAATTGGGGTTATGACGATGTCATTAATATTCTATTTGACCAAAGACCAACGGAAATTGCTGAATTTATTTGTCGCAAACTATATGAGTTTTTTGTGCATCCAGATTCTAAGGACGAAGCCAATAACGCACAAACCATCATCGATGGTATGGCTGCTACTTTCGTTTCAAATGATTTTGAAATTGCACCTGTATTAAGACAATTATTTAAAAGTCAGCACTTTTTTGATGATGAAGCTATTGGTGTTATTATTAAAAGTCCAATAGATTTCTATTTCAATACTTTAAAAGAATCAGGTTTCGCCTACACTGATACACATGTCGCAGAAATGGTTAATTATAGCACCTTGTTAAGTCAAGAAATATTTGACCCATTTGATGTAGCCGGATGGCAACGCGACAGATCTTGGATCAACACTAATTTTATGATTGGACGTTGGCTTACTATAGAAAGCATTTTAGAAAGCTTTTATATGGCCAATAACGAACAATTTAGAACATTAGGTTTAGAAATTACTGGTAATGTAGGGTTGACAAGTACCAATCCTGATGTAGTTGCAAGACTAATTATTGATTTTTTACTCCCAAAAGGACTTCTAGACGAACCTGAATATGATAAAGCATTCGCCATATTTAGAAGTGATGTTGAAGAGGTTTATTATGAAGGTGGAAATCAAGAATCATGGACGCTGGGTACATGGCAACAAGGTCCATTTCAAGTTTATCTTCTATTCCAATATTTAGCCAGACAACCTGAGTATCAATTAAAATAACACCTACAGCTATGTGCAATACACACCACTCCCCACATAAAGGTCTTCAACATGAAGGTCACGATGACGAACACAAAACTTGGAGCAGACGTTCCTTTTTACAGGCAATGGGCATCGCAGGTTCCGGATCTATGATGTTAGGCTCGAATATGCTAACAGCTTCTGCCCCTTCACCCCTATCAGCAGGTATCGCAGCAGCCGAAACTGACAATATTCTGATATTGATACGTCTTTCTGGCGGTAATGACGGTTTAAGTACGGTTATACCTTTAGAACAATATGACAGTTATGCAAATGCACGGCCTAATATCTATGTTCCAGAAAGTAAGGTGTTAAAACTTACCGATGAATTCGGAGTACCTTCTTATATGAATGCTTTGGCTCCTATGTGGCAAGAAGGCCAATTTAAGGCAGTACATGGTGTTGGTTATGAAGGTCAAAGTCTTTCGCATTTTACTGGCTCTGATATTTTTGCGAATACAGATATAGAAACAACCGGATTTAGTGGATTAAATACAGGTTGGATGGGTAGACATTTTGAGAATATTTATCCAGATTACTTAATAAATCCGCCAGCAGCACCTGCGGCCATACAAATTGGTCAATTTGGTAGTTTGGTATTTCAAGGCGATGAAACCAATTATGCTTTTGTTACATCAAACATAGATCAGCTTGAAGAAATCGCTGAATCTGGTGTAGTCTATGGTTTAGACGATACACTCTTCAACAACTGTATGTACGGTGACCAACTTAAGTTTCTTAGAGGAGTTGCCAATACTACGTATGAATATTCAGGACTTATTCATGAGGCCTATGAAAGAGGACAAAATCAAGTAGAATATCAAGACAATGGTTTTGCACGTCAACTAGCATTATTAGCTCGTTTAATAAAAGGAAATTTGGGCACTAAAGTATTCATGATTTCAATGGGTGGTTTTGACACACATGGTAATCAACCTCAAGCTCATGCACGTTTAATGACCAATCTTTCTGTTGCTATCAATAATTTCTATGAAGATTTAGCCTTTACACAACAAGACGAAAAGGTATTAAGCATGACGTTTTCTGAATTTGGTAGACGTATTTTTGAAAATGGTTCTAATGGTACCGATCATGGTAAAGCCTCTCCAACCCTATTCTTTGGTTCTGGCTTAAATGGTAGTGCATTTGTGGGTGATCACCCAACATTAGATGACCCAGATGGTCGAGGAAATTTAGAGTACACGATGGATTTTAGAGATCTTTACGCAACAGTACTTGCCGAGTGGCTCTGTGTAGATGTACCTTTAGTTGAGGCTCATTTATTGAATTACAAACCATACGTACCAGTAGATTTAGGCTTTAGCTGTAGTGGTGAAGCATTCCCAGACATAGCGTATAGTGATGGTGAAGTTACACCACCCGTACCGCCAGAAGAAGAGGCAGAAACACCTTTTAACCCTGATTTATTGAATGCCGTTGTTCACAAACCTTATTATCCAACGGATAGTACCCCACATATCTATTTAGAAATGCCATTCTCGGCACATGTAGATATTCAACTTTTTAATATTCTCGGCCAGAGAGTCGGCACTGTTTTTAACGAAATGATGTTCGAAGGTTCTACCGAAATAAATATACGAGAGCGCATGCCCGAACAACTATCAACCGGAAAGTACATTTATCGTATCAGTGTACAGAATCAAAAGATGAGTAAATCCGTGATGGTAGCTTAAACTGTTTCCCACTATTTAAAAAGGCCTTATTCATTGAAACTGAATAAGGCCTTTTATATTTATACTAATTTCGAATTGTTCATTTTAGATTCAAAAGATAATTCTCTAATAACTCTATGATTCTTATTCTTATGAACTAGAGCAACATCCTCTAAACCGGCCTCTGCACTTTTTACGGTTACATCTTTCTTGTCTAAGCCTTCAGCGAATCTTAGCTTTTTTGGGTTACCAACACTCATGTCTTTAAGATTTTAATTAATAAATAAGTATTTTCTTACAATAAAACTATTTTTTTGACTCTTTCGTATAAATTATCGATGAGAGACACAGTTCGGTAACACTTTCGTTTAAAAAATCGTTATGTGTGCCATTTTTATACGAATTACAATTGGCAAGTATTTGGTGATTCTCCCATCAAATTCTGTATTTTTGCAGCCTAATTTATTTTGATGTCTGATATTAAAACACCTTCACGATACACGATTACCGCAGCGTTACCTTACACAAATGGCCCTATACATATTGGTCATTTAGCAGGCGTTTATGTGCCCGCAGATATTTACGCACGTTACCTTCGATTAACTGGAAAAGATGTTGCCTTTGTTTGTGGTAGCGATGAACATGGTGTCGCTATTTCCATGAAAGCTAAAAAGGAAGGTGTTACTCCAAAAGATATCATCGATAAATATCATGCTATAATAAAGCAGTCTTTCTTAGATTTCGGAATTACATTCGATAACTATTCAAGAACCTCTGCGCCTATACATCATGAAACAGCATCAGAATTCTTTATAAATCTTTATGAAAAAGGAGATTTTATTGAGGAGACGACCGCTCAATTGTATGATGAAGAAGCACAACAATTTTTAGCAGATCGTTTTGTCATTGGTACCTGTCCTAAATGTGGAAATGAAGAAGCCTATGGTGATCAATGTGAAAATTGTGGATCTAGTTTAAATGCAACTGATTTAATCAATCCGAAGTCAACCATAACAGGAACAATACCTACAACTAAAGAAACGAAACACTGGTTTTTACCTTTGGATCGATATGAAGATTTTCTTAGGGAATGGATTTTAAAAGGTCACAAAGACGATTGGAAACCGAATGTATACGGACAATGTAAATCATGGATTGATGGCGGATTGGAACCAAGAGCGGTAACCAGAGATTTAGATTGGGGAATACCCGTACCAGTTGAAGGTGGCGAAGGCAAAGTATTGTATGTATGGTTTGATGCACCTATCGGATATATTTCATCTACTAAAGAATGGGCAGCCCGTGAAGGAAAGGATTGGGAACCCTATTGGAAAGATGAAAATACGAAACTGGTACATTTTATCGGGAAGGATAATATCGTTTTTCATTGTATAATTTTCCCATCAATGTTAAAGGCAGAAGGCAGTTATATTCTACCGGATAATGTACCTGCTAACGAGTTTTTAAATTTAGAAGGCAACAAATTGTCTACCTCAAAAAACTGGGCAGTTTGGTTACATGAATATTTAGTCGATTTCCCAGAAATGCAAGATTCTTTGCGCTACACGTTAACCGCGAATGCACCAGAATCAAAGGATAACGATTTTACTTGGAAAGATTTTCAAGCACGCAACAACAATGAATTGGTGGCTATTTTGGGTAATTTCATTAACAGAGTAGTGGTTTTGACCAACAAATACTATGATGGAAAAGTACCCGCTGCAGGAAGTCTCAATGATGTCGACACACAAACGGTTGACCAACTTCGCAAGTTTCCAGAAATAATTTCTAGTTCTATAGAGCGCTATCGTTTTAGAGAAGCAGGGCAAGAATTAATGAATTTAGCTCGTTTAGGTAACAAATATTTGGCAGATGCCGAACCTTGGAAAGTAATTAAGGTTGATGAAGAGCGTGTAAAAACAATTATGAATGTTGCTTTACAGATTTCTGCTGGCTTGGCTGTTTTGAGTGAGCCTTTCTTACCTTTTACATCAGCTAAGCTTAAAAACATTCTCAATATTAATTTAGACGCAGTCGAAGAGCTTGGTTGGGAATCTGTTTCAAACAACGAAACTCTTCTTTTGGCCGACCATCAAATAAATCAAGCAGAATTACTATTTAGAAAAATAGAGGATAGTGAAATTCAAGCTCAGTTAGACAAGCTTGAAACCACAAAAAAAGCCAACGAATACGAAAATAAAAAACTGATGCCCCAAAAAGATACCATTACTTTCGATGATTTTTCTAAACTAGATATGCGCGTAGGTACTATTATCGAAGCAGAAAAAATGGCTAAGGCCAAAAAATTATTAGTTTTAAAAGTTGATACCGGTTTAGATGTAAGAACTATAGTTTCAGGTATTGCAGAAAGCTTTTCACCAGAAGAAATTATAGGTAAAAAGGTAACTGTTTTAATCAACCTTGCTCCACGTGCGTTACGTGGTGTAGATAGCGAAGGAATGATTTTGATGACCGAAAATGCAGACGGAAAATTAATATTCGTTAATCCTGATGAGGATGGCGTTGGAAATGGGGAAGGAATAAACTAATTACCACTCCTAAAAACATTACAACACACATGGCAAAATTGGACTCAGGCCAAATAGTTGGCTATATCTTAAAATATACCCAACTCCCAGAGAAAGGGATTCAAAATACAATTGAACTTCTTAACCAAGATTGTACGATTCCTTTTATTTCAAGGTATAGAAAAGAGCGAACAGGCAATTTAGATGAAGTACAAGTAGGAGCCATAGTTCAATTCAAAGAACAATTTGAAGTATTAGAAAAGCGTAAAAAAGCGATTCTTAAAGCTGTTGATGAACAGAATGTTTTAACTCCAGAACTCAAACAAAAATTTGAGCAGGCTGAAGATCTAACGCAATTGGAAGATTTATATCTACCATTTAAAAAAAGCAAAAAAACAAAAGCAGAAGTAGCCCGTAAAAACGGTTTAGAACCTTTGGCAAAAATCATTATGGCGCAACGTAATGATGATATTAAATTTATTGCTTCTAAATATTTGAATAAAGAAGTTGAAAATGAAGATGATGCTTTAGAAGGCGCCCGCCATATTATCTCAGAATGGATTAATGAGCGAACAGATATTAGAAGTCAAATAAGGTCTCAATTAGCCCGATTTGCCATCATATCGACCAAAATAGTGTCTACCAAGAAAGATAATGAGAAAGCGCAGAAATTTCGTGATTATTTTGATTGGAGCGAACCACTTAATAAATGCCCATCGCACCGATTACTAGCTATCTTAAGAGCAGAGTCAGAGAAATTTATTCGAGTTAAAATTGAGCTAGATGATGAGCGTTTATTAGATCGCATCGAAAACAGAATCATCACATCTAACAATGCATCCGCCAAGCAAATAGAACTAGCTATTGCAGATGCTTATAAAAGATTACTTTTCCCGTCTCTATCCAATGAATTGCTTAAAGTAGCAAAGGAAAAGGCAGATGATGACGCCATTGGTGTATTTTCTAATAATTTAAGGCAATTGTTGTTAGGTGCCCCTTTAGGCGAAAAACGTATTCTAGCCATCGACCCGGGTTTTAAATCGGGCTGTAAAATAGTGTGTTTAGATGCCCAAGGTAATTTAGTGCATAACGAAACTATATATCCGCATGCACCACAAAACGATGTAAGTGGTGCTATTAAAAAATTGAGTTCATTGGTTAATGCCTATAAAATTGAAGCAATAGCTATCGGTAATGGCACGGCATCTAGAGAAACCGAACATCTTGTCAAAAAAGTGATATTCAATAATCCGGTTGAAGTATTTGTTGTTAGTGAGGCTGGTGCCTCAATTTACTCCGCATCAAAAATTGCTCGTGATGAATTTCCTAATTACGATGTTACCGTTCGTGGTGCAGTATCTATTGGTAGACGCTTGGCCGACCCACTTGCAGAATTGGTGAAAATAGACCCTAAGTCTATCGGTGTTGGCCAATATCAACATGATGTAGATCAGACAAAACTAAAAAACTCACTTGACATTGTGGTAGAAAGCTGTGTAAACTCTATCGGTGTAAACATAAATACTGCTAGTGTTCCTTTATTGAGTTATGTTTCGGGTATTGGACCAAAATTAGCAGAAAATATTGTTACCCAAAGAAAAGAAAACGGAGCATTCAAAAGTAGAAAAGAAATTATGGCTGTTCCTCGCCTTGGAAGTAAAGCTTTTGAACAAGGAGCCGCGTTCCTTCGCATTAAAGATGCTAAAAACCCGCTTGATGACTCCGCAGTACACCCAGAAAGTTATGCCATAGTTAAGCAGATGGCTAAGGATAAGGGAACCGAAATAATATCTTTAATTGGCAATAAGTCGTTACTTAAAGAGATAGAATTAAAAAAATATTGTACCGAAAATGTAGGTTTACCTACGCTAGAAGATATACGTTCAGAACTAGAGAAACCAGGATTAGACCGCCGAGAAAAAGCTAAGGTGTTTACTTTTGACCAAAACATTAAATCAATAACCGATTTACATATCGGTCAATTATTGCCCGGTATTGTAAACAACATCACAAACTTTGGGTGTTTTGTAGATATTGGAATAAAAGAAAGCGGGCTTATTCACGTATCTAATCTTTCTGATGCTTTTGTAAAAGACGTTAACGAACATGTTCATTTACATCAACAAATAATAGTGAAAGTTTTAGATGTTGATGTACCTAGAAAGCGAATTCAATTAAAGCTGCACAAATAGCAAATATAATTTGATATATTCTTGAAAGTCAAATTTGTATTTTAACCCCTATTTAACTTCAGTACCTTGCGTTTTACACTCCTTGTTAATCTGCTATTAATAGGATACTTTCTATGCTTAGATATATTGTTGAAAATCAATGCCGTAACAAAAAGTATTATAGTACCCATTAATACTGGTGAGACAACATAGAAATAGCCTAATGATTTAATTTTTTCTGTGCCGATGACCGCAATAAGCGCAGTAGCGCCACCGGGAGGATGCAACGTTTTCGTCATTTGCATAACAACTATAGATATGGAAACTGCCAACGGAGCAGCAACCCAAATAAGGTCAGGTACTAACTTGTAAATTGAAACACCAATAAAAGCTGAGATTAACTGCCCCCCTATAAAGTTTCTAGGTTGTGCCAACGGACTTTCAACAGCGCCATAAATAAGCACACTAGAAGCTCCGAAAGACCCTATTAGAAGGACATTCTCAAGTTGCGGTAGATAATATGATTGTAATAATGCAATAAGCAGAACACCAATAAAAGCTCCAAGAAACGACCAAAACTGCTCTCTGAAATCTACAAGGGTTTCCTTATAAATCACATACTTCGAAATACGAGCTTTTCGATTAATTTTTTTATTTAGGTCGCTTCTTCTTTTCAATGCAAATAGTTATTTAAACAATATAATTATCCTAAAAAGTCGCAAAGATAAAAGATCATACTAGTCCGCATAAATAAATTCCTATTTATCCTATCATATGACTAGGAGTTATTGTTAGAATTATCTGAGACTAAGTAAATAATGTAATTTCATAGGCAACAAAAATTTTAAACATAGTATTCTTTAAACCTTAGGTAACAAGTAGAGCGATTATATTTGTAATATGCTTAAAATAGCCTATCACCCCATATACAAACATCCATTGCCAGAAGGCCATCGTTTTCCCATGATGAAATATGAGCTTCTGCCACAGCAATTGATATATGAAGGTACTTGCACAGAAGCTAATTTTTTTGAACCTAAAATTCCGAATGACAAACATATTGTCGCTGTTCATGATCCTGAATATTTCTACGATTTGTTGAATATGATGATTTCAGCGAAAATGGCTCGTAAAATTGGCTTTCCGATATCTGAAGATTTGGTAGAACGAGAACGAATTATTGTAGATGGTACGTTAAAGGGATGTGATTTTGCTTTGGAGTACGGAATTTCAATGAATATTGCTGGCGGAACCCACCATGCCTATAGTAATCATGGGGAGGCTTTCTGTATGCTGAATGACCAAGCTATAGGTGCAAAATACGTATTGGACAAAGGTTTAGCAAAAAAGGTACTCATTATAGATTTAGATGTTCACCAAGGAAATGGCACAGCAGAAATCTTTCAGAATAATGATTCAGTCTTTACTTTTTCAATGCATGGCGAAGGAAACTATCCCTTTAAAAAAGAAAAATCAGACTTAGACATTCCGTTGCCTAAAGGAACCAATGATGAAACATATCTCTCAATTCTAAAGGAAAATTTACCCATAATAATAGATACAGTTCAACCAGATTTCATTTTTTACTTAAGTGGCGTTGATGTTCTAGAAAGTGATAAGTTAGGTACTCTCGGCCTGACACTGGCAGGCTGTAAACTTCGAGATGAATATGTTCTTGAATTATGTAAAAAATATAAAATTCCGTTGCAATGTAGTATGGGCGGTGGTTATTCTCCAGACATTAAAATTATTGTAGAAGCTCATGCTAATACATTTCGTTTGGCCCAAAAACTATATTTTTAGACTAGTTCAAATCCTATAACAATTAAAATTAATCGATAACGACTCTTTTTTGAGATAACCAAAGTTTAAATTTACAACATGAAAAAGATAGTAATCTTCTTAGGTTTAATCTGTTGCTCAACGCTACATGCGCAAGATAAAAGCAAAGATTCAACTCAGACACGTTGGAATATGTTTACTTATGATGTAGGTAATATGTTTAAAGGAGTAGGGTATTCTTATACGAGGCCTTTACATTGGCAAGGTAAGCAATTGGCTCAATTTGGGGCTGTTGTTGGTGGTACAGGCTTGGTATATCTGGCAGATGATAACACCTCAAGATTTATTAGAAACAATAAAGAGGGTGTCCCCAAATTCATTCGAGATTATGGAGAATTCTATGGAAGTCCTGAAAATAATTACTTAGCTACTTCGGGAGTTTACATTGCAGGACTCGTAACTAAAAATGAAAAATTACGTCGTACAGGAGTACTATTGATTTCTTCAGCAACCTCTGCCGGGTTTTTACAGCAAGTGCTTAAATCTTTTGTAGGTAGAGCAAGACCAATTGCTGATTTAGGTAAGGATACATTTGACCCTTTTAATTCTAGTAGAAACTTTCATTCCTTTCCTTCAGGACACGCAATATTAGCCTTTACAAATGCTTACGCAATTGGCAAGCAATTCAAAAACCCATGGTTAAAAGCTGGTATTTACACTTTGGGTGCTATTCCTGGTGTTTCACGTGTTTGGGATGGTCAACATTGGTTAAGCGATATGGTTTTTGCTTTTGCAATTAGTATAGCTACTGTAGAATCAATAGACCGATATTTAGACAAGAAATATGATGAGAAATTCAATAGCCAACAAAAATTGGTAAGTTGGAATCTTAATTTTGGTCCAGGTCAGATGGGTGTTACTATTAATTTCTAAATAAGCTAATAGTATCCATACTTAATTCACTCCCTCAATTGCATTTACTATTGAAGTTTGACCAAACTTTCAGTACATTAGTCCTCCATCTGAAAACCAAACTAATGAAAAGGTTGATTATATTTTATTTCGCACTATTTACCCTCATTTCTGTTGCCCAAACTCCCTCGCTTCAAAAATCTCTGATATTGACAGAAGGTAACGCAAAAGATGTTGGAATTTCAACAGACCGTCTTTCAAAAATAGACGCCATGATTGCGGAAGAAATTGACAATGGAAATTTACCTGGCGCAGTTGCTCTAATAGCACGAAATGGAAAAATTGTATTTCATAAATCTTATGGAATGGCCAATACGGAAAAGAAAAAACAATTACAAAAAGATGCTATTTTTAGAATTGCATCCCAAACGAAGGCAATTACCTCAACAGCAGTTATGATGCTTTGGGAAGAAGGTAAATTTCAGTTAGATGATAATATTTCTAAGTATATACCAGAATTTGGTGAGGCACAAATTCTAGATACATTCAATGAAGCAGACTCAACATACACGACAAAGCCAGCCGAAAACCAAATTACTATAAGAGATTTAATAACACATACTTCTGGTATTGGTTACGGAGTAATTGATGGAGATGAACGTTTTAAGAAAATGTATTCAAAAGCGGGTATTACTGACCTTTTTACAACAAATAATATCACCATTGCTGAAAGTGTGAAAAAACTGGCAACGCTACCTTTGCATCATGAACCTGGTGAAGCATTTACCTATAGCGAAGGCTTAGATGTACTAGGATATTTTATAGAGCTTGTATCTGGTATGCCGTTTGACGAATTTCTTAAAACAAGAATCTTTGAGCCACTGAATATGCAAGATACTTGGTTCTACCTTCCATCAGAAAAACATGATAGATTGGTTACTGTTCAAAAAAAGGAGAATGGAAAATGGGTAAACTATCCAATTACATTTTACGACACAGATTATCCTAAAAAAGGAGCAAAATCATTCTTTTCAGGTGGAGCAGGTCTATCGAGTACAGCAAAAGATTACGCCACTTTTCTACAAATGTATTTGAACGAAGGAGAGCTGAATGGAGTGCGACTTTTAAGCAGAACAACGGTAAGAAGTATTTTTGGAAATCAAATTGGCGAGATATGGGATGGCCCTAAACACCACGGACTCGCATTCTCTGTAGTCAATGAAAAAGGCGAAGTCTCAGGCGGACTTGGTAGTGAGGGCACCTTTGAATGGGGAGGTTACTTTAATACACAGTATTTTGCTGACCCAAAAGAAAAAGTAATAGGTATTCTAATGAAACAAACTCAAGGCCCTGTAGATGATACTACGGGTTGGAAGTTTAAACAAATGCTTTTTTCGTCAATAGATGATTAATGACTTTTGAATATGAAGACGGATTGATTGAATTGCAATTAAGAATCTAATAAGTACAACCCTAATTTAATTTTCCAATACGGCATTTGTTCTTCAAAATATTCAAAATAGTCTTTTAGACCATTAGCATCTGTCAATTCTGATTTTGCATTCTCTATTTTCGATATTTCATCAGCGCTAACGAATTGATTCAAATCTAGTTCTATACCTTCAGCGTGTTTCTTCATTAAATGACCGTAAATAGTATTCTCAGAAAGGTTTCTTGAGGTTGCTATTTCAGATACCGATAATCCGTCAGAAAACAAATCGAACGTTTGCTCATGAGTTGCCTTTTTTGATTTTTTAGCTGGAGAAAATTTAGCAATCTCCTTTATAAATACATCAGCGTATTTCTCTAATTTAGCTTGCCCTACGCCAGATACCTCCATGAATTCTTTCTGATTCTTAGGCTTTTTAGCTTCCATATCTTTTAAACTTGCGTCTCCAAAAACAACATAAGCTGGTACACCTTGCTCTTCTGCTATTTGTTGCCTTAAAACGCGAAGCTTTTCAAATAGGTCCGTTTTCTTAATTCGTGATTTAGCCGTAGGTTTTTTCTTCTCAGCCTCTTTTTGTAATACCGCTAACTGAATTTTCTTATTAGAAAAAAGTACCTCTTTTGCCAAATCGGTTAACCCCAATCGTGCTCCTTCCCTAAAATTGATATCTAAAACTCCTTGATTCAATAACTGAATGACATACTGTTGCAAGTCTAACCACGAAACATCTTTAACAGCCCCATAGGTTTTAATATTTTGATATCCTCGCTCCAATACTTGCGCATTCTGCGCTCCTCTTAAAACATCGATAACCATACCCATAGGTTCTCTTTCCTTTAACCTGGCAACACCAGAGCATACTTTTTGAGCTAACAATGTAGCATCAAAATATGCTGGCGGACTCGCACAAATATCGCAATTACCACAACCCTTGGTAACTTGTTCACCAAAGTAGTTTAGCAATGCAATACGGCGACAGCTTAACGCCTCTGCAAATTGCTGCATCCGTTCTAACTTGGCATATTCTACATCTGCATTTTCACTTTGTGTGATAAATCTACGTAGCAGAGCCACATCGGCAAAGCTGTAAAACAATAAGGCATGAGCAGGGAGTCCGTCACGACCGCCACGACCAATCTCTTGATAATAACCTTCAATGTTTTTAGGAAGATTATAATGAATCACCCAACGCACATTACTTTTATCGATGCCCATACCAAAGGCAATTGTTGCTGCAATGATGGGAACCTTATCAGTAATAAATTCTTCTTGTACTGTAGACCTTTCTTCTGACGACATACCCGCATGATATGCTTTAGCCTTGTAACCGGCCTTTTGTAATTTTTGAGCTATAGCTTCTGTACTTTTTCGACTTAAACAATAGATAATACCGCTTTCATTGGGGCGGTCATCTAAAAAATCGAGAATGTGTTTGATTCGGTCTTGAGCAGGTTTAACATCTAAGTATAAATTAGGCCTGTTGAAAGAAGCCAAATGTCGTTCTGCAGATGAAATTTTCAATTGGTCTATAATATCATCTTGAGTAGTTTTATCTGCTGTTGCCGTGAGTGCCATTACCGGAATATTCGGAAATCGTTTCTTCAAATTCCCCAACTGGGTATATGCTGGTCTAAAATCGTGACCCCATGAAGAGATACAATGCGCCTCATCCACAGCAAATAAACTAATCTTTAAATTCTCTAAAATAGTATTAAAAAAACCTAAGCTTTCTGGGGCTACATAAAAAAGCTTCAATTCTCCTTTTTCTAACTGTTGCAGAATCTCTTGCTGAGTTTCCTGCGATTGGGAACTATTGAAATAAGCCGCAGCAATACCATTGGCCTGTAGCACATCGACCTGATCCTTCATTAATGCAATTAACGGAGATATCACGATTGCAGTACCTTCAAGAGCCAATGCCGTTAATTGATAACAGAGTGATTTTCCACCACCTGTTGGCATAATAGCCAACACATCTTTTTTACTTAATGCATCTTCAATTATTGCCAATTGATTCGGTTTAAAGGTATCGTAACCGAAATGTTTTTTTAATAATGGTAGAAGGTCCTGTTCTGTTATTGTCATATTGTGCAAAAATAGTGTTTGAAAGCGTCTTTGTGAGCATGTAAAGCAAACTGTTATATTCATGACCCAAATCAGAAAATCATTTTGTAGTACCTCCTCGTCATGACGTCATTGCGAAGCACGAAGCAATCTGCTGCATTCGTGTCCCGAAACAGCAGATCATTTCTTTGTGCCTCCTCGTGAAGACGTTTAATTTACTTCCCCAGCATCAAAAGTTCATTACACCTAATCTCTGTAATATATCTTTTTTCACCTTCTTTAGTTTCATAAGAGCGATGCGTTAGTTTTCCTTCTATTGCGACTTGCTTTCCTTTAGTCAAATAATTCTCTACAATCTCAGCCGTTTTTCCCCAGGCAACAATATTATGCCATTGGGTATCATCTACTTTTTCACCTTTTGCATTTTTGAAACTATCGGTTGTGGCTATTGAAAACTTTGCCAATTTAGTACCACCTTCTAAGTTTACGATTTCAGGGTCTTGACCCAAATTTCCAATCAATTGTACTTTGTTTTTTAGTGCGTTCATCTTAAATATTTTTTATCGTTAAACAGTTCATAATACCAAGCCTTATTGACTCGACACTGCAAACTTAAAACAGCTTCCAAACTATATTCGGTTTCTAAACACTTACTATCGTTTGTAATCGTTTACAGTCGTTTGTAAATAATTAAAATATTGACAATAAGGTAACTACTCACCTTTTTACAACAATAAATAAAGTTTGATTTTGGACGTGAATTGCCCATTTTTTAAAAACAAGTAAAACCTAAGTGGTTACTATTCGATTAAAAAGTCGGTAAAGTTGTCACCAATAAATACAATTCTAATAACGATTATGAATAGACCATTTCTAAATTTGTAATTGGTTATACGTGGAATACTACAGAAAAAGTAAACGGTATTAGTTCTAAAATATAAGGTTTGAGCATTACATATTTTGGATGTGGATGTAAAACCTAAAGCAATTTACTGATATTTTGAGATAAGTTCTCGAACTGCATCTATTTTAAGTGGTTTAATATAATAGTCTTTGACCCGACTAAATGTTTTCGCTTTCTCCTTATCCAAAACACTAGTGCTAGATGTGACAATCACCACATCAGCGCTTGTATTATAGTTTTCCATTTTTTCAAGAAAATCCCAGCCGCTAATTTTGGGCATGTTCAAATCTAAGAAAATCAAATTGGGTTGATGTTGCTCTAAATGATCTAAAGCTTTTGCTGGTTCTAGAAAGTCATAAACTTTATTGCACATACCAGTAACGTCAATTAATTTTTTATTGATAAAATTTGTAATTTCCTGATCATCTACCAGAAATATACATAGTTCATTTTTAGGAATTGCAATCATAGTTAGCGTAAGTTATTCAACGGCCAGCCCATTTATTTCGCCGGCACTTTTTTCTACTATATTCTTAAGTGTATCGTCCAGTTCATTAGCAGATATAATCAACGGATTCAAAATATTCTCCTTTAATTCATGAGCTTCAAAATGCTCTGCGATATCTATTAAACCTAAAATTCGACTGAGCGGTTCGCGAACATTATGCGCATTTAAACGTGAGATTTCTAACAATTTATTATTCTTTTTTCTAATCTCGCTCGTTCTTTGGTCAATAGTTTTTTTCTGATTTTCTACAATTATACGTACTTGCTTATTTTTACTCTCAATTAATTTTACGGCTTTTACTAAACTTTTATTATTCTTCTTTAGTTTTTTTTCAAGTAATAACTGCTGGTATTTAGTGACAAAATTATCTATCAATAGATGAAGGACTTCAACATCAGTATTGTTAAACGTCTTTATTTCGTCAGAAATTACTGAAGCACAGACCTCTATTTTGTTATAGTTGAAATACCAACCCCATAATTTTGGTTTAGCCAAATTTTGCTCTACAGTATTTATGAGGAAATCACTTGTAATTTCCTCACAAAAAGGAACTTGATTTTTTAACAAACGATGTTCATAGTCCAGAATATTCTTCTTAAACTTGGAAATGACGAAACCCCTATTTTGAAATAAGAATATATTTGGCTTTTCATCAACCATTATGGTAATACGCAATAATTTAGAAACAAAAAGATATTTGATATTTCTATTGACTATTCCCGCAAGCTCTTCAATACTTCGAGACTTACTGATATGTCCAGAAAATTTTGAAAAAGCCTCATAGGTAATCCTGTATTTACTAGCCCTTAAATCCATATAATGTTGACGACGGAATTTAGGCGTTGGCCTCCATTAATTCATTATCAATTTTTATTCCAGATACATCTGCAATCGTATTGAGCATATTCACTAAATCGGCTTGAGCCATTAATTCCTGAATTTCAAGGTCATCAAATCCTGCCTCTTGCAGATCTTCAAAATCCTTGTCAGAAACCTGAGCGTGATTAAGTGCTGCCTTTGTTACAATTTTAATAGCTTTACGATAGCTTTCAGGTATAATGGGTGAATCAAGATTTTCAGTAACTCTAAAATTTTCGTTATTACTAATCATACTACTCATACTATCGGCAAAGATACCGTGGGCATGGGCACAATATTCACAGTTTCGATTTTTTGAAACATTATAAATGATGAGCTGCTTTAGCACGTTAGGTACATCCCCAAGCATCAATGTAGACTTAAGTTTTCCCCAATTTCCTGCAAGTAATGTAGCATTGTTTCCCTGACATTTAAACCAATTTAAAACGAATGGTATTTGAAGTGTTTTTTTGGTGTCATCGTAAATAGCTTTCACTTCAGGAGTAGCTTCTTCGTATGATACAATTGGAAAACGGGAGATTTTAGTATTTATAGCTGTATTCATTGTATGTAAATGAGAGATTAATTTAAATATTATATTGATAATAATCTAAACCATAACGGCTATCATTGAGAATTATTACTTACACAAGTATAATAAATTTCTTACAAAAATTTTATTCTCATCAATTTTTGAATAATTATAATTTGATATCCACCTCTTTCCATAAGCAATAAAATTGAAATTGCAGTGAACTGTTTTGTGATAGAACCAATTTCAAAAACATTTTCTTTTTGCATAGGAAAATTTAATTCCAGATTTGCAAGCCCAAATGCTTTATTATAAATGATATTCCCGTTTTTAGAAACCAGAAAAGCTGCCCAGGTTCATTTGGAGGATATTTTTTTATCAATAAACTGTCAATATTAGATTCTAAGTTTTGTCTATAAGCAAGAGTTTAAGAATTAAGCGATAGAATATCACATACTACAAATAGGGTACTCTTTTCATGTTTTAAAAATTAAAAACCACTCTTGTCATAATCGACAAAAGTGGTTTGATGATTAATTACTTATTATTTTCTACCGATCTTTATCCATAGCGCTGGTCATCTTAAAACCTACGAATAAACCTATACCTGCCATTAAGAAAATTGTTGCCGGATAAATTGCTTCTTCCTCAAGAGAGGAGTAATGGTCTATTAACGTTGCGACGAAAATTCCAATACCAATTCCCATAAGCAACAAGGAAATGTTGAGGATCATAACTTTCCAGATAGGTGATTTACCTTCGCCTCTAGCAAAAATACTGGCATCTGCCCCTTTTTCAATAAGAGCCAAGCGCTCTCGGTTTCTACTTGAGATATACAAATAAAATATTCCGAAGATTGATCCGAAGAATACTATTGGGATAATAATTTCTGGGTCCATAATTGCTGTTTTTTAATTGATTAATTTAATCAGGTTCATAGCTTATGACGACATCTTCGAAACCGAGGTTACACTTTCGACCAAAATATTTTCGTCTATTGTTGTAACCTGAACTAATTAAGTATCGTCTTATATACAAATGGAGACAAACGACCAACCACTAATTGATGCTATTTTGGCAGGCGATCCACAATCGTTTAGCTTTTTGGTGGACCGTTATAAAGATTTAGTATTTACTCTTGCGTTACGCATGTTAAAACATAGGGAAGAGGCCGAAGAGGTGTCGCAAGATACTTTTATAAAGGTGTTCCGTTCATTAAATAAATTCAAAGGCGAATCAAAATTTTCGACATGGATTTACAAAATAACTTATCATACATGTTTGGATAGGTTGAAAAAAAATAAGCGTGAACAACATGTCTTTGCCCTAGATGAATATAACGATAATCAAGTCGAAACAATTGATAACGCTTTGGATATGATGGAAAAAAAAGAGCGTAAACAAGCTATTCAAGAATGCTTACAATTACTTCCGAGTAATGATATCGCATTATTGACGTTATTTTATTTTGAAGGTTTATCGTTGGAAGAAATTGCAAAAATTGTTGATTTAACAGCCAACAATGTTAAGGTGAAATTATTTAGAAGTCGAAAAAAGCTAACAGGTATTTTAAGAGATAAGTTAGAACCAGAAATAATAGAAAATTATGAACGAAACGGAAGATAAAAAACTGGAACATCTTATCGATAAAATAATGAAAGAGACATCTCTTGAAACCCCTTCGATAGATTTTACGTCCAATATTATGTCTAAAGTAGAAGTGATAGCGAATAGCAACGTTACACCTTATAGACCATTAATTTCTAAACCAGTGTGGATAGGCCTTTTTGCTTTAATTATAGGAACTTTGGCGTATCCTTTATTTTTTGGTACGACAGAAACCAGTTGGCTGCCTAACATAAATATTAGTGATCTTCCCTATAACACTATGGTTGCCAAGTTCTCCAATCTCATTTTCTCTAAAAGAATGATATATTCAGTAGTAATTTTTGCTTTAATGTTTGCCGTACAAATATCATTCCTCAAATTATACTTTAATAAGAGGTTAAGTGTTTAATTTTAATGAATATACATTACTAAGAGAATGTAAAAACAACTTGAAAGCTATAAGATTCCGTATTTATATATACTAAATTTTTTACTTAAAATATACATGACAAAATATTAGTCCTATATTAAGTAAGGGTATACTTATCCCCTGTTTAAACTTTTTATTTGATATTATCACGTCGACATCAAATTGTAGAAAGCCTGTATCGAATTTAATTATTATATCGATTTTTAATAATCCCAGTTAGAATAAAAATAATAACGCTTATGGTAAATATTATGGCTGCAGTTGCGATATAGTATATAAGTGAATTCATGAGTTCTTGAGTTTTTTATTAAAAAAAGTTCCTTTTTGGAGGATTTTTATTGCATGATCAGTGATTTTTGTTTTAATCTAGAAACTATCTATCGATCTGGAGTATACAATTGTGTGAAGTGTCATTTTTATTGTATAAAATGTAAGAAATTTAAGACCTTTCAAGTGTAGTTTCTCGTCTAAATTTGATATATTCTAAGTTCTAATTTTTAGTATTACTAAAGCAAATATATTATACGGCTCTATAAAGTATTACCAAATGTACAATCTTGTATATAAATCTATTGCCAATACTCTTCTGTTGCAGGCTCAGATTGATGAAATGCTTGAACATGCAAGGGTTTTCAATGAAAACAATGATATAACAGGCTGTCTTTTATATCATCGAGGAATTTTTGTGCAATATCTGGAAGGTGAACTTGAAGCCGTCTTAGCGTTATTTGAAAGAATTAAGGTAGACAAACGACATTCCGCAGTTGACCTTCTTTCGAGTAGCAATATCTATACAAGAGAATTTGATACTTGGAGTATGGCTTATCTCGAAGGTAATATTCCTAATGAAGCTTATGAATATATTGAACTTATGGTCAACCCAGTTATGGAGATTCCAGATATGTCAGTTATACCAAACCCAACTTCCAAAAGATTTTGGTTGGCTGCCAAAAAATTGCTTCATTAGATTGGTTAGAATAAACTAAGTAAAGGATTTAATTCTTGTCAAGAATTAAAAATTTCAACGTAAAACTTATATAAGAAGATTATTTAGTAATTGCTTTTTTTTGGCAACTTACTAATTTACATGCTGATTTTCAGTTCTTTAAAAAATCATTATTTGAAAGATGGATAACAAACTATGGGCCACACAACCTAGTATAAAAATTCGTTTACACCTAATTCATCTATAGACACATTTTTTTTACTACCTTAAAACTTCTAAAATTTTAACCACGAGGGGTTTGAATTTGATGGATAACAAATCAGAAAAAAGACATGAAGTATTAATTGATCGATTTACCGTCCGTATGGATTATATTAAGGCCAAGGATAAAATATATTTGATGCATACGAAGTACTTACACTTAAGAAAAGTATAGGAATTGGTTCGGCACTTGTTGTTAAAGATTTAAGAGATATCGAACGAGAAGATTCAACATAGATTCCGATGTGTCTTTTTTAGCTTTATATTTAAAAAGACATCCTGATAGGAAAAAAACTGGTTATAAAAAGTATTAACATCGGATAAGTAATCATGGAAAAAGAAATAACTAAAGAATATTCGAACGGTGAATTAATCGTTGTTTGGAAACCAAAAAAATGTATCCATGCCAAAGTTTGTATTCACATGCTTCCGGATGTTTACAATCCAAACGGAAAACCGTGGATCACTCCAGAGACCACAACTACATCAACTTTAAAATCACAAATTAATGAATGCCCTTCTGGGGCATTAACCTATTACATAAAAAACGAAATAATGGAAGAAAGAGAAGTAACTGAATCTAGTGCAACTGAAATTATAGTAGCAAAAAATGGACCTTTAAAAATTAAAGGAAACTTAGAAATACAATTGGCATCAGGCGAGATTGTCACCAAAGAAGGCACAACCGGATTTTGTCGTTGTGGTGTATCAGAAAACAAACCTTTTTGCGATGGTTCACATAGAAAAATAGACTTTATCGGATAAAAGTATAGTAGCAAAACTTACAAATCGAATTATCTATATACAATAGAAATGAATTGAGCACCAACTAGAATACTATGAAAAATCACAAAAGCCTACTGCTTATAGTTTTACTCATTTGTCCAATGTTTGCTCTTCATGCGCAACTAACCGTTAACCAAGACCGATTGGAAAAACGAATCATGGACCTTGCTCAATTCGGTATTCAAGAAAATGGAGAAACAGAGCGAGTAGCTTTTAGTGATGCGGATGTTGCCGCGCAACAATGGGTTATTTCCCAATTAAAAGAAATGGGTATAGAAACCCATATCGATTTCGCCGGAAATGTAATTGGTATTAGAAAAGGAACAAACAAAACAAAAAAGCCTATTTCTTTTGGGTCACATATAGACCGCGTTCCGCATGGCGGAAACTATGATGGCTGCGTAGGCTCCATGGCTTCCTTAGAAGTTCTTAAAGTTCTTGATGAAAACAACGTTAAAACAAAGCATCCATTAGAAATCATAATTTTTTCAAATGAAGAAGGTGGTGTTGTAGGTAGCAGAGCAATTGCAGGTCATTTGAAAAAAACTGCCTTTTCCGTTAAAAATTCCACAGGGTATACCATTGGCGAAGGTATGATGCGATTAGGTGGTGACACCACTAGACTTGCAGAAGTCGCTCGTAAAAAAGGTGAGGTAGCTGCTTTTTTAGAACTGCATATTGAGCAAGGCGGCATACTAGAAAAAGAGAATCTTGACATTGGCATTGTAGAAGGTATCGTAGGTTTAAAATGGTGGAATGTTGAATTCAATGGTTTTGCTAATCATGCAGGTACAACACCAATGAATGCCAGACAAGATGCTTTATTGGCCGCAGCAAAATTTATCATCACCGTAAACGAAGTAGCTACTAGTTTTGAAGGCGCTCAAGTTGCCACGGTAGGTAGAATATCTGCTGAACCGGGTGCGCCAAATGTGATTCCGGGTAAGGTGGTTACTAGTTTGGAAATACGTGACCTTTCATCCGAAGTTATTGAAAAGGTATATCAAGAAATTGAAAAACGAGCTTTAAATATTAGTAAAACATCGGGTGTCGAAATTACCTTTTCTGCTTTAGATACAACGGCTGATCCAGCCATAATGGATTCAACAATTCAACAAGAGATAGAAAAAAGCATCAATTCGTTGGGGCTAAGTTATAAGTCTATGCCGAGTGGTGCCGGTCATGATGCTCAAGACATGGCATTAATTGCGCCTACAGGAATGATATTCGTTCCAAGCAAAGGTGGCATTAGTCATTCTCCGAAAGAATTTACTTCCGCTTCCGATATGGCGAACGGAGCTAATGTCTTATTGAAAACTATATTAGCGTTGGATAAAGAACTCGACTAGATGGATAATCAAGGACCCATACGAATTGAAATAAGTCTAGACACCACAGTGGATAAAGTATGGGAGTCATTGACTAACGTTACACAAATGCGTAAATGGTACTTTGAAAATATACCAGATTTTAAACCTGAAGAAGGCTTTGAAACCAAATTTAAAGTACAAAGTGGGGAGCGAACTTTTACACACATTTGGAAAATCACCGAGGTAATTCCCTTTAAAAAAATCTCTTACACGTGGAAGTTTGAAGAATATAACGGCGAAGGCCTGTCAATCTTTGAGTTGACTGATAAAAATAATACCACACATTTAAAACTAGAAAGCCACGTTCTAAAACCTTACCCTAAAGATATCCCTGAATTTAAAAGAGAAAGTGGCGAAGCCGGATGGGATTATCTGATTAATAAGAATTTGGTAGAATTTTTACAAAAATCTAAGGATTTCTAAGTACCAACTTACCTGTTATTATCACTATTTTAGTTAAATCAAACTAAAGAACATATTCTAATGAAAAATCTACTATCTGTTTTAGCTGTTACACTATTACTATGCAGCACTATTGTTACCGCACAAACCCAAAGAGATATTATTGAGGCCATTGAAAAAGAAGGCAATGGAAATTCACAGCTTGAACAACTCGCCTACGAATTAATGGACCTCAACGGACCAAGATTAGTAGGAACCCCTGAAATGAAAACTGCTCATGATTGGGCCATAAATACCTATAAAAAATGGGGCATTTCTGCAGAAAATCAACAATGGGGAACTTGGAAAGGTTGGCAACGTGGCATCACCCATGTAGATATGGTATCACCTAGAATTGCTTCATTACATGCCACACAATTAGCATGGAACCCTAGTACCAATAAAAAAGGAGTTACGGCTTCTTTAATCACGTTACCAAGCTTCGCTGATTCGTTGGCCTTTGTAAAATGGCTTCCTTCTGTAAAAGGTAAAATTGTAATGGTAAGTATGTTACAGCCTACTGGCCGACCAGATGAAAACTGGGAAGAATATGCTACGAAAGTTTCTTTTGAAAAAATGAAGTCCGAACGAGATTCATTAGAAAAAATTTGGAGACAGAATATTAGTAACACAGGCTATACGAGTAGAAATATCAATGCTGCTTTCGAAAAAGCAGGTGCAGTTGGTATCGCACAATCTAGATGGTCAGAAGGTTTTGGGGCAAATAAAATATTCAGTGCAGGTACCGAAAAAATTCCGGCAGTAGATATATCCTTAGAAGATTACGGCATGTTATACCGTATGGTTGAGCATGGAGCTAATCCGCAGATAAAAATAGTAGCGGAATCAAAAGACTTAGGTAGGGTTCCGGCCTTCAATACCATTGCAACCATACCAGGAACAGAATTCCCAGATGAATATGTAATTCTTTCAGCACATATCGATTCTTGGGATGGAGCGACAGGTGCTACCGATAATGGAACAGGAACTATCACCATGTTAGAAGCAGCCCGTATTCTTAAAAAAGTATATCCTAACCCAAAACGAACCATATTAATTGGACATTGGGGAAGTGAAGAACAGGGTTTGAACGGCTCTAGCTCTTTTGTTCAAGACCATCCGGAAATTATTGCAGGTGTACAAGCTGTTTTCAATCAAGATAATGGTACTGGCCGTGTAGTTAATCTTTCAGGTCAAGGCTTTCTTCATGCATACGATTATTTAGGTCGTTGGTTAGAGGCTGTACCTGAAGGGTATAAAAATGAAATTGAAACTACGTTCCCAAGTGCACCAGGTCGTGGCGGTTCTGATTATGCGTCCTTTGTTGCAGCCGGTGCACCAGCCTTTTCATTAAGTTCCTTAAGTTGGGATTACTGGAACTATACGTGGCATACCAACTTGGATACGTATGATAAAATAGTTTTTGATGATGTTCGCAACAATGCGATTCTTACCGCAATTCTTACCTATATGGCGTGTGAAGATCCTGAAAAAACATCACGTGAAAAAGCTGTTTTAGGCATTAACCCTAGATCTGGCGAAAAAGGAGAATGGCCAACACCAAGAACTCCAGAACGCAACGGAGGGCAAGAATAAAATTTCCAGATAAAAAGACCAGAAACCAACCACATTATGAGAACCATCAAACTTTTACTTTTATTACTCCTTATTTCTCCTTTAGCACTACAATCGCAACGTAGAAAAAATAAGGTCACAGAACCAACGATCAAACTAGAGGATTCACTTTTTCAAGGATTAAAATGGCGAAATATTGGTCCGTTTAGGGGTGGTAGAAGTGTTGCATCAACCGGTGTAGTAGGTGAACCAATGACCTATTACATGGGAACCGTAGGTGGCGGAATTTGGAAAACTACGGATGACGGAATTACATGGAATAATATTTCTGACGGATTTTTAAAAACTGCGACCGTAGGCGCCATTTCAGTATCTGAAAGCAATCCCAATATTGTTATTGCAGGTATGGGCGAGCATGCCGCAAGAGGAGTAATGACTTCAATGGGTGATGGTGTATACAAATCTACCGATGCAGGTAAAACTTGGAAACATATGGGGTTAGGTGAAACCAGACATATATCTGATGTTATTATACACCCAACCAATCCTAATATTATTCTTATTTCTGCCCAAGGAGCACAATATGGCCCTTCATCTCAACGTGGTATTTATAAAACTATTGATGGTGGCGAAACGTGGGAGAATGTTCTTTTTATAGACAATATCACAGGTGCCTCTGCCCTATCTATGGATATGACTAACCCTACGATACTATATGCTGCTATGTGGCAACATAGACGTTTTCCTTGGACGATGGAATCTGGTGGTAAAAATTCTGGCATCTATAAATCAGCGGATGGTGGAGATACTTGGGAACAATTAACCGAAGGACTTCCGAAAGAAATGGGAAAAATCGGTGTTTCAGTGTCACGGGCAAATCCTGAGCGGGTATTTGCTGTAATTGAGGCTGAAGGTGAAAAAGGAGGTGTTTATAGATCTGATGACGCGGGTAAGAAGTGGACGCTGATCAATAAAGACCGCATCAACATTACCCGTTCGTGGTATTACATGGAGATTTTTGCGGATACACAAAATGAGAATATTGTATACGTACTCAATGCGCCTGTAACAAAATCTATTGATGGTGGTAAATCTTTTTCTCCACTATCTACTCCACATGGTGATAATCACGATTTATGGATAGACCCTTTGAACAACCAGCGTATGATTAATTCTAATGATGGCGGGTCTAACGTATCAAACAATGGCGGTAAAAGCTGGAGCACCCAAGAAAATCAAAACACAGCACAATTTTACAGGGTTATTACAGATAATTTAGTGCCTTACAATGTTTATGGTGGTCAGCAAGATAATTCTACAGTTGCCATAGCTTCAAGAACTAACGATGGAGGTATCGATTGGAAAGATTGGTATGCAGTAGCTGGTGGAGAAAGCGCTTTTTTAGCTTTTGACCCAGATAATCCGCAACTTATTTATGGTGGCACATACCAAGGTAATATTGATAAGTGGGATGCTAGAACAAAAGAATCTAAACCTATTAAAGAATATCCAGAACTTGGTTTGAGTATCTCGCCCGAAAATGCAAAATATCGATACAACTGGAATGCTCCGATTATTACATCACCACATGACAGAAAAACAATCTACCATGGTGGTAATGTTGTTTTCAAATCAACGGATGAAGGTCATAGCTGGAAAGCTATTAGTCCAGATTTAACACGAAACGAAAAGGATAAACATGGTCTGGGTGGTGGGCCATTTACCAACGAAGCTGCAGGTGGTGAAATATATAACACTCTTACCTACCTTACCGAATCACCACATGAAGAAGGTGTTCTTTGGTCAGGCAGCGATGATGGCTTGGTGCATGTGACAAAAGACGGTGGAAATTCTTGGAAGAATGTCACACCAACTGGTATTAATGAAGGCATTATTAATAGTATTGAAGTATCACCTCATGACCCAGCAACGGCCTATATTGTGCTGATGCGATACAAGTCGATGGATTTTGATAATTATATTTTTAAAACGACAGACTATGGCACCACTTGGACGAAGATTACCAATGGAATAACGGGTGACAACAGCTTTACCCGTGTTGTTCGTGAGGACAGAAAAGTAAAGGGATTACTTTATGCAGGTACAGAAACAGGTCTTTTTATCTCTTTAGATGACGGACTACATTGGCAGCCTTTACAATTAAATCTACCATTGACACCTATAAATGATTTAACCATTCAAGATAATGATTTGGTTGCAGCTACCGCAGGTAGAGCTTTTTGGATTTTGGATGACCTTGCAGCGATACAAAATATTTCAACTACTAAGGAAAAGATTGCTATTTTCAAACCAAAGGACACCTATTTATTCATTGGTGGTTCTAGTGACAAACCTAAACCGGGACTTGGTAGTAATCCTAAAAGCGGAGTAACGTTCGATTACTATTTAAGTGAAAAACAAGATAGTACCGAACTGAAATTAGAAGTTCTAGAAAACGGTGCAGTAATAAGAACAGTTACAAACCAAAAAGACAAAGGTTTCAAATCTTGGCCTGGCGGACCTTCAAAACCAGAAGTATTACCCTCTAAAAAAGGATATAACCGATTTACATGGAATTTTAAAAGAGACAACCTCCCTGCAGTTGATAAGGTTTTTGTCCTTGGCGGTCTTGATGGTTCAACTGTTGCTCCAGGAGATTATACCCTAAAATTAACTTTAGGTAATAATACTACTGAAACTTCGGTAACGATTTTAGCTAATCCGAAAGTTAAGGGTAGTACGGAAGATTATGCAGCGCAGCAAAGCATGATGAAAACCATTGAAACAACGGTTGTAGATATTCATAATTCAGTTAATTCAATGCGTTCGGCAAAAGCACAATTGAAAGAATACGCCAAACTTCTAAAAGAGAATGAAAAAGCAGAAGTTCTTTTAAAACAAGGAGATTCATTAGTAAAACGAATTACTACTTGGGAAGAAAACCTGATTCAACCCAATCAAAAAACTTTTCAAGATGTCATTAATTTTGAAAATAAGTTAAATTCTCAATTGCTAAATTTAAGAGGTTACATTGATGTAGCTGAACCAAAAGTTACTTCTGGTGCCAAAACTAGATTACAAGATTTAATATCAGAATGGACCGTTTTTAAAACAGAGCATAATGCCATCATAAATACTGAAATGGCACAATACAATAATTTGTTTAGGAGTTTAGAAATTCCGGCTATTATATTTCCAAATAATTAAAATAGATATGACGTATTGAACAATCTAATTATTGACACTACTTATAAAGGCGAAAATTTTACAAAAACTCGTTTGCCAAGAGCGGAATATGAAAACTGTGTTTTTGAAGCTTGTGATTTTTCTGAAGGATATTTGGATAACCAGATATTCATGGAATGTGAATTTATAGAATGTAATTTAAGCAATACAAATATTGTAAATACAACATTTAAAGAGGTGAAGTTTTCACATTGTAAACTTATGGGAGTGGCCTTTAATACGTGTAATTCCTTTTTAATGGACATCTCGTTTTTTGACTGTAACCTTAGTTATGCGCTTTTTAATGAATTAAAACTTGTAGGGCAGTTCTTTGCATCATGCAAACTGAACGAGGCAGAATTTTCAGATTGTAACCTTAGTAAAGCAAACTTTGACTCTTGCGATTTAGATCGCACTATTTTTTCGAGAACAAATCTTGAAAGGGCAAATTTTAGTAGTGCTTTCAATTATAGTATAGATCCTGAAAATAATAGAATGGCCGGAGCAGTTTTCTCAAAAGATAATCTTGAGGGACTTTTACAAAAGTATAAGCTTAAGATTGTTAAGTGATACCCGTTTTATTACGGGATGTTTTAGTTCGGTATGTAGTAATTTGAAAAGTTAGAATAAAGGATTGTTTAAAGTCTGTAAATGCATTATTTTTCTACTAATTCATAACTTAGTCATATAAGCAGGATGTCATCAATGATGATATCCCTTTGTTAGCGTTTATTGTAAAAAGCATTTTATTAAATTACAATATCCAATATGTCGAGTTTTAACGGAATTTCTAATAGTCACTTTAAAATCAATATATGAGTATACGTTTATGGACTGTTTTGATTTTGGCGATTTTCTTTCATTCATGTAATACAACTTCTCCAAATGAAGTTATAGATGGCATCCTAATAGTTCCTGAAAACCGACTAAATCCTGATTCTCGAACTCTTAAATTAGCATATAAAGTTCTTAAGGCAAAAAAAGCCGATTCGTTAAAAGCACCTATTTTATATTTACAGGGTGGACCAGGTGTTCCTACCTTAATCATGGAAGAGAATTGGAAAAATCATCCTTTTAGGAACAATAGGGATATTGTACTTATGGATCAACGTGGAACAGGTGCGTCGTCCGATGCAGACTGTAGTAATATAGGTAAAGCTATTATTGCTGTCGTAAGACAAGACTTAAGTGCTAAAGAAGAATTGAAAGCCTTGGACTCAATCTTTAATCAATGTAGCAAAGTACTCAATAAAAAAGGGGTCGATTTGGCAGGCTATAATAGCCAAGAAAATGCTGCGGATTTTGAGGCCTTACGTAAAGATTTGGGATATGCACAATGGAATCTATTAGGAGCTTCCTACGGTTCAAGGTTGGGGTTGACTATCATGCGCGACTTTCCAAACAGTGTTCGTAGCTCAATCTTTGTAGGCGTTTTTGCTCCAGAATCTCAATTATTAGGAGAAACGGTTATTCATTTTGAAAAATCTCTTTTTGAAGTTCTCAGGCGTTGTGAACAAAGTGAGAAATGTAATAGCCGCTATCCCAACCTTAAAAATCGTTTATTAAATATCCTAAAAAAGTTAAAGTCAGAACCTTTGCACTTAGACTACGATTCACAACCTTTTGTTCTGAACCGTCGAGATGCTTTACTAATATTACACCAGTCACTTTACAGTCGCCAGTCAATAGCAGGTATACCCGAAATTATTGAAGCTATGGAGAAAGGTAATTCGAAACCCATTAACGAAGTTTTGCAGCGTATCGAATTCAATTACAATATTGTTAATTGGCCCATGAATAATTCGGTCATGGCCTATGAAGAACTGCCCTTTATCGATAGTCTTGAAATAATTAATGCTCAGGGAAAATCTGAACTAGGATTTGACATTATGACCTTTGAAGGGTTTAACTCTCTATCCGATTGGCATCCATTTAGGGCTGAGGTTCTTGAAAACCAACCCGTGATTTCAGATATTCCAACGTTGATGGTTTCGGGCAGTTTAGACCCGGTCAATCCCATTAGTAATTCCATCGAAGCTTTAAGGTATTTGAAAAATGGTTATGGAGTCGTTTTTCCAGATGAAAGTCATGATTTGGCTAACCCCTGTTTCCTTCAAATTGCCGAAAATTTTCTTAACAATCCATTCCATAAACCGGATTTAGATTGTAGCACAATAAGACAACCAATTGAATGGAATTTACACCAACGATCTCAATAAAAAAATGGGCTACTCTAACGGAATTTTTACTCGGGCGGAAACAACAAACACTAACAAAACCTACTATAAAAAGCCTTCGTCTAGTTCTCTAATCTTCAAACAAATAATGAACAAAGTACACCATATAGCCATCATAAGTTCAAATTATGAAGTCTCAAAACGATTTTATATCGATGTATTAAACTTGGAAGTTATTAGAGAAGTATACCGCGAAGAACGCAAATCACACAAGCTTGATTTGTCCCTAAATGGTGAGTACATCATTGAATTGTTTTCGTTCCCTAATCCACCAAAACGACCATCGAAACCAGAATCGTGCGGACTGAGACATTTAGCCTTTGAGGTAGATGATTTAGACAACATCATTGCCCATTGTAAATCATATAATGTAATTGCTGAGCCAATACGGGTTGACGAATTCACTCAAAAGCGATTCACATTTATTGCCCACCCAGATGACTTACCTATAGAGTTTTACGAAAAGTAGATAGAGCCGTTTGTAAACGTTTAATTTGTATATTGGTAGAAATACCTCAATATGAAACTAATACTGCTATTCTTCATTAGCGCCAGTTGCTTATTACACGCTCAAAATACATTGCCTTTTGAAGAGGGAATGACAAGCCCAGACGCCAATCTCAAAAATATAGAGTGGTTAGCCGGGCATTGGAAAGGAGAAGCTTTTGGTGGTGTTGCTGAAGAAATATGGAGTCCGCCATTAGGTGGTGTTATGATGTTTTCATTTCGGTTAGTGGCAGATGGTGCAATAAGTTTTTATGAATTTGGGCATATTCTAGAAATAGACAGCACATTAATTCTTCAACTAAAACACTTTAATGCCGACTTAAGTGGTTGGGAAGAAAAAGAAGAAACAATCGATTTCAAATTAGTAAAGGTAATAGAAGACCGTTTTTATTTCGATGACTTTACCATTGAACGAATATCAGATAAAGAGATAAACATGTATGTTGAGGTAGGCGAAGAAAATGGCACTTCAAATGAGGTGAAGTTTAATTATCACAGGCAATAAATGAAAAAGCAATGTTTAGAATGCGGAAAAGAAGTTATAGGTAGAATCGATAAAAAATTCTGTAATGATTATTGTCGTAATGCCTATAACAATAAAGTGAACCCTGATAGTAAGAATCTCATTCGAAATATCAACAATAGACTTCGAAAAAATTATAGGGTTTTAGATAGTTACAAACTCACGGATGGTAAAACTAAAACAACGAGAACCCGTTTGATAGATAAAGGTTTCGATTTTGATTATGTTACCAATCTTTACACCACAAAAAAAGGAACTACTTATTACTTTCTTTATGACCTTGGTTATCTTCCTTTAGACAATGATTTTTATATGATTGTGAAACGAGAATAATTCTCCTAATGGCTAAAACAAAAAAATGCTTTCCAAATAGAAAGCATTTTTAATATTATAGTTCCTCATTCGGGGGCTAAGAGGCCTATTTCCAGTTATGCCCACTTAATTTTAACGCAGCGATAACAATATCTTTTCTACTAATTTGCCCTACTAAAATTCCATTTTTCATTACTGGTAATCTTCTCCTATTATGTTGTGCAAATATACCTGCAGCATCAAAAATCGAAATATCGTGTGGGATTGTCTCAACAGATTTGGTCATGAAATTTTCAACATTCTTATCTAGAATCGGCTGATTAAAATAGCGACTTTCTGAAATTTGCTTCATACAATCTGCCTCAGAAATGATGCCTACTAAAAAGCCATTATTATCTAATACGGGTCCACCAGAAATATGATGTTTGGCAAATTTTTCCATTACAGCCAAAATAGACTCATCTGGCGAAAAAGTGATTAACTTAGTCGTCATGTAATCGGCTACCAAAATTGGGGCATCGAATTGTTTTTTAAATATCTTTCGAACACCTTGAAAGCTTTTGATTCCCATACTAGTTTGTTTAAAGGTTGATTACTAAAGATACTAAAAAATACCACATTTGCTACAAAAAGTCGATGTAGGTAGCTTATTTTTAATAATTTATGACTTTATAAAAGAATATCATAATGATGAAAAGAACACCAACCATACTAACATTACTCATAATAATTCTTTCAATTTACTGGAGCTTTCGTTCCCTTTTACCTCAATACAATTCAGATACGGCCGTTATAGAAACTGAATTTTCTACAGATAGAGCTTTAGTGCATGTAAAAGAAATTTCAAAAGAACCACATGGAGTTGGCTTTCCTGCACACGCTAAAGTACGTTCATATATAACAAAAGAACTTGAAAAATTAGGACTTGAAACATCGTTACAAGAAGGGTATACATCTGGCGATTGGGGAAATTTAAGCAAAGCGGAAAACATACTCGCACGTATTAAAGGAAGCGAATCTGGCAAGGCATTGTTATTATTAAGTCATTACGATAGTAATCCGCATTCGTCACTAGGAGCAAGTGATGCAGGTAGTGGCGTTGCTACCATATTAGAAGGAGTAAGAGCTTTTCTGAAAACAAATCCAACTCCTAAAAACGATATTATAATTCTTATTTCCGATGCTGAAGAACTAGGTTTAAACGGTGCTGATTTGTTTGTTGATAAACATGAGTGGTTAAAAGATGTTGGCCTTGTTTTAAATTTTGAGGCTCGAGGTAGTGGTGGCCCTAGCTATATGCTCATGGAAACCAACAGGGGTAATAGTCGATTAATTTCAGAATTTATTACTGCGAATCCCGAATTTCCGGTAGCAAATTCGTTGGCCTATAGCATCTATAAAATGTTACCGAACGATACCGATTTAACTGTATTTCGAGAAGATGGTGATGTTGAAGGATTCAATTTTGCTTTTATAGATGATCATTTCGATTATCATACCGCAAATGATAATTACGAACGGTTAGATAGAAATACATTAGCACACCAAGGCAGTTATCTAATGCCCTTAATGACACATTTTAGTGCTATTGATTTAGGTAATTTAAAAAGCTTGAACGACAATGTATATTTTAACGTGCCATTTTTTAGAATGGTCTCCTATCCTTTTACATGGATTATGCCCATGCTAATTCTAGCAGTTATCCTTTTTATTATTCTATTGATATCAGGCTTTAAAAAGAAAGTTTTGAATGGTAAGGATATTTTAAAAGGATTTATTCCTGTATTATTCTCCCTTGTCATCAATGGTATCGTCGGCTTTTATAGTTGGTCGATTCTTAAATGGCTTTATCCAAGTTATAAAGATATATTACATGGTTTCACCTATAATGGTCATGCCTATATTATTGCATTTACCCTTTTCTCAATTGGCGTTTGTTTCTACGCATACCATAGGTTTAAAGTGGTAAAAACAGCTAATTTATTAGTGGCTCCTCTTTTTTTATGGCTCATAATTTGCGGTTTATTAGCAGTCTATCTTAAGGGTGCAGCATTTTTTATTGTTCCACTGTATAGTTTTTTAGTAGCTCTTTATGTGCACATCAATCAGAAGAATCCGAATCCGTTTTTATTGGTTTTTCTCGGAATACCTGCCCTATTCATTTTATCACCATTCGTTAAAATGTTTCCTGTTGGTCTAGGACTAAAGATGATGGTTGCCACTACGCTGCTAACTACTTTAATTTTCTTTTTATTATTACCGCTTATTACAAAATACCGACAGAAAGCAGCTTTAGCATTTTTTAGCTTTTTACTGTTCGCTGGTTTTATGGTGTCTGCTCATATGCAATCTAATTTCACAAAAGAAAATCCGAAACCTACCAGCTTACTGTATGTCTTAAATGTTGATGAAGAAAAAGCGATGTGGGCAACGTATGAAAATGTTCTATCTGATTGGACAAATCAATATATTACAGATGAAAATTATGTAGATAGTACATTAACCAAGAACACGATTAGCAGTAAATATGGCTCTAATTTCACCTTTATCAATATGGCGCCCTTAAAGGAAGTACCAACGCCAAACATCGATATACAATTAGATACGGTTATGGGTACTATTAGACATCTAAGGGTTTGTGTTACACCTAATAGAGCTATTAATCGTTTAGAAGTTTTTACTAATGAGGTGGAAATTTTAAAAGCTGATGTTAATGGCATTGAACTATCTGAGTACTATTTAAAAAATAGAGGGAACGGAAAACTGATAACCCATTACATCAGTGATATTGTTTATACAGAACTAAACCTAGAGATTCCTTTCGATGCAAAATTAGAATTAACAGTATATGAGGCGTCGAATGATTTATTGAGCAATGCTTTATTCACCATACCTCAAAGAAAAGAGAATGAAATACCCATGCCTTTTATACTTAACGATGCCATTTTAACCATTCAAAAAGTACAATTTGACTAAAAACATAGGAATTATAGGTTGTGGATGGTTAGGACTTCCACTTGCCGAAGCGTTATTAAAAGATGGAAATCATATTAGTGGAACAACCACTTCAGAAGAAAAATTAAAAATATTGAAAACAAAAGGGATTCAACCTTTTAAAATTTCAATTTCAGAAGATGGTATTAAAGGGCCTATCTCGGAGTTTCTAAATACGGCATCCATACTTATTATTAATATTCCTCCTGGCTTAAGAGGTAAGGGCCCAAAGGAAAGTTATATCGAAAAAATAAAGCTGTTGTATGATGCCATAAAAAAATCTAGTGTAAAGCAGGTTATTTTTGCAAGTAGCACAGCTGTTTATGGGGAAGCTGAAGGTACAGTTACCGAAAAAACCAAACCAGCACCTAATACGGCATCTGGGGTTCAATTATTGGAGTGTGAAAATCTATTTCGAAATGATGAACACGTACAAACTACCATTATTCGTTTTGGAGGATTAATTGGACCGAATAGGCATCCGACTACTATGCTATCAGGCAGGGAAAATCTTAAAGGAGGCAATGCACCCGTCAACCTAATTCATTTAGATGATTGTATAGGAATAATAAAGTCCATTATTCATCATAACCATTGGAATGCGATTCTTAATGCTGTAAATCCACAACACCCAACCAAAGAAAAATATTACACTAAGGAAGCATTGAAAAGAGGGTTAACACCACCAAAATATAAATCGGAAAACAACAAAACATACAAATTAATAGAAACTTGTAGCCCTTTTCTTATTAATAATTATGATTTTCTTACATCAGTAAATTAACTCTTTACAACACTTACATTCATTTTCACAACATATTGGACATAAAATAGTTAATATACAATTGATTTTCAGGTACTTA
This sequence comes from uncultured Maribacter sp., assembly GCF_963977385.1. Taxonomy (GTDB): domain Bacteria; phylum Bacteroidota; class Bacteroidia; order Flavobacteriales; family Flavobacteriaceae; genus Maribacter. The sequence goes on along the minus strand of NZ_CAXBOU010000018.1, from coordinate 26,653 downwards.
TCGATGTATGACATACCTTTGTATCACAATATAAATCCAAAACGTTATGAAGAAAGCAAAATTAAGGGAGCGGGTTTTAGTTGAATTAGAGAAGCTCATCTCCCTAAGTTGTAAGAATCCGAACGGTTCTAAAAAGTACGAACAATTACATGTCGCATTATTAAAAAAATATTATAATGCTACTAATGTAACAATAGATTATCACCGTCATAGAATAAAGATGGAGGTCATACAAGATGATAGTCTATATGACCCGAAAACGGTGAATACCTATCTACCAACAATATACACTAATCTACTTTTTAATAGTTTAAGTAAGTTTTTAAATTCTTGCGTTGAAAAAGACAATAAAAGTATTGGCTTTTATACCCAACTCTTAAACTCTTTTAGAAAGAGAAATAAGACTTTAGAGCTGGTTTAAAGTTTAAAAAAACAATGAATTTTAAAAGGCGCCTAAGAGGCGCCTTTTTCCTTTTTGAACATTTAAGGCTTTCCTTAACAAGATCATACAGAATATTTTAATAGTTTAGCGCACCTTAAATAGAGCTAAAAAGATGAAAAAGACAGTTTTAATTGTATTAATTGCCATATTATTTTCTGGCAGTTATGGATATTCACAGACAAAAACAGAATTACAAAAACATTATCAAGCATTTTATGACCAAATGCGATTGCAAGGTGATGTCGATGGTGTTATCAACGCATTAACTCATTTGAATGTATTATCACCCTCGAAAGAAAGAAATGATACACTTGCCTACATATACGCCAACGACAATCAGCATTTACAAGCACTTAATACTATTGGTATTGAAAAAGTAGATACTGATTCTGACCTTGCCGTTCAGGTAAAGGCTATTTCATTAAAAGCTTTGAACCAACCAAAAAGAGCTTTGGAGCAATTCGAAATATTGAATTCTAGAGCTCCTAATGCCTATCTAGCCTACGAATTGGCAGACTTAAAAGTACAGTTAGGTGACAATGCAGGTGCTATGAAAAATGTGGAATATGGTATCGCAAATGCTACTGACGATATGAAATATGCTTTTTATGAACGCCAACAACCTTATGAAGTGCCAATAAAAGCCGCTTTTATGCATGTAAAAGGTCTTATTCAGTACAATATGGACAAAACTAATATTGACCAGGCTATTGCTACTATTGACGAGGCTTTACAAATGGACCCGAACTTTAATTTAGCAAGTTTAAGCAAGCAAGCTTTAACTTCTAGAAAAGATGTACCGGAAGAGAAAAAATAATAATTTGAATTAAGGTTATATAAAAAGCGGACCCAATGGATCCGCTTTTTTTTATTTTATTTTTAACTGTTTCAGTAAAAGGTTATCCTTTTCATTTTTAATCTTTACCAGTTCATCTACATGCTCATTAGGCACTACAATAGAAAGAACATAGTGGGCAATTTTCCATTTTCCATTAACTTTCTTTAAAACACCCGAACCTCTGCAGATTTTCATCTGCGTATCTAAAAGTTCATCGAACCATGCAAAATCAGCTTCATCATGCACATAAATATTTCGTTCAACGGCTGTAAAATTCCAAGCTCTACCTTTATCAAAATGTGGCTTAGCATAATTTATAAACTCCTCGTGCTGCCAATTTTCAGTTGCATCCGTTCCAATAAATACGGCATCATCGGTCATAAGACCAAAATACTCCTCAAAATCTGCTGCGCCAGCAGCAACATGCCAATCATCTAAAGTGTTCGCTATTGCAATTTTTTCATCACTCTGCCCAAACAGCACAGAACCCATAAATAGAATTAATACACTAATTTTCTTCATTTGCACGTAGTTCGTCTGGCAGCGTATTATTCACTACCACATTAAATTGATTTCTTAGGTCGTTGAAAGCTGTAATCATTTGTTCCAAAGATTCTTTTGGGTCTTGACGGTATTCTAAATCACCCTTAGTTTTTAAAATATAGGTTTTAAATATTTTCTGTCTTCCTTTTATTTGTGGGATATCAAAAGCGGCGGGATAAATACCTGCCTCCATTTTTTTCTGATTTTCAACTAATTCATCGATAATTAGGACGAAATCCTCTCTGTTCTCAGTGTTATATATCTTATCAAAACTTCTTTCTAATCCGATAAAATCTTTCCATTCATTGAGTATAGTTTGAGCTTTTGAATCTACTCGCACTTTATTAGGAAGACCATTGGTTACAACCTCCCATTGAGGTTCTTGAACACTAGCGGTTTCTGAAACAGCATCCTTACATGAGGAAGCTAAAAGAATAACTATAAAATAAAAGATAATTTTGGGCATAAGCGAATGTACAAATTTTAAGAAAAGGTATCTTTATCGAATATTCATTTAACGCTATTTTAAATGCCAAAATACATATTGATAATTGGAGCTTGTGGTCAAATTGGAACTGAGCTAACTTTAGCTCTCCGGGAGAAATACGGAAACGACCAAGTCATTGCAAGTGACATTAGAGAAGGTAACGACGAATTAATGCAGTCTGGACCATTTGAAATATTAGATGCCACCAACTACGATAATCTAGAGGAAGTCATTGCTTACTATGATATAAGCGAAATTTATCTAATGGCGGCGATGTTAAGTGCAACAGCAGAAAAATTCCCTATGCGCGCATGGAATTTGAATATGAATACACTGTTCAACGTGTTGAATTTAGCAAAAGATAAAAAAATAGAAAAGGTTTTCTGGCCGTCAAGTATAGCCGTTTTTGGGCCAAATACCCCTAAAGAAAACACACCTCAAAACACTATAATGGAACCGAGTACGGTGTATGGCATCAGTAAGCAATCTGGCGAACGCTGGTGTGAATATTATTTCAACAAATTTAATGTTGATGTACGAAGTATTCGTTACCCAGGCCTTATTAGCTGGAAAACAATGCCAGGTGGCGGTACAACTGATTACGCTATCGAAATCTACCATAAAGCCTTGTCTGAAGGCTCGTATACCTGCTTTCTAGAAAAGGATACTAAATTGCCCATGATGTATATGGATGATGCCATACGCGCCACCTTACAGATTATGGAAGCACCTGCGAAAAATATTAAGGAGCGCTCATCTTATAACTTAGCAGCAATGAGTTTTACGCCCAAAGAAATGGCTGAGAATATCAAAGCGTTAATACCTGAGTTTAAAATAAACTATAAGCCAGATTTTAGACAAGATATAGCTAACTCATGGCCAAGTAGCATAGATGACACAAATGCACAAAAAGATTGGAATTGGAAGGCTGAATTCGACCTTCAAAAAACCACTGACGTGATGTTAGAAAATTTGAGAAATAGGGTTTAGCCTATTTCTCAAATTCTTAATTACTGAATTTCAGTCGTTTTTCAATCGCTACAATCATTGCATTGGCGATATCTTTACCCGTAGCATTTTCGATACCTTCTAGTCCTGGAGAAGAGTTTACCTCTAACAATAACGGGCCTTTATTTGAACGAATAATATCGACACCAGCAACGGCCAAGTTCAATACTTTAGCTGCTTTTAAGGCAAGTTTCTTTTCGTCTGAGGTAATCTTAATTATAGATGCAATACCGCCTTGGTGAATATTCGCTCTGAATTCTCCTTTTTGAGCTTGACGCTGCATACTAGCTACAACTCTACCGTTCACGACGAAACAACGAATATCTTGTCCGTTAGCCTCTTTAATGAACTCTTGTACTAAGATGTTGGTGTTAACACTTTTAAAAGCGTTTATAACACTTTCTGCAGCCTTATTAGTTTCTGCCAAGACAACACCTTTACCTTGGGTGCTTTCCAATAGTTTAATTATTAATGGAGCACCGTTGACCATTTTAATCAAATCTTTGGTATCCATAGGCGATTTTGCAAAGCCTGTAATAGGAATATGAATATCGTTCTTTGAAAATAACTGCGACGCAAACAACTTATCTCTAGATTGTGTAATGGCTTCTGCAGAATTTTGACAATACGCGCCCAAATTATTGAATTGGCGTATTAATGCACAACCATAAAAAGTTACCGACGGCTTAATACGTGGTATTATAGCATCGTAATCTTTTAAAATGATCCCACCACGATATCTAATTTCTGGAGAATGCGCATCAAGTTTCATATACGCCTGCTCTACATTTAAGAAATCAATTTCATGACCTCTAGCCTCAGCAGCTTCCATAATTCTTTTATTACTGTATAAGCTTGGGTTGCTAGCTAATAAGGCAATTTTTAATCCGGTTTTTTCTTTAAAGTATGGTGCGTACATTTTATTAACCTCCGCCTCTTCAAAATCTTGCAATTGATAGTTTAAAGCAGGGTTTACTATAAAACGTTCATTCAATGCCTCTCTACCTAAGAGCATACGAAACTCCATCGTATCTCTATTGGCCAGCGTCAGCTCTATTTCAAAAGTAGTATTGCCAATAGTTACAGGCGTTTTTATGACCAAACGCTCTTCAGAAATACCTGAAGAACTTTTTACCATACGACGGTCTACCAATCTTGCTTGGCATTCGATGGCAATACTGCGGTTTTCTTGTAATGGACTCACCTCAAATTTTACCCATTCATGACCACCTTTTATTACTATTTTTAAATTGGCAGCTTGTATAGAAGATGTTTTAGCCCCAGAATCTACCCTTGCTTTTATGGCAGGGATGCCTAAGTCATTAAAAACACACCACTCTTCACTACCTATTATTTGTAAATTATCCAATATTGTTTTTTTTTGACTCCGAACAAACGGAGTTATAATTATTTCTTTTTTAATTCAAATAAATCTGTTCTTCTATCTTTTAAATTGCGTACCGCACCAAATTGATTAAGCTCTCGCAATAGGTCAATATCCACATCAGCGATTAAAATCATTTCTGTATTTGGGGTAGCTTCCGCCTTAATACCATTGGTTGGAAAAGAGAAATCGCATGGTGTAAACACCATAGATTGAGCAAACTGTATATCCATATTCTCAACATTTGGCAAGTTACCAACACTACCAGCAATGGCTACATAGCATTCATTTTCGATTGCTCGTGCTTGAGCGCAATGGCGTACACGAGAATATCCATTTTGGGTATCGGTCAGGAACGGAACAAACAAAATATCCATGCCATCATCTGCTAGTAACCTACTTAATTCAGGAAATTCAGAATCATAACAAATCAAAACCCCTATTTTTCCACAATCCGTATCAAAAGTCTTTAACTGCGTACCTCCTTGCATTCCCCAAATCTTTGCTTCATCTGGGGTAACGTGTAGCTTTTCATAACGCTCCATACTACCATCCCGTCTACATAAATAACCTACATTATAAAGGCGTCCATCTATCATTTCAGGCATACTACCAGAAATAATGTTGATGTTATAAGAAATGGAAAATTCAGAAAATTTCTGAACTATGGCTTGGGTATGTTTAGCCAGCTCTCTAATAGCATCTGCCGTAGACATATGGTTATTACCTGCCATTAAGGGTGCGTTAAAAAATTCTGGAAATAGCGCAAAATCGGACCTATAACCAGAAACAGAATCTATAAAAAATTCCGCTTGTTGTAAAAGTTCCTCTAAGTCTTTGTAAGGGCGCATTTGCCATTGAATCAATCCCAAACGAACAATTGATTTTTTTGTAGCCGCCTTTTTATTTGGTTTTTGATAATAGATATTATCCCATTCCATAAGAATAGCAAAATCTTGAGAAGCTTTATCACCATCTAAATACCCTTTCATTACTTTGGCAGGATGAAAGTCATTACTGATTTGAAAATTTAGAACCGGATCATGAATTTCTTTACGACGAACCTTAGCAATATATTCTTTTGGCGAAAGTTCTGCAGCATGTGCATGATAATTAGGCATGCGACCACCGAATACAATACTTTTTAGGTTTAACTTCTCGCACAATTCTTTTCTATAATCATACAAACGTCGGCCTAAACGTAAACCTCTAAAACTTGGTTTTATAAAAACTTCAATACCATAAAGTACATCGCCTTCATTATCATGAGTATCAAATGTATATTTACCTGTTATCTGTTCGTAGGTATGGCTATCGTCGAACGCGTCATAATCAACAATTATAGATAAAGCTACGCCGGCCAACTGACCATTGATTTTAATGACCACTTGGCCTTCAGGAAATTTATCGATTAAAGATTTTATATGTTCCTCTTTCCAATACGAACCGGGCATACTCGCATAAGCAGAAATCATAGCAGTTTTGAGTTCTTGATAATCATCAAGGTCTAAAAACTTTAATTCAATATTTTCAATTTCATCAATTTTCATATAGCTGTTGTAAGTACAACCGAGTTTAGTTTAAAAGTTAGTACAGAATATAATCCTTTTCCCGGTTTACATTTAGTAAACCGGAAAAGGATATTTTAAATTTTAGTTGAATGTTTATACCGTTCTACTGAAGATAATACTAATCTTCATCTTGACCATCGACCATGTCTTCTGGGTCTGGCTCTACTACTGCATCTGGATCGTCATCGTCAAAATCCTCATAATCGTCTACATCATAATTTTCCATGGTATACTCAAGCTTAGCACTGATTTTCACCAAGTACTTTGTATCAACAGTTAATACCTCAACCGCTTCAACACGCTCTCCTTGACCATTTCTGAAAGTGATAATATTGCGATCATCGTAACCGTCAGGATATTTTTCTACCAAAAGTTTAAGAACTTCTGGAGTCAGTTTTTTAAAGTCTACAATGACTTTATTTAAATGTGCGTTCTTGTCCATAATTACATATCTAAAAGGTAAGCAAAAATCAAAGGTGCAACAATTGTAGCATCACTTTCTATAATATATTTAGGCGTATTAATATCTAATTTACCCCAAGTAATCTTTTCATTTGGTACAGCACCAGAATATGAGCCGTAACTAGTTGTACTATCACTAATCTGACAGAAATAACTCCAAAAAGGTGTGTCGGTGCGTTCCATATCTTGATACAGCATTGGTACTACACAAATTGGAAAATCTCCAGCAATACCACCACCAATTTGGAAGAATCCGATTCCGTTCTTAGAATTATCGGTATACCAATCGGCCAAGAAAGTCATGTACTCAATGCCCGATTTCATGGTACTTGCCCTTAACTCACCTTTCATAACATAGGAAGCAAAAATATTACCCATAGTACTATCTTCCCAACCTGGGCAAATAATAGGTAGATTTTTCTCTGCTGCAGCATACATCCAAGAATCTTTAAGGTCTATTTCATAATACTCCTCTAACACTCCTGAAAGCAACATTTTGTACATAAATTCATGAGGTAAAAAACGTTCTCCCTTATTATCTGCATCTTTCCATATCTTGAAAATATGCTCTTGTAATCTTCTAAAGGCCTCTTCTTCTGGAATACAGGTATCGGTAACTCTATTCAACCCTTTTTCCAATAGATCCCATTCATCTTGCGGTGTTAAATCTCTATAATTTGGAACACGCTTGTAATGTGAGTGTGCCACCAAGTTCATAATATCTTCTTCAAGATTCGCCCCAGTACAAGATATTATCTGAACCTTATCTTGGCGAATAACCTCTGCAAAGATTTTACCCAACTCTGCAGTCGACATCGCACCTGCTAATGAAACCAACATTTTGGCTCCGTTATTCAGTTGCTCTTCGTAACCTTTGGCAGCATCTACCAAAGCCGCAGCATTAAAATGTAAATAGTATTTTTCTATAAAATTGGTGATTGCACCTTTAGTCTTCGTCATCTTCAAATTTTGAATTGGTATTTGATTTATAATCTATATCGAAGGTATTATCATACTCTTGATCAATATCTTGACCAGCAAATTTATAGCTAAGCATTTTGTAATATAATTTAGCTGCTAAGAAATCTGATGATTTGTCATTTTTGTTCGGGCAAAGTTCTACAATGTCAAAACCTACCACATTCTTATCTTCGAAAACTTGCTTTAAAAATTCTAAAGTCTCGTACCAAAGTAATCCGCCCGGTTCAGGAGTTCCAGTAGAAGGCATAATAGAAGGGTCTAATGCATCTAAATCTAATGTTATAAAAACATTTTCAGTCATTGCCTCAATTACCTTATCAGTCCAATATTCATCATTTACCATGTCATGGGCAAAGAATGTTTTTTCATCATCCATCAATGTCTTTTCAATAACATCCATAGAACGAATACCAACCTGCACTAAATTGGTAGTTTGGTTAGCCTCATACACGGCACAAGCATGATTATACTTACTACCTTCATATGATTCTCTCAAATCTGCATGCGCATCAATTTGCAACACGGTAAGGTTATCAAAACATTCATTGAAAGCACGAATAGACCCAATAGAAATTGAATGTTCACCGCCAAACAATGTAACAAACTTATTACGCTTAATAAAGTCTTTCGTAATAGCATGTACTTCATTGACCATTGCCTCTGGCGAACTGTTTTCAGTTATAGGGTCAGTTAAATGAATGCCTTGTTTATAAACCTCAGAATCGGTTTCAATATCATACAATTCCATATTTTCTGAAGCTTCTAAAAAAGCTTCAGGACCTTTGTCCGCTCCTTTACCCCAAGTACTGGTTCCATCATAAGGAACAGGAATCAAGATAATTTTGGATTTTTCTAGTTGGGCGAATTCATCGGCAATACCGGCATAATTCTTTGATGTACTCATGATATTTCAGCTATTGTTAAGTGGTTTTTTAGAAAATTTTTCAATTTTATATACGTAATTCTATGTTCGTCGGTCTTTTGAACCAAAATATTTTTACTCATTAGTAGCATCAACATCATAGCCTAATATACCTAAAAGGTCTTCTGCTTTTTGTTGCCCTCTAAAAAGCTTATAAGTGAAATTACCGTTTTCATCCTTATCTATCAAAATATGTTTTGGTTGAGGAATAAGGCAATGTTGTAAGCCTCCATACCCACCTATTGATTCTTGGTAAGCTCCAGTATTAAAAAACCCTATATACAATGGTTTCTCTCTTTTATATTTTGGCAGATAAATAGCGTTCATGTTCTGCTCACTATTATAATAATCATCACTATCACAAGTTAGACCACCTAAAAGTACACGTTCGTATTCATCATTCCAACGATTAATAGGCAACATGATAAATCTTTTATTAATAGCCCAAGTATCTGGCAATGTGGTTATAAAAGAAGAATCTATCATGTTCCATTTTTCACGATCGTTCTGTTGCTTCTGATACAAAATTTCATAAATAGCTCCACCACTCTCACCTACTGTAAAACTACCAAATTCAGTAAAAATATGAGGAACTGGAACATCTGCCTCTGAGCATGTTATGCTAATCTGATTTAAGATTTCATCTATCATGTATTGATAGTCATATTGGAATTGCAAAGAATTCTTGATTGGGAAACCTCCACCAATATTCAAACTATCTAATGACGGACATATCTTTTTTAAACGAACATATACTTTTAAACACTTTACGAGCTCATTCCAGTAATAGGCATTGTCGCGTATACCCGTATTAATGAAAAAGTGAAGCATTTTTAGTTCAACCTTATCATTGTCTTTTATTTGATTTTCGTAAAACGGAACAATGTTTTTATACCCTATACCCAATCTAGAGGTATAAAATTCAAATTTAGGCTCTTCTTCAGAAGCTATTCGAATACCGATTTTAAAAGTATCATTAATGGCGTCGGCCAATAAATCTATTTCTTCATAATTATCAATAATCGGTATACAATTCTGGTGCCCTCCATTAATTAATCTAGCAATGTTCTCTATATATTTTTCACGCTTAAACCCATTACAGATTATATAATTCTTATCAGTTAATTTACCGTCTGCCTTGAGTTTTTCAACAATATTAATATCAAAGGCAGAAGAAGTCTCCATATGAATATCGTTCTTTAAAGCCTCATGCATTACATGTTGAAAATGAGAGCTTTTGGTACAATAACAATAGTGGTATTTACCTTTGTAATCATTTTTTTCTATAGCATTTGCAAACCAATTTTTGGCCCTTAAAATGTTTTCAGAAATTTTGGGGAGATAAGTAAATTTTAAAGGGCTACCATATTCTTGTACTAAATCATGCAACGGAATGCCATGAAATTGTAAGTGTTCGCCGTCTAAATTAAATTCTTCTTGGGGAAAATAATAAGTTTGATCAATAAGATCAATGTATTTGGTATTCATGAAATTGAATTATAATGAAATTTGATATTCTATAAATATAATAACTAGCCTACAGTTTGAAAGTTAAGAAAACGTAACCATCTCAACAGAAAATCACACTAAAATTTGTTCTTGCGTAGTAGGAATGAAGAAGTAATCATGCTGACTTTGCATGATCGTTGAAAAAGGATGGGAAGTTAACCTTATTAACCGAAAACCAATTTTATAGGCTATCTGTTGAAAATATTTACAACTTCCCTTAAATCCGAACATAAAAAAATTATACATAATGTTCAGCTAAAAGCTTGAAATCTCTAGCACCCATAATAGGGTATTAGGACATAACAAATGAAATCAAAAAAAATGAAAAAACAAGCGTTTTCATTTTTTTTACGATAACCTACTTTATTGTAATTTTATACTGACCTTAAAACGTCATTTAATTTCATAACTTACTTATTATTAATATATTAAAAAATAATAAAGCCATGATAAAAATTAAAAAATATAGCTTGACAAGACATTCGATTATAATTTTATTGTCCTTTTTTTTTCATTTAATGGCAAATGGACAAATTTCATCAGGTGTATATGCTGATACATTGATAAATAATGGCTCCAAAAGAGTACATCAAGTCAAAATAAATGATAATTATTTCATTTACACAGTTTATGAAACTGAGCCTGCCAATTTCATAAAAACACTTGGTGGTTTTACGCAAATAGAAAAAACCGATTCAATTGACCTCATGGTCGTTTTGTTAGAATTTAATTCTGATTACGAAAAAGATTCTATTAGTAAACTCAGTATACCTGTAAAAATGATTGGAGAAAAACTTCATATGAGCTGGTTTCAAGAACTTACACCTAAACCCACAAAGAGTCATTCTCAAGATTTAGATGGCGAATGGCTTTTTGCAACTAGAGGTCCTGATACAGGTCAAGATAGACGAGGTGAAGAAAGCTCAAGAAAAACCTTAAAATTTCTGAGAGATGGCACTTTTCAATGGATTGCCTACGACACGGAATCTTTTCGTTTTTCTGGCACAGGAGGTGGTAATTACAGTACTAATGATGGAATCTACAAAGAAGAAATATTGTTTTTCTCTAAGGATAATTCAAGAGTGGGTGCTCAATTAGAATTCAACTATGAATTACAGGGCGACGATTGGCATCATACGGGCAAGAACAGCAAAGGAGAACCTATGTATGAGATTTGGAGTAAAAGAAACTATTGAAATCAGTAAAGACACTACCTTTTATAAAATCACACTTGAGAATTAGCTATTAGATTGCGGAAAACTAAATCCTATTTTTTAATTCATAAGGTAAAAGATGCTGTTTGAACAGATTTTTTAAGAGTTTATTTCTCAGGTGATGAAGTGAAAAAATTCTCATTCATCTTTTTTTTAATGCAAACTAGCAGGTATGACTTAAATCATTTTAAGTTGTTTTCCTCTCATTTATATTTGGTGATTAATTGAACCTGATTATGAGCACACCTCCATTAAAAAGCCATAAATGGGAATATATTAGTGCAGAAATATTTGAAGGTTTCAAAAGAAAAATACTATTCTATAAACGCATAAAATTAAAGAGAGGTAACCATTTGATACGTTTATTGAAAACAAATTAAATTCTTCAATCATGAAAATAAAATTTTTATCAACTACCATGATTATCCTTATGGTCGCAATTTCTTTATCAAGTTGTGGTGAGACCTCAAGAAAAGAAAACATTAATGAGACTAGTAAGGATTTGAAACAAGCAGAAAAACAATCGAAGGAAGAACTTCAAGCTACAGTTAAAAAAAATTGGGAGAAATTCAAAAGTGAATCAGAATCTATAATTGAAAAATCAGATGCACAAATAAAAAAAATAAGAGCTGTAATCGCCAAAGGCGATCAAAAAGAACAAGAAAAACTTACGAAAGAACTAGATTCATTACAGAAAAAAAATAAAGAGCTCAAAGACAAATTAGCTCAAAAAGAGCATAGTTTTAAAGAAACTTTGCTAGAATATAATGAAAAGGCAAAGGAAGAAGAGCATAAGTTCAAAAAACAGTTTAAGCGTGATTTGCAAGAAGTTGTGAATGCACTTAAAAAAACAATTACACCTGAAGAAGGTGTTGAAGATGAATTATAGCTAGTGTTCTAAATCAGAAAGAAAAACCTAGATATGAAATGTGATGCAAAAGACTATCATATAAAGAATAGTCTAATCATAAATTTTGTAGCGTACATTAATTAATAATTCTACTTTTGCTTTCTGAAAAAATTTGGCCTCGTAGTTCAATGGATAGAATAGAAGTTTCCTAAACTTTAGATGCAAGTTCGATTCTTGCCGAGGTCACTTTTTGACTTACAAACGAATTCAATATAGTATGTAATATATTGATTATCAATGTTTTGATATTTTTTGGTTTCAAATGATATCATTTAGAACCATCTATTTGAGTTCACAAATCGTCAACATTTTTTTCAAATGTTTTCGTATTTTGTAATTGTTTATTTTAAATCTGTTAAATAAACAATTTGTAGGTGATTTGACTTTCGTCCTTAATTAAGTTTAATTTAAAGACGTTTGTTATGCGCACTACTTCCACATTTTCAATCTTATTTTGGCTATACGCTAAAAGAATTAAGAACAATCAAGCTCCTCTTTATGCCAGGATAACCATAGACGGCAAAAAGCTCAACATTAGCCTTAAAAGAAGAATTGACACGCAACTATGGAGTCCTGAAAAGCAGCGAGTCAAGGGTTTGAGTGCAAACGCCAAAAGTATTAATCAATACCTGAATGAAGTACATGCAAAGTTGTTTCAGTGCTATCAGGAATTAAGGGCAGATGATAAGCGAATTACTCCACAAACGATAAAATCCAAATTCCTAGGGGACGATAAGCCAAAGGAATTTACCATTACAGATATAATTGCATACCATAATGATAAAATGTTTCACAAACTGCATAGAAATACTTCAAGGCTCTATTTAATTAGTCAAAAATACATCCTACTTTATTTAAAAAAGGAATACAAACTTGATGACATAGAATTATCTCTTCTTGACTATAAATTTATACTCGGTTTTGAAAATTTTCTCCGTGGCCATAAACCAAGGCATTATCAAAAGCAGATTGGGAACAATGCAGTAATGAAACATATTCAGCGTTTGAGGAGAATGGTCACGTTAGCTTATGATATTGAATGGATTGGTCAAGACCCCTTCCGTAAATTCAAACAAAAACTAATTCCCACACACCGAGGTCATTTAACAGGCAAGGAGTTGGAGCTTTTAGAGGTGGTGACATTGAACTCTTTGAGATTAAGAACGGTAAAAGACTTATTTGTATTCAGCTGTTATACAGGGATTAGCTATATAGATATGATGCTCCTCACGGAAAAGAGTTTAATTACGGGTCTGGACGAAAGGTGGTGGATAGCAACAAAAAGGCAAAAAACCAGGAATCCTGTGAAAATTCCCTTATTATCTAAAGCTTTTGAAATCATTAAGAATTTCAGAGAAGATAAACGATGTCAGGTTTATGGGACTTTGTTTCCTAAAATATCAAATCAAAAAGTGAATGCCTATTTAAAGGAAATTGCAATAGCAGCTGGCATTCAAAAAAACCTCACCTTTCATATGGCCAGACATACTTTTGCGACAACCGTTACGATGACTAACGGAGTGCCCATAGAAACTATTTCTAAAATGTTAGGGCACAGAAAGCTAACCACAACCCAAATTTATGCTAAAGTAATTGAGCAAAAAGTATGTGACGATATGGAAATACTTCGTGAGAAACTGGAAATAAATAGAGCATCATATAAAAGTAAAAATACAAAGAGAATTCACTAGGTCAAATGTTCAATAAAATTAAAATATCAATTTTAGATTGAAACCTAAATGGGAGTAGAAATAGAGAACTTTATAGAATTCATTCTTAAAAAAAGACCCTTGATGGACTTAAAACTTTTTAGTAGAGGTATTTCAATTGTTGATAACCCACATTTTTATGCCAAATTACGGATTAGACCCTTATTTAGATTGGTATCGTTTTGCATCAAACGGAACCAAATAAAATTAATAGTCCTTTAGCACTATCTGATTTGGTTTAATTTGTTTTAATTTGTTGTATATCAGTTATTTGTGAATAACTATTTGTAACGGTCTATTTCTTTATTCGCCTATTTTCATACTTTTATTCAACAATAATATTGAAAGAAAACAAAAGCGCTTTTGTTCATTTCGTAACCCTAAAAAAGGAAAACAATGGACAATTTTTTGATTCTTGAACGGCTGGATCGTTTAGAAAAACTTTTGATAGCGAATAAAAAGGTATTGACCTTTGAGGAAACCTGTGACTATACTGGGATATCCAGAAGCTACCTGTACAAACTTACCGCTGCGGGAACCGTTCCGCACTCCAAACCCAACGGAAAACTTATTTTTTTCGAACGGAAGAAAATAGAGGATTGGTTGCTCCAGAACGAACGAAGACCCATAAATGAAATCGAAACGATAGCTAAGCCCGTTCGTTAGGAATTTGCATCTCTAAACTTTTCAAAATTCATCAGTACATCTTGGGAATCCCCTGGGAGTTCAAAACATTTTTTATGAAAACAGTACCTTACTTACGGGTGGGCACATCGTACTATAAATTGGTGCAGGCACCTACCATCGCTGGACATTTCAACGAGATCCTGGTGCATTGGAACATCGAGACCATCCGCCAGGACCATGGCAAGGATTACCTGAGCAAGGTTCCAAAATACGATGGCTTTACCTGTATCCCCAATCATATCCATTTTAAACAGGAATATAAAGGGTTCTACAATACTTATTCCCCGTTGCCGGCAATCCCAAAAGAAGGGGAATGCCAACATTCATTGAATTTTGTGAAACATATTTTCGGGAAACACTATGAACTAGGATTGGATTACCTACAATTACTGTATACAAAACCGGTACAGGTACTGCCTATTCTTTGTTTAGTTTCCATGGAACGTTCCACAGGCAAGAGTACTTTTTTGAAATGGCTGAAGGCCATCTTCGACAATAACATGACCTACTTGACCAATGATAGTTTCAGTAGCCAGTTCAATTCGGATTGGGCGAACAAGCTGCTCATCTGCATTGACGAAGTACTGTTCAACAAAGAAGAATTGACGGAACGTATCAAATACCTGAGCACCACCAATATCAACAAGTTGGAGGCCAAGGGAAAGGATAAAAGGGAAGTGGAGTTCTTCGGTAAGTTCGTCCTATGCAGCAACAACGAGGACAACTTCATAAAAATTGACGGGAACGAGACCCGTTTTTGGGTCTTGAAAATACCCGTGCTCAAAAAAGAGGAGACCGATTTCCTGAATCAACTGAAATCTGAGATACCCGCATTTCTGCATTACATGCAAAAGCGACAGTTATCGAGTGAGCACACCACCAGAATGTGGTTCACCCCAAAACAGATTAGAACAGCCGCGTTAAAAAGGTTGGTACAGAACAATAGGAACCGGGTGGAGAAGGAACTGGCCAGTATCCTGTTCAGTGTCATGGAAAAGTTCGAACTGGAGGAAATACATCTCTGTCCCATCGATGCGCTGCACCTGCTGAACAAAACCCGTGTCAAGACCGACTTGACCCAGTTGCGGAAATTGCTGAAGAACGATTGGAAACTCGTCAACCAGGACAACTCCAACAAATACCAAAAAGTGACCATTTGGAGCGATGGGGATATCCACATGATCGATGCCAAAGGAAGGTACTTTACGGTGGAAAAAGACTTTTTGAACATAAATTTCGATGATACGATGACGGAATAGGACGGGGTCAATGTTTATAGGGGCCGAAGCCGTCATCAAACTGTCATCATTTTGTCATCAAAAAAAATAATGATGACGGAAATGCTTGTAAAAAAAGAAGAACGATGACGTGATGACAAAACGATGACAGGGGAAACCTAATACTATAGGGGCCTTGGGAGGTGTTGTCATCATATCATCAAAAAAATAGGTAAAACCATTTGGCTTATGAAAGAAAAAAGAACTACAGGATTATCATGTGAAAGAGCCCGAGCTTTTCCCATCGAAAGGGCGCTGGCAAAACTCGGGCACTTTCCGACCAGGACAAACGATAAAGAAGCTTGGTTCCTAAGCCCTCTTCGCTCAGAAACGCATGCCTCTTTCAAGGTGTCCAAGAAACTCAATAGATGGTACGACCATGGGGAAGGAATGGGAGGTAATGTTATCGATCTGGTGTGTAAAATCACCAAATCCTCGGTAAAGGAAACTTTAAGGTTTTTGGAACAGGACCGAGCCTCTTTCTCTTTTCAACAGCGGCCAGTTTTAAGCAACGATAACCATAATGGAATACAAATTTTTCATGCACGGCCTATCCGGCACTATGGTCTGTTACAATATCTATTTGAACGAAGGATTTCCATTTCGACAGCAGCGGCCATTTGTATGGAAGTTCATTACCTGAACAAGGGAAGACGCTACTTCGCCATAGGATTGAAGAACGGTTCGGGCGGATGGGAGCTACGGAACAAATATTATAAAAACTGTAGTTCGCCCAAGGATATTACCCATATCAAAAATGGAAACGGAAAACTCATCGTTACCGAAGGGATGTTCGACCTGTTATCGATTTTAGAGGGTATCGAAGAATCAAATTTGGAATATGATTTTCTGGTCTTGAACTCTACTGCCTTTCTAAAGAAAGGTATTAAGATTATCGATAGTTATAGCCAAATCGACCTGTATTTGGACAATGACCAAAATGGAAAAGGAGCGACGCAAAAGTTGATGGCCCGTTCCAATATCTGTCTGGACAAATCTATGCTTTACGAAGGATTCAAGGATATGAACGAATGGCTGGTAAAAAGTGCTAAAAAGGGACTTGGTCAGGAAGCGCGAGATGTGTCTTTGTTGCCACAAAGGCAAACTCGCTTTACTCCCGATGGTCCCAAAGAAACTAAAAAATGAAAAGGACGTGTATCAAATTCCGGTGCTCGATTTACGAGAAAAAACTGCTCAGGAAAAGGGCGGAACGTGCAGGTATTTCCCTCTCCGAATATTGCCGCAGCTCCGCTTTTGGCAATACCGTCATCGAACGGTTGACCGAGGAACAATTGGCCCATTATAAAATGCTTGTGAAGTACAAGGGGAACTTTACCCGAAGAAGTAATATGTTCAGGAAACATAACCCTAAACTGGCCAGCGAGGTGGAGCAACTGGCGGAAGAAATACGAACACATCTTTATAATTTCAAAAAAACAAAATAATGATTGGCAAGGGAACATCCATATCACATACCGGAACAAGTATCGATTACGGCTGGAACCAGGAGAAGGATGCGGAAATCGTCTTTAGCCAACATCTGGCGGGAAACAATCCCCATGAGATCACCGAGGAGTTCAAACTGATACAAGAAGAGAATACCCGTTGCCAAAAGAACACCTTAAGCTTTATACTCAGTCCGACCCAAGAGGATGGTAGTAACCTTTCCAAGCAACAGTTAGGGGAATTGACACAAAAGTTCATCAAGGAAATGCAATTGAAGGAACGCCAGGCCATTGCCTTTGTCCATAGGGACAAGGCACATACCCATGTGCATCTGTACGTGAACCGTATCGGTTTTGATGGCAAGGCCTACAATGACAGTTTTATTGGAAAACGAAGCCAATTGGCCGCCGAATATGTTGCCAAGGAAATGGGACTGACCACGGTGAAGGAAGTACAATTGGAAAAGGAACTGAATTCGATACAGGTACGTCTCGAAATAAAGAACATACATCAAAGGGTAATGGAAACCGAAAGTCCAAAAACATTAGACTCCTACATCAAGGCCATGAAAGAAAGGAATGTGGAAGTCATCCCGACAATAAACCGGGCCAATAATTTACAGGGCTTCCGATTCCAATATCACGGTCTTAACTTTAAAGCCAGTGAGGTACACCGCTCCATATCCGGAGGAAAGATCATGGCACAACTTTCACAGAATAAAGGTATAGCAAAACCGATAAAGGTGGACAAGTCAGTCCAGCTACTAGGGAAAACCTTGGAAATGAGTACCAATTTAGCCACAAGCATTGCCAAGAACATCATCAAAAAAACGATCAAAAGGGCCATCGATACCGGAATTGGATTTTAAAAACAAAAAGCTATGGGATATAAAAAACTGGACGAGGTGATGGAACTGCTCACCGACGAGTTGGATGGGTTCAACAAGTCCATCGATAGATTTGAAAAGTTGACCCAAAATACGGACAACATCAAAGTAATGCCCGATACTTCAGAAATCGAACGATTGCTCCAAGAGTATCGGAATTTCGAGAAGGTGAATACCGAAAGGCTTCAGGAGTCGGTTCAGGATATCAGGAGTCAGATTTCAAAAGCAAGACTGGTTCCAAGGATACAATTACGGATTCATTACGCGATTTGGTTTATTTCCTTGGTCATTATAGGATACCTATCGCTACAGTTCTCCCGAATCGGGGAAGTACAGGAAAAGGCATTTACCGAGGGAGAGCAAGAAGTAATCTCCAGTTTAAAAGGATATTTTGACCAATATCCGCAGCATTACGAATCGTACCAGAAATGGATACAGAAAAAGGATAGTGTTCTAAATCAAAAGTAGTATGCGCCCTATGGAATTTTTGCTTGACGCTTATCTGCCGGAACACTACAAAAATTCCACAGGATCCATGCGCAGGTATGTTATGGTAAGATTTGGGGAATTAATTGATTTAAATAAACCTTGGAGAAAGTAACGAACTCTTTCTACCCTAAACAGCAAAAAAATGAAAATGTTTACGATGCGGAATTTAAAATAAAAAAGCAGCAAAAGCATGAAGCCCTTACTGCGCAGGATAACAACTTGATTGCTCAACTTGTTTCCTAAATTATTAAAGAAAAAACTTGTTTTTTGACACAGTACCTATGAACAGTACGGGAACAAACTAGCGTTTGCTTTCCGCCATACACATAGCGAAATCTTTTGGTTTTGTTTTTTCTTTTTTATGTCAAAGCGAAATCCCAAAGATTTCGCGACCTCATAAAAGTACGCAAACCCTGCGATTAAGCCCAAAGCCCGTATTGATTATAGGTTATGTTGTAAACAGTTATTTTACCTGTACTATTTGTGGTTCCTCAGTTGTAACTATATCCACAACATCATTTTCCGTCCAAATTCTGTATTGAATTGCTGTACCCTGATGAGGCTCAAACCATCCATGATTTTCACGCACATATTTTAAGTATTCAGAGTTTTTAATTTCCTGAATTACTCCTTTGTTATTTATAATTTCAGCTTTGTCAAATGCCGTAAAAGATTCATCAACATTTTGCCATGCAATTGGAGAATCAAATTCCACTTTAAACTTTCTGCTTTTGTCCAAAATATCAATTGAACGAACATTATCCATCACGTTTCCTTCAGAGATTTCTATTGATTCAGTTTCAGATGAAACAAATCCTTCAATCACATTTACTGTGAGTAAACGAGTTTTACTACTATAAGAAATTGTATCTAAGAAAAGAGTATATATATTTTGAATTTCTGGTTTCAATATTTGTATAATTGTTTACAACGGTTTGAGCTATGAACAGTACGGGGGCATACTAGCGTTTGCTTTCCGCCATGCACATAGCAAAATCTTTTGGTTTTGTTTTTTCTTTTCCTGTCCAAAGCAAAATCCCAAAGATTTCGCGGACTTTATAAAAATACGCAAACCTTGCGATCCTGCCTGCCGGCAGGTAAGCCCGAAGCCCGTATTGTTTATAGGTTGTGTTGGCAACAGTTATTTTATTATTCGTATTAGATTCGGGTATGATGCGTATTTAGATTTTCGTTTAATCCTGTAGGCAATGATTACAGCCATTGCCACATTAATTATATTTAAAATCACAAATAGAAACAATAAAACATAAGAAATATACCCGTTCTCTGGATTAGTCAATTCTAGAGTAGCAGTTAATAAAGCGGCAGATAATGTAATCGTTGTTAAAATGGTCCAGATTATTTGAAAATTAAGTAGGCTAGTTCCTTTTTCATCTAACTTGATGATTTTATCTTTTTTTGAAATCCAAAAAATTAACGGAATTAAGATATTTCCAATAGGAATTACTAAATACGTAACTACAGATAAATGCATTAAAACTAAAAGTTTCAAATCCTCTTTTTTTCCATAATCAATAATTTTCTCAGGCAAACTATCTAACGCTTCGCTGATAAGTTTTAGAGTGTTTCCACTCGGTTTGTTTTCATCATTTTCTATCCTTTGAATTGTTCTTAGGTTAACTTTTGCTTTTTCTGCTAAGTCTTCTTGGGTATAGCCTTTTGACTTTCTTAGTTCAACAATTTTTTGACCAATATTCTCCATTTCTTGTAGTTTAAATTATTTGGTCAAAGTTATTTTAGAGACATACATATTGATAACGGTGCGTTTCCGACAACTTTACGACATTACTGTCTAATTCCTTGTTTTATAATTGTTGCCAACGTTGTTGTATAAGATTAGTTGCGTGGTTTAAGCACGTAATTCAGCAAATATAAACCGAATAGAAAATCCGCGAGGATTTTCGTAAGTGAGCTAGCACTAGCAATTAATTTTATACGGTGTTGGCAGCTGGCATTTTTTATTTTCCAATTAAATTTCGCTCTATTTCTTCCCATCTTAATGTCGCAAGTTCACTAATTCTTCCTTTTCTAGCAAATTCATACTCTCGCCAATGACGATGAGGATTTTCGAGTATCATTTTTCCGTTTTTGGTTTTTTTTAGCAGTGACTGATGGGCATCTTGAAATCTATCGTCAAGTCTTGCTTTTGAATAAAACGAGAGAGTATAAACGTAATAGAAAAGATTATATCTCAAGAAAGGATACTCAACTTTCAAAAATCGATTTCCTATCCCAAAAGTACAAGGACCCAAGGGTTTTTTCGTTATCCAATGCTTAAGTAGAAATTCAATTCCTTTGTCAAATTTTTCAATATCTTCTTTGCTATTTTCCCTAAATCGAAATGCATCTAGTATGTACAAAGTAGTTCCTGGATTGCTAGCATCTGTTTCAGGGGACTTTCCTAGTTTAACCGTGTTACATCGCCAACCTCCATCTGGACTTTGCGTTTCCAAAAGTTGCTGATAACTCTTTTCCGTTCTACTATCCTGAAATCCTCCAACTCTTCCCAAAGCAGCAAGAATTCTAGCAGTCATGCATGGAAGCTTTGAGCTGGTGTTCGAATACTTAAAAGAACCGTCAGAAGTTTGGTATTTAAATAGAAATTCAATTGCTTGCGATAGAATCGGAAATTCCTTAATGTTTGCGCCAAGTTCACCAAGTACTTCAATAGTATCCATTGTGCTTGCCCCATGAGGTGCATGGATATCACCATCCTCTCTTGACCAAAATAGTCCGCCATTCTGATTTTTTTGTTTTAGGATAGATTTTATTTCAGCCGAATAGTCCATTATGTTCATTTTTCTGCTTGCTGCCAACGCCTGGGCTATGATTAGTGCGGCGAAGAAATCCGACGGATTTCCAGCTACGCGCTAAGCTAAAGCTTTTGGTTTTGATTTGTTTTTTGTTTTATCCAAAGCTAAATCCAACAGATTTAGCGACATTATAAATATACACAGACCTTATGGATTAGAATAAGTCCGCATTAATTATAGGCTCTGTTAGGGCAAGTTTTTTCTCCCGTCAATATCGTCTTCAGTCCCTAAAATTCCGTCCCGACCTTTGGATTTAAGTACGTAACTTTGTCCATTTTCCAACTGTTCATAATGAAACTCATTGTTCCATAAGTCCGACGTTATATTTTGCCTCAATGGGTTATTACGAATTATATTTTTGAGCTCTTGCGGATAAATTCCCAATTCACTTTTTTCTTGCTCCAGTATCGATTCTATCTTATTTAATTGTTCCGTCGTTTCTGTCATTCCATTATCGGAAACGTAAAAAATTCCGATTGCAATTCGAGCAACTATGATAAATCCGACCGCAATTAGCAAAACAAGTAGAGATGGACGAATTAGAAACTTTTTTGGCAGATTATTCTCTTTTTCAAATTTCCGCCTTGCTTTTTTCTTTTTCCAGAATTTTAGGTCCTCCCAGAGTAAAAGAAGTTCTGCAATGATTTCTCCCATTCGAAATTTTGATTTTTAAATTTGCCCTAACGCCTGGGCTATGATTAGTGCGGCGCAGAAATCCGACGGATTTCCAGCTACGCGCTAAGCTAAAGCTTTTGGTTTTGATTTGTTTTTTGTTTTATCCAAAGCTAAATCCAACAGATTTAGCGACATTATAAATATACACAGACCTTACGAATAAGTTATAAGTCCGTATTAATTATAGGCATCCTAAGTTTGTCTTTGATTAATTTATATTAGTTAAAACCAAAGAACAAAAGAGCAGAGTAAGGTTACTATAGCCGTAGGAACTTCCGATTCCGTCAACAATGAAAATCCCTGCTCTTTTACCAATACAATACGTTCAGTTCTCTAGGTCTTTTGAACCTGTTTTTAGGATGCTGTATGCATATGGTATTGTTCTTAATACACTCAAGATATGGATAAAATTACAATTTTTGTAGGGATAGATATCTCTAAGGACACTATAGATGTCTATGATTCTGATACTGGTCATTTTCAATTTGAAAATGCCCCAAAGGGCTTTTCCTTGTTAAAGGAAAGACTTTCTGCCGACCATTGGTGTGCCATGGAAGCTACGGGCTGTTACCATCAGCGATTGGCTATTTACCTATTCGAACATGGAATACGTTTAAGTGTCCTGAACCCATTGGTCATAAAACGTTTTATACAGATGAAGTTGAACCATGTAAAGACGGATAAGAGCGATGCCAGGATGATATTCAGATATGCGTCGGAACAACCCTTGTCTTTATGGGTTCCTGAGGCCGGTTATGTCGTAGAATGTAAAAGATATCAAAGCGCGATTAGACTATACTTCAAACAGCGAACGGCTCTTAAGAACATGTTACATTCGTTATTGACAGGTGGTCGGGCAAAGGATAAACTTGTAAGATCTATAAAGAGACAGATAAAAAACTTGGACAAGGAAATCGGTCTGCTCGAAATTGAAATGGAGCAGTTAATAAAATTGAACGAACAAGGCTTGTATTCAAGGTTGAACACCATACCGGGAATAGGAAGGAAGACGGCAATGATCTTGATAGTTTCGACCAATGGCTTTCGTGACTTCGAGAGTGCATCCCAGGTAACTTCCTTTTTTGGATTGGCTCCCAATGAAAGGAGCTCGGGCAGCAGCGTGAAAGGCAGAACCAGAATCAGTAAGATTGGAGATCCATTGCTACGCAATCATCTTTTTCTATGCAGCTTTACGGCCTGCGTGCATAACCCACAATGTAAGGCATTATATGACCGGATTGTTGGAAAGGGTAAAAGCAAAAAACTTGCGCTAATTGCTGTCTGTAATAAACTTATAAAACAGGCCTATGGAATATCAAAATCAGGTTTGGATTATGATAGAAATTTTGTGGGTAGATTGAGCTAAATTTTATTTGTTTTTTAGCTCAGTTCTTTGTTAGCTGTCGTTTTTCCCGTTATAATTTTTCTCAAAATCTCCGAATATTTTAGTTAATTCAATCCGTTCCGATTCATTTATTTGGTATTCCATATCGTCCAGAACCTCTTTAATTACATAATATTCATTTAGATTTTTGATTTTACCTTTTTCAATAACCTTTTTAGGTAAATTTCGTATTTGAGAAGTCAAAATTCCAATTGTTGGTAGATTTTTAGATATCAACTTTTCATTTAACTCATCCATGTATATTGGAGGTAAGTCCTTAATTCCAGTTAGCGTATCCAGAAGTCCTTCCCGTAATCCTCTTCTCGCTAGGGATTCACTTTCTTTCTCCCATTTTGTTAAAACGTTTATCGGAGAATATTCAAGATTAGGGTCAATATTGGCACATTTAGCTTGAAATTCCCAAATCACTTTGGAAATATGCTTGTAGAATTCGTAGTTCGATTTATTTATTTTCAGCATTTTTATAAATGACAGCTAACGGTTCGGCTAAGCGTAGTGCGGAAGTATGGAAACTTTTCGTTTCCATCTGTGCACGAAGCTAAAGCTTTTGGTTTTGCTTTTTCTTTTTTTGTCCAAAGCTAAATCCCAAAGATTTAGCGACTTCATAAATATACACAGACCTTTCGATTTAGCCCTGAAGTCCGCATTACGTTTAGGCATTGTGCCTGTTGCACAAGTCCTTGTTAAAAATACTGTTTTTGCTTAACTTTAGTTATGCAGGGAAAAAAGGATTATCAAGAAAAGCTATTTGCACATTTTCAGTTAAGTGAGCGTATCCCCAAGAACAATTTTTATAGGCGTTTAAAAGGAGTATTAGATTTGGACTTTCTCTATAATTTGACCAAGTCTTATTATGGGGAAAGTGGTCAAAAGAGTATTGACCCTGTTGTATTCTTTAAGTTGTGTTTAGTGGGTTATCTAGAGAACCTTATTAGTGACCGTCAACTTATCGCTCATTGTTCTATGCGACTGGATATTCTATATTTCCTAGGTTATGATATTGATGAAGAGCTTCCTTGGCATAGCACTATAAGTAGAACACGTCAACTGTTTCCAGAATCTATATTTGAAGAAGTATTTACTAATGTTTTGAGTTTGTGTATTGAAAAGGGAATGGTCAGTGGTCATACCCAAGCGATAGATTCAGCGCCAGTAAAGGCAAATGCAAGTATGGATACCTTGGAACTGAAAGTGCCCGAGGAAGACCTAGCGGAACATTTGCGAAGAATACGAGCCATTAGTTCAATGGACAGAGAAGAACCCCACCGTAAATCCAAGAACGATAAATCAGATGAAGGTCAACGCGGTATTACTGCGAGCAAGAGGGAACTTGACGCGATAAAGGGCCGTAACAAGAAATGGGCAAAAGACCAAGATCAGCGACCGGGCGCAGGTAACAAAGGGGCAAAGTATACCAGTAACAAGACCCATTACAGCCCTACCGACCCTGATGCCAGGATAAGTGTAAAGCCCGGTAAGGCGAGAAAACTGAACTACCTGAGCCAGCTTAGTGTGGACACGGCGAACCATGTGATAACCGACATCAGGTCGTACCATGCCGATGGCAAGGACAACCAGCAATTACGGGATATCGTACAACGCTTACAAAGAAGATTATGGCAACAGGGTTTGGTGTTTGAAAACTGTGTGGCCGATACAGGTTATAGTAGCGGTGAGAACTATGCCTTTCTGGAAGAACGGAACCTTAAAAGTTTCATACCGCCCCATGGTACCTACAAGGGCGGGCCAACAGGCTTCGAGTATATTGAAACGGCGGACCATTACGTTTGTCCACAAGGAAAGGTGATCCCGTTCACCAAGATCTTCAACGATTACCGAACGGGTACCAAGAAGAAGGAGTACCGTGCAAGAAAGCATGTCTGTATCGATTGTCCTTTACGCAGTGCCTGTCTTGGCAAAAGTGCACAGGAGAAGA
The DNA here is from genome assembly GCF_963977385.1 of uncultured Maribacter sp. Lineage (GTDB taxonomy): Bacteria > Bacteroidota > Bacteroidia > Flavobacteriales > Flavobacteriaceae > Maribacter. Next base: position 1,038 of record NZ_CAXBOU010000018.1, on the reverse strand, counting down.
AGTTCAGCGTAACGTACTATCGCGAAGAGTACGAACGCAACATCGCAAGGGTGGAGAGTCCACATGGGCGTTACATGAAGGGCAAGCGGCAGAGCACGGTGGAACCCGTGTTCGGCACCCTGACCCAGTTCATGGGCCTGAGGAAGATAAACACGATAGGGCTGGCACAGGCCAACAAGGTGATGCACCTGTCCGCAATCGCCTATAACCTGAAGAAGTACCTGAAATTCGAACAGAAACCGGTAAAAAGTGGGGCGGGGAAACTTGCTTTGGCCGCATTTATAAAACGTGCCTTTCAATACCTCTTCGGTGCTTCTACAAAGCAGCTAAAATTAGCTTACAACTTCTGAGTTGTTGCGAAAAAAGCCCCGTAGAGAGGCTAATATTCATATATAATTTGACCGATCATAGGCTTGTGCAACGGTTACCATTGTTGGCAATAGTTATTTTGCGTACTACTTGTCCGATTCCTTTATTTTCTTGCCATTATTATATTCGAAAATCAATTCGTTTCCATCATCGTCATAACAGAATTCTTTTCCGTGTTTTTTTCGTCCATTATATTCACAGCTATAAGTAACCTTACCATCTTCGTACTGTTCAAGTAGTACTTTTTTTCCTTTTTCATCATAGGTTTTAACTTCTAAAGTATCTTGAGAAAGCCTCAACCTAATCACTTTTTCAATTACTCCTAATTTATATTTGTGGTAAAGTGTTTTATCTGATACTAGTTTTTCCTTGGTGTTGAAGTAAAGGTTGCTCCATAAAATAACTCCGTCCTTATATTGCTCTTCATAATTCAATTTTCCGTTTTTCCGTTTGTCTTGAGCAAGTCCAGTAAATCTTTGTCCATCCATTTTATAGACCAAATCATTATCGATATACACTTCCTTCATGTCCAACGTGTCTTGAGAGCTCACTTCAAAAGAAATTGAAATAAGAACTAAAAAAATGAAGTATTTGATATGATTCATAATTATTGCCAACGGTCTAGTATATGAAACGTAGCGTATAAATAAACACTAACTTTTCGGATTA
>NZ_CAXBOU010000017.1:0-130738 GCF_963977385.1 uncultured Maribacter sp. | reverse complement strand
ATCATTTTTATACATATACTTGAAGTGTTTTGTATACATATTTCAGGACGGGTCAATATTACTGCTAACGGTCTTGTGTATGAAATGTAGCGTGTTAAAAAACACTATATTTTCGGATTAGCACGAGCCGAATTTTTAATTTTTATGTTTAATTTTCCTTTCTAAATATAACCAAATTAAAAATTTGGCGCACTTTGTAAATAAGCAAAAAACTCTCGGAAAGCCTATAATAGCTATGTTTTATACACGTTGTTACCTACTGGCTTTTTTCCGCAAACTTGCTAGCGTTGGCAAAGACATACTCTTTTGCAATTTTTGGTTTGTGTGTTGGCTGAAGCGAATTGCAAATGTGTATGGCTTTTAGCGTTGGGTTTCAGTCTGTTTATATTTTTCCTTGTAATAAGTCAATTCATTATAAATTCCATTGTCTAAAATTCGCCAATATTTCCAACCGTTTATACTTGTTTTCGTTATTGCTCTTCCAGCTCCACTAGGAAATGGAAAAGTTTTCATTTCATTATCAATTTCAAATGTTATTGCTCCTTCTTTATCTAGAGTGCCAATTATTTCATTATTCGGTGATGAATAGACCTTAGTTCCGATTTTAATAATTCCAGCGTTTATAATCATTTTTAAGGTTATATCTGGTATTTCTTCGTATGCCATATTCTAGTCTTTTACTGCAAAACGAATTCGATATAATTGCTTTAAAGAATTCTTAATTGGTTCATAATATTCAGAAACTCCATAGATTTCCATTAAAGTATTCTCAAAAGTAATTCTGTCTTCTGATTCTAATTCCTGTACAAGCGGTAATCTGTTACGTTGCATAATTGGTCTAAACAATTCTACAATCTGTAACTTTTGGTCATCTGTAAGAATGTTAGGATTCAAAATTTTAAAGTCTCTTTCAAATTTAGTCGCTCTTAAATCTAATGCTCCTAAACCACGACCAAATCCAAAACTTTCAATCAAAAATAGACTTACAGTACTGTTTAGAAGTGCTAAGTATAATGTTTTATTTTCTTGTTGATAATTGTCTTTTACTGAAAAGCCTATCATTCTTTGGTCGATAAATGAGCGGTTTTCAAATTTGGCAATGAACAGACTCTTATCATAATTTACATTAGCTACAAAGTCAGCCATATTTTCGGTTGACATTTCATACCAATGCATATTTGGTTTTGCTAAAACCTCAGGTAAAGGTCTGTTAGTTCCATTTCGTTGGTTTTCAAATGAATTAATCCAAGCTATCGCTCCATTGTGTCCCAAATTTTCTAGTTCTTCAATACTTCTAGAACAACAAAAAGCTTCTGCATTTGAAACGCATTCTAAATTTGTAGTATCTCTCAAATGTTTAAGGACTGGCTTGATATATTCTTGCTCGATATTGTGTCCTGACGCAGGATAAAACATAGGATTCCATCCACGTCTTTCTCCTCGTGTGAAATGGAAAATATCGCTTGTGTTGATAAATCGGTCTCTAACATTAGCAACCCAACTAAGATTAGAAAAATAGCCTGACCAAGGAATTCCAAAATCTTCAAAAGAATTTATTTGTGCAAGAGAATATCTATTTATAATTAAATTTTCAGATTCAGTATTGACAATTATGTTGTCGCTCAATGTTTTTATGTCATCAATTTCTTCTAGCTTTTCTTGTAACGTACAAAATGAGATTTCACTAACATCTATGGTAGGTATTTTTGGGTCTTTTTTTGAAGCAACTAATATTGTTGTAACAACATCTGCATTATCAAACCATTTTCCCTTTCCAGAGATTACTACTAATTCTATTTTGAAGAATTTTTGAAAAAGCTCTAAAAATTTTTCGCCATAATCAGTTCCCAACCAAGCATTTGATAATATAAGTCCAATTTTACCATTCTCAGATAAGAATTGATGAAGATAAAAAGGGATGTATGCAAAAATATCGCTTTTACCACTTAATGTTTCTGTTGTCTCAGCTTCTTCTTTTATCCAATCGTTAATATCCACTATATGTGGATTCAAAACTTTCATTTCCTTACTCTTAATGAATGGTAAATTTGAAACAACATAATCTACTGTTGGGAATTCCTTTTCTACTATTTCTCCATTATTTGGATTTTGAAACTCTATTGTGTCTCCTTGGTTGAGTTCAATTACATCAGAGCCAAAAACGTTGACTATTCTTCCAATATTTGAAGGTTTAGCCATTGATAAAGTCGAAAGTTGAATAGGAAATGAATGTTTGTCGGAAGCCCAAATGGTATCAAGAATATCATTCGAATTTATTTCATATTCTTCCTTTAATTCATAGGCTTGTATAATAATTGTGCCTGTTCCGCAACAAGGGTCAATTACTATTTTTGTTTTGTCATCAATAGTTAGGCGAGTTAATAAATCTGCTAATTTTTTAGGTGTAGAAAATTGACCTGCAACCTTTCTTTTCGCTGTTGCGACTGTACTTTGAAGTAATTGATGAAGAATTTCAATTTCAATAGCTTCAATATTTACAGTAGAAAGGAAGTGATTTAATTCTGTCAGTTCGTTCCAAGCTGTTTGCGAAATAAATTGCTGTCCGAGGTTTGGACTGAAAATATTCCAGAAATTACATCTTTGAGAAATAGATGTTAGGATTTCCATAGCATCAACTATAGAAGTTGAACGTTCAATGTTCTCAATTTCTTTTGCTTCATTAAAATGCTTTTTTAATATATGAGCAAAAATTATTTTGAAAACCCAATCTGTCAAAACTACCATTGACAAAGTAGGTAGTTTATGTTCGGTTTGATTTGAAGCGAAACCATATTCATTTGAAGATGAATTCCACCAAAGATTGATTTCCGCATCTAATTGCCGAGTAGTTCTTGCTTTTGCTCTTAGTGTTTCAGCAGTATTATTGGTGTTTTCTAATACAACATCAATTACTTCATCAATAGATAAAATTTCTTGAGAAGTGACTTCTGTAATTTCACCAGATTCAAAAAAACCATTTAAGTCAGCAAGAATTTCAAACAATAAAACTTTCCAGAGTTGTTCTTTAGGTTTTACTTCAATGCGAGAATTGATGTTTATATCATTCCAACTTTTGTGAATTTCAAAGGTTTCGCCATTTCTTATATATAAAACTGCACTTTTTACATTCCATAAAATGAAACTATCTCTTTTTAATATTTTTGCCTTTTTTATTGCATTGCTTATTAGTTCTGCATCGTTTATTTGAGTATCAGGCATTTTTAATTCCCAACCCTGTACAATTATATCTTTAGTAAGATCTTTAAATAACAATACATCGGGAAATAGACTTTTCTTGTTATTGCTTATAGTACTTTCTCCACCAGCTCCTTTAAAATGCCAGCTCTTATTTGCCAAGAAAACTTCGATTGAACTGATAACATCAATAGCCCAACTTCTTTCGTTATACGTAACTTTCGCCATTGAGTACTTTAGTGTTATAGTTTAATGTATGATATTTTGCGATTGGTTCATTAAATAGACGTAAAGTAGATTTTTCTACTTCTTTTCTCTTTAATGTTTCTTGAATTCTATCTGTGCAAATTTTAATATAATCTACCTCTTTAACTTTATGTAGAAGTACATCTTCATTTTTCTCTATTCCAATGAAATTTCTATTTTCAAGGATGGCAGAAAGCAAGAAACTACCACTACCACAAGCATTATCAAGAATGACATCTCCAGGCTTGGTAAAAGTTCTAATTAAATATCTTCCTAACTCAATTGGCTTTTGAGTTGGATGATATACTGTTCCTTCAGATTCAGCTGTTTTAACATAGACAAAATCTTCAATAGTTTGTTCTTCATATGCAATCACATCTGTTGGATATCTATTTCCATTACTTTTTACGTGATTTGATTTAAAGTCTCCGTAACTACCTGTGAGTTGGTCTTTTCGGAATCCTTTATCATAAGCTTCTCCTTCTGTCATTTGAGGATTGTAGTTTGGTTGTTTTTTATAAAAAACGCAAATATCTTCGTGTTTTCTCAACGGTTGTTTTTTAGCATTCAAGAAATTTGTTGCTTTAGATTTTATCCAAACAATTTTATACTTGAAATGCTTTTCATTGCTCAATATTAGTTTTGCAGTAAAAACACCCTGAGAAGTAAGTACAATTGCTCCGTTGTCTTTAATTATTCTATAATATTCAGTCCAAAGTTTATCAAGGTCTATAACTGAATCCCATTTATTTTGAGTTGTTCCATAAGGTAAATCGCATAAAATCATATCTATACTTTTACTTGGAATTTCCTTCATTTCTTCGAGGCAATCGCCTTGAATTACTTTGTTTAGGTATTTGTTTATACTGTTTGGCATATTTTAGAGTTTAAGACTTTCTTGTTTAGCATTAATCTGACGTAGGTATTTAACTTTTTTTTCCGCAACAACAAGTGCGTCTGTCGAAGAACTACTTTCATAAAGTTTTTTAGCAAATAAGTCGCCAAAAAATTCTGTTTTTAATTCTTCCAAATCCAAATTAAAAACTTGGGCAAGTAGAGTTAAACGTTTTTCGTCAAAATCTCTTTTTCCGTTTTCAATTTTACTCAAATTCGCAGAATCCAAATCAAGTTTTGCTCCGAGTTGCGTTAAAGTAAGTTCATTTTTTGTTCGTAAATGTCTGATGTATTCTCCGAAAGATTGTTTCATTTGACTTGAATATTTAGACTTGTCAGTATTTGACAAATATAATAAATATTTCGTGATTTCCAATTCGGGTGGTGGAATGAAAAGGCAAGCTCTTTTTATTTTTTGAGGCACGAAAAAAATGAAATGTGCTTGACTGTGCGGTTGGCTTTTCAGCTTGCAGGTAACGTTTATGTATAAGAATAGTTGCGGGTTTGTATGCGAGGATTTTCCGAAGGAAAATCAGACGTTACAAACACGCAACGACCTTTGGTTAAGCACTAAACCGCAATTATTTTTATACGGTGTTGTAAGCAGTTTTTATTTCGGTTTCCCAATCCAAATATCTCCTTTCGGGTGGAAATAAATTTTCTCGTTTTCTTTTTCAACTACGTGAAATTTTTCCTGAATTAGTTTTTTATAAAATTTTTGGTCTTTATAATATTCCTTTTCAATTTCATATTGTTCTTTTGGCCAATTTATTTCCCATTCGTGAAAAGAATCCATATCAATTTTTTTCTCCCAAGTAAGCTTTTGTAATTCAGTTGATAATTCTCCAAATTGATTAAAACCAAAATTTGATTTCTTTTCCGAAGTTAAAAAACATTCATTTTCATAATAACTAATCTTTTCTTCTATAGCACAAACAACTTCTGATTTTAGCATTCTCGGATTATAAAGCCAAATAGCTAAGTAATAGTCTTTATTTAATTTGTCAAGTTCTTTTTTCCATTCAAAATATGTTTCTAATAAAGTTTGAATAATTATTTTTCTTAATCTTCCTTTAATCTTAAATTCAGGTCCATACCATTCTTCAATTGCATAATTATAATACTTTTCCTGTTTTAGTAAATCTAAATCTAAATCTAGTTTTGAACTAGAGTTATTAATTTCTTGATTTATTCCTCTAATAATTTTCTTTGAAAGAATAGTTTTTCTTTTCATTCGGGATTTTTCTCAAATTGCTTACAACGTTATTGTGTATGGTTAGTTGCGTGGTTAAGCAACTAAGTTAGCAAACATTTACGAACCCGTGAATATTCCGCAGGAATATTCGCAAGTAAGCTCAATGCAGCAATTAATTATACACGGTGTTGGCAACCGTTATTATTTGTTCAATTTCTTTTTCGTTTTTCGTACAATAAATAAAATTATCTCCATTGAGAATAAGATTATAAGGATTAAGTTTTATCAATTCCAACCAGAATTTTCTTTGAAATTTTTCAGTGTGATTTATTTCTTCGTTGAGAGCTGATTTGTCCCAAGTTGGGTCAATAGTCATTAATTCAGAATTTCTATCTTTTAAGGTAAACATACCATAATTAACATAGTCAGTCATAGATTTAATTTCAGTTTTATTCTCAAACAAACACCATTGGTCTTGAGTTTCAAATATTGGACCACTTAGCTCTTCTTTTGTCAAGATTGGTGAAAAACTCACGTCGTTTAACTTATTCCAACCTCTTAATTTTTCTTCATCTGTTGGAATAAAAGTTCCACCATCAAAGCATATTATTGCAAGATATTTTCCAATTAATAGATTTGGTAATTGCTCAACCAAAGAAATTAAATCAAATTCAGTTGACCTAAATTCAATCCAAAAGTAGTCTAAAGTTTTTCCTGCGTAATGTTTCATTTAATGGTTGCCAACAATTGTATATAACAACAAGTTACTATATTTCCCATATACTGGCGTATATAGTTACTAGTAACTATATACCATTTTTAGGAGTACGGAGAACTAGTATAGATAATCTTGAAATTGACATACATTCAAGACTTTTAAAAAGGTCTTAAAAACAGAAAAAGGATAGCCAATAGCTATCCTTTTTTTAAAATATTTTACTTGTGAAATTTATGCCCTTGAGGTTAATGATTTAAAGAATACAAACCCAAAGCCTAAGAATAACATAAAATGAAAAGGGAATAATCCAAAATCATTTAAGGGTATGGCGCTATACATGCCAAACATGAAATAAATCATTAAAGCAAATTCTAAAATCATATTAGGAGACAATTTTTTAGCTAAGTACTTATTGTCTTTCCAGTTGTTCTTTAATGCGCTGATATTGAATTTAGGTGTACGAACAAATTCACTTCTTTTTCCCATATGGCCTTCTATAACGGCAATAGTATTGTGTAAAGAAAAGCCTAAGGCAACTGAGAAGAATGTGAAGAATATTCTAATATAATCTACAAAATTGTCAAAACCACTGCCTTGTATGCTCTTATAGGTGAACCAATAACAAACGAACAAGATAATAGTACTTACGGTAAACAAACTTAATAAAGAAAATACCCAGTCTAAATGACCGTAGGTATTCTTTATGTATAATGCTGGTATACTTAACAAGGCTACCAAGAATACGCATAAAAACATAGAGCTGTTCAATAAGTGCATTACGCCATGAAACTTAGTTTTAAAAGGTATGTTTTTGGCGGTAACAACACTCCAAACTGTTTTTCTGAAATTTTCAGCACCACCTTTGTTCCAGCGAAATTGTTGTGAACGAGCAGCACTAATTACTACAGGAAGCTCTGCAGGTGTTTCAACATCTTCTAAATACTTGAATTTCCAGTTTTTTAACTGAGCACGGTAGCTAAGGTCTAAATCTTCAGTTAGTGTATCGCCTTCCCAGTTGCCAGCATCAATGATACAATCTTTACGCCAGATACCTGCCGTACCGTTAAAATTGATGAAATGTCCTTTGCTGTTACGGCCTACTTGTTCTAATGTAAAGTGAGCGTCTAGGGCAAAGGCCTGTATTTTTGTCAATGTTGAATAGTCGCGGTTTAAATGACCCCAACGAGTCTGTACCACACCAATTTCTTCATCTTTAAAATAAATGACGGTTTTTTTCAACCAATCGGATGCCGGTAAAAAATCAGCATCGAAAATGGCAATAAATTCACCTTTAGCTATTTTAAGTCCTTCTTTTAAAGCGCCCGCTTTAAAACCAGATCTATCCGTTCTTGTGATATGTTGAATGTCTAAACCAGTCTCCTGCAATTTAGCTACACTAGCCGCAGTGGTGATAACCGTTTCATCGGTTGAGTCATCTAAAACCTGAATTTCTAACTTGCTTTTTGGGTATTCTATTTTGGCGATATTCTCTAATAAACGATCCATCACATACTCCTCATTAAAAACAGGAAGTTGAATAGTAACAAAAGGAATTTCTTTTGGGTCTAGAAGATTAAATTTAGGAGCCGTTTGGTTCTGTCTTTTTTGAGACAAATAATTGAATAATAGATTTAGCTGCGCCAAGCTATAAAAGAAAATCAATAGTAATGAAATACTATAAATTACGATGATAAAATACGCTAGTGCTAATGCCATATTATTTAATGCTGTATTTGAAGATCCACCCCAAAATTTTTATGCCTGCAAATATACTACCTTTTACGGTTCCTGATACTTTTGAGATACCTATTCGTCGTTTGTAACGTACTGGTACTTCGGTATATGTCATTTTTTTCTTTAGAATTTTCAATTGCATTTCGACTGTCCACCCATAGGTTTTGTCTTCCATGTTCAATTCTTTGAGCTTTTCGTATTTAATAGCTCTAAAAGGGCCTAAATCCGTAAATTTTGCGCCAAAAAATAATCGCATTAAAAATGTCGCCAACCAATTGCCAAATACTTGTTGCGGAGTCATTGAACCTTCTTCACGCAAACTTTTTCTTCTGGCCCCAACTACAAAATCAATATTATTTTCTAAAATAGGAGCGACCACCTTATCTAACTCTTCAGGATAATCAGAATAGTCTCCATCGATAAATACGATAATATCTGGGTGTTTGGATTTCGATGCAACGTATTCTAAACCACGAAGGCAAGCATAACCATACCCTTTATTGGTCTCGGTAAGAACCGTAGCCCCTGCTGCTTCGGCATTTTTTACAGTATCATCAGTGGAATTGTTGTTAACAACTATTACCTCAGAAACTGATTTCGGAAGCTCATTGATAACATGCGCAATAGAATCTGCTTCGTTAAAAGCCGGAATAATTACTTTAATATCGGCCATTATTTTAAATCGGATAAACTGTTCTCATGGGTAAAAGCCTTGAATGTTGACCATTCCTTAATTTTTTCACCCTTTTTATATTTTTCGGCAGATATCAATTTTGAGTCTTTATATTTTAAACAATAACCATCTTTAACACCTTGTGTTAATTGGCATTTGTGATTAATTCGTCCTTTTTGGTCGTAAAACAACCACCAACCAATTTGTTCGTTTTTAACAAACTTTCCTTCTTTGGTGCGTACTCTGTTTTCATCATAGAAAAACCAATACTTTTCTTTTTTACCATAAGCAAAATAGCCTTTTTCAGCTATTTTACTGTTCGAGTGGTAGAAAGTCCAGTAATCAGTTTTAACATTAAAACGCATCCACCCTTCGCTGGCTAAAGTACCATCATCAAAATAGGTTCGTTCATAACGTTTGTCTTCTGAACTTGTAAAAGCTAACAAGACAAAGCTGATAAGAATGGCATAAACGAATTTTAATAACTTCATGTTCATTTGTTTAACCAGTTAAAACTGGCACCAATTTCTGTTGCCAAAGATCGGATATTTTTTTTAGCCAAAGAATCTCTGTGAACTGGGATCATAATAATCGTTGAATCCACTAGTTGTTCTTTATGCTTAATGTGTTTTTTCCTTTTTTCAGAGGAATTTTAGTTCCTTGCCAAAATAGATTTCCTGTCATCGAATCAGGTATGGTTATTTCAGCTATAAGTTTACTTTTTGTTTTTTTAAGTTGAAATTCTATAGTTCCTTTAGGTGTAGGTAATACGCCTTCCATTGATTTAAGTATACCAAATGCAGGAGCCATACGAATTTCTTGAAAATCATTTTTTACAGATTGAATACCGGCCAGATAATTAAAATAGAAATAAGCAGGTGAAGCACTCCATGGATGTACTTCTGAACGCGTAGGTTTCTCAACACTTTCAAAACGTTCTAAAGTGGTCGTCATATGGTTCTCAATCATCTTCTCCCATGGTTTTTGAGCTACATCGAATAATTCTGGTGCGCCAACTTTTTTAATTGCTTCAAAAAGGTAAAAGCGATAATAGTAAGTGGCTTGTAATAAATCTTTGTCATTCAAGATTTTGGCTAGCAATGCTTTTTGTTGATTTTCTGGAATAGCGTTCGTAAGAATGGCCATTATATTGGTATGCTGATCGTAAATAGTTTTATCTGGTCTTTCTGCAAAAATATTTTTTTCCGTATCGTAACAAAGATTATATACAGATTTTTTAATTTCTTCGGCACGATTTTGATATTCTAAAGAAGTTTGGTCATCACCAATTTCTTTGAATAATAAGGATGCACTTTGTAATGCGTGTACATAATGTAAACTGACTACTGCAGAATTTTCACCATCATTTTTAGTTGCCGTACCGCTACCATTATTGGGGCCAGTATACCAATCTATAAAATAGCGATAAGGAGTTTTGTTAACCAGGTTTAATTCGTTCATGTTTTTTTCGAATCCGGACAAGGTGTTCACAATACCAGCTTTATAGGTCTGTATAAATTCTTTATCTCCTGATACTTTGTAGTAATCGGCAATCATATCTACCCATACCAACGAATACGTTGGGTAAATGAATGTAGAACGAAGCGGATAAGCTCCAAGAATATTACCATCTGAATCTCTAGAATGGTCAAATTGTCGAATGGCATTTTTGGTATGCTCGGCATTACCGCTCATGGCTTGCCAAATTAACGCATGTATTTTGGTATCGCCAACGTACTGCATGGTCTCATAATAGGCATCACTTAAAAAATAGTCTTGTGTACAGATATCAATAGTGCGTTTGCAGATATCAAAAATCTCATTGTACATGTCATCATCTGATGTAAATTTTGCAATGGAAGGAATAGTGGTTCTTGATCTATGGTTTACAAATTTCTTTAGAACAAGTTCTTGGTCTTTAGTTTCAATTTCAAATTCTATGAATCTGAAAGTACGCATCCAGTTCGGTATAAATTTCTGCGCATCTTCTCCGTTAGAAATGATTTCATCGTAATAGCCTAAAAGCTGTTTGTTTTCTAAATCATTACGGTCACCTTTTTCATTATTAGAGCCAAAAAGATTCTCGGCATATTTGATAATAATTTTAGCAGATTTTCCTTTGCCGAATACTAATTCTGGGAATCCGTTGGTGACGTATTGTTGATCTAATAGAAAAGTGGTTTTTGTGTTAGGAGCAATTTTTAACTCGCCCAACACCGGGAACTCGGTATTAATAGGTTTAGACGATCGAACGATACTTCCTATTCTTTCCTCATCCCAAGAAAGTAAAGGTAAATTACGAGGTTCTAATAAATAGGCTATGGAACCACCCATGCTGCTAGCATTTTCGAAAAATTCTACCTTTTGCCAATCAGAATCATTAAAGTCCGTCGTTTCCCAGTTCGTAGGATACTCGTTCATATCGACAATATCGGTTGGGTTATTGGCATAGAATCCGCCTACAATCGCCTTTTCCTTATCTCCACGCCAAACAACTTCGTTCGCATTATAAGATTCGTCAATCACGCTAACCCAATTATCCTTAAAGCCTGTGGTGTTGATGATTTTGGCATCATCTGACACTCCGTTTACCATTAAACTAGTGAAGATTGACTGCATGCCTAAAAATCGTCTTTTGCCAAAATTAATCACCTTTACGGCCAATACATTCTTCCCCTTTTTAAGGTAGTCTTTTAAGTTTAGGGTTTCATATTTATAATGCTGAATATCGCTTAGCTGAGGTCCATGAGTAATAAAAACGCCATTTACAAACAAAAAATAATGGTTGTCTGCAGAGATGTTAATAATAAAATCCGCACTGTTATCTTCTAGCTCAAACGTATTACGAAACAAAACGGCGGTGTCTTCACCACCTTTAATATCTGGGTGACTTACCCAACTGGCATGTATATTTTCAGGACCATAGATTACTTCTGGATAATTAACTTCCTTCTGTGCTTGAACATGAAGGGAAACTATAAAAATGAAAATAAATAAGCGATTCATTATTGGTGTAAGTTGGTGTTAATAGGATGTAAAGGTCATGAAAGATTGACAAAAACCAATCTTCCATGAGTTTTTTCCTTATATAAAGTTTAAACGAACATGACAAAAAATGTCCTGTTGCTACAATATATAGTACCGTTTATAAATAAATTCTATTTTTTATTTACTAGGTCCATTAAATCAACATCGTTACCTAATAAAATCTCTTTAGAATTGATACGTCCTTTTTCTGGTCCGTTTTCTAATTTTAAAACACCCCTTGGGCAAACCGCAGAACAAATACCACAACCTACACAACTAGAGCGTACAATGTTAGCGCCTTTTTGAGCATATGCACGTACGTCAATACCCATTTCGCAATAGGTAGAACAGTTACCACATGAAATACATTGACCACCATTGGTAGTAATTCTAAATTTAGAGAACATACGTTGCTGAAAACCTAAAACCGCAGCCATTGGGCATCCGAATCTACACCACACTCTATTTCCTAAAATTGGGTAAAATCCTGTTCCAATAACACCAGAGAAAATACTACCTATTAAGAAGCTATAGGTAGATCGTAAAGTCTCCGCTTTAAAAATGAATATATTTCCTGAGTCGCTAAAAAAATGCATAGCTACTAAAGAGGCAATAATGGTAAAGTAACCAATAGCGCCATACTTGGCATCTTTCTCTAACTCTTCTCTTTTGTAAATCATTACCCATGCAAAAACAGCTGTTAGAATAAGAGCTACTCCAGAAATGAACATGGTTTTAGTAAGCCAATATTTACTACTATCGTTACCTAAATACGAATAAATTACAGCAGTAGTCATTAGGGTTACAAATACTACAACACTGTGTACTACCCAACGTTCTACTTTCCACGCAAATTTAGATTTGTCGCTTAACTGGCGAAAAGAATCTCCTGCAGTCTCAGCCAATCCGCCACAACCACATACCCATGAACAGTACCAACGTTTTCCGTATTTGTAAGTTAAAAATGGTGATATCACAAAGATGGATATGATACCAAAGAATAGCATGGTCATACCAACACTACCAGAATCTATAAAGCCATTAATACGATAACGTTCAAAGTTATAATAGTTAAGGGGCCACATGTTCTTAAGGTCATAGTAAGGTAAGTCTCCATTTAATCTTGCCATGATTTCTGGAATAAAAAAGGCAAATGCAGTTTGAAAAAACATAACGCTAACCGTTCTCAGTTGCTCATACTTATTATGGCGATATTTCCAGATGAATTTAACACCAAATGCTAAAATAGCTATAGTATACATAGTACCGTAAACAAACCATTGACTGGCGGGGTTGCCACTTAACCCTTTGCTTAAAGGATCAAACAAGGCAATTAAGCCAGTGTTGTCACCGTCTTTTACCAGCCCTAAATACTGCGGATAAAAATAGAGTACAATGTAAAACCCTGTTAATGCAATACCGGCCATCCAAGCTAGAACACCACGACTGGACATTGACTTAAACCAAACGCCATCATTTTTAATCCCTTTTTGTTTATGGGCGTATGCAGCTTGAGAAAACCAAATAATACCAGTAAATATGGCAAGAATAGCAACTGAAAGCCATAAGGCACTATTGCCCAAGTTTAAATTGAACAATTGCAATATGAGAATGCCCATGCCGGTCATTCCTATTAATACTGCCAATTTTTGGCCAGTGTTTAATGCTTTAGGCGGTTCTCCCGCAAGTGACATACTTCTATCAAAATTACCCATGGTAGGTGTGTTGTTTATTTTATTATTTAGTTAGGCGATACTGAAAATACGTTTCCAGCTTTTTTTCTTTTGACTGATGTTCTTATTAAAATCAGCATTGTATTTGGCTACGATTTCTTCTTCGTAGAGCTTATAGAACTCAGGGTCGAAATTGGCGTCTTTTAGATAGGTCATTACATGATCTACATCTTTGTTTTCGGTAAGCCATTGGTCAAAAATTTCATGCCGCAAACGAACACCAAAAGTATTGATGCCCAAAAATTTCATAGTGGTTTTGTGAAAGGCAATGGTAATACAGATTTTTTCTTTTGGGTGGCGCCAGTGAAAATGATGTTCGTCATCACTCTTACTACGTTCGCTAAAAACCCATCCGTAGGTTTGATATTCTATATCTAAAAATTTAGCTGAATTAAACCAATGACCAGGATTGTATTCTCTAGGTTTATCGCAAAGAGTTTGGGCCAAAGCTTCCCCCATCATGCGGCCTGTATACCAAACAGCTTCAATGGGTCTTCTGCTGCCAATGCCTTCGTGCTGTTCGGCGCAATCGCCTATGGCGTATACGTCTTTTGCGCTGGTCTCTAAAAAACGATTGACTTTTACACCTCTTCCTAATTCGATGCCTGATCCCTTTAGAAAATCAATATTTGGGGTCACGCCTGCAGTTAACCCTACTACAGTACATTCAATAGTATCGCCTTTATCGGTTACTACCGCTCTAGCGTGTCCATTCTCATCCGCTAAAATTTCATTCAAGTTGGTATCTAATCGTAAATCGATATGATGTTCTAGAATATGTTCATTAATCATTGCAGATTCTCCTTGTGGTAAGACTCCGTTCCAAAAGCTTTCTTCGCGAACAAGAAAGGTTACCGGTATTTTTCGAGAACGCAGCATTTCGGCCATTTCAATGCCAATGAGTCCGCCACCAACAATAACAGCTCGCTTACAAACCGTATTATTTGGTGCGTTTTTCTCAAGTAGTTCTAAATCTTGTTTTGAATACATACCTTGAACACCTTTTAAATCTTGACCTGGCCAGCCAAATTTATTCGGTTTAGAACCTGTTGCAATTACAAGTTTGTCATAAGTAATAGTAGAACCGTCTTTTAAGCTTAGCTTTTTTGAATCTGTTTCTACTTTTTCCACAAAACCATTTACTAAATCTATTCGATTCTTTTTCCAGAACCAGTTCTCGTATGGTTGGGTATGTTTAAATTTCATGTGGCCCATATACACATACATCAATGCAGTTCTTGAGAAAAAATAATCGCTTTCTGCAGATATAATGGTGATTTTATTATCCGATAGCTTCCGAATGTGTCTGGCTAACGTAACCCCAGAAATACCATTGCCAATAATTACAATATGATTCATAAAATGCTTTTGTTGATGGTTGTGTCGGTAATAAAGGTAATAACTTAACAGCTACATTATTATTTAGAAAGATTATAAACTCGTGATCAATCTGTGATAGTTTTCAACGTAATTTCTGTTTTAATCATTTAAAAAAGAATCGTAGTCTACACAATATCAATCTATAATTAAATTGAAGGTTGATATAAAAAAGTAAAAAAAGTTTTAAAAGTGTATGGTTATTACAAAATGAACGACCTACAGTAACTCGATAACGATAATAAATTTAAGATTATATGAAACGGATTATAATACGGACCTTGTTTTTCTTTATGATAGTTACGAACCTATCTGCACAAGAATTAACTGGTTTTTTTAATAAGACAAATAGCTTTTTAAAAACTAATGTAGTTGATGGTCGTGTTAAATATGCCGCAATTAAAGAAAACCCAAATACCTTAGAATCTATTTTACAATCAGTTAAAGATGTTACGGTGTCAAAGTCAGATACCGAGAAGTACCAAGCCTTTTGGATAAACGCGTATAATCTTTTAGTAATTGATGGTATCGTTAAGAATTATCCATTAAAATCGCCTTTAGATATACCTGGTTTCTTTGATACGATTAAACATGAAATAGGCGGAAAAAACTTAAGTCTAAATGAAATAGAAAATATAATGTTACGGGCTAAATTTCCTACTGAAGCGAGATTTCACTTTGTTTTGGTTTGTGCAGGTTTAGGGTGTCCTCCAATTATAAATATGGCCTACACGCCAGAAAAAATAAATGCTCAGCTACAAAGACAGACCGTATTGGCTTTGAATAATACAGATTTTATTCGTGTTGAAGGTGTTAGCGTAAAAGTTTCTCAGATTTTTGAATGGTATAAAGGTGATTTTGATAAAGCCGGTGGTATTGTCACCTTTATTAATGAATTTCGAGACTCGAAATTACTAAGTAATGCTAACATAAGTTATTATCCATATGATTGGACATTGAATTCGAAGAAGTAATTTTTTTACATTTTAGTAAGAGAAATTGTTTGTTAACTATAGTAGGTCATACGGGTGAATGATAACAGGTTTTTATTTCAGAATAAACTTTCGTTAGAAATAATCAGTATAAATTACAGAAAGTACAGGGAATAATTCCAATTTTGTAAGCCATTACCATTTTAGAAAAATGGCACAAATTTTGTTTCCTTTTAATTATGCTTAGGTATTTTATTTTATTGATTTTTATCTCACAGGCGGCAATAGGTCAGGATTCGTTGAAGACCGTTACAGCTGAGCCCGGCGATGGTATACTTTCGCTTTTAAGAAAACAGGGGTTCAATCCTTATGAGGTTTTTGAGGAATTTGTATCCTTAAACAATCATGATTTACGTGATAGTGTACACTTAATTGCAGGTAGAACTTATGTAATACCAAAGGCGGCGTTGGTTACAGTGCCCATTGTAGACTCCATACAAAAGCAATCTACCGAAGTAAAAAAATTAGAAAGTGCTAGTTATGCTATTTTCGGGGAGAAGCATAAGACGGTAATAGACAAAAGCGAACGGCTAAAAGGCAATATCTATTATTTGGTTTCAGGTCACGGTGGTCCTGATCCTGGTGCCATGGGCATTTATGCTGGTAAAACCATATCAGAAGATGAATATGCGTACGATATAACGTTACGCTTAGCGAAAGAATTATTGGCTCATGGGGCAATGGTCTATATTATTATTCAAGATGAAAATGACGGAATTAGAGATGAACATATTTTAGAAATTGACTACGATGAGGTTGCTTACCCAAATAAAACCATTCCTTTAAATCAAGTAGCAAGATTAAAGCAGCGTGTAGAAATCGTAAACGATCTTTATAAGTCGAATAAAGGAAAGTACCAGCGTTTAATAGTTACACATGTAGATAGTAGAAGTGTAGGCCAAAACATTGATGTGTTCTTTTATCATCATGAACACAGTAAAAATGGTAAAAAGTTAGCGGAGAGCATTCATAAAACTTTTGAAGCCAAGTATAAAAAATATCAACCTAATAGAAGTTATGCGGGTACTTTTGAAGATAGAACTTCACTTTATCTGGTTAAGAAAACGCACCCCGCAATGACGTTTATTGAAATAGGGAATATTCGTAATGCTAAGGATCAAGTTAGAATTGTGGACCCAGATAATCGCCAAGCACTGGCAAAATGGATAAGCGAAGGAGTTTTGTTAGATTTTGAAGAAAAGTAAATATTATAGTGCTATATACCTTAGGTAATATTGATGAAGCTCGTGGGGTTCTGCACCCATATAATACTTTAGATGAATCATCCCGAAATGCCATTGCAGCATAACCATTCCGCGCTCTTCATAGCGACGAGCAGAAGTTGTTACAGCTGAGGGTATAATCTTGAAAGGCTTTAACTTATATATGCGCCCAATAAATTCGTTATCCTCATAAATGATATAATTTTCATTAAACCCATTGTTTTCATGAAATACTTTATTGGTGATAAACATGGATTGGTCACCACCACGACAAATCTGATGGTTGATTCTGGTACACCAAGCAAAAAATTTCAGAAAGCGGCTGTCACTATTAAAACGCATTTGAAAACAACCGACTTCATGACCATCTTCAAAAGCTTGAAAAATTGCTAGGTCAAAATTTTTAGGAGGCAAAGAATCTACATGTAAGAAATAAAGAATTTCCCCAGTGGCCTTTGTGGCGCCAACATTCATTTGAACTGCCCTGCCTTTTTTGCTGTTGATGACAGTAGCGCCATATTCGCGAGCATTAATAGGTGTTTGGTCGGTACTGCCACCGTCGATAACAAGTATTTCTTTAATGCGATTTGAACCTGCATTTTTTGCTATTGCCAGTAGCACCTTCTTAATATAATTTGCCTTATTCAATACCGGAATAATGATACTAATTGTTGGCTGGGATGTACTCATAAACACTTATTTGCTTTCTTATGGTAGCAAAATGACAGCGTAACTTACAGTTGCTTGATTAATTCTTGAAACAATTTCACCATTTTAGGCTCGGTTTTTTCAGCTATGGCAATAATCTCACTAATATCTACTGGCTTTAGATTGTCAGGATCACATTCGTCAGTTAATACAGATACGGCGACAATAGGTAATGATAAATGGTTGGCCACAATTACTTCAGGTACAGTACTCATACCTACGGCATCGGCCCCAATTAATTTTATCATTCTATATTCAGCCTTAGTCTCAAGTTGAGGACCTACTACAGAAGCATATACGCCTGTTTTTAAAGAAATGTCATTGGCTTTGGCGATGGCCATTAATTTTGTTCGCATATCTAAATCATAAGGTTCGGACATGTCTGCAAAACGCTCTCCAAATTCACCAACATTTTTGAAAGCCAGAGGCGAACCGCCTTGTAAGTTAATGTGGTCTTCAATCAGCATCATGTCGCCTTTTTTATAGTCAAGATTAACGGCGCCTGCAGCATTTGAAATAAAGAGTTTAGTAATACCCAACATGTGCATAACACGAATAGGGTAGGTGATATCTAAAAAATCATAGCCCTCATATAAATGAAAACGACCTTGCATCACAACTACTTTTTTCCCTGAAATGGTGCCGTATACTAATTTACCAGTATGAAACTCAACAGTTGCCAATGGAAAAAAAGGGATATGGTTATAGTGAGCTTCAATAGGGTTTTCGATATTGTCCACCAATTTACCTAAACCAGTGCCTAATACGATTCCGATTTCTGGGTTGTCAAATCCTTTGTTTTTAAGGTAAGCTACAGATTCTAATAATTGTTCTTTAATCATGAATTTATATGTTTTAAAAAGGGTTCAAAGGCTTTAATGTCCTTTATATCCTCGTAATAATCTACGTCGTTTCTTATGTCTAAAAGGGCAGTTTTTTTGTCTTTCAGGTCATCTAGTGTATCCTTTAAAACCGAATCTGTGCCCCAATCTTTATTTTTAAAAAGTTTTGGCATGTAATTTTTCATCCCAAGTAAATAATAGCCGCCATCTTCTGCAGGCCCAACTACAAAATCATTAGTTTCTAATGCCTTAAATGCTTCTTCTAAATCTTCTTGCGTTAAATCGAACATATCACTGCCAATGATAATGATTTTTTGAAATTCGTTTTGAAAGCCTTCTTGAAATGCATTTGCCATTCGAGCTCCTAAATCGACGCCTGTCTGCAATTTTTTTCCAAAACGTTTATTGTCCCAAATATCATTCTGCCAAATTTCTTCAGAGTAGTACACGAGCTTTTCAGCGTATAAGTTACTTGTAATTTTAACGGTATGATTGAGAAGGAACTGATAAATATTCAATGCAGATTCGTCACCAACAGTAGCCGCTAATCGTCTTTTTCCTTTACCAAGTTCGGGATTTCTCGTAAAAATCAATAGTAAATTTTTAGAACTAGCTAAGGTGAAATCAATCACCTTCTCGTCTCGTTCTTCTCTGTTATTTTGTAATATTCCCAAAGTATTTTTTTAATTTATACTAACTAATAGACTTTTATTCCTTGATGCAATAGTTTTCCCCAATGCTTGCTAAACGCATGAACACTATCGGTTACTATTTCTTTGTCGTTAAATACTTCGCCACCTTTATTTTTCCATTCAAAAATACCACCATGTAAATTTAGAATGTTTGTATAACCAAGCTTCTTCAATTTTTCGCCAATATTTTCTGATCGCACACCAATAGAACAATAAACAATAATGGGTTGTGCCGTATTTGGAATTGATTCGAGAATTTTTTCTTCGTCAAATTTTTTATATCCTACCCACAAAGCATCCTTTAAATGGCTGACGTCAAATTCTTCTTTTTCCCGAGTATCCAAATAAAGAATTGAATCTGACATCGGTAAATTTTCAGGATAGATATAGGGTATTGTCTCTTTGTTCCAAGTTTTTAAAACACGATCAATATCACCTTGTCCCCAACTGTTCTTTGAAAAACATATGAAGAGAAGTAAACTAAATAATAGGTGAATATTGATTAACTTCATGGCTACAAAGGTACTGTTTTTAGATACCAGGGAATATTATTAAAATTGTGAATTTATGGTTAAAACTTTTCGAAAAGCATGGATATGGCTAGCGCTGATAGGTTTCGTGTTAAGCATTTTCAGTTGTAAACAAGAAATGAAAAGAAATGAAAATATATCAGTTGAAGAGGCTGTTTCTTATTATACGGAAAAGTATAGGCCTCAGTTTCATTTTACACCAGAAGAAAAGTGGATGAACGATCCAAATGGCCTAGTTTATCATAAGGGAATTTACCATTTGTTTTATCAGTATTATCCAGATAGTACGGTTTGGGGCCCTATGCATTGGGGGCATGCGGTTAGTAAAGATTTGGTAAGATGGAAGCATAAGCCTATTGCGCTTTTTCCAGATGAAAACGGATTAATATTTTCTGGTAGCGCTGTAATCGACAAAGAGAATACAGCTGGCTTTGGTACAAAAGAAAAGCCTGCAATGGTTGCCATTTTCACGTATCATGATATGAAAGGAGAACAATCTGGTAAAAAGGATTTTCAAACACAAGGTATTGCCTACAGTTTAGATGATGGGGATAGTTGGACGAAATATGAGGGAAATCCTGTAATCGGTAACGATGGAATTAAAGATTTTAGGGATCCAAAAGTTTTCTGGAATGATAAAGAACAAAATTGGACGATGCTCTTAGTAGCAGGAAATCATTTGCAGATATGGAACTCACTTAATTTAAAGGAATGGAAAAAAGTAAGTGAGTTTGGAAAAGACAAGGGAGCACATGGTGGGGTATGGGAATGTCCTGATTTATTTCCTTTAAAAATTGAAGGCAGTGATGAAGAGAAATGGGTGCTTTTAATAAGTATTAACCCTGGTGCGCCAAATAGAGGTAGTGGAACACAATACTTTATTGGCGATTTTGATGGGACAACATTTACAACAGATCAAGTAGAATCTCGATGGATAGATTTAGGTCGGGATAACTATGCAGGTGTTACTTATAACGATGCCCCGAGTAATGAACGAATTTTCATTGGATGGATGAGTAATTGGGATTATGCACGAGATACACCAACTGAAAAATGGCGAAGCGCTATGACAGTGCCTAGAAAATTGACATTGCGCAGAATAGGAGATGAAGTATCGTTATTCAATTTTCCTGTAGCTAATTTTGATAGGCATGTTGCTTTAGCTTATCCTGAAAGCGAATTAAATATACAGGAAAATAGAAAGAGAGTAATTCCCCTGAAATATAGTAATCAGAGTCAGTTAAAGTTTACCTTAAATGACCCCAATGTTCACATGTATTTTAGTAATGACAGTGGTGATAGTTTGAGTATTCAAATCGACGGTGATAAAAAAATGGTCAACTTCGACAGAAGAAAATCGGGTAAAATTGATTTCAGTGAGGATTTTGCTCCTAGTGTTCAACAAATGAAAATTCCGAATTTACCTGATGAGCCTGTTGAGATATTAATACTGTTAGATCATTCGTCAATAGAAATGTTTATGAATGGCGGACAGTATGTAATTACAAATCAACTTTTCCCTACTGATTTTTACACGGCAATGACCATTATAAATACTTCAGATGAGAATTTGAAAATCGATGACCTTACGGAGCATAAAATAGAACGTATTTGGGATTAATCTTTTATTGAACCATTTCTTTCGCCAAAGCTTCTAAATCAATACCCAAATTTTCTTTGTTGACCTTTAAGATCGTTTTTTTCAATTCTTGGGGAAGGGCTTTGTAGCCTAATTTAGCACCTAATATCATACCTGCTACAGCTGCAACGGTATCATTATCGCGACCGTAATTAACTATGAACAGTATCGTTTTTTCAAAATCTCCGTGTCCAAATTCAAGGCCTGTGACTAATATTTGCCAAATTTCTGCCGAGTGAAAAGCAATTCCACGTTTATCTTTTTCTAATAATTGATAAAGCATTTCTTGACGTATCCAATCTTTTTTCGTTCCGGGGTATCCTGTTGGTACTTTAAAAATGGTGTTGTTCAATAGTAAAGAATCAATGAGTATAAGTTCGTTTATCCGACGTACATTTTTTTGTGCCACATCTAAAATTGTTGTTGGTATGCGCCCAACCAGTCTACTATCGGCATACCCAATAGGATCTATGAATTTTGGGGCATTCATAATAGAATCTAATTCTTGCGTTCTCATGGCCATATGGGTCATTACTGAAACCAAAGCCGTAATATCTTTAGCGTAACCAATATCGAAAAGACTAAGGTCATATGCTTTTTGGTAAGCCTCTAAAGGCGATTTTGTTATAAGTCCGATCATTGGTGAGTACAATTGCCCCGCACAAGACATTTCACCACCATAAAAACGATTTTGTGCTTGAAGGTAAGAATCGTTGTCTTTTTTATAAGCCATGGCTACTCTTGCCCATTCTTTTACCCAGTCTATTTTTTCAATTTGTGTGTCAAGCATATCAGTATTTGTCTGAATATCTTTATTTGCAAGTGACCTGGTTATAGTGCTGTAATAGTCAATAATGAATTGGGTGAAATTATCTGGATTTATAGCATTCCCATTCGCTTTAAAATAATGGACCATTAAACTCTTCCAACGTGTGTCATCGGTAGTTGCGCCGGCTAATAAATTATGTTCCCAAGTGCCTTCAGGAGATTGTTCTCGTACAGCTGGGGTTAGCCCATTAATATAACCATAGCTTAGTTGAATGTCTTTTCGGTGCCACATTTCGGTAGAAGCACCCATTGCATCACCAATAGCTGACCCAACAAGTGCGCCTAAGACCTTGTCATAATATACCGAATCTTCTAATTTTAGTTTATCAGCTAAATAAGCACTACTTGTCGGGGCGGGAATGTCAAATTTTTCAGCTTTATTTTTGCATCCAACAATGAAAATTAAGATAAGGATATAGGAATATTTCATGATAATATCATGTTTTTGCTCATTTGTAATAAAAGTGTTTTTTCGGCTAACGTCCTATTTAAAGGTAATTGTGCTAAGCCTATCAATCTTCTCATTATTTCAATACCGGCGATTTTCTTGAGTAGCTCTATATCTATTGGTTTAGGATATGTTTTTTCAATTCTTTCAATAAATGAACTATCATCGGTAGCCATTATTAAGTGCGCCGCCATTACCCCAAGGTCAAATTCAGGGAAGCCAATGAAACCAAATTCTGGGTCAATAATATAAAGACTGTCATTTTTTGACATCCAGCTACCGGGATAATAATCGCCATGTAAAAGGGTTTGGCCATTTGATAAATATTTCTCCCCAATTGAAGTTACTTGCCTCTTGAGAATAACATCTTCTTTGTAAGGCATTGATAGTTGCTGCAGCCCTGGTTGAATATCGTCAAGAGAAAAGCCATTATCGGTAAGAAAAGGCAGAATGAAAATATGCTGGTGGTTAAGCTCGCGCATTTTTATATTGTCAGGAAAATCGCTTGGAGGTAACGTGCCATGAATTCCACTGATAATAGTAATAAGTTTATTGAAATGCTGATCACTGATAGTCCGGTCTTGGTAAATGAAACTCATGTCATCGCAATCGCCTAAATCTTCCATAACTAAAATAAAAGATTCAGGGTCAAACCCAAAAATGTTTGGGGTGTAATGATTTATTGAACTATTTTGAATGGATTTGTAAAAAGTATGTTCAACAGCAATTCTTTCTATCGGGGCAGGTATGTTTTGATATTTCTGAACAAAAGGTCTCGATTGTTTTACAATAATAGAGCGCAAGTTGGTAGTTACTCGAAGTACCACATTCATGTTGCCCTCACCAGCTTTGGCAATGCTAGTAATTTGTTCGTCGCTTTTGAACCATCCTTTAGATTCGGAGTAATCTTGTAGTACAATAGCCAAACTATCTTCATTAATGTATATCACAATTTCTACATTTTCAATAGTTGAAGATAAGTATATAAACAAAAAAATCCTTACCGTTAAGTAAGGATTTATTGTGGTGCCTCCAGGAATCGAACCAGGGACACATGGATTTTCAGTCCATTGCTCTACCAACTGAGCTAAGGCACCATGTCGCTATAAGCGGCTGCAAATATAATTTCAATTTTATGATTTACAAACTAATTCATAAAAAAAGCGAATTGTTTTTTTAATTTATAATCTTTGTAACATGAATTTGATCATAGATGCCGGCAATACAAGTGTAAAGTTGGCGATATTTAAAAAGGCGGAAATCGTTCATTTAGAGTCTGTTGCTACACATGATTTTGTGGCGGCGGTCAAAAATATTTTTGAAAAGTATCCAAAAATTCAATTTGCAATTGTTTCAAGTGTTGGGGCGCTTTCTAAGGAACAAATGAACGTTGTGGCTATTTTTTGTGAGGTACATGAGCTTTCAAACACTTCAAAAGTGCCATTTAAGAACTCTTATGCCTCTCCACAAACTCTCGGAGTTGATCGTTTGGCGATCGTGACTGCTGCCTATTATAATAATCCTCACCACAATAACTTAATAATAGACGCAGGAACTTGTATTACGTATGATATGATAAATGATTTTGATGAATATTTGGGCGGTGCTATATCTCCCGGAGTTCAAATGAGATATAGCGCAATGCATAATCAAACCGCTAAGTTACCTTTATTGGAGAAAAAGGAGCTGTTAGATTATATTGGCAATACTACAGATAACTGTATGCATAGTGGGGTTATATATGGTGTTATTCTTGAAATTGAGGGTGTCATTGACCTATATAAGTCTCGTTTTAAAGATTTAACAATTATTTTAACAGGGGGTGATACACTATTTTTGTCTAAACGATTAAAAAATACCATATTTGCGGATTCTAAATTTCTCCTGAAAGGGCTTAATTATTTGCTAGAATACAACAAGCACTAAATGATCAGAAAAATTGTAATTGCAATTGTATACATATTCACTGTGGGTATGTACGCTCAAGATGGTACTGTTTCTCCCTATTCTTTTTTTGGAATAGGTGATTTAAAGAACGTCAGTACAGTAGAAAATCAAATGATGGGAGGTATCGGCGTTTATGCAGATAGCATCCATCTTAATTTAAAAAACCCTGCTGCTTACGGTAAATTAGGTTTAGAGGTAATGGATAGAGAAGGTCTTGTGACCTATACTGCCGGAGTTTCCAATAAACAATATCAGCTTAAAAGTTATACCGAAGAAGAGAAAAGTTCAATAACCAGTTTAGATTACTTGGCTTTGGGCTTTAGTCTAGGTAAAGGTTTAGGTATGGGCTTTGGTATTATGCCTTTGTCTTCTGTGGGGTATAATCTCATAGACGAGCAAACTAATTCAGGTGGTTCTTTGACTAATCTTTACACCGGAGAGGGTGGGTTAACACGTGTTTTTTATTCCATTGGTTATGAGGTTTTAAAAGATTTAAGCATTGGGGCGACGGTTAATTTTAACTATGGTACTTTAGATAATGAACGGTTACAACAAATAGACGGGGTTCAATTTGGTACATTTGATAGGCGTAGTTCTAGAGTTAATGGCTTCGATTTTAACTATGCGTTGAATTATTCGCCAATAGTAAAAGGAAGGTATCGGTTTCATTCCTCTATACGTGTAAACACACAAGGTAATCTTGTATCTCACAACGATAGACAAATAGGTTCTTTTTCGATTGCGACAGGTGGCAATATTGAAGAAGTAGAAGTTGATTTAGTTTCTCAAAACTTAAAAAATACAGAATTAAAAATACCAACAACAACTACTTTAGGCCTTGGTTATGGTGAGGATTTTAAATGGTTTGTAGGTGCTGAATATAGTTTTCAAGGAATGAGTTCTTTTGAAAATACCTTTCTAGGAGCAGATAGTATACGGTATGGTGATGCAAGTTCGTATGCTTTAGGTGCTTTTATTACACCTGATCATGATTCGTTTGCAAGTTACTTAAAACGAATGACTTACCGTGCTGGGTTGCGTTTGGAAAAGACAGGAATGATGGTTAATGATGTTGATATAAATAACTTTGGCATAACTTTTGGATTAGGTTTACCACTGGGTAGAAGTTTCTCTAATCTTAATTTAGGATTTGAAATTGGACGAAGAGGAACAACTAAAGCGAATCTAATAGAAGAAAGCTATTTTAAATTTAATGTAGGTCTTTCATTAAACGATCGTTGGTTCCAGAAAAGAAAAATCAATTAATAAAAATTTAGTACATTAACCACTTTAAAAAGAGAAAAAATGAAATCGAAACTTTACTTCACGGCAATTATGTTCCTTGGGATGATGGGGGTAAGTAATGCACAGGCTCAGAACCCTGAATGTATGACGAATTTGTCTATATTTTCAGAACATGCAAAAGTTAAAAATTATGACGCGGCTTATGAACCGTGGAAAATGGTTTATGAAACTTGTCCTCAATTAAATAATGCGATTTATGTATATGGTGAACGTATACTTAAGGATAAAGTTGATAAAGCATCAGGTGCTGATAAAGAAAAGTATGCTAACGAGTTAATGGGTCTTTATGATAATAAAATGACACATTTTGCTTCAAAGACGAGTATGGGAGAAACCATGGTCGATAAAGCATTAGTGAAGTATGATAATAAAATGGCCGATGATGCTGAGATGTATAGCATGTTAAGTGAGGCATTTACTAAAGATCAAGAAAATTTCAAAAATCCAAAAGCATTATATATATACTTCTCTAGTTTAGTTGATTTAAACAAAGCTGGTAAGAAAGATTTACAAGAAGTTTTTGATGTTTATGATGCTGTAACGGAGCAGATTGAATCAGAAAATGAAAAAATTACTGGTAAGATCTCTAAACTTTTACCAAAAGAGGAGGCTGGTACATTGACTTCTAAAGAGAAATCTCGTTTAAAGTCTTATAATTCTTATTCTGAAGTTTACGGTAAAATTGCTGGTAGTATCGATTCTAAATTAGGTCCTTTAGCAGACTGTAGCAACTTGATTCCTTTATATGAAAAGAGTTTTGAAGAGAAGAAAGGTGATGTTGTTTGGGTAAAAAGAGCAGTAGGTCTTATGTTTAACAAAGAGTGTACAGATGATCCATTGTTTCAGAAATTATTCGAAGCTCAATTGGCATTAGATCCATCTGCAGACGCCTATGTTTATGGTGGTACTTTAAAAATGAAGAATGGAGATACGAAAGGTGCACTTGTTGATTTCGATAAGGCTTTGACTTTAGAAACAAATAATGATAAGAAATCTAAGATAGCCTATAAGGTTGCAGTAATTAATAAAAGAAAAGGAAGTAAATCTACTGCACGTAGCTATGCTCAAAAAGCTATCGATGCGAATCCATCAAATGGTCGTGCTTATTTGTTGATTGCTAACTTGTACGCTACCAGTGCCAATGATTGTGGTAGTACTACATTCGAAAAAAGAGCTATATATTGGAAAGCAGCTGATATGGCAAGAAAGGCAGGTAGGGTAGATCCATCATTAAGTGGTTCTGCTAGTCAGGCGGCAAATAGCTACCAAGCTAAAGCACCATCTAAAGAGATGATTTTTAGTTCAGGTATGGCTGGTAAAACAGTTTCTTTCTCTTGCTGGGCAGGAGGTAGTATTAAGGTACCATCGTTATAGTAAAAATGATACAAATCTTTAATTATAAAAGCATTGCCGTGGTATGTACCATGGCAATGCTTTTTTCATCTTGTAAGGATAATTATAAAAGAGTAGGCGGTGAGGCAGCTAAAAAAGTCTATCCTAGAGGTGTTGTTGAAGATTTTGTGCTTACATATACCGAGTCTCCTGAAAAGTTGGGCTCAGAAGATGTGGGGACTTCTAAAGTGCTTGCGATTTTGTCTGGTCCTATTCGTAATGATTTTGACCAACTTACATTTCCATATCAAACCTTTCCAGAAGGTTTATTAGTGGAGATTTTTAATGAAAAAAATGAAAAAACCACAATAGAGGCTGATTATGGAGTATTGTATTCTGCGACATCTATTGTAGATTTGCGTGGAAATGTGCTCATAAAAGGGGATGATGGTAAAAAATTGGAGACTTCTCAATTGTATTATGACCGTGGCAATGAGTGGGCATTTACCCAAGAAAAGTTTAAGTTTACCAATCCAGATGATGGCACGGTGATGGATGGCGAAGGAATGGATATTCAAAAAGATCTTAAATTTTTGAATGCACATAAAACGTATGGTCTAATGTTGATTAAAGAAGAAAATGATGATTAATATTTTAAGGTATACAGAGTACCTATATATCTTAGTAGCAGGTTTTTCAATTTTTAGAATTATTTCTGAATGGAATTCCAATGGAAGTGTAGACTATTTTTTCATTTTCACAGCAGTAGTTTCTATTGGTATGTTTTTATTTAGAAGAAACTATAGGAAAAAGTTTGAACAGCGAAAGCGAGATAATAATAAGGAGTAGTGGGTACAGCCGGTATTATCATTATTCTTTCGTTAGTTTTTTCAGCATTTTTCTCTGGAATGGAGATTGCATTTATTTCTGCAAATAAAATACATATCGAAATAGAGAAAAAGCAAGAAGGTTTTTTGGCCATGGTGCTCACCAGACTAACTAAGAAACCATCGAAATTTATTGCAACTATGCTAATTGGCAACAATATAGCTTTAGTTATTTATGGCCTTTTTATGGGAGAAATTCTCATGAACTGGTTTACGGGCATGGCAC
Organism: uncultured Maribacter sp.; assembly: GCF_963977385.1. GTDB lineage: Bacteria > Bacteroidota > Bacteroidia > Flavobacteriales > Flavobacteriaceae > Maribacter. The sequence goes on along the minus strand of NZ_CAXBOU010000017.1, from coordinate 102,347 downwards.
CTGAAAATGCTATTTTAAAGATTTTAATTACAGATTTCAGTCTTTTAACCCAAACTGTGATATCTACCTTTATTATTTTAATAACGGCGGAGTTTCTTCCGAAAGTATTGTTTCAGATTTATGCCAATAGTCTTTTGAAATTACTGGCAATACCAGCTTTTCTGTTCTATATATTATTCTCTTTTGTATCAGATTTCATTATTTGGATTTCAGATTTAATTTTGAAATATGTTTTTCGGACTTCAGGTGATGAAGTTCAGTTAGCATTTAGTAAGCTAGAACTAGGTGATTATATAACAGAGCAAATGGAAGCGGTAGAAGCTGAAGACGAAGTAGATACCGAAATTCAAATCTTTCAGAATGCATTAGAATTTGCAGCTGTTAAGGCTCGAGAAGTTATGGTTCCTAGAACTGAGATAGTTGCTGTTGAAATGCACGAGACGCCAAAGAACATGGCAAAACTGTTTACCGAAACAGGTTATTCTAAAATTTTGGTATATAATGATACTGTAGATAATGTCATTGGGTATGTGCATTCTTATGAACTTTTTAAAAAGCCTAAGACCTTAAAAAGTATATTACTTCCTGTTGAGTTCGTGCCAGAAACTATGCTAATTCAAGATATTTTGAATACGTTGATGAAAAAGCGAAAAAGTATAGCGGTGGTTTTAGACGAATATGGTGGCACTTCAGGTCTAGTAACCGTAGAAGATATTGTTGAGGAGCTTTTTGGTGAAATAGAAGATGAGCACGATACTACAGATTTGCGTGAAGAACGTGTAGATGATCGACATTTTCTTTTTTCGGCTCGTCTAGAGGTAGATTACATCAATGAAAATTATAAATTAGAACTTCCGGTGTCAGATGAATTTGAAACCTTGGGAGGTCTTTTAGTACATACATTAGGCGAAATACCAGATAAAGAAGTAGAGCTTACTATAGATCCTTATAAGTTTACCGTTTTAGAAGTTTCGAACACAAAAATTGATTTAGTATCTATAGAACTTTTGGAAGAAGAATAACAGTGCATCAATCAATAAATTAGGAGTCTTTTTAGTTTTTATTATTTCAATTAAAAATGGTAGTTTTGCCTCCCAATAACCACAAACGATTATTTTAAACGTTAATATAGAATGGCAGTATTAGAAAATATAAGGAAACGTACAACAGTGTTGATCTTAATTATAGGTTTGGCGCTTTTTGCATTTGTTATTTCTGGTGTATTTACCAGTAGCAATTTTGGAGGTGAAAAAGTAGGTTCGTCCGTTGCCGAGATAAATGGTGAGGATATTTCTATTGATGAATTTAGACAAGAGGTAGAGACAGCTTCAAGAAGAGTAGGTCCAACTGCTTCGTCTATGCAGGTTGTTAACCAGGTTTGGGAGAACACAATTAGAAAGAACGTATTAGGTGAGCAATTTGAAGATTTAGGAATAGGGATCGAACAAGATCAGATTGTTGATTTTCTTCGTACAACAGGATATGCTCAAAATCCTGAGTTTCAAAACCAAAATGGACAGTTTGACCCAAACATCTTTAAGCAGACTGTGGCAGATTGGAAAGTGAATAATCCAGCGCAATATGAAGCTTGGTTACAAACAGAGAATGAAATTATTCAATTGGCTAAAGAACAGACTTACTTTAATATGGTAAAGGCTGGTGTTGGTGCAACATTGAAAGAAGGTGAGTTAGATTATAAGTTGGCGAACGAAAAAATGGATATTAAGTATGTAAGGGTGCCTTACACTTCAATTCCGGATAGTTCAATTACAGTTACCAAAAGTGAAATAGCCGATTACGTAAACGACCATAAAGAAGAGTATAAGCAAGATCCAGCAAGGGATCTACAATATGTATACTTTGAAGAGAAACCTTCTGTAGCTGATGAAACGGCTATTAAAGATGCTATTTCTAAACTTTTGGATGATACTATAGAGTACAATTCTCAAACTGATCGTAACGATACCATAAGAGGTTTTCGTAATACGAAAGATGTAACAGCTTTTTTAGATAGAAATTCTGATACCAAGTTTGATACTATTTATAAAGCTAAAAAGAATTTACCTTCTAGTGTTGCCGATACTTTAATGAGCTTGAATATTGGTCAGATTTATGGCCCTTATAAAGATGGTGGTTCTTATAAGATTTCTAAGATGATAAGTAGAAAGCCTAACGGTTCTGTAAAGGCAAGCCATATACTTTTAGCTTACACAGGAGCTACTAGAGCTAACCCTGAAGTGACAAGAACAAAGGAAGAAGCAGAAGCTAAAGCGAAAGAATTACTTAAGGAAGCTAAAAAATCTGGCGTAGTCTTTTCAGAATTGGCAAGAGACAACTCTGATGGACCTTCAGCCCCGCAAGGAGGCGATTTAGGGTATTTCCAAAGAGGAGTGATGGTGCCTAAATTCAATGATTTTGCATTTAATAATAATGAAGGTGCTATTGGTTTAGTAGAGACTGATTTTGGGTTCCACGTCATTAAAGTTGATGATAAAGAAGATGTAGTACAGATAGCTACTATCGCTAGAGAAATTGTAGCATCTGAAGAGACAATAAATACGTTGTTCACTAAGGCTACTAAATTTGAAATGGAAACTACCGAAGATGAAAGTGCTTTTTCAGCATTGGCTAAAAAAGAGGAATTCGTAGTTCGTCCAGTAAATAAGATAAAAGCTTTAGATGAGAACCTTCCTGGGTTAACGAATCAAAGAAATATTGTGCAATGGGCTTTCAATGGAGATACTGAAGTTGGAGATGTTAAACGTTTTAATATCAATAACGGTTATGCAGTTGTTCAACTTACGGGTAGTTATGCAGCAGGTGTAATGAGTGCAGAGGATGCATCTGTATTGGTTTTGCCAATTATTAGAAAAGAACGTAAAGCGGCAAAAATCATAGCTGCAAATAAAGGAAAAGATATGAGCACTATTGCTTCAGATAATACTGTTTCTATTTCTAATGCCTCGGCACTTACGGTTAAGTCACCAACTATTCCTGGGGCAGGTAGCGAGCCAGTTGTTGTAGGTACAGCTTACGGTATGGCAAATGGAGCTGTTTCAGGTTTGATTGAAGGAAACACAGGAGTATTTAAAATCGAAATCATTAAGAAAACAGAAGCTCCAAAATTGGATAATTACAGTGTTTATGCAAATGCATTAAAAACTGGTGCTGCAAGTCGTGTAAATACTTCGGTATACAACGCGTTAAAAGATGCTGCTAAAATTGAAGATAAAAGAGCTACTTTCTACTAATAGGAGAAAGTAAGAATTCATATAAAAAAAGAGCATCCGTTTTGGATGCTCTTTTTTTATAGTATCATTTCTTTGTACGATAAAATAGTTGAGTATCCCTTGTTCTTGAAGTAGCTCATTTCTGATTCGCTGCCAACGACAAGTACAAAGTCCCCTCCCCACGCTCCTAAGCTTTTTATAGTCCCTTTATAATCTGAGAATAGGCTTTCCTTTGCTGTGGGTATTTTTAAGGTCTCCGATAATATTGCTTCGTGCGCATTTAGTAGCAAACCAAATTCCTGTACATCTTCACACTTTAATATGTTATAGGTAATGTCGTTGATCTTAGAAACTAAAGAAGGTTTATCAAAATCTAAATTTCTATAACTGTTGATAGCATCACGACTGTTTTTCTTTTGGTTGAGATATACAAAAAATAGCTGATCAGAAAAATTAGGTTGAAAATCGACCTCGCTTACAGTGGGTTCGAATTCATTTCTTTGATATAATATTGGAGTATTATGATTAGCGCAGGCAATATCATATCCGCTACCACCAAATGTGGCTGCTAATAAACGATATGGATTAACATCTGCCCATTGGGCAATATTGGCAATTAAGGTAGAAGAGGAGCCAAGACCCCAATCTCTCGGAAAAGTTAGTTTCGCTTCTGCCGAATTTAAATCTGTGGAAGATGGTAAAAAGGAAGGGTTTAGCTTTTGTGCTTCTAAAAGAATTTGAGATAATCTATTTGATGCATGAATATCAGAAGTGTATATTGTTTTTAAATTGTTTTTTGAAAATTCAGAGCTAAACCAAATATTATCATCCTCGTCTAAACTATTCCAAATGAAATTTTCTGAATTTGAAGTTTGTAAACTTAAAGACTGTCCGAATTTGGTAGGTAAAGCTAGCCCTTTGGCACCATCTAAAATTACATACTCTGCGGTTAGTAATAATTTTCCATTGCTATAGTATTCCTTGGTCATAGGTAAAAGCTTACGTCCTAAGATTGTTCAGTTGTATCTCAACACCGTGATGAGTTACTGGGTTAGTTTTAAAATATTCAACCATAGTAGCTTTTTCTGTTTCATTGGCTCCTAGTTGATTTAAGATGTTTAACAAGTGCATTTTCATATGGCCTTTTTGAATACCTGTAGTAACCAATGAGCTAACTGCTGCAAAATTCTGTGCGAGTCCCGCAACGGCTATTATTTGCATCAGTTCTTCCGCAGAAGGACTTTGAAGAATTTCCAAATTCAATTTAACTAGCGGGTGAAGATTGGTTAACCCGCCAACCGTTCCTAATGCCAAGGGTAGTTCAATCCAAAATGTGAATATTCCGTTTTCTATTTCAGCATGTGTTAGGCTACTGTATTGGCCATTTCTACTAGCATAAGCATGAACACCAGCCTCTACGGCTCTAAAATCATTACCAGTCGCCAAAACGACGGCATCGACGCCGTTCATGATACCTTTATTGTGTGTGACCGCACGATAAGGTTCTATCTGTGCTATTTTTATGGCTTGTATTATTTTTTCTGCTGTATGTCGTGGAGATAGGTCTGCATTTAATTTTAGCTCGTCTACAGGGCAGCTAACTTGAGCGCGTACTGTGCAATTGGGTACATAATTAGACAAGATGCTCATTATGACCTCCACATTCTTTTCTTCTTCAGAAAAACTAGTATAAAAGGAAGCTTCTGATTTCAAAGTTGTAGCGAATTGCTCTAAACAGCCATTAATAAAGTTTGCTCCCATTGCATCCTTAGTCTGAAAAGTAGCATGCAGTTGATAGTAGTTCTCAAGTTCGGAAGTTTTATTTTTTAAAACAATATCACTGATACCACCACCTCTTTTTTCCATGCTTGTGGTAAAGGATGCGGTTTCTGTTAGCAATTTTGGTTTTAAATAAGTAAAAAATGAGCTAAGCTTTTCAAAATCACCTTTAAATAAAAAATGTACTTGCCCTACTTTTTCGGTTCCAAGAACTTCTGTTTTAAATCCACCTCTGTTTAACCAAAATTTAGCAGCCTTACTGGCAGCTGCAATTACAGAACTTTCTTCAATAGCCATTGGTATGGCATACAGTTTATTGTTAATCAAAAAATTTGGAGCAATGCCCAATGGTAGGTAAAGGTTAGTGAGGGTATTCTCTATAAACTCGTCGTGCAACTGCTGTATATTAGAATTTTGATTCCAATAGGTTTGCAATATTTTTTTTGATTGTTCTTTATTTTGGGTAAAATAGGTGGTAACCCAATCTATTTTTTCTTCTTTCGTAAGTTTGGAAAAACCACTAATCGGCTCAGTCATTTAGGTGTAACTTTCTTCTAAAGGTTGATATCACTTTACGGCATTTATATAAAAAGCCCTGTGTTTTTTATGGAAGTAAATATAAGCATATTGGCATGAACCTATATATAGAGGCGAAAGCGTTAAAAGCAGTTTCTTTTTCGATGAAATCGTGGTTTTTTAAGGAAATTGTAGTAAACTTGAGAGATTTAACAAAAATCTAATTTTTATGCGAAAAACACACTTATTTACATTGATGTTAATTGCTTTCAATGTATTTACTTGGGCACAGGAGAAACAAATTGAGATAACGGAAATTTATCAAGGTGCTTTTAGGACTGAAGGGATGGATGCATTGCGGTCGATGAATAATGGCACGCAGTATACGGTTCTCAATATGAATAGATTAAATCAATCATCAACAATTGATAAATACGATTACAAAACCTTGAAAAAGGTTTCGACTATAGTATCATCTGCAGATTTATATGATATTCCTTATTTTTCAGCATATAGTTTTAGTGCAGATGAAAAAAAGATATTACTATCTACAGAGGTAGAAGCAATATTCAGACGATCTACTTTAGGTATATTTTATGTCTATGATATAGGCACCAAAAACGTAGTTCGAATTAGTGATGCAAAAATTCAAGAGCCTATGCTTTCACCAAATGGAAAGCAAGTTGCATATGTAAAGGATAATAATATCTATCTGTTTAATATTTCAACAGGTGAAACCAAACAGGTTACTGTAGATGGGGTTAAGAATAAAATAATAAACGGAGTTACAGATTGGGTTTATGAAGAAGAATTTTCATTTGTACGTGCTTTCGAGTGGAATGCCGATGGTTCTAAAATAGCTTTTCTTCGTTTTGATGAAACCAATGTTCCTGAATTTTCTATGGATGTTTATGGAACCGGATTGTATCAACAGCCGCATGTTTTTAAATACCCAAAGGCAGGAGAGAATAATTCTTTGGTGACATTACACCTTTTAGATGTTGCCAGTAGTAAAATTTCTGATATTGATTTAGGAGATGCGTATTATGTACCTCGTCTTAAATGGAAGAATCATAAAGATAGGTTGAGCGTGCAAACTTTGAATCGCCATCAGAATCATTTGAAACTACAAACGGTAAATGCCAAAACAGGAGAAGTTTCAATTTTACTGGAAGAGAGAGATGATGCTTACGTAGATATCACAGATAATTTGACTTTTTTAGAAGATGATAGTTTTATCTGGTCAAGTGAAAGTAATGGATGGAATCATATCTACCTGTACAATCAAGACGGTAAATTAATGAACCAAATTACCGAAGGTGACTGGGAGGTGACGAACTATTATGGGTATGACCAAAACGAGGACAAAATATATTATCAGTCTACAGAAAATGGCTCTATAAATAGAGGTGTATATAATATTGGAAGTGGTGGTGACGATAAAAAAGCGTTAGCGGTTACTGAAGGTGCTAATAATGCATCTTTTAGTGCTGATTTTACCTATTTCATCAATACATTTTCAAACGCTGAAATACCACCGGTTTTTACGCTACATCAAGCGATAAATGGCAAAAAAATAAAAGATATAAAAGATAATCAACAACTACTTCAAAGATTGGAAGGGTATGTGACAAGTCCGAAAGAGTTCTCTACAATCTCCATTAATGGTAATGATCTTAACATGTACATGATTAAGCCAAAGGATTTTGATCCATCAAAAAAATATCCTTTATTAATGTATCAATATAGCGGCCCTGGATCACAGAATGTATCTAATAGTTGGATGGGAGCTAATGATTACTGGCATCAAATGTTAGTGTCAGAAGGCTATATAGTTGCCTGTGTAGATGGTAGGGGGACTGGTTTCAAAGGCAGCGATTTTAAAAAAGTCACTTATATGAATTTGGTGAAATATGAAACAGAAGACCAAATTGCAGCAGCAAAAAAATTAAGCGAGTTAGATTATATTGATGAAGAACGGACTGGTATTTGGGGGTGGAGTTTTGGTGGTCATATGGCAACCAACTGTCTTCTAATAGGTAACGATGTGTTCGAAACAGCTATAGCCGTTGCACCGGTAACATCTTGGCGTTTTTATGATACGATTTATACAGAACGTTTTATGCGTACGCCGGCTGAAAACCCAAGTGGGTATGATGATAATTCACCATTTAATTATCCTGAATTATTAGAAGGAAATTTCTTGTTGATTCATGGTTCCGGTGATGATAATGTACATGTGCAAAATTCTATGCGAATGATTGAAGCATTGATACAGGCAAATAAGCAGTTCGATTGGGGAATTTATCCTGATAAGAACCATGGTATATATGGTGGAAATACGAGAATTCACCTGTTTACAAAAATGACCAATTTTATAAAAGAAAAACTTTAACCAAATTAATTTAAATATGACCGAAAGCACTGAATTTTCAGACCAAAAGCAGATTTTTGGGCATCCCCAAGGCTTATTTTATTTGTTTTTTGCAGAATTATGGGAGCGTTTTAGCTTCTACGGAATGCGTGCGCTGCTCACGCTTTACATGATAGATGTAATATTTCAAGCATTGGCAGAAAGAGATTACGCTACTGCTGCTGTTTATTCTTCTTATGGTTCGTTAGTATATGCTTCTACTGTTATTGGCGGAAAATTGTCTGATAAGATATTAGGAATGCGAAATTCTATTTTTTTAGGCGGTATTCTTATGTCTATTGGTCATTTTGTTTTGGCAATTGAAGATGATATGGCCTTCTTTTTTGCCCTATCTCTAATTATAGTTGGTAATGGTTTTTTTAAGCCTAATATTTCAACATTTGTAGGCACATTGTACGAAAAGGGAGACCCTAAAAAAGATTCAGGGTTCACTATTTTTTATATGGGTATAAATATTGGTGGTTGGGTTGCACCTCTTTTATGTGGTTGGTTAGCGGCTACATATGGCTGGCATTATGGATTTGGCCTTGCAGGTATAGGTATGTTAACAGGTTTAATAGTCTTTTGGAGAGGTATAAAGAAAAATGTATTTGGGAATAGGGGTTTACCTCCGAATGAACATGTATTGAACAAAAAAGTATTAGGTATTAAACAAGGAGTTCTTGTGCCTGTACTTGCAGTACTTTCTGCCCCTTTAATTGCTGTATTATTATCATCTTATAAGGCTATCGCAACAGATGGTATGTTTGCAGACCAAAATATTGTGAATGTAATCTTTACAGGAATTGGTATTGCTGTACTTGCATACTTGGCTTATGAAATGTACAGAGCAAAGGTTACAGAAAGAAAAGAGTTATTTGTAGCGGTATTACTTACGTTTTTCATGACTATATTTTGGGGTTTTCATGAATTGTCGGGTAGTGTTATTACCTTGTTCGCAGCTCGTAATATCGATTTAGATGGGATTATGTCTGCAGCTCAAACAAATTCATTGAACTCTATGTTCATTATTATATTGGCGATTCCGATTTCTATGATGTGGACCTGGTTAAGTAAAAAGAAATGGAATCCTAGAACGCCGTATAAATTTGGTCTTGGATTACTTTTTGCAGGTATTAGTTTTTATGTACTAGCATTAAGTGGAGGTAGTGCAAATGAAAGCGGATTTGTTCCTTTTGCATATTTATTATTAATGTATTTCTTATTGTCAGTGGGGGAGTTGTTTATGTCTCCTGTGGGTTTGTCTAAAATGACAGATTTAGCGCCTTTACGTTTAATTGCATTTATTATGGGTGTTTGGTTTTTATCATCGGCTTTTGCGTTTCAAATTGTAGGTTTTATAGGTAAGCAGTTAGCAATTGAGAGTACAGATAAAAATGTTGGAGGTTTTGAGACCTTGACTGTGTACACCGATGGTTTTATGCTAATTGCCAAATATGCTTTAGGTGCTGGGGCAGTAGTACTTTTAGCATCGCCATTAATTAAAAAATTAATGGGTAAAGTGCATTAATTATATTTACTCAAAATAATAAGCTCCCTTTTCACCAGTATAGTGAAAAGGGATTTTATATTTTAGACAGGTAATTCTCCAACGGTCGATATAACTTCTGTAATTGCTTCCGTCTGCTATAATTTCATTTGGTTTAATACTATCTATTAAACGCTCAAGATTAATTTTGGGTGATTGTGTTAGTAGAATTTTATTTATTGATTCGTTTTTTGGATAAATACCTGTGCTATCCAAAATAAGTAACGATGTATTTAGCAGGGAGTAGCTATTTTTTAAAGAATCAAAACGTACCGATGCTATTCGTTCAGCTGTTTTGTAATCTGAAATCATATTATCAGCCTTTTTGATTTGGTTCGTTAAAATAATCAAATTATTTCCACTTCTATTAAAAAGAACACTATTCTTGGTTTGATGTAGAACGATTGCTTCCAGTTTTTTAGAGGATTCGAATTTTTGATAGGAAGTCCATCCTTGAAAACATATCAAACTGATTAAGAAAAAAGCAATGCGTTTATAAGTTATATGAGAACACGCCTCTACAAACGATACAAGTACTATGAAGGATAGGATGAGTTGTCCGAAATCAAAAGAAATAGAACTGAATATAAAACTTTCTTGTTTAGCTACCCAACCGATAAGGTTGTTCATTAAGCCTATTATACTGTTGTATAACCATACTAGTTGTGTTGGCAACCAATTTAACAGCGAAAGGAAAATGACCAAAATACCTAAACCTAAAATTATACCTAAAGCTGGCACAATGATTAAGTTAGAAATAAAGAATAACCCTGGAAATTGGTGAAAATAATATAAACTGATGGGCAATACGCCCAATTGAGCAGCCAGGCTAACGCAAAGAAGTTGCCAAAAATATCTTATAATTTTATTTTTCGGAAACCACAGTTTTTTGAGTAAAGGGAAAATCCATAATATAGCGAATACAGCCGCGTAGCTCATTTGAAACCCAACCTGAAATAACAGATTCGGGTTAATGAAAAGTAGAATGAACAACACTGATAAAGCTAAAATATTGAATGAGTTACTCGGCCTATTTAAGTATAGCGCATAGGCTACGAAAGTGAACATCGTGGTGGCGCGTATAATACTTGCCGATAAACCTGCAAGAAAAGCAAAGCCCCAAAGAAATAATACAGATAGTAATAATATGATTGTTCTGCCCTTTGGAATGTGCTTCAGCGGACTTAATAAGAATTGAATTAACAGTAGTAGAATACCAATATGGAGTCCTGAAACAGCTAGTATGTGTACGGCACCTGCTTTTTGGTAGTTGGTATAGGTTTCCTCAGAAATATCTGAACGCTGACCTAATAATAATGCCTGTATGACCCCGAGTTCATCTGCCCCGAAATTTTCAGTTTTAAGTTTTTCAATGATGTTGGTTCTCGCTTTTGACGCAATTCCGATGAAGGTGGTTTTAGTATTGTGAACTGCTACAAATTGATTTGAATAAATTCTTAACTGATGATAAACCCCTAAATTTTCTAAGTATTTTTTATAGTTAAACTGATGCGGATTTAAAGGTTCACTAATAGGTCGAATCTTAGCGAATGTCAAGAATTCATCATCAACTTGTAATGAAGTAATAGTAGAATCTTTGGGTATAGTGATTAAAAGTGTACCAGAAGCCTTTTTGTTACCAACACTTTCGACTGTTGCAAAATAACGATGTGAGTACTTATTCGGTTTTAAAACTTCATTGATTTTTAGCGTCCAAATCCCATCTTCTGCAGATGTTATCTTACTGTAATGATTGAAGTGATTTATTGGTTGTGATGAGGTGTAGCTATAAATGCCAAGCGAAATAAAGGATAAGGCAGCAATGAAGCCAAATAACTTTGTATTGGTTTTCTTTTCAAAAATAAATATGGCAGCTAGCAGTACAAATAAAGAAAGTGTGCTAATAAGGAAATAAAACGAGTCGATGGAACACATGTGACCAATTATAATTCCGAGGATAAGTAGCAGCGTTAATTTTATAGGAATAAACGCTAAAAGTTTCATCCTATAAAATTCTTGTTGCTTTTACGAAAGCTTGATTCCAAAATCCATCTCGTAACGATGAAACAGTTACCCCGCGTGATGTAGATGCATGAATAAAAGTTATTTCATCATTCTCGGTTCCGACTACCATACCTACGTGATTAATTCGTTTAGAGCCTCTACTGGTCTTGAAAAATAATAGATCACCTTTTTCTACATTTTTGACGGTAACGCGATGGCCTTCTTCAGCCATATGAAACGAGGTTCTGGGTAATTGAACATCATGTTCACCAAAAGATATATATAATAAGCCAGAACAGTCCATGCCTCTAGTGGTGGTTCCTCCAAATTTATAACGTACTCCTGAAAACGAAAGAGCGGTATTAATGATTTCGTCGGCTTTGGTTACATTGTAATTTGTCGTAACTCGTGGTTCAGATGGTGTTTTAGTCACTACAACAGTGCCAGTTCTGGCATTGTTAGCAGCAGCTACTGAAATCTTTCGTTCCTTATCAGAACTACTTGTTTTTTTACTTGTGCCACAACTCGCTAAAAAACAGACGATAAGAAAATATGGTAGTATGCGCATAAATACAAGGTGTTCCCTTTAGTATATGAACTTTAAAATTATAGAATTATTTTATAAAAACAAGAAACCTAATCGATTTTGGTATTTTCAATGATTAACGAAGCAGCAAGTGCACTAGCTCCAGAGCCACCTAATTTGGTAATAAGTTCATCATAGGCAGCCAATTGATTTGCCCTTGCTTCTCCATGGAGTATCGATGATAGTTCCTTTTTTAAATTTTCCTTAGTAAAATCATCTTGAATCAATTCTTTCACTACTTCTTTCTGCATTATTAAATTTACCAAAGAAATATACTCTAAAGTAATAATTCGTTTCGCTATTTGGTAAGAGATCCAATTCGCTTTGTAGCAAACAACTTGTGGTACTCTGAATAGTGCAGTTTCTAAAGTAGCGGTTCCACTAGTAACTAGTGCGGCAGTTGATACAGATAGTAAATCATACGTTTTATTTTGAATGAACTTAACATTGGCATCCTTTAAAAAAGTGTGGTAGAATTCTTTATCTAAACTTGGTGCCCCGGCAATAACAAATTCATACTCTGAAAAATCATTAGTTAACGAAAGCATTAACGCGAGCATTTTTTGTACTTCTTGTTTACGGCTTCCAGGTAATAGAGCGATAATGGGTTTGTTCGGGTCGATATTATTAGTGGACCGAAATGCAGCTTCATTTAATTCGGTTCTATTTGATATGGCGTCAAGTAAGGGGTGGCCGACAAAATTGACGAGAAAACTATGTTTCTTTTCGTAAAATTCTTTCTCGAAAGGAAGAATGACATACATGTGGTCTACCGTCGCTTTTATTTTTTCGATTCTACCTTCTCTTGATGCCCATATTTGAGGAGAGATATAGTAGTTAATTTTGAAACCTTTCGATTTGGCCCATTTTGCAATTCTTAAGTTGAAACCAGAATAGTCAATAAATATGATGGCATCAGGTTTAAATTCTGAAATATCCTGTTTACAAAATTTTATATTCTTAAAGATGGCGTTCAAATTCAGAATCACTTCTAAAAAACCCATAAAGGCCAATTCTTTGTAATGCTTTGCCAGATTTCCACCAGCTTGCTGCATTAGGTCACCACCCCAACAGCGTATGTCAGCATTGTCATCCTGGATTTTTAATGCCTTAATTAAATTGGATCCATGTAGGTCACCCGATGCTTCTCCTGCAATGATATAATACTTCATTTTAAAAGACTTTGTAGTAAAGAATTATAAAAGCAGTTATAATGGTTGCTAACAAAACTCCTTTTGCTCTGTTGTCTCTTTTTATCCTTAAAAATCCAAAAAAAGCAATTAAATTTAAAACAGCTCCTAATGCTAAAAGACTACCAACATGTTCTTGTGCAACTGCCGCAGCATAAGTTTCAGCGATACTTAAATCTGAGAATAAAAGTATGTATAGTAACGTGCCTATGGTATTTGCGATAATACCTACCATAAAGCCAATTAGGATTTCTTTTTTGGTGTTCATGTATAAATTTTGAACTTAATAATTAAATATATGCATTATAATTCCCAAGTATTCAATTCTGAAATAACATGATGGGCGGTTAAATCGAAATGGGTAGGTACAACAGAAATGAATCCGTTTGCTAAAGCCCACTCATCGGTATCTTCCCCTTTATCTAACAATTCAAATACACCCGTTAGCCAGTAATAATCTTTCCCCATTGGGTTCGTACGCTTATCGAATTTCTCTTTCCAATTCGCTTTTGCCTGTCTACAGATTTTAATTCCTTTTATCTTATTTTTCTTTAGCTTGGGTATATTCACATTAAGTACAGTGCCTTTCGGAATCCCATTTTTTATAGCCTCGGTAACGATAGTAAAAATGAAATCTTGGGCTTGGGAAAAATCAGCTTCCCAATTATAGTCGCATAATGAAAATCCGATGGCAGGTATGCCTTCTATACCAGCTTCTACAGCAGCACTCATGGTGCCAGAATATATTACATTTATAGAAGAATTAGAACCATGATTAATACCACTAACACAAATATCTGGTCTTTTAGGTAATAGTTCTTGTAATGCCAATTTAACACAGTCGGCAGGTGTGCCGCTGCAGCTATATTCTTCAATACCTTCGCTGTCAAGATCAATTTTCATTTTCTTTGAAAAGAGAGCTGTATCTAAAGTTATTGCGTGACCCATACCAGATTGCGGACTGTCAGGCGCAACTACGACAACCTCTCCAATTGTTCTCATGATAGAAACCAACATTCGAAGCCCGGGAGCAGTAATTCCGTCATCATTGGTAACTAAGATTAATGGTTTTGCCATAGTACATACTTTCTACAGTAAAAATACGTTTTTATAAGTGATATGGCGGAAACGTCGTTTAACAAAAAATTAATTCCTAGCTCCATTATTGGCATGGTTTTTTCTTTATCTTAGACATTTATGTAGCTTAATCGCTACAAAGAACTATAAATTTGGAGATTTTGAAGAAGAAGGTAAAAGATAATTTTATGAAGAGAAATTTAGCTTATGTACTGCTTTTAATGCTCGTTGCTGTAGCCTCGTGCAGTTTTACAAATAAGACTTTTGAAAACGATGATAAAGACAAATTGTTATTGGATTTGATCACCTATGTTTTAGAAAAAGGACATTATGAGCCAAAAGCAATCAATGATGAATTCTCGGTGAATGTATTCGAAGATTTTATTGATGTAATCGACCCAACAAAAAGATATTTCGTAGCATCTGATATTGCTGAATTTGAAAAGTATAAATATCAGATTGATGATGAAATTAAAAATACGGATATCACTTTCTTTAATGTTGTTTATGAAAGATTGATGCAACGTATGGGTGATGCCAAGGACATATATAAAGAAGTTTTGAGTGTTCCTTTCGATTATTCTGAAAACGAAAGTATTAGCATTAAATATGATGAAGAGCCTTTTGCGGCCAATAGAGATGAACTTAAAGAACGATGGAGGAAGCAATTAAAATATGCAACCTTAGGAACTTATGACTCTAAGATTGTTCATATGGAGAACAAGGATATCGAAGTTACCGATGAGCATGACCATAACGCGCATACTTCTAAAGAAGCAGAATTAGAATCGAGAGAATCTACTGAAACTACTTTAGATGAGTTTTTCGATTTTGTAAATGACCTTGAACGTAAAGATTGGTTTGTACAATACATTAATACTATTGTCGACGAATTTGACCCACACACATTTTACTTTGCACCAGAAGAAAAGGAAAAGTTTGACACTAGTATGTCAGGTAAATTCGAAGGAATCGGGGCAAGGCTTCAAAAGAAATCAGAAGGAGCTAAAATTGTAGAGATTATATCTGGCGGTCCTGTTTGGAGAGATCAACGATTAGAGGTTGGTGATGAAATCGTTAAAGTGGGCCAAAATGGGCAAGAGCCTATCGATATTGTAGGCATGCGTTTAGATGATGCCATCAAATTAATAAAAGGTGCTCAAGGTACAATTGTAGATTTAACGGTAAGAAAAGTTGACGGTTCTTTAGATGTAGTTTCATTAACAAGAGATGTTGTTGAATTGGAAGAGTCTTATGCTAAATCTGCTACGATTATTAGAGGTCAAGAGAAGTTCGGAATTATTAATCTTCCTAAGTTCTACGTTGATTTTAATGACTACAGTGAAAGAAATGCGGCAACTGATGTTGCTAAAGAAGTTGATAGATTAAAAGAAGAAGGTGTTGAAGGTCTTATCTTAGATTTACGTGATAATGGTGGCGGGTCTTTAAAGACAGTTGTTGAAATGGCAGGTCTATTTATAAAAGATGGACCAATTGTTCAAGTTCAATCTAAAGATAAAGGTAAAGATGTGTATGATGATAAAGATGAAAGAATTCAATGGAATGGCCCATTAGTAATTTTAGTAAACGAACTATCTGCTTCTGCTTCTGAAATTTTAGCAGCTGCTATGCAAGATTATAAAAGAGCGATTGTTATAGGTAGTAAACAAACTTTCGGTAAAGGAACTGTTCAGAATGTGATACCATTGAATAACATGTTACGTAGTAATGAGCACGGAGATTTAGGTGCAATTAAAATTACAACCCAAAAATTCTATAGAATTAACGGAGGGTCTACGCAGTTAGAAGGGGTGAAAAGTGATATTGTTGTTCCAGATAGGTATAGCTATATTGATTTAGGTGAAAGAGATCAGTCAAATCCTTTAGGTTGGGATAAAATAACACCTGCCGAATATAAGCCATGGGATGGTTATATTGATTATGAAAAGACCATTGCAGATAGCAAAAAAAGAATGGAAACCAGTGAGCAAATTAAATTGATTGAAGAAAATGCAAAATGGTTAAAGGGAGAACAGGATGAAACTGAAATCTCTCTTAATTTTGACACCTATAAAGAAGAAAAGGAAAAGGATAAAGAACAATCTGATTACTTTAAAAGGTTAACCGATTACGATTCTAAACTTACCTTTAAGTCTTTAGGTTATGAAGAGCAGTTGTTTACGAAAGATTCTGTCTTACGTGAAAAGAGAAACAGATGGCATAAAAATTTAGCTAAAGATGTTTATGTAGAGGAAGCTGTAAATGTATTAGAAGATTTAAAAATCAATAATATTAAGCAAGGTAAACTAGCTAGTGTAAAGAATTAATTACACAGAAATTCTTTAAGAACCCAAACATTGCTTGCAATGTTTGGGTTCTTTAGTTTTTATTTGGCAGGTATGCTGGTTAGAAGTGTGTTGTAAATTAAGTTGGGTTACATTTATGAGGACCGCTTTTAATTTTAGTATCCTAGACCTTCCTATTTAGGCATTTTCATACGCTATATCAAAAATAGTACTGGCCTCATCAATAATCACATAATGTATATTTGCAATATTATGTGATTATTCGGGGTCTGTTTTTAGATGATACAGATCAATTGTTGGCATTTACTAATTATTGTTGAAGTTTTGGATAACTACTTTTCAATCAACAATTTGTATCGATTAACATCATATTTTAGATGTTTCAAAAAAAATCATGATGTTTTTTTTGTCTATAGATTTGGGCAGAAAACTTATGTCATTCGTGACGGCTGGTTTCTCAATTCCGGCGATATCCGATAAGGTGGCTATAACATTGTATTGCGTAGATATTAAATTGAATTGGCTTCTGGGTGTAATCTTTTCGGGCCATATAACAATCATAGGAGTGTGGGTACCGCGTTCATGAACAAAACCTTTTTAAGCTTATCCAAATTCTCTGGAACTGTAAAAAAGGTTGCGTTAGTGCCTCTGGTATCGGTGACACCGTTGTCTGATGTGAAAATTATCAAAGTGTTTTAATAGTGCCTCTCCTTTTTTTAAATAGGTGATAAGTTTGCCCACTTTCACGTCTAAATAATAAATCATAGCAACGAAACTGGCCTAAGTCCTTTATGTGAAACATTGCCGACCTTTCCTAATTAAGGATTTTAAGATCGAACTTTTCCGTGTAATAATACACCCAGCGTTGTAAGGCCTGGATAGGATTATGTGTAATAGATATAGCCCAAGCGTTAAGTTTTAGAGATTTTTCTTTGCCTGTATTTCGATGGCGGTTCCCCAAATTGCTTTTTAAAAGTTGAACGAAAGTATTTAGATGATAAAAAACCAACTTCAAAACTTATCTCTGAAATATTTAAATCAGTTTTTAGTAGTAATTGAGCTGCATGACGCAAACGAATGGTTTTTAAAAATTCATTTGGCGATAAATTGGTAAGACTCTTAACTTTTTTAAAAAACGGTGTTCTGCTCATTCCCAGTTCCAACACTAATTTGTCAATTGTAAAATTAGATTCGGAAATATTTTCATGTATAATCGCCACTGTTTTTTCCAGGAAATCTTTATCAGGTGTAGATTGGGCCAATTCCATTGGTTTCATTGCCGTTTCAACTTGATACCTCTGAATAATTAGTTTTCTGTTTTCAATTATCGATTTAATTTTGAAGAATAAAGTGTTTAAACTAAAAGGCTTAGTAATATAGTCTTCGGCCCCAAGATTTAATCCGTCAATTTGGCTTTCTTCATCAGATAAGGCGGTTAACAGGACTATGGGTATATGGCTGGTTTTAAGATTGCCTTTTATTTTTTTACAAAGTTCTAAGCCTGTTATTTTAGGCATTAGAACATCTGATAGTATAAAGTCAGGTATGCATTCTAAAGCTTTGTTAAACCCTTCTTCACCATCACAAGCTGTAACCACGTTAAAAAAGGAAGACAGTTCTCTTGCTATATAATCCCGAATTTCTTTTTCATCCTCAACAACTAATACTGTAAATTCGGTGTCTGAATCTATATTCTTAATAAGGTTTAAATCTAATAAAGCTCTGCTTTTTGTTTCGTTACCATTTTTCAATTCGGTCGAAACGTTGTAGTTATTAGCGGTTTTAGCGAGCTGATCTTTTGTAAAATGCTTTTTGCCTTGAGGAAGTATAATGGTAAAGGTACTGCCTTCACCTATACCTGAGGTGAATTTAAGTATTCCTTGGTGGGTTTCAACCAATTCTTTTGAAAGAGAAAGACCAATTCCGGTACTCGTAGAAGGGTTTTCCCCTAAATTATTGAACCTATTAAATATTCGTTCCTGCTTCTCCTGTGAAATTCCTTTTCCCGAATCTATTATTTTAAAGTAAGCATATCCTTTTGTTTTCTCTTCTTTGATTGATTTCCCAACGTAAATTTTAATTATACTTCCTTCGCCAGAGTACTTGATAGAATTGGAAATAAGATTGGAAATTACTTTTTCCATAGCTCTTGGGTCAAAATAGCATTTTACTTTGGGTGAATCTGCAAAGAACTTTATAACTATTGATTTGTCAAAAGCCAACTCTTTGAAGGATTCGGTAAGTCTGTGGGCAAACGGTGAAAAGTCATTTTTGGTAACATGTATTACCGCTTTTGTTGAGGAAGTTTTTCGGTAATCTAACCACTCATTGACTAATCTTAATAAGTTTTGCGCGTTGCGCTGAATAGATATTAGTTGACTCTTATATTCCGGTCCTTTTACCTCTGTAGTGATCATTTTGTCTAAAGGACTCAAGATCATTGTTAATGGGGTTTTTAATTCGTGAGTGAGGTTGGTAAAAAACTTTGTCTTAAACTTGTTTATTTCTATTTGGTTGTTTTTTTCCAACCGTTCAATTTTTAGTGTGTTCTTTAATTTTATTTGCTTTAATAAATATGTGTTGACCAAAATTATTATACCTACAATTATACCTAAAAATAGAATTCTGGCCCACCATGTTTGCCACCAAGGAGGTCTAATAATAATTTGTATTGTTTTTGGTGAGGAACTCCATACGCCATCATTATTTTTTGCTCTGACCTTAAAGATATATTCTCCAGGTGGGATGTTAGTGTAATTCGCTTTTCTTGCGCTATTGCTGAAAACCCAATCTTGATCAAAACCTAAGAGTTTATATTGATAATTGTTTTTGGATGAATTCGTAAAATTTAATGCGGTGAAGTGAAAGGTGAAAAAATTTTGATTGTAATTTAAATTAACTTCCTTCAGTTGGTTAATCGCTTTTTGATTGAGTAAATCTTTTGATTTTGACTTGGTGTCAATTGCTATTTTAAAATCAGTTAGTACAACCTCTGGAGGTATTGGGTTGGACTTTATTTGGTTTGGATGAAAGAAATAGACCCCGTTGGTATTGCCAAAATATAATGTTCCATCACTACCTTTTAAAGTTGCATTTTCATTAAAATCCAACCCTTTAATACCGTCTTCTCTTCCGAAATTCCGAAATTCTAAACTTTTAAGGTTTAATTGAGATAAGCCTTTGTCGGTGCCTAACCACAAGAAACCCATAGAATCTGTTAGTACCGAATTAATTACATTGCTAGGCAGCCCTTGTTCCGTAGTATATAGTATCGCTTCATTTGTATTTCTATTTAAATTGTAGAGACCATTCTTTGAACTTAACCAAATGTTGTTATTATTTACTTCAATTATTGAAGTTAGTTGTTTATAAGGTGTTCCATTTTTTTGGAGTACTTCTTTAAGAATATCATTTTTCGCATTGTATACAAATAGTCCTGAGTAGCAAGCCAACCATATGAGCGAATCTTCTGTTTGATAGATGCAGTAGGTTTGTGCATTTTTAATAATTGGGTTTTCAGGACGAAACTTATTTACCAGACCAGATTCCGGGTCGTAGGTGAAAATGCCATTTTCAACAGTCCCTAACCATATAATTTCATCTCTGTCACGAAAAAAAGCCTTAACCGTAGCATTGTCGCCCAAGGTCTTTGGCAGTGGAACGGTATAAGGTACTAAAGTGCCTTGTTTTGATAAATTATATACTTGGTATCCGTGATTGTATGTTCCCGCCCAAATACGCTGTTTTTTATCTTGAATGACCGCATTATTTACTCTTCTACTTTCTGAATTTTCATAAAAATGCTTAAACGTCAATAAATTAGAGTCAAATAGATTAATCCCACCACCATCTAAGGCTAAGGCTATATCGCCAGTTTCAGTCTCACACAATCCTAAAACTGAATTACTGCTCAGTCCAGTTTTATTACCTTTTTCATAAGACCAATGATTGAATTGGCTTTTATATGGATTAACAATTTTGAAACCTTGGTTTGTTGTGCCGATCCAAATAGAGCTATCTCTATCTTTAAACATAGAAGTTACGGACAGTACGGGAGAGAGAGCTCTGGAGTGGATGCTTTTTAATCTTCCCGATGGAATGTCATATTCAATTATTCCGTGACCATCAGTGCCCAGCCAAACCTTTTGGTCATCGATAACCAAAACACTAATTACTGCTTTTAAAGCATTGGTGTTCATTGTATTTTCGAAATCATTCAGTAGGGTTGGATTGTGGTTTGGTTTAGACAAAAACAACCCATTAGGGGTGGCAATTACTAAATCTTTGGATTTTAGAGACCCAATGGTACTCACACTTATTTCATTAAGACCTTCTAAATGTGGGGGAATAGAAAATTGTTCCTTGTCAATCGTATAATCCAGAAGTCCTCCGGATTTATAGCTTATCCGTAACGTATTGTTATTTACGCTTGAGATATGGGTTATATCTTTATAATTGAGATGCGAATAATATTTGATTTCATTTTTTGTGGTATTACAAAATATAAGATTGCCATCCACAGTTCCCATCCAGATAGAGTGCTTTTCAGTTTGATGGATAAACGTAATGTTTTCTTTAAGCGTGTTACTATTAATGAAATTAAACTCAATTTTTCCAGTAATGTAGTTGTATAATAGCGGACCCTGCTTTGTCCCTACCCATAGATTTTTGTTACTATCCCTATATAAGCATGTTATACTGTTAAAATTTACTTCGTTGTTTTTTAGTTTAACCTGTTCAAAGAGATATCCGTCATATTTATAAAGCCCGTTTCTTGTGCCTATCCACATAAAACCTTCCGCATCTTGAGCAGTGCAAGTAATATAGTTTTGTGATAGACCATTTTCTACATCTAGTGTATAGAAAGGTAAGTTGTTTGCATCCTTTTGTCCATAAAGGATGTTACTTATTATAAATGCTAGAAAAAAAAAGAGCTGTAGTGTAGATTTCATTCACTTTAGACTTTCAAAGAAGATTCTGAAAATATACTATTTCATTAAGGCTGCCTTCAAATATACAATTAAGGAGTTTACGAATACCTCTGTAAATTTTAGATCACTAGTTGTTTAATTCGTGTGGAGGTTAAAAATTCTATGAAACTGCTTGATAATGTAGACTTTTAAGCTTTTTGCTCTATAAAATAGAATGGGGTAAAAGTACAATTGTGGGTCATAAAAAGTTAATTTTTGGTTGGGTTAGAGGCTATTTGAGCTTGTTTAAAAACCAGATTACTACCGTTCGTTAGATAGATTGAGGCCTAGTTTTGAAAAGCATTCTTATAGGGCATTTTCAAAATTTATAGGACTTGAAAACAAAAAGGGATGTGAAATAATTTTAATCATCAAAACTTAACGAGTATGAATTACAAATTACGGAAGATGACCACTTCCAAATTTAAAGGGAAAAGCAGGAATTTACTTCTCTTGTTAGTGGTAATGAGTTTTCAGGGGGCAATGAGCCATACTGAAAATTACCCAAAGAATAATTTAGAAACGAGTAACACAGTTGAAGTTCTAAATGCAATTGACAACAGCCTACAGCAACATACCGTAGGAGGGACCATTACTGATTCGGATGGTACACCCTTACCGGGGGCTAACATTATTGAGAAAGGGACGACTAACGGTGTAACAGCTGATTTTGATGGGAATTATACTATTACAGTTACCAACAATGCAGTTTTAGTGTTTTCTTATATAGGTTATACCACTAAGGAAATCAGTGTATCCCAAAATACTGATATTGACGTAATCTTGAACGAAAATAGTGAAGAATTGGGTGAAGTTGTAGTAACTGCCCTTGGAATGAAAAGGGAAACAAAATCCTTGAGTTATGCTATGACCGAGATTAAAGGGGATGACATCTCAAAAGTAAACTCTCCTAATTTAATTAATAGTATTCAGGGAAAAGTTGCTGGTGTACAGGTGAATATGGGAAATTCTGGACCACAATCATCCCAACGTATTGTAATTAGAGGGAACTCTTCATTAGGATCTAATAACCAGCCAATATTTGTGATAGATGGTATTATTATAGATAATGAGGTTACCAGCACTGGACAAGGTCAAGATTGGGGAAATGATCTTAAAAACCTAAATGCAGATGACTTTGAATCTATGTCTGTTTTAAAAGGAGCTGCAGCTACTGCACTTTACGGATCAAGAGCAGCAAATGGTGTGATTTTGATTATTACCAAAAAGGGAGAAAAAGGGAAAGGCTTAGGGGTTTCTGTTTCCAACACGATTTCTTGGGAGAAAGTCTATGATTTTCCAGATTTACAAAATAAATATGGTAGCGGTTCTTCACCATTGTGGGCTTTAAATTCCGACGGTACAGAAAATAGGAATATATCTTCAGGACGTAGTTTCGGCCCTCGTTTTGACAATAAACAGGTTAATGTAGATGGCTTTCCAACAGATTATTCAGAAAAAAAGGATAATCTTAAAAATTTATATCAAACTGGTGCCTACAGAAATACCAACGTTGCTTTAACAGGAGGTAGCGATACTGGTTCTTTTAGGTTTTCTTATTCAAACCTTGAAACCAATGGTATAACCCTTAATAATGAATTTCGCAGAAATTCGTTCAGCCTAAATGCTCAGCAAGATCTGAGTTCCCGAATTAGCGTTGAGGGTGGTTTTGCATATGTAGAATCTGGAGCTCAAAACCCAACTGTGCAAGGGGGAGACGGTTCTCCTGTATATGACTTCATGTATAGTGTGGCTCGGGAATACGATACTTCATATTGGTTACAGGATAAACGATACATCAATAGTGCTGGAAATGGGTATAACGGAGAAGACCCATATCAGTATTCTAAAATGTTATATGATTACTTAGAGAATAAATACAATCAAAGAGAAAGTAGTTTCCGCTCCTATCTAAATGTTGATATAGAGCTTGCTGATTGGCTGACTTTTAAGGCTAAAGCAGATTTATATAAGTTATATACCACCAATGAATCCAAAATAATGGCAACTGGAGCAAGTAATTTTGACGGTTCGGCCTATAATATAAAGGAGAATAAAAAGGATCAATACAAAATAACGGGGATGCTTACGGCAACCCACTCGATAGATAAGTTTAATATGGCAGCAACGGTTGCTATGGAGCAATGGGATACGAGGTCTGGTTACCACAATTCATTTTCGCAAAACGGATTATTGGTTCCTGGCTTGTTTGATATGACCAATTCAGTGGAAAGGGCAAGAACAGATGTCAGATACAATACCAATCGTAAGCGAATTAACTCTGTATATGCCTTCGCAAATTTTGATTATAAAGGGTTATATTATTTGGATATTACTGGTAGAAATGATTGGTCTTCCTCATTGGTGTATTCTGATGGCTCTGGTAATAACTCTTACTTCTATCCTTCAGCTGGGTTTTCTTGGTTGTTTGTAGATGCTTTTAAGGAGGCAATGCCAGATTTCATTTCCTTTGGTAAGTTAAGGGCTTCATATGCAATTGTAGGAAGTGATACTGATCCATATGTAACTACGGCAACTGGTTTCTACCAATTTAAGGATACTTTCATTAATCCTCAAACAGGAGCTAGCTACCCTTATTATGAATTTGATTCTAGTTCTTTACCTAATAACGATTTAAAGCCAGAGAAACAACATTCAATAGAATTAGGGATGGACATGCGTTTCTTTAATAATAGATTAGGTTTTGATATTGCATGGTACAAGACCAATACAAAGAACCAGATTTTAGCGCTACCAATGGCTTCAGAAACAGGTGTAAGTTCTAGATATATCAATGCAGGAAACTTACAGAATTCCGGTGTAGAATTATTGGTTAACGGTACGCCTATTTATACGGATGATTTTCGTTGGGATCTTTCTTTTAACCTTACTAGAAATAGAAACAAAATTATTAGCCTATCGGAAGGTGTAGATAAATACCAATTGCCAGGTGGCGGAGTGGATACTCAAGCTTGGGCAACTGTTGGAGGAGCTTACGGAGATATTTATACTTCTTATGCTTATGATCGTAACGATGCTGGAGAAAAATTATTGAATTCGGACGGGTCTTATATCCGTTCAGGAAAAAGTGTTAAAATTGGATCTCTACAACCTAAGTTTCTATGGGGGGCAAATACCTCATTTTCTTACAAAGGAGTTAGTTTAAATGCTGTAGTAGATGCCCGTTTTGGAGGTGATATATTTTCGGGCAGTTACAATTATGGAATGTCTTCCGGTAACATAGAATCTTCATTGATTGGCCGTGATACAGAGTCTGGCGGATTACCTAGAACATTGCCAGACGGTAGAACAGCAAATGATGGTATAATACCAGAAGGAGTTTTTAAAGACGGCACAACGATCGATGGTTCGGACGTTTCCGGTATAAGTTATCGGAATGCTGTTGAAAATGGGGTTATAGGGCCTGTTTCTGCATATCAATTTTATGACTCCATGTATAGTTGGGGTAATGGTATTCGTGAAAAT
Organism: uncultured Maribacter sp.; assembly: GCF_963977385.1. Classification (GTDB taxonomy): domain Bacteria; phylum Bacteroidota; class Bacteroidia; order Flavobacteriales; family Flavobacteriaceae; genus Maribacter. The sequence goes on along the minus strand of NZ_CAXBOU010000017.1, from coordinate 77,241 downwards.
TCTGTAATGGAAAGTTCATGGGTTGCCCTTAGAGAAATTTCATTGAGCTGGAGTATCCCGAAAAAGTGGACAAAGCAAATTTCGTTACAATCGGCTAGTGTAGGTATAATGGCCAGAAACTTAGGTTATCTATACAACAGTCTTCCCGATAATATACATCCAGAAGGACTTGCAACTATTTATAGTTCTGAGTATCTAGAAGCAGGAGGAGCTGTTTATTCTAGAAATATTGGATTTACCGTAAAAATGTCATTCTAAAAAAATATATAAATGAAAAAAATAAGATATACTATTATAGGTTCATTACTATGCACTATAGTACTGCTTTCATCTTGTGAAAAAGATTTTGAAGATATTAATAAAAGTCCAGCAACAGTATACACAGCGGATCCTGTTACTTTTTTACATAATGTACAGCTTAATGTATCTACAGCAAGTTCCACTTGGGTAGATTCTTATGCTACCAAATTAAGATGGATGCAATATTGCTCCAATATTTGGGGGTACTCACAGACTAACTTTACAGATATAGGCATAGGAGGAACATTATATTCGGAATATAATTCAATGGGTTCTTATGTATCGCATATCCCTTATTATATTGAGGAGAATATGCCTGAGGAATTAGATTCATATTCAAATTTAATCGATGTTTCCCGTGTTTTGTTGATATACAAAGGAATACAGGCGTCAGATACATTTGGTTCCTTGGTTTATTCTGAGGGTTGGGGAACAAGAAGTGAAAACGCGGAAACTGTTACTCCAGTTTTTCAGACACAAGAAGAGTTGTATACAGTTTGGAACAATGAACTTAAGGGGATTGTAAATAGATTGGCATCGGCAACGGATCAAAAGAATATTAGTAATTATGACCTTGCCTACGGTGGGGATGTAAACAAATGGATCAAAGCTGCAAATGCATTGCGATTAAGAATTGCTTTAAGGCTTTTAAAACGCGCACCAGATGTTGCTAAGACCATTGCTGCTGATGTTTTAGGGTCGGATAAACATTTTGAAAGCACAAATGATAGCTTCATTCTTTATTTTGATAACCAATGGACTACCAAAGGGGAGTGGCATTCAGTTATTGATATGGACAGGGCTTCTGCTCCGTTTATGACTTACTTAAATAAATATGATGATCCTCGTAAGCGTCTATTTTTTCAGCCTAATAACTTAACTCCTGAAAATATTGCCCAATATAATTCGGAACAAACTGATCCAGCAAAACATATAGCACCTACCACGACACAATGGGAAGGTGGAACTGTAAGCTATGATTACCGCGCAACAGATACCAATTACATGGCACGTTCCTTGGAAGACGGTACTGATATGAGAGCCATGAACAGACCGCAGACTCGTTTGTGGAAAGGTGCCCAAGATAGTGGTAGTGGAGGAGGATGGGCTCCAGTAGTTACCTATGCCGATTTTTGTTTTATGGCCTCAGAATTTGCTCTAGAGGGTGTTAGTAGCGGTAAATCTGCTCAAGAGTGGTATGAAGAAGGCGTTAGGGCTTCGCTTAGACAGTGGAGTGATATCGGTGGCCACACTCAAATCAATAATTATGAGGCAATTACTGAAACTGAAATTGAAGATTTTCTGAGCCAAACGGATATTGCATGGAATCCTGCTATTGCCAAAGAGCAAATTTATAACCAGACTTGGGTTGAACATTTTAAAAATAATAATGAAGCTTGGGCATTGTGGAGACGTACAGGTTTTCCTAATCAATCTAGCTCTGTAGTGACATGGGATCCCGTAATAGTACTGGGACAGGAACAGAACGTACCAAGACGTTCAAAATTTTCTTATCCTGCGGAAGGAACACCTAATTATGAGAATATGGTAGACCGTTTTGATAAGATGTCTGCAGACCCGGAATTTGGGAATATTGATAACGAGTTTGGACGTCTATGGTGGGATAAGCAATAGGGAGTGACCTTATCAGAGTACTACTTCCAAGTCAAATAGGTTTATATCCGAATGGGGAATTGAAACAAAATCCTGGTTGGTAACTATTAAACTTTCATAGAAGATTTTTTAAATCATCTATGAAAGTTTAACTCGATTAAAAATTTAGTTTTTGTTTAGTTTAATATTGAGTTTAAGGAGAGACTTGAAGCAGTCTCTCCTTATTTTTGAAATAACGGTCACTCATGAATAATGGAATTATCAATTTCCATGAAAAGAGTTAAAAAAATTACAGAATACATTTTATACTATGAATAAGTTTTATTTAAGATTTTTACTAATAGCAGTGTTAAGTTGTTACTTTTCAAATGCACAAGATAGTACTGGGCCAGAGCCTTTTGGACCAGTGCCTTCAGAACGTCAATTGTTATGGCATGAGATGGAATATTACGGTTTTATCCATTTCAACATGAATACATTCACCAATATGGAATGGGGTATTGGTAGTGAAAAGCCAGAACAATTCAATCCATCGCAATTAGACGCTAGACAATGGGCAAAAACCATTAAAGAAGCAGGTATGAAAGGTGTTATTATTACAGCAAAACATCATGACGGATTTTGTTTATGGCCCTCAAAATATACAGAACACTCGGTTAAAAACTCTCCTTGGAAAAATGGTAATGGAGATGTATTAAAGGATTTATCGGAAGCCTGTGCGGAATATGGATTAAAGATGGGGGTATATTTATCTCCTTGGGATAGAAACCATGCCGATTACGGCAAACCGGAATACGTCACCTATTTTCATAATCAGCTAAGAGAACTACTAACCAATTATGGTGAGATTTTTGAAGTTTGGTTTGATGGTGCAAATGGAGGTTCCGGTTATTATGGAGGAACCAACGAAACTCGTAAAATTGACAATAAAACCTACTATCAATGGGATAAGACTATTGAGATAGTTAGAGAATTGCAACCCAATGCCGTTATTTTTGGCGATGGAGGTCCAGGGGTCCGTTGGGTAGGTAATGAAGAAGGTTGGGCAAACGAAACCAATTGGAGTTTGTTAGAAAGGGACAAAGTATATCCAGGATATTCCAAGTATAAAGAATTGCGCTCTGGCCATGAAAATGGTACTCATTGGGTGCCTGCTGAATGTGATGTATCTATTAGACCAGGGTGGTACTATCACCCTTCAGAAGATACACAGGTAAAGTCTTTAGAGCATTTAGTTAAAATTTACTACGAATCCGTAGGTAGGAATGCTTCTTTATTAATGAATTTGCCTGTAGATGACAGAGGTTTGGTACATGAAAAAGATGTAGAACAGTTAATGGCGTTAAAGCATCAGATTGAAAAGGATTTCGCAAATAATGTAGCTAAAGAGGTGAAAGTTAAAGCAACAAATGTTAGAGGAAATCAATCCAGATTTGAAGCTAATAAAGTGAATGATGGAGACAATACTACCTATTGGGCAACTGATGAAGCCATTACTTCTGCTTCAATCATTTTAGAATTTGATGAACCTACCGAAGTCAATAGAATTGTATTGCAAGAATTTATTGCTTTAGGACAACGGGTGTATGGTTTTACCGTAGAAGCAGAAGTTAATGGAAATTGGGAACTTATTGACAAGCAGACCACCATTGGCGTAAAAAGAATTTTACGGTTCGATACCGTCAAAGCTTCTAAAGTTAAGGTGAATGTCACCGGTTCAAAAGCAGCGCCCCTTATTTCGAATATAGAACTATATCGTGCGCCAAGCTTGTTGACACAACCTAATATTACACGCGATAAAAATGGTACGGTAACTATGGGTGTGGCAGATAAAAATGTTGAGATATTTTACACCACAGATGGTTCTGAACCAACAACACAGTCTAGAAAATACAATGCTCCTTTTGTAATCAAAACACCTACAACGGTAAATATAATCGCCTATAATTCTGAAAACCAGGAGCAAACAGCAACTAAAACGATTTATTTTGATGTTAGCAAAAAAGACTGGAAGGTGCTTAAAGTAAGTTCAGGGAAGGCTGCAGCTGCAAATGCTATAATAGACAATGACCCTATGAGCTCTTGGACTTCGGCAGCTAGCGATTTACCAAAAGAAGTTTCTATAGATTTAGGAAAGACGTATAGTTTACAGGGTTTTACCTACATGCCTATTCTGGGTAGGTGGCCCGTAGGAATCATCTCAGAGTATGAGTTTTCAGTAAGTGATGATAACAAAACATGGGAAAAGGTCGCTACTGGCGAGTTTGCAAATATTAAGAACAACCCTATTCAGCAAACAATTGAATTCAACTCATCAAAAGCTAGATATATAAAACTGAAAGGAGTTAAAATGATTGATGATAACAAGGAGTTGTCTATCGGAGAAATAGGGATAATTACTAAATAGAAATTTAAACACTTATGAAAGCAATTACACCATCTTTCATTCTCATGTTCCTACTTTTTTGCGCATTCCACACTACTGTGAACGCCCAAAGTAAGTTGAAAGTCATGACCTATAACATCTGGAATGGTTTTGATTGGGGCAAAGATGCTTCCCGAAAAACTGAAACTATGCTTTGGATCAAGTCTAAAAATCCAGATGTATTGGCTCTACAGGAACTTTGCGGATATGATGAGGAAAAATTAAGAAAGGACGCTATGAACTGGGGACACCCTTATGTGAAAATTCTTAAAACGGATGGATACCCTGTTGGGCTCACTTCCAAAAAACCAATTGATTTAAAAGAGCGAGTATTGGACGGTATGTCTCATGGGGCTTTGCACTGTAAAACTTTTGGGATTGACTTTTTTGTGGTCCACCTTTCTCCTTCAGATTGTAATATAAGGTTGAAGGAAGCTAGGATAATTACAGAACGCGTAAAGAACAGTACAAGTGAAAAGTATATTTTATTAGGTGATTTTAATTCACATTCTCCCTTTGATGAATATTTTCTAGAAAAGAAGGGTCTTTTAAAGACAGCGTATGAGAACCAAAAACTTGGCGAAAAGCGTTCTAATCTAAGACTTGGTGAGTTCGATTACGCCGTAATGTCTACTTTTCTTGCACTGCCGGCAATTGATGTAGCTCTTGACTTCTCGAACCCCAAAAGCAGGTATACATATCCTTGCCCAGCTTCCGAAGAAGTGGAGAAAAAGAACGAGCGCATCGATTATATTTTGACCAGTGCAAGCCTAGCAAAGCTTTGTACCAAAACCACAATATTTAATGGAAAGGAAACCGCAAGGCTTTCCGATCATTACCCCGTTATGGCAGAGTTTGAATATGTAGACCTTGAGTAATAATTAGCCTTGTGTTATGGAAAAACACAATACAATATTTTATACTTTAAAAACTGAACAATGAGAATACTTACTTTTTTTATGGTCGCATTTCTGGCCATATCCTGTGCTGATAAAAATCAGAATATAGAGAATCCTGAACAAGCGTATCAAATCGTACCTAAACCGGCATCCTTGGTGATGTCTAAAGGTGGATTTGAAATAAACAAGAATACAACTATTATAAATCCGTCAGGTTTAAAAACCGAAGCGGAATATTTGGCAGAAATATTGAAGAGTGTTACTGGAACAGCAATTTCTTTAAACAGTAGTGATACAGAGGACAAGAGTATCGTTCTAAAAATTGATGACTCTATCGATAATGAGGAAGGTTACGAATTGGTCGTCGATTATAATAAGATAACTATTTCTGGCAAAACAGGACGTGGTGTATTCTACGGAATTCAAACTTTGAGACAGCTCATGCCGGTTTCGATAGAAACCGAGACTTCTATGACTACCGTAATGCTAATTCCCGGTGTAATCATTAAAGACGCTCCTAGATTTGGATATAGAGGAATGATGTTAGATGTTGGTCGCCATTATTTTCCGGTATCTTTTATAAAAAAGTATATCGATTTAATTGCTATGCATAAAATGAATACGCTTCATTGGCATTTGACCGAAGATCAGGGGTGGCGTATAGAGATTAAAAAATATCCAAGACTTACAGAAGTAGGGGCTTTCAGAAACGGAATGATAATAGGTCACCACCCAGGCACGGGCAACGACCAAGAGGAATATGGTGGGTTTTATTCGCAAGAAGATGTAAAGGCAATAGTTGCTTATGCCACCAAGAAACATGTAACCATAATACCAGAAATAGAGATGCCAGGACATGGTGGTGCCGCAATTGCCGCATATCCATTTTTGAGCTGTTTTCCAGAGGAACCTACTGCAGTTTTTAATGATATGATGTCGGATAAAAGTAAGGAACAACAAAAATTAGGTACTCCAAAGATAGTTCAGGAAACGTGGGGAGTGATGGATGATGTTTTCTGTGGGGGTAAGGAAAGTTCTTTTGCGTTCTTACAAGATGTTTTAGATGAGGTAATACCTTTGTTTCCATCTAAATATATACATGTAGGTGGAGATGAAAGCCCTAAGGCCAATTGGGAGCGTTGCCCTAATTGCCAAGCAAAAATAAAAGCTTTGGGCCTAAAGGACGAGCACGAACTGCAAAGTTATTTCATTCAACGAATGGAAAAATACGTAAATGGAAAAGGGAAGCAGATCATAGGATGGGACGAAATTCTTGAAGGTGGCCTAGCACCTAATGCTACGGTAATGTCGTGGAGAGGAGAAAAAGGAGGAATCGAAGCGGCCAAGCAATTGCACGATGTTATTATGACCCCTACAACTTACAATTATTTCGATTATTATCAATCTAAAGATACGGAGAATGAACCATTAGCTATTGGAGGTTTTTTACCTTTAGAAGAGGTCTATTCCTATAATCCAATCCCCAAAGAACTTAGTGAAAAAGAGCAAAAGTATATTCTTGGTGCTCAGGGCAATGTTTGGACGGAATATATGAAAACTGAAGAACAGGTAGAATATATGACTTTTCCTAGAATGACCGCTTTGTCAGAAGTAGTATGGTCTCCCCAAGAGGGCAGGTCGTGGGAAGATTTCAATAATAGGTTGAAGCACCTTGCCAAAAGGTATGATGCTATGGATATCAATTATGCCAAACATTTCTTAGACAACGAATAATAATTGTGAACCAAATTTTAGTAGGGGACAGCTCGGGTCACCGAATGCAATACTTAAAAAACAATAGATATGGGACGTAGAAAATTTATTGGTCAAATAGGTGCAGGTATGACAGCGTCATTATTACCGTACACTGGCTTGTCTTTCTCTCCATCATATCTAAGAGAGACTGGTGCTGATATCTTACGTTTTGGTATTGTTACCGATGTACATAAAGATTTAATACCCGATGCAAACGAAAGGTTAGAAAAGTTTATTGACAAGGCACAGAGAGAAAACGTAGACTTTATCATTCAGCTGGGAGATTTCTGTATGGGCGATTCAAAAAACAATGATTTTCTTTCAATTTGGGAATCTTTTAAAGGTCTAAAATACCATGTATTGGGTAATCATGACATGGATAAAAATTCTAAACGGGAAATGCTCGATTTTTGGGGAATGCCAAAAACATACTATTCGTACGATTTTCAGGGAATCCATTTTATAGTCTTGGATGCTAATTTTCTTTACCAGGACGGAAAGTTCACAGATTATGACAAAGCGAATTTTTATGTGGATAGCAAGATTCGGACTTTCATTAATGAAGAGCAGATAGAATGGTTCAAAGGTGATTTAGAAGAAACTAAATTGCCTACCATTATATTTTCTCATCAAAGTTTGTGGCATTATGAGTGGGGGGTCAAAAACCGTTTGGCTTTACAAAGGATAATGGAATCGCAATCTGAAAAAATCATTTGTTGTATGAATGGGCATAATCATATAGACTTTCATCGTCATCAAAACGGTATAGATTACATAGAGGTGAACAGCATGTCCTATCAATGGATGGGGGACAAGTACACGAGCACTAAGCACTTTCCAGAGCAGTATTATAGGGAGTACGGTTCGCTGCCCCATATTGCTCCTTACAAAGACCCTTTGTATGCATTTGCAACAGTAGACCTTAAAGGGCATATGCTGATTGAGGGTGTTAAAAGTGATTGGGTGTCTCCTTCTCCCGCCGAAATGGGAATGCCAAATGGTATTTATGGGCTCGAATACTCAGCAACAATGTCAGACTATAAAATTAAGTTCTAGTAATCTCTACTGCAGATAAATAACTAGGCCCTAAAACAAATAAATAATATGACCAGCGATTTAAATAGAAGAAGTTTTATTAAGTCTTCGGCATTGGCAGGCGCTGCATTGGTACTGCCTCTAAATGTTTTCCCCTTATCCAATAGTAAAGAAACAATTGAGTTTGGGCTGATTGCAGACATACATAAAGATGTGATGCATGATGCGGATGAACGCCTTCAGGCGTTTATTGATGCTGCCGACCAGAAGGATTTGGATTTTATTATGCAGTTAGGAGATTTTTGTAGGCCTTACGATTACAACCAAAAATTTCTTGATATTTTTAATAAATACGAGGGTGATAAATACCATATTCTTGGTAATCATGATACAGATGGAGGGTTTACCCGTGAACAGGTCAAGGCGTATTGGAATATGCCTGAGAATTACTATTCTTTCGATAAAAAAGGAGTTCATTTTATAGTGCTTGATGGCAATGATCCAAATCCAACGCCGTGGTCTGGCTACAATAGATATATTGGCGAAATTCAAGAAGAATGGTTGGTGAACGACTTGGAAAAAACAAATATGCCTACTGTTATTTTTAGTCATCAATCGTTGGAACTAGAGTATGACGGAATCGCCAATATGAAGGAAATCAGAAAGATTCTTGAAGAGACGAACCTAAAGGCTGGTTTTAAAAAAGTACTATGTTGTATAAACGGGCATACCCATACTGACTATGCCACGCAGATAAATGATATTCATTATGTACAGATAAATAGTGCGTCTTATAGATGGTTGGGTGGTGATTATAAAACTATTAGATACAGTAAGGATATAGATAAGCAATTCGAGTGGATTAAATACACGATTCCGTATAGGGAGCCATTGTTCACTTTCGTTAAGATAAGTCATGATAGTATTACCATTACTCCTAAGAAAACGGAATTCGTTGGTCCAGGTCCAGTAGAAATGGGCCTACCTGAGTCTTTACCAAACGACCCTATCGTGCCGACTATATCCAAGTATAAACTAAAGTTATAAATGCAATTTAATCAGGTTCGACTAGTATACATATCGACTCTAGGCTTATTTTACAATTGTTAGTGCCCGTTTTTTCTATTCATATTCTTATTTTTTTAAAAAATATTATGAAATCGTTAAGTACATTGGATTATGCCATTATAGTTACTCTTTCTATAGGACTTTATGTTTCTAAAATCTCTAGTAAGAGTAGTTTTGAGTTTTTTCTGTCAGGAATGTCAATGCCGTGGTGGCAAGTATTTCTTGTGCGAACACCCCTAACTTGGTGACCGATATAGTACGAATCAATGGAGTGTCTGGAAACCGGGTTTGATGGACATTTTTAGGAATAAGTCTTTTAACTGTATTTATTTATGCAAGACTCAGGAGAAAGTCAAATGCAAAAATGGATCTTTAATTTTATGAAATAAGCTATGGAGGTGCTCCAGCCCGTTTTTTAAAAGGATTGGATTTAGGGCTGTTTATCTAGGTATTGTTTTTAACGTAATTAAATGGTAAGGTTAGGGATTGAAATGAAAATAAAATGAGGATTTGAAATGAAAGAGAAAATTAGGATTGTCTCCGTGACAATAATGTTGCTCGGGATCTTTTTTATGGCTTGTAAGAACAATGACAATCCGATAACATTGGGCGAAAAAAAATTCCCTAAAACCATAACAGTCAACGGGAGTCATTTTGTTGATGATAGTGGTCGACAGGTTATTTTAAATGGAATAAATATTGTCAACAAGAATAAGGATGAGGGCTATATTTTTCAGAGTGGTCCAGAACTGTATGAAAACCTTTCAAAATGGGGGGTGAACTGTATACGGTTTATTGTTATTTGGGATAGGTTGGAGCCGGAGCCGGGAATTTATAATGAAGACTATTTAAAAGAAATTGATAAGTGTATAGCACTTGCTGAAAAGAATAACTTATTTGTAGTTTTGGATATGCACCAGGATCTATATAGTGTAAAATATTCCGATGGAGCCCCAGAATGGGCTACTTTAGATGAGGGGAAACCGCATACTACCGGGGCCATATGGAGCGATGCATATATGATGAGTGAGGCGGTCCAAACTTCTTTCGATAATTTTTGGTCGAACAAACCCGCCAGTGATGGTATAGGTATTCAAGACCATTATGCCGCGTTGTGGCGGCACTTAGCAGAGCGTTATGCAGACAATTCAACAGTTATAGGGTACGACATTATGAATGAGCCTTTTCCTGGGTCTACGGCTTTGGAATCGACCAATATTTTGCTAAGCGCTTATGGTGAACTACATTATTCGTTGACAGGGGAAGCTTTGGATGAGGAACAATTGACAACTATGTGGGAAGACGAAAATAAAAGGATCGAAGCACTTGAAATTTTGTCTGACAAGGATAACTATCACTTTGTGTTTAGTCGACTTTTTGAACTGAACAAGGAATTTGAAACCACCTCTTTACAAAATATGTATCAGAAAGTAGCAAGTGCTATTAGAGAAGTGGATAAAAAACATATCCTATTTCTAGAACATAGCTATTTTAGTAATACGGGTGTGGGTAGTAGTATAGAACGGGTTACTCTGTCCGATGGTTCTCCAGATCCATTGCTTGCTTATGCACCACATGGCTACGATTTGGTGACTGATACCGAGGCAGTGGCAATGGCCTCAAATGAAAGGGTGTCCTATATTTATGGTCAAATCAGCAAAAAAGGGGAGCAACTAAAAATGCCTGTATGGTTGGGGGAATGGGGCGCTTTATCCGGCAGTTCCATGAGCATGGTCCCAGCAGCAAAAAATGCTGTAAAGCTGATAGAAAAACATCTTTTTGGGAACGCTTATTGGTCTTATAACCCAGGTACTGAAAATTCTGAATATTTTAAGCAAATTCTTAACCGTGTGTACCCGGCATATGTAAATGGCGAATTAATTAGTTATAGTAATAATTTTGATTCCCGCCAGTTCACAATGACATGGAAAGAAGACAATAAGAGTAATGCTGTAACTATAATTTTTGTACCGTCTATATCCAAATTGGACAAGAAAACATTAAACGAATGGGGCCAAGTTGAGATAGAAAAAATTGAAGATTCGGACGCAGGTTGGGTTATAGTTTCTCCATTGAATAGTGCAGAGAATAGAATTTTGACTCTTTATTTTAATTATTAACTATTACTTTTCAAAAAAAAACATAATTACAATTGGCAAAAGAAAAACAATTTAGGAATTTAAAGAAGAAAATTTCTTCAACCATCGTCCGCAACGTTGTGCATCCCGTTGTTCATACTTCTGAATGGCTGTTGGCAGGTCTAATTCAAAATCATTCTCTTTATCTTCGCCTAATGCAATAAGTCTCATAGTGTACCAAGCTGTTATTCCTCCAGGAATGACATCTTTAAATCTTGGGAAAACAGGATCATAATCCTCTCCACTCAACCAAGTTTTGGCAAGTTTAGGGTTAATAGCCATTGCGCGTCCCATACTTATTATGTCTACAGCACCACTAGCTATGGCATTAACTGCTTGATCTTTTCTTTTAAAACCACCAGTTACCATTAGTGGTATTTCCGTAATCTCTTTAGCTAGTTTGGCAAAATCTATAAAATAAGGGCCTTCTTTAGAACCTTCAGAGCTAGACTCAGCACCGGGAAAGTAGGTTCCTCCACTAATATCAATAAGGTCTATTGATGTTTTATCTATTAACCGAACAACATCCAAGGCATCAGCTTCTGTTAGCCCGCCAATTAATTAATCTGTTGAATTGATACGAATACCAACAGGAAACGCCGGGCCAACAGCATTTCTTATTGCTACTATTATTTCTAGAATAATACGTGATCGAGCTTCAATAGAGCCGCCATATTCATCAGTCCTATGGTTAAATAAAGGAGAAAGGAATTGACTTAATAGAAAACCATGTCCTGCATGGATATGAACACCGCTAAAACCCATTTTTTTTGCATTCAATGCTGCTCTTGCGTACATGGGTATTAATTCTTGAATATTTTCGATAGTCATACCTGCACAGGTTAGACCATTAATATCTAAAGCTGATGGACCTTTTGGTTTACTAATTGGTAAATGAGAAAGAGCACCTGCATGTCCTAATTGTGCCCATAAATGAGCTCCATTAATTGTAGCTCTGCTAGTTAGTTGCTTTAATATTTTAGTGCTAGATTGTTTTCCAAGAACCAAATTTCCTGGTTTTTCTGGAAAGCGCGGATCTATTTGTACCTCACCAATAAATGATATTCCAATTTCACCTTCTGCCCATCTTTCATAAAGTCGTATTTGAGCTTCTGTAGGATTGCCTTCGCCATCACCAAGAGAATCGGACATAGGAGATTTTGCAAGCCTGTTTTTAAGAATAGCACCGCAAGGAAGCCTTAGTTCGGTTTTTAATATTTTATATGAAGCTGATTTTTGTGTCATGTATTACATGATTTTAATATAGGTCAATAAACGGTCGTGCGTTCATAATGACGTAGGAATAGAGACATTTTTGAGTACCTAGTTAAGCAAATAAAAGCTTAATATTTTTTTCAATATTGAAATTTATTATAAACAGAAAAGTTTAAAACTATTTACTTATAAAGATAGTTGCTAAGAAAAGAGATATTTGTTACCCGCTGTTAAAGCTTAAAATAATTTCGAGTAATCTTCTTTAGAAGTTTCTCCGATTATAGTGTGGGTAATGCGTATTTATGACTCAGCAGTTTTAATGGAAATCTCTATGTGGTCAGCAGTATACCTGTCCTTTATCCCTTGTATTTTGTTCGTTTGAATGATTTCTTTACACTTGGGGAAGATATTCGCTAACCTGTCTCATTTTTTTACCTCGTTTTTCTTTGGTTTCTAAATGCAGTGGCTTTTTAGGATTCAAATTTATTTATCTACTTTAATTTATCAGAATGAAACTTTCTAAGCTTCGCTAATTTGGGGTTAATTACAACTTGGCAATAACCCTGCTGAGAATTATTCTTGTAGTAATCTTGATGATCATCTTCCGCATCGTAAAAAACACCTATTGGGCTTAGTTCAGTGACAATAGGTTTATCATAGAGTGCTGTCATTTCTTCTAATACCATCTTAGCTTTACTTTCCTGAATATTATCATGATAATATATCACAGAACGATACTGGGTACCTGCATCGGCACCTTGTCGGTTTAATGAAGTAGGGTCATGTGTAGTCATAAAGATTATTAGTATATCTTCATAAGATATTATCTTAGGATCAAAAGTCACCTGAACTACTTCGGCATGGCCAGTGAGTCCAGAACAGATTTCTCTATATGTTGGTCTTCCGGGGGCTTTTCCGCCAGTATAACCAGAAACAACTTTTTTAATACCCTTTACTTCTTGAAAGACCGCTTCGGTACACCAAAAACACCCACCACCTACTGTGGCAACTTCAAAATTAGTATTAGCCATTTGCATCCTCCTTTTCTAATTGCATCGATTCTGAATTTATACAATAGCGTAAGCCACTAGGTTCTGGTCCGTCAGGAAAAACATGTCCTAAATGAGCATCACATGTATTGCACATAACTTCAACGCGAACCATCCCAAAAGAATCATCTTTGTGGTATTTAATAGCATTTTCTTTAATTGGCTGTGTAAAACTAGGCCAGCCCGTGCCAGACTCAAACTTAATAGTTGAATCGAACAAAGAAGTGCCACAGCAAATACATTCATATTTGCCAGCTTCATGAGAAGTGCATAGTGCGCCTGAATGCGGAGCTTCTGTTCCTTTTTTGCGAGCGATTCTAAATTGTTCAGGAGTAAGAATATCTTTCCATTCCTGTTCTGTTTTTTCTATTCTTTTATCAGGCTCAGGGTTACCATTCACCGAAAAATGAATTACATCTTTCCAAGTAAGTATCATAATTTTTCTTTCGTTTAGACCTTTTTATACTAGGTTTATTGGTCGATTAATTCCTGTATATCTTACAAAATTACGGTAATTTTGGCGTATGACATACCGTAAAAAGAATGGAACTGTTTATAGTATTTTAATTCTTGTTTGTGTAATAGGTTTTTGGCTATTCGAGAATTTTTATACGCCTGCAACTTATTCAAATAATGATACAGGTGCAGACTCGAATAATTTCCCAAAAGAACTTTTACCCTCATCAACTACTGGTGAAATCGTTGACCATTCTTATTTTACATTATCCTATAATGAACCTTTTGAACAGGCAGAATGGGTGGCATATATACTTGATAAAAAGCACCTGACCTATGATGATAGAAAACGACCTTATTTTATAGAAGATCCTTTTGTTTCATCTAAATCTGCAGATTATAAAAATTATAAAGGATCAGGGTATGACCGCGGCCATTTGGTACCTGCAGGTGACCGTAGATTCTCTTTGCAAGCATATAATGAAACTTTCTACACAAGTAATATAAGTCCGCAGGATAGAGAGTTTAATGCAGGTATATGGAACGATTTAGAACAGCAAACAAGGCGTTGGGCAAAGAAATATGGAACACTATATATTTTTACCGGTGGAGTGTTGGAGAATGGATTGGAAGAAATTGGACAGGAGGATGTAGATGTGCCAGATGATTTTTATAAAATTATAGCTCGTAAAAAGGGTAATCAACTAATTACGATATCTTTTTTAATACCTAATAAGCCTCAATCTTCACAGCTTCGTAGTTTTATTGTTTCCATTGATGATATTGAAAAAGAGACGGGTATTGATTTTTTTGAAAGTTTACCCCTAAAAGACCAAGATGCTTTTGAAAAACAAAATAACGCTTCTGGTTTTAAATTTTAGAAACTCTCCTTTAATCGATTTGTATCTAGTCGTAGGAAAATAAATAGTAAAATAGTAAAGAATAATAAACCTGACCCACCATAACTAAAAAAAGGTAGCGGAATACCAATAGTAGGTAATATGCCTATTACCATACCTATATTTATAAAGTAGTGAATTAAAAGAATGGAGATAACACCGTAGCCATACATTCGGGCAAAAGCATTTTTCTGCCTTTCTGCGAGAGAAATAAGTCTTAGAAAAAGTATTGTAAATAGGATAATCACCGTGGCAGTTCCTAAGAAGCCCCATTCTTCACCAACGGTACTGAAAATATAATCCGTATGCTGTTCAGGCACGAAATCACCCTTAGTTCTTGTCCCTTCTAAAAAACCTTTACCAAAAAATCCGCCAGATTCAATTGCTTTTTCTGATTGATAGGTGTTGTAGCCTATTGTTTTTCTTATCTGTTCTAATTTATTTGGGTCTTTTTCAAGTCGTAACCACAAGCCAAAACGATCTCGGTGGCGTTGTTCGAATACATTGTTAAAAACAAAATTTACAGATAAAGAAAAGAGAATGACCGCTACACTAATAAAAGTAAGCGGAATAACAGGAATTTTAAGAGTTTTTCGTTTTAACCCAAATAAAAGTATAATTAGTAATACCAAACCTATAACAAGCCAAATAGTGCCGAACATTAAGGTGGTAACAAATATAAGTATCAGACTTACGATAATTGCCAAATAGAAAAGGGGTAGGCCTTCTCTGAATATTACAAAAATAAGTGCAAAGAACACAAGGGCACTACCGGGATCCGGTTGTGGTATTATCAATAACGCAGGTATAAGTATAATCAACAATGCATATAACTGATCCTTTCTTCGTTTAATATCTGTTTGAATATCACTAAGGTATTTAGCAAGAGCCAATGCAGTTGCAACTTTCGCTAATTCAGAAGGTTGTAGATTGAAAAAACCGAGGTCATACCATGAGGTTGCGCCAGCTATGGTTTTGCCAAAAACAAAAAGCCCTAAGAGCGAGACCATTGAAAGTATGTAAAGAAGACTTGAGAATCGTTCGTAAAAGTTTACTTCAAGGGCAAGTATGATAACTATTGTTATTAGACTGACTCCAATAAAAAATAGTTGTTTGCCATAAAGTGTTCCGAAATCAAAAATAGAGCTGTGCTCGTCAGTAAATGTACTGGAGTAAATATTAATCCAACCAATAAGAACAAGTGCGAAATAGATGAAAACACTTAGCCAATCTATACGTTTTAGAATACTTCTACCAGACACGCTCGTTTATTTTAAACTCCTCCCCACTGTAGGGTTTTGCATATTCTGCTTCTAACGTTTTTTCAAGCATTCTTTTTTCTAAATCCTTTCTGGTTATTTCCCCTTTCAAATATTTCTCTATCATAAGAGAAGCAATATGGCCAGCATATCTAGAGCCGAAATATCCATTTTCGATATATACGGCAATTGCAATTTTAGGATTATCTACTGGTGCAAACGCTACAAAAACAGAATGATCTGTTAATTGAGTACGTACCCCGTCTATTTTAGTGAAATTTTCTGCAGTACCCGTTTTGCCTGCCATTTCAATACCTGGAATTTGCAAGCGAGATGCAGTACCTTTTGTGTATACATCTGCCATACCTCGAACAACAGGTTCGAAATATTTCGGGTCTATTGTGGTGTGTTTAGCTTCGGTAAATTTTGGTTCTGTAATATCTTTACCTTCAATTTTCTTTAAGATATGCGGTGTAAAATAATGACCTCTATTCGCAATGGCGGCTGTCATGTTGGCTAATTGAATAGGTGTCGCCAATATTTCACCCTGGCCAATAGAATTGGAAATGATATAGGAAGAACTCCATCGGTTATCTCCATACCATTTGTCATAATATTCTTTGTTTGGTATTCTACCTTTTTGACCAAAAGGCAAATCATAGCCAAGGTAATCGCCAAGACCAAAGCTACGCATGTGCTTTTCCCAAACGTCCATCGCTTCATCCGTAGTATCAAAATGTTCAAATATTTTACGAAAAGTACCTGCAAAATAAGCGTTGCAAGACATGTAGATTCCTTTATTCATATCACGCATACCACCACCACAGTGACAACCTCTTTTTGTCTTACCAACATAAAATCCATGATAACATTGAATAGTGCTTGATTCATCCAGTACACCTTCTTGTAGTGCAATAAGTGCATTAAGGGTTTTGAAAGGTGACCCAGGGGGCTGTTGAGCGTGTATTGAGCGATCCCAAGTAGGGTTGGCTATAGTGTCGTTATATAATTTGGTGTAATTTTTAGAACGTTCTCTACCGACCAATAGAGCGGGGTCATAGGTTGGGCCTGAAATCATAGATAGAATTTCACCTGTGGAAGGCTCTAAAGCGACTATGCCACCTCTTTTACCATTCATTAATAGCTCACCATACTCTTGTAGCGTCTTGTCGATAGTGATACTTATTTGCTTTCCTTGCTCAGGTAAAGTGTCTATTGCTCCTTCTTTGTACGGGCCAATATCTCTATTGAATCTATCTTTTTGAATGTATTGTACGCCTTTTCTTCCCCTTAATAAATCTTCGTAATAGCGCTCTACTCCGGTTCTACCTTTTAGTTCTCCTTGAACATAATATTTGTTCACGGCAAGGTCACCTTCATTTACCTCACTTATATACCCAAGAACATTGGCTGCACTAGGGGTGTCATAATAGCGTAAAGACCGTTTTTGAATATAAAAGCCTTTGTACTTACGCATTTTCTCCTGTAGTTTGGCATAATCTTGCTTAGACAATTGTGGTACTAAAACCGAAGGTAATCTTGGAGAGTAAACTCTTGCCTTTCTGAGTTTTTCTATGAATCTTTCTTTGTCAATACCTAATAGACCGCAAAATTCAAGAGTATCTAATGGTTTTACTTCTCGAGGGATAACCATGACATCGTAAGCAGGGTCGTTACCGACTAAAAGGTTTCCGTTTCTATCATATATATATCCACGTTCAGGATAATCATAAATAGCTTTTATGGCCGGATCCTCCAAAACGTGATCTGTGGAAAAGCTAAAAATTTGCAAATAGGATAGCCGTCCCAAGAATGTAATTGCGATAACAATGATAATAGATGATAAAAGAATTTTTCTCATTCTTTTTTACTGCTAAATAGTGTGCTGAATAATATGCATAAAATCAATGTGGAGATACCAACTGTAAGCGTTTTTTGTAAAATTAACAAGCTATTCGCGAAGCTGAAAATTTCTAACGTAAAGTATACCAAGTGATGTATTATAATTAATAACGCTAAAAATGTAAATTGTTGTGCCTTAGTACTGTTGTTTAACTTAAAACTTTGAAATTCATAGTTGACGCCAAAAACAAAACGCATAATTGTAGGTCGTAAATAAGCTATTGTAACGGTAGCAGCAGCATTTATGGCAAGCGTGTCAGAGAATATATCTACAAATAGCCCTAGAATAAAACATAGTACTATAAATGTAGCTCTATTTTGTTTGATGGGGTACCAATATAGAAACAGAATATAAACCAGTGGGTTTATATAGCCGAAGAAATTTAAATTGTTGAATACGAGTACCTGTACTAGAACCAATAGTATAAACCGGAGTACGTTGAAAAAGAAAGTACTATTGATCATTGGCTTCTGTTTCTGCTTCTAATTGTAAAACTTCTTTACGGTTCAAATTTTTAATGATATATATATTTCCAATATTGGTCATGTCATTAAATAATTCAACATCAATAAAATAGAAACTTTTTGAATTATCTAAGTCGAAACGTTTGATAGTGCCGATAGGAATATTCTCTGGAAAAATACTACTCATTGCTCCGGTTACAATAGTGTCGCCTATGGTTAAGGGTACAAGTCGAGGAATGTCTATTAATTGAACTACATTATAATCTTGTGTATTTTCCCAAACTAGTGAACCAAAATGATTCGAATTTTTGATTTTGGCATTGATATTCGATTTTTCGCTCAAGATACTTTGTACGGTTGAAAAGTTGGCTGAGGTATTTTCTACAATACCTAAGATACCTTTGTCTGTAATTACGCCCATATCTTGCGCAATGCTATCTTTCTTTCCTTTGTTTATAGTTACATAATTACGTTGATCTGCATAGCTGTTATTGATTACCTTACCTCTGATTACTTCATAGTCAATAGCAGTGGTATCAATAGTTGCTGCTGTAAGCTGAGGCGTGTTGAAAAGTTTATCTCTAAGCCTTTTGTTTTCTTCGACCAAACTATTGTTTTCTTCCCTTAGGTTGAAGTAGGAAGAAATATTATCTGAAAATGAATAAATGCTTCCAGTGATGTAATTGGAAGAATTTAAAAATTTAGATTGATGATAAGAATGCGACTGAAACGTAAAAATTAAGGAGATTAATAACAGAAATAGGTATAGTAGAAAGGTTTTGTACCTAATTAGAAAATTTATAATCTGTTGCATTCACCCCTAAATTTTACCATCAAATAAATAAACCAATTAATATCGGCTCACTTACTTGATTAATATGCTCTTATAACGTTCTAGATTTTTTAATGCTATACCTGTACCACGAACCACCGCACGTAATGGGTCTTCTGCAATATATACTGGTAAGTCAGTTTTTTGCGACAATCTTCTGTCCAATCCGCGTAACATAGAACCTCCGCCGGCAAGGTAAATACCAGTGTTATAAATATCAGCAGCCAATTCTGGGGGTGTTTGAGATAACGTTTCCATCACAGCATCTTCAACACGTAGAATAGACTTATCTAATGCCTTTGCAATTTCTCTATAAGATATTTGAACTTGCTTAGGTTTGCCTGTCAATAAATCACGACCCTGTACTGATTTTTCATCAGGCGGCGACTGTAGGTCTTCTGTTGCGGAGCCTATTTCAATCTTAATAGCTTCTGCTGTGCTTTCACCAACATAAAGATTGTGTTGTGTACGCATGTAATATATAATATCATTGGTAAATACATCACCTGCAATTTTTACCGATTTATCACAAACAATACCTCCTAATGCTATAACTGCAATTTCAGTAGTACCACCACCTATATCAACAATCATATTTCCTTTAGGTTGCATAATATCTAAACCAATACCAATAGCAGCAGCCATAGGCTCGTGAATTAGATAAACTTCTTTACCGTTTACTCTTTCGGCAGATTCTTTTACCGCACGCATTTCAACTTCAGTAATACCTGATGGAATACAGATAACCAATCGCAATGCAGGTGGGAACCACTTTTTCTTTAATGCCGGAATGTTTTTAATAAACATCATCAACATTTTTTCAGAAGCATCGAAATCTGCGATTACACCATCTTTCAATGGTCTAATCGTTTTTATATTTTCATGGGTCTTACCTTGCATCATGTTGGCTTCTTTACCAACTGCAATAATTTTTCCACTAATTCTATCTCTGGCAACGATGGATGGGCTATCGACAACTACCTTGTCATTATGTATAATAAGGGTGTTCGCTGTACCTAAATCTATAGCTATTTCCTCGGTCAAGAAATCAAAAAATCCCATATGTGATGTTTATATTTTAGATAAAAGGGTGTGTTTTATCGACAAAAGTAATGAAATTAATGCTTGAAATGACGCGTACCGGTCATCACCATTGAAATTTTATGTTCATTACAATAATCAACACTTAATTGGTCTTTAATTGAGCCACCTGGCTGAATTACACTAGTGATACCTGCTTTGTCTGCAATTTCAACACAATCAGGAAAAGGGAAGAAAGCATCACTTGCCATTACGGAACCTTTCAAGTCAAAATTAAACGTTTGTGCTTTGTGAATGGCTTGGTTTAAAGCATCTACTCTACTTGTTTGACCGGTACCGCTCGCGCAAAGTTGTTTGTTCTTTGCAATTACTATAGTGTTCGATTTTGTGTGCTTGCATAGTTTTGATGCAAATATCAAATCTTCTAATTCTTGTTCAGAAGGCTTAGTGTTTGTTGCATTTGTTAGATCTGCAATGGTATCTGTTTTATGGTCTTTTTCTTGAAGAAGCATACCGTTTAAACATGTTCTTACCAACATCTCTGG
Source organism: uncultured Maribacter sp. (assembly GCF_963977385.1). Classification (GTDB taxonomy): domain Bacteria; phylum Bacteroidota; class Bacteroidia; order Flavobacteriales; family Flavobacteriaceae; genus Maribacter. Next base: position 56,344 of record NZ_CAXBOU010000017.1, on the reverse strand, counting down.
CATTTCAACAGCTTTCTGTATTAGAATAATTCTGTTTTTCTTTCCTTTTAAAATCTCTAAAGCTTCAGGGTTATAGCTTGGTGCTATAACTACTTCGCAGAACAATTTATGAATTTCTTCCGCAGTTGCTTTGTCAATTTCTTTGTTGCTAATAAGAACGCCGCCAAATGCTGAAACCGGGTCACCGGCTAAAGCATCAACATACGCTTGATGTAGGGTGTCTCTCTGAGAAAGACCACAAGCATTGTTATGTTTAAGTATAGCAAATGTTGGAGCATCGTTTTTAAATTCTGACATAAGATTTACCGCTGCATCAACATCTAATAGATTATTGTACGATAATTCTTTTCCATGTAATTTGGAGAACATAGCATCGAAATCCCCGAAGAAGAATCCTTTTTGATGTGGATTCTCTCCATAACGTAAAACCTTACCTGTGGTCTCACTTACTTTAAGGGCTGCTATGTCATGGTTTTTATTGAAGTAGTTAAAAATAGCAGTATCATAATGAGAAGAAACGTTAAAAGATTTAGCAGCAAAACGTTTTCTGTCTTCTAGACTTATATTTCCATCATTTTCTGATATAACTGAAAGAAAATCCGCGTAATCTTCCATAGAAGAAACACAGGTAACATCTTTAAAGTTTTTTGCAGCTGCACGTATAAGTGAAATTCCGCCAATATCTATTTTTTCAATGATATCTTGTTCAGAAGCACCACTCGCAACCGTTTTTTCGAACGGGTACAAATCAACTATTACGATATCTATTTGAGGAATTTCAAATTCGGCTAATTGAGCGACATCACTTTCATTGTCTTGTCTATTCAATATGCCTCCAAATACTTTTGGGTGTAAGGTCTTAACTCTACCTCCAAGAATAGAAGGGTAGCTAGTTACATCTTCAACAGGAACAACTTCGATTCCTAAATCGGTAATGAATTTTTCCGTTCCGCCGGTAGAATAAATAGTAATTCCTAATTCTTGAAATTTCTTTACGATAGGTTCTAACCCATCTTTATGAAATACTGATATTAAGGCTGAAGACGCTTTTTTAACACTGCTCATTGTAAGATGCTTATAAGGTTTTAATAAGCAAGCAAAAGTAATTTTTTTGCAGCTAAGAATCACCTCGGGTTATCAACAAAAAGCCTAAAGTTTTAAAGAATTTTAGCTACTTCGAAATTTACGAATTCTAAAAAGGTCTCATCGGCCTTTGTAAAAGGATTAGGAGTGTTAGAATCAATATCTATTTGCCCTATATTTTCTTCGTTAACGAATAGGGGAACAACTATTTCTGCTTTAACCGTAATGCTGCAAGCTATATAATTGTCTTGTGCCTGTACATCGGGTACTACAAAGTTTTTGTTGCTTTCGGCAACTTGGCCGCAAATTCCTTTTCCAAAAGGTATAATGGTGTGGTCTGTAGGTTCACCAGCATAAGGACCTAACTTTAATTCTTTCTTATCTCCGTTTTTAAAATAAAACCCTACCCAATCGTAATGAGGTATTTCACTTTTTAGTAATTCACATATTTTCTGCAATTTTGATTCAGTGGTATTATTGGAATCTGTTATAGAATTTATAAGTGGTCGTAAATCATCAAACATACTTAGGCTATTTTAGTAAGTACAAAAATGAAGTTTAAAACCTATTTTTACAATAGGTTGTACTTAAATATTCGTTAAGAAAATTGACACTAAAAAGGGTTGGGTGAAATAATTCTTATTTTTGTAAACATGAAAAATTTGTTTCATAAATTATTTTCTGTTTCAATGGCGTTGCTATTGTTGTTGTCCACAATTTCGTGGACAGTTGAAAAGCATTTGTGTATGGGGCGAGTTATGGATATAGCTTTGTTCGGTCAAGCAGATGATTGTGGTATGCAAGCTAGCTTAGCCTTATTGGGTGATGCATCCATAGAGAAAAAGCAATGCTGCGATAATGAAGTGTTTACTATACAAGGTCAAGACAATTTAAATCTTGGTTTTTCTAATTTTGATTTTTCTCAACAAGTATTCTTAATTTACTTTACAACCTCTTATTTGGGCTTGTTTCAAGAGACTACAGATAAGAATATTGTTTGCGATTCTTATCCGCCGCCTAAAATAGCAGAGGATTTGAATATTCTTCACCAAGTTTTTTTGATTTGATTTAAAACGTGTAATACATCGCTTTATAGCGTTCATACATTTTTTAATCAAATCTAATATTCAATGAAAAATATAACTTGGCTTTTAGCCATTACCCTTATAGGTATTCTTTTTACGAGGCTCAACGCCCTCCGATTACCACCAATTAGCTTATTGGGTTTACGGGCAGCTAAAATTGATTAATAAAATTCAATAAGAAATTATAGATGAATAAAATTATAATAGCACTAGTTGCTGTAGTATTGCCTACGCTAGTCTTGTCTCAAGATCAAGTGGATGGAGTAATATTAGACTCCAATGATTCAAATGCTTTGAGTCTTTCTGGTGCTAATGTGTATTGGCAAGATTCCCAAACAGGAGTAGTTACAGATTTTGATGGGAAATTCTCTATTCCCTATAAAAAGGAATTCAATAAGCTTATTATTAGTTATGTAGGTTTTGAGTCAGATACCTTAACTATAAATAAGCCTAGATCTATTCGTCATGCTTTAAAACCTTCGAATGAATTAGATGAAGTTGTGGTGCAACAAAAGCGAGATGCTATACAGAAAACCTATTTCAGTCCGCAAAATGTAATTACAGTTAACAGTGCAGAATTGTTAAAGGCCGCCTGCTGTAATCTTGCAGAAAGTTTCGAGACAAACCCTGCTATAGATGTAAATCTATCAGATGGTTTAACGGGTACCAAGCAAATTCAAATGTTAGGTTTAACTAGTCCGTATTTATTGATTACTCAAGAAAATATTCCTATGGTTCGTGGTGCTTCTCAGGCATACGGTTTAACATTTACTCCAGGCACTTGGATAGAGAGTATTCAAATTACCAAAGGGGCGGGTAGTGTGGTAAATGGTTATGAAAGTATTTCTGGTCAAATAAATACCGAAATGGTTAAACCTCTTACTGATAATGCCGTTTTTGTAAATGGGTATGCCAATGAAAATGGTCGTTATGAGCTAAACACACATTTTAATAAACAGCTTACGGACAAGTTGAGTACCGGATTATATATTCACGGTAATAAGAGAACGGAGAAAGAAGATAATAATAATGATGGATTTTTAGATTCTCCTCTTGCTGACCAAATTAATGTGATGAACCGATGGCAGTATCAAGACCCAGAAAAAGGGTGGGTTAGTTTTTTCAATGTTCGTTTTTTGAATGATGAAAAACAAGTAGGGCAAGTAGATTTTAACCCTAATAAGGATAAGTTTACCACTAATTCTTGGGGTAGTGAAATCAATACACGTCGTTTTGATACTTCTTTAAAACTTGGCTATGTTTTTCCGGAATTGCCATTTCAAAGTTTCGGATTTCAGACTGCCTATAGTTTGCATAAACAAGATTCGTATTTTGGTTTTAGAACGTATGACATAAATCACGAAAGTATTTTTACAAGTTTGCTTTTTAATTCTATCATTGGCGATACAAGAAACAAATTTAAAACAGGACTTTCATTTGCTTATGATGGCTATGATGAGGTGGTAACTACTACAGATTATTCTAGAGAAGATACTTCTGTAGGTGCTTTTATAGAATACAGCTATGAGAATTTGGAGAAAGTGAGTCTTACCGCAGGTCTTCGTGTTGATAATCATAATCGATTAGGAACTTTTGTAACACCACGTTTTCATATTCGCTATACACCATGGGAAAATGGAAGTTTACGTGGTTCGTTCGGCCGGGGTAAAAGAGCAGCAAATATATTTGCTGAAAACCAACAGCTTTTTGCTTCATCAAGGAACATCAAAATATTGAATTCGGGGGGAAGTGTTTACGGACTAGAACCAGAAGATGCTTGGAATTACGGAGTAAGTTTTTTACAAGGTTTTAATTTTATAAACAAAAAAGGTGATGTGTCGGTAGATTATTATATCACCGATTTCAGAAATCAGATTGTGGTTGATTGGGAAAACCCTCAAGAAGTTTCATTTTATAATTTAGAAGGAAGGAGTAGCGCCCATAGTTTTCAAATTGAAATGAATTATGAACTATTAACTCGGTTAAATTTTAGAACGGCGTATAAATTCTATGATGTATCGACCGATTATATTAGCGGTAACCTACAAAAACCATTACAAGCGCAGCATCGTTTTTTTATTAATTTAGGCTATGAAACAGAGGCTAAAGAAAATGGTTCGCAGTGGAAATTTGATTATACGTTGCATAGTTTAGGAAAAATGAGATTACCTGATACCAGTTCTAATTCAATACAATATCAATTAGGAGAATATTCTTCGCCATATAATCTTATGAATGCTCAAATAACAAAAGTATTTTCTAATACGTTTGAAATATATATAGGAGGGGAGAACCTAAATGGAGAACAACAAAATAATCCGGTTTTAGGTGCAGATAACCCTTTTGGTCCTAATTTTGATACTACCATTGTTTACGCGCCAATAATGGGAAGAATGTTTTATGGCGGATTTAGATTTAAAATTCAATAATAATTACTAATTTAAAGAGATATGAAAAGAACCATTTTGTCAATCGCAATGATGTTGATAGCGGTATTAACGTATGCCCAAGATAAGAACAAGAAAATGACTTTCGATGTTAATGGTAAATGCGCCATGTGTAAAGAGCGTATTGAAGAAGCGGCATTGAATGTGAAAGGCGTTAAATACGCTATGTGGGATATTCCATCGCATCAATTATCTATAATTATGGATGAGCGTAAAACCGATGCAATGAAGATTAAAAGTGCTATTGTTGCTGTAGGTCATGACACTAAAGAATTGAAGGCGACGGAGGAGGCTTATAGCAGTGTTCACCCCTGCTGTAGGTATAGAGAAGATAATTCAGATGATGGATTAAATCATAAAATGTAGTCGAAAAAGCGATAATTAATTAAGAGTGTTTTACAGTTAAAAAAGGCTTGAATAATTTTTAGTTAATTTTTTGCCAACGAGATTATCACGAATCAAAATCTGAAATACATTAGCCTAGATTTATTTTAAATTCGATACTAATGGCACAAGCAAAATCAGCAGGGAAACCAGCTGCAAAGCCTTCTCCAGCAAAAGCTGGTAAAAAGGCTGCTCCAAAAGCTGCTCCTAAGAAGAAGTAGTTTGGTAATAGTCTACGAGTAGGCTAACCACTTGGACGTGAAAACCACCTTTTGTAAAAAGAAGGTGGTTTTTTTGTTGGTAACGTGGTTTTACACCAATCTTATAAACACTAGATTGGAATAAGATTGAATTATTTTTTTAAAAATTGAATCTGTGCTGTCATTTAAATTAGTTCAGGAAATGGGCATTCTTCAAAATTGAAGAAAAAAGAATTTAGTTTTTTAATGAAGTGTCATAAATAGCATTCAAAAGACTATTATTATCCTTAGTGTCAATTCCTAATTGCCAAAACATTATTCCACCTAGTTTCTTTTTCATGACAAACTCTGTTTTAAGCCTAACTGATACAGTATCGTCGTAACTAATAAAAACACTGTCTTTCTTACTATATAAATAGGGTGCTTTTGCGATAGGGTCCCAATATCTTTTGTAATTAGTACTTGGTTCATATTCTTTTCGAATCTGAGAGTATCCGCTCCAGCCTTCATGGGCGCCTGTATTTGATTGGTAAAGACCATTATTTTCGGATGGAACTCCTTTCCACGCGCGGCCATAAAATGCGGCGCCAATAACGAGTTGTTCTGGTTTAGCACCATTTTCAATACAATAAGAAATAATTTTTTCTACTGATTTAGGTTCGTAGGTATTATCGTGCTTTTTCATATTTGCTTTGCGTTGTTCGGCATATTTCCATGCAGGTGTACCTTGAATATCTTTATCCTCAATTAGCCCAAGAGCCGTATGGTGTCCGGTGAAAGGGGCATTTCCTCCAACTAGGTCATACGTCATGATGTTCATGAAATCGACATAGGTCATTACTTTTTTTAATTCTATATTTTCATAGTATTGTTTCCATCCTGCAGATGCAAAAGTTAAGACCTGTTCTCTTTCTAGTTCGTTCAATGCCTCTCGCAATTCTTTCATTAGCATAGTAAAGTTTTGCTTGTCTTCTGGCCTAGCTCTGGTACTTGCAGCCGGTATTGAAGGATATTCCCAATCTATGTCTAGACCGTCTAGTTTGTATTTTTCATTAAATGCTACGACGCTTTTAATGAATTTTCTTCTATTTTCTGCTGTATGGGCCATGTCAGAAAATCCATCAGCTCCCCAGCCACCACAAGCTATCATGACTTTTAAATGGGGGTGGTATCGACGTTGTGCAACTAATTGTTGTAATTTTTCTCCGGTTTGTTGGTCTCTGAATTTCATTTCACCATCAATGATATTGGTGAAAGAAAATATAATATGTGTTAATTGATTAAGTGGGAGTTGATCAGGACGGTACTCTTTTTCTGGTACATAATAGCCCATCACGACAATGGGAGTTTGATTTTCATTCTCTGGTTTAGGATTGAGAATAAAAGAACTAAAAATAAAAGTGAGTATTATAATGGAGATATATATTCTTATGTATTTCATAATGTGAAATTATAGCAATAGAAATTAGAGGTTTTATTTAAATTATAAGAATATTATAGCCCGAAAACATATGAGAAACTACGAATGACCAATTTTTATAAAGTCAGCGGTTTTAGTAAGAAATGACTTTTACCAACAAAAAAACCGCTCTTGAGTTTTCAAGAGCGGTTTTAATATTAGTAAGAAAAGCAGACAAGCTAATAATAGCCTGTCGGCGCTGCCGACCTACATCATGCCTGGCATACCGCCACCCATTGGTGGGCCAGCAGGAGTGTCTTCCTTAATGTCAGTCAAAGCACATTCGGTAGTTAAGATCATACCAGCAACAGAAGCTGCATTTTCCAATGCTACTCTAGTTACTTTAGCAGGGTCAATGATACCAGCTTTCATCATATCAACGTATGTTTCTGATTTTGCATCATAACCGAAATCTCCTTTTCCTTCTAAGATTTTTGCGATTACTACAGAACCTTCACCACCAGCGTTAGATACAATAGTTCTTAAAGGAGCTTCGATGGCGCGGGCTACAATCTGTAAACCTGTTGCTTCATCTTCGTTCTCAGTAGCTACTTTAGAAAGAACTGATTTAGCTCTTACCAATGCAACACCACCACCTGCTACGATACCTTCTTCTACTGCAGCTCTTGTAGCATGTAAAGCATCATCAACACGGTCTTTTTTCTCTTTCATTTCAACTTCAGATGCAGCACCTACATAAAGTACGGCAACACCACCAGCCAATTTGGCTAAACGCTCTTGAAGTTTTTCTTTGTCATAATCAGATGTAGTTGTCTCGATTTGAGATTTTATCTGATTAACTCTTGTTTTGATATCTTTTGCAACACCACCACCGTTTACAATTGTAGTATTGTCTTTGTCGATTTGTACTTTTTCACAAGTACCCAACATATCAAGTGTAGTGTTATCTAAAGAGAATCCTCTTTCTTCAGAAATAACAGTACCACCAGTTAATATTGCGATATCCTCTAACATTGCTTTTCTACGATCACCAAATCCTGGTGCCTTAACAGCGGCAATTTTTAAAGAACCTCTTAATTTGTTTACAACTAAAGTAGCTAATGCTTCACCATCAACATCTTCAGCAATAATTAAAAGAGGTTTTCCTGATTGAGCAACTGGTTCCAAAACAGGAAGTAAATCTTTCATTGAAGAAATCTTCTTGTCAAACAATAAGATGTAAGGATTTTCCAATTGCGCTACCATCTTTTCAGAATCAGTAACAAAATATGGTGAAAGGTAACCTCTATCAAATTGCATACCTTCTACAACGTCAACGTATGTATCAGTACCTTTTGCTTCTTCTACAGTGATAACACCTTCTTTACCTACTTTGCCAAAAGCTTGAGCGATTAATTCACCGATAGTTTCGTCATTGTTAGCTGAAATAGAAGCTACTTGCTTAATTTTCTCAGAAGAATCACCTACTTTTTTAGCTTGTTTTGCTAAATCGGCAACAATTGCTTCAACGGCTTTGTCAATACCTCTTTTCAAATCCATAGGATTTGCACCTGCAGCAACATTCTTCAAACCTTCTTTTACGATTGCTTGAGCCAATACTGTTGCAGTAGTTGTACCATCACCAGCAAGGTCATTGGTTTTAGAAGCAACTTCCTTCACCATTTGAGCACCCATGTTTTCTAATGGATCCGCTAATTCTATTTCTTTAGCAACAGTAACACCATCTTTAGTTACTTGTGGAGCACCAAATGATTTGCTGATAATTACGTTTCTACCCTTTGGGCCTAATGTTACTTTTACAGCATTTGCCAACGCATCAACGCCTCTTTTAAGACCGTCTCTTGCATCGATATCAAATCTTATATCTTTTGCCATTTTTAATTTTTGTTTAAATATTTAACCTTGAGCTATTCGCGATTGGTTAAGAAAATTATTAATTATTTTTTTAGTGAATTTTAAAAAGCCTAGGGTATAATACCATAAGCTAAATACTATTTAAATAATAGCAAGAATATCACTTTCTCTCATCATCAAGTAATCTGTGCCTTCTAACTTCAATTCAGTTCCGGCATATTTTCCATAAAGAACAGTATCGCCAACTTTAACGGTAACCTTGTCATCTTTTGTGCCAGGACCAACAGCAACAACTTTTCCTTTCTGTGGTTTCTCTTTTGCAGTATCAGGAATATAAAGTCCAGACGCAGTTTTAGTTTCAGCTGCCATTGGCTCTATAAGAACTCGATCTGCCAATGGTTTGATATTAACTTTAGCCATAATTATTAATTTTTAAATTGATTTTTAGTTTCGTGGGTATGTAAAGGCAGAAATTATGCCATTGCCTATTTCATGACAAATTGTAAACAAAAAATGCCAGCTTGTCATAAGCTGGCATCTGTTGAAATATGTTAAAATGTTTTATAAACTATCTGAAGGAGTAGCTTCGTTAGTTGCAGGAGGTGTAACCTCTTCTGGTAATGTCTCTGGCACCGTAGTTTCAAAGTCATCACCTTGTAATAATTTTGAATCTGCATCACCAAAATTACCTTTAAGGGCAATGTTAGAAGCTAAGATTAAAACTATTAACACTCCGGCTAACGTCCATGTGCTCTTATCTAAAAAGTCACCTGTTTTTTTAACTCCACCGATAACCTGCGTTCCTCCGCCACCAAAAGAAGAAGAAAGTCCGCCACCTTTTGGATTTTGTACCATAATCACCAATACTAATAATAAGCAAACGACGATGATAAGTATCAAGAATATTGAAAATGTACTCATTCTATATTATTTATTATCTTTTTGAATTTTTTCTACTGCCCTAATTCGGTCTGCAAAGAAACTACTTTTTTCTGGATATTTCAAACTTAATATTTTGAAGGCTTGAATGGCCTTTTTATACTTTTTTTGCTCTAAATAAACTCTGGCTAAAGTTTCGGTCATCAACTCATTTTTGTCGATCTTAATAGAGCTAGAAATATCTAGTCTTGTATTCTTCTGTTCTGTGGGGTCTATTTTAGGGTTATTGGCTATAAACCTATCGATACGATCAAATTTTCTCTTTTTAATCGCTTCATCTTTTGATGAAGATATCTTTTTATGTTTTGCAGGAACCTTCTTTTTCTCAACTTTTTCGACGGTCTTTTCAGTTGGTTTGCTAGATGCGAGATTTAACCACTCTGAAAAAGAATATTTCTCTTTGGCATCAAATGCCAATGGTTTACCGATGTCTAGTGTTTCTTCTTCTTTAGAAACTTCTGGATTTTTAGATTGAAAGAGTTCGGGGTCCAGAATATGTTCTGCGTCATTCTCATCTTGTGGTAAAGGCCTGTCTTCCGACACTTCTATTAATGCGGCTGGCGCTTCCGTTTCATCCTTTGGTAATCGTTTGTCTTTAGACTCTTCAACTAAAGAAATGGGTTCACTTTCAATAATCGCTTCTTTAACTAGAATTTTTGCATCAGTTTTTTTATCTGAAGAATTATACTGCAAAAAATCTTTAGAAGTAATGAAATCAAAAAGTACGTCTCTATCTGTAGTAAAAGCTGCGGTAGTCTTAAGCGCTTTATTGTATTTATAGCTATTTAAGTTTTTAAGCCCTTTGAGATGTAAGGCTCTTGCCGCCTGAAAATACGGATATTCAGCAATAATATCTTCTAGGTGTTTGGTGTGTATAGGTTCTACCACTTTGGTAGGATGTTCTAGAAAATATGTAAATTCCTTAACGTTCATTTTATTACCAATCTGCCAATGAGGCGTTGAAAATATCTTGTGTAAGTCTTTCGAAAATTATTTCGTGCGCTTCACTTTTTACCGCCGATAACTGGGTATCTGCAGGGTAGTCGTAAAAGAAAGAAAAACTCTGGTCAAAAGCAGCATCCTCTTTTAGTCGATTATAAAACCGAACTTTAACTCGCATTGAGAGTCTGTTTTCTGCAGCAGTTTGATTGGCGGTTGCAGACATTGGGGAAATTTTATACTCAGTTATTTCACCTTCATATAGTAAATCTGGATTACCGGAAGATATCAAATCTAAACTTGTCTGATTCAAAATTCTATCTTGTAAAGCTAGAGTGAAATCTCTATCGACCCCAGGTTCGAATGTTGAACCAGGGCTTTGAGTAGCGTAGTTTTGGAAGTAGTTTACCTGAAACGTTTTCGCTTCACCAACATTACCACCGGTAAAATTGTAAACTCCACATCCCGTGAGAATGATTATAGGAAGTATGAAAAGTATATATTTTTTAATGTATCTCATTGAAATGGGATTCCTTTTTTAATTAAAGATCGTATTGTTTTATTTTACGGTAAAGCGTTCTTTCAGAAATTCCTAATTCTGAGGCGGCCGCTTTTCTTTTTCCGCGATTACGTTCAAGTGATTTTTTTATTAATTCCACCTCTTTCTCTTGTAAAGATAGGGTTTCTTCTTCTTGAATTTCTTCGGCAAAATGGTATTTGTCGTCGTAAGAATCTTGTGCGAACGATGCCTCTTCTTTTTTAGGTTCTGGTAAATGCAACATTTTCATGGTAGATTCTTCGTGAGATTCTTGATCCATGTCCATCTCTTCTTCATCTTCACTTCCGTAGATTTTTCGAATCAGATTTTCATTGTCCTCTTGAACCTTTTGGGAATCATTATTCTTTAAGAGTTCCATTGTTAATTTCTTAAGGTCGTTCAAATCACCTTTCATGTCAAACAAGACCTTGTATAAAATTTCCCGTTCATTACTGAAGTCACCTTCAGATTTTTTATTCGATACCACCGCCGGCAAATTGCTTGTCGTATTATTTGGTATGTATCCACTAAGTGTTGCTGCGGTTATTGCCCTGTTTTCTTCTAGTACCGAAATTTGTTCCGCTATATTTCGTAGCTGGCGGATGTTACCTGGCCATCTATATTTTATTAAAAGTGAAACAGCTTGGTCATCTAATCGAATAGTAGGCATTTTGTATTTCTGACTAAAATCGGATGCAAATTTTCTAAAAAGCAAATGAATATCTTCTGAGCGCTCCCTTAATGGTGGAATATTGATTTCTATTGTACTTAGACGGTAATATAAATCTTCGCGAAAACGTTCTTTTTTAATCGCCTCGAACATGTTTACGTTCGTGGCGGCAACAATGCGTACATCTGTTTTTTGAACTTGAGAAGAGCCAACTTTTAAAAATTCACCATTTTCTAGAACTCGTAATAATCGTACTTGAGTGGTTAGTGGAAGTTCACCTACTTCATCTAAAAATATGGTGCCACCATCGGCAACTTCAAAATAGCCGCTTCTAGTTTGGGTGGCTCCAGTAAAAGCTCCTTTTTCATGACCGAAAAGTTCACTGTCAATAGTGCCCTCTGGTATAGCGCCACAGTTTACGGCTATATATTTTGCATGTTTTCTATGTGATAAAGAGTGAATGATTTTTGGAATCGCTTCTTTACCGACTCCACTTTCGCCAGTTACTAAAACCGAAATATCGGTTGCGGCAACTTGCATGGCTTTTTCCAACGCTCTATTGAGTTTTGGATCTTGCCCTATAATTTCAAAACGCTGTTTTATACTTTGTATGCTTTCCATGTAAAATGGGTGCTAGAAAATTAATTATTGTCCGAATATCCTACAGCAATGCCTTTTAAGGTTGCTGAAGTGCAATCGTTTATTTGTACGTTTACAAAGTCGCCAACTTTGTATTTTTCTTTAGGGAATACTACCACGGTGCTTTGCGAGTTTCTTCCCCTCCATTCTTTTTCCGATTTTTTAGACGTTCCTTCGATTAAAACTTCTTGAACTTTGCCAACGTGTTTTTCTGTTCTAAACTGACAGTGTTGGCGTTGTAAAGCTATGATTTCTGATAAACGTCTCTTCTTAGTTTTTTCAGGAACATCATCATCCATTTTTCTTCCTGCCAAAGTACCTGGCCTTTCAGAATAGGCATACATATAGCCGAAGTCATATTTCACATATTCCAATGCTTTTAAAGTAGCAGCATGGTCTTCTTCGGTTTCTGTTGGGAAACCACTAATAATATCTTGTGAAATTGAGCAATTGGGAAGCATCTGTCTAATATTATCAATTAGTTCAAAATACTCTTCAATCGTATGTAGCCTGTTCATTTCCTTTAATATGCGATTGCTACCACTTTGCACAGGTAAATGAATATGGTTACAAATATTTTTATGTTTGGCCATCGTCTCAATGACATCTAAAGTCATGTCTTGCGGATTAGATGTTGAAAATCTAATTCGCATTTTTGGATGCGCCAAGGCAACTGTATCTAAAAGTTTAGAAAAATTTGTGGCTGTTGCTTTTTGCATTTCAGAAGCATTCTCAAAATTTTTCTTGAGTCCACCACCATACCATAAATAGCTATCTACGTTCTGACCAAGAAGAGTAATTTCTTTAAATCCTTTTTGTGAAAGTTCGTTTACTTCTTTTAAGATAGACTGTGGATCCCTACTACGTTCACGGCCCCTTGTGAAAGGGACAACACAAAAAGTGCACATATTATCGCAACCTCTTGTGATGGAAACAAATGCGGTTACCCCATTCGTGTTTAAACGTACAGGAGCAATATCGCCATAGGTTTCATCTTTCGACAAAATAACATTAACAGCATCTCGGCCAGAATCGACTTCTTTAATTAAGTTCGGTAAATCTTTATAGGCATCTGGACCTACAACCATATCTACAATTTTTTCCTCATCTAATAGCTTGTCTTTCAGTCGTTCTGCCATACAGCCCAAGACGCCTACTTTTAAATGAGGTCTAGATTTCTTAACCTTATTATATTCAGTAAGTCGTTTGCGTATGGTCTGTTCGGCTTTATCTCTAATCGAACAAGTATTTACCAGAATCAAATCGGCTTCTTCTAAAGTTTGGGTAGTATTAAAACCTTCGGTTGCTAGTATAGATGCAACGATTTCACTATCTGCAAAGTTCATGGCGCAGCCATAACTCTCTATATATAAATTACGTTTGTTAGTCACTTCTCCTTTAACTGCCAAAGTAGTGCCCTGCACATTCTCGTCTATGGTTTTCTCCATTTTTTGTAATACGTTGCAATAAAATATTTTGGTTTGCAAAGATACCATTATAATCAAAAATATGACAATATGACATGATTTTTTGGGTAATGTTTAGGCTTTACCGGTAAAAATTATTTAGTTTTAGCCGAAATTATAACCACCCTTACCTATGAATTCAGAAATCATCACGCAACGAATAAAATCAAAACCAGATTTAGTCTTTGGAACCATTTTCAGTAGGTCTATTGAATTGTTTAAAAAAGTATGGTTACAGGGTTTTATCATCTTGTTGCTCACATTTGTTGTTATTTTACCGTTTTATATCATTCTGTATATTCCTATGATAGCTGCTGGTATAACAGATCCAGAGGCTATTCGAAATAATGAGTTGCCGCCTATGGTAGCTATTGCAATGGGTATACTTTCTCCTGTTTTTGCTATTGGGGTATCAACATTTGCCTTGGCCTTAAATGCTGCATTTTTGAAAATTTGTAGACAAAAAGATATAGGTGAAGAATCGAGCGATGATTATTTCTATTTTTTTAAAGAAGGGCGTTTAGGAAAGGTGTTTATTCTGGCGCTTTATACCATCGGATTAGCTATTTTGGGACTTCTTGCTTGTGGTGTGGGTCTTATTTATGTGATTGTTCCTCTATCTTTAATACCCGCTTTTTTAGCTTTTTCAAATGAACTTTCGCCATTAGAAATGGTTAAGGCAAGTTTTGCCCTTGGTAATAAAAACTGGCTTGTTATTTTCGGTTTAGTATTCGTGACCGGTATCGTGGCTGAGCTTGGCTTTATTCTATGTTGCGTTGGGGTGCTTTTTACAGCGATGTTAAGTAAAGTGCCTACCTATTATATGTATAAAGATGGTATTGGTTTTAATGAGATAGAATAGTTTTCTTGAGTGTGTACGCAACTAAAAGTTGTATTTCTCATCTACTAATTACAACCAGTAAATTGAAAACCATGAGAAAGAATGTTTTTTTGTTGTTAACTATAATAGTATCAACCTTTATTTCCTGCGATGATGATGGGCCGTATGAAGACTATTTGGTAGCGCGACCAATTTTGCAAGACGCTATTTCGTTTAAGGCTGAAGCTGTTGATATAGTTGATCCTATACCGATTATCTCATCAGGTAAAATATACACTTATCAGGATTTTATTTTTGTAAATGATTTAAATCTAGGTTTTCACGTAATCAATAATCAAAATCCGTCAGCGCCTGAAAGTATTGTGTTTATTAAACTTGAGGGTAATTATGATATTTCTATAAAAGACGGTAAGTTATATGCTGATAGTTATGGTGACTTGGTCATTTTTGATATTTCCGATATAAATAATATCACACTATCAAATCGAATAGTTAATGCTATATATAATAATGATGTTTGGCTTTCGAATATCGACTACCCTCAAGCTGATTTTTACGAATATGATGATATCGATTATGATAACGATATTGTAGTTGGATGGGAAGTGAAAACAGAGCGAAGGTCGGTTGCTGATTATGAAAAACGGTTTGACTGTATAGAGTGTGATTTTGCTGTAAATTCAGCGGAAAGTAATAACGGCTCGCCTCAACCCGTTACAGGCCAGGGTGGTTCTTTGGCTCGCTTTAAAATAATCGGTAACTATTTATATGTTGTAGACTACAGTGATATCAATATTTTTGACATTTCTAATGTAGAGGAGCCAAAAGTCTTAGACGATGTTCAAGTAGCTTGGGATATTGAAACTATTTACAATCAAGGTGATATTCTATTTATAGGTGGCTCGCAAGGCATGTACATATATGATATTAAGAATCCTGAAAAACCTGAATTCATTTCAGAATTTAGACACGGTACAGCTTGTGATCCCGTGGTAGTTGATGGGGATTATGCTTATGTCACGCTAAAAGGAGGCGGATTTTGTGGAAATACTGAAAGTGGACTCTATGTAATTGATATTTCTGATTTAAAGAATCCAGATCTTAAAGTTATTTATCCTATGAATGGTACTAATGGTTTGGGCATTAAAGATGATGTACTTTTTATTTGCGACGGTGATGCAGGTTTAAAAGTGTATGATAAAAGTGAAGCACCTAATATTACCCTAATCAATAGTTTTGAAAATATTGTTGCTTATGATGTGATACCATTGTCATCATCATTATTAATGATAGGAGACCGAATTTTATATCAATATGAATATATTAATAATGATATTCAACTCTTAAGTACTTTCGAATTGTAAAATCATAGGATGATTTAATAAAACAGGGAAGCTAATTTTAGCTTCCCTGTTTTATTGGTGGTAGCTTCATTTTATGAACAATAGATTATTCAAATAAACAAAAATACCCTTCATTCAATTTTTTTTCATGCTGATTCTTAGGCTTTTGATATGATTGAAGAAAGAGATGTACAATTGGAATTGAGCAGTAGGGTTTCTTCAAAAAAAAGAATTTATTTAGCTATTCGGATGCTTTAAAGGGAGTAAATAATCTGTATTGGAAACAGACTTAAGTAATTTTTTAAATCCTAGTGAATTAATGAATTTATAGGCATTCTTCTAATAAATTACAGGAAGAAATAGATGTTTCAAATTTCAAAGTTTAATTTTTAGTATACATTTGTAAGCATAAACAAGGTTGATGGCGAAAAATTTAGTAATTGTTGAGTCTCCTGCAAAGGCCAAAACTATAGAGAAGTTTTTGGGAAAAGATTTTAAGGTTGAATCGAGCTTTGGTCACATTGCAGATTTGCCTTCGAAGGAGTTGGGAGTAGATGTCGAGAACGATTTCACACCAAAATATATAGTAGACAAGGATAAGCAAGCTTTGGTTAAAAAACTAAAGGCTCTAGCTGATAAAGCTGAAACTATCTGGCTCGCGAGTGATGAGGATCGAGAGGGAGAGGCTATTTCTTGGCATTTAGCGGAAGAATTAGGTTTAGATAAGAAAAAAACGAAACGTATTGTTTTTAATTCTGTTACTAAAGCCGCCATTCAAAAAGCGATTGAGAACCCACGGGAAATCAATTATAACTTAGTGAATGCACAACAGGCAAGAAGGGTTTTAGATCGTTTGGTTGGGTATCAACTATCTCCCGTACTTTGGAAAAAAATTAAGCCAGGTCTTTCTGCAGGGCGTGTTCAATCTGTAGCAGTTCGTCTTATTGTCGAACGTGAACGTGATATTGAAGCTTTTGAGCCACAGGCTTCATTTAAAATAGCAGCACAGTTTCAAACAGAAGAAGGAAATGTTTTTTCGGCCAAGTTGAACAAAACTTTTGCTACTGAAAAGGAGGCTAAGACATTTTTAGAAAAAAATATATCTGCTGATTTTTCAGTAAGTAAATTAGATAAGAAACCGGCTAAAAAGTCACCATCGGCACCATTTACAACCTCTACATTACAACAAGAGGCTTCAAGAAAATTATATTTCTCTGTAGGTAGAACTATGCAAGTGGCCCAACGTTTATATGAAGCGGGTTTAATTACGTATATGAGAACGGATAGTGTAAACTTATCCAGCGAAGCATTGACCGCAGCTAAAGAAGCCATTGTAAAAAATTATGGTGAAGAATATAGTAATACTAGGAATTTCACAGGCAAATCTAAAGGAGCTCAAGAAGCTCACGAAGCAATTAGACCTACGGAAATGGGTAATCAATCTCCTTCGCTAGAACGAGATCAGTCTAAATTATATGATTTAATTTGGAAACGTACAGTTGCATCGCAAATGAGTGATGCACAACTTGAGCGTACCAATGTTAAGATTCAAGCGAGTAAGCATAAAGAAGAGTTTACTGCAAACGGAGAGGTTATTAAGTTTGATGGTTTCTTAAAAGTTTACATGGAAGGTGTAGATGATGAAGATGTTGCGGAAGAACAAGAAGGTATGTTGCCTGCAATGAAAGAAGGTGAGCGTTTGTTGAATAATTTTATTTCGGCTACCGAACGCTTTAGTAGAGCGCCTTACAGATTTACAGAAGCAACTTTAGTTAAAAAATTAGAAGAATTAGGTATTGGTAGACCATCTACCTATGCGCCAACTATTTCGACGATACTTAATAGAGGTTATGTAGAAAAAGGTACTATTGAAGGTACTGAGCGAAAGTATCAGCAACTAATCTTAGAATCAAATAAAATTCAGGAAAAGAATCTTACTGAAAATGTTGGTTCAGATAAAGGTAAAATGGTACCTACAGATATTGGTATGATTGTTACCGATTTCTTGGTAACCAATTTCGCGAATATTTTAGATTACAATTTTACCGCCCAAGTAGAAGAAGATTTTGATGAAATAGCTTCCGGTGATGAAGATTGGAAGAAAATGATGAAAAACTTTTATAAAGATTTTCATCCAAATGTGGTAGACGTAGAAGAAAATGCAGATCGTGCTAGTGGAGAAAGAATATTGGGTAAAGACCCAAAAAGTGGCAAACAAGTATCTGTACGTTTAGGTAGATTCGGGCCAATGGTACAGATAGGTACTGTTGATGATGAAGAAAAACCAACGTTCGCAAGTTTATTGCCAGAACAGTCTTTGAATACTATTTCTTATGAAGAGGCAATGGATCTTTTTAAACTTCCAAGAAAATTAGGGGTTTATGAAGGAGAAGAAGTTTTGGCCAACGTAGGTAGATTTGGACCTTATGTGAAATTTGGCGAAAAATTTATTTCTATGGATAAGGGTGAAAGCGCTTTTGAAATTGAGATGGATAGAGCAATAGAGCTTATCATAGCTAAACAAAAAGCAGATGCACCAGTTGCCATGTATGAAGAAATGGAGGTTACCAAAGGTACAGGTAGATTTGGACCGTTCATAAAATGGAATGGCATGTTCATTAATGTGAACAAGAAGTACGATTTTGACAATTTATCAAACGACGATATTATAGAGCTTATCGAAGTCAAGAAGCAAAAAGAAATAGATAAGGTTATTCAAAACTGGGAAGAAGAAGGTATCCGTATTGAAAAAGCTAGATGGGGTCGTCATAATGTTATAAAAGGCAAGATTAAGGTAGAATTGGCAAAGACTGTCGATGTAACTAAAATGTCTTTAGAAGAAGCCCAGAAGTTGATAGAGAAAAAAACTCCAAAGAAAAAGGCAAAAGCTAAACCTAAGTCAAAAAAGTAATATATTTTTAGGTCGAAAGATCAGTATAATATGTTCATGATTCCTAAACCAATTGTAAATGGCCTTTGATTTTTTAGTTCCGGTATCGGACAAAGTTTTGGCCCATAATGAGTTGCTGCCAAGTCAAGCTATTGGTAAAAATACCTATATACATACTGAAAAAGATGGCTTGCCTGTCTTGGCAAACGCCACTGTAGCATTATTAGGGGTAAGGGAGTCTAGAAACGCTTATGAGAAAAAGCATGAGAAATTAGATGTCTCTGGCATTCGATTACAATTCTATAAGTTATTAATAGGAAATTGGAACGGTACTATAGTAGATTTAGGTGATATTGAAGAAGGTGCTACTGTAGAGGATACTTATTTTGTTGTAAAAGAAATAGTAGCTGGGTTATTAGAAGAGAATATTATACCCATCGTACTTGGTGCTACTCAAGATATTACATATCCTGCTTACAGGGCTTTTGATGGTATTAGGGATATGATCAACCTTGTAGCTGTAGATAGCCGGTTCGATTTCGGAATTGAAGATGAACTAATTTCTTCTCATTCTTATATGAGTAAGATTATTACTGATAAGCCCAATAATCTTTTTAACTTCTCAAATATTGGTTATCAAAGCTATTTCAACGCTCAAGAAGAAATAGATTTAATGGAGCGTTTATTTTTTGATGCTTATAGACTTGGCGAAGTTGCCAATGATATTTCTTTAGCAGAACCTGTGCTTAGAAATGCACATATGGTAAGTTTAGATTTGCGTTCTGTTAAAGCAAGTGAAATATCATTGTCAGCTAATTTTTCACCTAACGGTTTTACAGGTCGTGAAATATGTGCCATTGCTAGATACGCCGGTATTAGTGAAAAAGTATCTGTTTTTGGACTGTACGAGATGGAAAACACGGTACAGTCACAACAGCTGATAGCTCAAATCATATGGTACTTTATAGAAGGTATCAATTACAGAATTAAAGAATCTCCATACTCTAAAACTGAAGACTTTGTAAAGTACAATGTACCTAGCGAAGATGAGGAATTAGTGTTCTACAAAAGTTTATTAACAGAAAGATGGTGGGTAGAAGTCCCATCAATTTTTACTTCACATACTAAAGGCCATACACCTGCGTTATTACCTTGCACCGAGAAGGATTATTTAGATGCATGTAATCAACACATTCCTGAAAGGTGGTTTAAAGCATATAAGAAAGGCTTTAATTAACAAGTATATTTTTAAAGCATTAAAAGACTTTAATACAATATTTTATATAAAACATAGTTTTAGATGTTAGAATAAATCATTGTATTCTGAGTTTAACCATAATCGAAATTTAACCTATAAGTATGAAGAAGCTATTGTTATCCTCTATAGCGTTTGTTTTTTTACTCACGAGTTGTGGGTCAAAGCAAAAAGGTGAGCTAACTGGAGTCCAGGGAAAAAAGTGGTACCCGGAAAAACCGTATGGAATGGAACTTATCCCAAGAGGTTCTTTCATTATGGGTAAAAGTGAAGAAGACCAAGCAAAATTATTGAACGCACCGACAAAAACGGTTACTGTCCGTTCTTTTTACATGGACGATACTGAAATCACAAACAGTGAGTACCGTCAATTTGTTGAATGGGTTAAGGATTCTATCGTTAGAACCAAAATGGCAATCTTAGCAGATGAGTTGGGTATTGGTCCTGAAGAAGGCGGTATCGGTGATTATGCATTTAAAGATGCAGATACAACTAGAGCATCTGTTTATGATAAGTACATGCTAGATAATTATTCAGGAATGGGTGAAACCGGATATGAAGGTAGAGCTTTAAGCAAGGATGAGGAACTAGTGTGGGATACATCAGACTATCCAGATGAGTATTATGCCGAAATAATGGACTCTATCTACTTATCTGAAGAAGAATCTTATAATGGTCAACGTACAATTGATGTTAAGAAATTGAAATACACGTACAATTGGATGGATATCGAAGCCGCAGCACGCGCTTCTTTAAAAGGCAATAAAAGTAGAAAAGATTTTATACGATCAGAACAAGTTGAAATTTATCCAGATACGACCGTATGGATAAGAGATTTCTCATACTCGTATAACGAACCAATGCACAATGATTATTTCTGGCATGACGCTTATAGCGAATACCCTGTAGTTGGTATTACTTGGCAACAAGCAAAAGCATTTTGTAATTGGAGAACGAAATTCAAGAATGACGATAACAAAAGCAGAGGTAGACAGTTCGTTAATCAATTTAGACTTCCAACCGAAGCAGAATGGGAATATGCAGCAAGAGGTGGTATCGAAGGTGGTACATATCCTTGGGGTGGACCTTACGTTATAAGTGATACAGGTTGTTTTATGGCAAACTTTAAACCACAACGTGGTGATTATGCCGCAGATGCCGCACTATATACGGTAGAGGCTAAATCATATGAGCCTAATGACTTTAATATGTATAATATGGCAGGTAACGTATCTGAATGGACAAATTCAAGTTATGACCCAAGCGCATACGATTACGTATCAACTATGAACCCTAACGGTGGTGATCAATCGAACACTAGAAAAGTTATTAGAGGTGGTTCTTGGAAAGATGTAGCTTACTTCTTACAAGTGAGTACAAGAGATTACGAATATGCAGATTCTGCTCGTAGTTACATAGGATTCAGAACAGTACAAGATTATATGGGCGAAGAGGATTCTACACAATAAATAAAAATATTAGCAGTTTTAGTATTAGTTCAAATTAAATTATAAACCAAATCTTTTTTATTAAACCTTAATTAAATTAAAATCATGGCACAGTCAAAATCCACAAAAAAATTATTTAACATGGCCTACGGCCTAGGAGCATCAGTTGTAATTATTGGTGCATTGTTCAAAATTCTTCACTGGGAGTTAGGTCCTTTAAACGGAGGTATTCTTCTAGCAATCGGTCTTATTACAGAGGCTCTTATATTTGCGATCAGTGCATTCGAACCAGTAGATGAAGATTTAGATTGGGCATTAGTTTATCCAGAATTAGCTGGTGCTGAAGGTAGTGCTGCTCCTAAAAAAGGACAAGCTGCAGAAATTAAAGAAGCTGAAGCATCTTTATCTAAGAAATTAGATGATTTGTTAAAAGAAGCTGGTGTAGACGCAAGTCTTATGGAAAGCTTAGGTTCTAGCATTAAAAACTTTGAAGGTGCCGCTAAAGGTATCGCTCCAACAGTTGATGCAATGGAATCTACTAAAAAGTATTCAAGTGAAATGGTTCAAGCTGCATCTCAAATGGAGTCTTTGAACAGTCTTTATAAAGTACAATTAGAAAGTGCTAGCAGACAAGCTTCAGTAAATGAAGAAGTAGTACAAAATGCAAGTGCTCTTAAAGATCAAATGGCATCTTTATCTACAAACCTTTCTTCATTGAATGGTGTTTACGGCGGAATGTTATCTGCAATGAGTAAAAACTAAATTGGATTTTAATAAAACCCAAGTCAATTATTAATTAAAATCTAAAAAAATAAATCCATGGCAGGAGGAAAAAATTCACCACGGCAGAAGATGGTCAACTTAATGTATTTGATCTTTATCGCAATGCTGGCATTAAACATGAGTAAAGAAGTATTAGCCGCATTCGGTATAATGAATGAAAAGCTAGAGACTTCAAACGCAATGACAACCGCAAGTAACGAAGCGTTCTTAGGTAGTCTGGAAACTAAAGCATCTGAAGATGCAGCTAAATATGACAAGCTGTACAAGAATGCTCAGCAGATCAAAGCAATGTCTCAAGAATATTATGATTATTTAGAGTCGCTTAAATCTGGAATGACTGAAGGTATTGAAAATCCTAAGGATTATGCAAGAATGGATATGTCAGATTTCCTAGATCAGAAGTTCTTTCAAGGAGATAATCTTTCTGAAGGCGGAAAGGAATTCATGAAAAGAATTACAGATTATAGAAATAATGTAGCAGCTATCGTACCGGCCTCATTAAAGAGTTCTGTTATCGAGCGTTTTCAAACAGGAAACGAAGAAGGTAAGGTACAAGCTAAAGATGGTATGCAAGATTGGATCAACTATCACTATGAAGGGTATCCTTTGGTTGCCTCATTGGCAAAATTAACTTCGCTACAAGCAGATGTAAAAGTTACGGAAGAAGCAGCTTTGAAATCTATGTTAGAAGGTGAGTTAACAAGTCAAGTTTCTTTGGCAAATTTTGCAACATCGCTTACCGCTACAAAATCTGCATACTATACAGGTGAAAAGTACGATGGTAAAATTATTATTAGTAAAACTGATAAATCTTCTACTCCTGTAAAAGCAGAATTAACGCTAGATGGTAGAAAACTTTCAGAAGGTTCTGATTATAAATTAGAAGCAGGTGGAGTTAAAATGCTAATTGGTTCTGGTTCTGCTGGTGACCATGAACTAAAAGGAACTATTTACTTTAAGCAAGATGGTGAAGAAATTCCTGTAGAGGTTAATAATTCATTCGCAACAATATCTAAGCCAGGTGGCGCTTTAATTGCAGCTGATAAGATGAATGTTGTTTACCGTGGGGTAGCAAATCCAATGTCGATTTCTATACCAGGTATTGCAAATAACAAGGTAAATGCTTCTGCGCCAGGCTTAAAGTCAATAGGTGGTAGCAAGTATGTTATGAACCCAGGTACTGGTAGAACAGTTACTATTAAGGCTTCAGGTACATTGCCAGATGGTGAACCAGTTGGGTCATCATTAGAATTCAGAATTAAAGATATTCCAAGACCAGAAGGTAGTGTAAGTAAGCAGACAGGTAGTATTAAACTTCCTAAAAGAAATGTTGAAATAGCTACTATAGGTGCTGGTTTAGAAGATTTCGATTTTGATTTGAACCTTGCAGTAAGCGGGTTTAAATTCAAAGTACCAGGTCAGCCAACTGTTTCTGTAAGAGGAAACAAGATGGATAGTAAAGCTAAAGCTGCTTTAACACGTGCTAAGAGAGGCGATATCGTTCAAATATTCGATATCGAAGCTTATATCACCAACAATAAAAGTTACAAGTTGAAGAAAGTATCTCCTGTAGTTGTGGAGATTACAAACTAAAATAAATGGAATTCTACCGGGTAAGCCTAACGGTCTTGCCCGGTTAATTTTAAAGTGAATCAAACATGAATTGGAAAAATGTTTTAGTAATGGGAGCGGTAACGATGTTACCTTTATCAATGATGGCCCAAGCAAATGTGTTGAATGCTAAAAAACCCGATGAGGTTGGTGTTCGTACAGAAGCTCAGAAAGCTGTCGATAATGATGCTCCGTTAGAATACGGTTATGTAGATGATAGGGATATACTTTGGTCTAAAACTCTATGGGAGACCGTAGATTTAGATGAGAGAATTAACTTCCCATTATATTATCCAACAGATACTATGGATATTGGACCAGATAGAAGGTCTTTATATCACGTTCTGATTAAAAATTTAAAGAGTGGAAATTTAGAAACTTATACAGATTCTTATTTCACTAAAAAAAGGTCCTTTGGTGATTTAAAGGATGCCTTGCAAATGGTTGATACCCTTGATTATGGGTATGAGCAAATGAATGCAGGTGAAACTGTTTCAGAGGAGTATATCACCCGTAGAAATATATCTGCAACTGATATAGAAGAATATCATATTAAAGGTATTTGGTATTTCGATAAAAGACAAGGTGAATTAAAGTACCGTCTTTTAGGAATAGCACCAGTTGCACCAGATGTAAACTTTATGGATGATGATAATCCTGATATGGTTGAACTTTTCTGGGTATGGTATCCAGATGCTCGTGACATACTTCACGAGGCAAAAGTTTTTAATCAACAGAATTCAGCTCAGCCTATTTCTTTCGATATGTTGTTGAACGCAAGAAGGTTTAACGCAGTTATCTATAAAGAGGATAATGTTCAAGGCGATAGAAACATAGATGACTATATTTCAGATAATGCTTTGTTCCAATTGTTAGAAGCCAAACGAATCAAAGAAGCAATTAGAGATAAGGAGCAGGACATGTGGGCTTATTAAGCTAAACAGTACATCCAATTCATATAATAAAAACCCAATCGAAAGATTGGGTTTTTTGTTTTTACAAATAAATGTATTCAATTGTCATTACATTTGCGTCATGGTAGATTACATGGTAGTAGGACTAGGGTTGGCAGGTACGGGTTTTTGTGAAACATTGCGTAGAAATAATAAAACATTTGTTGTTTTTAACGACCAATCACAAACATCTTCTAGGGTTGCTGGTGGACTTTATAATCCTATAATCTTAAAACGTTTTACCCTTTCTTGGCGAGCGGATGAACAACTCTCTGTAGCTATTGATTTCTATAAACAGCTTGAAGAGTTTTTGAATATTCAATTTGATGAAAAGTTGAATGTACTACGGAAATTTGCATCGATAGAAGAGCAGAATTTATGGTTCGAAGCGGCAGATAAAGAAAAGCTAAAGCCGTACTTAGATACTCAATTAGTAGCAAATGAAAACTCTGGACTAAAGATTCCGTTCGAATTTGGAAAAGTTTTAGAGACCGGTAAACTAGATACTAAAGTTCTCTTTGACGGTTATACGAAGTGGCTACAACAAGAAAACAGGATACATTTAGAAACCTTTGATTACAACAAGTTGCAGGTTCTGCCAGATTGCATTAGTTATGAAGGTGTAAAAGCTAAAAATGTTGTTTTTGCTGAAGGTTTCGGAATGATGCAAAATCCGTATTTTAAGTACTTACCTATGCAAGGCTCAAAAGGTGAATACTTGGTTATAGAGGCCAAAGACCTAAAGGAGAGTAATATTATTAAATCATCTATATTTTTAATTCCTTTAGGTAATGATTTGTATAAGGTTGGGGCAACTTATAATAGAGATCAAAAGGATAATAGTACAACTGAAGATGCTAAAATAGAATTACAGAGAAAACTAGATAGTCTTTTAGATTGTTCTTATAAAGTAATTGATCAAGAGGCTGGTGTTAGGCCTACGGTAAAAGATAGAAGGCCTTTGATAGGTCAACATCCAAAGCATGAAAACCTATGGGTCTTAAACGGCTTTGGGTCACATGGTATCATGATAGCTCCTTGGGCATCAAAAGCGTTATATGAACGAATAGAATCAAAAATTCCAATCCTTGAAGAAATGGATATTTCTAGGTTTAATAGGCTTTAAGATTTCTTAAGTTTAACCTTCGAATCATATGATATAAAAAAATTGATCCAGATATTTCTAGATAATCTCATAATTATCGGCATAAAAGCAATCATGGTGATAACAATCGCTATAAATGCTTGAATTAGGGTAGAACCGATGAATAATTTTGCAATAACAAAAGCGGCAACGGCAAAAGCAATTCCTACCCCGTAACTTACATACATTGCACCATAAAAAAATGAAGGTTCTATTTTATATTTAAGGTTGCAATGGCCACATCGTTCATGCATTTTGAAGATTTCACCCAAATGATATGGGTTTTTATCCAAATACATGCTTTCTTGGTGACATCTTGGACAACTTCCTGTTAAAATACTGTAGAGTTTGTTTCCTTTTTTTAACATTTGCAAAACTTTATACAAAGGTACGATTTTAAGGCTCTTTTCATCTTAATGAGAAACCATAAAATATAAATTTTACTTGAGGGCAAATACTATTTGTATGTGATGCTTTTGAGAATAAACTAGAAGAATTATTATTTATGTTAAACGTTCACAACCTATCAGTATCCTTTGGCGGAGAGTACCTTTTTGAAGAAATCTCTTTTCGATTAAATGGAGGGAATAGAGTAGGTCTTGTAGGTAAGAATGGTGCTGGAAAATCAACCTTATTAAAAATGCTTAATAGGGATATGGCTTTAGATACTGGGGTTATTGCCATTGAGAAGGATATTAAAATAGGATTCCTTAGACAGGATATTGATTTCGTACAGGGTAGAACCGTTTTAGATGAAGCATATCAAGCTTTTGAAGAAATAAAGTCCTTAGAGCTGAAGTTAGATGAAATAAATCATCAATTGGCAGAACGAACAGATTATGAAACAGATTCATATAGTCAACTTATAATAGATTTAAATGATGTATCTCATCATTATGAAATATTAGGAGGATATAATTACCAGGGGGAAACCGAAAAAATCTTACTAGGGTTAGGTTTTAGGAGAGAAGACTTTGAGAAAAAGACCGAAACATTTTCTGGTGGGTGGCGAATGCGTATTGAGCTGGCTAAACTGTTATTGCAGAGTAATGATGTGTTGTTACTAGATGAGCCGACAAACCACTTAGATATAGAATCTATTATTTGGTTCGAGCAATTCTTGAATAATTATACAGGTGCCGTTGTAATTGTTTCGCATGATAAAATGTTCTTAGATAATGTTACCAACAGAACTATTGAAATATCGTTGGGTCGTATCTATGATTACAATAAGCCGTACACGGAATATTTGGTTTTAAGAAACGAAATCAAGCAACAGCAAGTCAACGCTCAAAAGAACCAAGAAAAAGAAATTCAACAAGCGGAAAGACTAATAGAAAAATTCAGGGCTAAATCTACTAAAGCCTCTATGGCACAATCCTTAATTAAAAAATTGGATAAGATTGAGCGTATTGAAGTAGATGAAGATGATAATAGTGTAATGAGTTTACGTTTTCCTATATCTGTAATACCAGGTAAGGTAGTCGTTGAAATAGAGGAACTTTCAAAGGCATATGGTAGTAATCAAGTCTTAGATGATATCAACCTTTTAATAGAACGTGATAGTAAAACAGCATTTGTAGGTCAGAATGGTCAAGGTAAATCTACTTTGGCGAAAATTATAGTGGGTGAATTAAAGCATGAAGGGCATTTGAAACTAGGCCATAATGTTCAAATAGGATATTTTGCCCAGAACCAAGCGGAGTATTTAGATGGTAATAAAACCATTTTAGATACTATGATCGATGCAGCTAATGAAAAGAATAGAAGTAAGGTGCGAGATATCTTGGGTTCTTTTCTTTTTAGGGGAGATGAGGTTGAAAAATATGTAAAAGTGTTGTCTGGTGGTGAAAGAAACCGACTAGCCTTAGCAAAGATGCTATTACAGCCATTTAATGTTTTGGTGATGGATGAGCCTACAAACCATCTCGATATTAAATCGAAGAATGTTTTAAAACAGGCGTGTTTAAATTTTGAAGGTACTCTGATATTGGTTTCTCACGATAGAGATTTTCTGCAGGGCTTAACAAATAAGGTTTACGAATTTAAAGACCAACGAATCAAGGAATATCTTGGTGATGTAGATTTCTATTTAGAACAACGTAAAGTTGAGAACTTTAGGGCAATAGAAAAAAAGCAGGCAGTAGCGGTAGAAAAAGCGAAACCAAAAGAGACAAATTCTTTTCAGGACCAAAAGAAGTTAAAGAGTTTAAAAAACCAATTGAGTTCAGTTGAAAGTAAGATTGGTAGTCTTGAAAAAGAAATAAAGGAAATAGACCATAACTTATTGGTAGACTACGACAAAACGATTGCCAAAGCTAATTTCTTTGATGGTTACCAAGCTAAAAAGAAGAACTTAGAAAAGTTAATGGAAGATTGGGAAATTCTTACATTAGATATAGAATCTTTAGTGTAGTCATATTTTATACACCATGCTTTTAGTATGTTTTACAACATAAATTGGCGCTTTCACAACAAATACGGGTTAGTCAACGATAAAATTTTAGTTTTAACCGTTATTAGTTCAAATTTGTAGGAGAATTCTTAATTAAAAGAATTTATAAACCGCCAATATATGAAAAAACTATACTATTTAAGTTTCAGTTTATTTTTTCTGACAACAGTATGTTTTGCAGAAATATCTAAAAAGGAGAAGAAAGCCTTGGTGGATCTGTATACAACCACGAATGGTAAACACTGGGTAAAGAAATGGGATTTAAAAGCTCCTGTATCTCAATGGCATGGTGTCACAATTGAAGACAATAAAGTTGTTGAAATTAATTTGTTCCATAATAACCTAATGGGGCCAATATCATCTGAGATAGGAAAATTAGAACATTTAAAAGTATTGAATCTTGCATTTAATTCTTTGACTGGTACCCTTCCGGCAGAAATAGTTAACCTTTCCAATTTAAAAGTATTAAAGTTAGAGATGAACAGACTTAATGGTGAGATTCCTAATGAAATAGGAAATTTAAACCAACTAGTAGAGCTTTCAGCTTTCAATAACTTTTTAACGGGTAAAATACCTGCAACGGTAGGTGATTTAAAAGGTCTAAAGATTTTGAATCTTTCAAGTAATGATTTCTACGGTGATATACCTGCTTCTTTAGGACAGTTATCACAATTAGAAGTATTAGGCTTATTTGAAAACAAATTAGAAGGTGCCATTCCAAAAGATATGGGTATGCTTAGTAATTTGAAAGAGTTGGTTTTGGCAAATAACAGACTTGACGGTGCCATTCCTAATGAATTTGCACAATTAGCAAGCTTAGAGGTTTTTCAAATTCAAAATAATGATTTCAGTTCTTTTAAGGCTTTAGAATTTTTAGAAACAAAAGAATACTTAGTTTTTGATTATGATAAGGATGATAGAAAATTAGAATTTAAAGATATCAACTTCAGTAAGACCAGAATGGCCGATACGAAGTTTGAAGATATAGAAGAGTAAGAGTAGTTTACACTTTTAGTTAGTTTGGTGAAAGAAAGAGATGTTATTCAACATCTCTTTCTTGGTTAAATACTTTAACGTTATCGGGTTATCATCAATTTATTTAATGAACGTTATAGTAGTTTCTTTTTAGTCTAACCCCTTTTGTTCAAAGAGTTAATAGTTGTTTGGTACTTATGATTTCACCCTTGATTAATTAATTTTTTTAATATGAAAAATATTTTAAAATACAGCTTCATAATTTTTTTTCTGGCAAGTGGATTCATTGTGAATGCACAAATACCAAAAAGTGAAAAACAATATTTAATAGACTTTTATAAAAGTACTGTCGGAGAACAGTGGCAAAATACTTGGAATTTGAAAGCGGACCCTTCCTCGTGGTATGGCGTAGAAATAAGTGATGGTCACGTTGTGAGTTTAAAACTATACCGAAATAATCTTAACGGAAAAATTCCAAATGGTATTTCAGTACTTACGAATTTAAAAATATTGAATCTTTCATTTAATTCATTAGTAGGTAACTTGCCCAAAGATTTAATTGAGCTAGAAAAATTACAGTCCCTTCGTCTTGAAATGAATAAGTTGGGAGGTACATTGCCTCAAGACTATTCTAAAATGAAGAATTTGGAAGAGCTATCGATGTTCAATAATTTATTTCAAGGAACTATACCTAGTGGAATAGGGCAATTAATTAATTTGAAAACATTGAATCTTTCAAGTAACTATTTAGAAGGTAGTTTGCCAAAGTCTATTGAGAATTTAGTAAGCTTAGAAAGACTAGAACTATTTGGCAATAAACTAGCTGGCTCTATAGATATTGATTTAGGTAGGTTAATAAATTTAAAAGAACTGATTCTTTCGTATAATCAATTCGAAGGAGATTTACCAAGTAGCATGGCTAGTTTAAGCAATCTTGAGTTTATTCAATTACAAGGTAATAATTTTAGATCTTTGAATTGTTTGCTAAGAATGAAAAGTAAAAATTTAACTGTTTTCGATAGTGATGATGAGTTTTTGAATATGAAATTCGGGAATAATGAAGCAAGCAGAACTCATTTAGTAGAGACAAAGTATGAAGATATAAAACGGAATTAATTTTTTTTAATATTGAAAAAGGGATGTGGAAGCATCCTTTTTTTTGTAAGTAACCCATGTAAACTACAGCATATTTTATGATTACTTTAACCATTAAAGTGTTAAAGCCCATATACGTTTTTTTGTAGTTTCGCGGTTTATTAACTGATTTCCAAAAGTTTCTAATTTTTACCAATATTAAGTGATGTCATTTTGTTCGAATATACATCCGGATTTATTTTAACTTAATCATAAGAACGAAAATAGCTGATGGTAAAGTAGAACCATTTTTTTTAAATGTAATTTTTGATTGGTAGTGATTTTATTTCAACTCAAAGTGAGGTAGTCGCTTCATTTAATTAAAGTCTTAAAGGATCTAAAAAAGTATTTGATTCTTTGTTTTGAAATACGCTTATAAATTATAATAAAATGCGAAAAATTATTTTTACCGTACTGGGTATTTTACTTATTGTAGTATCCTTCTTTTTATCTAAGGTTATTATAGAAAGTAAAAAAACGTTTAAGCCTAAATCTGAGAAAGTGGTGAAAACCGTTTTTACCGAGGTTGTTGAAAATAGTACGATACCCATTGTTGTACGGGCAAACGGAAATTTAATGGCGAAGCAACGTGTAGAATTATATGCAGAGGTTCAAGGGATCTTTAAAAGAGGTAGTAAATTATTTAAGGAAGGTCAAGCTTTTCGTCAAGGTGAAACAATAATAAATATTGATGCCGATGAATATGCGGCAAGTGTTCAATCTGCAAAAAGTAATCTTTTCAATCAGCTTACAGCAGTTATGCCAGATTTACGTTTAGATTATCCAGATATCTATGCGAAATGGCAAGGTTACTTGACCAACTTTGATATGTCTAAGAGTACACCGGCACTTCCGGAGATGACTACTGAGAAGGAAAAATTCTTTATTTCAGGTAGAGGTATTATAACCAGTTATTATAATGTAAAGAATCTAGAACAACGACTTTCTAAATATCATATTTCTGCTCCTTTTTCCGGGGTGCTTACAGAAGCATTGGTTACAGAAGGTACCTTAGTAAGGTCAGGTCAAAAATTAGGTGAATTTATCAATCCTGAGGTATACGAACTTGAGGTAGCTATTAGTAAGCGCTACACAGACCTTTTAAAAGTAGGAGAATCTGTAGCGTTGACCAATTTAGATGACAATAGCAAGTACAAGGGTAAGGTCACTAGAATCAACGGTAGTATTGATCAAGCGACACAAACCGTTAAGGCATATATAGAGGTAGATAATAAAAACTTACGCGAAGGCATGTACTTAGAGGCTAATTTAGATGCCAAAAAAGAGGAAAATG
This sequence comes from uncultured Maribacter sp., assembly GCF_963977385.1. Lineage (GTDB taxonomy): Bacteria > Bacteroidota > Bacteroidia > Flavobacteriales > Flavobacteriaceae > Maribacter. The sequence continues at coordinate 24,554 of NZ_CAXBOU010000017.1, read as the reverse complement.
CAATCGAGGTAGATAGAAGTTTACTTTTAGAGGGAAACAGAATATTTGTAGTACGCGATTCGGTATTGGATATCATAAATGTAAATCCTGTTTATTTTTCTGATAAACGTGTAGTGCTAAAAGATGTGCCAAATGGCGTAACCATTATGTCTAAACCGCTTAGTGGTGCATATACAGGTATGTCAGTAAAAATTTACTCTGAACAACCAGAAAATAAAAAAGGATAATGCGTAAACTGATAGAATACTTTATTCGGTATCATGTTGCCGTTAATGTTGTAGTAATTTCTTTTGCCCTTTTCGGTATAGTAGGTGCAAAGGCTTTAAAATCTTCTTTCTTTCCTTTAACGGATTCTAAGAATATTGCGATTACCATTACCTACCCAGGTGCTTCGCCGCAAGAGGTTGAAGAGGGTATTGTATTAAAGATAGAAGATAACCTAAAAGGACTTCAAGGTGTTGACCGAGTTACCTCTACCTCTAGGGAGAATAGTGGTACCATTAATGTCGAAATAGAAAAGGGAGAGAATATCGACTTTATGCTATTAGAAGTTAAGAATGCGGTTGATAGGGTGCCCACTTTTCCAACGGGTATGGAACCGCTAATTGTATCGAAATTAGAGGCTGTTCGACAAACTCTTTCATTCGCTATTAGCGGGGAGAATATTCCTTTAGCCACCTTAAAGAGTGTAGGTAGGCAAATTGAGAACGATCTGAGAGGGATGGAGGGCATCTCTCAAATAGAAATTTCAGGTTTTCCAGCAGAGGAAATTGAAATTGCCGTTAATGAAAATAACCTTTTGGCTTATGGCATTTCATTTACTGAAGTTGCGAATGCTGTAAGTAATGCGAATATTCTTGTTACGGGTGGTAATATTAAGACCGATGCTGAGGAGTATCTGATACGTGCTAATAACCGTGCGTATTATGGTGATGAGTTGAACAATTTGGTAGTAAGGGCAGATGCATCAGGTACTGTTATCCGTTTAAAAGATGTAGCCATTGTAAGAGATCGTTTTGCTGAATCTCCAAATGCTACTTATTTTGATGGTAATTTATCGGTAAGTACCACTATTACGAGTACCAATAATGAAGATTTAATTTCCTCTGCCGAACAAGTAAAGGAATATATTGAGGAGTTTAACCAAAAATATAATAACGTTAAGTTAGATATTGTATCGGATCAGTCGACAACCCTTGTTCAACGTACCCAATTATTGACGGAGAATGCTATCATGGGTATGTTGTTGGTTTTGATTTTCCTGTCCCTATTCTTAAATACTAGATTAGCATTTTGGGTTGCATTTGGTCTACCCGTTGCATTCTTAGGAATGTTCGTTTTTGCTGGTTTCTTTGATGTAACCATCAATGTTTTGTCTTTATTCGGTATGATCATCGTTATCGGTATTCTGGTAGATGATGGTATTGTTATAGCCGAGAATATTTATCAGCATTATGAGAAAGGTAAGTCGCCTGTACAGGCCGCTGTAGATGGTACTATGGAAGTATTGCCTCCAATTATTTCTGCGATTATAACTACAATACTAGCCTTCTCTATATTCCTGTTTTTAGATAGTAGAATAGGGGAGTTCTTTGGCGAGGTTTCTGTTATCGTTATTCTGACATTAGTGGTTTCATTGGTAGAAGCATTAATTATTCTACCTGCTCACTTGGCGCACTCCAAAGCATTACAGCCGTTAGATGATAAACCAAAAAGCGGATTAGGAAAAGCATTTGCCAAACTACGTGTTATTAATGAGACTGGTGACAAAATGATGACGTGGATGCGTGATAAATTGTACACGCCCGCATTACGTTTTGCAATGAACTATAAAATTTTTGTTTTTAGTCTTTTCTTAGGAGCATTTATATTGACATTAGGTTCCGTTGGTGGGGGAGTTATTAGAACTGCATTTTTTCCAAGAGTAGCGAGTGACAGGGTAGGTATAGAATTAGAAATGCCTAATGGTACTAATGAGAAAATTACAGATTCTATTATTTCCATGATTGAGGAAAAAGCAGAAATTGTAAATCAAGAACTTACTGAAAAATACATGAAAGGCTCCGGTAAGATGCTTTTCGAGAATGTTATTAGACGTTTAGGTCCGGGTTCATCTACTGCACAATTAAATATTAACCTTTTACCTGGTGAGGAAAGACCTGATGTGATTTCTTCAGATATGGTAACCAGTAGACTAGAAGAGCTAGTGGGGCCGGTTATTGGTGTAGAGAGTTTAATTTATGGTTCAGGTGGTAACTTTGGTGGTTCTCCTGTATCAGTTTCGCTCTTAGGTAACAATATTGAAGAGCTTAAGGCGGCAAAGGTTGAATTGAAGAACATTTTGTTGAATAACTCCAGATTAAAAGATATTGCTGATAATGACCCAGCGGGTATTAAAGAAATTCGATTGACCTTAAAAGAGAATGCCTATTTATTAGGTCTAGACCTTCGTGCGGTAATGGCACAGGTGCGGTCAGGATTTTTCGGAGTACAGGCACAGCGTTTTCAACGATCGCAAGATGAAATTAGGGTGTGGGTACGGTATGAAAGAGATGAACGTTCTTCGATTACAAATTTAGATGATATGCGGATCGTCACTCCTACAGGTGAACGTGTTCCGTTGAGTGAAATAGCAGCGTATACAATTGAGCGTGGCGATGTAGCAATTAATAGATTAGAAGGTAGGCGTGAAATTCAGGTATCTGCAGACATGAAAGATGTAAAGGATAGCCCTACGGATATCATGACAGAAATACAGAATGTTATCATGCCCGAGATACACTCAAAATATCCAACAGTTAATGCTTCCTATGAAGGACAAAATAGAGAGTTGGGTAAATTAACAGGGTCATTGAAATTGGTAGGATTCACCGTTTTACTTTTAATATATATTACTATCGCGTTTACGTTTAGAAGCTTTAGTCAACCCTTAATGTTATTGCTTTTAGTGCCTTTCAGCTTTACTGCCGTAGCATGGGGACACTGGATTCATGATTTTCCGATTAACGTACTATCGATTTTAGGAATCATTGCCTTAATTGGTATTATGGTGAACGACGGTTTAGTGCTTATTGGTAAGTTCAATTCTAACTTACGAGAAGGTATGACCTTTGACAATGCTATTTTCGAAGCAGGTAAATCTAGATTTAGAGCAATTTTCCTTACCTCGATAACAACTATTGCAGGTTTGGCGCCACTAATGTTAGAGACTAGTAGACAGGCGCAATTCTTAAAGCCAATGGCGATTTCTATTGCCTATGGTATTGGTATTGCCACCATACTTACGTTGTTGATGTTGCCGCTGTTTTTATCGTTTAGTAATAATCTAAAGGCTGGTAATAAAATGTTGGCTTCGGGTCATAAGATTACAAAAGAAGAAGTAGAAAGAGCTATTACGGAGCGTAAAGAAGCTGCACATCTAGAAGGTCAAAGAAATCATTCAATCGAAGATGAGAGTCATCACGATCACTCAGAAGTTGGTTCAAATATTCATTAGAAATTAGAAATATAGTATAATGATTAGATTACGATTCATCCATTTATTATTGTTTTTTCCAGTTTGTAGTGTTTTCGCACAAGAGAATACACTTTCTAAAGAAGAGGCTGTTACCAAAGTTTTAGAGAATAATTATGGTATCGAGATAGCTAAGAACGAAGTTGAAATTGCAGATAATAATGCAGGTATTTTGAATTCGGGCTACCTGCCAACATTAACGGGTACAGCTGGGGCAACATATAACACCAATAATACGACTACCGAGTTTCCTGGCCAGTTAGATGAGAATAATAATCCTAGAGCAGATATAGAAGTTAATGATGCCGAAAGCCAGCGATACAACGCTGCTGTAAATCTTAATTATACGCTGTTCGATGGTTTGGGTAGGTTCTATAGTTTTAAGAGACTTAAAGAGCAGTATCAGCTGAGCACGCTACAGGCAAGAGAAACGATTGAGAATACGATGATCCAAATGTTTAGCGTGTATTTCGAAATTGCTCGCCTAACAGAAAACAAGAATGTTCAAAAACAGGCTTTAGAAATTTCAAATGATAGAATCAAAAGGGCAGAGTATTCTTTTGAATATGGTCAAAATACTAAGCTAGATATTTTAAATGCTCAGGTAGATGTAACTAATGATAGCATTAATCTGTTGAATACCGAACAGCAATTGGCAAATGCCAAAAGAGATTTGAATGTTGTACTAAATCAAAACTTGAACGAAGAATATGAAGTAGATACAACCGTAGTCTTTATTCCTAAATTTCAGCTTGTTGAGTTTATGGACAAAACCATTACCAATAACGTGGCTATTCTGCAAACAGAATCCAATTTGAGTATTAATGCCTACGATATTAAAGTAAACAAATCGGGTTATTTACCTACGGTTGGTTTAACAGGTTCATATGGTTGGAATAGAAATCAGAATGCACCATCGGCATTTTTATCGGGAGCTATTTTTCCGGGTACTAATTCGAATGTTTCGAGTATGTCTTTGGGGGCCAATCTTACTTGGAATTTATTCGATGGCGGTGGTACAACGGTTCGTGTGAAAAATTCTAAAATTACGTACGCAAATCAAGAATTATTGAGAAAGCAAGTAGAGCTTGAAGTAAATCGTGATATGCAGAATGCGATGGCCATTTATGAAAATCGCTTAAAAATTTATCAAATTCAAGAACAGAATGTATTTACCAACCAGAATAACTTTGAACGCTCTCGCGAACAATTTCAATTGGGAAGTATTACATCTATTGAGTTTAGACAAGCTCAAATAAATTTATTGAATGCGCAGACGAACAAAAATTTAGCAAAGTACGATGCTAAGTTGGCTGAACTTCAGTTACTACAACTTACGGGACAATTATTAAATATTGAACTGTAACAGTTACTTAATAAAGTAAGGTATGGACATGTATATCAAAAGAACAAATAGCGAACTAATAGAGATTCTCTATCAACAGTCACTTCTTACGTTTGAATCTCAGTTAAGTTTAAGAGAGGAAATACAGAAACGTGATATTCAGGTAGATCTTAGCCCGTTAGAAACTTCTATTTCAAATAAGCTGACTCAAATAAAGAACCTGGAATATTTGAAGGATTTCGGATTTAAAGCGGAAAAAAATCCTAATGGTATTACGGTGGTCAGAACAAATAAGGCTTTATTTACTGATGTTACAGCTATTATTTTAGGGGTAATTGTTTTCTTAGTAGGTATTTACGGCTGTATAAACCTAGCGTTTACTTTTATTAATGGTGATGAGCTTGATGTTTTTACCTTGGCGTATAAATTTGCTGTAGCCTCATTGGTTTTTATAGGGTTTAGCTTTTTTAGCGGATTAAAACGGGTATTCGATTATACGGGTTTTGAGCTTTCTACTTTAAATGGATTAATCACTTTAAAAAAACGTTTCGATTTAAAACTTGAGGAGATTAAAGCTACAGCTGCTGATGTTTTTGTAGAAACAGATAATGAAACACTATTTTTAAAGTTGGGTAATCAAACCATTTTTACTTCGAATGCTGAAAATTTAGTGCAGACCCTTACTTTAAAGGAGTTGGCTAAAGAATTGAAAGGCGCATAAAGAATATATGTACGAGCATTTTTTTCAATGTCCATATTGTTGGGAAGAGGTTTCAATGCTTCTCGACCCATCTATTACTCAACAGACCTATGTTGAAGATTGCGAAGTATGTTGCAACCCAATAGAGGTAACTCCACGTTTTGAAGATAATGAACTAATAGCTTTCGATGCCCAGAGTATAGAGCAGTAGTTAGTTATTAAATTCTATTTTTCCTCCAAAGGTATCATCCGTATCTCTAGTTTTAGGATTACCATATATCTGAATTGATCCACCGGCCTTTACTTTAGCAATGATTTTTTCACTAGCATAAACCTCTGCTTTACCACCTCCTAAAACAGTAACCGAAGTGCTCTTCGATTTAAGCGCTTTGTTATATAATTTTCCGCCAGTATTGATGTTGGCATCTTGGGTATGCGTAGTTCCAGATAGCTTTATTTCGCTGCCTGTAGTACTTTTCGCTTTAAGCGTAGTGACATCAATATTTAAGGTGATTACAGCAGCTTCTTGAGACCTAATTTCTATGGTAGAACTCTTTATCATATCTGTAGAAACAATTCTTGCATTTTCGTTGGCATCGATAACCTTCAGTTCTTCTGTATAGAATAGTTTAGCGTTTACCGTGTTACCCGATAAAGTCTCGTTAATAGCCATTTTAATTTTTAGGAGTCCGTTGGTCTCAACAACGCTAACATCTTCTTTGTCGTCACCGCTCAGCACAAGTTTATTTTCTTTGCCTTTAACAAGATTTACGGTAATACGATCATACACCTTTACCTCGTTAAACTTTGCCAAAGGAATAGTTGAAGTATGCTGTGCAAAACACGAGAGAGTTGAACAGATAAAAAAGGTAATAATTATGATTGGTCTCATGCGGTATTGGGAAATTAGAGCCTCAAAGTTACGTCACAATTACGGTTATACCATGATCCTCAATTTTCGGTACTTTTTATCTATTGGATGAAAAAGTTTTTCATGATAAAATATTTTAAAATTTGATACAATGTCAATTTAGCGTAGTCGAGAATTTCTCATTTTATGTTTTGGTTTCTATTGCGCTCAATCTGACATGTAATTTGCTTAATAGATTACAGACTATATAGTAAAAGTTAAATATTTGTAAGGTGTTCGCTTAGATTTTGCAGTTTCACTACCTTAAACAAGTTATTACCTTCATTGTAGTGTATGAAAAAGAAATACCTATTACTTATCCTTATTGTAGCCTTGGGCATCGTAGGCTATGCGGGTGTTGAATATTTTCCATATACTGAAAATGAATCTGTATTTGAGAATCTAGATTCTATTCCTAGCCGTCGAGAACTACGACGAAGTTTTTTTGAAAAGCGAGAAATATTGGTAGTTTATGCCGCCAAGGATAGCGTGCTAAGTAAAAAATACCAAGAAATACTCGACGATCTTTCATCAGAAGAACCCACTAGGTCTAGGCGAAGCGCCAAAATACTGTACAAACGTGCAGATGAAGTGACTGAAGAAAATCTAAATAACCATATTGTTTTTCTTTTGGGGGCCATTCAGGACAATCATATTCTCAAGAAGTTTATAGCTAAAACTCCATTTCAGATAAATGATAGGCAGATAATGATTGGTTCGAATAAGATTGATAATAAGAATTCGATTTTATCGGTAAGTTTTTATCCGAATCCTTTAATGCCAACAATGCCTTTTAGCTTTCTGACAGGTACAAACGCGCAACAGGTATTTAATTTCTTTGCTGAAAAAGTTAAGGAAAACGGGCGAGCATTTTACTGGCAGAATCTTAACTATGAACTCTATAATGATAATGAGCGAGTGGTCATGGGTGATTTTGATGAGCAATGGAAAACAGATGCGAGTACTTTCTTTGATTTTTCTTCGGGAAGCAAAGTGCTTTTAAATGCAGAAAAATATCAGTTCGTAAATCATAAAAATGCATTAAAACCGAACGAAGTAAGAAGTCTTGAGGAGCAAATAAAGCGAAACACCTCAAAAGTGTTCGCTTTTCTAAACAACGATGATTTTCCGAAAATCACCTATAATTTTTATAGCAACACAGAAGAAAAGGGCTTGATGACCGGTAATACTGATCAAGCACATTATGATACATTGAATAATTCCATTCATATCATTGCCAATAAAATATACAAGAACAACAACATTGGTAAAGACAATGAACTGCTGCTGCGTAATATGCTAGGGGTTTCTAAAAAAGATATTCTCACCCAAGGGTTACCTATTTATTTTACCGATAAATGGCAAATGAAAGGCTATAAATATTGGTCTGCACGTTTAACGGAATCAGAAAATACGTTATCGGTTGCCGAATTGCTCGATAATACGTTTCTAGAGATGGAGTCTTCTTTAATACGAGATTGCTTGGCAGGGGCTTTTGTAGATTTTTTAATGCAGACCTGGGGTAAAGAAATCTTTTTGTACCACTATAAAGATGGTGAACTAACGACCCAAGAAATGCAAAAGTTAGAAGGGGGTTGGCAACTTTATTTGAAAAGCCTGACGAAAACCTACCCGAAAGAAGAAGTTGTTAAAAAAGAACTGCCCTATTTAAAAGGATTCAATTTTGCCCATGAAGGCTACAGTATTTACAATGGCTATGGTTCTAAAAAGGCTACGGAATCATTGTTGAAGCAAAAGTCTATGGGCAGTAATGCTATGGCATTAGTACCCTATACTGGTATTAGTAATATAAATACACCGACGCCTCTTCATTTTAGTAATAGTGCCGGTGGTGAAAATGATGAAGCAGTGGTTCATGCGTTATCAACTGCGCACGATATTGGAATGTATACTATGTTAAAACCTCAAATTTATGTGGGTGGCAGTTGGCCGGGCGGTATTGAGATGCCAACCGACGAACAGTGGGATATGTTTCATGATCATTATTATCGCTGGATTCGCCACTATGCCTTCTTAGCGGAAATACATGGTATGGATGCTCTTTGTATCGGTGTTGAGTTTACAAAAGCTACCTTATCGAAACCTGATACTTGGCGAAGTATGATTAAGAAAACCAGAGGGTTGTTTTCTGGTCACTTGACCTATGCTGCCAACTGGGGCGAAGAATTTGAGAATATTGAGTTTTGGGATGACTTGGATTATATCGGACTAGATTGTTATTATCCTTTGAGTAAAGATGATAATCCGACCGACGAGGAGATGACCGAAAGATTTAATATGGTAAAAACGAAGATTGAAAAGGTATACAAGCGTTTTGAAAAGCCCATTGTGTTCACCGAAATCGGATTTAGAAGTGTTGATAAACCATGGCAGAACCCCCATGCAGAGGCCGATGAAAGCATTAATGAAGAAATGCAGGCACGTTGTTATGAAATCATCTTTAAGAGTATAGAGAACGAACCATGGTGCCAAGGCATCTTATGGTGGAAATTTCCTAGCTATTTAGAATACCGCGGGCAAGAGAACAATGCCTTTACTCCGAATAACAAACTAGCAGAAGAAACAGTGCGTAAATGGTTTACTAAATAATTAAAACCATTTCGAATGTACAACTGCTTGAAAGCAATAAGCAATTACTTCTTTTTAGGGAACGCCAAACTGTCTGCTGGGTACGTTTGTTTTAGGTAGCTCATTTGTGAATCTGCCCATGCAATGATTTTTTGCCGTTGTGCATCGGTCAGGTCAGCTTCTGGGTGAAGTCCAAAATAGGTGTAGGAAGGTAACGGCATTTCTTTCTCTTCTATCATTTCTTTGGTTTCCTCAAGTTTATGATTTTGTACAAATAATGGCAACTTCGTGAATTCAGAAAAATTCAAATGTTTTTTACCATCAGTAACGTGATCAGCTAAAAACCAAGCTACAGGCTGCACATTTGAATACCACGGATATTCGGTAGTGTTGCTATGGCAGTCATAACAAGATACCTGCAATATGTTATCTACATCATTTGGTATACTGTATTTGGTTTGTATGGCAAAGGTGTCATTTCCTGAAATATTCTTTTCTGGCCGTATAAATTGAATGACAATTAGAATAATTGCAAGGGCAATTCCTATTTTTTTCCACATGGTACTATTGATTAAAGGTTCGATTTGCTTCCATTAAAATTAAACAATTTTGGTTTTACAGGCTCTTGATTTTCAATGTATAGTCAAAGTTTCTTGTATTAGCGAAAAGTTCAGTTTTCATTTAAGACGTTTCACCTTGTAAAAAAGACGGTTCGGTTAAAAAGCTACCGCTTGTGGTGCTGTTGAACAGTACATTTGTATCATCAAATAAAAAAATTACATAATTCATAAAATATAAAGACATGAAAAAAATTACATTAATTTTTGGTCTAGTACTAATAGCAGGAATTCTTATTTCCTTTACGGCCGAACAAAAACATAGAAAAGAAATGAAGGTTGCAAATTCTTCATTATTCAATGATGTAAACAAGCCTTTTGAAGAGATTTTAAAAGAGCAAGCTCAAACAAATGTTATTATTTTAAATCCTTCAACTGATATCAATGTTATTGAAATCGAAGAAGAAATAGATTTAGGTGATGATGTAACTGCATACTTACCATATGGTTTTAATGCTTACAGAGGTTTTCAAATTGATATTGCAGATATTAACGTTATAGAGATTGAAGAAGAAGTAGAATTAGGATTCGATGTAAACGAATACTTACCTACAGGTTTCAATCCTTATAAAGTATAGATTTAGTTTAGTTTAGTTAATTGAGGTTGGTTAATCAAGGCCTTCAAATGTAATTTGAAGGCCTTTTTTGATTTCAGAAACCACCTGTAACATCTGCAGTAAATTGATGTAAATTTGAAAAACGCTCGTCTAAAGCATATGTAATGATGTTACCGATAGTTAAAAAACCACAGATTATAAAAATTGCCCTTTTGCTGGCTGTTTTGGTTTCCTTGCCCAGAAACATTCATGTGTATAATATGATTAGCTCTGGTAACCAACAGTTCGAGAATGTTTGGGTGGTTGATTTTCTGTATCGTTTGGTATTTATGGTTTTTTTCTCTTGGGCAATCTTAGAAATTAATGCCAATGTAGTGTATCTAAGGACTAAACTTAGGGGTACCTACGCGACCATAGTTATTATATTTTTAGATTTAGCAATGCTCTTTGCCACCTTGTACTTGTGGAAAGCATTGCACCCCATAATTGTAGACAGTCCTTTATCTGATGAGGACAGGGGCTTTTTAACATTTGGGTATGTTACCTTGCTTATCGTATTATATTTTATAGCTAGAATTTTACGGTTACAAGTGAACCAACGGGTAAGCGATATTGAGAATGAGCATTTAAAACATCAGAATTTACAAAAAGAACTTACGGCGCTTAAAAACCAAATAGACCCTCATTTTTTATTCAATTCGCTTAATTCGTTAACATCGCTCATACGCGACAATGAACCTGCAACACAATTTGTAAAAAAGCTATCGTATATGTACCGCTATATTTTACAGAGTGGCGATTCTGATTTGGTGAGCATACGAGAAGAGCTTAAATTTTTAGAAAGTTATACCTACCTCATGAAAACCAGGTATCGAGAACGGTTTGAGATTGAGGTCAATATTAGTGAAGGGTTAAAAGGAAGAAAGATTCCGCCATTGGCGCTGCAACTTTTGGTAGAAAATGCTGTAAAGCATAATGAAATTTCAGAATCGAATCCATTATTGGTACGTGTCTATTCACGAGAAAATTCCATTTTCATAGAAAACCCATTACGCCCAAGAACAACTATGGCCGTGGGTACCGGTACCGGCTTATTGAATTTGAGAAAAAGATACTTACTCTTGCAGCAACAAGATGTGCTTGTACGTACCGAAAATGGTATCTTTCAAGTAGAACTTCCGTTAAGAAAAATAGAATGAAAATCGTCATTGTAGAAGATGAGCTTGCCGCAAGCGATCATCTTGCTTATTTGTTGAATCGTATAAACTCTGATATTGAAGTATTGGCCATTTTCGATACCGTAAAAGCTGCTGTCAACTATTTTTTGGCACCAAATGATGCAGAATTGGTTTTGATGGATATTCACCTGGCAGACGGTATCTCTTTTGAGATTTTTGAACAAGTAAAAATTGATATTCCGGTGGTATTTACAACTGCCTATGACCAATATGCACTAAAAGCCTTTAAGGTGAATAGCATTGATTATTTATTGAAACCTATCGACGAAGAAGAATTGACCGATGCCCTAACCCAATTTACCGTTCAGGTAAAAGAAAAGGAGCAAGGCATGGATGATGACCAATTAAAAGGTCTGTTGGGTCTAATAAAAGTTGGTACTGATAAAAAAGCTTTTAAAAATACATTTTTGGTGAGCCTAAGGGATGAGTTGATTCCCTTAAAAACCAATGATATTGCTTATTTTTTGATAGACCTTGGGGTAGTAAAAGCAGTGAGTAAAGACAACCAAACCTATAGTGTAGAAGGGCGATTAGAGGATATTGAAGAAAGCCTGGACCCTACTATTTTCTATAGAGCCAATAGGCAGTGTATTGTTAATCGTGAGGCTATCGTAAATCTAAAATACTACTTCAATGGGAAGTTGATTGTAAGCGTAAACCCTGTCGCGAAAGAGCGAATTATTGTAAGCAAGGCAAAAGCATCTGATTTTAAAGATTGGATGAATTCTTAGTTTAGGGGTGATTCATTATTTCTCAAGGAATAAGTAATATTATGTCTTAATAAAATGCTTCTTCGTCAATTTCTGTATCCTCATCTTCCTTCTTTTTATCTACCTGTTCAATCTCGTAAGTGGGTAAATTATCCTTTTTATAAAATTTAAAAGGAACAGGAATAATGGCTGCCATTATGATGAAAATTAATAACGTTATAAAACGCAAGAATTTTTTTATTCTCATGATAGACTAATTTTTTAGAATTAATTAGTTTCTATTTCTCTTTATGTGAAAAGAAAGAAACAGAATGGTTTACTAGTGTAGATTTTAAATCAGCAAGAGTAACTACTATGAGATTTTTGAATTTGAATATCGCTATATGCGATTTGTAAAAGAAGGGATGTAATATTGAGAACTATTTTTTTCTGTGTATAGATCTTAAGTTGAATTATTGAATTTTCTACGTTTAATTGCGTATAAGACCCCCAGTTTTTTTCTGGGAATCGAAACGTTGTTTCGTGGGGGTGTCATTGATTAATGCATCGTAATGAGTGGTGTTCTGGCTTAAGCGGTTTTGTGTTACAAGTTCGGTAGTATACTGCTCAGTAACCAAATCTAGGCCTATGGCAAAGTCAAAAGAATATAGGTTGACTATAACCAGAAGTGAAATAAGTGATTTAAAAGCATTAGTGCGCCAGCTCATACTATAAATATAAGGCATCTCTTTTAGTTGCTCGCATTTAATGGAACTCTAGTATAGGCATTGCAATAAAACGGCATGTGAATCCTCTATTCATTTTTAGTAGTAGGGATGCCGTAATTATTTACCGAACCAATGTAAAGGTCAATTAAGGGATTTTTATTTTTGGTCAACTAATTTATACAAATCGGAGTTTATATTTTCCACATATTTGTCCCACTTTTTCTAAATCTGGAGGACCAGGTGGTAATAGTGAAAGCTCCTTGAACATATGTTCTAAACCAGCGGGAAAAATACTTAGCATTGCTCTTGCTTTCTGGTGTCCGACCACCTTCCAAGAGTGCGGCACGCCTTTAGGACAAAAAATGAGGTCACCGGCATTTAGGGTTGTATTTTCATTGCCAATGGTCATTTCAACGTTACCACTAAGTACTTGAAAAACCTCATCTTCGTTTTCGTGAATATGAGGGGGAATGCCCACGCCAGGATCGTTATTTTGTTCGATCAAGGTATATTGGCCGTTCGTATCCTCGCCCGTTAATTTAATATTTTGATTGTCGCCCATAACATTCAAGATGCTACCATCTTTATTCCGAACTATTTTTGGGTCATTAGCAATACCACCTTTTAATTTGTGATGGCCTAGTAAAGGAATAATCGAAAAAACAGATATTCCCAAAGCGGTCGATGTAATAAAGTTTTTCCTGTTCATGATTTTAATTTTTTGATTGTTCAACGTATATATTTAAAACCTAGTCAAAGAACTAGTTTGCTATTTGTGGGGAACATAACCACTTGTAATGGCGCATGATAGTTATGCCAAAACAGGGCTCTTACATTCTTTTGGGGAAACTAAAGTTGTCTGTATACTTATTCTAGTTGTAGTGGAGGACCTATAACTTTCATATCGTTTTTCTCAAAAATACGGTTGACTTCCGCTGCTGAGGGCTCATGATCTAAGGCAGCAATGGTTACAAAGAAATCCTCTAGTTTACCTGCAGGTTGCAAAATCACGGCCATTTTTCCTTTTTCCGATTTCTGTGTCCAGGCGTGGGGAACCTTTCGAGGTAAAAATATACTATCGCCAACGGCCATATGATATTTTTCCTCACCTACTTGAAAATAGTAGGCGCCTTCTAAAATGTAGAATATCTCGTCTTGTGAATGGTGTACATGTAGTGGGGTTCCTTTTCCTTGCGATAATGAGGTTTGCTCAAATATGGCAATGTCTCCATTGGTGTCTTTTCCTGATACCTTAACATCCAAAATATTGGCATTAACACCTTTCAATTTTAAATGACCATGAAAACGACCTTCACCAGATTTTATTTTAAAACCCTTTTCCACTCTTTTGGTCAAATTTTCATAGGAAGAAAATGCCAACATAGGTACAGTGGAAATTGCAAGAAGTGCTGCAAAGAATCCTTTCCTTTTCATAATTAAAAGTGTTAAGTCATGGAATATAAATTTTTTATAAATCGTTAATAACCAATCTAATGTAGGTAATAAAACAATTGCTAATTAAAAATGATAGTTAAATATTCAGGGGTGTTTTAAACTATTTAAAACAGAAGAATTGAAACAATTATGAGTTGAAATTATGGGTTTAACGATGCCTGTTTGTTCCTTAATTTAGGTAGCCTGTTCAGGGGTACATGACAAATCTTACGCTTAAAAATCGGTTATTTTCTTTTAAATATTTTGACAATGGATTGTCCTAATTCATCAATTTTATCAAAAGGTTCTGTGAGCGTTGGGTTGTTGAGGTTTAATTGTGAGCTATCAATTTCACCTACTTGCATGGGATACACCAATAGATAGCTCATCGTGTTGAAGTACTTGTTCAAATACGATGGTATTTTACTCATATTACTATCATAAGAGGGCTTGTCCTTTCTACTCAAAATAATAACAAGATTATCATCTTTCTGAAATTCACTTTTAAGAGATACAAATTTATTCCAATCTTTAAACTCTTTGAATTCATAGGCTATCGGGTTTTTTACTTGTAAGGCGTCGATAGCTATTTTAGTTTCTTTAGTGGCAAAGAATATAAGCTTCGCACTTGAATTTCTGGCAATATTCCAAACCTTGGCCAACCAAAACGGAAAGCCAATTTCTTTCTCGGCATGTGCAGAAACAATAATCACATGTCTTTTTATCGTACCAAAAGGCTGAGAAGGTTTGTATATTAAGGTAGTTGGGTTGCATTTCGATAAAATACCTTCGGTTAAATTACCTAAGAAAGAATCTGAAATCCCTTTTTTAATATGTAGGCCTAAGATGAGGTCTGTGATTTTATGCTCTTTAGCCACACTTGAAATTCCGTTTACAATATTGATATCGTACCGTAATAAGGTGTGTATGGTATTATCGGTTGCCGAAGCGGTAACCGTTGCATGTTCCAGTATTTTTCGCGCATGCTTATCCGCAGAACTTCCCATTTCATAATCATCAACAATACTTAAGGCATAGAGTCCGTTCGTATTATTTTTAGATTTGGCAATGATGCCCAAATTAATTAGGTCGTCTGTGGTGTCGCTGTTGTTTACAGGTATTAGAATGTTCTCTACATATTCTTCATCATACGCTGACGCACCAGAAGTTTCTAAAAAGGCAATATTCTTGGCGCCTTTTTGAGCCACGAATGAGGCAATGGTACAGGTAAACAGAATCATTAGAATGGTACCGTTCAGAATGCTTTCATTCAGTAAACGAATTGGTTCTCCCGTTGCTGTTTCACCAATAATTAAATTATAACCAATTAATACGGCAGCAAGGGTAGCTGCTGCTTGGGCATTACTTAATCCGAATATTAACCGACGCTCATCTGCTGAAAAATTGAATGTTTTTTGGGTAAGCCAAGCCGCTATGAACTTTGCCGATGTGGCAACAATAATCATTACTGCGGCAACTTTAATTGTTTCCCAATCATTAAAAAATACGCGGTAATCGACCAGCATACCAACCCCTATTAAGAAAAAAGGAATAAAAATAGCGTTGCCTACAAACTCAATTCTGTTCATTAATGGCGAAGTGTGTAGAATAAGCCTATTGAGTGCCAAACCTGTTAAAAACGCGCCAATAATCGCTTCTATACCGGCAAGTTCAGCTAAAAATGCACCTAGAAAAACCATCATTAGCACAAAAATATAATGCGAAATATTATCGTGAAACCGTTTAAAAAACCATCGACCTATGATGGGAAAAAGCAACATCACTGTTGCCCCGAATATGAGGATAGAAACGGATAGCTTCACCCAGAATACTGTATTCACCTCACCCGTATTCATACCCACAATTACGGCAAGTACTAAAAGTGCTAAGGTATCTGTGATTAACGTACCACCCACGGTAATATTCACGGCTCTGTTCTTCGCTACACCCAATTTGCTCACCAACGGATACGCAATCAAGGTATGCGATGCGAACATACTAGCCAATAGAATCGAAGTAGGCATCGAAAACTCCAAAATATAAAGACTAACCAAGATGCCTAATACCATAGGAATGATAAAGGTGTAGAGTCCGAAAACAAGGCTTTTTTTACTGTTCTTTTTAAAATCTGCCAAATCGATTTCCAATCCGGCAAGGAACATAATGTATAATAGGCCAGCTGTACCCGAAAGAATAATACCACTATCACGTTCCATTAAATTAAAGCCATACGGGCCAACTACGGCACCAGCTATAATAAGCCCTAAAAGGGCAGGTATTTTTATCTTGTTTAATAGAATTGGCGTAAAGAGAATAATCACCAGTATCAATAGAAATTTCAGTACCGGATTGGTAAAGGGTAGGGTCGTTTCAACGATGTTCAACGAAATCATATAATGCTCATTTTACAACGGTTAAGTAAAACGCTTTACGATTGCTTCTTACAGGTAGTTGATAGTTGTATATACGTTTTTGAAGTCCATAAAGATTTCAGAACCAACGAGTAAACTTAGTAAATACCCACGGATAATTTGATGGTAAAATTAGGGTAAGACGATGAATATATTTAGGTAGCGAAAGGCTTTAATCAAATCAACTACAGGCAATCGTATTACGCTTCTATTTTCTCTATCATCTCTTTAAAGAGGCCTAATAAAAATTTCAATTTGCCGGCATCACCTGCAGCAATAAATTTTTGGTTCATGATTTTAACACCGTACCAATCATCTTTGCTTTTTTCGTTAAGGATCCATTCTAGGTTCATGGTAGCTATCGAAGTATTCGAAATATCAATTTCAACTTCCCACCCAGGATTATCTATTGTTGTTATTTGAATGACTTCACCATGTTCCCAATTGCCGTCACAATTATCCTTAAACCACTCTTGTATCCAATCTAAAATTTCCATGTGTTATTCGTTTGTGAACCTAAGTCGTAAATGTAGTTCTAGTTACAGGCTTTTTGCGTACTTATTTTTTATAATAGGTATTATTGCTATTTGGATGTTCATTGGTACTACTGTTTGTTCTAAAGAAATTTCAGTCTGTTTTTTGACTTTTAGCCGATACTTTAAGAACAATAAAGACTAAAAAAAGAATAATGGACTTCTTCCTGATAACTTAGGCTTCAAAAATTACTCCAAAAATTGAAATACAAGAATGGCTGAATTCAAAAACGAAATTACTTTTAGTCATAATTTTTAACTAGCCAAGTTATTGCAATTGAATACCCAATTATAGGGGAGATTCCATAACCTAAAAGAGGAACTGGAAAATTTCCGAATAGTGTCGATAGTATAATTAGTGAAAAATAAACACCTAAACTTATGAATATTGGTTTGTATGTTTTTGACGTAAATATAAAAAAAGGTAGGGGCATTAATACTAATGAAAGAACTCCTACTATGAAGGGAATTTGGCCAATGTTCTTAGCCATTTGGAGTATTTCTTCAACATAAGGTACTGGTGGTAAATTGTCAAGATGAACCCATGTCAGAATTGAAATTATTAAAGGTATACACAATACAAGATACTGTATGGTTTTAGTAATGAATTTAAATAGAATAATAAATGAAGCAAATGTAAACGCAATTGTAGTTGAGGCATCAGGTTGAAATGATAGTACTATGGTAACCCCTAATATTAGTAGTGCCGTTGGCCACCAGTTTTGAAAACTTAGATTTTTCCCTAGTTCAATTAGTAAGATTGGTAGTACCATACTACTTATATGCACATTGATCGGGCCAATCGATAACCACCTGTGTACACCACTTAAACCGCTATCAGCAAAGGTCAAAAGTAAGAGTATAATGCATACCGCAATGGTTACATAACTATTAGGTTTTGGCACTTTTATTCTTTGCAGAAAAATAAATGAGAGCATACTTGAAATTAGAAATATGGCAATATTTAGCACCCATATTCTTGAAGGAATATTATTGTAATACATTATGAACACACCTAAAGATATAGGGAGTATCATAAAAATCATCGGTAAAACCGGGCGAAGAAACACTTTCATATGCTACTTTCTGGTACTTTTTATTCCTATCAACAAGATAGCTTTAATTAAAATTATATTGCAGCACTACGTTAAAGGTATAGGTATTCGCAATGGAATTAAAGTTGGCATTCGGGTTTATGCCTAATCCAAATTTCTCGCTAGGGTAGTAGAGCAGTTTTGCCCGTAACGGAAAACCAACGGTATTGTCAGGAATATTGGCAAAAAACGGATTAGGACCAGTTTCCACATCATAAACAAATAGACCAATACCTACATGACCTTCTAAAACCAGCTTTGGGTCTAGCAACCATTTTCTACCGTAGGTAAGATTAAATTCATAAAAATCCCCATTGGGGCCGTTGTCGGTTAAATTAAGTCCGGAGTTTAAATACAATGAAATAATATGATCGTTCACTAGAGTAGAAAAATCTAGGTTAATGCCTAGACCGCTTTTTGCATTATCGGTATCGGCTGTGGCAATACCTGCACCAAGGCTTAGGGCATGTATTTTTAATTTTTGGTCTTGCGCTAAAAGGCTAGTGCTTGTAAGTATTAAAAAAGAGAGGAGCACTATTAATCTAAGGGGCTGTGATTTCATAGTAAGTGTTTTTTAGGGTAGCAAATAACGGATCAATACAACACCGAAATTTGACTTCTTCCTACAATTTAATCCAATTCTTTCAGAACCCCAAAAGAACAGATATAAAGCATCGTGCTGATTATCAGTATTTAATATTTTAAAGTACTCTAGTTTGGGTGTGCTATTTTTTTAAAGGTATTCGCCAAAAGTAAAATCAGGTAAACTGAATTACCAATTTAACGGCAAGCTTATTTAGGGTAGACTATATTTTAAGTTAGGTTGTAGTTCATTTTAAAATATTCAATTAAAACTGTAACAAACGTATTAAAACAACTACCAATAACTAGTATCAACCATTAATGTAAGCAACTAGTATGAAAAAAGCGAAGACATCTTATTATTGGTCTATGGCGCTATTCTTAATAATGACTATGCTAGCCTTCGGGTACTTTTTTGAGTTAGGAGAATCATCTGGTAAAGCCTTAGCAAAAACACATTAAATTAAGATCTATGAAATTTTTAAAATATTTTTTACTTACAGTTGGCATTTTAGGCTTGGTAGCAACAATTTTAAATGTTTTTTATTTTAAAGATACTTCGAGCAGTAATATCTACAGTGCCGCAGGATGCGTATACCTTATATGGATTTCATTCAGGTTCAATAAAATGGTAACTTGGTTAAATTCAAAAACAAAAAACGATATCATTTCCTCAGAATAAGAGCGAAGCGCGAAGCGCAGAACGTCTAGCGCCTAGCGGTCTACTGATCTATCTCAGCATCGGGTAATTCTAAAATGGTGGAAGTCGATAAGGCATTACCTGCAATACCTTTAATTGAACCGAACAGCACATTTATATTTTCTTGAACGCCCCAAATCTGCTTTTCACGAACGGCAAAATTCTTGAACGCTGCTTTTTTCTCGTAGTTCAATTGCTTGATCATAGAATCGTAGTTCTCGATAATTCTATTGATGTTCTGTACAAACTCATTACTGGTCAAATACGAATAGAGCAGTTCCATCTTATCTCCTTTGTTTTCGTCAGATGATTTTATCGATTGTGTTTTCAATAATAACTCCCGCAATACTAGCGATACACTTTTTACCTCATTGAATCCGCAGATCCACACGCCGTTCTTTTCTCCGAAGCGGTCCATATCTGGCGGAAAGGTTTCGGTAACGATGACCGCAATATCTGCCTTGCAGTTAATTTGGTCTTGCTTTAGTTTATTAATCCAATCGTTGCTGAAATTCTTGGTACGCTTACTCTCATACACAATAGAACCACAGGTTTGTTGCAACGAATTTATAACCGTCTGCACGCAATCTGCGCCACGAACTCCTTTACCGATTTCATCTATATCATCAAAAGGGTAGGTGTTGCGTAGCAGCTCTTCAAGAGCCAATTCTTGCACCTCACCTTGCATTTGCATAGAACCTTGTTCGGCCTTACGCTTCATTTCATCAATAAGCTTTTTTTGGTCTTCTAATTGCTTTTGATATTCCTTCTCTTTCATCGCCATAGACTCACGCTCTTTGGCTTTGGCTTTTTCCTCTATTTCGGTCTGCTTCTCGAGCAATTCTTTCTGAACGTTCATTTTAAGGTCTTCCGCCTTTTCCTTTAGTTCGTTCTCACGTTTCAGCAAATCGATTTCTTGCGAACGTAAGGCCCTATTTTCCTCTTTCTTTTTTTCGTTCTCTTGCTGAAGCGATTTTAATTGCTGCTCAAAAGTTTCGTTGGTCTGCTTTTGTATTTTCTCCGATTCTTTGGCAAGGCGTTGTTCAAGCTTTTCTTTGAACAGCTCATTTTCTTTTTCTTTTTTCTTCTCGAACTCCTCTTGTTCTAAGGCAAGTTTACCACGTTCTTTATTGAATATCTCTGCCTGCTCGGCCACTTTACGTTCGTATTCAGCTTTAAAATGCGCCTGCATTTTACCGGATAGCGCTTCTTCTACATCAAATTCATGACCACAATTCGGACATTTTATTTTATCTACCATGTTTGTTTAAATACGTTTGCGTTGAGGGTACACCAGTCGTTCGCGAATGAAATAAGACCAGTGTATAAAGATATAAACCTATACACGGTTAAGCAATAGTAAACGCCATAGTTTTCAACAGTTGGCTAAGATTATACCCAATACAGGGTGCTATATATTTTTGAAATACTGATAAATGTCATATGTTGCGTTATTATTGAATTATAAATTTGTTCGAATATAAACCACCGACCTATGATTTCACAGATGATACCACTTGTTAATTGGAGCTACGGCGTTATTCTTATTGCCAGTTTTGGAGTAGTATGTTTAGGACTTGTACTTGTAGTTCTAAATTTAATGAAGAACGATAAGAAAAAGCAAGAGTAACCTTTTGTTCGTTATAATTTGCCGCTAGGTAAAACGATTTTATAGCTGTTTTTTGTTAAAATTATCGAGTCCTTATTTCTGGGGCTGATTGTATCTATATATTTTTGTAACTTATTAGTTGCTAAATAGATACAACTATGAAAATCAAAAAAGAACAAATTCCGGCGACGATGCAAGCACCCGGAACCACCATGCGGGCGCAACCTAATTTTGGTGGTATGACGGTTTGTTTCAACGAACTACCACAAGGCACAGATTTTACACCACTTTTAAACGGATTAAAAAATGACAGCTGCCATTGCCCACATTGGGGCTATATGGTAGAGGGCGCTCTGTTGGTCATTTATGATGATGGCAAAGAAGAAGTACTGGAAAAAGGAGATGTCTTTTACATGCCTTCTGGGCATACCGCTATTGTAAAAGAAAATGCCAAAATAATTGAGTTTAACCCAACGAAAGAGTTCGATGAGGTCATTACCCATGTAGGGATGAAAATGGCGGAGTTAGGAGGATGAGATTATTGCTCAACATAAAACCAATTTCAAGAAATGATTATTTTGTTACCGTATTTATTGATACAACACATACCTAGGGGGTACCAACCCGTTTAACCGCATAGATACCAACATTTGTGCCCTGTGGTGGGTAATATGGTCTGCCAGTAGCATAAAGATTTGACGTTTACTTCTGTTTAACCCAAAATAGTCTAGCTCCTCATCTAATTGTGCAGGTTCGAAATCTTGTAAAAGTGCAATAGCTTCGGTAAATGTTTGGTTGATACGTGCCATCATTTCTGCTTTTGTTTTATGGGCAGGTTTAAAAACGGTGTCGGTTTGGTAAACGCGTGCTGCTCTGTTGCCTATGAGGGACTGACTATGCCAATCTAGCGCAAAACCAATATGCATTAAATTCTCTGAAAAACTCAACGATTCTTCTGTTGCTTTATAGCTGTACTTATCTTCTGGCATCATTTCGGCTACAAGTAACAAGTACTTGCGAGAGTTTTCTAAACGCTCAATAGAGTCTTCAATGAATTTGTCTTGTTGGGCGAAAAGAGGGGCTGCTGTTAATAGTAGGAGGGTAAGGAGTGTGATTGTTTTTTTCATGATGATTTTTTATTTGTATAATAAAAGGATTCAAGCAAAACAATATGCCCATTGAAATAAAAATGTCTTTATCAGATGTGATTATTTCACCATTCATCTGATTTTGAATTATGATTATTAAAATCAAATAGATTATTAAAAGTATGTTCGAAAATTTGGGCGTCTGCTTTCAAAAAACCTTTTCGGAATTCTCCCTTTCTTATAGCAAAGTCCGAAAGAGGTTGAACTGAATTTGCAGACATAACCGAGATGCCACCGTCAGAAAGTTCGTTAATAGTTTTAAGGTTTATTGCATTTAGCGTAACTCTATATCGACCATCTTTAAGTTCTATATGAAAGTTACCACGAATAGATGAATTTTGGACATAAAATGATGTGTTCCAATTGTTTTTACCTGCTCCTTGATAGTCGGCGGTGATGTTTTCAATTTCACCGCTAACTTCGGTTTTTCCATAATTAAGGTTTTTAAATATCCCTTTCTCTTTTAGAATTTTTTCAATCTCAACTTTTGACAATTCCGATTGAAATACTTTTTGCCACTCAAATTGACTATTTTCAATCTTAAAATTATGACTGGCTTGACCAAAAGTTATAGGGCAAACAAAAAATAAGACTATTAATAGGTAGTTAAACATGATACTGATATTTTATTTTTAATTCTGGAAAGTAAAGGCGTGTTGTTCAAGACATAAGCAAGCTCTTATATTTCATATTTATTTTTTAGTATAGTGGCGATCAATTTCGTGAACGATATTGGGATTGTACCATTCTTGTTTTGAGCCCTTTTTGGTTTTTGTATTTAAGTATCTGACTCTACAAAATTTTGGATTTTCTTTTAATTCTTTCAAAAGGCTCCAGAAATGAGGATTAACTTTGAAATCGTTATATCTTTTTTTGAGCTCAGGTACTAAGTTTTCTTTACATGCCCAAGTATAAGTTTTTGTAAAAATATCTTCCTCCTCGATAATAACGGATATCGCATCTGGATCATCAGGGTCTATTTGCATCTTGCTTTTCACAAATTTTGTTTCCAGTCTCAAACTGACACTATGTTGTGATAATGGGTCGTGTGGGAATTTTTTTTCTTTATTACCAATATACCTAAGTAAATTTTGATTTTGTATACTATCATTATTCACTGAGTAACTTTGAAGTTCATGAGGATGAAAAAAAGACATTGGCATAATATAAAAGTTATATTTACTCAAATCTTTCTTGAACCATTCTTTGCACATTTCTAAGTAACTTAAAAGACTAGCTGTGCCAACTTCTAAAAGTTTTGTATTTAATATGGGGCTTTCATTTCGAAAATGAATAGCATTGTCCCTTAGTTCAACAAGTACGAAAAGATTGGCCTTTAATGTCTCGTCAAGAGCAACTAAATTTATTGCTTTGCCAATGGTTATTGTTCGGTAATTTCCTGACCTAGATTTAACAAAATTTCCGATGGTATTCTTATCTGGAATATAAAGTGATTCCATGTTCTCTAATCCATTTCTTACCACTTTTGCTTTTAATAAGATTTCCCAAGCATTAATTAGAAGTATTGAAAAGGTTTCTTCACGATATCCGAAATCAGGCTTATTATAAATCTCAATTGCAGCCAATACTGCTTGAACACTTTTGTCAACCAAGGTATCCGACAACTTTAAAGACGAATTAGAAGTTGAATGTTTAACTGGATTGGCATGTCTATATTTTGAGCTAACTTTAAGAGCATACTCGTTTAGATTTAACCCTAAAGTGTGTTGAGCTTTGAATAATCCGTTCGGTTGTTTAATAATAAATTCCCCGAATTCATTCCTGCTTAATTTAGCACGTAAGGAAGCGCCTAATGGGTATGTCGAAGCTTTAGCAAGTTGAAAATCGCTAAACTCCTTTTCTTCTCTCTCCTTTTTTTGAAGAAATAAAAGTGTCAATCTTTGCTTTTCGTTTGCTTTAGTTGCCATTTATTATTTGTTTCTATTTTTGATGCTCTAAGAGTTTTCTCAATAATAAATTCCATCGGTTAGTATATGAAAAGTAGGCGGTTTTGAAACACTAAACTTTCGGTTAAGCACAAAGTTTGATACGAGCTTAAAGCCTTGATTTTATTGCTATTACGCTTATTTTTCATATACATTGTGTGTGCCCAGCATGGGCATCTTTTTAACTACAGAAAAGTAGTTGATTAATCT
>NZ_CAXBOU010000016.1:0-137023 GCF_963977385.1 uncultured Maribacter sp. | reverse complement strand
CCGCTGGTGCACCAGTTGTTCCGCCAGGAGCATCGCTGGGTAGCTATGTCGGGATCGGATAAGCGCTGAAAGCATATAAGCGCGAAACCGGCCACAAGATGAAATTTCTTTAAAGGGCCGTGGGAGATGACCACGTTGATAGGCTATAGGTGGAAGGGCAGTAATGTCCGTAGCCGAGTAGTACTAATTGCCCGTCAGGCTTGCGCACACGCCCGTCCCCTTTTTAGGAAGGGGACGGACGACGATCTTTATTTCTTTCTTTTTTAAAAGGCTCACTTTATACTATACGTGCTTTTTTCCTTTATAGGAATCCTGTTCCATTCATGTCAACGATATTGCGGCGAAGGCCGCGACCGGGTATATCCCGATCTAAAACTTAGGTGGCCATGGCGACGGGGCCCACCCCTTACCATTCCGAACAGGGAAGTTAAGACCGTTTGCGCCGATGGTACTGCTATATCAAGTGGGAGAGTAGGTAGCCGCCTTTTTCGAAAGTCCCTTACAGAAATGTAAGGGACTTTTTTTATGCAATAATGTCAGGAAAATCTTCTTCCTTTATATGATAATGATAAATTTAATTAAGTGTAAGATTAATATTAGAATCATTAATAAAACTACTTTAGAAGTAATTGTATTGGAGTGAAAACTATCTGATGCCATTAGCTATGAAGGTGTTATCAGACAAGGAAGGAATATCATTAGTCTTTAGTTAAAAGGAAAAGTGATATGAATTTACTGTGTAAAACTTATTCATGTTATCAGCTTTTATAAATGAATAGAGTGTAGACATAATTAAGGTGAAAAAGCGGTTTATAATAGTAGTGCCTTATATAACATTGGATAGAAAAAAGCCCCAACTGGATTATTAGTTGGGGCTTTTTATAAATTTTAATTAATTATTTACACTCTAGGTAAATCTCCTTCACCTTTTAAGGGTAGTGCGGTTTCACCCATTAAATATTTATCTACATGGTGTGCGGCTTGTCTTCCTTCAGAAATAGCCCAAACAATTAGTGATTGACCTCTTCTTTGGTCTCCAGCTACAAATACACTAGGGACATTGGTTTGGTAATTGGCATCTGACGCTTTTATGTTAGTTCTTGCATCCATTTCCAATCCAAGTTGTTTTGCTACTGTTTCTTCTGAGCCAGTGAATCCTAAAGCTAATAATGCTAAATCACATTTCCACTCTTTTTCAGTGCCTTCAACTTCTTTTAATTGAGGTCGTTGTCCAGGAATTTTAATCCATTCTATTTCAGAAGTAATTAATCCTTTTAAATTACCGGAAGAATCGCCAATAAATTTTTTAGTTGATATACTGAAAAATCTCTCAGCTCCTTCTTTATGAGAAGAACTAGTACGTAATCTCATAGGCCAAAATGGCCAAGGTTGATCCTCTGGTCTATCAACAGTACCCATAGGCATTATTTCAAAATTAGATACCGATTTTGCTCCATGTCGAAAAGATGTGCCAATACAATCTGACCCAGTATCACCACCCCCAATTACAATAACATTTTTATCAGTGGCTATTATTTCTTTACCTAAATCTTTTACACCATCAACTCGTCTGTTATTTTGCCCTAAAAAGTCCATGGCTTGAACTACTCCTTTCAGATCAGAACCTTCAATAGGTAAATTTCTTCTTATAGTTGCCCCTCCTGTTAAAACAATAGCATCAAAGTCTTCTTTTAATGTATCGGCTTTTATATCTATTCCGATATGCACTCCACATTTAAATATAATACCTTCTTCCTTAAGTACATTTAATCGCCTATCGATAACATTTTTCTCCATTTTGAAATCTGGAATACCATAGCGCATTAATCCACCTGGTTTTTCATCACGTTCAAAAACGGTTACATCATGTCCTGCTCTATTTAATTGTTGTGCAGCTGCTAGTCCAGCTGGTCCGGATCCAACAACGGCAATTTTCTTACCAGTTTTAATTAAAGGTAGCTCAGCAGTTATCCAGCCTTTTTTAAAAGCAGTTTCAACTATATTTTTTTCAATATTCTCAATGCTTACTGGGTCTTCATTTATACCTAAAACACATGCTTCTTCACAAGGTGCTGGACATAGTCTTCCTGTGAATTCTGGAAAGTTATTAGTTGAATGTAATATCTCACTAGCTTTTTCCCATTTATTGCGATAAACTGCATCATTAAAATCAGGAATTAAATTTCCTAATGGACAACCGCTATGGCAAAATGGAATTCCACAATCCATGCATCGTGCGCCTTGTTCTTTCAATTCCTTTTCAGGTAACGGTACGGTAAATTCTTTATAATTTTTTAAACGTTCTTCAACCGGTTCGTATGCTTCAATTTTTCTATCGAATTCCAAAAATCCTGTTATCTTTCCCATATTCCGATTTTAAATAGTTTGTAAATTTTCTTCTTCTAATCTTTTTAAAGCTTGTCTGTATTCTTCAGGTAAGACCTTAATGAATTTAGGTAAATAGGATTCCCAATTTTCTAAAATACGTTGAGCTAATGGACTTGAGGTTGAGTTGTAGTGACTTTCAATTAAATCTTTTAATTGTTTAATATCATTATCTTCTTTTACTTCTAATAGATTTAATCCTTCAAGGCTACATCGTTTTTTAAACGTTTTATTTTCATCAAGAACAAAGGCGATACCACCACTCATTCCTGCTCCAAAATTTCTTCCAACTTCTCCGAGTATTACGGCAACGCCACCGGTCATATATTCACAACCATGATCTCCAATACCTTCTACAACAGCTTTAGCACCTGAATTACGAACACAAAAACGTTCTCCGGCTTTACCGTTTATATATACTCTACCTGCGGTAGCACCATAAAGGGTTACGTTACCTGTGATAACATTATCTTCGGGGATTATTGTTGATTTTTCTGGTACTTTGATAACAAGTTTTGCTCCTGAAAGCCCTTTCCCTAAATAATCGTTTGTATTCCCATTCACAACCATAGTAAGTCCTCTTGTTGCAAATGCACCGAAACTTTGGCCTGCAGAACCTGTAAAATTAAGGCGCAGTGTATTGATAGGTAATCCTTCAGCGCCATAAGTTTTTGAAATTTCATTACTTATAATTGCGCCGACGGCACGATCTGTATTACAAATTGGATAATCTAATATTAATTTCTCTTTCCTAAATAACGAAGGATTTGCTTTAGCTATAATATCAAACTCAATCGATTTATAGATATCATGTTTTTGCTTTTCGGTATTATAGAATTTTGTACCGATAGGCACATCGACCTGATGTAGAATAGGTGTTAAATCTATACCGGCAGATTTATAATGATCTATAGCTTTTTTGCGATCCAATTTTTGAACCTGACCTACCATTTCATTAATAGTTTTGAATCCCAATTGTGCCATTATTTCACGTAATTCTTGTGCTACAAAATACATGTAGTTGACTACGTGTTCTGGTTTTCCTTTAAATTTCTTTCTAAGTTCAGGATTCTGTGTGGCAATACCGACAGGGCAAGTATTCAAATGACAAACACGCATCATAATACAACCAGACGCTACTAATGGTGCTGTTGCAAAACCAAATTCTTCAGCACCTAATAGACAAGCAATAGCAACATCTCTACCTGTTTTTAACTGACCGTCACATTCTAAAACAATTCTATTTCTTAAATCATTAAGAACAAGTGTTTGTTGCGCTTCGGCAATACCTAATTCCCAAGGTAGACCTGCATGTTTCTGAGAGGTCAAGGGAGTCGCACCTGTACCACCATCAAATCCAGAAACTAAAATAACATCGGCCTTAGCTTTAGCTACACCTGCAGCAACAGTACCAACTCCTACTTCAGAAACTAATTTTACATTTATCCTAGCTTTTCTATTTGCTGATTTTAAATCATAAATAAGTTGAGATAAATCTTCGATAGAATAAATGTCATGATGTGGTGGTGGAGAAATTAATCCTACATATGGTGTAGAATTTCGGGTCTTTGCTATCTCTGGATTTACTTTTGGTCCAGGTAATTGACCACCTTCACCTGGCTTGGCACCTTGTGCCATTTTAATCTGAATTTCTTTTGCGTTAGTTAGATAATTTGAGGTAACTCCAAATCTACCAGATGCTACTTGTTTGATGGCACTGTTTCTCCAATCACCAGTTGAATTTTTATAGAATCTATTGGCATCTTCGCCACCTTCACCTGAATTACTTTTACCTCCAATTCTGTTCATAGCAATCGCCAAGTTTTCATGTGCTTCTTGACTAATAGATCCATAAGACATTGCGCCAGTTTTAAATCTTTTTACAATTTCTGTCCATGGTTCAACATCTTCTAATGGAATAGGGTCATAGTTAGAGAACTCAAATAGACCTCTAATGGTCATTAAATTATGAGACTGCTCATTAACCATTTTTGAGTACTCTTTATAAGTATTTGGTTCGTTGTTACGAACTGCTTTTTGAAGTTTAGCAATAGATAAAGGATTAAACATGTGTTTTTCTCCATCCCTTCTCCATCTATATTCTCCACCTATTTCTAAATCTAGATTACCGGCTATGTCTTTTTTACTAAATGTTTTATGATGGCGTAATGCAATTTCCTTTTCTATTTGATACAAACCAATACCTTGTATACGTGTTGGTGTATTAGGGAAGTATTTATCAACAACTTTAGTATTAATACCAATACATTCAAAAAGTTGAGATCCACGGTATGAGTTAAGTGTGGAAATACCGATTTTGTTCATCACTTTTAAAATACCTTTTCCAACTGCTTTATTGTAGTTTTTAATGGCTTCATCAAAAGTTATATCCGTAATATCATGTTCTTCAATCTGCTCGGCAATTATTTCATTTACCAAATAAGGGTTTATTGCACTTGCCCCAAACCCAAAAAGTAGCGCAAAATGATGTACCTCTCTAGGTTCAGCAGATTCGATAATTACACTTAATTTAGATCTTTTACCTAGTTTTTGTAAACCACTGTTTACAAACGAACATGCCAATAATGCTGGTATCGGAGCCATTTCTTCACTTATGCTTCTATCGGATAATATAATGATATTCGTACCTTCGTCAACAGCTTTTGATGCTTGATTTAAAACAGCTTGGAGAGCATCTTCTAAACCATTATGCCCTTGTTTAATAGGATATAATATTGGAATGGAAACCACTTTATAATCTGGACTTACATCGTAATTTTTAATTTTATCTAAATCTTCTTTAGAGATAACAGGATTTTGAATTTTCAATTTTCTACAATGTAATTCTGAAAATTCAAAAATATTATAGTCACTACCTAATGTTAAGCTAATGTCGGTAATCAGTTCTTCACGAATACCATCTAAAGGTGGGTTAGTGACCTGTGCGAATAATTGCTTAAAGTAATTGTATATTAATTGAGGTCTTTGCGATAGCACGGCAATAGGAGTATCTGATCCCATAGAACCAATTGGTTCTTTGCCAGCTTTTGCCATTGGAAGTACAATGGTGTTTATATCTTCAAGGGTATATCCAAAAACAGATTTTCTTTTTTCTAATGTCTCTTCACCAAGAAATAATGGGCAGTCATTATATGGTATATCTTTTAAATGAACAAGATTAT
This sequence comes from uncultured Maribacter sp., assembly GCF_963977385.1. Taxonomy (GTDB): domain Bacteria; phylum Bacteroidota; class Bacteroidia; order Flavobacteriales; family Flavobacteriaceae; genus Maribacter. Next base: position 131,456 of record NZ_CAXBOU010000016.1, on the reverse strand, counting down.
CTTTTAACCATTTAGTATAAGGGTGTTGTTTTGCTATTTTCTCCTTTATTTCTTCATCGTTAATAATTCTACCCTCTTCCATATTAACCAAGAACATTTTTCCTGGTTGTAATCTTCCGTGAAATTCTACATTCTCAGGGGTAATGTCAACCACGCCTGTTTCTGAAGACATAACAACATAATCATCTTTAGTAACAGTATATCGTGAAGGTCTAAGTCCGTTTCTATCCAATACAGCTCCAATAAAGTTTCCGTCTGTAAATGGTATTGATGCAGGTCCGTCCCAAGGTTCCATCATGCAAGAATGATACTCATAGAATGCTCTTTTGGCATCAGACATTTCTGCATTTTTTTCCCAAGCTTCAGGAACTAGAATCATCATCACCTCAGGTAAAGATCTACCAGTCATTAATAATAATTCTACCACCATATCCATAGTTGCAGAATCTGATTTACCAGGTAGTATTATCGGTAGAATGTTTTTAATTTCATCACCGAACATTTCGTTCTCTAACAATTCTTCTCTAGAGAACATACGTGTTACATTTCCTCTAAGAGTATTTATTTCACCATTGTGACACATATACCTAAAAGGTTGGGCCAAATCCCAAGTAGGAAATGTATTTGTAGAGAACCTTTGATGTACTAATGCTAATCTAGTTACAACTCTAGAATCCATTAAATCTGAATAATAAAGGCTGATATCCAACGGCATCAATAAACCCTTGAAAATAATTATTTTTGTAGACAGACTAGGTACATAGAAAAATTTGCTTTCAGATAATTTAGATTTAATTATCGTATGTTCCGTAACCTTTCTTGCTATAAAAAGTTTTAGGTTAAAATGAAAATAATCTTGTTCAGGATTTTCTTTTGCGACAAATATTTGTTTGACAAACGGTTCGGTTTCTGCGGCTATTCTGCCAGGAATCGAACGATTAACAGGGACATCGCGCCAACCTAGTAGTTTTAAACCCTGCTTTTTTATATTTTCTTCAAATACTGATATACAGAAATTTCGTTGATTTTCTTTTCTTGGAAAAAATATATTTCCAACAGCATAATCACCTACTTTGGGTAATTCAAAACTACAAACAGCTTGAAAAAAATCATGTGGAATATCAATTAAAATACCTGCTCCATCCCCAGTTTTTCCGTCTGCACTTACGGCTCCCCTGTGTTCTAAGCGCTCAAGAATCTCCAGAGCCTTATGTATAATGTCGTTTGATTTGTTTCCTTTAAGACTGCAAATAAATCCAGCCCCACAGTTGTCATGTTCAAATTCTGGTAGATATAATCCTTGCTTCTTCAGTGTCATCAGATAATTTTATTATTTATTATTGGTACTGGATAAGGAGCCAATTATTTCCTTTTCTTCAGTTTAGGCTTGATATAGCGCCTTTTTGGTATTATGGCATTTCTTCAAAAATATCATATTATTTGAATAATAATCAATCAATTCGCACAAATGAAATAAATTAATTAACGTTTAGTATAATATGGTAAATTATATTCAAAAATCGATTTTTGTGGTGCTTAAATTGTGATAATGATAATTAAGCCCAATTGCAATGTGCAAAGAAATATATTTATGGGGTGTTGGGCTATTTATTATTGATTTATAACAATTGACCCCTTTTTATTTAATAAGATATGGCAATAATTCATATATATAAGTATTTATACCTGCTAAATAATAGGGGTATTAATATAAATTAATATTTAAATCATTTTTTGGTGTTCCAATTAGTTCAATTTTCGGATGGGGATAACACGGAGAGTAAGTAGATTTCATTGTTTTCATTAGTTTTAAGTCTTATACAAACCTTTGAAGTATGCGGTTGTATCTGCATTTTATACCTTAAGGATGAGAAATAGGGTATACTGTTAATTTTTATTGTAAATTAATTAAGTGATTAATTTACAACCATATACCATGCGCTGTCCAATAATTCTGTTGTTGCTTATTAGTTTTAGTGCATTTGCCCAGCAACAGAAGATTGATAGCCTTACTTCCATACTAAAAACATCTAGGGATAACACTAAAGTGGATATATTTCTTGCGCTTGCAGAACAATATGATTATTTGAGCGATGAAAAGGCCAATGTGTTTGCCATGCAAGCAAACGCATTGGCGCGGGAATTAGATTACAAAGAAGGGCAGATACGCAGTTTCTATGAGTTAGGCAGATTAATATATGATAAAGGTGAAAAAACCAAGGCCTTGACCCATTTTGAGCAAGGCATGGCAATGGCAAAAGTAATTAATGACCAATCTCTCATTGCTTTGGGATATATGGTAACGAGTAATTATCATATACAAGAAAACAATTTCCCAAAAGCAATGGAATATATTAACCGTTCCTTGGCTATCTATACAGATTTGGGCCAAAAGAAAGGCATGGCATCATGTTTTCTTTATTTTGGGGTTTTAAATTATCGATTGGCCAAATATGACGAGGCTTTGACCTATTATTTTAAGGCACTTGAGATAAGGGAATCACTTCATGATTATAAAGGATTGTCTGTAGTATACACAAATATTGGAAATATCTATCTTCTGAATTCAAAATTGCAGACAGCCAATGATTATTTTTTAAAATCACTGACCTTGGCTTTAAAAATTGACGATAAGGTAAGGGTTGAGAACAGTTTATTAAACTTGGGAGTCGCAAACCAGAAAATGGGTATGTATGACAAGGCTTTAAAATACTATAGTGAAGCACTATCTACTGCCAAGGAACTTAATTGGAGATTCGATGAGGCCGTTTTAATGGGCAATATTGGGTCTACGTTAAGGAGTCAAGGAAATTTTTCAGATTCCCTAACCTACCTTTTTGCTGCTTTAGAAATTAAAAAAGAGCTTGCTAAAAAACGTAGTATAGCTCATACTTTGAATGACATTAGTGAGACTTATTTTATTATGGAAAATTTCTTGCAAGCAAAAAAATTTGCAATGAAGGCCATTGCTATTTCAGATGGCGTCGATTTAAACCAACACCGAGTAGGGTATAAATTATTGGCCCAATCGGCAAGAAGTTTGGGTAATGTAAACGATGCCTTTGTTTATTTGGAGCAATCATATAAGTTAAAGGATAGTATTTATACCCTTAAAGCCAAGGCAAAGATAGATGAACTCGAAATCCAATACGAAACGCTTAAGAATGAAGAGGAAATTCTTTTGTTGACAGAACAAAGACAAACGGCGGACTTTAAAAGAAAAACCTATTTGGCAGGTGGTGTATTAACTTCTGTTATCTTGTTTTTATTGTTTAACCAACAACGCCTTAAAGCTGTAAAAAATAGGGCATTGGTCATAAAAGAACAGGAAGTGGATCGAATGAAGTCACAATTCTTCGCCAATATTTCTCATGAGTTCAGGACACCTCTTACCTTGATTTTAGGGCCAATCGAAACCATGCAATCAGAAACAGATGACCAAAAAGTGAAATACAATTTGGAGGTCATGAAGAAGAATGCCAATATACTTTTGAAGCTCATAAACCAGCTATTAGACTTGTCAAAGCTTGAGGCAGGGAGGATCAAGCTCAAGGTGGCTGAAGAAGATGTAATTCCAATTATCCGAGGTGTTGCCATGGCCTTTCATTCCTTGGCGGAACTAAAGGAAATAGATTTACAAATAAGGACTTGTTCTAATCATTTAAAAGTTTTTGTGGATCGTGAAAAATTAGAAATCATGTTGGTGAACCTGTTGTCGAACGCTTTTAAATTTACACCGCAAGGTGGAACGATTAAGGTGTTGATAATTGCAAATAAGACCAATGAACGCGCTAGTTCCTATACACTTACCGTAAGTGATACGGGAGTGGGTATTCCGGAAAAGGACATCGCCCAAATCTTCAATCGTTTTTATCAAAGCACAAATGACGAAGAAAATGGATATGACGGCACGGGCATCGGCTTAGCCCTAACCAAAGAATTGGTGGACCTGCACAAGGGCATGATTAAGGTCATTAGCCGAGTTGGAATCGGTACCGATATTACAATCGAGTTGCCGATAGGGAAGGAATACTTTAAAGTAGAAGAAGTTTTTGCGACGGCACCCATATTTAATAAAGGACAGGAAGCGATAATCAGCGTCCTAACTGAAATCGATTTACCGTTTGATGATTTTGAGGTTGGCCCGTCAAAACCCATAGTGCTCTTGGTAGAGGATAATATGGACGTGATGAACTATTTGAAAGATGTTTTTCATGACGAATATCAAATTTTACAGGCACAAGATGGCGAACAGGGTATTGAAATGGCACAGGAACATATTCCCGATTTGATTATTAGCGATGTTATGATGCCCAAAAAAGATGGGTATGCAGTTTGTAAAACATTAAAGCAGGACGAAAAAACCAGCCATATCCCCATAATTTTGCTGACGGCCAAGGCTAGTTTGGAAGACAAAATGGAAGGGTTGGAGACCCGTGCAGATGATTATATGACTAAACCTTTTATTCCAAAAGAATTATTGTTGAAAGTGAACAATCTCATTGCCTCAAGAAAAAAGCTACGGGAGAAATACAAGCGAGAGGCCGTACTTAGACCCAGTGATATTGCTGTTAATTCGGTAGATGAAATCTTTCTTAATAAAATAATCAAGGTGGTGGAAGAACATATGGCTGATGACCTATTTAGTGTTGAACAGCTGGCGTTGACTATTGGTATGAGCCGTTCCCAATTACATAGAAAATTGAAGGCCTTGTTAGATCAAGCCCCGACCCAATTTATAAGGTCTTTTCGTTTGCAACGTGCCCATGACCTTCTGAAACAAAATGCGGCCACCTCTTCAGAAATAGCCTACCAAGTTGGGTTTTCTAGTCCTTCTTATTTTACCAAATGTTTCCATGAGCAGTATGGGTATACTCCTTCTGACATGCAGAATTAATCTACCGATTTGTCTCCAGTATAAGTATGTTCTTAGCCTGATATGTAAGCAAAAGTTGGATTAAATACATTCTGTAGCTAATTTATTAATAGGTCTTTAAAAATGCACTGACACTTACGGAAATAGCTTTTAACACCGAAGTTTTTAATTAAAAGCAATTGTTAATTATAACAAAAAAACATCTCCTATAACTAAGAAGATGCTCTCTTGGGAAATCTTTAAAAACGTACTTTTAAAATGTATGACATATTGAACCTCTACATACCCTTACTGTTTTTGCTGACCAATTCGGTTGGAAAGAAAGCGATTGACATTGACTGCCTATAAATGGAACATCCAAACAACCAGTGCCACTTAATGATATGCCACCTTGGGTTACCGTGGTATTAATAGTAGATTCCCAAGGACCTAGGTTTTTCTTAACAGTGCCCGATAATGAAAAACTATTATCTGGATTGATAGAACCCGAAACGTTGGTTTGAATAAAATATAGGTTCATATTACCTGATATTTGCACCCCTGTTACACTGCTTGCATGAACTTGAGAATTGGATAGTGTATATTCATTGCCTGCCACAGTAAGCCCTCTTGTAACGCTACCCGCCATTTCAATGCCATTATTGGTTATAAAACCGGATATATTAGCACTTGTCATCGGTAAATCAAATCCTCCGGAGACTTTAAACCCTTCAGCACTTGAAATTGTTATTTCACCATTCGCAGTATACAGACTTACACCTTTGAAGTCTACATTCCCATCGAAATTCCCGTGTAAGAATAATTCACCCGATTTAATAAAACCTTCCACGGCAACGCTGCCGATACCTTGCGGGGCATCTATAAATCCTGCAAGGGAAATCCCTTCATCAGGATTAGTTGAAATGCCGAAATCTAAACCGGTCCCAAAAGTGCTAATTTTACTGCCATTGGGTAAAGTTATGTCACTTGTAAAGGATCCACTCATGGAAATTCCTTCTGGACTTAATTCTCCTTTGGTTTCGGCATCCACGATGCCATAGGGCAAGTCAATCGTTCCATCCAATGTAATTCCTTCCATTGTTGAAATATGTACATCTAAATTAGTGTTCAAAAGTTCAATTCCATTAGACAAGGTAATATTGGAGTCTTGGTGTGTCAGAAGGTCTAATCCGTTAGCAGGGCTAATAATACCCGTGACTTCTTCATTAAGCTCCAACGGTCCTACGTTTTCTGATAACTTACCTGAAACTTTCAATCCATCTGCACTTAATGAAAAATATGAATTGGACATTAGTTTAAATTCTGGTGTTGAAGAATAATTCAGGTTTGGAAGGCCGATGGAACAGTCACTCTCAAGATAAATCTTCCAATCTTCAAGTTCAGAACCTTGACTGAAATAAAAATATTCGGAAATCCCTCCATTTTCCTCTATATTGATATACTTTTTTAAAGGATTACCTAAAATGTCGGCTACAACAGGTGTTCTTAATTCACCACCGAAGCGCATATATGATTCGTTTTCTATAAGTGCAGTGTATCCTTGCTCAGTTGCAGCGACAATATCCATATTGATGTCCTTGCCAAATATGTCATAACCTAGAACATCATTTATTTTTGGTAAAACGCCCATAATCATTCCTAAGGCTTTTATACTAGGAGCTACACTACCCGTAAAGCCATAATTTAAATTATCAACCTCTACGTCATTAAAATAATTTGCCCAACTATCCCTACTTGGTATGATTCCAGAAGGACTTAATTGATTAATAGGGTAATGAAAAAAGGTCTCTCCCGAAAATTTCAGAATACCACCTGTATATGGAATGGGCATGGGCATATTTTCAACCCCTTGATATAAATGTGATGATAAACTTTCAAAGCCACTATACCCAAAAAGTTGTATAAAATTTTCAGGTTTGCTAAATTCATAAGAGCGTGAAGGAATAAGTCCTTGATTGGAGTATCCATAAGAAACTGAAATATCTCCAGCAGTATTACCGAAATCCTCAATTCCTTCTTGTGTCGCCCTATCGAGAATTTTATCCATCAATTCCTGAACTTTTTTCGATTTTTGTAATGATTTAACTTTAGACAAAGTCGGTAATTTTATTTTATAGAAAACCGCTGGATCTGCTGGATCTAGATAGAATTCCGCAAAGTCGTGAACCTTATCATTGACCTTCGACTTCAGTTCATAATTACCATTCTCTTCGTCAAGTACTTCAAAATGGAAATATTTAATATTATCAGCTAAAGGAAGTTTAGTTTTATATTTTGTTTTATAAAATGATCCAGTTTCAAATTCTATATGTGATTTCACTGCTTCCTTCATATCAAATTCTTCAAGTAGTGATTCAAAATTCCCTATGTTTGGAAAATTAGGTGATCCTTCACCAGTTATACTAATTATAACACCAGAATCATCAACTTCAACCGAAATATCTCCTTCAACCACATCAAACTCTTCGCCTTGATCGTTTTTAGCTTTTAGCATACCATTAAATTCATATCCTGTAGCGGTTTCAATTATATTGTCCGAAACGATTGAGATATCTCCATTGCCGTCCAGATCCAATGTTGTGGGTTCCTTAGGTTCTGTTATGGTTGGTTCGGTAGTACCTGTTGGATCGGAGTTAGGACTATCTTTAGAACAATAGGATACCAGTATGCCTATAAACAGCACTAGTAGAAGTCGAAATAATTGTTTGGTCGTTTTCATGGTCTATAATTTTAACAATGTTCTCGTCGTTGAAAACACTATTGTAAATCTAGATATGAGCACCCTTTTAGACTATAAGACAGGTCGCAAGTGCTATAATATTAGTCGCATATGGTTGATATTAGGCGGTTATATTAAAGATGATTATTTGTTTTGACTATTTACTAAAAGAATAAAATCATGATAATCTACGCTCTAAGAATGCGGTATAAACATATTAACAATGGCTTAAGAGGACTGGTTTTACAATTCAGTGGAAGATGGGGATTTGATTAAAAATGTATGAAGACATTAATTTATGAAGCGAAAGCTCTGAATCCAATTAGCTTCTTAAAATGAATCTTAATCTCGTACGTAAAAAAAGGGAACAACTATATCATATAGCTGTTCCCTTTTCAGTTGGTTGTATCGTTAAGAAGAGATTAATCTCTCAAAATACTCCTAGAAATAACAATTTTTTGAATCTCTGAAGTGCCCTCGTAAATCTGAGTTATTTTGGCATCACGCATCAAACGTTCAACATGATAATCTTTAACAAAGCCATTTCCACCATGTATTTGAACAGCTTCAACCGTAGTTTCCATGGCTACTTTTGAGGCGTATAATTTTGCCATTGCGCCAGATAGGTCATAATCCTTTCCATTGTCTTTATCCATAGCTGCTTGATATACTAATAGTCGTGCGGCTTGTATTTCGGTGTGCATATCGGCCAATTTAAAGGCGATTGCTTGATGATTGCAGATTTCTGTACCGAAAGCTTTTCTTTGCTTTGAGTATTTCAATGCCATTTCATAAGCACCTGCTGCAATTCCTAATGCTTGGGCTGCAATGCCTATACGTCCGCCAGCCAAAGTTTTCATGGCAAATTTGAATCCGAATCCATCTTCACCAATTCTATTCTCCTTAGGGACTTTAACGTCATTGAACATCAAAGAATGGGTGTCGCTACCTCGTATACCTAATTTATTTTCTTTTGGGCCAATTTCAAATCCTTCGACGCCTTTCTCTACAATTAAGGCATTTATGCCTCGATGTTTTTTCTCTTTATCAGTTTGGGCGATAACTATATATACGCTTGCAGAACTTCCATTGGTAATCCAGTTTTTAGTTCCATTCAAAATGTAATGGTCGCCTTTGTCGATTGCGGTTGTTTTCTGTGAAGTTGCGTCACTGCCTGCTTCTGGTTCAGAAAGGCAGAAAGCGCCAAGAATTTCTCCAGTCGCAATTTTTGTTAAATATTTTTCTTTTTGTTCCTCAGTGCCAAATGCTTCCAAACCCCAGCAAACCAAAGAATTGTTGACAGACATAACTACAGAAGTCGATGCGTCAATTTTAGATAATTCTTCCATTGCAAGAACATAGGATAAGGTGTCTAATCCGCTACCGCCATATTTTGGGTCGACCATCATACCTAAAAAGCCTAATTCGCCAAGTTTTTTTACTTCTTCTTTTGGAAAACGCTGCGCGTCATCTCGTTCAATTACCTCTGGTAATAGTTCTGTTTGCGCGAAATCACGTGCTGCTTGTTGAATAAGTTTTTGTTCCTCAGTTAATGAAAAATCCATGTACTTTGTGTAAAGGGTTATGTTATCAAAGATAAAGATATACTAGTTGAATTCTAAACTTAAAACGGCACTTTTGTTAGGTTTTATCTGAACTGTTAAGTGCTTTTGATAAGGTTTATAAATATTTAACATTTTGTTATACGTTAAAATGGGGTCAATAAAAACCTGTTAAAATTATATTAGTAATGATTTAACTATTTGGATGTCAGATATCTTCGGTAATATTGTAAAAACATTAGGATTTCATAACCAATTTTAAATATCTTTAGATGATTTAATTTTTTGGAATTAGAACCTATATTTGACACCTTAGTAGTCATTTAAAAAACCAACGCAAATGGAAACCATTATCATTATTGTTTTTTTGGCAGGATATCTCGCCATTACCTTAGAGCATAACCTTAAAATAGATAAGCTTATCCCTGCTTTGGCCATGATGGCCATATTGTGGGCTATTATTGCTTTAAGTCATATGGATGTTTTTGAAGTTAACACGGTGCTTCAAGAGTTAGAGCCCACCCATCTGGATGAAATATTATTACATCATTTAGGGAAAACAGCAGAAATATTAGTATTTCTATTGGGAGCGATGACCATCGTTGAAATCATAGATTATTTTGATGGATTCGCTACAATTAAGGGATATATTAGAACGCGTAGTAAAAAGAAATTACTTTGGATGTTTGCTATATTAGCTTTTATACTTTCGGCTATTATAGACAACCTTACAGCAACTATTGTACTGATTACAATTTTACAGAAAGTGATTAGTGATAGAAATACACGACTTTGGTTTGCGGGTATGATAATAATTACTGCAAACGCAGGTGGAGCTTGGTCACCGATTGGTGATGTTACTACTACAATGCTTTGGATTGCTAATAAGGTAACAGCCGGGCAATTAGTGATTCATGTTTTATTACCTTCTATTGTTTGTATGGTTGTGCCAACGTTAATAGCAAGTAATAACAAAGCTTTTAAAGGGAATATAGAAGGTGAGTTTGAAGAAGAACCTCCGAAATCAAAATACGGTTCAATTATGCTTTACCTAGGTTTGGGAGCTATAGTTTTTGTGCCTTTTTTTAAGACTATAACACATTTGCCTCCATATGTTGGTATGATGTTATCCTTGGCTCTTGTTGCTACATTTGCGGAGATTTATAGTAATAAGAAGTTTAGTATTTCTTCTGTAGATCAAGAGGGTCAAGATAGTGAGGGACATCATAGTCCAGTACATCATTCTTTGTCTAAAATTGAGTTGCCGAGTATACTCTTCTTTTTAGGTATTCTTTTGGCAGTTGCAGCTTTGGAGTCATTGGGAATGTTATTCCATTATGCTCAAAGTTTAAATGAAGCAATACCAAATACAGATATAGTAGTATTATTGTTTGGTGTAGGTTCCGCTGTTATTGATAATGTTCCTTTAGTGGCGGCTAGTATGGGTATGTTCGGGCAGGCTCTTGATAGTCCATTATGGCATTTCATTGCTTATTCTGCTGGTACTGGTGGTAGTATGTTAATTATTGGATCTGCTGCTGGAGTTGTTGCAATGGGTATGGAGAAAATTGATTTTTTCTGGTATTTAAAGAAAATAACTTGGTTGGCATTTGTCGGTTTTATAAGTGGTGCTGCTGTTTTTATATTATTAAGAGATTTTGTGTTTCACGGATAATTTAATTCACTATTCATCGTTATAAAGGCAAATTCAATACTTAAAAAAAATATGTTATTATTCCAGGATTTGGCTCAGAATACGGGCGATGAATTGATATCAGAGGAGAAAACCCTTTCAGTTATAGATTTAGTCATAAATGGAGGTACGGGTAGTGTAATCATAATTTCGGTACTCTTCGTTATGTTGGGTGTTGCATTGTATATCTACTTTGAACGTCTTTTAGCCGTTAATGCAGCATCGAAAATAGATAAGAATTTCATGAACCAAATACGGGATCATGTTACTACAGGCAAGCTAGAGGCTGCAAAGATTCTTTGTGCCCAAACAGATTCGCCAGTAGCAAGATTAACTGAAAAAGGTATTTCACGAATAGGAAAACCGCTTGATGATATCAACACAGCTATAGAAAATGCAGGAACACTTGAGGTGTACAAACTAGAGAAAAATGTAAGTATTTTAGCTACCGTAGCTGGTGCAGCGCCGATGATTGGATTCTTAGGAACAGTAATCGGTATGATTCTTGCTTTTCATGAAATGGCAAGTAGTGGTGGCCAAGCAGAAATGGGTTCGTTGGCATCAGGTATTTATACTGCAATGACAACAACAGTGGCTGGACTTATAGTAGGTATTATTGCTTATGTCGGTTATAATCACTTAGTGAATCGTACTGATAAGGTGATTCATAAAATGGAGGCTAACGCTGTTGATTTTCTAGATTTATTAAACGAACCTCTTTAATTTTTTAATATGAAATTAAAAGGAAGAAATAAAGTCAGTCCAGACTTTAGCATGTCTTCAATGACAGATATTGTATTCTTGTTATTGGTGTTTTTCATGTTAACGGCTAACTCACCTAATGCACTAGATTTGTTGTTGCCTAAGGCAAAAGGGAAGTCGACAAATACTCAAAATGTATCGGTAAGTATCGATAAAAACCTTCAATACTTTGTAAATGATCAAAGAATTAATGGAGAGTATGTTGAAATTGAATTGAGGAAAGCCTTAGCGGGTCAAGATAATCCTACTATTATTCTAAGAGCGGAAGAAAGTGTAGCGATTAAAGAAGCTGTTAATGTTATGGATATAGCTAATAAAAATAATTATAAAGTTATTTTGGCGGTACGGCCTAATTAAATGGCATTTTTAGACACGACACATAAGAAGAAATCACTGACACTTACAACATTGTTGCTAAGTGCGCTTTTGTTGGTTTTATTTTATATTGGTCTAACTTACTTGGATCCACCTGAAGAAAATGGTATTTCGGTTAATTTTGGAACTACGGATTTTGGTAGTGGTCAAGTGCAGCCAAAAGAGAAAATTCAATCAGAGCCATTAGAAATTCCGCCTGTAGAGCCAACAAAGCAAGAAGTTGCTGAGGCTATTGAAGAGCAAGAGGAAGTTGAAGAAGCGGCGGTCGAAAAAGAAGCGCCAGCTGAAAAGCTATTGACGAAAGAAAGTGAAGAAGCGATAAAAATTAAGCAGGCTAAAGAAGTAAAGCGAAAAGCAGATGAAGCTGCAGCGGATGCTAAAAGAAAAGCCGAGGAGGTTGAAAACAAGAAAAAGGTAGAAGCTGCTAGAATTGCGCAACAGAAGAAGGATGCGGAAGATAAAGCAAGACAAGAACAAGAAGCGAAAAAGAAACGTTTAGACGAAATGATGGGAGGGCTGAATAAGTCCGACGGAACTGCCACAGGTAGCGAAGGTGATGATAATAAGGCAGGGGATAAAGGTCAGCCAGATGGTGACCCATATGCTACGAGTTATTATGGCAGCCCAGGTTCTGGTAGCGGAACAGGAGGTTATGGACTAAATGGCCGGTCTTTGGTAAACAAAGGTAAGGTTCAACAAGAATGTAATGAGTCTGGTATTGTAGTGGTTAAAATTGTAGTAGATAGGAATGGTAAGGTAATTAGTGCCGAACCTGGTGTTAGGGGTACTACTAATAATAATCCGTGTTTATTAGCGCCAGCAAAGAAAACAGCTTTCATGCATAAATGGAATCTAGATAGTAATGCGCCTAGTCAACAAGTAGGTTTTGTTGTTGTAAACTTCAAACTTGGCGAGTGACCTATAAGGAGACTTTAGATTGGATGTTCACACAACTTCCAATGTATCAGAATAAAGGTAAGGTCGCTTTTAATGGCAAAATGGATGGTATTAATTCATTTTCCTCTCAATTAAATAATCCACACAAAAAATTTAAAAGTATACATGTGGCAGGAACCAACGGAAAAGGTTCTAGTAGCCATATGTTGGCCTCTGTTTTGCAAGAAGGAGGGTATAAGGTTGGATTGTATACGTCACCCCATTTAAAGGATTTTAGAGAGCGTATTCGAATCAATGGAAAGAAGATTGGAAAAAAGTGGGTTATTGATTTTATCGACGAAAATCAATCTTTTTTTAAAAAAAATAAATTGTCGTTTTTTGAAATGACCGTGGGTATGGCGTTTTCATATTTTTCAAAGGAAAATGTTGATATTGCAATCATAGAAGTTGGTTTGGGCGGTCGATTAGATTCTACGAATATTATAACTCCAGAGGTAAGTTTAATAACAAACATAGGATTGGATCATACTGATCTGTTAGGTGACACTCTTTCGAAGATAGCTTATGAAAAAGCAGGCATAATAAAGGAGAATGTTCCTGTTGTCATCAGTGAATTTAATGAAGAGACAGCGCCAGTTTTTAAGCATACGGCTAAGCAGTTAAACGCCGCAATAATCTTTGCAGAGGACAAGACATACCTGGATTATAAAATAGGACTGTTAGGTTCATATCAAAAAAAGAATATTAAAGGGGTGTTGGCCACTTTAAACGAGCTGATTGGTTTTAATATTAATGAGCAACATATTGTTCAAGGTTTAGAGAAGGTGGTGGAAAATACTTCTTTAATGGGGCGTTGGCAGCAAATTGGAAGTAATCCAAAAATATTTTGTGATACAGCACATAATAAAGAAGGTCTTTCAATTGTAATAAATCAATTACTAGAACAAGAATATAAACAACTTCATGTGGTAATCGGTTTTGTAAAAGATAAAGATATCAGTGCGATATTGCCGTTATTACCAACGAATGCAATCTATTATTTTTGCAAACCTAAAATTTCTAGAGGTCTTGATGAGGAATTATTATTAAAGAGAAGTGTTCAGTTTAATTTGAGAGGTGCATCATATAAGTCTGTTAGTAAGGCTCTTAAAGCTGCAAAAAAGCAAGCTTCAGAAAACGATTTCATTTTTGTTGGAGGAAGTAATTTTGTGGTAGCAGAAGTTCTTTAATTTTTTATTGATTTTTCTTTTGTGAATTGTAAAACTATTATATATTTGCACTCCTTTTGGGGCTCTTAGCTCAGTTGGTTCAGAGCACCTGCCTTACAAGCAGGGGGTCACTGGTTCGAATCCAGTAGGGCCCACAGGTTAAAAGGCTTCCATGAAAATGGGAGCCTTTTTTTAATTTTAAGCTGTTTTGTTTATAGATAAGAAGCGTCTTTATCTTATCTTAGTTTTAATGGGATATTAGCTCAGTTGGTTTAGAGCGCTGCCTTGACAGGGCAGAGGTCACCGGTTCGAATCCAGTATATCCCACAAGTATTAAAAGTTAATTAAGGTTAGAGGTAATCTAAAACTCTTTCTAGCGCCATACCTCGTGATCCTTTTATAAGTATGGATGAGTTTGATTTTAAGCTATTTTCTTTAATGAAGTTTTTGAGGTCTTCAAAGCTTCTCAGTTTAATAGAATCTGTTTGGGTTTTATAGAAGTTTTCTCCAACGAATAGCACTTGGTTAAATTGCATTGTTCTTGTCAATTCAACAATTCGCTGATGCTCTTCTTTGGCTGATTCTCCTAATTCGAACATGTCACCTAGAATCATTGTCTTGTTAGTGTTATTTAAAGAATCAAAATTCTCAATAGCAACCTTCATGCTTGAAGGGTTCGCATTGTAAGCATCTAAAATAATGTAGTGTCCATTTGAATTGATGATTTGAGACCTATTGTTGTCAGGTGTGTATTGTTCTAATGCAATTTTAATTTCTTTTAATTCAACATTAAAAAATTTTCCAATTATAATTGCTGCGCAGCAATTATGAAAATTGTAAGAGCCAATTAGGTTAGTTGTTATAGATTCATCTTCTACCTTGGTTATTACAAAAGGTTGAGCTTCTAATAATTCAATTTGATAATATTTTGAATTGGTTGAACTAAAACCATATTTTCTGGTATAATTCTTTAGTTTATCTAATTGAATGGAATCATCTGCATTTAAAAAAATGGATTTATTGTTTTTAGTGAGATATTCATACAGCTCACTTTTACCTTTTATAACGCCTTTAATACCACCAAAACCTTCTAAATGGGCTTTGCCGAAATTGGTGATATATCCAAAATCTGGTTCCGCAATTTCACAGAGAAATTCTATTTCTTTCAAATGGTTCGCACCCATTTCAACAATGGCGATTTCTGTATCAGGTTTGATAGTGAGTAGGGTTAGTGGTACTCCTATATGATTGTTTAGGTTGCCCCTAGTGGCAATGGTTTTATATTTCCTTGCGAGAACTGCATTTATCAATTCCTTTGTGGTGGTTTTACCATTGCTGCCGGTAAGGCTAATTACTTGTGCGTTACAGAAATTTCTATGATAATTCGCTAGTTGTTGAAGCGTTACTAATACGTCATCGACAAGAATGGTTTTCTCGTTAATGTAGTATTCCTCTTGGTCAATAATGACATAGCTGGCTTCACTGTAAAGAGCCTGCTTCGCGTATGTGTTGCCATTAAAATTATCGCCCTTTAAAGCAAAGAAAATATCATTTTTCTTAATTTTTCTAGTATCTGTATTAACAGACGGAAACTCTAAAAAAATTGAATGTAAGTCTTGAACGTTCATGAAATCGAAGATAAAAAAAAGCCCTTTAAGAAAGGGCTTTTTTAAAATCGTATGTAGAAAAATTATTTAGCTTTTTTTCCTCTAACAGTTTTGTTTTTGGTTTTAGATTTTGAACCAACTCTAGACATTGCACATCTAAAACCGATATAATCTGTTGCCATATACTCTGGTAAGTATCTTCTTTGAGCTGGATCTAACCAGTATGCCCTGTCTCTCCAAGAACCACCTTTGTAAACTCTTACTTCATCATTAATAAGCGTTGTTCTGTTGTTTGAATCATCATATCCTTTGATAAGGTTTCCTAAAGAATCTCTATCAACTGAATGCTTCGGAGAATTATACATTTTCTTGTTTGGGTCCTGTTCTTCATCGTCACTAAATCTATCATAGAATCTAGAAGAGCCTGCGTCACCATCTCTGTAGCCTCTATTATCGCTAGAAGAAAAATTTGTTCTTAAATAGGTTTCTTCTTCATCAACAGGTATCATTTTTATTTCTCCTGGTAGGTTTACGGCTACAACTTTTCCGTTAGGTAAGGTATCGTAAACAATTGAATCTCTAAGAATATTAACTTTTCCGTCTTCACCGATGGCGCTTTTCATATAAATGTTACCTCTGTAATAGTTGAAATCACTTACTTCATCATCAACTATAGGGCGATAAACATCAGCCGTCCATTCTGCAACGTTACCAGCCATGTCGTAAAGACCTAAGTCATTTGGTTTGTATGACATAACTTCTGCAGTAATATCAGCACCATCATCAGACCATCCTGCAATTCCGCCATAATCACCTTTAGCTTGTTTGAAGTTAGCTAATTGGTCACCTCTACCTACACGTTGTCCATTTCTAGTATAATCACCTTCCCATGGGTATTTTTTTCTACCACGATAATTATTGTATTCCCTTTGTCCAACTTGTGCTTGGGCAGCATATTCCCATTCTGTTTCTGTAGGAAGTCTGTACTCTGGCATAATGATACCGCTACTTCTTTTTGCGAAAGTAGATGTACTATCTTTTTTCATTTTCCCTTGAAGAGAATCAATTTGTCCGTTATAAACAGATTCAGGTCTATTTAGGTAAGCTTCAGTACTAAAAGTTCCTTGCACTTCTCCTGTAGCTGCTTGATATTTTGCATCTTCAGATAAATATCCTTCTCTTTCTAACATAACCTCATTAACACGGTCGGTTCTCCATTTGGCGAATTGAGTAGCTTGAATCCAGTTTACACCTACTACAGGGTATTCCGCATATGCTGGGTGCCTTAGATAATTGTTAGTCATAGTTTCGTTGAAACCTAATCTGTTTCTCCAAACCAATGTGTCTGGTAATGCACCTACATAAATATTGGTGTATTTAGGATTCTCTGGAGGATAGACACTTTTAAGGTAATCTAGATATTCTAAATACATTACGTTGGTTACCTCGGTCTCATCCATGTAAAAGGACATAACATGTTGAGAGGTCGGTGTGTTGTTCCAATCATGCATGACATCATCTTGTACCTTTCCTTTGGTGAAAGTACCACCTTCAACAAATACCAATCCTGGAGCAGTTTCTTGCTCTTTGAAGTCGGTATTATATTGAAATCCACCTTCCTTGGCATTTATTTTCCAACCTGTAGCTCTAGACGTGTTTTTTGAGGATGAAGATTTAGAGCAGCTATTTACTGTAAAACCTCCTACAATAACAGTGCATGAGAGTACAACTTTTATTAAATGTTTTTTCATAATTAGGACTTGAGTTCAATTTTCATATTCTATAGTTGTTTGGCGACTATAACAATATGATACTATGTTTTCTTTTAATTTGTTTGTCACTTTCGCTCAATAGAACGGTGTTTTTGTGAGATTATTTTACAATTCAAAATAAATTTAATCATCACGAATCGAACCTGTAATAAATATTGGGTCCGCTTAAATAGGATAACGTGTAAAACAGCTAAATAGTATGGTTTTGAAGATTTCTTTTTATGGTAGAATTCGACTAGGTGATTTTCAGTGTTGATTATACTTTAATGGATGCTCATTTAATGTAGAATGAACTTTTTCTGATAAAAAACTTAATATTCATGCAAGATAACGGGAAAAAGGACGTTTACATGTAAAATATTAAAGTTGAAATAATGAAAACACTATATTTCGGCTTTAAAAATATAAAGAACTGTTCTATAATGAGAAAAATTTCAATAATTTTCTTTGTACTTGTAATTGGGAATGTCTTCGCGCAGGATGACCAACGTGTAATTACTACAGCTGTACCATTCCTTACGATTGCGGCCGATGCCAGATCAGCGGGTATGGGTGATATGGGTGTGGCAACATCTACAGATGCATTTTCCCAACAGTGGAATCCTGCTAAATTTGCTTTTGCAGAACGTAAAATGGGTATTGGTGTTAGTTATACTCCTTATTTAGAAAGCATAATAACAGACATTTCTTTGTTGAATGCTAGTTATTTTAATAAAATAGATGATCAGAGTGCTTTCGCGGTAAGTCTTAGGTACTTTACTTTGGGTGAAATAGAATTAAGACAATTTGCGAATGATCCAGGTACTATTGCAAAACCAAATGAGTTAGCTTTAGATGGTTCGTATTCATTGAAATTAAGTCCTACGTTTTCAATGGCAGTAGCAGGTCGATACATAAGGTCAAATTTGAAATTGCCTCAAAATGGTTCAGAAGATTCTCAGGCTGCAGGTTCTTTTGCAGTTGATGTTGCAGGGTATTACAGATCTGATGAGATAGCATACAATAATTTTGATGGTCGATGGAGGGGAGGTTTTAATTTTTCCAATATTGGGGGTAAAATTCAATATGATGCTGGTGGACAAGAGAACTTCTTGCCTAGTAATTTGAGTTTTGGAGGTGGTTTTGATTTTATTTTAGATCAAGATAATGTGGTAGGTTTAACAACGGAATTCAATAAGCTTCTTGTGCCGACTCCACAAGATTATGATAATGACGGTGATGTTGATTCGGCCGATAATGATATTTATCAAAATGAAAGCGGATTCAGTGGTATATTCAATTCTTTTACCGATGCGCCTGATGGTTTTAGTGAAGAGTTAAAAGAGTTTACATGGGCTTTGGGTGCAGAATACACATATCAAGATGCGTTCATGCTTAGAACAGGTTATTTTAATGAAAGTGAGGAAAAAGGTTCTAGAAAATTTTTCACTTTAGGTGCTGGTTTTAAATTTAAGGCAGCTCAAATAGATTTATCTTATTTATTTTCAACATCTCAAGTTAGAAATCCATTAGAGAATACTTTAAGATTTTCACTTACTTTTAATTTAGGGGAAGAATATTACAATGATTAATATCTAAATAATATAATAAAGAAACCTGCTATCATGCAGGTTTTTTTATGCTTTCATTTTTAAATCATACTCAATTATTAATTCGTAGATTAACATTTAAAAGATACATATGGCTATTCAAAAGGATATAAGCTTTTCTATTACAATATATAATACCCTAAAAGAATTACAGAAAGCAGATGAAGCGCTAATGAATTTGGCAGTAAGTGCAAGAAAAAGAGCATATGCCCCGTATTCCGATTTTTATGTAGGTGCGTCTGTATTATTAGAGAATGGTGAGATAATTGAAGGTAATAATCAGGAAAATGCATCATATCCATCTGGCCTTTGTGCAGAGCGAGTTGCTGTCTTTTATGCTGGTGCGAAATATCCTGGTGTGAAAATAAAGGCAATCGCTATTTCTGCAGCATCCTTAAATCACGAAGTGAATGAGCCGGCTGCGCCTTGTGGTAATTGTAGGCAGTCGATTTCAGAATATGAATTTAGACAAGGCGAGCCAATAAGAATACTATTAATGGGAGAGACAGGTAGTATAATAGAATGTAATTCATTAGCAGATTTACTCCCTTTAGGCTTTAATAGTACTTTTTTAAATTGAAATTTTTATAGAAAGGTTGTGAATAAACACGTTAAATATCTTATTTGTTAAGCATATAATTTCTTAACTGATTTACTTCTATTATTTTTATCGATTCATTTATATGTGTATTTTTGCTCTTCTTCGATACCTAGGTGAGTTTAACCTTTGGAATCTATAAAGAATTAAACCTTTAGTTAAAATTGATGAAAAAAATCACCAAGGAAACGTATTTAAAATGGTATGCCGACATGCTATTTTGGAGAAAATTTGAGGACAAATTGGCTGCTGTATATATTCAGCAGAAGGTAAGAGGATTTCTTCATTTGTATAATGGCCAAGAAGCAGTTCTTGCAGGAGCCTTACATGCAATGGATCTTTCTAAAGACCGTATGATAACTGCTTATAGAAATCACGTTCAGCCAATAGGTATGGGAGTTGATCCTAAAAGAGTAATGGCTGAGCTTTTTGGGAAAGTAACAGGTACTTCCAAGGGTATGGGAGGGTCTATGCATATTTTTTCTAAAGAACATCGTTTTCATGGTGGTCATGGTATTGTAGGTGGTCAAATACCTTTAGGTGCTGGTATGGCATTCGGTGATAAGTACCACGGTAGAGAAGCTGTGACTTTATGTTATATGGGTGACGGTGCTGTTAGACAAGGGTCTTTACATGAAACTTTTAACTTAGCCATGTTATGGCAATTACCTGTAGTTTTTATATGTGAAAATAATGGTTATGCAATGGGTACTTCTGTGGCACGAACTTCTTTTTCTACTGAAATTTGGAAATTAGGTTTGGGATACGAAATGCCATGTGGACCGGTTGATGGTATGAATCCAGTTACGGTTGCTCAAGAAATGAGCAAAGCGATTGATAGAGCTAGAAGTGGTGGTGGACCAACTTTTCTTGAAATGAAGACATACAGATATAGAGGCCACTCAATGTCTGATGCACAGCATTATAGAACAAAAGATGAAGTTGAAGAGTACAAGAAGATAGATCCAATAACTCAAGTGTTGGATATTATAAAAGAAAATAAATACGCAACTGATGCCGAAATCAAGGATATTGACAAAAATGTCAAAGAAATGGTTAAGGAATGTGAGAAGTTTGCAGAAGAATCAGATTATCCACCAGTAAACCAATTATATGATATGGTTTACGAACAAGAGGATTTTCCATTTGTTCAACATAAATTGTAATTAGATGGCTATAGTAGTAAATATGCCCCGTTTAAGTGATACCATGGAAGAAGGTACCGTGGCTAAATGGTTGAAAAAGGTTGGTGATAAAATTGAAGAAGGAGATATCTTAGCTGAAATCGAAACAGATAAAGCGACGATGGAGTTCGAATCATTCAATGAAGGTACCTTATTATATATAGGTATTGAAGAAGGTGAGGCAGCTCCTGTTGATACCTTATTGGCGATTATTGGTGAAGAGGGTGAAGATGTTTCCGGTTTAATTAGTGGAGGTACAGCAGCGGTTTCAGAAGATAAATCATCAGAAAGTGAAGATGCTACAGAAGAAACTTCAGAGGAAATGTCTGACGATGCTGAAGGTAGTGCTGAAATTCCTGAAGGAGTAGAAGTAATTAAAATGCCTAGATTAAGTGATACCATGGAAGAAGGTACCGTGGCTAGCTGGTTAAAAAATGTAGGTGACGATGTTGAAGAAGGTGATATATTAGCTGAGATTGAGACAGATAAGGCGACTATGGAATTTGAGTCTTTTTATTCTGGTAAGTTGTTGTATGTCGGTCTTCAAGAAGGTGAATCTTCTCCTGTAGATCAAGTTTTGGCAATTATTGGTCCAGAAGGTACAGATGTTAATGCTGTTTTAAGTAGTGTAACTGGAGGCGGTAAAAAGAAATCAACTACTACGTCTAAAGAAGTTGAAAAGAAATCAGAAAGTTCAACTGAGAATAAAGAGGCTTCTAAATCAGTATCTGATGGAGAAAGAATATTTGCATCTCCTTTAGCTAAAAAAATAGCGGAGGATAAAGGTATCGATTTATTAAAAGTTACCGGTACAGGAGATAATGGTAGAATTACTAAAAAAGATATTGAAAATTATACTCCGAGTACAGACGCTAAACCAGCGAGTTCAGAAGTAAAAGCTGAAAGTGCTATAGTTTCTCAACCTGTATCTATGGCATTACCTTCTGGTGAAGTAGGCACAGAAGAAGTTAAGAATTCAAACATGCGCAAGGCAATTGCCAAAGCTTTAGGTAATTCTAAATTTAATGCACCTCATTTTTATCTAACCATTGAGGTGGATATGGACAATGCGAAAGCATCTCGAGTTCAAATAAATAGTTTACCAGATACCAAAGTTTCTTTTAACGATATGGTATTAAAAGCGTGTGCGATGGCTCTTAGAAAACATCCACAAGTAAATACTTCGTGGAACGGAGATACAACAAAATATCATAAGCACATTCATATGGGTGTTGCGGTAGCAGTAGATGAAGGTTTAGTTGTGCCAGTTGTAAAACATGCAGATTTATTGGGTTTAACACAAATAGGAAGCGCAGTTAAAGACTTGGCAGGTAAAGCTCGTAATAAGAAAATTGCACCTTCAGAAATGGAAGGTAGTACGTTTACCGTATCAAACTTGGGTATGTTCGGTATACTAGAATTTACAAGTATTATAAATCAGCCTAATTCTGCAATCTTATCAGTAGGTGCTATAGTCGAAAAACCAGTTGTTAAGAATGGTGAAATCGTGGTAGGTAATACAATGAAATTAACATTGGCCTGTGATCATAGAACTGTTGATGGTGCTGTAGGAGCTCAATTTCTCCAGACATTACGTTATTTCGTAGAAAATCCAGTTACTATGTTAGCATAAGAAATTGATTTTATAAATAGAATTGTTAAAGCATCCTTTCAACGGGATGCTTTTTTTATCTTTAGATTTTAAACCCAACAACAACAATATGAAGCATATAATCATTGCCATTTTTAGTATTTTATTATTAGGTTGTGGTGGAGCAAAAGTAGAGCAAGCTACAGTTTTGAATCCTACCAATAATTCCAAAGTGGTTCAAAATGACGTTTTGCAACCTAAACCTAATAATGGGGAAGGTATTAAATCTTCTGGTTTAACATCAAAGCTTAAGGCATATAGCACTCCTAAAAATATTGAGGATATTATGTTATTTCTAACTTCAGATGAATTGCAAGGTAGAGATACGGGTAGCGAAGGTATCTCCAAGGCTGCAGACTTTATACAAAATGTATTTGAGAAGAATAATATTCAACCTTATTTTTCTTCTTATCGTGATACCTTATCAAACTATTCTGATGGAACGGCTTATAATGTTGTAGGTTATTTGCCAGGTACAGATGCTAAACTTAAAAATGAGGTTATAATTATAGGTGCACATTATGATCATATTGGCTTAATGAGTGGCCAAGTGGTCGATAGTATTGCAAATGGAGCAAATGATAATGCTTCTGGAACAACTACAGTTTTGGAGTTTGCTAGATATTTTGGTAACATTAAAAAGAACAAACGAAGCATTATTTTTGCTCTTTTCTCTGCGGAAGAAAAGGGACTACTTGGCTCAAAACATTTGGCCGAAAGATTAAAAGCAGAGAATATAGATTTGTATACTATGCTCAATTTTGAGATGGTTGGCGTTCCAATGGTTGACAAGGATCACAGTTTATATTTAACAGGATATGAATTATCGAATTTGGCAGATGTCAGTAATAGATATGCAAACAAAAAATTTGTAGGTTTTCTGCCTAAAGCAAAGGAATTTAATCTTTTTAGGCGTTCAGATAATGCTCCTTTTCACGATGCATTTAATGTTCCATCACAAACATATAGTTCTTTCGATTTTACTAATTTTGGGGAATACCATAAAGTAGGAGATGAAGCTTCCTTAATGGATTATATATATATGGCAACAATTGTTAATGAAACCATACCAATGCTTACAGGTATTATAAATTCTCCTATTAAGGAAGTAAAGTATAATTAATGGAATACATTATTGTTACAGGCACCAGTAGAGGAATCGGTTTTGAACTAAGTAAATTATTAGCAGATGCTGGTTATAAGGTTTTAGCGTTGTCTAGAAATGAACAACCGATAAAAAAGCTTAATCATAAAAATATTGTTTCATTTTCCTTCGATGTGTCTTCAATTTCTGACCGTGAAAAATTAGCTGATTTTTTAAAAGATAATAGAACTGTTAGAGCATTAATAAATAATGCAGGTAGATTGTTAAACAAGCCATTTTTGGAAACTACAGAAGAAGAATTCAAGTCGGTCTATGAAGTGAATGTTTTTGGGGTTGCTGCAATGACTAAATTGGTTGTTCCGTTTATGGCTAAGGATGGACATGTGCTTACGATAAGCTCTATGGGAGGTATACAAGGTAGTGCAAAGTTTCCAGGTTTATCAGCATACAGTTCAAGTAAAGGTGCGGTATTAACTTTAACCGAATTACTGGCGGAAGAATTTAAAGAGACAGGTCCTTCTTTTAATGCACTAGCATTAGGAGCCGTACAGACTGAAATGCTAGAAGAAGCATTTCCGGGATATAAGGCACCGGTTTCGGCAATTGAGATGGCTGAGTATGTTATGAATTTTGCATTGAACGGTCAAAAACTATATAACGGTAAAATATTACAAGTAAGTAGTAGTACTCCTTAAGAATGCAACAAACATTAACGAAATATCTTCCAGAGTTGGCTGTTAGCCCTTGTTTTAAGCTAATCAAAGATAGCCAGGTTCATCTGAAAATCGTGAATGAACGTGTTACTAGGCATGGGGATTATAGAAGAAGAAAAGATGGTAATCATCAAATTACTGTTAACGCATCTTTGAATAAATATAGGTTTTTAATCACGCTAATTCATGAAATAGCGCACTTGGTTGCATTTGAGAAGTACGGACGCAATATTAAGCCACACGGAATAGAGTGGAAAAGAACGTTTCAATATTTAATGCTTCCTTTTATTCGGCCTGAGGTATTTCCTTCTCAACTACTTCCTTTATTGGCCAGACATTTTAAGAACCCTAAAGCCAGTAGTAGTACAGATGCTCACTTATCCATTGCTTTAAAACAATTCGATGAACAACAATCAGAAAAAACTTACGTTTACGAATTACCGATAGGTAGCATTTTTCGCATGTATAATGGTAAACTTTTTAAAAAAGGAAATAAACGAACAAAGCGCTATGAATGTGTAGAAATATCGACAGGCAGGATGTTTCTTTTTCAACCAAACGCCGAAGTAGAATTAATAAAAAGCTGACATGAACAAAAATTATTATGCCGTTTTAATGGCTGGTGGAGTAGGATCTAGATTTTGGCCAATAAGTACAAGTGAAAATCCAAAGCAATTTCATGATATGTTGGGTACAGGTACCACACTCATACAGAAAACATTTCAAAGATTGAACAAGTTTATACCTGCCGAGAATATTTTAATTCTTACAAATGAACGCTATAATGATTTGGTCTTAGAGCAATTACCTATGGTGAAACAGGAGCAAGTAGTTCTTGAGCCTGCAATGAGAAATACGGCACCTTGTATATTATATGCTGCAATGAAAATTCAGAAAATGAATGAAGATGCGGTAATGATAGTAGCGCCTAGTGATCACTGGATTGAAGATGAAGAAGCTTTCGCAAAAGATGTTACTGCTTGTTTTAAAAAATGTGAGACTGAAGATGTATTATGCACCTTAGGTATAAAACCTTCCTTTCCAAATACAGGGTTTGGATATATAGAATACAATAATGAGGATACTGCACAAATTAAAAAGGTAAATCAGTTTAGAGAAAAACCAGACTATGAAACTGCAAAAGATTTTCTAGCGCAAGGTAATTTTCTGTGGAATGCAGGCATATTCATGTGGAGCGCAAAAACCATTGTAAATGCCTTTGAAAAGTATCAACCTAAACAATATAAATTATTTAGAGATGGTTTGGTTTGCTTTAATACAGAAGATGAAAGGAAATTTATTTCAGAGAATTATCCTAAGGCAGAAAACATTTCTATTGATTATGCTATTTTAGAAAATTCAAATGCTATTTACGTGTTAGAAGCAACTTTTGATTGGAACGATTTGGGTACTTGGGGCTCTTTATATGATAAGCTTGACAAAGAAGAAAATAATAATGCTATAGTAAATGCAAAAGTCTTAACTCAAGATGCAAGTGGTAATATGATTAGGTCTAAGGCTGGTAAAGTTATTGTAATCGATGGCTTAAATGATTATATTATTGTTGATAAAGATGAGGTGCTACTAATTTATCCTAAGGCAAAAGAGCAAGATATAAAACAAGTTCTCAATAAGGTAAAAGATACCTTCGGTGATGAATTCGCATAGATATGGAAAATAATTTAGATCAAGACAATATCACTCCAACTAGCAATGAGGGTAACGGTGGTGATGAGGTTAGAAAAGATTTTCAAGGTCTTTTAGGTAGTGTTAAAAAATTTCTTTCCGAGCTGTTAGATATTCGTACCAATACGGACCAACAAGCAACAAAGGAAGCTATTATTGCCGACATACCTTTTAAGGGGCATACATCTTGGATTCTTATTTGCTCCATTTTTATTGCTTCAATTGGTCTAAATGCTAATTCTACTGCAGTTGTAATTGGTGCGATGTTAATTTCGCCACTTATGGGACCTATTTTAGGAATAGGTATGTCTGTGGCGATTAATGATATAGATACCTTAAAAAGGTCTCTAAAGAATTTTACGGTAATGGTGGTGTTGAGTGTCATTACAGCGTACTTATTTTACCGATTTTTTCCGTTAAGAGATGAATCTTCTGAACTATTGGCGAGGACAGCACCCGATATTAGAGATGTGCTTATCGCATTTTTTGGTGGTTTGGCATTGGTTATTGCACGGGCAAAAAAAGGAACTATAGCAAGTGTTATTTTTGGTGTAGCTATCGCAACAGCATTAATGCCACCTTTGTGTACTGTAGGTTTTGGTTTAGCGATAGGAAATTGGTCTTACGCAACTGGGGCAATGTACCTTTTTATAATCAATACTATTTTTATAGCGTTAGCGACATTTCTTGTAATAAAGTTGTTGCGTTTTCCAATGGTGCGTTATGTCAATTCTCAAAGGAGAAGATTGATAAGTAGATTAGCATCATTATTAGCTATTTTAGTTATGATACCAGCAGGGTTTACTTTTTATAATGTTTTTCAAAAATCATTATTTACTAGAGATGCCGATAATTTTATAACAGAGAAAATTGAGCCTTATCAATTTTCAGGTGAAGGCAAGTTTTTAAAAGATTTTAGCGAGGTAGTTTATAACAACGGTCAAAATTCTAAAATAGAATTGGTTTTTATGGGTAACGAAGCTATACCAGAAAACGTAATAGCGACTTGGCGTACTCAAATGGCCGAATACAAACAATTAAAAGGAAGCGTGCTTAATGTTGTTCAAGGTTCAAGAAACGGTGATGCGAATGAGTTAAAGTATGTGAATGAATTATATGAATCACAAAAGAGCATTTTATCTAGTAAGGATGAGAAAATCAAATTTTTAGAAACTGAATTGACTCGATATAATCAGATTTCATCTAATCAAATCCCTTTTAAAGAAATTAGTCTCGAAGCGAAAACGAATTATGAAAATTTAGAACGTTTAGGATATGCTTATTTAATCTCTACTGATTTTACAAAGACTGATAGTATACCTTTATTTGAGGTTACTTGGAAAAAAGAAGCAAATAGAGTAGAGACTGTAAAGGATATGAATAAATTACAGGAGTGGTTACGATTGAGGCTAAACAATAAGAATATTCAAATAAAAGAAATTCCTAAAGATTAATTTTGTTCTTGAAGGTACATCTGGCGTACTTTTTTAAAGAGATCAGATGAATACACGAAATTAGTAACCGCCTCATTATCGGTTTTAAAAATTTCGTTTTTAGTTCCTTCCCATTCCAGGAGTCCGTCTTTAAGGAAAATAATTTTTTCTCCTATTTGCATTACCGAATTCATGTCATGCGTATTGATGACTGTTGTAATATTGTACTCCTCTGTAATTTCTTTAATGAGGTCATCTATAAGAATAGCAGTTTTGGGATCAAGGCCAGAATTTGGTTCATCGCAAAAAAGATATTTCGGATTCATCACAATGGCACGAGCTATGGCCACGCGTTTTTGCATACCTCCTGAAATTTCAGAAGGAAATTTATGATTTGCATCTACTAAATTAACTCTCTTAAGAACCGCATCTACGCGATCTTTCATTTCAGATCTCGATTGATTTGTAAACATCTCTAGAGGGAAGGTTACATTACCTTCTACCGTCATACTATCGAAAAGAGCGCTGCCTTGAAAAACCATTCCCATTTCCTGACGTAAGTCTCTTTTCTCATTATCCGTATGTTCAGAATATAGTTTACCGTTATAGGCAATTCCACCTTCATCAGGTACAAAAAGACCTAAAAGACATTTAAGGAAAACTGTTTTACCAGAACCACTTTGTCCAATTATTAGATTGGTTTTTCCTTTTTCGAAGGTGGTGGAAATTCCTTTAAGGATATGGGCGTCACCAAAAGATTTATGTATGTCTCGAACGTCTATCATTATCCTAATAAAAGTTGGGTTAAAATATAATTCAATATGATGATGACAACACTAGTCCAAACGAATGATGTCGTACTTGCTTTGCCAACTTCTAAAGCACCACCTTTCATGTAGAAACCATGAAAAGAAGGTATTGTAGCTATGACAAAAGCAAATATCAATGTTTTTACAAAAGCATAGGCAATATGAAACGGAACAAAATCTGTTTGAAGTCCGGTAATAAAATCAGCACTTGTTAAGAATCCGCCAAAAACACCGGCCATCCATCCGCCAAAAATCCCCACATACATTGAGATTGCTATAGCAAAGGGATAAAAAAGCATAGCTATAATTTTTGGGAAGACCAAGTAGTTTAATGAATTGACCCCCATAACCTCTAATGCATCTATTTGTTCCGTCACTCGCATTGTACCAATACTCGATGTAATGTAAGAACCTACTTTTCCAGCCATAATAATAGAGACAAATGTAGGTGCAAACTCTAGTATAACGGATTGCCTAGTAGCAAAACCAATTAGGTTTCGTGGTATTAATGGGTTCGTTAAATTAAGAGCGGTTTGTATGGCAACAACAGCACCAATAAAAAAGGAGATAAAAATGATAATGCCCAAAGAGCTAAAAATCAATTCGTCTATTTCTTTATAAATAAGCGATTTCATTATTCTCCATTTAGTAGGTTTTTTAAATACCTCACGGATCATAATTGCATAGCTTCCTACAGATGCTAAATAATTCATTGATTAAAAATAGAATTCTTATCGTAAAAATAACAATAAAGCACTTGATTTAACCTCGGTTTAATTTTTAAAGGTGTAAATTATTTTATTTTTACGGTTCAAATGTATAAGTATGAAAATGAGATTGAATTTTATTGTTGCTATGTGTTTTGGGGCAATTTTGTTTACGGCAGATTTATCGGCGCAAAACAGGAACAAGGATGACGAAAGTGATGAACAGTTAAGGTCAAAGCCAAAATTGGTGGTTGGTATTATTGTAGATCAAATGCGTTATGATTATTTGACACGCTTTTATGATCATTTTGGTAAAGATGGTTTCAAAAGATTGGTAGAGGAAGGTTTCAATTGTAAGAATAACCATTTTAATTATGCGCCTACCAGTACAGGGCCTGGTCATACTTCGGTTTACACGGGTGCTAGCCCTTCTGTACATGGTATTATAGGCAATGACTGGTATGATAAGGAATTAGATGCTGATGTGTATTGTGCATCTGATGATTCTTATACATCTGTCGGTACAACTTCAAATGCAGGTAAAATGTCTCCTCATAGAATGACGGTTACAACTATCACAGATGAATTAAGATTGAATAATCAAATGCGGGGGAAAACAATTGCCATTGCTTTGAAAGATAGAGGAGCCGTGTTACCTGGTGGTCATACCGCTAATGCTGCGTATTGGTTTCATGGCGCAGATGAAGGAAAGTGGATTACTAGTTCATATTACATGAATCAGCTTCCAAAATGGGTGCTAGATTTTAATTCTTCGGGTAAAGCACAATCCTATAAGAAAGCATGGAATACATTAAAGGATATTAAAGAATATAAGGAGAGCGGAACGGATAACAACGCATACGAAGGCTTATTTGAAGGTGAAACATCGCCTACTTTTCCTCATAGTACAACTGCACTTTTAAATAAAACTCAAGATTTCGATATTATAAAAGCAACGCCTTTTGGAAATTCGCTAACTACTGATTTTGCAATAGAGGCCTTACAACAAGAAGCATTGGGTAAAGATGAAATAACCGATTTTTTAGCGGTAAGTTTTTCAAGTACAGATTATGTAGGACATATGTATGGGGTAAGTTCTAAAGAAGTTCAAGACACATACTTGAGGTTAGATGAAGATTTAGCTCGATTATTTAAAGCACTTGATAAGAATGTTGGTGAAGGTGAATACACATTGTTCTTAACGGCAGATCATGCAGCTATCGAAGTTCCATCATATTTAAAAGATCAAAAAATTCCTGCTGGGTATATTGATAATGCATCCAATTCAAAAAGGCTTGCAGAGTTTTTGAAATACACATATGGGACAGAGGATATTGTAAAAAACTATTCTAACTATCAATTGTTTTTAGATCATAAAATTGTAAAAAACCTTGATCTTAACCTGGCTGATGTTCAAAGGGAAATTGCTCAAGAATTTTTAGGGTATGATGCTATTGATAGGGTTTATACAGCAAGTCAGATGTGGAATAATGAATATACTAAAGGTATCCCTTACATTTTACAAAATGGATATAATCAGAAGAGATCTGGTGATGTTTTAGTGGTTTTAAAACCAGGGTTTATTTCATATAATAATACCGGTTCAACCCATGGTTCGCCACAGATATATGACACTCACGCGCCATTATTGTTTTATGGGATGGGAATAAAGCCGGGGTCTACGGTTAATCGTACTGAAATACCGGATATTGCCCCAACCATTTCCGCTCTTTTAGGAATTTCTTTCCCAAGCGGTACAAGCGGTAAACCTATAACAGAGGTATTAGAGTAATATGGATAAAAGGCCAATAGGTATTTTTGATTCTGGTATTGGAGGAACTTCTATTTGGGGCGAAATTCAAGAACTGTTACCTTATGAAGACTGTATTTATTTGGCCGATAGCAAGAATGCCCCTTACGGTGAAAAATCTGAGGAACGTATCTTAGAATTAAGTATTAAGAACACCGAGTACTTGTTAGCTAAAGGGTGTAAACTCATTGTAGTTGCTTGTAATACGGCTACAACCAATGCTATCGATTATCTAAGAGAGCATTATAAAGTTCATTTTATAGGTATTGAGCCAGCTATAAAACCAGCTGCAATAAACTCGAAGTCAAAAATAGTAGGCGTATTGGCCACAAAAGGAACATTATCAAGTAGTTTGTTTCATAGTACTTCAAAAAATCATGCTGCCGGTATCACTGTTTTAGAACAACGTGGTACTGGTTTAGTTGAAATGATTGAAAACGGAAATTTACAAAGCGATGAATTATATACCCTATTAGAGCGTTATATATCCCCTATGCTTGATAAGGGAATGGATTATTTGGTTTTGGGCTGTACGCATTATCCTTACTTAATTCCAATATTAAAAAAAATGCTACCAGAAAATGTGACTATAATTGATTCTGGGCAGGCGGTCGCTCGACAGACCAAATCTGTGTTAGAGAAATTTAATTTATTAAACAACTCGAATGTTCAGGGTGCGCATCAGTTTTTAATCAATAAAAATGAAAAAGTATTGGTGAACATATTACCAACCGAAAAATTGAAGTTATCCGTTTGTTTTAAAGATTTTTAAGAGCATTGTTTTTTCTTTCGTAGGTGATATAGGTGAATGAAAACTTATGTCTTTCATCTGTAGGATGAAATTCTTGTTTCGTCATCATCCAGCAGTCTTCGTTTATTTCAGGAAAAAAAGTGTCTGCATCTTCAAAGTTGGCGTGTACACGTGTAAGTTCTATTTTATCTGATTGTTTTTCAGCTAATTTGTAAATTTCCCCACCTCCAATTATAAAAGCAATCTCATTTTTAACAAGAGCAATCGCATCCTCTAAAGAATGAACCACAATGCATTCCTCATAATCTACCGAGTAATTTTTATCTCTGGTGATAATAATGTGGGTTCTATTTGGTAATGGTTTAGGAAAACTTTCATAAGTTTTTCTTCCCATTATTATTTTATGTCCAGAGGTCAATTTTTTAAAACGTTTAAAATCATCTGGTAAATGCCATAGCAAATCATTATCCTTTCCCAAGGCATTATTTTCTGCGGCTGCGGCAATCATTATTAGAGTCCTCAAAGCAATTTTTTTTTGGTGTCTATTTCTATTATTGGAGCAGAATCTATTTCCTTTTCAATTTCTACAATCCTATTTTTTTGTTTTTGCACCAGTTTCTCACGCTGAGACCGTTCCCAGTCTTTACCCATGAATTTATTAGTTACAAAAACATTGATAATATGTAGAGCGAACAGAAATGCCCAAAAGGTAATGGCCCAAATAAACCAATTATATTCCTGTCCGTATTTAAAAATTTTATTTATAAGCACCAAGAAAACACTACCCACCAAAAAAACAACGAAATGCGTATAAAGTCGTTTCTTTTGCTGAATTCTTTTTTGAGCATATTCTAAAAGTTCATGCTGCTCTAAATCTAATTTGGAGGTATTTTTATTTTTGGAAAACATCGCTCTTCC
This sequence comes from uncultured Maribacter sp., assembly GCF_963977385.1. Taxonomy (GTDB): domain Bacteria; phylum Bacteroidota; class Bacteroidia; order Flavobacteriales; family Flavobacteriaceae; genus Maribacter. The sequence goes on along the minus strand of NZ_CAXBOU010000016.1, from coordinate 99,031 downwards.
TATCTTTGGCACAAAGATACAGGAATTGTGTTTTACTCAATAAGCTATGGAAAAATTTAGAAAGGAATTTCCCGTTTTACGAAAAGGTATTTATGCAAATACGGCGGTGTACGGTTTAATGTATGAATCGTTATTAGATTGGAGACAAGAACATGATCTTGACTTTTTGATTTACGGTAGTGATATGCGCGTGAAAACTTTAAAAATGTTATCGGATACACGAACAACGGTTGGAGCGTTCTTTAATTGCAAACGTGAGAATGTTGCGTTAGTTAACAATTTTTCTACGGGGCTAAATGTTTTGTTGGAAGGTATACATCCGAAGAAAAAAATACTTCTTATTGAAAATGACTATCCTTCCCTTAATTGGGGTTTCGAGAACCGAGGTTTCGATATTCATTACTTAAAAATGGTTTCTAATTTAGAAAATCGTATTCAAGAAACTATTGAGAAGGAACATATAGATGTGCTAGCTTTAAGTCTAGTGCAATGGTTAGATGGTTTTTCAATAGATTTAGATTTCTTGAAGCAACTTAAAAATAAGTTTCCAGATTTATTGATTATTGCAGATGGCACTCAGTTTTGTGGTAGTATACAATTTGATTTTGATAATTCAGGCATTGATGTTTTAGGGGCCAGTGCTTATAAATGGTTATTGGCTGGTTATGGAAATGGATTTATGCTTTTCTCTGACCGTATAAAAGAAGAAGTTTCTATAAATAATATAGGTTTTAATGCTGCAAATGGTGATTTAGATAAAAAGGATACGATACGATTTGCTAAATTATTTGAGCCAGGTCATTTGTCTTCTCTAAACTTTGGGAGTTTAAAGTATTCATTGGATTATTTTACGAAAATTGGGATGGATAAAATAACGGAACAGAACCAAAGATTATCTGAAAAAGCAAAAAATGAATTTCAGGCATTGGGACTTTTAGACGAGATGTTTAAAGAAAGAAAAATGCATAGTACTATTTTCAATATTAGGGCTGATGATGCAACTTTTCAACATCTTTCAGCGAACGATGTGTATTGTGCCCAAAGAGGTGAAGGTGTACGGTTGAGTTTTCATTTCTACAATACCGAAAAGGAAATTGATTCCATTGTAAAAATCTTAAAAACAAGGAGATAGCTATTCGTTAAAAGCAATAATTGTAGCGTTAAATTCTTTAGCAGCTACAAAAAAGCATTATTTTTTATCAATTTCACAAAAGTATCTTAAGTGTTGGAAATGAGTGTTTTATTGTGCTAGTTTTGCTATGAATATTAAAAATAAATATCATGGCAATTGCAAAACAATATTTAAAAACAAAGCCTGTGTGTAAGGTGACTTTTACGGTTCCTGCGAAAGAAGCAAAAAAAGTAGCTGTAGTTGGAGACTTTAATAACTGGAGCCCAAAAACTAGTGCATTGAAAAAATTAAAGAATGGTACCTTTAAAGGGACTATTGAGCTTCCAAAAGAAAATTCTTATGAATTCAAGTACTTGGTTGATGGTGAATACATTAATGAAGCTGAGGCTGATCGGTACCAATGGAATGAGTTTGCTGGTTCTGAAAATGCTGTTATTGAATTGTAGTCAATTAAATTTTTGTATAAAAAAAGGTATATTATCTTAGGATAGTATACCTTTTTTCTTAGTCCATTTTCTAAATGGTCACATAAATTTTAATTGTGATTATTTAAAATGTTGAGGTTTAATTTATGATTTATTAAATACGCAGTTTTTGTATTCGTTGTTTTTCGATTGATATGACGTAATCATTTTTAAGCCAGCTTCTTTTGCAAGCCATGTAATAATTTCATCATCATATTTTTGTGAAATTTCGGTATGTATTGTTTCCCATGGTTTAAAAGTTATTGTTGAATCTAAGTTTCCAATCCGAACACTTTGTTCTATTTTAGATACAAGATAACTTTTTGCGGTCCCTGTTTCAGGATCGTAAACCTCCCAGTGTAAAAATTCGTCTAAATCGAAGTTGGCACCCATTTCAGCATTTATTCTTGCTAATATATTTTTGTTAAATGCAGCTGTAATACCATCTTGGTCATTATAAGCATCTAAAATCGTTTGCGGATTTTTCTTTTGGTCAAACCCCATAAAAAGTAAATCATCAGCAGTCATTAGCTGTTGAATTTTTTTCATGAATCCCCTTGCTTGGTTATGCTCTAAATTGCCAATATTTGAGCCCAAGAATAAAATAATTTTTCTATTTTTTCGATAACTTATCTCTTCTAATGCACTAAAATAAGTTCCTTGAAATGGTTGAACTTTCACTTTTGGAAATTCTCTTTTAATAGAATTTTCTAGTTGGTTCAGTGCATTCTCACTTATGTCGATGGGTAAATAAGTAAAATTAATATTCTTGTCACTTAATTCTTTTAAAAGAATTTTGGTCTTTTTACCATCGCCAGCACCAAGTTCTATCAAGTCAAAAGTTCCTTGTCTTGAAAATAATTCAGTAATTTCTGCTTTATGATTTACAAAAATCTCATATTCACAATCAGTAAGATAATATGTTGGCATCGCCATAATATCTTGAAATAGCTTGTCGCCTTTTTTATCGTAAAAATATTTTGAAGAAAGATGTTTTGGGTGGTCAGTTAAACCAGTATAAACTTCTTGTTCAAATTCTATAGTAATAGATGATTTTTCTTTTATATTCTGCATATTAATGAGTAAGTCGTAATTACTTGGCTAACCTTATACCGGTATATTGCCATCTTAAATCGGTTTGAAAAAAATTGCGATATGTATGTCTCGCATGTTTCGTTGGGGTAGCTACAGAACAACCACGTAGCACTTTCTGATTGACCATGAATTTTCCATTGTATTCGCCTAATGCACCATCAGCTTTTTTATAGTTAGGGTAGGGTAGGTAAGCACTTTCTGTCCATTCCCATCGTTGGCCCCAATTAAACCGTTCCTGTACAGCTTCCCATTCAAATTCGGTAGGTAGACGACAACCTTTATATTGGGCGTATGCAAACGCTTCATAATAGGATATATGAGTGACAGGAGCTGCTAAATCAATTTCTGTAAGTCCGTTGAGACTGTAATTATACCAAACTCCGTCAATTTGATGCCAATATAAAGGAGCTATAATATTATTTTGTTGAACCCAATCCCATCCTTGGGCGTGCCAAATGTCAAAACGCTTGTAACCGTCAGATTTAATAAATTCTAAATACTCAGCGTTGGTAACAAGATTGTTTGATATAGCATAGTTATGCAAGTATACTTTGTGTCTCCCTAATTCATTATCAAAACTAAAGTCAGTAGAATTATGCCCGATTTCATAGATGCCTTCGTTCAAACTTATCCATTTAGGCTCCTTATAATCCAGCCTGTATTCTTTGAATAAATCTGAATATTTTGGTAAAAGCGGATTGTTACCCAGAATATATTTGATGTCCGTCAATAATAATTCTTGATGTTGTTTTTCATGATGAATTCCAATTTCAAGAATTTGACGTAGCTCTTTGTTCTGGTTTAAATTAAGTAAGTTGCTCATGGCATTGGTGACATAATGCCGATAATCATATACTTTTTTAACAGAAGGTCTTGATAAATTGCCTCTATCTGCTCGAATTACACGTTTACCAACGGTTTCGTAGTAACTATTGAAAACAAACGAAAAATCATCATTAAAAACATTATAAGATTTGTCAAATTCTTTTAGAATAAATTCTTCAAAGAACCAAGTAGTATGACCAAGATGCCATTTTGGTGGAGAAACGTCGATAATGGGTTGAACAACAAAATCCTCAATTTCTAGGGGTTCACAAATTAACTCAGTTTGCTCTCGAGTTTCTATGAAGAAATCTAGGAGCGTATCAGTACTAATCATCAAAACAATTTTTTTCTAAGTTAGAAAAAATTGAGCAACTGTAATTAACCTTATAAATTAAGAAATTGATACTAAACCGCAACCATTCCTTTTATATGAGGATGTGGATTATAATCAACTAAAGTGAAATCTTCAAATTTGAAATCGAAAATATCTTTAACATCAGGGTTGATTTGCATTTTTGGCAAAGACCTAGGTTCCCTGCTTAATTGCAGCTCAACCTGTTCCATGTGATTGTTGTAAATATGGGCGTCCCCAAACGTATGAATAAAATCACCGGCTTCGTAACCGCATACTTGTGCCATCATCATTGTGAACAACGCATAAGATGCAATGTTGAAAGGTACGCCTAAGAAAATATCAGCACTTCGTTGGTATAATTGACAAGATAGCTTTCCATCAGATACGTAGAATTGAAAAAAAGCATGGCAAGGTGGTAAAGCGGCCTTTCCATTAGCAACATTCTCTGAAAATGATTTAGAAGTGTCGGGTAGTACACTAGGGTTCCACGCGGTTACTAACATTCTTCTGCTATTAGGATTGTGTTTTAGTGAATGAATTACCTCTTTAATTTGATCAATTTCATCATCGTTCCAGTTACGCCATTGATGACCATAAACAGGACCTAAATCACCATTTTCATCTGCCCAATCATTCCAGATGCGCACTCCATTTTCTTTTAAATAATCAATATTTGTATCACCTTTTAGGAACCATAATAATTCATATATGATAGATTTTAAATGCAGTTTCTTAGTAGTGACCATAGGGAAACCTTCACTAAGGTCGAATCGCATTTGATAACCAAATACACTTTTAGTTCCCGTTCCTGTTCGGTCACCTTTTTGGTTACCCTCTTTAAGAACATGTTTTAAAAGGTCGTGGTATTGTTTCATATAAATAGTATTAGTCTCGAAAATGGATTTTCGAGGTCGCACAAAAATACTATTTAGATGAATTTTAGAAAAGGATTTATAGAACGGGTTATAAGAATTTATTAACGAAAATTAATCTTGATTCATTACTTATCCCAAAATCATACCCGCAATAGTAGCAGAAAGCAGTGAAGCTAAAGAACCACCCAAAACAGCTTTCATACCGAATTCAGATAAAGTTTTACGTTGTCCTGGGGCAAGAGATCCAATACCTCCAATTTGTATACCAATAGAGGCGAAGTTTGCAAAACCACAAAGCATATAGGTTGCCATAATTACCGATTTATTATATTTTAAATGGGGCAGGGTAGTTAAATCTTTTAATTCTGTTAGTTGTATATATCCCACAAATTCGCTGGCGACAAGTTTAATTCCTAGTAGTTGTCCCATCAGCATAATATCTTCATTGGCAACACCGATGAGCCACATTAATGGAGCGAAAATAGTACCTAAAATTGCTTCAAGAGAAAATTTCTGATACGATGTGTTTTCAGCAATCCATGAGTTTAAATGAGTAAAATCACCTGTCCATTCTAAAATACCATTAACCATAGCGATAATAGCGACAAATACCAATAACATTGCACCTACATTAACGGCTAATTTTAAACCCTCTGTTGTTCCATTTGCAATAGCATCCAATACGTTTGAGCCTATTTTTTCTGACGATACATGAATATCGCTATTTACTTCTTCAGTCTGGGGATATAGTATTTTTGAAATGACAATTGCCCCTGGTGCGGCCATTACCGAGGCAGCTAATAAATGTTTAGCAAAAACCAATTGTAACAATTCATCTTCACCACCTAAAAATCCGATATAAGCAGCTAAAACTGCACCAGCAAGAGTTGCCATACCGCCAATCATGACCAATAGAATCTCTGATTTGGTCATTTTTTCTAGATATGCTTTTATCAATAAAGGAGCTTCGGTTTGTCCAAGAAATATATTTCCGGCAATAGAAAGACTCTCAGGTCCTGAAATACCCAAGGTTTTAGAAAGTGCCCAAGCAAGCCACTTCACCACTTTTTGTATCAACCCTAAATAGAATAATAAGGAGGTTAGAGCAGAGAAAAATATAATTGTTGGTAGTACTTGAAAAGCAAATATGTACCCGAAAGTACCCGTGTCTACTACAAGACCTTCAAAAAGAAATTTACTACCTGCGCGGGTAAACTCTAAAATGCTAACAAAGATTCTTCCAATTTGCTCAAAAACCAATTGTACAAATGGAATCTTAAGTACGCCAATAGCAATAACTAACTGTAATGCAAGCCCAATACCAACAGTTTTCCAGTTAATAGCTCTTCTATTAGAACTGAATAAAAATGCTAAAAGTAATAAGACAGCCATTCCAAGAATACCTCTACCAAGACTATTAAGGGAAAAGCCTTCATTTGGTTCCATACCCATAACACTAGCAGTAGCGACATCTTCAACTAAAGTAGTGTCGGCAGTGTCTTGTATGGTTTGAGTTAAGTCTACGTCTTGAGCAAAAGTAATTGTAGTGAGTATTAGTGCAAAAAATAGCAGCCATTTGCCCTTTTTCATAAATTGTAATTTAGTGTTTAGTTGCGTTTTGAGATTTCATCTCTCAATTTTGCTGCCTTTTCGTAGTCTTCATTGACGACTGCTTTTTTTAATTCTGTCTCCAGTTCGTCAATTGTTAGCTCGGTATAACCATCACTAGCTCCAGATTCTATTTCTATAGTTTCACCTTCTTGTAGAATTTCATCCACCATTATACTGTCATCGCTATCCTTTTTCTCTTTATCCTTTGAGGAGAATTTTAGAAAAATTCCGGCTTTATCCAAAATGGTCTTATAGGTAAATATAGGTGCGTTAAAACGCAAAGCTAAAGCAATGGCATCGCTTGTTCTGGCATCTATGATTTCTTCGATACCATCTCTTTCACAAATGATACTGGAATAAAAAACACCATCCACTAATTTGTGAATAATAACTTGCTTAATAACAATATCGAACCTATCTGAGAAATTCTTGAAAAGGTCGTGTGTAAGGGGTCTGGGCGGCTTTATCTCTTTCTCTAAAGCAATTGCTATAGATTGAGCTTCAAAAGCGCCAATGACAATGGGCAATTTTCTATCACCTTCTACTTCATTCAAAATAAGTGCATACGCACCGTTTTGTGTTTGGCTATAAGAAATGCCTTTTATTTTTAAACGTACTAGACTCATATATCTTTAACTAAAAAAGGCTGTTCAAATACTTGGGGCTCCAACTACTTGAACAGCCCTTTAAGGGGCACAAAATAACAAAAAATTAGCCGTTTTGAGCTTTAAAAACCTTTAATTTTTCAATCAACTGAGGAACTACTTCAAAGGCATCGCCAACAATTCCGTAATCTGCTGCTTTAAAAAATGGTGCTTCTGGGTCATTGTTGATAACAACTTTAGTTTTTGAAGCGCTTACACCTGCCAAATGTTGAATTGCTCCAGATATACCGATTGCAATGTAAAGATTACTTGCTACTGGCTTACCTGTTTGGCCAACATGCTCGCCATGTGGTCTCCAACCAAGGTCGGAAACTGGTTTGGAGCATGCTGTAGCAGCACCAAGAATATCGGCAAGTTCTTCTATCATTCCCCAATTTTCTGGACCTTTTAATCCTCTTCCGGCAGAAACAACTATATCTGCGTCGGCAATAGTTGCTTTACCTACTACTTTATCGATTTCTACTGATTTAGTGTCGTTCGTATTATCATCCGTAGAACCACTAATTTCTTCAACAGTTATATCTGTTTTGTTTTCATGAGCTCCGAACGCATTGTTAGATACTCCAATTATTTTGATGTCAGTAGCTATTTGAGTGTGCGCAAATCCCTTATTACTGAAGGCAGTTCTTTTGACCATAAAAGGAGAAGTACTTTCCGGAGCCTGTACTACATTAGGTGCATATCCTGCAGATAGTTTTGCTGCTAATAGTGGGGCTAAATATTTTGTATCGGTACTAGAGCTGAGGATTACAACCTTAGCGTCTGTACTTTTAACAGTCTGTGCAATAGATGCTGCGTAGGCGCCGGCATTAAAAGTTGCTAAAGAATCATCCTTTATATGTAATACTTTAGAAACACCATATTCACCTAACAATTCATTATCAGTACTATTGAAGGCGACCGCCGTAACAGTGGTGCCCATCATTTTAGCAACTGCCGATGCGTAAGAAGCAACTTCTAGTGCGTTCTTTTTAAATTTTCCTTTTTCTGATTCTGTATATACTAAAACTGACATTTTTTTTCTTTTTAAGTTTTATCCTAATTTCTGGGATATTAAATGACTTTAGCTTCATTATGTAATAGGTCAATCAATTGATCAACGCTATCGGCAAGTTTTACTTGACCTTTTGCTGCTGGTTTATCGAATTTTTTATCCTCAGTGGCTTTTAATCCATTTACTGGTTCTAAGACACTTAGGCTTTTCTTTCTAGCCATCATAATACCACGCATATTCGGTATGCGAAGATCACTTTCTTCTACTAATCCTTTTTGACCGCCAACAACAAGAGGAAGTGAACTACTCAATTTCTCTTTACCTCCATCAATTTCTCTAACAGCGGTAACATTATTGCCATCAATTTCTAGATTAATACAAGAATTTATAAAATTCATGTTAGATAATGATGCTAATATTCCTGGCACCATACCGCCATTATAGTCAATAGATTCTCTACCGCCTATAACCAAATCGTAACCTCCGTTTTTAACAACTTCGGCCAATTGTTGAGCAACATAAAAACCATCGGTAGGTTCTGCATTTATTCTAAAGGCTTCATCTGCGCCAATAGCCAGCGCTTTGCGCATTGTAGGTTCGACACCTGGTCCGCCAACGGTTGCAATATGTACCGTAGCCCCTTGTTTTTCTTTGAACCACATAGCTCTTGTCAATCCGAATTCATCATTTGGGTTGATAACAAATTGCACACCATTGGTATCGAATTTCGTATCGCCATCAGTGAAATTAATTTTTGAGGTGGTATCTGGAACATTACTTATACAAACTAATATCTTCATGTGTAAAAAACTTTAAATCAATGAGGACGAAGATAACTATTTAATTCTAAATTTACTATGCATGCATAGTAAATTTTATAACTTTTTTTAAATACCGCGTTCTGTTAATTGATATTATATTTCCTATTTTTGCTTGCTTTCTAGCATATAACAAAGAATAATATTTTCAATAGATGAAAACACTACAATTTAGAGAAGCGATAGCCGAGGCGATGTCCGAAGAAATGAGAAAGGATGAGTCTATCTATTTGATGGGTGAAGAGGTAGCTGAATATAACGGCGCTTATAAAGCTTCCAAAGGTATGTTGGATGAATTTGGCCCTAAAAGGGTTATTGATACACCAATTTCAGAACTTGGTTTTGCAGGAATAGGAGTTGGTTCTACAATGACGGGAAATAGACCGATTATTGAATTCATGACCTTTAACTTTGCGTTAGTAGGTATCGATCAAATTATAAATAATGCGGCTAAGATTAGACAAATGTCCGGTGGGCAGTTTCCTTGTCCTATAGTTTTTAGAGGTCCAACTGGGTCTGCAGGTCAATTAGGTGCAACGCATTCACAAGCTTTTGAAAGTTGGTTTGCAAACTGCCCTGGTTTAAAGGTAGTGGTACCGTCTAACCCAGCAGATGCAAAAGGGTTATTAAAAGCGGCAATTCGTGATGATGATCCGGTTATTTTTATGGAGTCTGAGCAAATGTACGGTGATAAGGGTGAAGTGCCAGAAGGAGACTATACTATTCCATTAGGGGTAGCTTCTATTCGTCGTGAAGGTAAAGATGTTACAATCGTATCTTTTGGTAAGATTATTAAGGAAGCTGATAAAGCTGCCGATGAATTAGAGAAAGAAGGAATTAGTTGTGAGATAATTGATTTACGTACTGTTAAACCATTGGATTATGAGGCAATTTTAAAATCTGTAAAAAAGACTAACCGTTTAGTTGTTTTAGAAGAAGCATGGCCATTTGGTAATGTTGCTACTGAAATTACATATCATGTACAAGCACATGCATTCGATTATTTAGATGCTCCTATTGTTAAAATTAACACAGCTGATACTCCTGCACCTTACTCGCCAGTTTTATTAGCTGAGTGGTTGCCTAATTATAAAGATGTCGTTACAGCTGTTAAGAAAGTTTTATATAAATAAAAAATACTTTTGTAAAAGTATCTTAGCTTCTCCGACCAAGTCTGGAGAAGCTTTTTTTATTGATAGGTGATTTGATTTAAAAAATGCAGGACAACCAAGAATTTTAATGAAAGGAATATTTTTTATAATAGTCAGTTTTTGTTTTTTTATAGCACATGCTCAAACTAAGATTGGGGGTATTGTGGTTGATGAACAAGGTGAGCCAGTGTCATTTGCTAATGTTTTTTTTAAGAATTCAACAGAAGGTACAATCACTAATGATGACGGTAGGTTTTACCTAGAGTCAGAGAGTGACTACCCTACAGTAATGGTATCATTTATTGGGTATACGGAATATGAGCTAGAAGTCACAGGTAAGGTAATGTATGATTTAAAGATTGTACTTGCAGAGTCGGCGGAGCAATTAAATGAAGTAGTGCTAATAGCGGGTAAACAATCAAAGAAGAATAACCCTGCGATCGATATTCTTCGAAAGATTTGGGCGAAGAAGCGTCAAAACGGTGTTAGGCAGTTTAATCAATATGCCTTTGATAAATACGAGAAGGTTGAGTTCGATTTAAATACAATTGATAGTTCTTTGATAAAGAGTAAAATTTTTAAAGGACTTGAATTTGTATTTCAAGATTTAGATACGTCTAGAATTACAGGAAAAACTTATCTACCTATTTTCTTGAATGAAACATTTTCTAAAGTTTACGGTGATAATAAATTGAACGAAGAAAAGGAAGATATTTTAGGGAATAAGAACTCAGGATTTGAAAATAATCAGGCCATCATTGCCTTCGTAAAAGACTTGTACCAAGAATATGATGTATATAATAATTATTTAAAATTTTTTGATAAAAGTTTTACAAGCCCCTTATCCAAAACGGGTATTGACACCTATAATTATGCGTTGCGTGATAGTGCATTTATCGATAATAAATGGTGTTACAATATTGTATACTACCCTCGACGTAAAAACGAACTTACATTTAAAGGTGATTTTTGGGTAAATGATACTACATATGCTATAAAGAACATTAATCTACAGGTAACCAAAAGTGCGAACATCAACTGGGTAAAAGAAATCTATATAGAACAAGATTTTGAGGTAATGAACGATTCTGTTTTTCTACTGAAACGTGACTATATGTTGAGTGATTTCAGTTTTAACAAGAAAGAAGAATCTAGGGGTCTGTATGGTAAACGAACTACCGTTTATGATAATTATGATTTTGACAAGCCTAAGCCTAAAGAAGCATATAGAAAAGAGCGGAATCCATTAGACGTTACTCAAATATTGAAGGATGATGTGTTTTGGGAGAAAAATAGACTGGAAAGCTTAAACAAAGATGAGAAAGGAATTTATAAATTATTAGATACGCTTAAAACGGTTCCTAAATTTAAATCCTACTACAATTTTGTAAGTATTCTAGGTTCAGGGTATGTTGAAATGGATAAATGGAACCTAGATTTAGGTTCGGTTTATGATTTTTTCGGATACAACAGTGCTGAAGGAGCTCGAGTGAGAATAGGTGCAAGAACATATTACGGCCAAAACGATCCTTGGCGAATTGAAGGTTATACTGCTTATGGGTTTAAAGATCATAAATTTAAACATGGTCTTGCTGGTAAGTTTTTAGTGGATAGAAATAGTAGGTTGATTGTCTCTGGAGGTAATCGTAGGGATATTGAACAGCTAGGTGTTAGTTTAACGGCAACCAATGATGTGCTTGGGCGAAGCATCGCATCTTCGTCTTTATTGACAGTTGGTGCTAACAATCGACTGACAAATATTAACCTTAGTGCTCTTAATTTTGAAATTGAACCGCTAACTAATTTTAAGGTTTCCGCGGGTGGAACCTTTAGAACATTAAGTTCTGCTTTGCCAAATGATTTTAGTTTGGACTATGTGGATCCAGAATCTCCAACAGGTGTTTCGTCAGAAATACGACAATTTGATTTCAATGCACTTATTCTATATACTCCAGGTAAGAAAACTATTGGTTATGGTGTAGAACGTCGTGATGTTAACGATACCTATAGTACCATATTATTAAATTATACTAAAGGGACTAAAGGAGTATTAGATAGTGATTTCGACTATAGCAAGCTTCAATTTTCATATAGTCAACCTTGGCAATTAGGGGGTTTCGGTAGGTTGTTGAGTACTGTAGAGCTTGGTAAAACATTCGGAGAAGTGCCTTTAGGGCTGTTAAGTGTAGTGCCAGGGAATCAAACTTTTTTCTCTAACTATGGTACATTTCCAAATTTAGATTTTTACGAATTCGTTACAGACACATATGCTGCGGTTCATTTACAGCATAATTTCAATGGTAGGTTTTTCTCAAGAATACCCTTCCTTAGAAAATTTAATCTTAGGGAATTAGTGGCGATTAGAGGAGTATGGGGAGATTTGTCCGATGCAAATAAAGCATTGAGCGCACCCGCAACGGCAAACACACCGTTACGTGCACCTTCAGAAAAGATATATTATGAATATTCCTTCGGTATAGGTAATATTTTCAAGATATTTAGATTGGATTTCAATTTTAGAGGCAATTATCTAGATAATCCTAATGCAAGGCCGTTCGGAGTTACCGGAACGTTTGGATTTGTCTTTTAATTCAATTAATTTTTACAATTATAACAAACAAGTAACGTTGTCTTAGACAACATTAAACTAAACAACTAATAATATGGCAGCAGCTAAAGGACTAACCTTTGATGTTTTAATAGAAATTCCGAAAGGAAGCAGAAATAAATACGAATACGATTTTGCATTACATAAAATACGATTTGACCGTATGCTATTTTCTTCCATGATGTACCCTGGGGATTATGGATTTATACCAGAAACTTTAGCTTTGGATAAGGATCCACTTGACGTTTTGGTAATGGGAACAGAGCCTACATATCCAATGACAGTAATGGAAGTTAAGCCAATAGGTGTATTTCATATGACCGATGAAAAAGGACCAGATGAGAAAATTATTTGCGTTCCTGTTTCAGACCCAATTTGGAGTAACAATAATGATATTAGCGATTTAAATCCTCATAGATTGAAAGAAATTGAACATTTCTTTCAAGTATATAAAGATTTAGAGGAGAAAAAAGTAGATACTGGTGGTTGGGGAGATGCTAAAGAAGCAATAGAAATATACCACGAATGTGTGAAGAGATATAACGAAAGTGAGCACAAAGCAAAACGTACTTTTGTCATTTAAATAATTATTACCGATTTTAAGGCCACTTTTTAAACTAAAAAGTGGCTTTTTTTATTCTATTCTAATTTACTACTTTAGCCGCGCTAATTTTATAACTAAACAAACAACAGATTAAATGGAGTCACTAATGATTTATATGCCAATAGTAATGGCTGTTTTAGGCCTAATTTATATGGGTATCAAGAGGTCTTGGGTAATGAAACAAGATGCGGGAGATGGAAAAATGAAAGAAATATCAGATTACATTTATGAAGGCGCTTTAGCTTTTTTAAGTGCAGAGTATAAGCTTTTGTCCATATTCGTAGTAATAGTAAGTGTTTTACTTGCTATAGTTTCATTTGTAGTACCAACAACTCATTGGTTAATTGTAGTGTCATTTATATTCGGTGCTATATTTTCTGCTTTTGCAGGAAACATAGGAATGAAAATAGCAACTAAAACCAATGTACGTACAACACAAGCTGCCCGTACAAGTTTACCTAATGCATTAAAAATTTCATTTGGTGGTGGTACCGTTATGGGGCTAGGTGTTGCAGGCTTAGCAGTTCTAGGGCTAACAATATTTTTCATCATCTTTTTCCAGTTTTTTATGGGTGGTGTTTGGACCTCAACAATGGATATGACAATTGTTCTAGAAACACTAGCAGGTTTTTCGTTAGGTGCTGAATCGATTGCATTGTTTGCACGTGTAGGCGGTGGTATCTATACGAAAGCTGCCGATGTAGGTGCAGATTTAGTAGGTAAGGTAGAAGCAGGTATTCCAGAAGATGACCCTCGTAACCCAGCTACAATTGCCGATAACGTTGGTGATAATGTTGGTGATGTTGCAGGTATGGGAGCAGATTTATTTGGTTCATATGTAGCAACAGTTCTAGCCGCTATGGTTTTGGGTAACTACGTAATTAAGGATATGGGCGGTAGTATTTCTGATGCCTTTGGTGGTATTGGTCCGATTCTTTTGCCAATGGCTATCGCAGGTGTAGGAATTATCATTTCAATTATTGGTACAATGTTGGTGAAAATTAAGAACAATGATGCCAAAGAAGCTCAAGTTATGGGCGCTTTGAACATAGGTAATTGGACGTCTATTGTTCTCGTTGCTATTTCTTGTTTCGGATTGGTGACTTGGATGCTTCCTGAAACTATGGAAATGGAATTCTTCGGAGAGGGAATTCAGCAAATATCTTCTATGCGTGTATTCTATGCTACGTTGGTAGGTCTAATAGTAGGTGCTGTTATTTCTTCGGTCACTGAATATTATACAGGATTAGGGAAATCTCCAATTTTAAAAATTGTACAACAATCCTCTACAGGAGCAGGTACAAATATCATCGCAGGTTTAGCAACAGGTATGATTTCAACGTTTCCGTCTGTGTTATTGTTCGCAGCGGCTATATGGTCTTCATACGCATTTGCAGGTTTTTATGGTGTTGCTTTGGCAGCATCGGCAATGATGGCAACAACGGCAATGCAATTGGCTATCGATGCATTCGGACCAATATCTGATAATGCCGGTGGTATTGCAGAAATGAGTGAGCAAGAACCTATAGTTAGAGAAAGAACCGATATTTTAGATTCAGTGGGGAACACTACTGCCGCTACAGGTAAAGGTTTTGCCATTGCTTCTGCAGCATTAACTTCTTTAGCTTTATTCGCTGCTTATGTAACGTTTACAGGTATAGATGGGATAAACATTTTTAAAGCTCCGGTTTTGGCAATGTTATTCGTAGGTGGTATGGTACCGGTTGTATTTTCAGCTTTGGCAATGAATGCGGTTGGTAAAGCGGCTATGGAAATGGTTCAAGAAGTTAGACGTCAGTTTAAAGAGATCCCTGGGATTATGGAAGGTACGGGTAAGCCAGAATATGATAAGTGTGTTGCAATCTCCACAAAGGCTTCTCTGAGAGAAATGATGTTACCAGGTTTGTTAACCATTGGTTTTCCATTAGTAATTGCTTTCGTACCATTATTATTTGGAATGAATAAACTGGCAATTGCAGAAATGTTAGGTGGCTATATGGCTGGTGTTACGGTATCAGGTGTTTTATGGGCGATATTCCAAAATAATGCTGGTGGTGCTTGGGATAATGCCAAAAAGTCATTTGAGGCTGGTGTTGAGATTAATGGTGAAATGACATATAAAGGTTCTGAGGCTCATAAGGCAGCAGTTACAGGTGATACTGTTGGTGATCCTTTTAAAGATACTTCTGGTCCATCAATGAACATCTTAATAAAATTGACTTGTTTAATTGGTTTGGTAATTGCTCCTATTTTAGGCGGACATGCTGAAGATGGTGTTACTATGCAGAATGATGCAAAGGAAATCAATATTGATTTGAATGTTGAGAATAAAGATTTAGCTGAAGCTACAATTACGTATACCACAACGGTTAACGGCGAAGCTGTAACGGAAGAGATTTCTTATAACGGCACTAAAGCAGAAGTAGAAGCGCAATTGGCTGCTTTTGAAAATGCAAATGCTTTGGAAAAAGGAACCACTACTGAAATAGAAATAAAAAAGTAGTTAACTCATTCTTTTCATAATAAAAAAACCATCAGCATTGCTGATGGTTTTTTTGTGCTTTAATTTACTGCAGTTTAAAGGTGATTGGAATGCTGAAAGGAACTTTTACGGCAGTACCTCTCTGTTTTCCGGGGGTCATTTTTGGTAGTTTAGATAGTATTCTAGCAGCCTCTCTTTCTAAAAGTTCGTGCGGACCTCTTTTGCGAATAGTTCCAATACTACCGTCTTTGTTGATGATAAATTGAGTGCTTACCCTACCTTGAAGTCCCATTTCTTGGGCTAATTCTGGGTATCTGAAATTTTTTCTTATATGCTTTTGCATCATTTCGTTAAAACAAGCTCTCTTGTCCTTTTCGTTCTCACAACCAGGAAAAACAGGTACTTCTTCAATAGTCACCCAATTTACTTCAACTTCATCAGGCTCTTCAACAACTTCAAAATCTGATACTTCTAAGACTTCGGTGTTGGCATCAACTTCAATGGCTATTATTTCCGTCTCTTCAACTTCTGTGTCATTCTCTTCAATTTTTATTTCTTGAGGCAAAACCTGTTTCAATTTTGGTTCTTCAACTTTGAAATCCTTTACAGGCTCTTCTTCAATTATGCCCTCAGGAGTGTTCATACTATAGTCGTAATTTATTTCAGGCTCAAATGTTTTCCATTCTAAGGCTACATATACCATTGATAGTACGAGTAGTAACCCAAACACGAAATAAGTTGTACTGTTCTTGTTGAGGTCTTTCTGTGGATTTTTTTTTGGTTTCATAATTTTAAAATTTAGACTTGCTTAAAACAAGTTGGGTTATTACTCATTTGCTTTCATAAAGCTATTTCATAGGTAGAGGTTATGAAACAAGGAATGAGTCAGTGGTGGTTTTGAATGAGTGAAATGACGCTATTAAGCGAGTCTTTCTGCTTAGACGGTTTATATCGAGGAGTAAATTATTATTTGTTGAAATAATAATTTAAAAGGTAGCGGAAAGACCGTAATTTTAACGCCATGGGTATTTTCAAGAAAGACAAGCTTCAGATTATTAACTTTCAGTCTTATGGCAGTGCAACCCGGCTGTATGTACGAGGTCGTGCTATTGAGGATGAAAATATTGATTTAGACCAAAAAGGTATTTTCAATTTGATGGGGAATACTTGGAAGCGGTTTGAAACCGATGAAGTAAGAAATACTGCTCTTAAAATAACTTTTGCCAACGGAGAGACGGTAGAAGGCACTACTGATGACGATGGGTATTATTTGATTGATGAAAATATTGAGGGACTTCAAAATTTAACGAATGATGAAGGCTGGGTAAATTTTGAACTGTCATTTACCGATACCAATTTAAAAAGAGAAATTTTATTGCAAAATAGATTTCCTGGGGAAATGCTGATTCCTAGTGAACATGCTAAATTCGGAGTAATCAGTGATATCGATGATACCATTTTGCATACTGGCGTAGTTTCTTCTTTAAAATGGAAAGTGATTTTGAATACTATGTTTAAGCGCGCTACTAAGCGAAGGCAACTAGAAGGAGCTTCAGATTTTTATTTAAAACTCCACAACGGGAAAACAGGGAGTGAAGCGAACCCTTTGTTTTATGTGAGCCATAGCCCTTGGAATTTATATAGATATCTAGAACTCTTTTTAAAAACGAATAACTTTCCTAAAGGGCCTATATTATTGCGAAGTATGGCCAGTTTTAGAATGCGTAAAAAGAATGACGAGAAACCACAGAAGCAACGAGAAATTAGCAATTTATTAAAAGCGTATCCTGATTTGCCATTTATTTTAATTGGTGATAGTGGTGAAAAAGACGGTGATATTTATCAAGAAATTTCAACGCTGTTTCCGGGGAGAATAAAAGCAATCTACTTACGCAGTGTCAATCATTCAAAACGAATGAAACGTATTGAAAACCTCTTTTCAGATTTTACCGATATACCTTTTTTAATGGTGAACAAAACTTCAGAAGCCATTGAACATGCTAAAGAGAACGGATTTATCTAAATCCTATCCGTTTACAATATTTTGAATACGAATCCACCTGTCTTCATTAAAATCGTTTAAAGCATTGATTAATTGAAAGCTTTCAAATAGGTGAATAGTATCTACTTTGATTGGAGCTTCTGTAATTTTTTCTTCAGCAATAAGTCTGGCTCTACAAGTTCCATGTAACAGTGGGGTAGAAGGCGTCACAATTTTGTGTCCATCGGTAAAGATAATATTGGAATAAGTTGCATCTGTTATATGACCATTCTTTACAATCAATACATCCTCAAAATCTACTTTTTTATAGTAGAGTTGATTCAATTGTTTGCGATCAGTATATTTTAAATTGTAATCTATGTCATCATCTTTTAATAATAATAGGCTTGTAGGTATTTTGTTGAGGTATTCAGAAACTGTCCATGTTGAGTCGGTTTCTTTATAATCGATTCGTAATTTGTATTTAAGACAGCGATCTAATTGAGGTAGATTTAATTTGTCAAATAAAGAAAACTTCGGTTCACATCCGTAGAATTGAAAATAAGATGTTTTGAACCGTAATTCATGATACTGACCATTCTTCATTTGGCCATTTTCTATACAAACAGATTCAAATAATGGGTACATAAATTTTTTCTAAAAGTTCTTGGTATTCCTCGTCAAGCTGGCTTAAGTGGGTTATTCCACCACCACTCTTATAATATAGTTGTCCGTCAACTTGTTCAATATACCGAATACTGACCGCACTGTCAATTTCAGAACCATTGAAGACTCCGAAAACGCCAGTGTAAAATCCGCGTGGCATAATTTCTACACGTTCAATAATTTCTATCGTTTTCTTTTTTGGAGCTCCGCTAATAGAGCCGGCCGGTAAGGTTTTCAATAGTAAACAGGCAAAATCATCTTTCCAATTTTTCGGTAATTCACCTTGTATTTCAGTGCTGGTCTGTAATAATTCTTGAGTACCTTTTTTAATTTTTTCTATATACCTGAACTTGTTGACCTTTACTTTTTTAGCAATCATAGAAAGATCATTTCTTATAAGGTCTACAATGGTATTGTGTTCGTATAGTTCCTTTTTATTAGAGAGCAATAATTCTTCAGCATTAGGTATATCACTATTTATGGTGCCCTTCATAGGGTATGAGAATATATTTCCATCCTTTATTTTTAGATAACACTCTGGTGAAAAAAGAACGAATTTATCTTTATAAAGTAGCTTATAAGGTGCCGAAGCTGTCTTGTATATATCTTTTAAACCGGCAGTAGTTTTTAATTCGGTTGGGAAAGTGAGGTTCAGTAAAAAGCTGTTACCATTACTTAATTCTTTCTTAACCGTATCAAAAGCTATTTTATATGTTTCTTTTGAAATAGGTTTTGGTAGAAGGTCTATGGGGATATCAACAAATGATTCTGATTTTAGAAGGTGGTCGTTGCCTTTTCCTTTAATATTGAAATATATGTTTTCGTTGGCCGCTTCTTCAAATGAATACACCAGTTTTTCAGACTTGTTGAAGTCAATTATAAATAAAAACGGTTTTTCTTCGTGTAGTAGGCGAGTAACCTTCTGTTCGAAATCTTCCAATTGGGTTGATTTTAAGGAAGGATTTACTAAAATAAGCCGTTAATTTCAGCGTCTATTTTATTCAAAATAGTACCTAAGTCTTCAGGATTGTCAACAAAGTCTAAATCGTCAACATCAATAATAAGTAAATTCCCTTTTTCATAGCCATGCACCCATGCTTCATAACGCTCGTTCAATCGGCTTAGATATTCAATTGAAATTGTGTTTTCGTATTCACGTCCACGTTTATGAATTTGTTTCACTAAATTGGGTATAGAACTTCTTAAATAGATTAGCAGATCAGGTGGTTCAACTAAACTTTCCATCAGGTCGAATAGACTAGAGTAGTTTAGAAAATCACGATTGGTCATTAAACCCATAGCGTGAAGGTTAGGTGCGAATATATGTGCATCCTCATAAATTGTTCTATCCTGTATAATATCCTTACCGCTTTCCTTAATTTGTAAAATTTGACGGTACCTACTGTTTAAAAAATAGATTTGAAGGTTGAAGCTCCATCGTTCCATTTGATTATAAAAATCATCTAAATAGGGATTCTCAACAACATCTTCAAAATGCGCTTCCCATTTATAATGTTTTGAAAGTAATCTGGTCAAGGTTGTTTTTCCTGCACCAATATTTCCGGCAACTGCTATGTGCATAGAACTAAATTGATTAATGGTTGTGTTGTTGTTTTCAGCAAATTAGGTGGTACAAGATACAAGATAACTATAGGAAGTAAAAACATATTTGTTGTATGACGTAAAAAAAATCTGTTGTATATATTTATTTTCTATTGAAAGGTTCATTAAACCCATTGCATTTTTGTGAGTCTTAACATGTATACTAACATAACCTTTCGCTTAATTTCTTTAGCTTAAATATGTTTAAGTTCACAAACATTTTTGGGTACATAGCATAAACCAAACGAATAGATGCTTTAAAAGGCTGGGTTAATATTATTGGTATTAATAGTGTGAGTAGCACTATCAACTCTAATTTTGAAGATGAGTCGTTAACGGGAAGCGGAAAATATGAACGTACTTTTGGTAAGATAAAAGCATCGGTACAGGGTTACCTAGGTTTGGTCTACGACCAATAATTTAGCAGACGACCAACAACGTACCTCAAATTCATTAACGCAAAATTATACAGGTGTCCTATCTACCATTTTCAAAAATCTGCCTAATTTAGAACTTTGCTACCGGTATACTGTAAATAATTATGAAAACGGTGATTTGGAAATGATCTTTTACACGAGTAGACCTTACGCTCGCTTCGATACCAGTTTTTTGAAGAATTTTATTTTCTATATTTATTACGATTATTACAACTATACTAATGAAGTAAATACTATCTCGAAAAAGTATAGTTTTTTGGAATCGAACCTGACGTATCAGAAAAAAGATAGCCGATGGGAGTACGGTATAAAGAGTGCGAATTTATTAAATACCACTACGCTAAATAGTGATAATACTAATGAATTATACTTTAGTACACAGGCTTATTTTGTATAACCGCGCTACATACTTTTCTCAATAAAATATGACTTATGATATTGGTAAAGCAACTGAGTAAATTGAAGATTATTGATTGCGTCAATAAATAACACCATATTAAGATATGGAACTGAACATTTTTAATACTTTTGTAACCTAATTAAAATATAGAGGAGGGATTTGACTGATTGCAACCTCTGTTTTCAACCTAAGCGGTTAGTGAACAAAAAAATGCTAAAGCAGTTGATGTAGATAAATTTCTCATCATACTTCTTTTCGGCATTCGTTCAAATCCTTTTTAAGAATAAAAAAGTTTGTTATGCCATATTTATTTACATCAGAATCAGTTAGTGAAGGACATCCGGACAAAGTTGCGGATCAAATCAGTGACGCATTATTAGATAATTTTCTGGCCTTTGATCCAGAAAGTAAAGTTGCTTGTGAAACATTGGTAACTACCGGTCAGGTAGTATTGGCTGGTGAAGTAAAGAGTGATACCTATTTAGATGTACAGTGCATTGCCCGTGAGGTTATCAATAAAATAGGATATACTAAAGGAGAATATCAGTTTAGTGGAGATTCTTGTGGTGTTATTTCATTGATTCATGAGCAGTCACAAGATATTAATCAAGGTGTTGACCGTGGTTCAAAAGAGGAACAAGGTGCTGGTGATCAAGGTATGATGTTCGGTTATGCGACTAGCGAAACTGAAAATTACATGCCATTGGCATTAGATATTTCTCATAAAATTCTTCACACCCTTGCTGAAATTAGACGTGAGAACAAAGAAATCAGTTATTTAAGACCAGATGCCAAGGCGCAGGTTACAATTGAATATTCTGATACCAATGAACCACAACGTATAGATACCATTGTGGTTTCTACGCAGCATGATGCCTTTGACAAGGATGATGAAAAAATGCTTGCTAAGATTAAATCAGATATCATTTCTATTCTAATCCCGAGAGTAAAGGCGCAGTTACCTGCAGAAACTCAAAAGTTATTTGATGAACAAATCAAGTATCATATTAATCCAACGGGTAAGTTTGTCATTGGCGGTCCTCATGGAGATACTGGTTTAACGGGTCGTAAGATAATTGTTGATACCTATGGTGGAAAAGGAGCTCATGGTGGTGGTGCTTTCAGCGGAAAAGACCCAAGTAAAGTTGACCGTAGTGCTGCATATGCAGCAAGACATGCTGCGAAAAATTTAGTGGCTGCAGGTGTAGCAGATGAGATTTTGGTACAAGTAAGTTATGCGATTGGTGTTGTAGAACCAACGTCTATTTATGTTGATACGTATGGTACTTCAAAAGTGGGGTTGAGCGATGGCGAAATAGCTAAGAAAGTGGCTCAATTATTTGATATGCGACCTTTCGCAATTGAAGAACGTTTAAAACTAAGAAACCCTATTTATTTGGAAACCGCTGCATACGGACACATGGGGAAAACTCCTGTTACGATTACCAAGGTTTTTGAATCACCATATAACGGTCGTATCGAAAGAGAAGTGGAATTGTTTACTTGGGAAAAGCTTGATAAAGTTACAGAGATAAAAGAAGCGTTTAATTTATAATTTGCTTGCGTGCATAGTAAAGCAATTTGCTACTTCGATACACGTATTCCATAGATTGCTTGTCCCGATTGCTATCGGCATCGCAAAGAAGGTTAATTTATTTAATGTCAAATAGATAAATGCTTCGTGTTTCACGAAGCATTTTTTTTGCAACATAGTATCGAACTAAATGCTAAACGTCTTTGAGAACTATTCTACCTTTTGGAAGAAATAGCGTAGTAATCGGTCTATTCGGGACACGTATTTATCAATTTGCTTCTACTGATAGCTATCGGCATCGCAAAGACGTTATTCCCAATTGATTTTATTTTATGGTATGATGTTATTGGAGTCTAATTTTAATGTGACTTACTGATAATGACCTTTACACAACAAATTTGAATGGTTTTGCCACAAAATTAAGTTTGTAGGAAAAGTATTACATATATTTGAAATGTAATTAAGAGTGAATCCCAAATCACTGAATAAGAAAAGATGAAATGCATAGTACTAGTACTAACCGAAAACGGACAGAAACATGTACAGGTTGAAATCCCAAATGTTGACCTAAACATGTTACTATCTAAGTGTATCGAGTCTTTTAAAACCTACTTATTTAAAAAATAACTTAACCTATGAATGTTTGCCTAAGATTTCCCAAATTGTCTTTAGCTATTTTAATGTGTATTGCTTTTCAATCCTGTTCGAAAGATACTGACCTAATATCTGAGTATGTAATACGTGATGCAGAGAAAATTGAATATAGTATTATACTAAGTAATGATGATTTTAAGGGAATTGCTACGGCAGTAATTACACAAGAAATTAAGGTGGCAGAACCTGCTAACGGATTTGTCGTTCATGATTAAAAATAACCTAATACAAATTCCCCCAAAGTAAAATTTAACCTAAAAACATGCCCCCAATGAAAAATCAACTTAACCAAGAATCAGTAGTACAAGTTAACCGAAACAATTTTTATTCAGGAATTCTACTTTTAACAAAGAAGTTATTCATGATTTAAAAGACTTGAATTAGCAAATTTAAAAAGAGCGACTCACCTACTAGTCGCTCTTTTTTTATGTCAAAATTTTATAAGAATTGTCATTGAGAACACCGTGATGCAATCTTTTTATAGTGAACACGAGTGGGGCAGTTTGCTTTGTGCCTTGCAAATACGTATTTGCTAATTTACTTGTAGTAAAAAAAATCAACCTTTCCGGCGATTTTTATTTTATACAGTTTTAAATAGGCACAGCTAATATTCTAGGTATTTAGTAATGAACAAACTTAAATTTTTAGGCAGGCCTAAGAATACTTAAATCTCGATAATCGAGTAAACTTTCTTAGCTTTAAGACTTCAAATTCTTAAGACATGCCAAAGTTTACCGTCAAACATCTTTTTACGCTTATTTTTCTTTCTACACTGATCATTTCCTGTAGAAAAACACCCAAAGTAGCAGAAGCTGAGATTTCCGAAACCTACGTTGCGGATAACTACACCAAAAAAGAGGTGGATATCACTATGCGTGATGGCGTAAACCTCCATACTACTGTGTATTCCCCTAAAGATATTTCTAAAGAATATCCGATAATTATGCAGCGTACGCCGTATAGCTCACAACCTTATGGTGAAGGAAAGTTCAAGACAAAAATTGCACCGAATGTCCATATGATGCAAGAGGGCTATATCGTGGTCTATCAAGATGTTCGTGGTCGTTGGTTGAGCGAAGGGCATTATGAGAATATGCGTGCATACAATCCTAACAAAAAAACGGATACCGATATTGACGAAAGCTCAGATACGTATGATACGATAGATTGGCTAGTAAATAATGTTGAGAACAATAATGGCAATGTAGGTATTTGGGGAATTTCTTATCCCGGATTTTACTCTACGTATGCCGTTGTAGATGCGCATCCGGCATTGAAGGCAGCTTCGCCACAAGCGAGTATTGCCGATTTCTTTTTTGATGATTTTCACCACAACGGAGCTTATTTGTTGAGCTATTTTAGAGCAACATCTTTATTCGGAACTCCAAGACCAGATGGTGATAAACCTATCGACACTGCGTGGTATGTTTTACCAGAATTACCAACCGAGGATCAATATCAATTCTTTTTAGATGAAGGTCCGCTGAAAAATCTAGATCGCTTTTTTGAATATGAAACTACCGATACGCCACGTATGGCAAAAGAAGGCGTGACCGATGATTATTTCTGGAACGAGTTAAAAGAACACCCCAACTACGACGAACTTTGGCAAAGTAGGGGATTGATACAGCATTTAAAAAATGTAAAACCAACGGTAGCTACCATGGTCGTAGCAGGGGAGTTTGATGCTGAGGATTTATACGGACCCTTAGAAACCTACAAGAATATTGAAAAGTACAATGCCGATAATTACAATACGTTGGTTTTCGGACCATGGGATCACGGTGGATGGGCACGTAGCAAAGGCCAGAATATTGTGGGGAACTACTATTTCGGAGATTCTATTTCTGAGTTTTTTCAAGAAAAAATTGAGAAAAAGTTCTTTGACCATTTTTTAAAAGGAAATGGCGATAAAAATAGTGGATTGCCTGAAGCCTATGTATTTGATACGGGAAGAAAAGACTGGAAAACCTATGATACATGGCCACCAAAGGGAATGGTTAAAAAAGACATGTACCTATCTGCAGACCAAGAATTAACAACTGAGCCAAAGATAGTAGAAGGCATTAAGTTTATAAGCGATATTAATAAACCAGTACCGTATTCAGAAGATATTAAAACGGTTTTTACCCCAAGAAAATACATGACCGATGATCAGCGTTTTGCTGCTCGCCGTGGCGATGTATTGGTCTTTGAAACTGAAGTCATGGAAAATGATATGACCTTAGCCGGAGATATTCTAGCGAAACTAAAAGTAGCCACTACAGGAACAGCGGCAGATTGGATCGTAAAAATCATTGACGTGCACCCAGCAGATGAACCGGCCTATGAAGGTATGCAAGATCATTTAAAAATGAGCAATTATCATTTAATGGTACGTAGCGAAGTGTTACGTGGGCGTTTTAGAAATAGCTTCTCAGACCCAGAACCATTTGTAGCTAACCAAAAGACCGATGTTACTATAAAATTGCAAGATGTTTTTCATACCATTAAAAAAGGACACAAATTACAAGTGCAGGTGCAAAGCACTTGGTTTCCACTGATAGATTTAAATCCTCAGACGTATGTAGATAATATTTTTGAAGCAGACGAGTCGGACTTTAAAACCCAAACTCATACCGTATTTACAGATTCTAGTATTGAGTTTTCGGTATTGGAGTAGTGTTAGAAGAGAAGAAATTTTGCTTAATATTTATTAAATTAAAATAACTAGAAAATGAAAAAACTATTATTAGTGACAATTGTTTTTGCCCTTTGTTCCCACTGTTCTATTGCTCAAAAAAGTAAAAAAGAGATAATAAAGAAGTTAGACTCTAAGTATGAGGCATACAAAGGTATTGCAAACCAACTTTGGGAAAATCCTGAATTAGGATACTTAGAGGAAAACAGCTCGGTACTTTTGCAGGAAAAACTTAGTGCAGAGGGTTTTAAAATTGAGAAAGGTGTAGCAGGCATACCTACTGCTTTTACGGCTACTTATGGTTCAGGTTCACCAGTGATAGGTGTTTTGGGAGAGTTTGATGCTCTACCAGGAATGTCACAAGCTGCAGAACCATTCAGGAAAACTAGGGTAGTTGATGCCCCCGGTCAAGCCTGCGGTCACCATTTATTCGGAACAGGTTCAATGGCAGCCGCTATTGCCGTTAAGGATTGGTTAATCTCATCAAAAAAATCGGGTACTATTAGATTTTATGGTACTCCTGCAGAAGAAGGAGGGTCAGGAAAAGTTTATATGGTTAGAGCAGGTCTTTTTGATGATATCGATGCAATTGTTTCATGGCACCCAGGCGACGAAAATACTTCTAATCCAAGTACTAATTTAGCAACAATATCTGGAAAATTTAGATTTAAAGGAGTTTCTTCACACGCGGCGGCAGCACCAGAACTAGGTCGTTCTGCTCTTGATGGTGTGGAAGGAATGAACGATTTGGTAAATATGCTTCGAGAACACACGACAGAATCTACTCGTATTCATTATGTAATTACTAAAGGAGGCGACGCTCCTAATATCGTACCTGAAGAAGCTGAAGTTTATTATGTTGTTCGCCATTCGAATAGAAAAGAAGTAAAAGCAGTTTGGGATAGAGTCATTAAAGCTGCAGAAGGAGCGGCAATAGGAACAGAAACAGAGATGTCTTACGAAATTATTGGAGGTACTTATGAACGGTTGCCAAATGAAGTGCTTGCGACATTGATGCATAAAAATATGGAGTTGGTCGGTGGTGTAAACTATACCAAAGAAGAAATTTTGTTTGCTGAAGAAATTCAGAAAACTTTAAAAACACCAAAACTTATTGAAAGTGCTAATGCTATTAAACCGATGGTATTTACTTATGGAAAAGCATCTGCAGATACTGGTGATGTTAGCTGGAATGCACCGACCGCGGCCGTTAGAACAGCAACTTGGGTGCCAGGAACTCCACCTCATAGTTGGCAAGCAGTTGCAGCTGGCGGAACCGATATTGGATTCAAAGGAATGATGGTTGCTGCTAAAACAATGGCATTGACCGCAATTGATATTTATGAGAAACCGGCAATTTTAAAAGAAGTGAAAGTCGAATTTGAGAAGAGAAGAGGGGCTGATTTCAAGTACGAAGCTTTATTGGGAGATAGAGAACCAGCTTTAGATTATAGAAAGTAATCAGACTATCAACCTGGATGAATTCCTTAAAATTTCCTTATTTTTAATACAATCAAACTAACCAAACAACAACAACAACAACAACAACAACGAAAATGAAAAAAATAATCATAGCTATAGCAGGTATTTTGTTCCTGTTACCACTAAGCACAAAGGCACAAAAAAATAAAAAGAAAAAGCCGAATATTATTTTCATCATGTCAGATGATCATGCGTACCAAGCCATTAGCGCGTATGACGATAAATTGCTGAAAACTCCGAATATTGATCGCTTGGCGAAAGAAGGTATGTTGTTTACAAATGCGAGTGTTACGAATTCTATTTGTGCACCATCAAGGGCAACGATACTAACGGGTAAGCATACGCACATCAACGGGAAAGTAGATAATTACTTTCCGTTCGATACTACGCAAACGACCTTTCCACAGATATTTAAAGAGAACGGCTATAAAACAGCGATGTTTGGGAAGCTTCACTTTGGGAACAACCCAAAAGGGGTAGATGAGTTCATGATTCTACCAGGTCAAGGAAATTATATTAATCCCGATTTTATCGTAACCAACGGCGATACCATTACCAAGCAAGGCTATGTAACCGATATCATCACAGATGTTTCGTTAGATTGGTTAAAGAAAGAAGCGTCTGACGATGAACCTTTTATGATGATGTATTTGCATAAAGCGCCGCATCGTCCATGGTGGCCAAGACCAGATAAGTTTAAGGAATTCACCAAGAAAACATTCCCAGAGCCAGAAACACTTTTTGACGATTACAAGAATAGGGGTTCGGCAGCGAAAACAGCCGAAATGAATTTGTTGACGCACATGATGTACAGTCATGATAGTAAAATACGACCAGAGACTTTGGCGAAAATGGAAGGCACTGTTTTTCCGGTAGTAGAAGAGTTTAAAAATGGTTTCTATGGTCCGTATAACCGTGCCACCGCAGAACAAAAAGCGTTGTACGATCCGGTTTTAGATTCCATCAATGATTTTTTCTATGAGAATTGGCCTAAAATGACCGATACCGAGAAAATGAAATGGAAATACCAACGCTACATGCAAGATTACTTAGGTAGTATTTCTTCTGTTGATGATAACGTAGGTCGCTTATTAGATTATTTAGATGAAAGCGGATTAGCAGAAAACACCATTGTTATTTACACATCAGACCAAGGTTTTTATTTGGGTGAACATGGTTGGTTCGATAAACGATTTATTTATGATGAGTCCTTCAAAACTCCGTTATTGGTACGTTGGCCAAATGTAGTAAAGCCAGGTTCTGTAGAGAATGAAATGGTACAAAATTTAGATTTTGCACAAACCATGTTAGAAGCTGTAGGTATTGAACCACCAAATGATATGCAAGGAGAGAGTTTAATTCCGCTTTTGAAAGGAAATAAAAAAGAGTGGACACGTGATGCGGTGTATTACCAATATTATGAATATCCGTCAGTTCATATGGTAAAGCGGCATTACGGACTAGTGAATAAAGAATTTAAACTGGTTCATTTCTACTATGATGTAGACGAATGGGAATTGTATGACAGGTTAAATGATCCAAATGAAATGAACAATGTGTTCAATGACCCAGCCTACGCATCTACCGTTAAAAAACTGCAAAAGGATTTAGTGAAGATGAGGAAGTACTATAAAGACTCGCCAGAACAAGACCAAAAATATATTGATAAATACAAGAGTGCTGGAATGATTAAATAATTGATTTCCAGTAAATATTTGTAAAACGTATTGTCAGTTCGAATGCTCTTGACCTAATTTTTCATTAGGTCAAGAGTGTATCGAGAACCTCGTTGGGTGAGCTAAGTTTGTTTTATAACAGGGGAAAAATCTAATTGCAACCAAGTTTCTCAATAAAATTTCTACTTTCGAAAAGGGCGCAAAAACCAATCGGACTAACATCCGTCGTTAAGAAAGTTTTCTAACAAATGCGAAAAAAATCAGCAAGTATGAGCGATTATTTGCGTTTTTAGTTACAAACAGACCCTTTAGATACACAACTTGTTATTTTATTTAAATTTTTAAAAATCATTAGGTTTTTAAAATCCCCTGCCCTTATATTTGCAGTTCAAAGTTCAAACACATATTGAATAGTTATCAAGAAAGGTGGAGGGATTAGACCCTTTGAAACCTTAGCAACCCTTTGTTCTATACAAAGAAGGTGCTACATTCTACCCTTACGGGAAGGATAACAGTAATCGATTTTTTTCGATATTACTTTCTTATAACTTTTTGATTTTACCTACCCACATTTTATGTCGGTCGAGGATGAGCTTTTTAATTATTTAAATAATATTTAAAAACTACAAAATCATGAGTGATTACAAATTAGCAACAAACGCATTACACGCAGGGCACGATACAACCACCAATGGTGGTACAAGGGCTGTGCCTATTTACCAGACATCATCCTATGTATTTAACGATACGGATCATGCCGCCAATCTTTTTTCATTAAAAGAACTTGGTTTTATTTATACGCGTTTAAACAACCCGACCAATCAAATTTTACAAGATAGATTGGCAGCTGTAGAAGGTGGTATAGGTGCGGTAGTATTCGCATCGGGTACAGCGGCAATCTCAACAGGATTATTGACTTTATTGAAAGCAGGTGACCATATTGTGGCATCGAGCAGTTTATATGGCGGTACGTTTAATTTATTGAATGTAACACTGCCAAGATTCGGAATCACAACTACGTTTGTAGATGCTTCTGATGCCAAAAATTTTAAGGATGCAGTTCAAGATAATACTAGAGCATTTTTTGTGGAATCTTTAGGGAATCCGAAATTAGATGTGTTGGATTTGAAAGCAATCTCAAAAGAATCGAAAGCGGCAGGTGTTCCTTTTTTAGTTGATAACACAGTGGCGACACCAGTATTATTGAATCCGATTGAGTATGGCGCAAACTTGGTAATTCATTCACTTACAAAGTATATTGGCGGACAAGGAACTTCTTTAGGTGGTGCTATTATCGATGCCGGAACTTTTGATTGGACCAACGGAAAATTCCCAGAGTTCACAGAACCATCTGCGGGGTACCATGGTTTGGTATATAGTGAAGCTTTAGGAGCTGCAGCCTTTACTTTTAAATTGATATTGGAAGGATTACGTGATTTCGGTGGAGCATTGAGTCCGTTTAACGCATTTCAGATCATACAAGGGTTGGAAACCTTACCGGTTCGTATCAAGCAGCACAGTGCAAATGCCTTAGAATTAGCTACTTGGTTAGAAGGTAGAGATGAAGTAGAATGGGTGAATTACCCAGGACTTAAAAGTAACAAGTACAATGCTTTAGCAAA
Source organism: uncultured Maribacter sp. (assembly GCF_963977385.1). Classification (GTDB taxonomy): domain Bacteria; phylum Bacteroidota; class Bacteroidia; order Flavobacteriales; family Flavobacteriaceae; genus Maribacter. The sequence goes on along the minus strand of NZ_CAXBOU010000016.1, from coordinate 68,618 downwards.
AGAATATTTACCAAAAGGGCAAAGTGGATTGGTTACCTTTGGAGTAAAAGGCGGATTTGAAGCTGCAAAAAAAGTAACCGATGCGACTAAAATATTTTCATTGTTAGCGAATATTGGTGATACGAAATCATTAATTATTCACCCTGCAAGTACAACCCATCAACAGTTGAATGCAGAGCAGCAAGAGAATGCAGGAGTTGGTCAAGATTTAATTCGTTTATCTGTTGGTTTGGAAGATATTGAAGATTTAAAATCAGATTTAGCACAGGCATTTGAAAGTCTTTAATTTTACCTATTAATTTCATAAGATTAGATTGATATGATGGAGGGAAAGTAATTGGTCTTAACCTCCATCACTCAACATACACTTGTTATTTTATCTATACATGTTACATCAATTACAGATTGAAAAATATAATACCCTAAGCGGCGCTACCCAAGACATTCAATTGTCTTATCAAGTCTTCGGGAAGAAATTACATACGGCACCGATTATTTTGGTGAATCATGCTTTAACGGGCAATTCGAATGTAACCGGAGATGATGGTTGGTGGTCTGCACTTATCGGTGAAGAGAAATGTATCGATAGTCAGAAATACACAATTTTGGCGTTCAATATTCCCGGAAACGGCCATGATAAATTCATTATCGAAAACTATAAGGATTTTGTTGCTGGCGATGTAGCTAGGTTGTTTTTGTTAGGCCTTGAGCAACTGAGAATTGAACGTTTATTTGCTATAATTGGTGGTTCATTAGGCGGCGGAATTGCATGGGAAATGGCGGCAATAAAGCCAAATCTGACGGAACATTTAATACCTGTAGCATCTGATTGGAAATCGACCGATTGGTTAATTGCCAATTGCCAAATTCAAGAACAGTTTTTGGTGAATTCGAAACAACCTGTTCATGATGCACGTATGCATGCTATGTTATGTTATAGAACTCCGGCATCTTTCAAAGAGCGTTTCAAAAGAAGCACCAATGAGGAATTGAAGGTTTTTAATGTAGAAAGTTGGTTAATGCATCATGGTGATAAGCTACAAGAGCGTTTTCAATTGTCTGCCTATAAGCTGATGAACCAGTTATTAAAAACGATTGATGTTACGAGAGGTGGAGAACAGAATTTCAATAATCTTCAGAATAGTGATACCAACATCCATATTATTGGTGTGGATTCTGATATGTTCTTTACAGCGCAAGAAAACAAGGATACTTTTAAGCAATTGGCGCAGGCCAAAAGCAATGTTACGTATGGTGAGGTTCAATCGTTGCATGGTCATGATGCCTTTTTGATTGAGTTCGACCAAATGGAAAAATTACTTTCAGGTATTTTCAATTCCAATGGCAACATAAAGAAAATTAAAATTTTAAAATTTGGAGGTAAGTCTTTAAGCAATGGCGAAGGGCTAGAACGTGTTTTGGATATTGTCAAAAAGAAGGTGAATAATGATGAGAATATAGCCATTGTATTATCCGCTAGGGAAAAAGCTACGGATCAATTAGAGGATATTCTTGAAAAAGCAGCAAAAGGAAAGGATTATAAAAAGGATTTTGAAGCACTTGAAAAATATCAGAAGCATACCTACTCTAATGTTAGTTTATCAGCAGAGTTTAAAGGCTTAGCAAAGTTATACGAAGGTGTTTCATTATTAGGAGATTATAGTGCTAAAATCAAAGATGAGGTTTTGGCGTATGGAGAGCTTATTTCTGCAAAATTGGTTACCAAATTATTGATTGGAAAAGGCGTAAAAGCTAAACTAGTAGATACACGAGAGATTATTAGAACCGATAATACCTTTGGTGATGCTAAAGTATTGGAAGCAGAATCTAAGGAGCAAGTTTTATTAAAGTTTGCAGAGATACCGAAAGATACCGTAGCTGTGGTTACAGGTTTTATTTCCTCAACGCTAGATGGTGAGACAACCACCTTAGGAAGAAATGGAAGTAACTATTCTGCAGCATTATTGGCTAATTTTTTAGATGCCGAAGAATTACAGAACTATACACATGTCGATGGTATTTATACGGCAAATCCTGATTATGTGCCAGAAGCGAAAAGGCTTTCAAACCTTTCGTATGCCGAGGCGAATGAACTTGCGAATTTTGGAGCAACCATTTTACATGCTAAAACGATAATACCACTTATAGAAAAGAACATTCCGTTGCGTATTTTGAATACGTATAATGATGATAATGAAGGCACCTTAATCAGTGCCAAGACTAGTAAGGAAGGTATAAAGTCACTTTCTGTTATTGAGGATGTGGCCATGATCAATATTGAAGGCCGCGGACTTTTAGGAAAAGTTGGTGTAGATGCCAGAATATTTAAAGCGCTCGAGTCTAGTAATATCAGTGTAAGTATTATATCTCAAGGTTCTTCAGAAAGAGGTATTGGGCTAGTGGTGAAAAAGGACAAGGCTAAAAGAGCCAAATTGGCTTTGGAGAATGAGTTTAGTAATGATTTTGAATCTAAGGATGTCAATATGATTACGGTGATGGATGATGTGTCTATCATCTCTATTGTGGGCCAAGATTTAAGTACGTTTCATAATCCGTTTAACGCGTTGATAAAAAACCAAATTGTTCCCTTATTGTTCAATAACACCATATCGGGTAAGAATGTAAGTTTGGTAGTTAAAAAGGCAGATTTGCACAAGGCCGTAAATGTAATGCACGGTCAAGTTTTCGGTGTCAGTAAAAAAATCAACATAGTTATTTTTGGACACGGTAATGTTGGTGGTACTTTGATTGACCAAATATTAAAATCTGCCAAAACCATTAAGGAACGTAAAAGTCTTGATCTACGTGTTTTTGGAATCGCAAATTCTAAGAAAATATTACTGAATGAAAAGGGAATCACTAAAAATTGGGAAAACAATCTAAAGCAAAAAGGTAAGCCCTATACAATTCAAGATGTCTTTGATTTCGCAAAACGCCATCATTTAGAAAACCTTATTGCAATAGATAATACGGCAAGTAGTGATTTTGTTGCTAATTATTTTGATTTTGTAGAGCATGGTTTTGACCTAGTATCATCGAATAAAATTGCGAATACCTTACGATACGATTTTTATCAATTATTACGCGAAGAACTACAGAAGAATCAAAAGCAATATCTATATGAAACGAATGTAGGTGCAGGTTTGCCGTTGATTGATACGATAAAACTATTACATTTATCCGGAGAGAATATTACGAGAATTAAAGGGGTGTTTTCAGGGTCGTTAAGTTATATTTTTAATACATTTTCGGAAGTTGATATACCATTTTCATCGATATTAAAAGATGCGATGAAACAAGGTTTTACAGAGCCTGACCCAAGGGAAGATTTATCAGGAAACGATGTAGGCCGTAAATTATTGATTCTGGCCCGTGAACTGGATTTGCATAATGAATTTTCGGATATTCATATCGATAATCTTATCCCAAAAAAGTTACAAGATGGAAATGTGGATTTCTTCTTGGAACATCTAGAGGTGTTGGATGCCAAGTTCGATGAGATTAAAAAGAATCAAAAGCCAAACCATGTGCTACGGTATGTGGGTGATTTACATGGAAACCTGCAAAAGGAAAAAGGGGTGTTAGATGTGAAACTAATATCCGTGCCAAAAGAAAGTTCACTGGGCCAAATAAAAGGGTCAGATTCCATTATTGAGATTTATACAGAATCTTATGGTGAAAAACCACTGGTAATTCAAGGTGCTGGCGCTGGCGCGGCTGTAACGGCAAGAGGAGTATTTGGAGATATTTTGAGAATTGCAGAGAAAGGGTGATTTAAGGTAAAAGGGTTAGAAATACGAGGTACGAAATAATAGGAAGGAATAAAGAGGAAAGAAAATAGAGATGAAAGAGAACAATAATAAGTTTGAAACAAACGCCATACGTACGCAATTAAAACGTAGTGAGAATCTAGAGCATTCCGTTCCTTTATATCTGACCTCTAGTTTTGTGTTTGAAGATGCTGAAGATATGCGTGCTTCATTTGCAGAAGAGAAAGAGCGAAATATTTATTCTAGATATTCCAATCCTAATTCATCTGAATTTATAGAAAAGGTATGTCAAATGGAAGGTGCCGAAAACGGATTTGCGTTCGCATCGGGTATGGCAGCAGTTTTTTCAACATTAGCAGCACTTTTAAATAGTGGTGATCATATATTATCGGCTAGAAGTATATTCGGTTCAACCCACTCGTTATTTTCTAATTTCTTTCCAAAATGGAATATTAGTCACACCTATTTTAAGATTGACGAATTGGAGCAGATTGAAAGTATGATCACTCCCAACACCAAAATAATCTATGCTGAAACACCTACCAACCCAGGAGTTGATGTGTTGGATTTGGAAGAATTAGGAAAGATTGCTAAGCGTAATAATCTAATTTTGATTATTGATAATTGTTTTGCAACGCCCTATTTGCAGCAACCGATAAAGTTCGGCGCTGATTTAGTAATTCATTCCGGAACTAAATTAATGGACGGTCAAGGTAGAGTTCTAGCAGGAATTACGGTTGGTAATTCAGAATTGATGGATAAAGTCTATCGATTTTCTCGAATAACTGGTCCGGCTTTGTCACCATTCAATGCATGGGTACTTTCTAAAAGTTTAGAAACTTTGGCGGTACGCGTAGATAGACATTGTGAAAATGCACTGAAACTTGCAGAATATCTGGAAGGTAACGAGAACATTAATTGGGTAAAATATCCATTCTTAAAATCGCATCCGAAATATGAAATCGCCAAAAAGCAAATGAAGGCAGGTGGTTGTGTAGTAGCATTTGAAGTAAAGGGTGGTTTAGATGCTGGTAGAGAGTTTTTCGATTCTATAAAACTATTATCTCTTTCTGCCAATTTGGGAGATTCAAGAACAATTGTAACGCATCCGGCATCAACTACGCATAGTAAGTTAAGTGTTAAAGAGCGTGCTGCTGTCGGTATCTCAGATGGTATGGTGCGTATATCGGTTGGCTTAGAACATATAGATGATATCATAGCTGATATTGAGCAAGCCTTAGGGTAATAACATTTCAAAACATAAAAAAAGCCCGGTATATACCGGGCTTTTTCATTTGTAAGAAATAATTTTATTTGCTTAACGTCATGTTATAGGTTGCGCTAACGGTTGAAGTACCGATAAATGATTCTACTGTTTCATCTAAGTTGTAGCGAAGAGATATTTTAGAATCATTAAGTTCTATTATAGTAAAACCAACTTCATCATCACCTGAACCAAAATATAGCGTACTGCCGTCTAATCTCCATTCATTAGACTGAAAAAAATCTTCCCCATCCTGTTCATCTGTTTCAGTTTGGCCCATTATTGTAGTCGTTAAAACAGTGGTGTAAGAGCCTTCGCTAGTAACAATTTGTGGCTCTTCTGAAAAAGTGACAATAGTATCAAAATCTTTACCAACAGCATTAAAAGTGGCAGGTATTGAAGTGTCTTCGATAGTAGTGTTCGATCTACCATCTGTAGCTTCGAGTGCTGTAAGGTTCCAAGAGCCTACAATCTGAGCTTCGGTAGCGTTAGAAACACCATCTTCATCTTTAGAACATGAAGAGAGTATCACAGTATATGCTGTTAAAATTGATAGTAATAAATATTTTTTCATGATTTGTTTTTAGGGTTGAATGTATGAACGTCGAAATTGTGACTTAAAGTATAATAGGGATATTTTTATATTTGGCTATCTTAGCATTATGCTCTCCAAAAAGACAAAATACGGTTTAAAGGCCCTCGCTTATTTAGCTTCACAAAAAGATAAAAAGCCTGTACAGATTTCAGAAATTGCTGAGAAGGAGAACATATCCCAGAAATTCTTGGAGAGTATTCTTTTAAGTCTTAGAAAGACTGGTTTTTTAGGTTCTAAAAAGGGGAAAGGTGGAGGTTATTATTTATTGAAAACTCCAGAAGAAATTTCTATGACCGATGTAATGCGCGTTTTGGAAGGTCCTATTTCCATGGTACCTTGTGTAAGTCTCAATTTTTATGAAAGCTGTGATGATTGCCCCGATGAACAAGCTTGTTCTGTACACAAATTAATGCTACAAGTGCGTGACAGTGCGTTAGATGTTTATAGAAATAACACGCTGAAGGATATTATCTCATAAATACTTAAGTTTTATTAAACCTCTTTTTTGCAATTGTCAAATACATTGCGAAATATGAATTTTTCACGCCTTTTTATTAATAATCTACTAAATCTATGGGGTAATGGAAATTTATTTTGATTTTATCCGACTACTTTGGAAATAAATATTATTTTTGAAAACTCTATTAAATTAGTAGGGTAATAAAAATTGAATAAAAGGATGATTGCAGATCAACTTATTTTTAATAAAAAAGAAAGCAAAACAACGTACGAAGATGATAAAACATCTGAAAAACCTATACGTAGTATTGCGAAGGCCTTTAGTTGGAGGGTGATCGGTACATTAGATACCTTGATTATATCTTATATACTTACTGGTGAAATTTCAGTTGCTGCCTCAATCGCATCCATTGATTTTGTAACGAAAATGGTTTTATACTTTTTTCATGAGCGTTTTTGGAATTTAATTAAGTGGGGTAAATAATAAAAGGGGATAGTAATATGGCACTAACAGACGCACAAGTTCAAAAATTGAATGTTCAGTTTAAAGGTATTCCACCAGAAGAAATAATTTCATGGGCGGTTAAACATGGTCAAGCGCCAGTGGTAACGACCAATTTCAGACCTTATGAGGTGGCTATTTTACATGCTATATCTGAAGTACGAAATGATATTCCTGTAGTTTGGTGCGATACTGGGTATAATACGCCTAAGACCTATAAGCACGCAGAAGAATTAATAGGAAAACTGAACTTGAATATTAAACTATATGTTCCTAAGCAGACAACCGCTCACAGAGATGCAGTTATGGGAATACCGCAAATTGATGATCCTAGGCATGCAGAATTTACAGAACAAGTGAAGCTAGAGCCTTTTAAAAGGGCGATGTCAGATTTTAAACCAGATGTATGGTTTACCAATCTTAGAAAAGGACAAACTGCTTTGCGAGACAGCTTAGATATTTTAAGCCTAAGTAAAGATGGTGTTTTAAAGGTGAGTCCATTTTATCACTGGAACGATACACAGCTAGATACCTATTTAAAAAAATATAAACTCCCCAACGAGCATAACTATTTTGACCCAACAAAGGTGTTAGAGAATAGAGAATGTGGATTACATAGTTAATACAGGGATAGAATAGAATTAAGATAATTTATCTAAGAAAAGTATAATGAGTAACACAAGTACGGAATTAGAATTACAACCTCAGCTTGAACTTTTAAATGATACGGCACATATTAATGCGCTAGAGAATGAAGCTATTTACATTATAAGAGAAGTTGCTGCGCAATTCGAGAAGCCAGTTCTTTTATTTTCTGGAGGTAAAGATTCTATCACATTGGTTCGATTGGCACAAAAAGCTTTTTGGCCTTCAAAAATACCTTTCCCTTTAATGCATATTGATACGGGGCATAATTTTCCTGAAACTGTAGAATTTAGAGATCGGTTGGTAGAAGAATTAGGATTAGAGCTCATCGTAAGAAATGTACAAGATTCTATTGATCAAGGAAAAGTAAAGGAAGAGTCTGGTAGATATTCTAGTAGAAATAGTTTACAGACAACAACACTATTAGATGCAATCGAAGAATTTAAATTCGATGCTTGTATTGGTGGTGCACGTAGAGATGAAGAGAAAGCAAGGGCTAAGGAACGTATATTTTCAGTTCGGGATGATTTCGGACAATGGGATGAGCGTAATCAGCGTCCAGAGTTGTTCGATATGTTGAACGGTCAAATTGAATTAGGTCAGAATGTACGGGTATTTCCAATATCTAATTGGACCGAATTAGATGTGTGGTCGTATATCAAAGAGGAAGAAATTGAAATTCCGTCTATCTATTTTGCGCATAAACGTAAAACTTTTTTAAGGGATGGTATGATATGGTCTGCAGAAGATGATATTGTATTCAGAGAAGAAGATGAGGTAGTAGAAGAACGATTAGTTCGTTTCCGTACGGTAGGTGATATGTCTTGTACAGCGGCCGTTTTGTCAGATGCTGTAAGTATAGACAAGGTCGTAGAGGAAATTAGAGATTCCACTATTTCAGAACGAGGGGCTCGTATAGACGACAAACGTTCTGAAGCAGCCATGGAGAAAAGAAAACAACAAGGATATTTTTAATCTGGTTGATAGTTGTTGGTTGTTCGTTGATAGGAAATCACGAATAAAACCAACAACCGACAACCAACAACGAACAACGAAATTGGAAGTACTAAAAATAGCAACAGCAGGTAGTGTAGATGATGGTAAAAGTACCTTAATTGGAAGAATACTTTACGATACAAAATCACTTACTAGCGATAAGTTGGAAGCAATAGAAAAGACCAGTAAGCAAAAGGGATACGATTATTTAGATTTCTCTTTAGCGACAGATGGTTTGGTTGCAGAACGTGAGCAGGGAATAACAATAGATGTTGCCCATATCTATTTCTCTACAGCAAAGAAAAGTTACATCATAGCAGATACCCCTGGGCATGTAGAATATACCCGTAACATGGTTACAGGAGCTTCTACTTCTCAAGCTGCCATTATTTTAATAGATGCGCGTAAAGGAGTTATCGAACAAACGAATAGACACTTTTTCATCAATAATTTGTTACGTATCAAAGATGTTGTTGTAGCGATTAATAAGATGGATTTGGTAGATTATTCTGAAGAAAAATATAACGCTATTAAAGCTGATTTTGAAGAATTGATGGCTAAGCGTGATTATCAAGATCAAAAAATAACATTTATCCCTGTGAGTGCATTAAAGGGAGATAATGTGGTAAACAAATCTGATAAGACGCCGTGGTATGAGGGACAAACATTATTAGAGCATTTTGAGACTTTAGATAGGAAAGATATTTTTAATGTGGGTACGCCACGTTTCCCAGTCCAGTATGTTATCCGTCCAAAAACGGATGAGCATCATGATTTTAGAGGATTTGCGGGTAAAGTGTATGGTGGTGAATTAAGTGTAGGTGATGAGGTGGTAGCGCTTCCGTCACAAACACGATCTAGAATAAAGGATATTTATTTCCATGACAAGAAATATAAAACAGCATCTAGAAGGTCGTCGGTGACGATAACATTAGATGATGAAATTAATTTAAGTCGTGGCGACATGTTAGTGAAGGCTAATGATTTACCAACAGTTGATAAACAATTTACTGCTACTATTTCTTGGATGGATTCATTACCGTTAGCTGCCGGAAATAAATATATAGTACAACACGGTGTCAATAAAGTTTTGGCTAAGGTTGAACAAGTGCATCATAAGATAGCTCCAGATTATTCAGGTATTGATACGGAAATCGATTCGTTAGGCATGAATGATATTGCCCAAGTTAGCTTCCGTTTAAATAAACCAATCTTCTATGATCAATTTAAGAATCACAGAACTAACGGTTCGTTTATTTTAATAGATACAAAATCTAATAGTACCGTAGGAGCGGGCTTCATTAGTTAAATAGAAAAGGTCAATTGTAATATTGGCTGTTTTTAATAAGTCTATAAAATCTATAGGCAAAATATAGTAATAATTTATCTCGGTACATGGTGCTGAACATTTAATACTAAGCGATGCAGAGTTTTAGAACAGAAATAGAAAATCAGGTAGTTGAAAAGGATATCCTTGAATTGGAACGTAAGATTCATGAGTTCCATGGAGGTAAACTAGATGAGGAGAAATTTAGAAGCCTACGTTTGGCTCGAGGAGTATATGGTCAGCGTCAAGAAGGCGTTCAAATGATTCGTATAAAGTTACCTTACGGAAAGGTAACTTCTAAGCAATTGCTTCGTATTTGTGATGTGTCAGATGAGTATTCTACGGGTAGATTGCACATTACTACGCGTCAAGATATTCAAATTCACTATGTAGATTTGAACAGAACACCTGAATTATGGTCACAATTAGAGAAAGATGATATAACGTTAAGAGAGGCTTGTGGAAATACAGTTCGTAACGTTACGGCGAGTGAAACTGCAGGTATTGATGTAGATGAGCCTTTTGATGTTTCACCATATGCACATGCCTTATTTCAGTATTTTCTACGTAATCCTGTGAGTCAAGAAATGGGACGTAAGTTCAAGGTTTCTTTCTCTGCTAGTGATGCCGATACCGGATTGTCTTACATGCATGATTTAGGCTTTATTGCTAAGCTTGAAAATGAAGAACCAGGATTTAAAGTAATGCTTGGTGGCGGATTGGGTTCTCAGCCAAGACATGCAGATGAGTTATATAGCTTTTTACCAGCAGATCAAATTATTCCTTTAATGGAAACGGTTATACGGGTTTTTGACCGTTACGGTGAACGTAAGAGTAGAGCAAAGGCAAGAATGAAATTCTTGTTGAAAGATTTAGGTCTGGACGGATTTAAAGAATTATTGGCTGCGGAGAAAACAGCGGTTCCTTTTGATACATTTCCAATTAATCCAGAAGATTATCCTAAGACTAAAGTTTCAGATTTAAAAGTTCCTGCAGTTGAAATAACGGATGCAAAAGAATTTGAACAGTGGAAATTAACGAATGTGGTTCCGCAGAAACAACTTGGTTATGTTGCTATCGGCATCAAAGTTTTATTAGGTGATTTTTATACAGATAAGGCGCGTTTATTAGCGAATTTGGTGCAGAAATATGCAGCGGGAGAGCTACGTTTGTCGCTTCGTCAAAACATTCTAATTCCCTTCGTAAAAGAAGAAAATATTGAATTTTTCTATTCGGAATTAAAGAAATTAGGTTTTGCAGATGTTGGTTATAATAAAGCTTTAGACATAACTGCTTGCCCAGGTACAGATACATGTAATTTAGGTATTGCCAGTAGTACAGGTATTGCAGAGGAATTAGAAAGAGTTATAAAAACAGAATATCCAGATTATATAAACAACGAAGATGTTGTTATAAAAATAAGTGGATGTATGAATGCCTGCGGACAACACAATATGGCAAATATTGGTTTTCAAGGGATGTCTGTCCGTACAAAAGATAAATTAGTAGCACCTGCGCTTCAAGTATTATTAGGTGGTAGTACTGATGGTAATGGTCAAGGTCGTTTTGCTGATAAGGTAGTGAAAGTACCAAGTAAAAGAGGTCCAGAAGCATTACGTTTAATACTAAATGACTTTGATGCAAATGGAGGTGATTTATCATTCCCAGATTATTATGCAGAAAAAGGTCAAATGTATTTCTATGATTTCCTGACTCCATTATCATCAGTAGACGATTTGACTGCTGAAGATTTTATTGACTGGGGAAATACAGAACGTTATGAGAAAGCAATTGGTGTTGGTGAATGTGCTGGTGTCGTAATTGATTTAATTGCAACGTTACTTTTTGAAAGTGAAGAGAAAATTCAGAATGCACAAGATATGTTCGACGCAGAAAAATGGTCTGCGAGCATCTATCACGCGTATTCTTCAATGGTAAATTCTGCGAAAGCAATGTTAACGTCAGAGAATACGAAAGTAAATACGCATGTAAGTATCATTAAAGATTTCGATGAGAAATTTGTAGCCGATGGAAGAATTGCTGTTGCAGGCGGATTTGAACATATGGTGCTTCAATTGAATAAAAAAGAGCCTTCAAAAGCATTTGCTGAATTTTATTTAAAAGATGCGAAGTTATTTTTAGAAACTGTTGCAAAATTTAGACAACAAGAATTAGCAGAAGTATAATATGCACATCAATAATTTATCCAATCAAAAAACAATCAATTCAATAGTTGACGCTCCCTCGCAACGCATAGGGAGGTTAACTGTTGTTGGCGCAGGTCCTGGTGATATCGAACTCATTACCTTGAAAGCAATCAAGACTTTAGAGAATGCAGATGTGGTTTTGTATGATGCTCTAGTGAATGAAGAGCTTTTGACTTATGCTAAGAATGCAGAATTAATATTCGTTGGCAAGCGTAAAGGTTGTTATGCGTATCAGCAAGAGCAAATCAACGAACTTATTATAAGTAGAGCCAAATCTCACGGACATGTGGTGCGATTGAAAGGGGGAGATCCTTTTGTTTTTGGTCGTGGATCAGAAGAGATGGAATATGCTGCCGCGTTTGGTTTAGAAGTTGCTATGGTGCCTGGTATTTCATCAAGTTTAAGTGTACCTGCATATCAAAATATACCTGTTACCAAAAGAGGAGCGTCAGAAAGTTTTTGGGTAATTACGGGTACTACTAAAGAGCATAAATTATCTACAGATGTAGCATTGGCAGCTAAAAGTAGTGCGACAGTGGTAATTTTAATGGGAATGTCAAAACTACCTCAAATAGTAGATTTATTTAAGGATGAGGGTAAGTCAGAAATGCCAATTGCAATTATTCAAAATGGTACGCGAGAAAATGAAAAAGTTGGTGTAGCCACTATTGAAACTATAGTTGAGGTGGTTGAGAAACAAAAGCTTTCAAATCCTGCAATCATAATAATAGGCGAGGTGGTAAGACATCGCGAATCTTTGATAGAGGCAAAGCGTGCATATTCGAATGATGAAAATGTTCGGTTGAGTGCAGTCGAAACAATTAATAGTTAATTAATAAGAAGTTTAAATAGAGGGTTATAAGTTGTAAGTAAAATAAAGAGTGGTAGTAAGAGAGTGATTTTAGGAAAAGAAACTCAATACTATTTACTCAATACTAAAAAAGAGGTATGATTAAAACAGATATGCTCATTATAGGAGCGGGGCCAACCGGATTATTTACGGTATTTGAAGCGGGATTATTAAAGTTGAAAACGCATTTAATAGATGCATTACCCCAACCAGGTGGTCAATGTTCAGAGATTTATCCTAAAAAACCGATTTATGATATTCCTGCATTTCCAGAAATTTTAGCAGGTACATTGGTAGATAACCTTATGGAACAGATTAGACCTTTTGAACCTGGGTTTACATTAGGTGAAAGAGCGGAGACTTTAGATAAATTAGAAGATGGTTCTTTTGTAGTAACAACAAATAAGGGAACAAAACATAATGCGCCTGTAGTGGTTATTGCTGGAGGGTTAGGTTCTTTCGAACCAAGAAAGCCTCCCATTTCTAATATTGTAAATTTTGAGGATACCGGTGTTTCTTACATGATTAAAGATCCTGAGGTATATAGAGATAAAAAAGTAGTTATTGCCGGTGGTGGCGATTCTGCTTTAGATTGGGCAATTTTCTTAACTGATGTAGCTTCCGAGGTAACCTTGGTTCACAGAAGAGATGAGTTTAGAGGGGCTTTAGATTCGGTTGAAAAAGCATCTGAACTTGCTAAATTGGGCAAGATTAAATTGGTGACCAAAGCTGAGGTAAAGGAGTTGCATGGTAAGAATCAGCTTGAAGCGGTAGTACTTAAACATACAGATAAAGAAAAGGAAGACACGTATTTAGAGGTTGATCACTTCATTCCTTTATTCGGACTTTCTCCTAAATTAGGACCAATAGGTGGATGGGGATTGGATATAGAGAAGAATGCAATTAAGGTCAATAATGCAAGAGATTACCAGACCAATATACCTGGGGTGTATGCAATTGGTGATGTGAATACGTATGAAGGTAAATTAAAATTAATTCTTTCAGGTTTTCATGAAGCTGCAGTAATGTGTCAGTTTGCATATCAACAAATCAATCCGGGAAAAAGGTATGTTATGAAATATACTACCGTAGGTGGTGTTGAAGGATTTGATGGCTCGAAAAAAGAAGCTAAAAAAGAAGTCGTACAGAGTATTGCATAAAGTAAATACTAATAATAGTAAGACCTCTGAAGATTTTGCATTTTCAGAGGTTTTTTTTAAGACAAATTCTCGAAATTTCGTTGGCTAAAAAGTTCAATGAAGTTTTGGATTACAACGGGTAGTACCGTTACTTTGCAATTCGTTCATAAATAGATTGAAACGTTATCAAGAAAGGCGGAGGGACTAGACCCGATGAAACCTTGGCAACCCTTTCCCAATAGGACAAGAAGGTGCTACATTCTATCTTTTTCCTGCTTCAGAATTTCGGAGGGTTACAGGACAAGTCATTCGTAATGACACGATAAAGACAGATAACTTAAGAAAGATCATACTCTATCCTTTCCTTGCTTGATTCGTATTAACTTTTATTGAACGTAGAACCTTTTACAGTGAAATATGAAGGATATAAAGGAAATTTTAAAAGAAAGAATTTTAATATTGGATGGTGCTATGGGTACCATGCTACAGCGATATAAATTCCAGGAAGAAGATTTTAGAGGCGAACGATTTAAAGATTGGGAGCATCCACTGCAAGGTAATAATGATTTATTATCCTTAACACAGCCAGAAGCAATTGCAGAAGTTCATCGTAAGTATTTTGGTGCAGGTGCAGATATCGTAGAAACAAATACCTTTTCAGGCACAACCATTGCCATGGCTGACTACCATATGGAAAATTTGGTGTATGAACTCAATTATGAGTCTGCACGTATCGCTAAAATGGTTGCCGATGAATTCACTAAAAAAGAGCCGAATAAACCTCGTTTTGTTGCAGGGAGTATTGGCCCTACTAATAAGACGGCAAGTATGTCGCCAGATGTGAATGATCCTGGTTATAGAGCAATATCTTTTGATGAATTAAGAATAGCTTACAAACAACAAGTTGAAGCTTTGTTAGATGGTGGTTCAGATTTACTGTTGGTAGAAACTATATTTGACACCCTCAATGCAAAAGCTGCATTATTCGCTATTGAAGAAGTGAAAGAAGAGCGAAATATTGATGTTCCTATTATGGTTAGCGGAACAATTACCGATGCATCGGGTAGAACATTATCCGGTCAAACTGCAGAGGCATTTTTGATTTCTATTTCCCATATTCCTATTTTATCGGTAGGCTTCAATTGTGCTTTAGGCGCCAGTCAATTAATTCCCCATTTAGAGGTGTTGTCAACCAAAAGTGAGCATGCAGTATCTGCACATCCTAATGCAGGTTTACCTAATGCTTTTGGCGAGTATGATGAAACTCCCGATCAGATGGCAGAACAAATTAGGGAATATGTAGAAAAAGGATTGATTAATATTGTTGGCGGTTGTTGCGGTACTACCCCAGAACATATTACAGCGATAGCAAAGATGGTTGAAAATTTTGCTCCGCGAGAATTTTAGTTGCTAGTTGTTGGTTGATGGCAAAAAAATAGTAAGATAATGAAGGTTTACACAGAATTGGATGTTTGGAAAGAATCGAGGGTCCTTGTAAAGGATATATATTCTATAACAAAGTCCTTTCCAAAGGAAGAAACTTACGGACTTACAAATCAACTAAGGCGTTGCGCTGTTTCTATTCCCTCAAATATAGCAGAAGGTTGCGGAAGAAGAACAGCAGCTGATACAATACAGTTTTTACATATTTCAAGAGGTTCTTTATATGAATTGGAGACCCAACTATATATAGCTCTTGATTTAAGTTATATTGAGAAAGAAGATTTTGAAGCTATAAATAAGAGAATTATTAGCTGTAAGAAATTGATAAATGGATTTATCAATTATTTTAAAAAGTGATATAGATTAAATGAGCAATAGGTCTAAAATACCAACAACAACAACCAACCAACAACCAACAACCAGATATCTGCGGTTGAGTGGACTCGAACCTTTAATCGTTACTCCGGAAACCAACTTTATAAATGTTGGTGAACGAACTAATGTTGCTGGTTCAAAAAAGTTTCTTCGTCTTGTAAAAGAAGAGCGATTTGAAGAGGCATTAGCGGTTGCTAGAGAACAAGTTGAAAATGGAGCTCAGGTCATTGACATAAATATGGACGATGGCTTAATTGATGGTAAGGAGGCTATGGTCAAGTTTTTGAACTTGGTCATTGCTGAGCCCGATATTTCGCGAGTACCTATCATGATAGATAGTTCTAAGTGGGAAATTATAGAGGCAGGTTTACAGGTTGTTCAAGGTAAATGTGTGGTAAATTCTATAAGCTTAAAAGAAGGTGAAGAGCAGTTTTTGCATCATGCTAAATTGATAAAACGGTATGGTGCCGCGGTAATAGTAATGGCATTCGATGAAGTTGGCCAAGCAGATAATTATGAACGACGTATCGAAATTGCTAAACGGTCGTATGACGTTTTAGTTGAAAAAGTAAATTTCGCTCCTGAGGATATTATTTTTGACCTTAATATTTTTCCTGTTGCAACAGGAATGGATGAGCATAAGCTTAATGCACTAGATTTTATAAAGGCTACGAAATGGGTTCGTGAAAACCTTCCTCATGCTAGTGTCAGCGGTGGGGTAAGTAATGTTTCTTTTTCTTTTAGAGGAAATAATCCTGTTCGAGAAGCGATGCACTCGGTATTTTTATATCACGCAATTAAGGCAGGTATGAACATGGGTATCGTGAACCCGAGTATGTTGGAGGTATATGATGATATACCTAAAGATTTATTGGAGCGTGTAGAAGATGTTATTTTAAATAGACGAGATGATGCAACGGAGAGATTACTCGATTTTGCAGACTCAGTCGTTGGGAAAACAAAAGAAAGTAAGATTGATTTATCGTGGCGAGAAGAACCTTTACAAGATAGAATTACGCGTGCTTTGGTAAAAGGTATTGACCAATATATAATTGAAGATATAGAAGAAGCTAGGCAGGTTGCCGATAAACCAATAGAGGTTATTGAAGGAAATTTAATGACCGGTATGAACGTTGTTGGAGATTTATTTGGTAGTGGTAAAATGTTTCTACCCCAAGTAGTTAAGTCTGCACGCGTCATGAAAAAAGCGGTTGCGTATTTATTGCCGTATATCGAAGAAGAAAAATTGCTGAATCCACAAGAGGGAGACTCTAATAGTGCCGGAAAAATATTGATGGCAACGGTAAAGGGCGATGTTCATGATATCGGTAAAAATATTGTTGGTGTCGTTTTAGCTTGTAACAATTACGAAATTGTGGATTTGGGGGTGATGGTACCACCAGAAAAAATTATTGCAGCTGCCATTGAGCACAATGTAGATATTATTGGTCTTAGTGGATTAATTACGCCTTCGTTGGATGAAATGGTACATATGGCCAAGGAAATGGAGCGTAAGAATTTTAAACTTCCTTTATTGATTGGTGGCGCTACAACAAGTAAGGCTCATACTGCCGTAAAAATAGATACGAAATATAGTGAGGCCGTAGTTCATGTAAATGATGCGTCTAGAGCTGTAACTGTGGTGGGCGATTTATTAAAAAAGGAAACGTCTACAAGTTACAAAAAGGGTATTAAAGAAGATTATGATGTTTTTCGAGGTAAATTTTTAAATAGATCTTCAAGTAAAACATATAAACCTATTTCTGCAGCACGTAGAAACAAGTTTAAAATTGATTGGAAAACATCTGAAATATGTAAGCCTAATACCTTAGGTATTCAGGTTATTGAAGATATGGATTTAAATCTTTTAGTTCCCTATATTGATTGGACTCCGTTCTTTAGAAGTTGGGAATTACATGGGAAATACCCTGCAATTTTAACCGATGATGTAGTAGGTGAGCAGGCTACCGAATTATTTGCTGACGCTCAAGAAATGTTAAAGCAAATCATTTCTAAAAAACAATTGAAGGCCAAAGGAATCTTCGGACTTTTTCCAGCAAATTCAGTTAACGATGATGATATTTCTGTAGGACCTATTAATATCGACCCGAGTACAGTCGAGAACTACACGTTCCGAACGCTACGTCAACAATTGCAGAAAAGAGAAGGAGTGGCTGACTATGCGTTGGCAGATTTCATAGCTCCTAAAGAAAGTGGTAAACAAGATTACATCGGTTGTTTTTGCGTCTCTACAGGCTTTGGTACTGCAGAATTGGCGACCCAATATGAAAAGGCTTTGGACGATTATAATTCTATTTTAGTGAAAGCATTGGCAGACAGATTGGCCGAAGCATTCGCAGAATACCTCCATAAAGAGGTACGTATGAAGCATTGGGGTTATGCTTCGAAAGAAGAGTTAAGCAATGAAGAACTGATACATGAATCATATAAAGGTATTCGTCCTGCGCCAGGGTATCCTGCTTGTCCGGATCATTTAGAAAAATTGACTATTTGGGATGTTTTAAAGGTAAAAGAAACAATTGGTGTCGAGCTAACAGATAGTTTGGCTATGTGGCCAGCGGCATCTGTAAGTGGTTATTATTTTGGAAATCCAGAAGCACGCTATTTTGGACTTGGAAAAATAAAAGAGGATCAGGTGAAAGACTTTGCTGAAAGAAAGGGCATAGCTTTTGAAAAGGCGGAGAAATGGTTATCTCCAAATATTGTAGATGTGTAATACGCGTTAGGGATTGAAGCGGCATTTTTTTCTATTTTTGTTCATAAGCTTGAGATTAAACCTCAAGTTGTTCAATAGAAAAAATATAGCAGAAAGCCCGCCCGAACGCCCAAAATAAAGTTGATTAAGAATTAATAAATAAAGCCTGAACAAGGTTTCCTCACGTTTATAGAGGACAGCAGCAAGAATATGAAAGTAACTGACCATATTACTAACGCCAAAGGTAAAACGCTATTTTCATTTGAAATAGTACCGCCGGTTAAAGGGAGAAATATACAGGAACTGTATAATAATATAGACCCGTTGATGGAATTTAATCCTCCATTTATTGATGTTACCACATCTAGGGAAGAGACTATTTATGTACAGAAAGAAGGACTTCTTGATAAAAAAACAACACGTATGCGCCCTGGTACGGTAGGTATTTGTGCTTCTATTCAACATAAATATAATATTGATACGGTACCGCATGTCATTTGTGGAGGTTTTACCAGAGAGGAGACGGAGTATATGTTGGTCGATTGCCATTATTTAGGAATACAAAATGTAATGGCTTTACGTGGAGATGCTCGTAGTGAGCAGAAGTATTTTGAACCAACGGATGGGGGGCACCCATTTGCGATAGATTTAGTTAAGCAGATTAAAGATCTTAATTGCGGTAAGTATTTACATGAAACGATAGAGAGCGAGCATTCGAGTGAATTTTGTATTGGTGTAGCGGGTTACCCTGAAAAGCATTTAGAATCACCGTCCTTACAATCTGATCTTAAGCGATTGAAGGAGAAAGTGGATGCAGGAGCTGATTATGTCGTTACCCAGATGTTTTTTAATAATCAAAAGTATTTTGAGTTCGTTGAGGCTGCAAAAAATATTGGAATTACAGTACCCATTATACCTGGTATTAAGCCTATTGCGGTGCAACGTCATTTGCAGTTGTTGCCTCAAGTATTTCGAATAGATATTCCACAAGATTTAATAGAAGCTGTAGATAGTTGTAAAAATAATAAAGAAGTTAGGGCCGTAGGTATAGAATGGGCCATTCAGCAATCGAAAGAATTGAAAGCAGCCGGTGTACCTGTCTTACATTACTATTCTATGGGGAAATCTGATAATATAAAAGCGATAGCTAAAGAACTTTTTTAGTTTGCACCTAGTACAGGTTAAATAGTAATTAGATTTAAAGCGAAATGTTTTAAAAGAACTTGATACTTCATGCTCAGTACTTAATACTATATATTTATTTTTGCTTTCCATGAATCTAAGGCTATTTGTTTTCCTACTTTTTTCCGTTTCCTTTTGTTTTTCGCAAGAAAGTACTGAGCTTAAAAAGTACACCCTAGATGTGAATCAATTCTATGGGTCGATTATGTTGCACAATCCAGATATATCTCATTTGATAAGTGAGCATCCTAATGGTGTTATTCTTAGCTATAACCGTAAGACCTATGGTTCTAAAGCGTGGGAAGAATTATATAATTATCCAGATTTAGGGTATTCATTTATTTATCAGAATACAAATAATAAAACGCTAGGTGATAATTACGGTTTATACGCACATTATAATTTTTACCTATTAAAACGAAACCTGCAATTGCGTATTGGTCAAGGAATAGCGTATGTAACTAATCCGTATGATAAGGTAACTAACTTTCGGAATAATGCTTATGGGTCTGATGTTTTGAGTTCAACGTACCTCATGTTTAATTATCATAAAGAGAATATTTTTGCAGGATTAGGCTTTAAGGCGGGTATTTCTATCATGCATTATTCAAATGCAAATTTTAGGGCACCGAATACTTCAACGAATACATTGGCTTTTAATGCGGGCTTGGTATATGACCTTGATGGGGGTACTGAAATTGAATATGTACATCGTGAAAAAGAAAAAGTAACAGAGCCTTTACGATATAATTTTGCGTTAAGAACAGGGTTGAATGAAAGTGATGTAATTGATTCAGGACAATACGGATTTGTTGTGCTTTCTGCTTACGCCGATAAAAGGTTAGGGAGAAAGAGTGCCATTCAATTGGGGACAGACGTATATTTCTCCAATTTCTTAAAAGAATTAATTCGCTATCAAAGTATAGCATTTCCTGAAAATAATGTTGCGGCAGACGACGACTATAAGCGGGTAGGTGTTTTTGTAGGACATGAATTGTTCATTAATAAAATGTCAATTATTTCTCAATTAGGTTATTATGTGTATTACCCTTTTGATTTTGAGGGTCGTATGTATAACCGTATGGGGTTGAAACGTTATTTTGGAGATAAAATGTATGGGGCAATAACCTTGAAATCGCATGGAGCAAAAGCAGAGGCTGTTGAGTTCGGAATTGGAATAAGATTATAGGATGAAAGAAAAAATAAATTATAGTATAAATAGTTATCTGATTGAACGCAGTCGGAGCCTCTTTAGCCTGTTGTGTTTCCTATTCATTCTTATTTCTTTAAATTCTTGTGATTCTGAAAATGCATCAGATTGTTTTCAAGAGACGGGAGAAATTATTAGAGAAGATGTTGAGGTAGCGGAGTTTACTACGATAACCGTTTTTGAAAATATTACCTTGGTAGTAAAGCAAGGAGCGACCCAAAAGGTTGAAATTGAAACTGGTAAGAATTTACGGAATGAAGTAGCTGCAGTGGTAGAAGATGGTCGTTTAATATTATCCGATACGAATGACTGTAATTATGTAAGGGACTATGTTACAACAGTAGTGTATGTGACAACCCCAAATTTAACTAGTATTCGTAGCAGTACAGGTTTTCCTATTCGAAGCGACGGAGTTTTAAGTTTTGAGAACCTAAGCTTGCTATCAGAAAGTTTTACAAATCCTGAAGCAGAAACTACGGATGGTGAGTTCAATTTAGATTTAAACGTAACATCGTTAAGTATTACGGTAAATGGTATTGCCTATTTCAATTTAAGGGGAAATGTGGGAAATTTGAATATCAATATAGCAGCTGGTGATTCTCGAATAGAGGCACAAGAGTTGATAGCTCAAAATGTAAATCTAAATCATAGAGGATCAAACGATATACTTGTTAATCCGCAATTAAAAATTTCGGGTGTTCTTCGAGGTACAGGAGATGTTTTAAGTTATACCAGACCTACTGAGGTCGCGGTTGAAGAGTTATATAATGGCAGACTTATTTTTGTGGAATGAATCCCATACTTAAATATCTAAAAAATATATTTGCTGCTAATCGTGTAATAGGAGAAAATCTTGAATTGCAGGGATTAGTGAAGGCAGATTCGTTTTTGCAAGATTTGTATGCGAAAAATAAGTTTCCGGGTTTGTCTATTACAGTCTTAAAGAAAGGAAAAACCATTTTTCAAAAAGGATATGGCTATGCCGACTCGGAGCAAAAATCATACATAGATCCACAACAAACAATTTTTCGAATTGCCAGTGTATCAAAACCGATTGCAGCTACCGCATTGGCATGCATGGTTCAAGATGGAATATTAGATTTGGATGCTTCTTTTTATACGTATGTTCCTTATTATCCTAAAAAACAATGGGATTTTACTATTAGACAATTGGCTAGCCATACTGCAGGAATTAGAGGGTATCAAGGAAAAGAATATGGGTTAAATAAATCTTTGACTATAAAAGATAGTTTAAGGGTTTTTGAAGATTCGCCTTTGTTGTTTGAACCTGGTAAAGGGTATTTATATAATAGTTTCGATTGGGTTTTAATTTCCTTTGCAATGCAAGAGGCTAGTGGAATTCCTTTTGAGCAATATGTTCAAGAAAGGGTATTGAATCCTTTGGGGATGATAAATACGTTAGTTCCTGAACCTCCTAATGGTAAGAATAAAAATGGCGATTTTTTGCAGGGTACTAGTAGAAAGGCTACTTTTTATACGAAGATTGCAGCCGGTTTTAGAAAAGCCATTCCTGTAGATAATTTTTACAAATTGGCGGGTGGTGGTTATCTTTCTACATCGGAAGATATTGCCAAATTCGGACAGGCATATTTGGGCAATAAAATTATAGTAAAAGAAGAAATTCTTAATCAATTTATAACTTCTCAGCAGGTAAATGGTAAGAAAATATACTATGGTTTAGGCTGGCAGGTAAGTGAAGATTTACATGGCAGAGAATTCTACGGACATGTAGGTAATGGAGTAGGAGGATATTCTAAT
This sequence comes from uncultured Maribacter sp., assembly GCF_963977385.1. Classification (GTDB taxonomy): domain Bacteria; phylum Bacteroidota; class Bacteroidia; order Flavobacteriales; family Flavobacteriaceae; genus Maribacter. Next base: position 46,159 of record NZ_CAXBOU010000016.1, on the reverse strand, counting down.
TTCTTTATATATCCGGCGGAGCAACTTGTTTTTTCAATTTTAATAAATTGTACGGATCCTAAAATTCAGGAAGAGTTAGATTCCGTTATCAACTGTTTTTTTAATCCAGTTGAGTGTTAATGATATAATTGTTTTTCAAGTATTTGAAGAAAGGGTATCTTAGTTTTACCAATCAATATGATTTGATTAACCTTTATGAGCCAACCAACAGAAACTACCGAAATTTTAGAGAATAAGAATGCCTTAAAATGGCTTCAGCGATTAAAGGAAGAAAGTTGGGAGGCAGAATTACTGGTCTCTGCCATCGCCATTTTTGGTACATTTCAATTATTTGGTTTAGTAGAGTGGATTACTAATAGATACATTGAACTTTTACCTGTTGAGCAATATAAATACGCATATTTTATTGTCTTCATGGGCCTTTTGGCTGTGAGTATATTGGTTTCGATGTTTGTTATTCACTTCTTTCTACGTGCCTATTGGATAGGTTTAGTAGGTCTAAATTCGGTTTTTCCCGACTACGGGTTAGAGGATAGTGCCTACTCTAAAATCTACACCAAAAAAATATTGGGAATCTTACCGAAACAAGAAGAGACAATTCAAAAAGTAGATGAATTGTGTAGTGTGATATTTTCGGCAGCTTTTACCATATTGTTGATTTACTCTTATTTAGCTGTGTCTATGAGTATCTACATGCTTATTTATAATTTGTTATCAGAATATGTGCATGCTTATTTACTGTTAGCTCCAGCGGTATTAATTGGTTTATTGTTGGTATTACAAACCATCTTCAGTATCGTTGGGAATTTAAAGACCTTCAAGGATAATGAAATTATTCAGAATTCATTTTTTAAGCTGGTGAAATGGGCATCAATGGTGACTTATGGTCCTTTGTACAAGTATTTATTACAGGTTTCAATGGCTTTTGCTTCTAATTTTAAAAAGAAGAAATCATTAGTATTTTTAGTTCTGCTGTTTTTTGTATCTGGAATGTGTGTTGCTATTGTTAAAGTTACTGACACTAATATTTTTTATTTAATAGATTTAGATAAACAGTACAGTGATCAAATGTATCTGGGTTATTATTATGACCAAAATCCAAATAATACGTTTTTGGTAACTCCGCAAATACAATCAGATATTATTGAAGGTACTACAGTAAAATTATTTATCCCTGTCTTTCATAACGAACGTAATTATCAAGATACCGTATGCGGCGAATATAAAGATGAGGAGGGTTTAACAAGAATTGAAAATAAGTTACGAGGGCGTAATTTTTATTTAAAATGTTATAATGCATATCATAAGGTTAAATTAAATGGTGTTTTGATAAATATGGAATTTCTTAAAAAACACCATCAAATATCAGAGCAGTTTGGTGTCGTTGGTTTTATAGACAAGGAACTATTGCAAAAAGGTAAGAATACAATCGAAGTAACTAAAACCTTAGGAGATGTTCGAGAGTACAATTGGTCTATTCCATTTTACTTTCAACCAAGCGCAAATCAATAAAGTTATGTTTTGCACAAAAACTGTTCGTTTTGAGATGGAAATTGATAATCTCAAAAAAATTATAAGTAAAACAACCATTTTTAAATATAATTACTACATTAGCCGAAGTTTACAAGAACAATGACAAAACAATATTTCTGGACTGGTTTTTATTTTTACTTCTTTTTTAAGAGAGGTACGGGACTGTTCTAGCATATTTTAAAAATAAAATAGAATTAAGTTCCGATATATATCGGAACTTTTTTTTTGAATATAATTGACTAAAAGTGAGTTTAAAAATAGCCATACAGGGAATTAAAGGTTCCAATCATCATCAAGTAGCAAAAGATTGTTTTGGCGATGATATAGAGCTTGTTGAATGTCTTTCTTTCGATGAGTTGGTAGATAAGTTATTATCTAAAGAGGCAGACCAAGGGGTAATGGCTATTGAGAATTCCATTGCGGGCTCAATAATTCCAAATTACGCATTGGTGAACCATAATAACTTACATATTATTGGCGAGTATTATCTAAACATTCATCATAACCTTATGGTAATGAGAGGTCAGAAAATAGAAGATATTTCTGAAGTGAGTTCACATCCTATGGCATTGTTGCAATGCAAGGAATATTTTAGACAATATCCACATATTAAATTAGTGGAAGATGTAGATACTGCAGAAACGGCAAAACGTATACAAGAACAAAAATTAGAGCATATTGCAGCTATTGCACCCAATGTTGCGGCAGAATTATATGGTTTGGACATCGTAGCAAACGACATACAGACCATTAAAAATAATGCTACGCGTTTTATCATTGTGCAAACAGAAAAAAGCACGTTGCCAGAGCCCGAAATTACGAAGGCTTCTGTACGTTTTATAACCGACCATAAAAGGGGAAGTTTAGCCGCTGTACTTAATGTTATGAGTGATTGCAGATTGAACTTAACGAAAATACAATCTTTACCAGTGATAGAGACGCCTTGGAAATATGCCTTTTTTGTAGACATAACCTTTGTTGATTTTAAGGAGTTTTCAAAAGCAAAAAGTCTGTTGAACATCATGACAGAAGACTTTAAGGTTTTGGGTGAATATAAAAATGTGAGAGCATGATACAGACCGCAGACAGACTTAAAACCATACAGGAATATTACTTCTCAAAAAAGTTAAGAGAAGTACGTGGCTTAATGGCTCAAGGTAAACCTATTATTAATATGGGAATCGGGAGTCCAGATTTGACTCCGTCAAAACACGTGCTTAATTCAATACAGGAAGCTGTATTGGAAAATGGGGCACACCAATATCAGAGTTATCAAGGTTTGCCACAATTAAGAGAGGCTATAGCTAATTTTTATCAGAAGAGATTTGACGTAACAGCAGATCCGGCCACTGAAATTCTACCATTAATGGGTTCTAAGGAAGGCATCATGCATATTAGCCTTGCCTTTTTAAATGCAGGTGATGAGGTGTTGATTCCGAATCCAGGGTATCCAACATATACATCAGTAACTAATTTGGTAGGTGCGGTGCCGAAGTATTATGATTTAACTGCCGAGAATGGATGGTTTCCAGATTTAGAAAATTTGGCAAAAGAAGATTTGTCAAAGGTGAAAATTATGTGGTTGAGTTATCCGCATATGCCAACTGGTGCTACGGCGACTAGAGCACAATTTGTGAAAATTGTTGCCTTTGCAAAAGAACATGATATTCTGTTGGTTAATGACAATCCGTATAGTTTTGTCCTTAATTCAGAACCTGCGAGTATTTTAAGTATACCGAATGCGAAAGAGGTTTGCTTAGAATTGAATTCTTTGAGCAAGACGTTTAACATGGCCGGTTGGCGTGTAGGTTTTGTTTTAGGTAGTGAAGATCATATCAATGCTATCTTAAAAGTGAAGAGTAATATGGATTCTGGTATGTTCTACGGAATACAGAAAGGAGCCATAGCAGCCTTAGAAAGTAGTGATGATTGGTTCGTTGAATTGAACAAGGTATACAGTGCACGTAGAGAATTGATTTTTCAATTAGCAGACTCGCTTGGTTGTTCTTATGATAGAGAGGCTGTAGGTTTGTTCGTTTGGGCAAAATTACCTGAAGGTAGTGTGGCATCCGAAGAGTTTATAGATGACATATTATATAAAAAGGATTTGTTCATTACCCCAGGAACGATATTCGGCAGCAATGGCGAAGGGTATATTCGTTTTTCACTTTGTATTACTGAAGATAAAATAAAAGAGGCAATCGCAAGATTTTAGTTTGATGAATGTATTTGTAATCGGTATAGGTTTAATTGGAGGTTCTTTAGCAAAAGACATAAAGTCTACGCAAGAAGATGTTACCGTTTATGGTATAGATTCTAATGCTACACATTTGGTAGAGGCCAAAGATTTAGGAATTATCGATAAGAAAGCGACATACCAAGATTTACAATTGGCAGATATGGTGATTGTTAGTATTCCGGTAGATGTTATGGTGACAGAGCTTCCGAAAATATTGGATGCCGTACCTGAAGATTGTGTTGTTTTTGATGTCGGGTCAACGAAATCTTTAATCTGTAGAACTTTAGAGAGTCATCCGAAGAGAAGAAACTTTTTAGCATGTCACCCAATATCAGGAACCGAGTTTTCTGGTCCGTCGGCTGCTATAAAAGATTTGTTCAGAGACAAAACGAATATAATTTGTGAAGTTGAGTTGACTGCTTTTAAACTCCAAGAGAAAGCATTGCAAGTCTTTCAAGCAATAGGAATGCGTATTCGCTATATGAATCCTGAAGCGCATGATAAGCATATCGCCTACGTGTCTCACTTATCGCATATCAGTGCTTTTATGTTGGGCAAGACAGTTATTGAGAAAGAGAAAAACGAACGTGATATTTTCGATATGGCGGGCAGTGGATTTGAAAGTACGGTGCGTTTGGCAAAAAGTTCACCTGCCATGTGGACACCTATTTTTAAACAGAATAAAGAGAATGTAGTTGAAACACTAGAAGAATACATTCAAAATCTTACAGCATTTAAAGAATTACTGCTGCAAGATGATTACGAAGGTATTTACAATGAAATGAACAATACGAATAAGATAAAAGGAATATTAAAAGGAATACCGTTAAACAAGAAATAGAATAATTAAAATGGAAAATTCAAAACAAATGAGAACATGGTTGGATGATTTAAAGCTAGACCATCCACTAGTAATAGCAGGGCCATGTAGTGCGGAAACAGAAGACCAAGTGTTAGGTATAGCACATTCTTTAAAAGATACCGATGTAAACTATTACAGAGCAGGTATTTGGAAACCACGTACTCGCCCAGGAAATTTTGAAGGTGTAGGCGCATTGGGCCTTAAATGGCTTCAAAAAGTTAAGGCTGAAACGGGTATGAAAACTGCTACGGAAGTAGCGAATCGTGCGCACGTTGAATTGGCTTTAGAACATGATATCGATTTATTATGGATCGGCGCAAGATCAACTGTGAGTCCATTTATCGTTCAAGAAATTGCTGATGCATTAAAAGGAACCGATAAAATCGTATTGGTAAAGAATCCGGTAAATCCTGATTTAGCCTTGTGGTTAGGAGCTGTTGAGCGTTTGGCTACTGCGGATATTAAAAATTTAGGAGTTATTCATAGAGGTTTCTCAACGTATGAGAAAACGAAATATAGAAATATTCCAGAATGGCAAATGGCAATTGATTTACAGACTAAATTTCCAGATTTACCTATAATCAATGATCCATCTCACATAACAGGAAATAGAGATATGATATTTGATGTATCACAAACTGCTCTAGATCTTAATTTTGACGGATTGATGATTGAAACTCATCATGATCCAGATAATGCATGGAGTGATGCTGCCCAACAAGTTACACCAGACAAGTTGGTTCAGATTATGAGAGATCTTAAAATCCGTAAAGAAGATAATACAGAGGCTGAGTACAATGCGAAATTGAACAACCTAAGAGCGAACATTGATATTTTTGATAATCAATTAATCGAAACTTTAGGTAAGCGTATGAAAACTTCAGATGCTATCGGGGAGCTTAAAAAAGAGAAGAACGTTGCAGTATTGCAAAGTACACGTTGGAACGAAATTTTAGGAGCAATGATTCTAGAAGGAGAAAGCAAAGGACTAAGTGAAGAATTCGTTCTTCGTATGTTCAAAGCTATTCATCAAGAATCTATTCGTCACCAAGAGAAAATAGTAAACGCTTAAGGTTAGCTTAACTTTTTAGATATAAAACATCCGCATATTGCGGATGTTTTTTTTTGATTAAAATAAAAATGTAGGAAAAAATACACAAAACTACAATATGAATAAAAGTCATTCGTTAGGGAATTGACAAACTAATAAACAATCAAACCAAAGAGTATGAAAAAATGTTTTCTTTTTACAATTATGCTGATAATGTCTTTATCGGCAAAGGCACAATCTTATATTGGTTATTTGACTGATAATTACAGTGGTGTAAATAGTGTAATTGCCAACCCGGCAAATATTGCCGACTCAAGGTTTAAAACAGATATTAACTTAATTGGAGCTAGTGCGTTTTTTGCCAATGATTATGTAGGTGTTGGCTTTTCAGATTTAACGTCAAGTAATTTTGAGTACGATACCGATGCAAAATTATCGGTATCCAACAACAATAATTTTTCAGGAACAGTAGATATTTTAGGACCGTCATTTATGTTTAATGTGGGTAAAAAGTCATCTATAGCAATATTTACAAGAGCCAGAAGCTTTGTAACGGGTAATGAATTCAACGGTGAAAGTATTGATGACCTTGATGAAAGTATTGATGAGAGTCAAGATTTTTTAGTAGATGAAGGTAATTTCTATGCTTCTGGAAATGGTTGGGCTGAAGTTGGGCTTACCTATGCTCAAGAGCTGATGAATAAAGAAGAACACTTTTTAAAGGGTGGTCTTTCCGTAAAGTATTTAAAAGGTTTCGGTAATGCTTACGTTACAGGTAGAAATGTAACTATTAATTATGATGCCGATGGTGCGACTTTACCCGATAGTTCAACTATTGGAACATTGGAGTCTACAGGTGATTTGTTATATGGTCGTGCAGATAATTATGATAGTGATAATTATGATTACGAAGTGCCAGACGCAAAGGGAATTGGATTCGATTTAGGTTTTGTCTATGAATGGAGACCTGATTATCAGAATTATGTAGTTACAGGAACGGATGGTGCAACTACTGTCATGAAAGATAAAAATAAGTACAAGCTTAAACTAGGCTTATCAGTTACAGATATTGGGTCTATTAATTATAAAAGCGGTGTAATTGATAATTATAATATTAATAATACGATTACTCAAGATGATTATGATAATATCGAAGATTCTGATGATTTGCAAAACCTTTATACGTTTACTCAAGCTTCAGAAGATATAAAAGCTGGTTTGCCGACGGCACTTCATTTTAATGCAGATTGGAATATTAAGAATCATTTTTATTTGAACTTAAATACTGATTTGTCAATGCGCTCGGCAGGTGAGAATACAATTAGAACTACTAATGTATTATCATTAACACCTCGTTTTGAAAGTAAGTGGTTTAGTTTTTATTTACCTATAAGTAGCTATCAGTATAGTGGCGTGCAGATAGGAGCAGGCTTACGTGCAGGTCCACTTTACATCGGCTCTGGTTCATTGATTTCTACATTCACAAGAAGTGAAATTAAAGGTGCAGATGTATATGCGGGGTTAAAAATACCGGTGTATTATGGTCAACCTAAAGATTCAGACGGAGATGGTATACCAAATAAAGAAGATGGGTGTCCAAAAGATTTTGGACCAATTGAGAACAATGGTTGTCCTTGGGGAGATACTGATGGGGATTCAGTTTTAGATAATGAGGATCAATGTGTAAATGAGGCCGGACCAGTAGAAAATGGTGGTTGCCCTTGGGTTGATTCTGACGGAGATAGCGTAATGGATAATGAGGATGAATGTATTAATGAGGCCGGACCAGTAGAAAATAATGGTTGCCCTTGGCCAGATAGTGATGGTGATTCGATTTTTGATAAAGATGATGAATGCCCTAACGAAATGGGAACTGTGGCAAATAATGGTTGTCCTGAACCAGAAGTTACCGCTGAGGTTCAAAAATCTTTGAATGCGTATGCAAAAACTATCCTATTCACTACAGGTAAATCAATCCTTAAAGATGAATCTACGCCGGTGTTAGTCGATATCATTAGTATATTGAATGAATATCCAAATGCCAATTTTACAGTTGAAGGTCATACGGATAGTATTGGTTCTGTTGCTACTAATCAGAAACTATCTGAGAACAGAGCGCAATCTGTATTGAAGTTTTTAATTAATGGAGGTATTGATTCTTCTAGATTAACAGCGGTAGGGTATGGAGAAAGTAAGCCTATTGCTACAAATATGTATAAAGATGGTAGGCAGAAAAATAGACGTGTAGAAATTAACTTAGTTAAGTGAGTTACACTGCATAAAATAAAAAAGCCCGGTCTAATTGACCGGGCTTTTTTTATTGTAGATACTTTTATCTCTTAAAAATATATCGGGTAATAAATATACCTGAGGAATCACCTTTTCCGCCATCACTTTCTACGGCACTAGTTACAAAAGCTAATTCCCAGCCATCTGCAACCATTGCGTTTATTTTAGAACTTATGATGGCATCATTCGCTGCAATGTTTTGAAAACGGATACCACCGATGTTGAAAAAGTTCAATAGTTTAGTTTCATCAAAGTCTTTTACCCTAATCTCATCTCTTTTAGATTTATTACGGGTTTTGTCATCTTCGGTTTGGGTAGAGGTAAATTCTGCATAATCTTTGTCCTCATTTCCATCAATAATTCTAGAACGTCCTAGTCCGCTTGATACGATAGATTCTACGCTGGTAATTACTTTAAATTCCTGTGCACTTAAACTTAAGGCACCACTAAATATTAATAAAACACTAAAAATAGTTTTTTTCATGATTTTGGCTTTTAATAATTGGTCATCTTTTTGATGATTATGAATTATTAACAAAGTAAAACATGTTTAATTGCATAAAATGTATTGAAATTTTGTGATACATCAGTTCTTGAAACGTTGAGAGTAGGGATAGGGCATAAAAAAAACCCGATGCTTTTAGCGTCGGGTTTTTAATATAAAATGTATTTTTTATTGAACTGAGAAATCGAATACAGATTGATTTTCTCTTCCTTGAGGTACTTGCCCTTGATAAATAAAGCAATACTCACCTGGCTCTAGGTTATCAGGAGTAACTTTGAATTTGTGACCTTCAATTTCCTCAATAGCAAAGTTCAATGCATATTTAGGGTCGATACCACTACTACTAGTAATCCAGCTGCTTTTACCTGTGATCACTTCTCTAAGATTCTTTTTCTCTTTTACGGTAAGTTTTACCAAAACAAATTCGTTCGGGTTACTAGCCATTCTAAACCACCAGTTAAAGATACCTGTATCACCTCCTTGGTTGTTCTGCATATTATCAACTTCGGTTACGCTTGGGTCAAAAATAAAGGTGAATTCAGGTTTACTTTGACGAATAACATTGTTCGATTGTGTCTTTGGTAGTTGAGCTTTTTTCTTTGAGTTGATTAAACCAGAAACTAATTTCTGAGCAACTGCATTAGAATTAGAGCCAGAAAAAACACTTGGTTGAACCAATTTGTCTTCTCCACTAGCATCTGTATAATAAATTCCAGTTTTTGATTTTGTGTTCTGTTTTGATTTGTCCATGATTAAAGACAAAACTTCTGAAGATACTCCAGCATTTTTAAGTTTACCTAATGCTGATATCGACGCGTCGAATTTAACATCCGATGTGTTTATCTTATCAATGATCATATAATCATCGAAGCCTAGGTCGACCATTTGTACTACAGATTCATTCGTGATAGTCTCTTGGGCAGACCCAAAAGTTAAAGTTGTAAGCGCGATAAATAGTATTGATTTTTTAATGAAATTCATTTTCAATGTTTTGGTTGTTATTTATAGTTAGAAATTCAAATTTATATTATTTTTTGTATTTAAAGCAGTTACTTTGTAGAAATGGAAGGTATTTTGGATAAATGGTAGGAATAGTATACAAATCTACAGGAAGTTGGTACACCGTTAAATCAGAAGATGGTGACTTCTATGACTGTAAGATTAAAGGAAAATTTAGAATCAAAGGTATTAAAAGCACTAATCCGGTAGCTGTTGGTGATCGCGTACGGTTTGAAGTCGAAACTATAGGAGATGACACTATCGGTATTATTAATGAAATTGAAAAACGAAAGAATTATATTATACGTAAGTCCGTTAATCTATCGAAACAGACTCATATAATAGCCGCGAACCTAGATCAGGTATTTTTATTGGTAACCTTAAATAACCCGCCAACGTATCCGGTATTTATCGACCGATTTTTAATTACTGCAGAAGCTTACGAAATTCCGGCTGTATTACTTTTTAATAAAGTGGATACGTATAATCCGGAAGAAATCGATGAGATTAAATTTTTAGCGGCACTTTATCGAAAAATAGGATATACCTGTATTGGTATTTCTGCATTAACGGGGAAAAATATAGATACCGTGAAAGAAATGATGGTCGGTAAGACTTCTATGTTTTCTGGCCACTCAGGTGTAGGTAAATCTACTTTGGTAAATACTATTGAGCCAAACTTAGATATAAAGACAAAGAAAATATCAGAACAGCATCTACAGGGGCAACATACCACTACGTTTGCCGAGATGTTCGATTTAAGTTTTGATGCCCGTATCATAGACACACCTGGCATAAAAGGCTTTGGTATTGTAGATATGGAAAAGGAAGAAATTGGTAATTATTTTCCAGAATTTTTTAAATTGAAACAACACTGTAAGTTTAATAACTGCATACATATAGACGAACCTAAATGTGCAGTGAAAGATGCACTTGAAGCCGGTGATATTGCTTGGAGCAGGTATCAGAGTTATTTACAGATGGTAAAAGGCGAGGATGAAAATTACAGAATTGATATACACGACGTTAAAAAATGAAAGTAGTAGTACAACGTGTTTCAAAGGCTAGTGTCACGGTAGACGAAAAGCAGCTATGTGCAATAAATGATGGCCTGTTGGTTTTGGTAGGTATAGAGAATTCTGACACTCAAGAGGATATTGATTGGCTATCGAATAAGATAGTGAACCTTCGTATATTTAATGATGATCAAGGCATTATGAACAATTCTCTTCTTGAAAATAAAGGAGATGTTATTGTGGTTAGTCAATTCACTTTACACGCTGCTACAAAAAAAGGAAACCGCCCATCATATATAAAAGCTGCACGACCAGAAGTAGCAGTTCCGCTTTATGATACTTTTGTAAACGCAATAGAATTAAAATTAGGCAAAAAAGTAGGTACAGGTATATTCGGAGCAGATATGAAAGTTGAATTATTGAATGATGGTCCGGTGACTATTATCATAGATTCAAAGAATAAAATTTAGAATTTTGTAAATTTTTCCTACATTTTGTAAGAAATCTACTGTTTCTATCGTTTGGATAATAACCAGCCTACTTAATTTTATGCGCTTACTACTATTTTTGTTTTTGCTTATAACAAGTCATGTTGTAATAGCACAAGACTATAGCTTTTCCAAATTAAATCCTATCCTTTTAAAGAATGCAGATGCCATCGTGCGTTTAGACGAAATGAGCATTTTAGTTAAATCTTCTGATTATATGGAGGTTACGTCAACAAGAATCGTGACGGTTTTAAATGAGAACGGGTCAAAACATGTAAATGCAATGGCTTTTTATGATAAAGAAACTTCTATAAAAGACCTTGAAGCAATTATATACGATGATAATAGCAAGGAAATAGATAAATTCAAAGAAAAAGATTTTATTGACCAAACAGCTACTGGCGAAGGAACATTGTATTCAGATTCTAGGGTGAAATTTCTTAAATATACTCCAGTAAATTATCCCTATACAATTGTATTACGCACCTATCCCTATAATGGAATAGATTATTGTTTTTAAGTATATTAGCTGTTCTAATTTTTGAACAAATGGAAAATATTGAGCAAGAGCAAGAAAAAGAGCCGAAAGAATCTAACCAACAGCTTATAGAAATTTTAAAGGAGTTTTTAAAAGACACTAACCTAGAAAAAATCGTAAAAAGTTTAAATGAAGGAAAAAAGGATGATAACATTGTTAAAAAAGAACACAATACCAACAATCTAAAGTTTTGGTCTAGGCGTTTTTTAAAAGAAAGTGTTATAGTCTTATTCATTTTGGTAACTATTATTTCTCTATCATTAATGGATAAAATTGAAAACAATACACTTGGTACTTTGTTAGGTTCTGTTATAGGTTATGCTATTGGTAATTTTAGTAGTTCCAATAAAAATTAGAAATCCATAAAATCTTCAAAGAACCAAATAGCCACTTTCCAAAAAACCAAGAAACCAACTGTAATCAAAACACCGCTTCCGAATACTATAGCTACAACTAAAAAAGGATTTATGTTTTCCATATCAGTTATATGCTATTTCCTTAACTTTCTGTCCGCTCTTTGCTTTCCAGTATTCTAGTTCCTTATCCTGTTTCAGGGCGTTTTTAAGGAACTTCTCGAACTCGTCACCCCTGTAATTTCGGTGGTTGAACTTCCATTCGTATTCAATTAGATAAAGCGGTAGATACTTCTTACTTATCGCTTTAAAACTACCTCGTATTCCATTCTTAACGTAGCTCCAAAAACCCTCGATTGTATTCACGTGTACAATGCCTTTACTGAAACTTTTGGAGTGGTTTATCTCTAACCTATCAATATATTTTTCAAGTTCTTTATACGATCTAAAACCATCGGTAATCAAAATGGAGTTGTCTTTTTTAGCGTAGGTCTTTAGCATAAAAAGGAGGTTTCTTTTGGTCAATTTTTCAATGAGTTTAGTTTTGACCATGCCCTTTCTTTGAACCATACCAGCAACGGAAACTTTGTTCGTTCCACGACCTCTTTTATTGGTGATACTGGCAAGGTCTGGGATATTGTCCGTGTGCTTTCCAGTTTTACGGGCTTTTCCACCAAAATAACTTTCGTCCATCTCGATCATGCCGTTAAGTTTGGTATTCTGTATCAACATACCTATTCTAACCCTCATAGCTGCGTAGTAAGATGTTTTGTAGCTCCCACCTATATTTCTTTGCAGTTCTTTAGCGGAAATTCCTGATTTTGAGTTTAGCATAAGTGTAATAAGCGCAAACCATTTAGGTAATGGCAGCCTAGTATCCTCAAAAATAGTATCTACAAGCACCGAAAATGACCGTTTACAGTTCTTGCAAGAATGCCGTGTTTTATCGGTTTTTTGCCTACTTGTTTCTTTTGATGCGCAATAAGGGCATTTTACAACTTTACCCCACCGCAATTTTTCCAGTAATTTCAGGCATTTCAACTGGGTATTATATTTCTTTTGTACTTCTAGTATATTCATCTTGAATTGCTTTATTTTGTTAGTATTTCAATCAATTCTTATTCCATTATAGGGAGAGGTGCGTTGTATTAAATAAAAAGTATACAACTTCTGATACTGCATTTATGCCGCGCTGGTATTTTTTAGATGGATATAAAATTAGTGTAGAGAAAAGTGAGTTCACTTTGAATTTACCTTCAGCTATGAAATATAGATTTAAAGACAATAACCTAGATGCTTTTGAAGTACAACGAGCAGCAAATGAAAATGGGCTAAAATATAATGCTACTAATTTAAAAGCGATTGAATCTGAAGATTTTGATCCAGAATTTAGAGATTTTGCACCTAATGTACAATTGGCATTAGAGGATTTTCACTTGAAAGGGGTAGATGGGCATGCAACTACATGGAAAGAATTTGGTAGTTGGATATATAATTCACTTTTAAAAGAAAGGGGAGAACTAAATGTTTCAACTATTGAAAAAATTAAACGTTTAGTAATAGATACAGAAGATCCTAAGGAAAAGATTAGAAGAGTATATCAATTTGTTCAAGATAATACGAGGTATATAAGTGTGCAAATGGGTATTGGCGGCTGGGAGCCAATTAGTGCTAATGAAGTAGATAGGGTAAAATATGGAGATTGTAAAGGCTTAACCAATTATACCATGGCGTTATTAAAGGCTGTAGGTATAGATTCATATTATACCATTGTTTCAGCAGATGCAAGTATGCAAAGTTTAGATTATGATTTTCCCTCGCTACAAGGCAACCATGCTTTTTTAAATGTACCGGTAGATGGTGAAGAAATATGGTTAGAATGTACTAGTCAAGTAGTACCCGCAAACTTTTTAGGAACATTTACGGATGACAGGTATGTGTTGAAAGTTGGTCCTAATGGAGGTCAAATGGTAAAATCAAAAAAGTATCTGCCAGAACAAAGTATGCAAAAAACAAAGGCGAAAATCACTATAAACAAAAGTGAGATTAATGTACAAGTAGAAATAAAAAGTACAGGCATACAATACAATCAAAAATATGGATTGGCAAATGACAGTAGAGAAGATGTAGAAAAATATTATAAACATTATTGGGATTATGTCAATGACATTCACATTCTTAATCATGAAATAATTAATGATAAGGATAGTATTGTTACTGTTGAAAACGTTGAATTTAAGACATCTGGTTACCTTTCTAAAGCAGGTGATCGTATTCTTTTTTCTCCAAATATGTTGAATAGAAATGAATATGTACCTAAAAAGGAGAAAGATAGAAACCGAGATATTGTTATTAAAAGAGGGTATTTAGATGAAGATGATTTTATAATAGAGCTACCAAAAGGTTATAAGGTAGAGGCTAACTTAAAGGCAACAAAACTTAATAATGAATTTGGTGAATTTGAAGTTAGCATTGAGCAACTTTCAGAATCTAAATTGCATTATAAAAGAAGATTATTAATTCAATCTGGAGTTTTTTCAAATACCGTTTACGATGATTACCGCAATTTTAGAAAAGAAATATCTAGAATAGACAAGAATAAAATTGTTCTGTTGAAAAAATAATCACAGTTAAAACCATTCATTTTTTATGTTATTAGGAAATTATGTTATGCAAAGAGTAAAATTCTATTTATTCATTTCTTTTGTTTTTACGTCTATTTTTATGGAGGCTCAAGATTATGATTACGGTAAAGTATCCAAACAAGAATTGGAACAAAGGTTTAGTCCAATAGATAGTACGGCATCTGCAGAGTATTTATATAAGTATAGAAAAACATATTTTAATTATATAGCCGGTGTTGGCTTTAGTTTAGTTACAGATGTTCATGAGCGTATTAAGATTTATAATAAAGAAGGCTTTGAATACGCTACAAAAAAGATTCGATTATATAAAGATGGCAATGAAATAGAGGATGTCTATAAACTTAAGGCCAAAACGTATAATCTAGTAGGTGGTAAAGTAGAAGAAACCTCACTGAAAAAAGAAGGGAAGTTTGAAATGGAGATTTCAGAAAGTATAAATGAGAATTCGTTTACTATGCCTAATGTTAAGGAAGGTTCAGTAGTAGAATATAGGTATAGTATAAACTCGCCCTTTATCTACAACATAGACGAATTTATCTTTCAACATGATATTCCAGTAAGAAAAATAGAAGCTTTTTTGGATGCACCAGAATATTTTGTTTTTAGAATGAATGTTAAAGGCTTTATCAATGTAGTGCCTAAACGAGAACAATTTAATAAAACGTTAGATTACACTCAACGTGTTGCATCTGGAGGTAGTAGCAGTGCAGGAGTGGGTCAAGGTCTT
This sequence comes from uncultured Maribacter sp., assembly GCF_963977385.1. Taxonomy (GTDB): domain Bacteria; phylum Bacteroidota; class Bacteroidia; order Flavobacteriales; family Flavobacteriaceae; genus Maribacter. Next base: position 30,914 of record NZ_CAXBOU010000016.1, on the reverse strand, counting down.
GGTAGGACTACCCAAGTAAGAGGTAATGTGAAATATATGAGTAATGTTACTAGCTTTCATATAAATAATATACAGCCGCTAAAAGAAGAACCATTTGTAAATGAACTTAGTAATTATAGGTCTGGAGTAAAGTATGAGTTGTCTTATACTCAATTTCCAAATTCAAATAAGGAGTTCTATTCACGTACTTGGGAAGATGTAGTTAAAACAGTGTATAAGAGTTCTGGTTTTGGAGAGGAATTAAAAAAGACCAACTATTTTAAAGACGATTTAAATAATCTTATTAAAGGTTTAACTAATGATCAAGAGAAAGTAAATGCAATTTTCTCATTTGTAAAATCTAAAGTAAAATGGGATAAGACTTATGGAAAATATACCAGACAAGGCGTAAAAAAAGCGTATCAGAACGGTTTAGGAAATGTGGCCGAAATTAATTTAATGCTAACGGCAATGTTAGATTTTGCTAAGCTAGAATCTAATCCTATTTTGGTAAGTACAAGGTCTAATGGAATGCCACTTTTTCCTACTAGAGAAGGATATAATTATGTAGTTAGTAGTGTTAAAATTAATGGAGGTATTATACTTTTAGATGCTACAAGTCAAAATAGTTTACCTGGTGTATTACCTTTTAGAGCCTTAAATTGGGAAGGACGTATGATTCAAAAAGATGGTGAGTCTGCTATAATAAATCTTTACCCTATTAATAAAGGGTCTATTCAAACTTTTCAAAATATTACTTTAAACGAAAATGGAACTGCAATTGGGAAAATAAGAAATGTATACAAACATCATCAAGCTTTATCCTTTAGAAATGCATATAGCATAAAAAAAGAGGAAACGTATTTGAGCAAATTAGTAGAGCAAAATGATGGAATTGAAATAGAAAATTTTGAGGTAAAGAATAGAAATGACCTAGCTAAGTTACCTATAGAATCTTTTGATTTTATTACAGAAAGTGATATTGATGTAGTTTTCGATAAAATTTATTTTTCACCATTATTGTTTTTATCAATAAAGGAAAACCCTTTCAAACTAGAAAAAAGAGAATTTCCAATAGATTTTAGTTTTCCTTTTGAAAATACGTCAATAAGTATAATTAATCTTCCAGAAGGTTATACCGTAGAGTCTTTGCCAGAGGCCATGGCAATTGGTTTGCCTAATGGTTTAGGGAGTTTTAATTTTACAATAATGCATGTTGGTAATGTTTTGCAATTAAAAGTATTAAAGAAAATTAATTTCCCTGTTATACCCGCGGAATACTACCCTAGTTTAAAAGAATATTATAGTAAGATGATTGAAAAGTTAAATGAAAAGGTTGTCTTAACTAAAGTTTAGAAGTAAAAAAACAATCTGTTTTCAAATATTGTAGAGATATAAGTTTTAGTAAAATACCAACCCATGCTCAAACCAAGTTTATTTTATTTTTTAGTGTTTTTATTATGTGGTAGTTCTTTAATTGCACAATACAAAATGGAACTTGGTACACTCACAGAATCAGAAAAAATATTTGCCTCCGATGAAAAAGATTCAGATGCAACAGCGGTTTATCTTTATGAGTACGGAAATAATTATTTCGAGATTAGAGATAATTATATATGGTTAATAACAAAATACCACGCTAAAATTAAAATTTTAGAAAAAGAGGGTTTTGAATATTCAAATATTGAAATTCCGCTTTATCGTTCAAAAGATAGAAAAGAGAAAATAGTTAAAATTAAGGGACTAACTCATAATGGGGAAATAAAGAATTATGTAAAAAGGAATGAATTTTTTGAGGAAGAAGTAAGTGAAAAATGGTCACAACTGAAATTCACTTTCCCAAATATAACAGAAGGATCAGTAATTGAGTATGAGTATGAAATGCAATCTCCTTTCTATTTCAATTTTACAGGATGGGAATTCCAATCAGAAATCCCTAAAATTTACTCTGAATTCAATGCTGAAATACCAGGTAATTGGTTGTATAATAGAAGTCTAATAGGAGATTTGAGTTTAGAAGTAAATGAGGCTAAAATTGTAAAAGGGTGTTTCGAGTTTCCTGGTTTGGAAGAAAGTAGTGAATGCGAGTCTTTAAGGTATGTTATGAAAGATATACCCGCATTCAAAGATTCGGAAGAATATATGCTTTCATCTAATAACTATAGATCTAAAATAGAATTTGAACTATCTGAATATAAAAGCTTCTATGGCCGTTCAGAAAAGTATACAAAATCATGGAAAACTGTTGATAGAGAGTTTAAAAAAAATGGAGATATAGGTAGCCAACTACGGAAGAAGAATTTTTTTGAAAAAAATGTTGACCAAAAGTTATTGACCGAAGGAGACAATTTAACGCGTGCTAAGAACATTTTCGAATTTGTAAAAAATCATTTTGCTTGGAATGATGAATATGGAGTTTGGCATGATAATAAAGTAAAAAAAGCTTTCGATGATAAAAAAGGTAATGTAGCCGAAATAAATATAGCCTTAATAAATCTGTTACATGCTGCAGAAATTGAAGCGAACATGATGTTATTGTCAACAAGAAAAAGTGGATTGCCAAAGAAAACGCACCCGGTCATGAATGATTTTAATTATCTAGTTGCGAAAGTAGATATTGATGGAGAGGCATATTTGTTGGATGCAACGAATAAATTTATGCCCTTTGGAATGTTACCTTTTCGTTGCTTAAATTATTATGGTAGGGTAATGGATTTTGAAAATGATAGTTATTGGTTTGATATTGAGCCTGAAAATGATAATGCACAAATGATTAGGGCACAAATGACCATTAATCCAATTGAGCAAAAACTCACTGGGGTGTTTGATTTTACCAATATAGGGTATAAGAAGGTTTCTCAAGATGAAATTTTAAAAAGAGCCAAAGAAGAGGACTATCTTGAGAAATTAGAAGAGGGGTTTTCAGAGGATTTTCAAATAGTATCTTATGAAAAAGTATTGAAGTATTCTAATGAAAAGAAAATCACCGAACGCTTTAATTTTGAGATTGAAAATTTATTTCAAGGAGATAATATTTATTTGAATCCTTTTGTTGTTAAGTTTTTTGATAAAAATCCTTTTATCTCTTCAGAGAGAAATTTTCCTATAGATTTTGGTTACCCAATGAAGTATCAATATATACTCAACATGAAAATACCCGATGGTTATAAAGTAAAATCGATACCTGAAACTAAAAATATTAGCTTGTCAAATGATGGTGGTAATTTAAAACTTAACGTATCGGACAATGAAACCGGTAGCCTTAATTTATTTTTTACTTTTGAATTAAATTCCGCTCATTATAGTAATCATTATTATTCCGGAATTAAGCAACTTTTTAGTGAAGCGGTAAAAGGACAAAATCAATCTTTAATTGTTTTAGAAAAGATATAGTTCTTTATTTTACACTTTAAAAAATTAACAGGATATATTTATGAACATTGAAAACGCACAAATAGCTGTAGATAATTGGATTAAGGAACATGGCGTTCGTTATTTTAATGAATTGACCAATATGGCGCAATTGACCGAAGAGGTCGGCGAAGTTGCCCGTATCATTGCTAGGCGTTATGGTGAGCAGAGCGAAAAAGAATCGGATAAGAATAAAGATTTAGGTGAAGAACTGGCCGATGTAATGTTCGTAGTATTGTGTTTAGCGAACCAAACAGGTATCGATTTACAACAAGCTTTTGATAAAAAGTTAGATTTAAAAACAAAGCGTGATCATGACCGTCACCACGCTAATAAAAAGTTGAAATAGGCGTATATTTGTTGTTCTATTTTAAACATTATACGCTTTGAAACTTCACTTAACAGGCCCGTCAGATAAATATTTAAAAGAAACTATAACTATAACAGGTTCAAAAAGTGAATCTAACCGTAGTTTACTGTTAGCAGCTTTGTATCCAGCTATTCGTATAGAAAATCTTTCAAATTCTGATGATGCACAGGTGATGGAGAAAGGACTCAAGATAACAAATGGTACTGTAGATATTCATCATGCAGGTACTGCTATGCGTTTCTTGACAGGGTATTTTGCTTCACAAGAAGGAAAAGAAGTGGTGCTTACAGGGTCTAAACGAATGACCGAAAGACCCATTAAAATTTTGGTCGATGCTTTAAAATCCTTAGGCGCTGATATCTCTTATGTACAAGATGAAGGGTATCCACCAATAAATATTAAAGGAAAACGAATCGTAAAAGATAAAGTTAGCCTGCCGGCGAACGTAAGTAGTCAATATATTTCTTCTTTGCTATTGATCGCTCCAAGTCTTGAAAACGGATTACAATTAGAATTAGTCGGTAAAATTACCTCTGTACCTTACATCAAAATGACTTTAGGTTTACTCGATGAAATTGGTGTGAAATCAAGTTTTGAAGGGAATAGTATAAAAGTTTATCCAAAGGCAAACATAGTACCTACAAAACTTGTTGTAGAATCTGATTGGAGCTCAGCATCTTATTTTTATAGCGTATGTGCACTTTCTGATGTGGGAAGTGAAATAACTTTATCCGCATATAAAAAAGAAAGCCTTCAAGGTGATAGTGTACTATCTAAAATTTACACCTCTTTTGGTGTTGAAACTACTTACGGAGAAAATATAATCACATTAAAAAAGACAGCTAAAAAAGTTTCCGCTGAAAATGAGTTCGATTTGGCTAATGCGCCAGATATTGCACAAACTATTGCCGTTACATGTTTTGGTTTAGGAGTTGGTTGTCACTTAACCGGACTTCATACGCTAAAAATAAAGGAGACAGATCGTTTAGTTGCGTTAGATACTGAACTTTCTAAATTAGGAGCAACAGTATCGGTAACCGATAAAACACTGACCTTATCAACTTCTATTGGGATTGTAACCGATATAGCCATTGATACATATAATGACCATAGAATGGCAATGGCATTCGCCCCATTGGCAATGCGTACCACACTTTACGTGAACGATGCAGAGGTGGTTTCCAAGTCCTATCCAGATTTTTGGAACGACCTTAAACAACTTCATTTTACCATAAGAGAATTATAATTAGCGTTTTACTTGACAAGGCCTATCTGCAGATTGTATCTTTGCAGCCGCAATTTGCTACACTAAAAAATCAGCTACATGAAATTATCAAATTTTAGTTTTGAGCTTCCAAATGAATTATTGGCGGAACATCCTTCAGAAAATAGGGATGAATCCAAGTTAATGGTTATCCACAGGGAGACAGGAAAGATTGAGCATAAAATGTTCAAAGACATGATCGATTATTTTGATGAAGGCGATGTCATGGTACTGAACAACACAAAAGTATTCCCAGCCCGTTTATATGGAAACAAAGAAAAAACTGGAGCACGTATCGAAGTTTTTCTTTTGCGCGAATTGAACGAAGAGCAACGTTTATGGGATGTTCTTGTAGATCCAGCACGTAAAATACGTATTGGAAATAAACTATATTTTGGTGATGATGATACTCTAGTAGCAGAAGTTATCGATAATACAACCTCTAGAGGTAGAACTTTACGTTTCTTGTATGACGGTGCATACTTAGATTTCAGAAGAAAACTTAGAGAATTGGGAGAAACTCCTTTACCTAAGTATATAAAAAGAGAAGTTGAAGCTGAAGATGAATCACGTTACCAAACTATTTATGCTAAGCATGAAGGTGCAGTTGCTGCCCCAACTGCTGGTTTACACTTTTCAAAACACTTATTAAAAAGATTGGAAATTAAAGGAATAGACTTTGCAGAATTAACATTACATGTAGGTTTAGGTACTTTTAATCCTGTTGAAGTTGAAGATCTTTCAAAACATAAAATGGACAGTGAAGAACTGTTTATTGATGAGAAAGCTACACATATCGTAAACAATGCGAAGTTGAAAAAACGTCGTATTTGTGCTGTAGGTACTACGGCTATGCGAGGTTTAGAAAGCGCTGTTTCTTCAAAGCATACATTGAATACGTATGAAGGTTGGACGAATAAATTTATTTTCCCTCCTTATGAATTTAGCCTTGCTAATGCTATGATTACGAATTTCCATTTACCAAAATCAACATTATTGATGATGGTATCTGCATTTATGGGTCATGATTTAATGAACAGAGCATACAAAGAAGCAATTTTGGAAAACTATAAGTTCTATTCTTATGGTGATGCCATGCTAATCATATAAGTACAAGTAATTCCTTTTTAGTAAGGAAATAAAATCAAATCCCGCTTTATCTAATTAATTAGAAAGCGGGATTTTTATAATACCTACCTTTAAGACAATGGAAGAAATAAAGAAAAAAGATATCCGAGCACTAACACGTGAGCAGCTTAGGGACTTTTTCGTTTCCAATGGCGATAAGGCTTTTCGTGGAAATCAGGTATATGAATGGCTTTGGCAAAAGGCTGCCTATTCTTTTGATGTGATGACAAATTTATCAAAAGAAACCAGAGAAATGCTAGAGGCCAATTTTGTTATTAATCACATTAAGGTAGATTTAATGCAGCGTAGTAGTGATGGCACTATCAAAAATGCTGTTCGCTTACATGACGATTTAATTGTAGAATCTGTTTTGATTCCTACAAAATCAAGAACTACCGCTTGTGTATCTAGTCAGGTGGGTTGTAGTTTAGATTGTAGATTCTGTGCTACTTCAAGATTAAAACGCATGCGTAATCTGAATCCTGATGAGATTTATGACCAAGTGGTGGTAATAGATAACGAAAGCCGATTGTATTTCGAAAGACCCTTAAGTAATATTGTTTTTATGGGTATGGGCGAGCCTTTAATGAACTACAATAATGTTTTAAAGGCGATAGAGAAAATAACTTCCCCAGATGGTTTAGGTATGTCGCCTAAGCGTATTACCGTTTCAACATCAGGTGTGCCCAAATTAATCAAGAAAATGGCCGATGATGAAGTGAAGTTTAAATTAGCTGTATCCCTTCACTCCGCAATTGATGAAATACGTACATCGATTATGCCATTTAATGCCAAGTTTACACTAAGTGATTTGCGAGAATCATTGGAGTATTGGTATGAAAAAACAAGAAGTAGAATCACGTATGAATATGTTGTTTGGGAGGGGATTAATGATACTCAGAAAGATGTAGATGCATTAGTCGATTTTTGCCGATTTGCGCCTTCTAAAGTGAATTTAATCGAGTATAACCCAATAGATGATGGTGAGTTCAAACAAGCCTCAAATGCAGCCATCGATAGATATGTACAGTCTTTAGAAAAAAATAATATCATTGTTACGGTTCGCCGTTCACGGGGTAAGGATATTGATGCCGCTTGTGGTCAGTTGGCGAATAAGTCTTAAATAGTAGAAATCTAGTACTATTGCTTTTTCAAAATCATATTTATTTAATTTGTATTAAGCTGTTTATTCAGCGTAGCCGAAGTTATCAACCTATAATCGATAACTGTCTGCTGAGTACTGTTAACTGCTAGCTTTTCGCTAATTTTGAGTTTCTAAGAAGGAGCACCTGAAAATAGTATCACAAATAAAGGAACCTGTCTACCAGGAAATGGAGTTGTTTGAATCCAAGTTTAGGGATTCAATGATATCTAAGGTTGCACTACTTAATAGAATCACCTATTACATCGTCAATAGAAAAGGAAAGCAAATGCGACCTATGTTCGTATTTCTTACTGCTAAATTATTGAATAATGGTGAAGTCAATGAACGTACGTATCGGGGAGCTTCGGTAATAGAATTGATTCATACCGCTACTTTGGTTCATGATGATGTTGTCGATGAAAGCAACAAGCGTCGAGGTTTCTTCTCTATAAATGCTTTATGGAAAAATAAAATTGCCGTTTTAGTGGGTGATTATCTACTGTCTAAAGGGCTTTTGTTATCTATTGATAATGAAGATTTTGACTTGCTGAAAATAATATCTGTTGCTGTTCGTGAAATGAGCGAAGGTGAGTTATTACAAATTGACAAAGCACGACGACTAGATATTACCGAAGATGTATATTACGAAATCATACGCCAAAAAACGGCTACCCTTATTGCGGCATGTTGTTCATTAGGTGCTTGCTCGGTTAAACCAGAAAGTACAGATGTAGAAACATTTCGAAAGTTCGGCGAACTCTGCGGTATGGCATTTCAAATTAAAGATGACCTTTTTGATTACGGAGGCCAAAAAATCGGGAAACCAACAGGTATCGATATTAAGGAACAAAAAATGACCTTACCATTAATTTACGCCCTTAACAATTGTACTAAGAAAGAGAAAAACTGGGTTATCAATTCCGTCAAAAATCACAATAAGGATAAACAGCGAGTTAAAGAAGTTATTTCTTTTGTAAAGGAAAAAGGCGGATTAGATTATGCTGTCACCAAAATGCTAGCGTATAGAGACGAAGCCTTGAGCATTCTTAGCTCGTATCCTGAGTCAGACTATAAAAGCGCTCTAGAATTGATGGTGAATTATGTGGTGGATCGCAAAAAATAAACTTGCCAATAACAAATTATTCTATTTTTTTACATTTTAAATACCTGAACTACAGTAGTTTGAATATAAATTTTAAAATTTATTTATCTTCAGGCAACTATTAGTAATTCTTATGCGTCTAGTATAATAGAAGACCAAACCATTATTTTGAAAATTATACCATTTTATAAAAACGAAAAACAGCTCATTAAAAAAGCTATATCGGGTAACCGAGATGCTCAAGAGCGTTTATATAAAAAAAATGCTCCAAAAATGTTGGGTGTTTGTCGACAATATATAAAAGACATTCATTTTGCTGAAGATGTTATGGTGCAGGGCTTTCTGAAAATGTTCAATAAGCTAGATACTTTTAAGTTCGAAGGTAGTTTTGAAGGATGGTTGAGAAGAATTATGATTCGTGAAAGTATCTCTTATTTAAGAAAACAACAATTTGTGGTATATGATGATGAGGTGTATGAGAAAAATCAGTCAGAAGAAATTTCACAGAGTACAGACTTAGACACCGAACATATACAGCAGCTGATAGATGCATTACCACAAGGGTATAAAATGGTTTTTGTTCTGTATACGGTAGAAGGGTATAAGCATAAGGAAATAGCAGAAATGCTTTCGATTACAGAGAGTACTTCAAAAACACAATTATTAAAAGCTCGAAGATTGTTACAAGAGCAATTAAGACAACAAAATATTATAGGGTATGGAAACCGATAAATTTGAAAAACATATAAAAGCCCAGTTTAAAGATCGAGAGATTCGTCCTTCCGAGAATGCTTGGTCAAAAATTTCATCAGAATTGAATACTGATGAAAGAAAAAAGAAACCTGTGTATTTATGGATGGGTATTGCAGCAAGTATTGTTGTTTTGTTAGGTGTTACATTGTTTTATTTTAATGGAGATAGTGCCGTAAACAATGTGCCAACGGTAATTGTAGATGCAGATAAAGAGGAAGTGCTTAAGGAGAAAAAAATAGTTCCTTTAGAAACTATAAAGAAAGAAACCCCAGTGGTCATAGCGCAAACAGATGATGAAAAGGTTAATAGTGTAATTAAAAAGAAAGCCAATAAAGAATCTAAAATACAAGAAATAATCAGCTTAGATGATGATATAGAGGTAGCTGTAGTAGAAAATATTTCTTCTGATAAATTGGTTGATACAATGAGGGTGTCAGATGATATTATAAATACCAAGGTAGCGGGTATAGTGGCTCAAATAGATGTTTTAGAGCAATATAGTTCGGTGACCGATGCCGAAGTAGATTCTTTATTAAAAAGAGCGCAACAAGAAATCTTACATGAAAAAATATTTAATACAGATAAATCTGTCGATGCTTTGGCTTTGTTGACAGAGGTTGAGGGGGAGCTTGATCAATCCTTCCGAGACCAAATATTCAATTCTTTAAAAGCCAGTTTTATTAAAGTGCGAACGGCTGTTGTCGACCGCAATAATTAATCTAGTACAAATCGTTTTATCCTATATCACCATTAATTACTATGGGGACAGGGACTGGAGTTTTATTCATCAACTGATGCGGAGGTTAAAGAACGTGTCAAAAATCAAAATCGAAATGAGAACAATTACAATGTATTTAGTAGGGCTAGTAACGCTTTTTATGGTTCATAGTTTATCTGCCCAAGAAGAATATGAAAAGAAAATTGAAACATTAAAGGAGCAAAAAACTAAAATAACGCAACAAGAAAAGGAAGCGTTAAAGTACGAAGTTGAGAATATTAATGAGCGACTTCAAGATGGCAGTTTAAAAGAGGAAGAAGCAAACTTACTTAAACAAAAAGCTGCGGAAAAAAGAGCATTAAATATTGAGAATAGAATAGCTATTGTTGACAATCAAATAAATCTATTAGAGCGTAATCAGGGTAAAATGTTAGTTTTAATGGAGTTGGATACGGTTACTGGGAAAGGTATTCGTTTAGGTGTTGATATTAATGGAAAGCCGGCAATTATATTCAAATCTAAAAATTGGAAAAGGGAAGTACGTTATGATCGAAGAACCTATTCAGATTTTGTAATGGCAATTGGGTTAAACAATGTTATAACTGAGGGTCAATCTTTAAATGATTCTCCATATAAGATTGGCGGAAGTCGGTTTTTTGAAATGGGATGGCAATGGCGTACACGACTATTTAAAAATTCAAATTTTGTGAGGTTGAATTATGGTTTTTCATTCCAATTCAACGGATTAAAACCTAAGGATAATCAATACTTTGTTGCACTTGAAAATGGTCAGACCGAACTTCAAGAATTTGAGTTTGATTTGAATAAGTCAAAATTCAGAATGGATAATCTAGTTTTTCCAATGCATTTAGAATTTGGACCTTCGAAGCTGAAAACTACAGATGAGAAAATGCGATACTCACTTCGAAATCAATTTAGAATTGGGTTAGGTGGTTATGCTGGTTTTAATATGGGAACACGTCAAAAATTGAAATATGATCGTAATGGTGATAATGTAAAGGACAAACTAAAACGAGGTTATAATACTAATGATTTAATTTATGGATTAAGTGCCTATGCCGGTGTTGACGGAGTTCTATTATACGTGAAGTACGATTTGAACCCTATCTTTAAAGATGCTGCAGTAGATCAGCGTAATGTCTCTTTAGGTCTTCGATTCGATTTATAAGTTAAATATATTCATCAATCAATTTAGCTGTGGTGCCGTGTTTAAAAACCGGTTACTACAGCTATTTTTTTATTCTGGATAGTTCACGATTCATTTCATCGGTAAACTCATTTTCATAATATAAACGCTTACAATGACTGCATTCTATGTAGTTGTTGGTAGAAATTTTAAATAATTTAATCCAAAATAAATGGAAATAGTTTTTTTGAGTTACAGCTGTTAATGTTCCTTGTTGTTGGCAATAAGGGCAGGTAGAATTTAATAGCGTTGTAGTTTCTGGTTTTCCGGGGCGTGTTCCAAAGAAAAGGATCATAATTATAATTACTTTTGACATTCTAAATTAAACAAATAAAACAACCCACTATTAGAGGGGTCCAGAGATAATTCGAATGATTTCAAAAATTACCATAGATCAAGTGTATGAAACTGCTCGTTTAGAGGAGGTTATTGGTGATTTTGTACAGTTAAAGAAGTCAGGTTCGAACTTTAAAGGGTTGAGTCCGTTTACAGATGAGCGTTCTCCTAGTTTTATGGTATCGCCGGTAAAACAGATTTGGAAAGATTTTAGTAGTGGAAAGGGCGGTAATGTCGTGGCCTTTTTAATGGAACATGAGCATTTCACGTATCCTGAAGCTATAAAATATCTGGCCAAAAAATATAATATAGAAGTAGAGGAGACGGAGCAATCTAATGAAGATAAAGAACAGGCCAATGAGCGCGAAAGCATGTATTTGGTGTCGGAGTTTGCCCAAACGCATTTTAAAGAAATGCTTTGGGATACGGAGTTAGGTAAAGCAATAGGTCTCAGCTATTTTAAGGAACGTGGTTTTACAGATGAAACCATCAAAAAATTTGAATTAGGGTACTGTTTAGATCAGTGGGATGGTTTTACCAACGCTGCTTTAGATAAAGGGTATAAACTAGATTACCTAGCCAAAACAGGTTTAACGATTGTTAAAGAAGACCCTAATAATCCGAATAGTTCTCGAAAGTTCGACCGTTTTAAGGGGAGGGTTATGTTTCCTATACATTCATTGAGCGGCCGAGTATTAGGTTTCGGTGGGCGTATTTTGACGAACGATAAAAAGGCGGCTAAATACCTGAATTCTCCCGAAAGTGATATCTACCACAAGAGTAAGGTCTTGTATGGTATTTATCATGCGAAGCAGGCAATTGCAAAAGAAGATACTTGCTTTTTGGTTGAAGGGTATACTGATGTGATACAATTAGCACAAAGGGGAATTCATAATGTGGTATCATCTAGTGGTACAGCGTTAACTCCAGAGCAAATTCGTCTAATCAATAGACTTACCAAAAATATAACTGTTTTGTTCGATGGTGATGCAGCGGGGTTACGTGCTTCATTACGAGGTATCGATTTGATTTTGGAGCAAGGCATGAATGTTCGAGTATGTACTTTTCCTGAAGGAGAAGATCCAGATAGTTTTGCAAAGAACAACGAGATTGAAGAGGTTACGGCCTATTTAGAGGAGAATTCAAAAGATTTTATTCAGTTCAAAGCCTCGCTCTTAGTAAAGGAAGCATCTAACGACCCTATAAAAAGAGCAGATACAGTACGTGATATTGTAAATAGTATTGCCAAGATTCCTGATCGTATTCAAAAGGAAATTTACATACAAGAGTGTGCCCAGATTATGAATATTTCTGAGGCTGTATTGTTTAATACTTTGGCACAAATTGACAAGAAAGAGTCTGCTGATGAAAGAAAGCAACAAAAAGAAGAGCAGAAAGCATTTGAGATTGTACGACATGAAGAGGAGCGTGAGAAGATCGATGTTCAATATGTTTTAGAGCGTAAGATTATAGAATCGCTGATGCTTTATGGAACTAATAAAGAGGAATTTGAAGACTTAGTGCTAAAAGAAAATGAGGCTGGCGACTTAATTTTGGAGCCCGAATCTTTAAAAATTAAGGTTTACGAGAAAATTTATTTAGATCTTCAAGAAGATGAGATTGAATTGGCAAATGAAAATTTTCGTAACATGTATACTAAATTGATAGAAGCATTGAACGAGGAAGGGGAATTTTCTATTACTACGTTTGTAAATGGTCTAGATCAGGATATGGGAAATCAAATTTCTTCTATCTTAATGGAAGAGGAGCGTTATAAGCTAGATAATTGGGAAAGCAAAGAGATTTATCCGAAGAAAAAAGAAATAGGTGTAGCGCAATTAGTGAGTGAAACTATTTTGACCTTACGTTGTTTTCTTATCAAGAAAAGAATGAGTGCATTACAAAAAACAACTGAACAGTCTAACGAAGATAATCGTGAAGCTTTAGAAGAAATTATGAATTACATTCAATTGAATAAGCTTCTAAATCAGAAATTGAATAGAGTATTATCTTAGTTTGAAATAACTTATAATTAAAAAAGACCCGCCATTGGCGGGGGTTTTTTTATTTATGACAGTTGTAAGAATCTACTAGTACAATTCAAGCGCTTTTGCTTGTTGTAATAAATCTACCATATTATCAACATTTAATTTTTTCATTAAACGTGCTTTATAGGTACTAACTGTTTTTTCGTTTAGGTTTAAGCCTAAAGCGACTTCTTTATTTCGTTTGCCACTAGCTAAAAGTTTTAATACTTCTATTTCTCTAGTAGATAGTTTTCTAAAGAATCTTCTAGGTTTTTTAGTGCCTTCGTCAAAAGCAAGACGTTGTGCTAATTCATTGGTAATGAACATGCTGCCTTCGCTTACTTTCGTTACTGCTGCTGTAATATATTCTACGCCAGAAGATTTTGATAAATAACCGAAAGCACCAGCTCTAATAGCGCTAAGGGCATATACATCTTCAGATTGACCACTATACATAAGTACTTTTACGTCTGCGTAGTCTTTTTTGATTCTTCGTAATGCTGCTATTCCATTTACTTCAGGAATATCCATTTCTAGCATGACAACATCGGGAGTTGTGTCTTTAAGTTTTTCGAAAAGCTCTTCGGTAGTTGCTACCTCATCGATCAGTTCAAAACCCTCAGCAGATTCTAGAACCTTCCTAACTCCCATTCTTACTATAGGGTGGTTATCCGCTATTAAAACTTTGATCATTAAATATTGTTTTTATAGATTTTCAAAAACCTATTTGGTCTAAAAAGACTACATGCAATGTAAGGCTTAAAACTCTAAATTAGAAGTCAAAGTTGCACTATTTTAGTGCTAACCAATAATTTAACGCTTTTTATTCGTTTTAATTACCTCATTCTTAGTTGAGTTGTTATTTAAGTTGTTTTGGAATCTCACAAACAGGAATCGGTAGCATCTTGTGTTGATTTATGGTATTTAATCTCATAAATATGTTAAATACTTCCTTTTTTCTACCTTCAAAATTATCGCTTGTTTTGCCTTCGTCTTTCATGGTCATGGCCCATTCTAATTCAGGATATGATGCACCAATCTGGTCTTCATCTGTTCTATCATCTCCCCATAATCCATCAGTCGGTGCGGCATTAATTATTTCCTCGTTAATTCCTAAAGCTTTTGCAATGGCGTATACTTCAGTCTTCATTAAATCGGCGATAGGGCTTAAATCTACTCCGCCATCACCATATTTGGTATAAAAACCAACTCCGAAATCTTCAACCTTATTTCCTGTACCTGCAACTAAATATTGTTCTAGGGCAGCAAAATAATAAAGACTGGTCATGCGTAGTCTAGCTCTGGTATTTGCCAATGACATAAAACGCTCCTCTTCATTTTCTACGGGTGGTAGTGCTGCTACAAGACTATCGAATACCGGCGTAAGATCAACAGGTTGCCTTTTCGAGTTCGGAAAATTGTCCTTTAACCAATCAATATGTCTTGATGCTCGGTCGCTTTGGTTTGGTGCCTGGTGTATTGGCATCTCTAGACATAATAAGTCTAAACCTGTTTTAGCGCAAAGGGTAGATGTAACTGCAGAGTCGATTCCACCAGATATACCGATAACAAAACCCTTTTGTTTTGCATTCGTAGCATAATCCTTTAACCATTGTACAATGTGGTCAATTACCTTTTCAGTTTGCATACCGCTCCAATTATTTATTAAAATCAATTAACTTTGCCTTAAAAATAAGTTGAACACCGTGAATAATAAAATGTATTGTAAAATACTTACCAAGGTCAAACCTATTTTTATACTATTATCAGTTTTTTTCATTCTTTTTAGCTGTAATGATAGTGATAAGGTAGCGCAAGAAATAGACGCTGTACCGATAGACCTAAGAATTTCAAGATTCGATCGTGAGTTTGCATCTGCGGATGAAAAAGGTTTACCGGCACTACGAAAAATGTACCCATATCTATTTCCGGCTCCCGATAGTGTTTGGGTAGCAAAAATGCAAGACTCACTTCAAATTGAATTATTTCAAGAAGTAGGTAATGCTTTTCGCAGTTTTGAAGATGAGGAAAAAGGCTTGGTGCAACTCTTTAAACACATCAAATACTATTTTCCAGAATATACGGTGCCGAAGATTATTACGGTAACCAATGATGTCGATTATAATAACCGAATTATATTGACCGATAGTATACTGTTTGTGAGTCTTGATAATTACTTGGGTTCTCAGCATAAATATTACGGTGGCTTTCAACGCTATATAGCACAATCTTTAGATCGTAATTATTTAGTGAGTGATGTTGCCAGTGCTTTTGCTAAGCAAGTAGTGCCACGGCCAAGAGATAGAACTTTTTTAGCACGAATGGTTTATTTCGGAAAAGAACTTTATTTGAAAGACTATCTAATGCCGAATGTAGAAGACCGTAAGAGAATCGGCTACTCTGAGGAGGATATGACGTGGGCGATTGCCAATGAAGAGCCTATATGGCGTAATTTCATTGAAAACGAATACTTATATAGTACCGAAAATAAATTGAACCAGCGATTTTTAGAGCCTGCCCCGTTTTCGAAATTCGGGTTAGAACTTGATAATGAATCCCCAGGAAGATTAGGGAGATATATTGGCTGGCAAATTGTTAAGGCATTTATGGAGAATAATACTGTAAGCTTAAAACAGT
Source organism: uncultured Maribacter sp. (assembly GCF_963977385.1). Lineage (GTDB taxonomy): Bacteria > Bacteroidota > Bacteroidia > Flavobacteriales > Flavobacteriaceae > Maribacter. The sequence goes on along the minus strand of NZ_CAXBOU010000016.1, from coordinate 14,838 downwards.
TATTGACAATGCCTGAGGAAGAAATTTTTAAGAAATCAAATTACAAACCAAGAAATTAAATGGCAGATTTACATACATCAGAAATTACGTTACGTGTAGGATTAGATGAAAATAGAATTCCTGAATCATTGAACTGGTCTGCTCAAGATGGTGGTATCGAAAATGAAGAGGTAAAAGCAATGCTATTATCTGTTTGGGATAGTAAGAATCAAGAGTCCTTGAAAATCGACCTTTGGACAAAAGATATGCCGGTCGATGAAATGAAAACATTTTTTCATCAAACCTTAGTTTCCTTAACGGACACTTTTCTAAAGGCTACACAAGACGATAAAATGACAGCTACCATGAAAGATTTCTGTGATTACTTCGCAGAGAATTTAAACCTGAAGGAATAGTCAATTGTTCTTTTAAGCTGTTTTCGGCTTCAATTTCCCTTTTACTTTTTTAATCCAGTAGATAATATAGACGGTTCCTAAAACGGTCGGTATCATCCATGCCCATAAATTATCGTATTTAATACCCGCAACTAAGAAAGCGGTTATAGATGCTATTAGGGCGCCGAGCATTCTACTTAAATGATTGATTAACCAAAGTTTTCTATTCTCTAGGGTTTTAGAGAACAGTTTGTAATCGCCATAGGGTAAGAATATGCCAAATACTCCGAAGAACAAGAACAGTATACTCTGTGAATGGTCATTAATAAGTCCGTTGATGCCAAAACCAAGCATGAGTAATGCACTTACCACCATGACGCCCGAAATAAGTTTATCTACAAAGTTAGCCTCCGTCTTTTTTATAGATTTAAAGGTCAATGCTCTGTTACCTGCGAGCACCATATAAATGGTGAATAGGCCTATTAAGAATAAAAAGTTGTTGATATGATTGGGCATTCTAGCCACTACTAATGAAATGGCCGAGCTGATAATCATAGACCAGGTAAACCATTTTCCTAAACGTTTATGATTTAGATTTCCTTTTCTTACTATGATACTTCCAATTCCAGAAATGAGTCCTAATCCCCCAAAAAAGGCGTGTATGTAGATGAAAATTTTAATGGTGTTCTCCATGGTCGGTTGGTTAATTGTTATTCAAAGATGTAAAATTTAAAAACAACTTGATAATACAAATAACCCACCTGTTGGTTTTGACAACTGAATTGGAGTTTAAAAGAGATGAGTTATATAAGTAGGTCTTTGTTAATCACTTCTAGGTACTTTTTCAGGAAACCATCAATAGCTACTTTGCTAGATAAGTTTTTACCGCGCAAAGTGACTATGATAATGTATTTGTCTTTGTAGGTAGCGTTATAGGTAACATCATCATATTCAGGTTCATTTTTAATGGTCACAAATTCGTTATCAAATAGATGTAAATCACTAACATCGTTTCCGTCTACCTTATATTTTAGAGCAGAATTATACCCCATTCTTATATATTTAAGCATGGTTTTGTTCTCGTTTACTTCTTGGTTAATAGTAAACTTAAACTCATAAAATTCATTGGTAGAATGGTCGTAAACCGCGACAAGTCCATTTTTTGTACAGCCGACAACTTCAAAATTATATTCTCCGTAGGTGTCAAAATGCGGAATAGACTCAAATAGATTTTCTTTTCCAACACAGGTAGGTACGCTGTCGGGAAATGTATTCGCTACAATTGTGGTTTCCGTATTAAAATCTGCTAATTGAGGTTTTGATGTATTTTCTTTACAGGAGAAAATACTTGTCATCATTACTAGTAAAATAAGCGTGCCTTTCATATGTATAGGTTTTAGGAATAGCTACCACCAATACATAAATACGAATGTTTAATTCTTTATTTTCTTTGGTTTGCAACTTTCACAAAAGTCGGACAAAGCATGTATCCCTAGTGTTACCTTTTCGTGTTCTTTTTGTAACGTTTCGGCATCTTTACCAAAGTCAGTGGCTTTAAAAACTTGTGCACTTACCGTATTCATCTCCTCTTGTAGTTCGTTGAAAATAGGCTGAAATAATTTTGAGTCGCTAAAAGTTCCTTTTTCCTCATATATTTTCTTGCGTATTTTTCGTGCGTAGAGTTCGACCAAATCAAAATCATAGCGACCAAAGCGAAGCAACTGATTTGCAGTGATGGAATCAGGAGCTATCAAGACAGCTAAATTTCGCTGAAAAATTGTTTTCACCTTGCTATTGAAATTTTTGGTGAACATAAAAGAAACCGAATTCATATTAAAACTGAAATCTATTTTAGAACCGGAGTAAATGGAATAGGAGGTAAGCGCGGAATCTATTTCTGATTCTGGAGATTGGTAGTCGCTAAGTTGCAACACGTAATCAGGTGTCCATTCTATTGTTTCTTGACCGAAAAGGAATACTGTTGTGTATAAACAGCATAAAAGAAAAGTGTATTTTTTCAAGGAATGTAGCATTTAAATGTGCGTCGAAAGTACTGAAAAAGTAAATTCCTAAATGATAATATTATCCCAATTCACCACATCGTTATGTGAATGCGTAAAGCCAATGGCACGCTCTTTCGCAATGGTATCAATATCTCTATAAGCGGCAACATAGGTCTTGCGCCAGTCTTTCGATTCATTACCTGCAGAACCATGTACAATACGTTCGTCGTGTATGGTAATACTGCCTCTTTTTACGGGTAGGTATACAATTTTATCATCTTCACGCTCTTCAATCACTAAGGTGTGACTTTCATCTCGTGATACCTTACCATCTTTTCTTTCGTTACTGTACGATTTTGGAAAGTGCTTACGCAATTCTGGCTCTTTATTCGTGCCAGGTAAAACTTGTAGACATCCGTTGATAAGGTCAGAATCTGTAAGCGCCAAAGAAAAGGTGGCTGTCCAAGTATTTTCTGTTTTAGGCCAATAGCCCAAATCTTGGTGCATGGCAAATTCAGCTCCTTTTTTACTTGGTTTTTTAGCTAAAAATTGTTCATAGTCCATCAACGATTTTCCATTTTTATATAATTGGTCGGCTATACGTTGGGTAATTTTATGATAGATGTTATTTTTTAATTCTTTGCGGTAGGTACTGGGCAGCATGGCATTTACCAGTTGAAAATCTTCCATAGGTGTGCCATAGGGTTGCGACATATCACAGAAATCTTTCTTCATATCTTCTGCTTCTTTGCCTAAAACGAAATGGTCGAACCATGGGTCTAAAAACTGCATCTCTACGTCTGTCAGTACATCATTTAAAACGACATAGCCGAGTTCATGAAACTGCTCAATTTCCTTTTCATTGATAATGTAGTTGATGCCTATTCTACGATGATTACCAGAATCTGGATTTGTAATACGTTCCATGCCAAGTATTTTTTAAGTTGCCGATACTCAAGTTACGAAATTTGAGATTTTCTTTGCACGGATTATAAACTATTTAGCAATTTAGGTGTGTCAAAACCTACAACTCAAATTCCGTTTGGTTAGGGTCTGCATCGAAAATATGAGGGTAGTGTTCTCGGGCATTTTTCACCATAAATTCAACGGGTACATCTTCAAAATGTCCATAATCTTCTAAGTATTCCATAAAGAGATTACCATCTTCATTAAACTCTTGTAGAACGGAATCATTTTCACCATCAAAATCTAAAGGAGCTACATTAAGCATACTACACATAGAAGCATTGAAAGCTGGTGAAAGCTTTAACCATTTATTATTGATATACGCATCGACCATACCGTGGTTGGTGAGTTCGTTAGAGCCGAACTTTTCCGTCAAGCGTTCTACGCCAATATGATTTTTAACTTTTGCCAAGTGAATTCGAGCAGGTATGCCCACAGCGCGTAAGCATGCAATTAAAACAATCGATTTATCGATGCAATGCCCTTTTGTTCTTTTTGCAATTACACTTGCCCTGTAATTTTCTTTTGTAAAACTTAAACTATAGGGGTTGTAGCGCCATGAGTCGCGAACTTTTAAATAAAGCTGTATGGCTTTTTCTTGTTCAGAAATAGAATCTGGAGTAACATCAGTCACTAGATTTTGAATTTCTAATGTTTCGTAATCAAAGAAATAGGTGGGGGAAAGATAATCCATGGAGGTACGTTTAAAGTCTTGTGTTATTTTATTGTCAAGTATCACAAGCTCAATAATCTTTATGGTAGCTCCACCCGTGAACTTTATAAACACTAAGGTACAAATACTAGTTCACTAAATACAGAGAACTAGTACCACTTACTGGAAACCGATATTGCCAACAAAGAGCTTTTATTTCCGATACTCTTCAGGTCGGTTTTGCCAAATATGAATATACTGTCCTGTAGACATTCTACGTGCCATATCCTTTGCTCTTGTAGCCAATTCACCTTCGTAGAGTTCATCAATGGTCTCGAACCAAAGTTGTAGCCATTGTGCAAAATGATTTTGCGAGATGGTATGGTTAAGGTTTTTATCGACATTTACATGTTTGGCAGAAGGGCTCCCTCTAAAAGTTCGAAGTCCAAAGAGGTTCGATTCCCAAAAATCAGTGAGTTTGCTGAGGTGTACTGGCCATTGCTCATCAGTAATGTGGCCATTAAAAATTGGGCCCAGCATTTCGTTCTCTCTTATTTTTCCGTAAAATGCATGTACCAATACGCCTACATCTTCTCTATTGGTGATATCGTTCATAGTATTCGTTTATGAGTGTGCAACAACGTCTTTTACACGATCGGCGGTATCTTGTTTTGATAGCGTTAACCGTACAATGCTTTCTGCTTTTGCAGTTAGATCATGCGGTATATTTCCTTCAAGGGTAAGTATCGCTCCTTTTTTTAAATCGTGTACTTTGCCTTCAACGCCAAATGCGATTTCACCCTCTAAGATATGCACAATAATAGGAAAGGGTGCTTTGTGTTCTTTCATCATTTGCCCTTTTTTAAATAAAATGCGTATTTCTTTAGAAAAGGAAGTTTCTAATAGCACTTTTAGGGCCACTTTATTGTCGTTGAAATCTAGGTTTTCGTTAAAAGATGTCGAGTTCATAATTGAATTTTGGCAATGATAAGAAGAAGAACATTGTTAAACTATGACTCTTCTCATAGTATTGAAATTTGCAAGGTCAAATCACCCACATTATTCATGCATATTATACCAGTACGCGCAACTTTTCACTTCTCAACCAAATAGCGACCCACACGATTATTCCGAAAATTATAGGTAAAAGAATGTTGGTAAAAGGGTCGTTATGAATTACGTGCGTAGCGACTGCTACACCAAGCCAAGCAGTAAGTAAAAGTGCTCCAATAAAGGTAGTTTTAGGAATAGCATACAAAACAGTAGAGACGAATAAAATAATGCCCAGATACATCACTGTATCTTCAGGATAGCCAAATTCTACGGCACCTTCCACGGCCATTTCCGTTTGAAACAAATTATTGACAGCTCCCATTAAAAACATGAGAACGACGATGCCTTGCAGAATATACGAAGTGTACAAAACACCTTTTGATACTTTTTTTAAGGTTTCCATAGTAGTATGATTTTGATTGTATTGGCAGAATAAATTTACATGAAAATTTTTAGTGTTTCTGACCGCGTTTTTTTTATTTTCAATTAGCATTGTTCTCTCTTTTTCTTTCTCAAGAAATACGTCGTGGATTGAAACCTTTTGCTTTATTGATTTTGCAATCTTTCTAAGATCATTGATGAGAAAAAATTCACTCCGGTTTTTATACTGTTTTCATCTACTTCAAAATTTGGTGCGTGTGGCATTGAGATGATACCCTTTTCAAAATTAGAACCTCCTAATAAAAAATATACTCCAGGTATCTGATGTTGAAAATAAGCAAAATCATCACCACGGCCATCAGGTACTGCGCCGTAAGTGGGAACAACACGCTCTTTACCATAAATGGTAGATAAACTATTCATGGTGTTGGTCGTTAATTCTTTATCGTTAGAAACCACAGGGTAATCGCCAGGTAACGACACGTCAATTAATTTTTTTGAAAATTTCGAAGTACTTATTTTTTCTTTTAACATAGAAATCATTGAATCAAGCTTTTGTTGACTACTAACACTTATATTGGTGCTTATCGATAGTGCAGTGTCTGTTTTGCTGATTTTTATATTCTGACTTACCGTAAGAAAGTCCTTAAAGATGGTGTTGGGGTTTGCTAAACCGATGTTGGGGTCTAATAAATTTCGGGTATCCCAAAATTTGCTATCCGGTTTAATATTTTGAAAGCTTAAAAGTAGCTTTTTAGTAAAGCTGATGATGGAGTCATTTTCACTCGTGTTCTTAAAAGAAACCGTTGCAGTCCTATATCCGGCAAAAGGCCAGTTTGCCCTTGTAGAAATCATTCCAGAAGGCATGGGTGTTATATGTAAAGCGTAAATTTCTTCGGGATCGATAATGTCAAACAGACCATCCTCTATCATTGCTTTTGCCCCTTTAATATTTTCTTCAGAGGGTTGAAATATGAAATAAACCGTACCTGTAAGACGATCCTTCATACTTGTAAGCACATCGGCAATACCTAGTGCAATAGTGGTATGTACATCGTGTCCGCAAATATGACGAACACCTTCATTTTTTGATGAAAATGACACACTATCTGGCACTTCTGATGCTAATGCATCAATATCAGCCCGCCAGGCGATTCGCTTACCTTTTTTATGAGTTTCTAAAATGCCGACTACACCGTGGCCACCAACATTGGTTTTAACCTCCAAACCTAATGCGGTTAAATACTTCGCTATTTGTTCTGATGTTCTTTTTTCTTGCTCAGACAATTCAGGGTACGCATGTAAATCTCTACGAACTTTCACCAAACTGTCAAAGATTTCATCGGTTCGTTGTTGCACTATTTGATGCATTGTAGCATCAGGTTCTATGCTTTGTCCATTGAGTAGAATGGTCAAAAAAAGAAAGGATATCGAAAAGGCAATTCTTAGAAGTTTATTATGTGAAATCATGGTTCGCTATTCATTGGTTATTACTGCAAAGTTGCGATACCGTGGTGAAATGTACCTGACACATATGTGACAAAATTACTTTTTTGCAATTTTACTCCGTATTCTACTTAATGATTGTCGTTCTATACCCAAATATGAAGCTAAATGCGTTAAACTTATTCGGTTCATGATAGCTGCATTTTCATTGATGAAATTGAGATAACGTTCTTCAGCATTTTCAAATAAAAAACTCTCAACCCTATCCGTTTGTATGGTTAAAACCTTTTCAGCGATTAGTCTACCATACATTTCATTGCTCTTGAATTTTTTGTACCCGTCTTGAATATGTTCGTACGACAATTCTATGATAATCGATGGCTCTAGGCACTCCATAAAATACTTCGTAGGCTTTTGTCTAATAAAGGCAGGGTAATCTGTAGCATATTTGTTTTCATTCACAAAACCTGTCGTTATACTGTTTCCTTTGTCATTAATATAATATCTGCGTAATAACCCTTTGCAGACAAAGCCCATTTTGGTTTGAATTTCCCCGCTCTTGAAAAAGAACTCTTTTTTACCATATTCTTTAATGGTCACCTGCATTTTTATAATCGCTATTTCCTCTGGCGTTGCATGTGAAAATAAGTTGAAATAGGTATCGAAATAGGCTTGATATTCTTTCTTCAAGTGTGCACTGGTTTAGGGGTTTGGTTGTGTATGAAATTAACTATTCTGGTTTTATTTTTTGTGAATAATCGATTCTAAATTCCTCGGAATTGATAGGATGGTTATTATTTTATTTAAAAAGAAGCCCGTTTTTAGCGTCGAATTGTGCTTTTTCTTCATCTGATAATCCATCGCGTAGCACTCGAATGGTATAACCGCCAACAATCTTATCCTTTTCATAATACATCCAATCGCTGATATTAGCGCGGTCTACGGTAATGGTATCTCCTAATTGTATTGCATTGGTATATACCGGTTCGTTGCCAATTGTGCCTATAAATTCGGAGTCGACCAACTGAATGTCTTGCACCCAAATATGTTCACCACCACCATCGCGGGTTATAAATTTCTGTTTGATGGCAAAGAAATCTAAATCAGGATTATCACTTTTAAGCGCAATTGTAAATTCTTGAATCGAATTTTTAGCTTTCTCAATAGCATCGTTGATTTTGGCGTTGTCATTTTCTATATTGTAGACATTAGGTTCGCCATCACGTTCTACTTTTGAAGGCCTATTTTCTTTACACGAAGAAAACAGTAGAAGTACGATTGTTATGTAGGTAAACGTTGTTTTCATTTATTGTTTGCTTTTTTTTATCATGAATCCGATAGAAATCAGAAAGGCGATGAGGTATACTAAGGCCAATAAGGGTTTTTCAACGGTCATATTTTGAAAGTCAATTTGCCTAAATAGGGCCACTCCAATAATAAGAGCTAAGATTATAGAAATAATGTTGGGTACTATCTTATACTTCATAGGTCGTCTGTTTAAAATTCGCACCTTAATGATAAGGCTGTGGCAATTAGGCCTGTACACGTAGCCAAAGCTTTTAGTTTTGTGATTAGTTTATTTGTTTAATTGCCAAATACAATAGATTTTGCGGACTTGGCAAATAAGTCAAGGCCTTTAAATATAGCGCTTTATGTTTTATTTGTAATCGCTATTGTTCCGTTTCACTATATAAATATTTCGCTGCAGCGTCTCCCATTTTTCGATGGTCGTGGCCAACATTTGGTATTATCTGTAAATCCCAATTGAAATCAAGGTCCAGCTCCTCGGCACTGTTTTTAGAGGTATTAAAAAAGTATTTCCCTCTTTCCAATCTATGATGACCTTGTTCGTTTGCACTTTTCGAATGCAGGAAAGTGCCTCCTGTTTCATTTTCATTATCGAGTTCTCCCAAAAAGACAATTAAGCTTTTCTTAAAAGCACTTTTTAATGATTCTTTTTCGATGGGAGCATTTTTAAAGCCAAAGGGGAAATTCGATTCAAATGAGGGTAACGTATAGAAACTGGCATTGGAAGCTAAAATTTTGTCCGCTTTTGAGTCTTTTTGAAATAGAGCAAGTCTATGTAATATATGTCCTCCTGCAGAATGTCCGAAAACATCATATGTTTTCTGCTGTGAGTTCAGAGCCGCTACGGATAAATCAAATATTCTGTCAAAGTCATTGAAAATCCAATTGCTCGAATTTGGATTGACTTTGAAATTAAATTTATCTTCATCGAGTCTAGCTATATTAGTGCCTTCAACATATTTGATGTTATTTTTCAAATTTGAGTCCGTAATTAAGCCGCATAAGTGATAGTCCTCAAAACTGTACTCATCCTTTGGGTACATAGGAGATAGAATTAGAATACTATACTTTTCTGATTCTTCAACCCAAGCATCTCGATAACTGTCCCCATTTCTTCCAGCACCAGGTACTACAAGCAAAATTCTAGATGATGGGTCGAAATTTTTAGGCTTATGATAAAATATTTCTATGGTTTTATGTTCATTACCAACACCGCCTTCTATTATAAATGTTCCCGAACCTTCTTGAATGTCGATTTCATTTCTGACTAGTTCCTTTTTGCTTGTTAAATTACTTTTCTTTAGTAACTCCATTTGGCAATGTGGACAAATGCCAGCTTCTGAAAAGGCCAATTCATCACATTCTAAATTACAGGGCGTGCATACATAATCTCCACCTTTATTTTTGCAAGAATTAAAAACTATTATTAGAAATAGTAGCAGTAGAAAGGTTGATGTATTCTTCATTTTTTAATTAGGATATAATTGCACATCACAAATAGATTGTATTCAATACTACGAATAATTTTAGGGGTATGAACTCTTTTGAGTTGGTTCGATCACCCATTTTTAAGCTTCCTCGGGTTTTTGCTATTACGCGGGTCTTGTTGCAAAACTTTCGCTGTCATACGATAGAACGTAGGCGAATAGGAGTAAAACTCATGTGGCCATTCAAAGAAGGTTTCTAGGGTAATAGAAAATAGTTCCATTAAATTAGTGCCGCCATATTCCCTAAAAATTTTATAATCACCGGCTTTAACCAAAGGTATTTTTTTAATGGCCAATGCCTTCCATGTGTTGAGGTCACTTTCGTTGAAAGTCCGTGCCAGATAAGAGCGTTTAGAGTTTTCAATAATTAGGCAATGGCCGAATTCGTGAATGGCAATATTTAAACCGTCATCGGTAATGATAAAACCTTTTTCTACGGCAGGCCACGAAAGATTTACACGTTGGGTAAAAGGGTTTACATCACCGTCATAAAAGACATCTCTACCAGCGTAGGAATAGGAGGTCGGCGTAACAAAAACTTCATTGAATATATTCAGCACATCTTGTTGTAGGCCAAATGTAATTTGCACAAAGGCACTACAGATCACCAGTTTCATTTCTAGGGTAAGTTCAAAACCTTCTTTGGAGTCAAAATCGGTGGTGTGTAGAAAGAGTAATGTTCTAACCATAAACGATTTTTTATTGCTTTCCGATAGCCCTGTGTAGTAAGTGCTCCATTTGCTTAGAATGCTATGGCATTCTTGCTTGCTTTTCTGTCGTAGAAAAAGACTAATAAACCGATGTTTTATATTCAAATGAAATTAGGGTTTCTCTGTAATTACGACACCGCCAACAAGTTCTTCATTACTGGGTTGCTCGAACCAATTTTGCATGAAGTTAAAGTTTTCTTGGGTGACCTCAAATTCGAACGTAGCTCCTTTTTCGGTATTTCGTTGTTGTATACGTTGCCAGCGTGTTTCTTTAGATATATCTAAATAATGAATTTTAATTTTGAAGTCATTGGCTGCTGCAAATTGCCGAAACTTTTCTCGGTGCTCGAATTTCGATAGGCCTAGGTCTAGAATGCTATCGGTGTTCGATTGCTCCAATTGCTGTACCAAATTCATGATAATCTTCTCCGACCGTTCTATGCGCTCTAAAAACCATTCTAAACCGTCGGCTGGGGCTTTGTCTGGTAGAAATAGGGTCTTGTTCCACGTATCTATTGAAAAGAGTACACCTTTGGTTTTACTTTTCAATGCATTCGAATAGGTAGTTTTACCTGAGCCTGTATTTCCAACGATGAGGTGTAGCATGGTTTTCTATTCTGAAATTTAACAATGATCTTGGGTATAGTCTCTTACTCCCTAATTATCTATTTTAAATATTCAAAAGTATCTACCATTTCATACTTTTTATCTCTGCGCATAAATTCTCTAAGAAATGCGGTGTGGCTCCCCCCAGAGATGATAAAAACTCTATCGGTACTGTCTAATTTAAGTCTATTTAGATTCGAATAAATTCTTAAATTTCTTTGATAATACTTTGCAGCTTCATCTGCACCTTCAAAACCATTTTCGGTACCTACATAAGTTAATATGTCAGCATTTGCGGTGATAAGTAAATCCAATATTTTAGGATGATTCATTCGGGCCAATTTCTCATATAACGAGATACCTTCTTCAAATATATTTTGATTGGGGACGGACTCAAACGGATTGGACATAAATTCGACGTACGTTACGGAATCAATTGCATTTGTAATTTCTGAACCAATAGCATAGTTATATTCCATTTTATGGTCAATACCATAAATTCGTTTTACACCCGCTAATCTTCCTAATTCAAAAGCAAGAAGTTCAACCTCAATTGGTTCTTCAAAACTAGTATCTGGTGCTTCTAAATAGGTGGCGTAGTTTTTTTGTAAGATCTCATTGTATTCAGGTATAGTTTCTACAGCAATAATAGTGGGTTTAAAAGCAGATAGCATTTTAGCTATTTGATGAATTGAGTCTTTATTTTTCTTATTGTTTTCATCGAATTCAACCGTATGTGCATCGCTGGTGTAACCCATATGAAAAGTAGCAAAGTTCAATACTTTGGTATTAGAACTTTCAGGCGCTATTGACATAGAGTCACTTTTTTTCACTTCTGGTTTTTGTGTATTGGTGCAGGAAATAAAGAACGATACGATCAGAAGGGGTACTACTATTTTTAAGATTTTCATTTATGGTTTTTTTAGGTTGGTGGTCTGCAATTTCGTTAAAATACTAAAATCGATATGTTATCAATTATTAGCGGTATTGTCTTTAAATGGTTTTGACTGAGTCAGTATTTGTAGCATGGGGTTTTAAGATTTTTAAAAAAAATTCAAAGAATTTGTTTTTTTGAATCTATCAGCCTAGAATAACAATGCTTCAGATTAAGGAGGAATTTGTTTGTTTTTTACCTCAGTTCTTTGTTAGCAAAAGTTATTTGTCAAAAATTTTATTAATTCATTTTCGTATTTTTTGTGATTAAATTCAAAAAAATCATAAACAGCTTCACCTAAAAGTATTTTTCCATTTTTTTTGAAATTTTAGACCCCATTGTGTCTCCGTTTTAGTTATAAAAACCTAGTACCACTTGTGCTTTAACCGTATAATTAATTGCGATATTTTAAATATTCATTAATCAATTTTAAATACTTTATCTAAATCAGAATAACCTACATCACTAAATTTTAACTCTGATACAGTAATCACAGCATCCTCAATATTTTTAAGTTTGTCTTTTTCGTAATTAATATTTAGGTTCTTTATTTCTGCTGTTCCCGAAGCTTTGGTTGGGTTAGATAAATCAATATTTCCTTCAAGTTTCGTTAGTGGATTTTTACTTCTGGTTTCTGGTTTTATATTATAGTAGCAAGTAGAGGTTGTGCCATCTTTTTGTAAAAAACGTAGTTGAATAGCAACAGCAGTTAGTTCAAATGTTTCTGGATTATAATATAACTGTACATTCTCACTCCCTTTTTCTAATTTCTTTTTAAACGTAATTATAGCTGTTCGTACTTTTGTTTTTGCATGAGTATCAATAATGCCTGAAGCTTTTGTATATGCCCAATCTTTGCCATTTATTTTGCATAAATATGTTGCGTTTTTTTCAGATTTTGGTTTAATAGAAATGACTTCTTTTGTTGCAACTTTATTTTTGTTGTTTTCAGATTTAGAATCTTTAGTTGTTTCTTTACATGATATTGCTAAAATGACAAGTAAAATTAGTTGAATAAATTTTTTCATAAGTATCAGTTTTTAATTTTTGCTAACGTTTAGGCTATGGCAAGTAGGGCAGGCAAGGAAACTTTTCGTTTCCGTCTGGTCTGCGAGCCAGAGCTTTTTGTTTTGTAATTATTTTTTCTTTTTAATTGCCAAATCCAAAAGATTTGGCCTACTTAGTAAACACGCCATAGCCATTAAATTTAGCTCTTTTTGCCCTATTTGTTATAGCCAATGTTGGGCGCAGTTTTTCGTCCGAGTACGCTGAATTTTATTGAGTTTTATTCGCATTTTGTATAAATTTTTCAACAACTCTTTTCTTGTCCGATTCTCGTTTAGTTAAAATGTCATCTATAATTCTTCTTAGCGTTTTCTTTTCGTGAATTGGTTTAAATTCAAAATGAGTGTCGAAAACAATAGAATATATTTCGAAAATAACTTTAACAACAACATTTATCAATTCCTCAGTTTCTTTTAATGTCAATTCGGAATTGTTAATAACGTTTTTGTAATTATGGTCTGTATGAGCATAAAGCTTAAATCTCAAACTACTGACTTGTTCTATTGATTTATTCTGTTTTTTTAATTCGTTTTTCCATTCACTAATTTTCAATTCATCTATATTTAATGATTGATAAATTCCGCCTTTTTCTATTTTTCTCAATAAATGGTGTAAGTTATATTTGTCCGTTTCTTTATTGTCATTTGTTAACTTATGTAGTTCAATAATTGTTAAACGCCAAAGTGCATATCTCGAAAATGAAAAGAACCCCGAATTGGAAATGTATTTTAGATGCTTTTCATCTAAAATATTGTCTGATTTCGGATAGTTCAGGTAATAGCAAAATTCAAAGGATTGAAGGAAAGTAACAATACTTTTAGTAATCTTATCTAGGTCTTTTTTTAATTGTTCCTTTTTGTTCATTTAGTTACACTTGAGTGAATTCCATTTGCGCAAATTTGCTAAAAAGTCCATCTGCGTTCTGTTTGCGTTCTGCTTTTCAAGTTCATTTGCACAGACTAGCTAAAAAGTCCGTTCTGCTCAAATTACATTTTCTTTTAAACTTAATGCAAGATATATTACCAACCGGCTTTCTCAATCAAAGTCAAAATCATCAAAATCAGAATCGTCGCCACTTTTATTTCTATATCGATAGGCTAAAATCCCGATAACAATAATTGAAAATACTATCGGCAAATATTCTTTCATAGAAATTGAAACTTGGATGATTATTCAAAATTGCGCCCGACGTACGGATATACGTATCATGGTATGTTTATTTCTCAATTTAGCACTTAAACCATACCTTCTAAGATACCACTAAAGAATAAACCTACAAATTACCATTCAATCGCATTACGGAAAACCATAAATGGTCTAAAATTATGTATGGTATGGTTTATTTTTACGACCAAAAGACCATGTCAAAGAAAATTCTCTTTATTTATAATGCCAATAGCGACACGGGCAGCAAAATGCTTGATTTTGCCCATAAAATAATAAGCCCCGCAACGTACGACTGCGCACTCTGTTCGTTAACCTTCGGTAGCTTTACCGAGAACAAGCAATGGAAAGCTTTTAGAGAAAGTCTATTGACCAAAGGCTACGAACTAGAATTCTTACATAAAGATGAATTTCAAAAAAGCTATAAAAGCAAATTTGGGCATGCATTTACTTATCCTATTATACTAGTAGAAACAGCGCATGATTTAGAAGTGTTAGTAACAACAGAGAAATTGAATGGGTTGGAGACGGTAGAAGAGTTGGTTGCGGAGATTGGTAGCTAGTGGTTTGTTGTTCGTTGTTAGTTGTTGGAAAAAATGTCCGTTCGAGTGGATTTCGAGGTACGAGAAATTTATATCGAGAACCTTTCGTGTTCCAAAGATTCTCGATACTATTTTAGGTTTCCGTTG